>OZ245325.1:0-900000 GCA_965225705.1 Maricaulaceae bacterium
GATAAAGAAGATCAAAACTGGCTTTAACACGCTTATCATCATCAGAAAATTTTTCTCCATAAATGTCTGCCGCTTTTTTGAGCAGGCCACGTGTTACAGGTTTGTGTGTACGTTGATAAAGCGCATTGCTCTCCCCCATAAGGTGCAGGTGTTTAAAGAGCTCTAAAGGTGTTGAATATGCAAGACGCCAGCGGTCAATATCTGCAACAGGTCTGGAAAATCTGGCCCTTTGAAGGAGGTCTGCACCCTGTTGTATCGTCATAAAGGGTGAGACACGTGGGGCAGCAGCCCCCATATGGGAAAGCTCCGCTTCAAGCCAGGCATGTCTTAACTCATGAAGTGTCTCCCCCCCATAAAGAGCTCCCAGAAAAAGACCATCCGGTTTCAGGGCATGACGGATTTGAGCAAGCACACCCGGAACATCATTAGCCCAGTGTAAATGTAAAAAGCTGATAATCAGGTCAAAACTCTCCCTCTGAAGGGGTAAGCGCTCCTCATCACCACAAAACATATGAAAAGACTTTGGTCCTTCCCCCCCAAAGCCTAAATCACACACGGTGATCCAGGGGATTTTGTCCCTTATCCCGGGGTGACAATCCAGCTTTGTCAAAAAAGATGGGGGGCCACCCATGATAAGAGCATGATGAAAAATTTTGTTTTTAATACTTTCAAGGCGTTCAAAAATATCATCTGTGACATGTCGCGTCAGAGTATCCGGAACATCAGGTCGCTTTGCCATACGCTGACGCCTGTGGCGGACCAGTCTGCTATCAAAAAGAAGTTGCACAGCACATACCAAATTTAAGGTTTCAGGACTGAAATATTTCAGAAATGATTATCTTGTACAGGGTTTGAGGGCAAAGTTGAAGCCAGCCCATCACAGGTTCACACCAGGTTCTTGTAAGAGGCACGAAAAACCTGTGACAGATATAGTGTGGCTCTTCCTAATCTCACCCGCCCCATCCGCCCAAACATAAAAAAAGCCTAAAATGCATCCTATAAAAAACTTGACGCGGTATCATTTTGACGTCAAAGGCTTAATAGCATCACCTTTTTTCATGGCAATAGTTTATTGAGGTGTTTTGATGACACATAAGACTGACTCTTCCCCGCCTTCTGTGCACGAATCATCTTTCAGTTTCCTGGACATCAGCATTGTCGTACTTGCTGCTATGATGCTGGGCTTTGCTGCTATTTTTGTGCGTCTTTCGGAAACAGGGCCTGTTGCCACAGCCTTGTGGCGTGTCCTTCTGGCCATGCCTCTTTTGACTGTCTGGGTTTTTTTTCCTTCCAGGTCTAAAAAGCAACACAATGCAGATTTAAAAAAAGTCCCACCCTGGAAAGGTTTTGCCTGGGCGGCACTGTCAGGTCTTGTTTTTGCCGCCGATCTTGCGACCTGGCATCAGGGGATTGTGCGTACCACAGCAGCCAATGCAACCCTTTTAGGGAATATGACACCTTTGGTTGTAGCTGCAGCAGGCTGGTTCTTTTTTAAAGAGCGTTTTGGCCCCGTTTTTTTCCTTGCTCTTGGTCTTGCACTTTTGGGGGCTCTTTGCCTGAGTGGGGCGAATCTCAGCCTGGCCCCTGAGAGAATATGGGGCGACATTCTCTCTATCCTGACAGCTTTTTGGTATGGAGCCTATATCTTAACCATCAAAGCGGCACGACAGACTTTATCCACAGGCATGACTATGTTTGTGTCTGGCTTATTTTCAATTCCTGCTCTTTTCCTGCTTTCCCTTCTTTTTCAGGATACAATCAGGCCCCCTGATCTGCAGGCCTGGCTTCCTCTTTTAGGTCTGGCCCTTCTGGTGCATATTGGGGGTCAGGGGGGGCTTGCTTACGCTCTGGGACGTTTACCTGCAGCTCTGGCCTCTGTCATCATCCTTATCCAGCCAGCAACAGCAGCTGTTTTAGGCTGGATTTTCTTCGATGAAGTTCTGGGGCCTCTTGGGCTTATAGGGTTTATTCTTGTTGCTGTTGGTATAACACTGGCACGCCTGTCACCACCACGCAAAGAAGAGGAAAACACTCCCTCCTGAAATACCGGGCGCTCTGTTCATCCTGTACACCCGCTCATGTTCAGGTAAAATACGCCACAATATATGTCTTAAGACCTTGAATAATTTGGGGCTTCGCGGGCTATAGAGACATCATGAACATGTGACTCACGAAGGCCCGCACTGGTGATGCGTACAAAACGCGCTTTATCCTGCATCTCATCAATCCTGCTGGCGCCCACATATCCCATAGCAGCACGAATTCCCCCCATCATCTGATGGAGCACTGATTCAACTGAGCCTTTATACGGCACACGTCCCTCAATCCCTTCCGGGACATATTGTGAGGAGTCTCCAAGATTTTTCTGGAAATAGCGATCCGCCGATCCTCTCGCCATAGCGCCGACCGATCCCATCCCCCGATAGGATTTATAGGATCGTCCCTGATAGAGAAAGACCTCACCGGGGGCTTCCTCTGTTCCTGCTAAAAGTGAGCCCATCATCACCACATCCGCCCCCGCAGCAAGGGCCTTGGCAATATCCCCCGAATATTTCAGACCACCATCAGCAATCACAGGGATATGATGGGGTTTGGCGGCCCTTTTGGCCTCCATCACCGCCGTTAATTGTGGAACCCCGACCCCTGCAACAATACGGGTGGTACAGATAGATCCGGGACCAACCCCCACTTTCACGGCATCCGCCCCTGCTTCAATAAGGGCCTTCGCTCCCTCAAAGGTTGCAATATTACCTGCGGCTATTTGTGTCTCCGGAAAGTCTTTTTTTAACCGCCTGACCTGCTCCAGAACAGAGCGTGCATGACCATGGGCTGTGTCCACGACAAGAATGTCAAGCCCAGCCTCAATAAGGGCGAGAGCACGTGTATAGCCTGTCTCCCCTGTCCCTGTCGCGGCACCCACACGCAAACGTCCCTGTCCATCAAGACAGGCCCTTGGATAACGCCGGGCCTTTTCCATATCCTTGACGGTAATAAGTCCCACACATGCAAAATCATCATTGACCACGACAAGACGCTCAACCCTGTGCTGATGAAGAAGGGCACGGGCCTCTTCCCGGCTTGTCCCTTCACGCACCGTGATCACCTTGCGTGTCATTAGATCAGCAATCTTCTGATCAGGATCATCAGCAAAACGAACATCGCGATGCGTGATAATGCCCACAAGTTTTTGGGGCTTACCTCCGGATCCGGGCTCCACAACAGGAATACCAGAAATGGCATGGTGTTCAGCAAGGGCTTTAAGTTCTGCAAGACGTGCCTCAGGCCCAATTGTGATAGGATCCACAACCATACCGGCAATAAAACGCTTAACGCGGCGTACATCCTCAGCCTGTGCTTCAATATCCATATTACGGTGGAGGACCCCAAGCCCTCCGGCCTGCGCCATAGCAATGGCCATAGGGGCTTCTGTCACTGTGTCCATCGCTGCGGACAAAAGAGGGGATTTCAGCTGAATATCACGCGTGAGATATGTCGCAGGGTCAACCTCTGAGGGCATAACCTCAGACGCCCCGGGCTGCAAGAGAACATCATCAAATGTTAAGGCCTCATGAATCGTCATCGCTTTCTCCCTTTTCCTCTTGCCACGCTCTTCTAGCAAGCTTTTTAAAACAAAGCCAGCCTTTTCCCCGAACCTGTTTTTATCTTTCTTTAAGCCTTTTATTTTTTTCCATAACCACGGGCAAGGAGATAAAGCTCTGAACTTTCCGCGCGTGAGGCTTTGGGTTTGACATGAGAAGTTTTTGTGAAATTCTGCTTGAGGAGCTTTAAAAGAGGAGCTTCTGCCCCCCCCTGAAACACCTTGGTGACAAAAGAGCCCCCGGGCTTTAAAACGTCAAGAGCAAAAAGAGCTGCCGCCTCTGCGAGGTGGGCAGTACGGGCCTGATCTGTTTTTCTGTGTCCGATAACAGCCGCGGCCATATCGGAAACAACAGCATCAGCATCCCCCCCCAAAACCTCACCTAAAAGACGGGGTGCCTGTTCACTCATAAAATCAAGCTCTAAAAACTCAGCACCGGCCAGAGGTTCTATGGGAAGGAGATCAAGACCCACCACACGACGCGCGCCCCCCACAAGCGCTGCTTCTGACCACCCCCCGGGGGCTGCCCCTAAATCAACGACCAGCCCTCCTTTGGGGAAAAGAGAAAAACGCTCATGCAATTCTATAAATTTAAAGGCCGCGCGGGATCGCAGACCTAAACGTTTGGCCTCACGCACATAGACATCATTAACATGGCGCTGAATCCAAAGCGTGGACGACAGTTTTCGCCCGCGTGCACTTTTGACTTTTTGTGTAAGACCCCCCCGGGGGTTCAGGCGCTGCGGGGCTGTTTTTTTGTTCCAGCGCCGGCGCTCATCATTTTTGTCTGTCATTCTGTCCTCTTCCGGAAAAGGGACATCACGCCCTTATCACGCTCTGCCCATACTGGCACAAAAACAGAGCAGACAACAACTCCTCCCCTCTTAAAAATGGATCTGTGCCTGATCTGAAGCTCAAAAAAGAAACTCCTTTCATGAAGACAGATCACAATAAAGCTTTTCTGAGGATTTTTTAAGCTTGGTTTTGAGGTCAGCAGACTTTAAAAGGGGGATAAGGAGATGTTTCTGTCATGCCCGCTATTTTTATCCGTCTCTGGCATCATCACGTCAGAAAAATGTCTGAACTTACCCTTTTCTCTCTTTATACTGACCGGGGAAGGTGGCACAGGCCTGTGTATCTGACAGGGTGTTTGTTGAGTCTTTTTTTGCTCTCCCCCCTCCAGGCAAAAGGGGCTGACCCTGTTGTTCTGTCACCCCTTTCTCAGGAAGAAAAAACTCAAACCTCAGAAGAGCATCTCACACACCTTTTTACAGAACTGAAAGAAGCCAAAAACATCAAAAACGCAAAAGCTGTGGCTGAGGAAATTAAAGCCCTCTGGAACCAGTCAGGAAGTGCAACACAAGACCTTCTCCTGGCACGTGCCCTGAAAGCTTTAGAAAAAGATGAACTCCCCCTCGCACGACGCCTGTTTAACCACAGCCTGCGCCTGTTCCCCGATCATGCCAGGGCCTGGGTGGAATCTGCACATCTTTATTATGAAGAAAAAAACTTCAGACAAGCCCTTGAGCATATTAATAAAGCACTTGTTTTAGAACCACGCCATTTTCGGGCTTATTTTCTTTTGGGCCTTATTCTTGAAAGTCTGGATGAGAAAACAGGGGCTTATCAGGCCTATCAGGAGGTTTTGCGCCTTTACCCCCAAAATGAACAGGCAAAAAAGCGCCTTCAGCTTTTAGAAAAACATGTTAAGGGAAGGGCACTTTAGAGACAGGAAAACCTGCCCCCTCATCTTTTCCCTTAACCGGGTGTTTTGTGTTCATAAAGGCAAAGAGAGCGCACAACACAGGCCGGGCAATCAGGTTTTCGTGCCTTGCAGACATAACGCCCATGCAAGATCAGCCAGTGATGTGCCGCATATCTGTAAGATTGAGGGGTCACAGCTAAAAGCTTTTTCTCAACTTCAAGAGGGGTTTTCCCGGGGCCAAGCCCCGTACGATTGGCCACACGAAAAACATGGGTATCGACAGCAAGCGTTGGAACCCCAAAGGCCTCACCAAGAACCACATTCGCTGTTTTACGCCCGACACCTGGCAAAGCCTCAAGCGCTTCACGGGTGCCAGGCACCTGACCTTTATGATCTTTGAGAAGTTGTTCAGACAAAGCAATAATATTTTTGGCTTTCGTGCGGTAAAGACCAATCGTCTTCACAAAGTCCCGTACCCTCTCTTCACCAAGAGAGACCATTTTCTCTGGTGTGTCCGCCACAGCAAACAAAGCCGGTGTTGCCTTATTAACACCTTTATCTGTAGCCTGCGCCGACAAAACAACAGCTACCAAAAGTGTATAGGTATTTGTGTAAGACAATTCGGTTTTGGGCTCAGCATTCAGAGCTTTCAAAAGGGCATAAAAAGCTTCAGCTTTTTTGGAGGTAAAAGGCTTTATCATAACCATATGATCTAGCCATTTATACACAAAAAAACAAGGCAGGAACGGAGGATATACTCCCTTCAACTTTCCAAAGGGTGGTCCTGATAAGCTTCCGGTTCATGACACAGGGCCCTATAAAGGGTGACGTGCACATAAACCTGCTATGGCAAGCCTGCGTGCCTCTTCCTCAAACCCTTTTGCCTTAAAAGCAGAGACCAGCTGAGCCAGTGTTTCTACAGAAGTCTTGTCTAAAGTCTGAGAGCCTGAAACAGCAGCCGCAAGAAGAAAAATTTCCCCCTGGGCATCCCCTGAAACAGCCATATCCAGGGCCAGTTTTGCTGTGGAAGATGTCAGAGACTGCTGCTTTGGAGAAGGAGCTTGCAGGATAAAGGCACGTGCTTCAGGTCCCAAACTCTTCCCTAAAGCAGAGAAGACAGAGAAGATATCAAACAGAGCTTCCTGTTGGGTTTTGTTCATTGTTTTGGCTTCTTCTGTTACTTTTTCCCAAAAAATGACCGTCTGTTCCGGATCCTGAGGTGCCATAATTTGCACAACAGCGTCCAAAAGTACATCCTGTTTTTCTCCTAAAAGGCCGGTTGCCTGACGGGCAAGTGGTATGTTCCCGGCATAAACAGCCGCAAGGGCGAACAGACTGGCCGTCTTTGATGTCATCTCTTCAGATAAAGCTATACCTTCAAGAAAATCACGGGCAAGAAACGACACAGCCTCAAATATGGCCCTGTCTTTGCGTATCCTGTTCAACAGAGTTTCAAGAATTTCTCGCTTATGTGCAGGATCTTTTTCTACACGGGCCAAAGAGATAAGTGAGGCAACAGCCAAAAGCCCTTTCTGATCCATGGCAGCCTTCAAAGCCCCTTCAAACAGGGCCTTTGAGGGAGAATCGGCTAAAGAAGTCTCTGATCTCTCAACCGGAGAGACAGGTTTGGGGTGATCCTGTTGATGATTTCCGGCCTCAAAATAAGCCTGAACAGGTTTGGGAAGTGTAAACGATTCAAGCGTTTTGGAAAAAACCTCTGGTGTGAGAATAGCCACCATACGCTCCAGAGCAGCGGCGCGCACAGAATCGGGAATCTTCGTGTCCGGAAGAAAACCGGAAACCACGGCAGGAGGCGCCCGTTTGACGGCTTTTACAGTAGGGGGCCCTGCAAATCTGTAAGCCATAGCCCAGTGTAAAATACTCTGTGGAGCAGGAAGTCCAGACTTTTTCGTTCTAATATCTCCTCCACCCTCTTTTTGGACAAGTGCTGAAAAATATTTCTCAAAAACAGTGTCTTTTTTCTGCTCCCCCTGGGAGTGTGCAAGCTCTGCGGTCACTTCTGCTGCGGAAACTTCACCTGCAAATACATGGCAGAGCGCCCGAAGACGCATCCAGAAAGCCTGCGTGCGTCCTTCTTTTAAATGACGTGCCAGGGAACAGGCCTGGTCATAATCGCCCAAAGCCAGAGACGCCTCACTCCACACTCTTGCCAAAGGTTCCTGTGAGCGTGCCCCCGCGGTCTTTTCTGCCATTCTGACAACATCACGTACACGCCCCCTCTCCAGCAAAGCACGCAAACGTGCAGCAGCTATGTCCCCGTCACCCTCCGCACCCTTTGGGGGAAGGCCAGCAGAAAGCAGAGCACGGGCTATCCATGCCTCCTGTACGGAGACCCGTGTGAGAGGAGGAAGAGCCTCCAGAGAGGCCATAAAAGAGGCTGTATTCGAATTTTGCCAAAGATTGTTGGGAAGTCCCCCCTGCCCGGGTCCAAGCAGACCTGTATCAAAAGGGCTCAGGGGACGTAACTGCCGAACCTCAATACTCTCCTGCCCCCATGCGGGAATAGCCCCTGAAAGAGAGAAAAACAAAAAAACTAAAGCCAGAACCTGTCCGGTGCGTACATGCATGGTCAACACTATATACCTTAACGTGGAAAGGAAGAATCAGGCAGAATAATACGCACTTCCTGACGCTCTGGCTGAAGTGTCGTGAATGACAGAAATGTAAAACCACCTAACAGTAAAAACAAAGCAGCAAGAAGAAAAACAGAAGCCCGGCGCATGACTATCCTCATAATCTGTGTTCTGATACCTCAGAGATTATTCTAAACACGGCGAAAACATAGTCTAAAGAGATTAAGAGGAAAAGCCAACCTCTTCCAAAAATCCATCATGGACTTCCTGCTGAAATTCATCTGCACTCCACACACCTGTCAAAGCCTCTTTTCCTTCACATCCTACCTGTTTTTTGAACCATGCCTGAGCAGTTGCCTTATACCCCCCCCCATCAAGCAAAACCAGGGTAGGTATCCCAGCCTCTAAAATATTGTGCAATACAAAGGGGTATTTTTCATCAACAGAACCGGGGCTTTTCTGCCATTTGCATTCTATAATGAGGCCATGAGAAAACTTTCTTTTATTGATAAGAAAAAAATCCACTTTGCGCCTGTTACCATAGATAGTTTTTCCAACAAAGATTTGCTTGACATACTGTCTTCCGCCGAGAAGTTCATAATTGGGCAAAATCTGTTTTTTATAACGGGAAAACTCAATATAGCCAAATGTCTTTAAGGTATGTTCAACAAGCTCCTGGAGCCAGTTACCTTTGTAACTTGCTTCATGTTTATGAATAGTTTCTGATAATGAGTTCGCTTTCTTTTCCACGGCTTACGGCCTTACACGAAACAGAACGCTTAGCTAAAACCTCTTCAATCTTGAATTTACCGTATAAACCCCTAATAAAAGGTGTATCAGAATTAGAAAGCATGAACCCCCCCCCTGCTCTGTCTATTGAGCAGCATAAATCAGCCAGCGCACGGTGTTTGGCATCACCAAAACCGGAGTCATGATAGCTGTCATATGTTTTATGATAAGGAGGATCGAGATAGTAAAAAGCATTCCGTCTCAGAGGCGTGTGCTCAAAATATCTGTGTTGTATTTCAACAGACTGCAGAGCATGTGAGACATGACGAAGATTGTCAGCATCAAGTATGGAGGTCTCATTTTTAGGACTACCCAGGGGAACATTAAATTCTCCGGCCTTGTTAACCCTGTACATCCCATTATAGCAGGTTTTATTAAGATAGATGAAAAGACCTGCAATCCTTATCCTGTCTTCCTGAATTGACAGGTGTTTTCGTGCTGATGCATAATATTTTTTATTATGGCATCTGGCGTGACGTGTGACTTCCTCTATGACAGCCTCAACATTTTCTTTGATAGCCTGATATGTACACATTAAATGAAAATTTATATCTGACAGGCTGGCTCTTTCAGGCTGGAGTGCAAAAAACAGTGCACCCCCCCCAACAAAAGGTTCGTAATAAAAATCTGCAGCAGAGGGGAGACGCTTAGTCAGTTCATTGAGAATGGAGCGTTTGCCCCCTACCCATTTTACAAAAGGCCTTGCTAATAAGGAATCCGTTGCAGGTACCATACTCTCTACAAGACTGTCTGCCTCACGACTGGACAAATTAAACCTCTCCCTCTCTCAACAAACACCTCACATTCCCTTTCAGGCAGAGGATCATTTCTATTTTTGCCGGATAAAAAAACTTCAGAAATTTCATTCCAATACTCTCTTATGGTTTTCTATATTTTACAAGATATTAAAGTCAGACAACCATGCGATAAACTTCAGGGGAGATGCTTTAAAGATCTTAACTAAGGGAGGAAAATAAAAAACTGAATGTATATTTTATATTAATAATACCAGAAACAGGGGGAGAGGGGAATGGCCAGGATCATGTCATAACAACAACAGTAACAGGACCATATCCCCCGAAAAGCTTATCCTGCCTGGTTTGGGACAATATCAAGAAGTTCCATTTTAAAAATCAGAGCTTCATTCGGGCCAATAAGAGACCCTGCACCCATGTCTCCATAGGCAAGATCAGGCGGTAAAGCAATTTCCCAGACATCACCGGGCTTCATCAGCTGTAAAGCCTCCACCCATCCGGGGATCAGAGCACCGACAGGAAAGACGGCCGGCTCACCACGTTTATAGGAAGAATCGAAAACCGTACCATCGAGAAGACGTCCTTCATAATGCACACGCACTTTATCTGTTGGTTTGGGGCTTGCAGCTTTTTTGTCCCCTTCTTTTTGAACGCTGTATTGCAGGCCAGAGGAGGTCAGTTTGACGCCTTCACATTTTTTATGGGCCTCAAGCCAGGTTTTGCTGGCCTCTAAAGCGGCCTCTTTAGGGTTTGTTGTCATCATTTTTTTCTTTGTCTCCAAAAGGTTTTGCGTATGTTGGGGAGAGGGACATCCGGCCTCAAGTGCAAAAGCAGGCGATAGTGTCCCCACCCCTAACAGGACAGGAAAAAGTGTTAAGGAAAGAGCAGATTTGACATTCATAAGACATAAGCTCCAAAAAATATTAAAAAAGTCAAAAGGGAAGTTTGTCTCTCCCCATCCTATCACAGTCTGAAAGTTCAGGACCTTCTAAAATTTGAGGGCCCTGTGTGATAGAAAAGAAAGGGGACATAGCATAATGTATATATAACGTCCATAACAGGGTTGTCATCATTCTTCTTCAGACACAGACCCGTCTGCGCCACAAACCCTGCATGAAGAATAATGTGACTTTCTGGAAACGGGAACAAACTGCCCAAGCCCTAAAAGGCTTAAAAAGGTGATGATAAAGCCTGAAGCATGGCGTTGTCTCTCATGACCACACCGGGGACATATATTTTCTCCCTTCCTTTTTGGAGACACTGTAATCTCTTCCTGAGACAGGAGAGCGTAAAGATAGAGCTGTGCCTCATCGGCCTGATCTTTCCGTGTTTGAAGACGAATTCCCCCCAAAGCCCCGTCAAGAGCGTGGCCGTAGGCAGAGGAGACATGGCTATCACACAAACTCGCCTCAAACCCACCAGCTTTAAGCGCGGAGCAGGCGATACGTGCCTCATCAAAAGAAGAAAAAGTTTTTATGGTCACATAAACAGACATAACATCATGTTAACAAAAAATCTGGCGACTGACGAGAGGTTTCCCATGCCATAAGACTTATCTCACATGAAATCTGAAAATGAATAAGAAGATCATGCTTTAAAAATAAAGGAAGGAACAACAAAAGCCGGAGCTTTTCGGAAAAACTCTTGTAAGGTTTGCCTGTCGGGGTTATGAGGCATGATCGTGCTGTCTTCATATTGACGCTGGCTGTGTGTTCAGCCATGATGGCGCCTTCACAGAAAAATCAGCTTATAATCATAATAAAGAGTTTTTTTACTACCTTCCTCTTTGAATAAGTCCCGGGAAAAAATCAATGAATGTTACGGAAAAATCTGCACAAGGTCTCACACGAACCCTGGAAATTCTGGTTCCTGCTTCTGTTATGGGGGAACGCCTCACACAAAAAATACAGGAAATACAACCTAATGTTCGCCTGAAAGGCTTTCGCCCCGGCAAAGTGCCAGCCAGCCATATCCGCAAACTCTATGGGGAATCGATCATGGGGGATTTGGTCAGTGATGTTCTTAAAGAGACAAGTCAGAAAGCCCTCAGTGATCGCCAGTGGCGTCCCGCAGGACAACCTGATATGAAACTGACCACAGAGGCCAGAGAAATCCTTAAAGGCCAGGCAGATCTTGTCTATGAAATGTCCTTTGATCTTATGCCGGACTTCACACCAAAGGATGTGACCTCAATAAAACTGACACGTCTTAAAGCGGACCCTGATGAGGAGGAGGTGGCATCGGCTCTCAACCGTCTTGCTGAGAACAACAAAACCTATAAACCGAAGGCTAAAACGGCTAAAGCTCTTAAAGGGGATGCTGTTGTCATTGACTTTGAAGGAAAGATTGACGGAAAACCCTTTGAAGGGGGGCAGGCTGACAACACCCGTCTTATTCTTGGGGAGGGTCATTTTCTCCCTGGTTTTGAAACACAGATTGAAGGGCATAAAAAAGGGGATGATGTCACTGTTACGCTTGATTTCCCCAAAGATTACCCGGCAGAGAATCTGGCGGGGAAAACAGCCAGTTTCTCTGTTCAGGTCAAAGGCATTGAAGCTCCTCAAAAAACACAACCTGATGATGCGTTAGCTCAGGGGCTGGGCTTAAAAGATTTAGAAGACCTGACCAAAGCGGTACGAACACAGCTGGACAAAGACTATGCCACACAATCACGCATGAAATTAAAACGCCAGCTCTTAGATGTTTTGGATAGCGAATATGCATTTGACTTGCCTTCCCGCCTCGTAGAGCAGGAATTCAGCCAGATTTGGGAGCAGGTTGAAGCCACAAAAAAATCAGGCGAACTTGAGGAAGAAGATGCCAAAAAGACGACAGAAGAGCTTAAGGCAGAATATCGTTCTATTGCGGAAAGGCGGGTCCGTTTAGGCCTTGTCCTTGCAGAGATAGGCCGGCTGAATACGGTCACCATAAGTGATCAGGAGCTCACACAGGCACTCCAGGAAGAGGCACGTCGCTATCCTGGCCGTGAGCAGGAAGTTATGGCTTTCTATCGTGAAAACCCAGAAGCTGTTGCCCGCATGCGTGCCCCCTTATATGAAGAAAAAGTGGTGGATTATATTTTGGAACGTGCACAGGTTGAGGATAAAAAAACTGATAAAGAAACTTTATTCGCTGATGATGAAGAGGTGCCCCAAAGCAAGGGGAAAAAGCGCACGGCTTCAAAATCTTCTGCTAAGAAGACGTCTGCCCCAAAAGCAACCTCCAAAACATCCGCGGCCAAAACAAAAGCATCTGCTTCAAAGAAGAAAGCACCGGCACGTAAGAAAGCCGCCCCTAAAAAAACCTCTTAAGCGTGTGTGTATGTTCTGTCTTTTTAAGGTATGTCTTAAAACAAGACTGTTATATTCTTCTCTTTCTTTATTCATGAAACAAGGTCAAGCCTATGAAAAACCCTGATGAAACGCTCATGAATCTGATCCCCATGGTGGTGGAGCAAACCAGCCGCGGGGAACGTGCCTATGATATTTTCTCACGTCTTCTCAAAGAACGGATTATTTTTGTCACAGGCCCTATAGAAGATAATCTGTCCAGTCTGGTGACAGCACAGCTTCTTTTTCTTGAATCCGAAGACCCTAAAAAAGAAATTGCCATGTATATCAATTCTCCGGGAGGTATTGTGACCTCTGGCCTGGCTATTTACGACACCATGCAATATATTAAATCCCCTGTCTCGACAGTCTGCATTGGCCAGGCTGCCTCTATGGGGTCTTTGCTCCTTGCCTCAGGGCATCAGGGCATGCGCGTAGCGCTCCCCAATGCGCGCATTATGGTCCACCAGCCTTCTGGCGGTTTCCGTGGTCAGGCTTCTGATATTGAGCGCCATGCAGAAGACATTATCAAAACGAAAAAGCGCCTTAATGAGATTTATGTTAAACATACAGGTCAGGACTATGAGCGCATTGAACATACCCTTGATCGTGATTTTTTCATGGATGCCAAAGAAGCCCGGGATTTTGGTTTGGTTGATCATGTTTATGCACAACGTCAAACAGCTCAAAAAGCGGATGATAAAACTGATTCACCGCCTTCCTAAGACCTTCCAAGACCGACATTCTGTAACAACACAGCGCTATAGTATTTCTTTTCAAAATCCTGTGTTGATTGTGTCATAGTTTTGTGTGCCTTCATTTCGTTCATCTGATGGACATATGATATGTGGGCATAGGAACACGTATCGTGAAAACAACGTGTACCCTTTAAAGTTTGAGAAATCCGGAATAGGTTTTTTAAAACACCCATAAAGGAATGAATAAGGAAATATTTCCAAAAAATCCTACAACAGAAGGAAAAGAGGTATGTCCGTCCCTCTTATTTTAGCTGTGATAACAACTTTATCCCTGCAAAACATACAAATCTCAACAGAAAAAACACTGCCTCCCCCCCCTTTGACTGATCAGGTGCAGCAGGATACGCCTAAAATTTTAGAAGATGTTCCCAACAGATCTGAAGCCCTGCGTCAGGCGTCTGAGATTTTAAACAGGCTTAAAACTGTTCAAGCCGATTTTGTACAAACAGGGCCTGATGGCTCTGTGGTGGACGGGCGTATTTTTTTGCAACGCCCGGGTAAGGTACGTTTTGACTATGCGGCCCCTGCCCCCTTTTTGATTGTCTCTGATGGTGTCACGGTTGCCAAAATTGACAAAGACCTCGAAACCAGTGATCGCATCCCGCTCAGCTCCACCCCTCTCAGTATTTTTTTAGGTCAAAAGATTGACCTTGAGCATAAAGCTGAAGTTTTAGACCTTAAAAAACGTGGTGAGTCTCTCTTTATTACGCTGCGTGATCCTAAAGGGGAGGCTGAAGGGCAGTTAACCCTGATATTTACAACAGAAAACGGCGTGCAGAATTTTACAGGCTGGGCTGTTACAGACGGTCTGGGGTATGTCACGAGAATAGATCTTCGTGCTGTGCAACAGGTTAAGCGTCTCAATCCCAGGCTTTTTCTTGTCGATGAAGCAGAAAACTCTGTGTTAAAAAGACCGCGTCAGAGAAGACGCTAACCAGGACGGTCACGACCATTGGTGGATATACTTAAAATAGGTTGTTGTCATTTCTGAGAGCATAGGAAAAACAAAACCACTATTTTAGCCAGGGTTGCAATCCATGCCATGCCTACGAGCATTTCCAGGACAATCCTGTTTATTTCTGTAGCCTTCACTTGAGGAACCTACAATTCTTCCATTGGGTGAAGTACGTCGCCAACGTCATTCTTGAGCATTATCTTTGTAAATTTCCCATTTATCACCATTACATGATTCAGACATATTGTCTCCTTATATTTAGCGGGTTGGTTTGTAAGGGCATTGACAGGGGAGAGAGGGGAATGTGCAGGATCCCATGGTTTAATCCATGGAGCTGTGCCGTCCTTAAGTGCCTGAATGACCTTTTTGGCAACTGTTTCGTGATATGGTTGATTTTTAGTCATGGCCCTGATCCTTTTTTCTTTAGCAGCATAGTGGCCCCAGAAATTTGAATTTCCATATGGTGTTTAATTCATTCTGCAATGATAGGGTCTGTACTGGCCTCTATTGCATCTTCTTCACTCATCGCCGTTTCTTCAAAAGCACCAAGGGCTTCTGCTTCATCAGGATCCATCTGCACACTAAGGCCTGGAACAGTATCTAAGAGACGGAGTTTTCTCTCAAGCATATCTATGTTTGCAAGTTCTTCCCGTGTAGGAATACCTTCTATGGGGGGAAGGGCTTCTTTTCTTACGTCCTGCTTAACTAAGGCTTCTTCTTTTTTGTCGGATGTCATGATGTGCTCTCCTTTATTTTCAAAGTGATAATACCCTTCAGGGGGCCGCCAGTTGATTTCTGTAGAAGACTTCAAAGCTGTCTCAAGAGAGGTTTGGGGGGTACGGCCGTAAATTTTGGCAACATAACCATTCTTCAAACCAGAAGAAAAATTTCCAGTATTATAAGAGGAAAGAGTGGCTCTGAGGGCCGTTTGACCATGCCCAAATTTTTGGACCGCCCGTTGATAAAACTTCTCTAAAAGAAGACCGCCCGCTTTGACGTTTGCACAGGGCGTAAAAAGAACGTCCAGATTTGTCAGATCTATGCCAAGTTTGCCTAGGTTTGTGCTGTTAATTTGCATCAGGCCCATGTCAACAGAATACCCGGATTGAATATACTTCCTGGCTATACCTGTTGCTTCTTTTTGACTTTTAGCTGCTGACTGTGGACCCTCTTCTAAACCATTAATGTTGATAGCCAGAGGATTGCCGCCAGACTCTACACGAACAATCTCAGCTATAGTTTGAGGAGAAACCTCAGGGGCGCAAAGGGTGTAAGAGTCAGGCATTACATTTCCACCAAATTTTAAGATGATTTAATATCAAAACAGAACAAAAGTCTATATGTTTTTTAGGTTGATGTGTTTATTTTTGTAATTTACAGTATACAAAAATAACCTTTTTGATTATTTTAATGTGGATAAAGGGTGAAAATGAAATCTTTTCGTGTAGAACGCGCGTTGAAAAAAATAGGTCATGACATAAAAGCTGCACGAAGACGCAGAAGACTCACCATGCAAAATATGGCAGAGAGGCTTGGCATCACACGGATGACCCTTGCAAAACTGGAGGCTGGAAGTCCTGCTGTTAGTATGGGTAGTTATGCTATGGCTTTTTATGTTCTGGGAAAACTGGAGGCCCTGGAAGATGTTCTTGACCGCCGTCATGATAGCTTAGGGCTTGATTTGCTGGAGCAAAAACTGTCTAAAAGAGGGCGCTCATGAAAAAATTCCATGTCTCCCTCTCTGAGCAGGAAACACACCCCGTAGGTATTTTATCTGTTTTCTCAGACAGAGGGAAAGAACATTATCAGTTTAGCTATACAGAAGACTGGCTTCGTTCTTCCGAAGCCTACGCTCTTGACCCTGCTCTGGAGTTGGGTTTTGGACGGGTCTATCATAGTTCTGAACTTTGGGGAGTCTTTGAAGATATTTCTCCGGACAGATGGGGACGCCTGCTTCAGGACAGAGCGTCTGATCGTGCACTAAAGCCCAGTGATTATATGATTGGTGTCAGTGATTATATGCGTATGGGGGCTTTAAGGCTCAGTGAAGAGATAAACCCCAATACTTATCTGGCAGAACATACGAATATTCCAAATCTTACCCATTTAAGAGAACTTGAAACAGCTATTCGCCATATGGAAGAGGGCGTAGAGACAGAAAGGGATGTAGACCTCCTTTTACATCCGGGATCTTCCCTGGGAGGGGCCCGTCCCAAATCCATTGTTCAGGATGAAACAGGAAACTTATGGCTTGCTAAATTCCAGGCTAAAACAGACTTAGAGAAAACTCCCCTTTGGGAAGCGACCATGCTTGACCTGGCTCAAGAGGCAGGACTTTCTGTTGCGGAACATAAAGTTCTTCATAGTAAAACGCAAAATCCCGTCCTTTTGTTGAAACGCTTTGACCGCCAGGGGACGACCCGTCTTCCCTTTATGTCTGCTATGACCATGCTGGAACGAAGAGAAATGCAGGAGGCAAGCTATCTGGAACTTGCCGATGCTCTTAGCCGTTATGGTTCTAATCCAAGTCAGGACAAGCTGGAATTGTGGAAACGTATGACCTTCAATGCTATGACAGGAAATACTGATGACCATTTACGTAATCATGGTTTTTTAAGACAGGGCAGGGGGTGGGCTTTATCTCCTGCCTATGATCTCAATCCCACCAGACTGTCTTTAGAGAAAAGAACACATAGCCTCTCTTTTGATGGTTATAGCCACAGTCCTTTTCTTAAGACCTGTCAGGAGGTCGCTCCTTATTTCAATCTAATGGAAAGGGACCTTCACGAACCCCTTGTCCGGTTAGGGCATGCTCTTAAACAGTGGAAAACCATAGCCAGAAAAAATAACCTTGCGCAAACAGATATCAAAAGAATGGAGCCCAGCTTTGAACATCAGGACGCACAGGACTTAACTGCTTTTGCAAAAGAAACCTCACTCAAAAATCCTTATGAGAGGCACCATGGCCATGACTGTTCTTAAAAAACAGAGCATCCTACAAGGGATCCTGTGAAGGTTGGAGATAAAGACTATAAATGGTAAAAGAATAGCCAGAGGAGCAGGCTGAAGAAGGGCACAATGATGGACGGAATAAAAAAAATATTCAAAATTTTTGTTTTTTTAGGGATAGTTTTCTTTGGGCTTATAATAGGGCTTATAATACTCATTCTTTTGTTGTTCGGATACCCACAAATGATCTGGAGTCACATGTTTCCAGAGCGGAATTCTTACCACACCCAGGTTGATTTGGAGATTGACGGAGAGCCCGTCACGCTGAAGCGCACTCGTGCTTGTAAGACAGTTCAGTACACAGCTAACCCTCTGTATGGTCTTAGTCCTGAAGGAACCTCCTGCGAGGGTGGTGCAATGGTCAGTGTTTTATCTGATGGTCGTGCCGTTGTGATTCCGACATGGGGGAAAGAGCGCACATTCCACCCTTTAAAAAATATGAAAAATATGTGATTCCGACCTGGGCGGAAAGAGAGCAAATTCCACCCTTTAGAGAATATGAAACATACAGACGTTTGAAGCTCGAGGATGGTTATGTTCACGTCCTTATTTTAGACAATGGTGATGCCCCAACAAAAGCAGACCTTTATATAGGCCCACGATATTTCCAAACTGAAAACGCCTCTGTTAAGTTCTTAGGCGCAAAGAAATTGAGAAAACAGATAAAATACCTACGGGGTGTGTTTCCTGCTCAGAGAGGGAGACATGGAATTTTTTCATGAGCGCCCTCTTTTAGACAGTTTTTGCTCCAGCAAATCAAGCCCTAAGCTATCATGACGGCGGTCAAGAACATCTTCCAGGGCCTCCAGTTTTCCCAGAACATAAAAAGCCATAGCATAACTACCCATACTAACAGCAGGACTTCCAGCCTCCAGTTTTGCAAGGGTCATCCGTGTGATGCCAAGCCTCTCTGCCATATTTTGCATGGTGAGTCTTCTGCGTCTTCGTGCAGCTTTTATGTCATGACCTATTTTTTTCAACGCGCGTTCTACACGAAAAGATTTCATCACATATTGCCCTTGAAACATACCTGAACTAGCAAAAAAAAGCTTTTTGCATATTATAGTTTACAAAACTGAACATATCAACCTGAAAAACATATAGACTTTTATCTTATTTTATCCATTGCGCCGTAAAACCCTGCCGTTCATGGCGGAGAGTATGTCACTGCCTCCACCTGAAAAAAGGCCCTTAAACGCTCTATGAGACGTGCCTGAACTTTTTGCCAACCTTCCCTCCACCAAAGAAACCTTCAACGCCACTCCACGTATCTCTGAAAGAGATTTTAGAGGTATTGAGAGACAAGTCCCACCATTTTCTTTTTTGGCGGATATTTTTTAAGAAGTTATCCGAGCGATAAGCGAGGATTCCTTATTAGGCTGCCTGCAAGGCAGGGCGAAGCGAGAGAAACGAGCGTAGGGTAGGTACTATTGCACGGGCCTTTGTTTCATCCTCTGTGGTAAAGGTTTTTCTCTGTATTCTTTGCAAATAAAGGAAATTTGAGTTCATCGTTGAAGTTATCAACAGGTTATTTACAACTTAAATCACTTGTAAAATAAGGGAAAATTCCACTTTTTTGTAAAGTTATCCACAGCCCTGAGGCGCGCGGAAGTTAAGCACTATATGTAAGATATATACTCTTAAAGATTAAAGAAAGAAAAGAATAGGAAAAATTGAAAATCGCGAAAATCCTTATTTTATAAGGAGTTTTGAAGGTGTTTTTCATGGAAAAGGACCCGTCCATCTACCACCTTGACTGAAAAAGACCTGTCCATCTACCACCTATTGGACCCGTCCATCTACCACCCTGGCCGTGTCATATTTACAAACATATGCGCATAGTTTATACGTATTACATATTTTTGGAAGGATACTCAATGCGTTTACAACCACGCCTAAAAAAACCTACAAACCTTTCCCTTGATCAGACTCTTTTAAAAGAGGCGAGATCTCTTGGTATTAATTTTTCCAGGGCAGCAGAAGCTGGCTTAAGGGAAGCTGTATCTCATGCTAAATCTGAACTCTGGAAAAAGGAAAATACAGAAGCTTTAAACAGTTCCAATACTTGGGTAGAAAGGCATGGCCTTCCTCTTGAAAAATACAGGAAGTTTTGATGGCCCGCTATGATATCTATGAGAGCCCTGACGGCGTGGGGTATGTTCTGGATGTTCAGACGGACCTTCTGGAAGGTCTCAGCACAAGAATTGTTGTCCCTCTTCTACCGTCTGACATGGCCCCCCAACCAGCTCAACGCCTCAATCCTGTTTTTGAGATCGGGGAGGAACCTCATATTCTGGTCACGCAGTTTCTTGCTTCAGTCCCTCTTTCTCTTCTCAGGACCCCCGCCGGTAACCTCTCTGATCGTTCTTTTGAAATCACAAATGCGTTAGATATGGTCTTTCAGGGTTTTTGAAGGCCAGGCCCTAAAAACTTTACTATTGACATAAATTTTTAAGAAGTGTAAGGGAGATCTTTAGCGGCCCTGAAAGGTGCTATCAACACCCCTCAGAGCCTAATCATAACTGAACTTAAACACCAAAGAAGTTCGGCCATGACTAAAAAGGTCAATAGCCCCAGGGATAAAAATCCTGAAACAGGGTTTTATGGACCTTAAGAACGTCCTGATAAGTGATATAACTTGCCTTCTCTAATTGTCTGAGAGCAAAGGAAACATTTTTTTTGAAATGTATATGCTCAAGATGCTTGATCTCATCCTTGTCGGATAATTTTTCAACATTTCTTAAATACCCTTTTGTTTGAAAATCACCAAAAGGATCAAATACCATTTTTTAGCTCTTTTCTGTACATAACAAACAGATGATTAATTTCCTGACCTGTAAGGATACCTTCTCTGCCAAGAACAGCCAGCTTTTCTTCTATATCATCAAGCTTAACATCTGCATCTGAAAGACGTGCAAAATCATCTGCTAAATCATCAATCAGGGTACACTCATAGTGGGGGATATGTTTTCTCACAAGAGAGCGAATATAGTCGGCTGTACTGAGCTTTTCCTGAACTGTTATGGCCATATCCTTTTTCCTCTTTAATTTTTAGACAATTATAGTTCATTTCGTCCTTTTGAGCAAGATATATCAGCGCCCCAACCCCTTATCTTCCCTTGTCTGGCCATGTTTTTCAGCCCCTGCTCTTCCTTCTTATGAGCGGCCTCTTTTGGGCAGTTTTTGCTCCATCAAATCAAGCCCTAAGCTATCATGACGGCGGTCAAGAACATCTTCCAGGGCCGCCAGTTTTCCCAGAACATAAAAAGCCATAGCATAGCTGCCCATACTCACAGTAGGACTTCCATCTTCCAGTTTTGCCAGGGTCACGCGTGTGATGCCGATCCGCTCTGCCATATTTTGCATGGTGAGCCTTCTGCGCCGTCGTGCCGCTTTTATGTCCTGGCCTATTTTTTTCAACGCGCATTCTACACGAAAAGATTTCATCACACATTACCTTTAAAGCATATTAAAACTAACAAAAATCCTATTTTTTGCATATTATAATTTATAAAAGCAAACTCACAGCCCCACAAAACATATAGACCTTTATATTATTTTAGTATAAAATCACCTTAAAAGTGGAAGAAAACATGACCCTTGACTCTTATACTCTTTGTGCCCCCGAGATCGCCCCTCAAACCATCGACAACGAAACCCGAAAGGAAATCACATGAGACTGACTCTCTTTATGGCCGCAATGCTGGCCTGTTCATCAGCTGCAGTAGCAGACACAACCGAAGATCGGCGCGGGACTACCGCATTCTACGATAACACCATTTCGCATTCCCCTGCCGATGGGGTTGTAAAGCTTTACGGAGCTGGTGGCCCGCATACTGCTTTCAAAAAGGTCGCCGACGTATGGCAGGAAAAGACAGGCGTTACCGTTGAGGTTGTTGCCGGGCCAGAGTCGAAATGGACAAAGAATGCGCAGGCCGACGCAGATATTCTCTGGGGAACCTCCCAGCAGTCCATGACAGCCTTCCTCCTTACTTATGAAGCGTTTTCTTCCGATGAGGTCGAGCCAATCTATGTGCGCCCGGCCGTCATTGCTGTTAAGTCAGGGAACCCCAAGAACATTCAGGGCTTTGATGACCTGTTGCGCGAAGATATGAAAATCGTCGTGACAGAGGGCGCTGGCGTTTACAACACATCTGGTACTGGCGTTTGGGAAGATGTTGCAGGGCGTCTGGGAAATCTCGATGACATCTCAGAGTTCCGCAAGAACATCGTCGCCTTCGCTCTGGGTTCCGGTGCTAGCTATCGCCAGTTTGGTGCAAAAGACGCCGATGCCTGGATAACGTGGCCGAATTGGCCAGCGACCAAAGCTGATTTGGAACAGGTCAACTTGGCTGACGACCGCGTTGTGTATCGTGATGTGAACGTAGTGCTTTCACCGAAAGCGGATGAAGAGGCAACCGCGTTCCTGGAGTTCCTTGTTTCTGAGGAAGCTCAAGCACTGATGGCAACTGAAGGCTGGGTTCGCTAACCACTCCGCTCAACTAACGCAGACAAAATCTTTGACGGCAGTGACAAGGCTCAAGTGGTTCTGCCGTCAAACACTCCCACCAGTCAAAGCCAGTGGATTCCAGCTGAGCAAATCGTGGCTTTTCATCATTGAGAATTGCTGCAGTGGCCGACGAATAATTTCCAAAGCCCAGCTGTTTCTAAAAGACATCACATGGCCGGCGCGGCCTCAGTTGCTCGCACTATTTTCCACACCCCCAAAAGGAGTTGATCCTATGAAATTGAGAAATGTAGCCGCTGTTTTCTGTACGGTTTGCGCCAGCTCATTGATGGCAGCGCCACAGACCTACAGCTTCGATCACGGTAACAGCTCAGTCGGCTTCAGCTACACGCTCGGCGGCCAACCCTCAAACGGCCAAATGCCAGTCAAGGACGCTGACCTTGAAATCGATTTGGCGAACATCTCTGCGAGTGCAATCGATGTAACGCTCGATCCGGCGAAGGCGAAGGCCGGTATTTTCGTAGCAACTCAGGCTATGCGTGGCGATGACGTTTTGGACACGCGTCGCCATCCCGAAATTCGATTTAAGTCCACCAAAATTACCGGAACCATCCATGGCGCTAAAGTCACGGGTGACCTGACTGTGCGTGGCATCACTAAGCAGGTCACCATGGATGCGCAGTTGTTTCGTCAGGCCGGGTTTGAGGCAGGGGATCATTCCCACCTGTCAGTGATGCTAACAGGTAGCTTAGACCGACATCTTTTTGGGGCATCAGGTTACCCTGATCTAGTCGGACCACAAATCGATCTTCGCATTTTGGTCCGGATGGAACGCAGTACCTCCTAAAAACCGGACTGCGGGAGATGCTCCACATAGGTGCCTGCACCGTCAGGTTCCTATGTTGATAAAGCAAATAATATATCAATAATTACAATAAGGTAGCATCCAACCTGCGCCCCAGAAAGTCTTTTTGATTTTTCTGACAATAAATCAGGTTGCCCAAACGTAACACCCTCAACACAGCCGTAAAAGCACAACGCTTTGCCGCTTAAAGAGTCAGAATTAGGAGATGATAATAATATGAGTGGAACTCCACAGGTTATTGTTGAGGCATTTGATACCAACGCAGGAAGAAACAGTAAGCATGCGAGGGTTGTTGAGCTGTCCGATGGTACTTTCATGGCAGCATTTAGTGTGCCTGTGGGCAATGGTCTTTTTGAAGTCTTTGGTCAGCGATTTAACGCTGATGGTGAACTGGTCGGCAACATCACCAAATTCACACAGGGTTTCCGGATACCTGACGGCGAGTTCGATATCACAGCCTTATCAAACAACAAGTTTGTCGTAGGCTTTGCTGTTGGCGCTGGCGAAGGGTCTCCTCTTCTAGACAACATAGTTGTCCGTGGTTTTGAGACCAAAGTGGGCGGTGGCGTAAAGCGGGTATCCGATCTGGATATAACAGAACGACATGGTGACGGCGCATCGGATTTGTTCGGATCACCAACGCTTACGGCCACAGGCGAGAACGAATACTCGATGCAGTTCCTACTTTCGGGAGCATTTCCAAAGCTATTTGAAATCAACAAATCTCCTGGGTCTAAATCTGTCGAAACAAAGCATCTCGATACATTCTCAGGAAACCGTGACGCAGAGGTTGATTCAGCCACTTTGGAGAATGGCAGCACTGTTTATGTACTTGACCGCAACGGAGAGGATCGCTCAGGCACGCTTAAATTCCGCGTCACCCAACCGGATGGAACGGTAGTCAGAGCCTACGGGGAAGCAGGCCTGTCAGACAAAGATATATTTGATCCATATGTCACAGCTCTAAAAGGTGGTGGCTTTGTGATTTCATGGGCTTTGGAATTTAGAGGTGGTAGTCAGCCGATCTTCTTTCAAATGTTCGATAAGAACGGTGTGCGAGAGACGGATATGGTGCGCGTATCTGCACCGGGAATCCAGAGGGATGACAACCCGGCAATTGCAGCGCTCGGCGGCATGGTAAGACTTCTCCGGATCTTCCGGCAAAATGCGCGGCTCCAGCTTCGGCGTTTTCTCTTTGCCGATCCAGGTCAGCTCTAATTTCTGTTTTTTACTCATGCAACACGCCGCTCCTTTTGCATTTCTTAATTTTCTGGTGTTCATAGCTATCGACTAAAAATTCGCAGAATGTAAATGCTGTGTTCACCGCCAATTTTGCGTGATGGTGTGATGGTTTGTGTGTTCTGGAATGGCGGTCACCCATTTTGTTACTTAAACCACTTATGCCCGATACGATGCTGTTCAGGCCAGTCCGTATCTGCTTTAGTGTGTTTGACAGGTCTTTCTGTGAAGGATCAAGATTCAGTACCTGTTTGGTTTTCCTGTACAGTTTCTTCATATCTCCATCATATTTCGGATCTTCTTCACCACTTTTTCGGATTATCTCTACCTGAATTGCCTCAACTAATGATCGGGCATTGGTAATGGCTCCGTCATAATCTCCTTTGGCCAGTTTCTCTTTGGCTTTCGTGATCTGGTCATTAATGAACGGGTGATTCAGCTTGGTAGTGCTAAGAGTTTCCACGGTTTTGTCACCAATAGGCTGTACATCAGAAACTGGAAAACCACCTACAGGGCACTCATTTCTTTCTTGAGTGAGCGTATACCCATCTTTTTGAAGATATTTGTTCAATTTTTTGAAAGCTTCATTATTGGGAGCATCCTTAGTAAAATGAACAGGATTAAGTGCTTCCTTGATGATGTCTACCATCGCATCTGTGTCATTATATTCTTTTAACTTCTCAATGGTGTAATCCTTACGGGATGGAAAACCAGAGGAATAAGTATCGGTGGAGCCGAAGCTATAAAAGAAATTCACCAGCTTCGGCCCGCTGCGATAGCCTGGATTTTGACTATTGCTCCCACCTGTGATGATGTCTGCCAATACTTCAATCGTAGGGCCTGTTATTTTCATCCCACCAGCTTCCATTGCACACGGAACAGCTCTTCAATCTCGAAGCTCGTATCCTGCATTTGTTTTTCAATCTGTTTGATGAGTGTATCACGCTTTTTGTCGATTTCATCCTGTGAATTATACAGCTCATGTCGTTTGCTGCTTACACAGATTTTCCTTAGATAGATTTTGGGCACAGATCACACCTTCCAGGGATTAATCACAGCTATATCAGCAGCCTCAAAAGGAGATATATCACGGGAGGCCACAATATAGCCACGTGATGCTGCAATAGCAGCAATATACCCATCAGGAGCTGGAAAGCCACGGCCAGCAATTCTTGCTTTGACAGCCAGTTCAGCATAGGTGCAAGCCGCTTGAGCATCAAAGGGCAAAATTCTGTTTCCGAAAAGCTCCATCAGGCCATCAAGAGCATGGTTCAGCATCCTCTTGCGCTTGCCAGATGCTAATACGGCAAGACCAAACAAAAGCTCAGCAAGTGTCACACCAGAAAGATACAATGTTTCAGCAGCCTGACTGTTAAGCCAGTTTTGGACACTTGGATCTGGTTCTGGTTTCATCGCCTCTGAAATAACATTGGTATCCAGAACAATCATTCAAACCTCATAGGTTTAGCTGGTGTTTTGTCTTCCACCTGGTCAAAGACAAGGGAATCTTCATCTGTTAATTTTATTCTACGGCTAAGAGCTGCGAGTGCGTCCCCCATACGCATACGTTTTTCTGGTTTCACCGCATGTGCCAGAATGGCACGAATTTCCGCTTCTGTGCTTCGTCCATGCTGAGCGGCTTGGATGCGTAAGGCACGATGGACCTCATCTGGCAGATTACGTACCGTTAAATTGGCCACAATTAAGCCCTCCACTTTGCTTCTGTTGATAGCATAAAGATATAAATGATAGCAGTCAAGAAAAATATAAAAGCTACAATAACCCCTCATCTCTCAGACCAGTTAACCCACCATGCTCAGCTAATTGCATGTCATGGATGGCAACAACGACAGAAGGCAAGACCCATACAGGTTCCTTCATTTGGCCAGTTCACGCAAGGTATTGCGGTAAGAACTCATCCCTTCCTGCGCAACTTTCATTTGCTTTTCAAAATCAGGGTCATAGGGCGTAATACGCATAGAACCGTCTGGTGCCGCGCTTAGAAAAAGATAATCTCCGTCAGTAATATTAAATTGAGCTAATATTTGTTTGGGAATAACCACACCTAATGAATTACCTATATGGCGTATTTTCAAACCAACCATCATCCTCTCCATAAAGTTATAACCTATATCATAACCCTGTAATATAAGAGTCAATCAAGCTGCGCCACTCCCCAATTCTCCATTACCTCATCAAGAGGAAAGCCTGAGCTATCTTTTTTCCATTCATGATAAGGGCGGTAGCCTGACTCCATGGCGGTGGAGATGGGATATCAATCTGAACTCGTGTCGGAATATGGAAAGCGCTTCCAAACATAATAGCCTCACACGGCTAATGCTGGAGAGCTTGTAGGTGGCAACGGCCTCTACATCTGCCATCAGGAATGTTGCGTCGCTCCTGGCATCACCAAAGCACTTTTTACATCACCACCTGTGACACCGATTTTATAAATCACATCACGGTTTTCTTTGATGTAAGGATCACCGTAAGTGCTTCAACTCAGGAATTTCCCAGAGGGGATGATCCTTCACAGTGAAGCTCTGTTACCGTGGTTTCCCTACCGATTCGATTTACCAAGTATATTATTAACCATTTACATGCTATAGTCAAGATGATATTAGTAATTAATAATAATCAAGTCAATTTCTATAATAATAGATTTATATCATGAATAACCCAAACTGTGATAGCCTTGTTTTCGGAATAGACCTCGGCATCGCTTCATGCGGGTGGGCCGTTTTGCGCCACCCAATGCAGAGCGATCAGACCGGAGACATCGTTGCGATGGGCAGCTGGATGTTCGATGTGCCGGAAACTGACAAGGAACGCACACCCACAAACTATATCAGACGGGGCAACCGGCTTCTCCGCCGGGTCCTGCGCCGCCGGGCACAACGGATGCGTGACATACGGAAGCTGTTCCACGAAAAAGGCTTGCTGCCGTCTGGCAGCCGCGATGCGTTGAAGCGGGTTGGTATTGATCCCTGGGAAATGCGCGCCAGGGGTCTCGACAAACCTCTGGAACCAGCCGAACTTGCCGTAGCACTGGGGCATATTGCCAAACGTCGGGGGTTCAAATCAACAGCCAGGCGGAAACAGGCAAACGTCACTGGCGATGATCAGAAAATGCTCAAGGCCCTTGAAAAAACCAAAGACAGGCTCGAAAACTATCGCACAGTCGGTGAGCTATTCGCCAGGGACCCGGACTTTCAGGCACGCAAGCGTAATCGTGATGGAACCTTTAATCGGACACAAAGCCGTGATGATCTGCTTCAAGAAGTTCAAAAGCTGTTCGAAGCGCAGCGACGGCAGGGAAATAAATTAGCAAGCAAGAATTTGGAAGATGCGTTTATTGAAATTGCTTTCCACCAACGCCCGCTCCAGGACAGTGAACAGCTGGTAGGCATGTGCAAGTTTGAACCGGACGAAAAACGGGCCGCGAAACATGCGCCATCCTTTGAGAAGTTTCGCTTGTTGACCCGCCTCACCAACCTGCGTATTACGAGTGGTGACGGTGAACGGGCGCTCACGCCTGAAGAACTCCAACGTGCCACCGGCGATCTGGGCACGGTTGCCAGGCTTTCGGTAAAGAACATCCGTAAACGTATCGGCCTCTCTGATGATCAGCACTTTACCACAATCAAGCCCGAAGAGTATGATCACGATATTGCTGCCTGCACAGGTGAGGCCATGCACGGCACGAGAAAACTCCGCAATGCGCTGGGTGAGGAGTTGTGGGCCGAATTGCAGGAGCAGCCTGAACAGCTTGATAAAATCGCCCATGTGCTGAGCTTTTTCGAAACAGTAAAGACGATCGGTGAGGAATTGAAGAAACTCAGGCTCCCACAACCGGCTGTCAATAATCTTCTCAGGGCTTTGGAAGACGAAAAATTCAAGCGTTTCAGGGGTGCGGAGCATATTTCCACAAAAGCCGCCCGTGCGCTTATTCCCTATCTCGAACAGGGATTGCGCTATGATCAGGCCTGCGAGATGCTGGGTTGGGATCACGCCGCCTCGCACTGGTCAAAGCGGGAACAGGTGACAGACAAGAAGTCGTTCAACAGGTTGGTGAAGGATATGGGCGCGGAAATCGCCAGTCCCGTAGCACGCAAGTCCCTGACTGAGAGTTTGAAACAACTTTGGGCGATGCGTAATCGCTGGGGCCTGCCAAACGCAATACACATAGAAATGACGCGCGATGTCGGGAACAGTCTTGAGGAAAGGAACCGGATCGGGAAGCGCCTCAAAGATACAACGGCACAACGCGAAAGAGAACGAAAAGAAGCTGCCGAACAACTTGGCATTGATCCCGGTGATGTCCGCGGAGATACCTTGCTGCGCTACCGCCTGTGGAAAGAGCAGAAAGGGCGCTGTCCCTATACCGACAAGGAAATTCCACCCGCTGCGATCGATGCGACCGACAATAGTTTTCAGGTTGATCATATTTTGCCCTGGTCACGCTTTGGTGATGACAGTTTCAACAACAAGGTCCTGTGCACTGCTGCGTCGAACCAAAAAAAGCGCCGGAACACGCCGTTTGAATGGATTATGCAAACCAGGGGTGAGGAAGAATGGAAGACCTTTGTCGAGAGGATCAGGACGAACGAGAAATATCGTGGATTCAAGAAACGTAACTACACATTAAAAAACGCCGAGGAAGCGGAAGAACGTTTTCGCAGCCGCAATCTCAATGATACGCGCTATGCTGCCCGCCTTCTCGCCGAAGCTACCAAACTGTTTTACCCGGAAGGGCAGCGTGGCGATAAAGGTGGCCGGCGTCCGGTCAGGACCCGCCCCGGTGCGCTAACTTCCGCTCTTCGCCATGCCTGGGGCGTGGAGTCGCTGAAAAAGATTGATGGCAAACGAGTGGATGACGCGCGCCATCACGCACTCGATGCGCTGGTTGTTGCTGCCGTGAATGAATGGGAGATCCAGCGGCTGACCAAATCCTATCAGAAATGGGAGCAGCAGGGTCTGCGCCGCCCCCTGCGCTGTGTAGATCCGCCATGGGGCGACTTTCATAGCTTTCGAAGGCAGGTCAAAGAGGCTTATGACACAATTTTCGTGGCCTATCCGGAACGCCGCCGCGCACGCGGTGAAGGGCATGCGGCGACCATCCGTCAAATCAAGAAACGCGAAGACGCTTTCGTGGTCTATGAGCGCAAGGCCATTGGCGATCTCAAAGAAAAGGACCTGGAACGGGTCAAGGACCCGGAACGGAATGGGGCCCTGATTGAAGCAATCCGGCAGTGGATAGAGAATGGACGGCCGAAGGATTCATTGCCTCGCTCACCGGCCGGTGACGAAATTCGGAAAGTTCGCCTGAGCACCACGGGCAAGCGATCAGTAAGCGTTCGCGGTGGCGATGCCGATCGCGGAGACATGGTTCGGGTCGATGTCTTCAGGAAACCCGACAAGAAAGGCAGGGATAAATTTTATCTCGTGCCGATCTATCCGCATCAGGTTATGAACAAGAAGAAATGGCCGGCTCCTCCGTCACGCCCGGTGACTGCTAAAAAGGACGAGGAGGATTGGCCGGAAATCGATGAAACTTTTACATTCATGTTCAGCCTATATCGGCGAAGCAAGGTAGAAGTTGTGAAGACAGGCGGCATCATCATTCTTTCGGGTTATTTTAAGGGATTGAACAGAAGCACCGGTGCAATTACACTTTTCAGTGATAGAAGTTCCCGACTCCTTAAGGATAAAGATGGGAACTCTTTGAACGGCATTGGTGCAAAGACTCTGTTAACCATTAAAAAATACAGCGTGAACCGCTTCGGTCATCGATCCGAAGTAAAATCGGAGGTTCGCACATGGCATGGCGAGGTCTGCACATCTCCAACCCCGCCCGGCTGACGCATCGCAGGCGGCAGATTGTCGTTACACCGGAAGGTGAGGAAGAAGAACTGACCTTTCCGGTCGAGGACGTTGCCTGGGTGATACTTGACACGCCACAAGTCTCGATATCGGGTGCGCTGCTCAGCGCATTGGCTACGAACGGCGTTGCCATGATCGTGCCGGATGCAAAGCATCATCCGGCGGGCGTGCTGCTCTCTTTCCATCAGCATCATGCCCAATCTGCCATCGCCCACGCCCAGATAGCCATGACCGCACCCTTGCAGAAACGACTGTGGCAGAAAATTGTCAAGGCGAAGATCGAAAACCAGGCGGCAGTCCTGCGAAAGACAGGAGACGACTATGCAGAAGCGCTGTCAGCCATGGCTTCCCGCGTTAGCTCAGGCGATCCCAGAAATATTGAGGCGCAAGCGGCCCGCGCCTATTGGCCCCGGCTGTTTGAGAATTTTCGCCGCCATCATGAGACCCGCGAAAACGGCCTCCTCAATTATGGCTACGCCGTTGTTCGCGCCGCCCTCGCACGGGCTTGCGCTGCCTCGGGACTGCTTCCCGCATTCGGCATCCATCACAAGTCCCGCACCAATCCCTTCAATCTGGTTGATGACCTGATTGAGCCATTCCGGCCTTCGGTGGATCACCTGGCACAAAACTCTGCAGAAGGATCAGAAGGCGAAGAGCTGACCGTGGAAGATCGCCGTACTATGGCGGGTATCCTCAGCGAAACGGTATCGATCGGGGAAGAGCGGCTCACCATATTGGCTGCCAGCGAAGCAGTCACGGCAAGCCTTGTGCGCGCTATCGAAGGCCGCGATGCGGTCCTGCTCAACACACCTGCTCTGCCCCTGGCGCGGCGGGGGTGATCGTGGAAGCAGGGGAGGTTCGTTTCATGTGGCTGATGGTCTTCTTCGACCTGCCGACAAAAACCAAACCCCAGCGCCGTTGCGCCAGTCGCTTTCGAGAATTTCTCAAGAAAGACGGCTATATCATGCTGCAACTTTCTGTTTACGCGCGCGTCTGCAGAGGGCAAGATGCTGTGGACAAACATATCCGCAGGATACGTTCGAGTCTGCCTAATGAAGGCAGTGTGAGGACACTCCAGGTAACGGACAAACAATATGGAAGGATGGAACTGATGCTTGGAACTGCACCAAAAACTGAGTCGGCCAGCACCTCCCAGATGGTTCTGCTGTGATTTCGGCGGCGTTCAATCCACGAAAATCACAACAGTTCCAATTGGTTACCGAAGAGCCATACTACCACAGGTAAATCGGTAGGGAAACCACGGCAAAAAATCAAAAGCGTGCACCCATATTTAATACTACCACAGGTAAATCGGTAGGGAAACCACGGCTGCGAGGAGGACGCATAAAAACTGCTGTGTATACTACCACAGGTAAATCGGTAGGGAAACCACGGCCGTGAAACAGAGACGCTATTTCAGAACCACATACTACCACAGGTAAATCGGTAGGGAAACCACGGCCAAAGCAACCGTGGCATCTACACAGTCCCTATACTACCACAGGTAAATCGGTAGGGAAACCACGGCTCAAATTGTTGAGGCCGCCAGGCTTTGGATATACTACCAGAGGCAAATCGGTAGGGAAACCACGGCTTCTGAGAGGCGCGAATGGTAGTTATAGGCTTTCGTGAAATATATAAAATGAAAGATATTGATAAAGACGCTGTGTTAAAAGCGTGCAACCAAAGTAGCTGTCGGATCTGTTTTAACGTCTACCGAGACCAGCTACCTAAGCAAAAAAATCCCAACTATTACGGCACAATCAACCTTCCTTTTAGATTATGCATTTTCCCGTGGGATCTATTTCCTAATAAACATCCAAACAAGACCGGACACGTTTGGCGATTTATTAAAACAGAAGAAGAATTCAACAAAATAAAAAACTGGTGCTCAGAGAGAATGAGATATGTTTATCTACGTGATTGCTTGTCGGTCTCAGCAGCACTTGGCTTTAATAAACCCAGCAATGATACACCAGATTATACAGAGGTCGGCCATCTGATTTGTCAATCCAAGCGTGTGTCGAATGAGGATGCTATTTCACGACTCATCGAAATCACGTTGGAATTTATAGATAAACATGCTATTTACAAAGAATGTGCATATGTGGCTGCGGTTCCACCAAACCCCAATAAGTCCTACGACCTGCCGTCAACACTTGTCACTTGGATTTCAGAGAAATTATCTCTGCCGGATATTACGTCTGGGTTCGTTTTTGGGGGACATAAAACATCCGCAAAAGATATTCAAAACGATGATCCTGACTTTTTTGATAAAAAATGGGGCATTTGGGAAAACGCCGAATTAAGTTATAAAGGAGCGGATCTTAGAGGGGCAAAAGTATTATTATTAGATGATAACTACCAGTCTGGTATATCATTGCAGTATGTTGCGATGATTTTACAGAAGTATGGAGCGTATCAAGTTTATGGGCTGTCTATGACCAAAACGCTTCGAGATCGAGGTAACTAGGATATGGGAGCTATATATAATAAACCAGAGAATGAAGAAAAGCCTGTAAAGTTAGGCATACATGATGCCGCATACCCAGAAAGAATAAAACTAATTATGGGGAACAAGGCTCCTGACTTTCTTTATCTTATAGGCAATACAGAATTATTAAATTTACCAAGTATAGGGTTCTGCGGTTCAAGAAAATCCAGCGATAAAGGATTAGAAACTGCAAGGGATTGCTCAGAGCAAGCTGCCCACGAAAATATTGTTGTTGTATCCGGCAATGCTGCAGGTGTTGACTTTGAAACACACTATAACAGCTTAAAAGCAGGCGGCAAAACAATCTTTGTACTACCTGAAGGTATAAACCATTTTCGGATTAAGAAAACACTACGAGAGGTTTGGAACTGGCATAACGTGCTCGTTGTAAGTCAATTTGAACCTGACAACATTTGGAAGCCTTACAGGGCCATGATCCGTAATCAATTGATTATAGCGCTTAGCAGAGTAATGATCGTGATTGAAGCTGGAGAAAAAGGTGGAACTCTTAACGCAGGAACTGAAACATTAAAAAGTGATCTTCCTCTATTTGTTGCTGAATATCAGAATATGTCCAACGGTGCAAAAGGTAATAAAATTCTTTTAGATATGGGAGCTCTCAAATTAGCAAAAAGCCGTAGCACCAACAGAGCAAATCTCAAGCATATACTCGAATACGTGCATGAAGATGAAATAATAAAAAAAGCAACACAGCAAAAAACTTTATTTTGAATCGTATGCGATTCGTTTCTAACAATTTCGCTTCCCCTTGCTTCCACAGTGCTTCCATGGCATGGTTTTGGGGTTAACCCGTGGCTGCGGGTTCCGGTAAAAACATTTGAAATATAAAAGAAAAGTTGGTTGCGGGGGTAGGATTTGAACCTACGACCTTCAGGTTATGAGCCTGACGAGCTACCGGGCTGCTCCACCCCGCGTTAAGATAGAAAGGTCCTTTATCAGCTTTTAAAAAAAAAGCGAAGCTTTTTTTTGCTGTATGACGTCTGTTTTTATGCATGCTCTCTTAAAAGCCAGTCTTTAAAAGACTTATCAAAGACAGCTTAAGTATCAAAAAAGATTGAAAACTCCCCGGCTCTCTTTACAAACAGGGCCCCGGAGTGAACACTATGGAAGTCTCCGGGCTTTATTTTATTTTGCCTTCTTTAAACAGAACATGCTTACGGACAACAGGGTCATATTTCCGCAAAGTGAGCTTTTCTGTCATGGTACGTGCATTTTTTTTCGTCACATAAAAATAGCCCGTATCCGCTGTTGAGTTCAGACGGATTTTTATGCTTGCCGCTTTCGCCATAAGACACAACCTTTCCTGATAAACTCTCCCCCAAATCCCAGAGAAGAAAAGAGGGCGTATCATAATAAAGCTTTTTAGCCTGTCAAGCTTTAAGCGACAAAGAATTTTAAGGAATCTGCAGGACTGTATACCACAGAACTTTTCCTGCAATATATCTCCTGCGCGTATGTCCCCATTTTATAAAAAATACGCCTGTCTCTGACCTCGTAACAGGGGGAACCTTCACAGCTGTCACGGGCCTGCAGTTGAAGATACCGGAAAGAGTGTGCTAAAGTGAAAGTTCACAATCTTTTAAAAGGGGTTATTATCTTTTGACAAGCAGTCTTAGTTCTGTTGACGATAAGGTCGCATCTACACAACACCGCTCTAAGAGTGGGGACAGAGTGTCACACTTCGAACAACAAAAAACTCTTATTCTTTCTGTCCTTGAAGAAAATAAGGCAGAAAATGTTCTCTCCCTCAATCTGAAGGGAAAATCTTCTGTCACGGATCTTATGATTCTGGCCTCAGGCCGATCCCATATTCATGTGGGAGCCATAGCGGATTATCTCCTGAGACGTCTCAAAGAAGAAGGGTATGGGCGCTTTCATGCGGAAGGTCGACAATCCTGTGACTGGGTCCTTATCGATACACCCGGTATTATGGTGCATATTTTTCGTCCTGAGGTTCGTGATTTTTATGATCTTGAAAAAATGTGGTCCGTCGACTTTCCTGATGAGACGCCTGTTACTGATGCTATCTCATGAAGCTTGAAATACGTGCGGCTGGGCGTTTTAAATCAGGTCCTGAGCGTTCTCTTGTCGATGATTATCTTGCACGGGCCCGCCTTCTTGGGACAGGGCTTCATTTTACCTCCCTTGAAGAAAAAGAATATGACACACGCAAATACCCTGATAAAAACAGTCAGACTGCGGCTATGATGCGGAACCTGCCAGACCGGGCTTTTTGTCTTGCCCTTGACGAAGGGGGAAAAAATCACCCCACATCTGTCTTTGCTGAAAAGCTTATGTCCTGGCGTGATCAGGGCATAGACCACCTTATTTTTTTTATTGGTGGCGCCGATGGCCTTTCAGAAGACATTCTCTGGAAATCTCAGCTGAGGCTTGCTTTCGGTCAGCAGACCTGGCCGCATCGTTTTGTTCGCTTTATGCTGGCAGAACAAATTTACAGAGCCCTTTCTCTTCTTGCAGGAACACCCTATCATCGTGCCTGACAGAGTATTATGAGGACCAGAGCTGGCGGAAAGGTTATGAGAATTTTTCATCTCCCTTTATATACCATTCTCCTTATCACCCTGCTTTGTCTCACCCCTTCAAAAGCCCAGGAGTCTTTTGACACCGAAACTCTTGATACAATGCGTGAAGCACAAAAACAGGCCGAAGAACGTCAGGAAGAACTGGAGGCTGAAGCCGAAAAAGCCGCGATAGAGGTGCGTCATCTGCAGAAACAAATGACACAAACTGCAGCAGAGAGACAAAAACTGGAACATGAAGCTTCTGATATAGAAGCACGCCTGGCTGTTTTGAACACGGAAGAAGAGAGCCTGTCCCAGAAATGGCAACGTGATCGCAAAGCCCTTCTTGATCTTTTGGCAGCCCTGCAAAGCCTTGAAACCAGCCACCCCCCTGCCCTTGCAATACACCCTAAAGAGGCCACAAAAGCAGCAAGAACAGCAAGCCTTATGGCAGAGCTTTCTCCGCTTTTGAAAGAGCGTACAGAAGATGTGAAGCAAAATCTCAGAAACCTCCTCAAACTCCGGGGAGAAATTTTACGTAAAAAAGAAAACCTTTTGGCTCTGGAAGAAGGCGTTAAAACCCGCCGTTCTCAACTTTCAAAATTCCTTGCAACAAAAAAATCACTGGAAACACAGTTGCGTAAGAATAGCCAAAAGGAAGCAGAGCGCGCGGCAGAGCTTGCCAAAAAATCTAAAAATCTCTCAGAACTCGTGAACAGTCTCACAGCTCTGGCCGGTGATGTCCTCCCACGTCTCAAACCTCCCGCAAAAAAAAACCTCTCCCCTTCTGCACCTAAAAAACAGAAGAAAAAAACACGCTCTTCTCCCCCCTCTTTTCAATCTCTGACAGGACGCTTTTCAGAGATGCGTGGTCGTCTGAGACTTCCCGCAGCAGGGCGCATGACAGGGAAATTTGGTGCCCCTATGGCCTCAGGGGGGCGAACAGAGGGTATAAAGCTTAAAACACGACCACGTGCTCAGGTTGTCTCACCCATCCAGGCACATGTTGAATTTGCCGGAGAATTTGGTAATTATGGTCTCCTCTTGATTTTAAATGTCGGAGATGGCTATCATCTGATCCTCTCCGGGCTTAAAACGCTTGTGACCGGGACAGGAAAAACTGTACTTGCAGGTGAACCCCTTGGAGAAATGGGGGAGCAGGATCAGTCTGGATCTGAACTGTATTTTGAAATCCGTAAAAACGGTCAACCCGTTAACCCCCTGCCATGGTTACACCGCTAGAAGTCTTTAAGAGTTAGAACAGATTGTCCAGAGGAAGTGACCAGGTTTTCAGAGGAGATAGAATGTGCGCCTGAAATATGTTGTCCCTTTTTTAGGGTTTCTTATCGCTTTTGTTGTGGTTTCTGGAGGCACCCATCCAAAAACGGAGACATCTTCCTCTCAGGACACATTTCGCCAGCTTGAGCTTTTTGCTGATATTTTAGCACGTGTTCAACATGATTATGTCGTTGAAACTGAAGACAAAGATCTTATAGAGGCCGCTATTAACGGCATGCTCCAGGATCTGGATCCGCACTCAAGCTATCTCTCGTCCAGGGCTTTTCAGGACATGCAAATTCATACGAGAGGTGAATATGCGGGCCTTGGTATTGAGGTCACCACAGAAGATGGCGCTGTGAAAATTGTGACCCCCATTGATGACACACCCGCAGCCAAGGCAGGTCTTAAACCGGGGGATTATATTGTTGCTCTTAACGGAAATTCCATTCTTGGGCTTTCACTTGATGAAGCGGTCAGCAAAATGAGGGGCCCGGTTGGTGAGGCCGTAACGCTGACCATTGCGCGGGAAGGAAAAGAACCTTTTGATATCACAATCACCCGGAAAACCATCACAAGGAAGCCCCTGACCTATCGTCTTGAACAGGGCGTACCTTATATTCGTCTTATAACCTTTAGTGAAAAAACGACAGAGGCTCTCAAACAGGCCCTCAAAGACCTGTCCAAAAATTTTGGGGGCCACCTTCCTGGTCTTCTTCTTGACGTACGTAACAATCCCGGAGGGCTTCTTGACCAGGCTGTTTCAGTCTCTGATCTGTTTCTGGACGGGGGAGAAGTTGTCTCCACACGTGGCCGCAAGCCTCAAGATGAGCAACGCTATAATGCAGAACCCGGAGACATATTAAAAGGGGTTCCTGTTGTCGTTTTGATGAATGAAGGCACGGCCAGCGCCGCTGAAATTGTTGCGGGGGCCCTTCAGGATCGTCGTCGTGGAACGGTTGTAGGAAGAAAATCTTTTGGAAAAGGCTCTGTACAAACAGTTGTCCCTCTGGATGGTGGTCGCAACGGTGCTCTGCGTTTAACAACAGCCCGCTATTATACACCGTCTAACCGTTCTATTCAGGCAGCAGGGATTCTTCCTGATTTTGTTGTTGCACAGGCACCGAAAGAGAAAAAAAAGGACAAGCCCCGGCGTTTTCTTGAAGCCAATCTCCCCCATGCTCTCAAACATGAAGATACAAAGGAGAAGGAAGAAAAAGAGGCAGAACCTGAATATCCTCCTCAGGACTGGGACAAAGAAAAGGATTATCAGCTCAAACGTGCTGTAGATATTCTGAAAAAAATGATAACACCTCAACATCAGGCCCGCGCGGGATAATCCGGAAGAATAGTCCTGAGTACCGGATCTGATCCTGCCCAAATTATAAGAATATGTATTTTGCAGGGAAAGTAAGACTATGGTGATAAAAATATGTCAAAACTGGTGCCTCATGAAAAATACGAAAATTTTCAGACCTCATTCTACAGAAACCAGATCTCAAACATCTGTTGTGCGAGGTCTTTATCCCTTTTCTGAAATAGGTAGCAAGAGATAAGCTATGAAAGATAAAAACGCTTCTTTCAAACTTCCAAAATATGAACGCTCCCGGTCTGAACAGAGAAAGCATCAGGGATCTTCACCTGTTTTTGATCTCACATCTCCAAAACGTACAGGCTTTTTTATAAAGCTTTTTGCTTTGCTGTTCTTTCTTATATGTCTTTTATCTTTCTCCCTTCTCACCTGGTTACGGGGAGATCCCGGGGCCGCCTGGCCCCGTGCTATTGTTTCTCTGTCCTCTGAATCTACAAAAGGGGTTTCTGCAGCTGTTCTCCGAAGCCCTTTAGAAAACCATGTGGACAGTACAGAAGCGTATGCTGGTTACGATCCTTATTTTGATGATCTGAACAACATTGCGACAGATGAAGCTTTTCCAGGGGAGCAGGACAAGGGTCTGGCCATCACGCGTTCTCCCAAAGGGGGCGGCCCCAAAATTATCCACATCAATCCAGCACAGAAAAAAACAGGACCTTTGCCCAAAGCTCCTCTTCCGGGTCTCTATACCAAAGGATCTTATGGTCCTCTGCCTCAGATTGCCCCTGATGGCCGTAAACCCTGGCAAGCCTATGCGCGTCCCTTTCAAAAGACAGGACACCCTCTTGTGGCCATTATCGTTGGGGGGTTAGGTCTTGATCCTGAAACCACACGGCAGGCTATTCGGAACCTCCCCCCGGACATCACGCTTGGCTTTGCCCCCCATGCTGATAACCTCCAGGACTGGATTGATGAAGCACGCCGCTATGGCCATGAAACTGTTGTACAATTGCCTATGGAAGCTTATGGAACAAAAGGGGGGAATTCTGACTCGAATACACTCCTGTCTTCTTCAAAAGGGCCTGAAAACATGAAACGCCTGGACTGGCTTATGGGACGCACAACAGGGTATTTTGCTGTGATGAACTATCTCGGCGGAAAGTTTTTAGGAAACCCTCGGTCCATGGAACCGGTTTTTACAAAGCTGGCACAGCAGGGTATAGCTTTTGTCCATGATGGGGCAGGTCAGAAAAAAACTGTCAAGTCTCTTGCTCATAACGCCGGTCTTCCCTATCTCCCTACAAACAATATTATCGATGTGCGGCGGGACAGGGCTGATATTGATGCTCAGCTTCTTAACCTCACCCTCCAGGCGCGACGTCACAAACAGGCTTTGGGGTTTGGCTTTGCCTTTCCTGAAACTTTGGATCGTTTGAAGGCATGGTCAGACAAACTGGAAAAAAGAGGCATACGTCTCGCCCCGGCATCAGCACTTTTTCAGGAAGAAACACGCGAAGCTCCCCCATTCTCAGAAGATCAAAAGATAGCTGAGATAAAAAAAGACAAACCCATCACAAAAATCGCAGGCGCCACCTCAAAGACAAAGAACAATGACCTGATTTTCAGGGATCCGACACCTCAAAAGAAGACATCCTCCCCTCTCCCGAAAGAAAGCAAAAAAAGCCTGACGGAACCCGGTGGAGATAATCTTATCATTTTTCATGAAACTGTTGAAGAGGTTAACCATCAGCCACAACAAGGGAAAGATCTCAAAGGTGACAAGAAATAATAATTCGCAACAAAACCCCTTAACCCCAAACCATAGTCCTGATCTCTACAGGCCTAATATTGGTCTTGCCATTTTTAATCAGAAAGGCCGTGTTTTTTGGGCGCAGCGTCTTGGAGAAAAAGGTACCTATGCCTGGCAAATGCCGCAGGGGGGTATTGATAAAGGAGAGAGCCCTGAACAGGCCGCTCTGCGTGAACTTCAGGAAGAAACAGGTATCACCCCCATAATGGTAACACCCCTTGGTACGCTCGATAAATGGTTATATTATGATTTTCCGCCTGAAGTCCTGAAGCAAAAAAAAAGCAAGAGCTGGCTTGGCCAAAAACAAAAATGGTTTGCTTTTTCTTTCCTGGGACAGGATCAAGATATTTGCCTTGAAACAGAACAGCCCGAGTTTTCAGAATGGATATGGGCTGGTTTAGAAACACTGCCCCCGAGGGTCATACCCTGGAAACAGGCTGTCTACACAGAAGTTGTCAAACATTTCTCCGGTTTTGCCCATACGGGAAATTAAGCACCAGTTTTGTTCTCCAAAATCGCATGTATGAAGTTTAGAAAAACCATCTGATAAAGATTCTTCCGGCTTAGAGGAAGTTTGGCAAGTGAGGGTGATCCCTGTCTGTCCTGATGCTAAAAAAACCTGAGACATGGCCCATGCTGCACATGACTGTCTCCCCCTTTATCCTGTAAATCACACACCTTCCTAAGACATCACAGAAGCTGAAAGTTCCCGAAAACGGGCCAGAGCCAGAAACAGGGTGGAGGCTGACCAGGTCTGGGCTTTTTTCAATTTATCAATACCCTCTACAACCATTTCCGTCTTTTGTTTATGGGTTTCAATCCAGGCCTCAAGCACAGAAGAAGCCCATGCGATATCCCCCTGTTCTTTGCCTTCAGTCAAGTCTCCCCCCTGTGTATCGACAAAAGACATGACGGCCCCTACAAGGCGTGTCTGCTCTTCATAAAATCTTTCCCACATACGGCGAAGGGCGACACGGTCCCAGTGTTGCGGTGAGGACATGGCAAGGCAGGCTTCCCGCAGGCGATCAAGCCTGAAGTGTTTCCCAAAAACAAAAAACAGGCGGGCTGTTGTCTGCACTGGCCATGCTTTTTCCCGGGCCAGCTCAATGACATAGCAGGACACGGCACAGGCCCGCAACAGTGCTATTTTCGAAGCAAGATCTTCAGGCACACCCAGTTTGACATAATCCCTCATGCGCCGCTCTATGCGCTTACGGTCAAAGAGAGACATAGAATCCATAAGAACGGGAACCAGCGTCCTGAGGGCCCCACCATAGGTGTCCACCAGAGATGTAATGCCCTTAGAGGTTGTCCCTGCCTGAAAGCGTTTGGCGAACCATCCGGTCTGCTGACGCAGAACACGCATCACCTCAACACTCATCTGAGTCTGAACCTCAGCAGGGATTTGATTATTAAGAGCCTCTATCTCTTCCATCAGGGTATTAAGATCAAGGACAGCTTCTGTCACAGAAAACGCCCTGATGATATCCCCAACGGATGAGCCTAAAAGCTCCCTTAGGCGATCAATAAAGCTTGCCCCCCCTAAATCAACAAGGTTATTGGCCAGACGTGTTGCAATAATCTCCTGTTTCAAACGGTGGGTGTCCCGTTCTTTCTTAAATCCATGGACAGCTTTTGGGAAATATGAAATCAGTGTCGCCTCAAAATATGGATCCTCCAGGGCTTTTGAGGCAAGAATTTCATCAAAAAGCGTAAGTTTTGCATAAGCAATTAAAACAGCCAGCTCAGGACGTGTTAGAACCCCACCTTCTGTTTTCATGTTATGGAGTTGTTCTGAAGAGGGGAGTTTTTCCAGATCGCGATCTAAATGCCCCTCACGCTCAAGCCGGTCCATCAGACGGGCATAAGAATCCATATCTTCAGCAATGCTGGCCTCAGCCATAGAGATCGCACGTGTCTGTGTGATATTATGATCAAGAACAAGCTCGGCCACATCATCCGTCATGCTCTCAAGAATCTTATTGCGGTCTTTAAGATCTATGGCACCGTTGCGCACAGCACCATTAAGAAGAATCTTCAGATTAACCTCATGATCCGAGGTATCAACACCCGCAGCATTATCCACGGCATCCGTATTCATCTTCCCACCTTTTCGGGCAAAGGCAATACGGCCCAGCTGTGTTACCCCGAGATTAGCGCCCTCTCCAATAACCTGAGCCTTTGCATCCGTAGAATTAATACGGAGGAGATCATTGGCTTTATCACCAACCTGCCAGTTCTGTTCTTCCTCTGCTTTGAGATATGTCCCAATCCCCCCAAACCATAAAAGCTCACAAGGTGCCTTCAACAAAGCAGAAATAAGCTCATTTGGTGTGACCTCGTCTTTCTGGAGTCCTGTCAGATCCTGAAGCTTTTGGTGAAGCTTAATAGCCTTGTCCGAACGTGAATACACCCCACCACCTTCAGAGAGCAAAGCCTTATCATAATCCTGCCAGCTTGATCGTGGCATGGTGAAAAGACGCTGACGCTCCTTCCAGCTTATCTCCGGATCAGGTTCCGGATCAAAGAAAATATCCCTGTGATCAAAAGCTGCAAGAAGCTTAATTTTTTTGGACAAAAGCATGCCATTGCCAAACACATCACCAGACATATCTCCAACACCTATAACAGTGAAATCTTCTGTCTGGATATCTTTCCCCACTTCACGAAAATGACGCTTGACAGCCTCCCAGGCACCACGGGCTGTTATCCCCATACCTTTATGATCATAGCCTGTTGAACCTCCAGAGGCAAAAGCATCATCCAGCCAGAAACCCGCGTCATGTGCAAGGCCATTGGCAATGTCCGAAAATGTCGCCGTCCCCTTATCGGCCGCCACCACCAGATAAGGATCATCTCCATCCCATCGTATCACACGGGAAGGATGCGTGACCTCTTCACCTTTTAAACTATCCGTCAGAGACAGAAGGCCACTGATAAAAGTTTTATAAGCCCTTATAGCTTCTTCACGTATAGCTGTACGATCCCCTGTTTTAGGTAACTGTTTCGGGAAAAACCCTCCTTTTGACCCAACAGGAACAATAACAGCATTTTTAACCTGTTGCGCTTTGACAAGGCCTAAAACTTCTGTCCTGAAATCATTTCGTCTATCTGACCAGCGAATCCCCCCCCGGGCAACGGGACCAAAGCGAATATGGACACCATCAACATGAGGTGAGGAGACAAAAATTTCCCGATAAGGCCTGGGTGAGGGAAGGGCAACAAGATCACGGCTTGCGATTTTAATGGCAATAAAAGGTTTAAAAGCACCTTCTTCATTTTTTTGATAGAAGTTTGTACGGATCACAGACTGAATAAGACGGGTCAGACGACGTAAAATACGATCAGCCTCAAGATTCATGACCGTGTTAAGTTCTGTGTCAATCTTTTCTGACAACAGGTTTGACTGTTCTTCCCGTGCCTTAAAGTCCAGAGAAAGATCGGGATCAAAACGGACAGTTTTCAACTCCAGAAGTAATTTTGTCAGAACCGGATTATCAATAAGGGTCTGTTCCTGGAGAGCCTGATTAGGATCCATGCCTGTTTGCTGACGATATTTTGCACAGGTTCTTAAAAAAGCAACCTCCCGCCAGGAGACTCCTAAAATCAAAACGAGACGGTTAAGCCCATCATCCTCATTAATGCCTTCAGAAACAGCAGAAAAGGCTTCCTCAAAAACATGCTTTATTTTCACAAAAGGGAGAGGTGCTGGCAAAACAACTTCAAAGTCATGAATCCAGACACTCTTACCTTCCCCCTCGTCCTCAAGAGGCTGCCGTCGAAGATGATACCCCGTCTCTCTTAAGACATAAATACCCATATTGCCGAAAATAGGCATGACATCAGAAAGCGCAATTTTATGATCCAGACGGTACAGTTTAAAGCGCAGGACAGATTCCTTATCCCCCCTTTTCTGATAAGCTCTTATACTAATATGTGGAGCCGCCTTTAGCGTCTGTACGGTTTTAAGGTCATCAAGAGCCTCTTCCGCCGAAAACACCTCCCGATAGCCGGCTGTAAACCCTTCGAGATAATAAGGCACAATTTCGTCAAGGACAGGATCAGCATTTTCCTCAGCAAAAACCTTCAAAGCTTCCGACCAGCTTTGGGTAAGCTCAATCACCTTTTCTTCAAGTTCATCTGTATCAGGTGTTTGATGATCAAAAGGATCAAGGCCTATGATAAAGTGAATGCGCGCTAAGGGACTATCACCATATTGTGGATAGAAAGCAGAAAGCCGCCCTTTATAAGCCTGACAGAGAAGCTTACCGATACTCCTGCGAACTTTGGAATTATAATGTTCACGCAAAACATAAACAAGAACAGAAACAAAACGGTTATAAGGATCCCGTCGAACGAAGATTTTGGTCCGGGGACGATCATAAAGATACAAAATCCCCAAACCGATACGCAAAAGATTCTCTTCATCTATTTGGAAAAATTCATCGCGGGGATAGGTTTCGAGAATATTACGCAGGGTTTTTTCATTATGTGCGCCAGGCAGTTGTCCCGCACGTCGTAATATTTTCTCTGCTTTACGTCGCAAAAGAGGAACATTTTTGATGCTTTGCTCGTAAGCCTCTGCCGTAAACAGCCCAACAAAGCGTATTTCCCCTATCACAGTTCCTTCTTCATCATACTTCTTGACGCCAATATAATCCATGGGAACGCGACGATGAACACGAGAGACGATATTGGATTTTCCAATAATAAGGGGGCCCCCTTCGCGTAGAGATTTTTCGATCTCTGGCGTGATAAGAGCAGGCTCTGACCCCTGGCGCAGAACCTGTCTTCCGGGATCACGCAAAATCCCCCTGCCTGACCCTTCAACAATAAGAGGTTCGCCATAATGAAGCTGTCCTTTACCAACCCTGAAATCATAAATCCTGCACCCCAGGAAAGCAAAATGATCATCACGGAGCCATTCAAGAAACCTTAAAGATTCCTGAATCTCATCCAGAAGAGAAGATCTTTTCTCTCTTTCCAGATCCCCAATAGCCTGATCCATGGTTTGGCGCATGGACAAAAAATCATCAACAGCCCAGTGAACATCCCGGAGAACAGCCTTAATGCCCTCAAGCAAAGCTTCGCGTTTGTCATCACTGAGAGGAGGAAAAACAAACTGTACCATGGATTCGGCAACAGGCTTGCCATCCGCAACGCGTTCCCCTTTTTCATTGCGATATGTCTCTATAATAGGGTGAAAAAGGGCAAAACTTTCAAGGCCCTGCGCTGTTATTTCCCCAACGAGGGAGCTAATAATAAAATGACGATCGCGCTGAATAATATTGAGAAGCTCAAGCCTTTCCTCTTGCGGACCATTTATCACAAGAGTCTCAAAGCCAAGGCTCATATTCTCTTTTCTGAGGTCACCATGTTTCCAGAGACTTTCTGCACAGGCGCCAAGCTCTTCAAGAGAAAAACGGGTGAGATTGTCAGCCACACAGGTTTCAAAGACCTGCTTGAGGAAGATTTGAACTCCCATATCTGAGACATCTTTAAAACCTGGTTTTTTAAGTGTCGTTTCTAAAAACACCTGAAAATCAAAAAGAGAGGTACCCATAGTGCAACACCTTCAGATAAACGGACGTCTTTCAAGGACCAGCCGAGGTCAAAAAACTAAGCTAGCATGATAGCAGTTTTACGCAATAGGTAAAATGAAGATAAGACAGGTTTTCCAAACCCCGCTGATCTCTTTTCATTTCCTCCCTCCGCTCTATTCTGCTTTTGCTCTGTTTCGATCTCTCACCACATGCTTTAAAAGAGAGGGCCAGAACACCATAAGGCTCGCAGCACGTGCAATATAGTACACTAAAAAAGCACTCCATACACCAGTATTGCCAAAACGGGGCGCCAGAAAATTATGGACAAGTATATAAAGCCCCAAAGCTGCAACCGATGCCAAAGCGAGAGCTTTTGACCGTACAGCCCCAATAAAAAAACCATCCAGCTGATACGCTGCAACGCCCAGAACAGGGGCCAGGGCACAATAGGGCAAAAAGCGCTGTGCCTGCGTGGCAATCTCCGGGTCCCCCGCAGCCAGCCATGCCAAAAACATGCCCCCTTTCCACATAATCAGCAAAGACGCAAAAAGAGCAGAACAAAACGCAAATACACTCGTCAACCAGACAGCTCTGAAAAACGCTCTGCGATCCTGTGCTCCTACAGCCTGCCCCGTCTCCGCTTCCGCAACATTGGCAAAAGCATCAAGAGCATAGGCTGCCAGCGTGATAAACTGCAAAAGAAGGTGATTGGCAGCAAGGGTCAGACTACCTTCACGTGCACCTGCATTGATAAACCAGGCAAAGCCTGTCATCAACGCCAAAGTCCGGATCAAAAGGGCACTGTTGAGAACAAAAAGCTTTTTAAAAGCTCCCATATTCATAAGCTCGTGAATGCTAAAGAATGTTCCTTCCCGTTTAAGGACAAAAAGTGCGCATCCCCCTGCCAGGGCAAAGGCGGCCCAGTCTGCAAGAGCAGAGGCCAGCCCCACGCCATAAATGCCCCAGTTTAAACCCAGAACAAACCAGACAGACAAAGCAATATTGACAAGGTTAAAACAAACCTGCACCACCATAACTGTCACAGTGCGTCCAAGACCAATAAACCAGCCCACAAGCGCATAGCCTGCAAGCGTAGCAGGTGCCCCCCAAAGGCGTGTTTTCATATAGATATTTGCCAGATTTTCTACATCGCTCTCTGCCTGTGTGAGGGAAAAGGCAAACTGGCCCAGGTTGTGTTGAAAAAGGATGAGAATAAGCCCCACAACAAGACCAAGAAGAACGCCTCTGAACAGGTGAAGGGTCAGTCCCCGCTTATCCTGTGCACCCTTTGCCTGGGCCGCAAGCCCTGTGGTCCCCATGCGCAGAAAGTTAAACCCCACATAGAGAAAACTGAAAACCAACGCGCCAAGAGCGACCGCTGCCAGAGACTGAGCCCCCTGTGTGCGCCCTATAACCGCACTGTCAACAAGACCCGCTAAAGGTACAGCAAGATTAGCGACAAAAACAGGGATACCCTGTCCCAGAACCTGGCGCCAGGTTAACTGGTCGGGTTTAAGTTTTGTAGGGTGTGACATGAGGTTCTGGCTGAGTTTTGGTCAGTTCTTCTTTGAAAGAAGCAGGAGCTTTTTGATAATAAGCGCGCGCCATAAGGAAAGCAAAAATCACCCAGAGTGCTATCAGGGTAAAATAAACAAAAAAATGGGACATAAAACTGCCCTCACTCATCCAGGGAAGGCGCCCCTGCAGACGCCAGATAAAAGACCAGACATGTTTAAGAAGAAAAAACAAAAATGGGGTAAAAAGCGCTGTTCCGGCCAGAAAAATCCCCGCATAGGCAAAACCACGCGGGGCATAAACACGCTTATAGGTCCTGATAAAAAATTCCGGAGAAACAGACATATCCCCATCATGCCGTTTGAGACGTCTTTGCCAGGACATCCAGGCCTGTTGTGATTCCCTGTTCAGGGACATCCAGGCCCCACAGGCCATAACCAGAAAAAACAAAGCCAGTCCTATAAAACAAAGCCAGACCCAGAAAAGAACCCCTGATGTCATAACGCCTCTCTCATACCACAACCCCTTCTCCGGCCAGCATAGCACGTTTACGCTCACCCCCCCAGTGATAGCCGTGAAGTCGTCCATCCGCCCCCACAACACGATGGCACGGAACAAGCCAGGCAAGAGGGTTCGCCCCCACAGCACGGCCCACAGCCCGCGCAGCCTTTGGGGCATGAAGACGGGCGGCCAGACCACCATAGGAGACCGTCTCCCCGGGCTTAAGTTTTAAAAGCGCCCGCCAGACCCTGCCCTGCCAGACAGATCCATAAAGCACAAGAGGTAAAGACTGAGACGAGGCAGAAAAACAGGCATCTGCCCAAAGCTGCGCCTTTGGCGTGTCTTCTTTTAAACTGGCTGTTGGAAAACGGTTTTTAAGATCTTCAAACACCCTGCTCTCTTCCCCCGGATCTGCAAAGCCAAGTGCTGTAAGCCCCTGATCCGTCCACATAAAAACCCCTGTTCCAAAAGGTGTGGGCGCCATCCCACAGGCAATTTCAAAACTCTGATTCTTGCGTTGAGGAAAAGCACGAATTTCAGAGATAAGAGAAGTTTTGGGGGGTATAAGCCCTGCCGTCATGTTCGTCTTTCTCCTCATTTCTTTATGTCGCTACCCCCAGAGGCAAATTTTAAGCAGACTGACGCAAAGCCGTTATGGTGGTTGTTGGCGCAATCTGTTCCATATCCGTTTGTATTTCTATCAGGGCAGGCTTTTGACTGGCACGTGCTGCGTCAAAGGCCTGAGCAAAATCTTCTGTACGCCGCACACAGGCACCATAGGCCCCAAAACTTTCTGCATAGGCCACAAAATCAGGATTGGTGAGGCCGGTTGCCATAACACGGCGGGGATAATCCCGTTCCTGATGCATGCGTATCGTCCCATATCCATTATTATTGACAAGCACAATGATCACGGGAAGATCATAGTGGACAGCGGTGGCCAGCTCCTGCGCCGCCATCATAAAACAGCCATCCCCGGCAACGGCTATAACCTCACATTCAGGGTGCACAAGTTTAGCCGCAAGGGCAGCAGGAAAGCCATAGCCCATAGCCCCACTGGTGGGGGCAAGCTGGGTGCGAAAGCTTTTATGTTCATAAAAACGATGCAGCCAGGCGGCATAATTGCCCGCTCCATTGGTGATAATGGCGTCATGGGGCAGATTTTTACTGAGCCAGGAAAAAATCTCAGAAAGATTAACAGGACCCTCAACCATAACGGGCTCTCTCCAGGCCTGATAACTCCTGTGTACAGTTTCACGCCAGGACGTCCAGCGGGTTTTGAGCTGAACAGAACGTAAAGCAGCGGCCATTGTGGCAGGGGTGGCCTGAAGGGAAAGCCGTGTCGGCCAGACCCGCCCCAGTTCTTCCCCGCCGGCATGAATATGGATGAGCTTTTCTGCCGTCTCCTCCGGCGTGAAGAGCGTATACCCCTGTGTCGTCACATCACCCAGACGTGGCCCAAATGCTATGAGAAGATCAGCCTCACGCACATGGCGAACAAGATCAGGGCTGGCCCCAAATCCGAGCTCTCCTCCATAAAGGGGAGAGGTATTATCAAATACATCTTTAAAACGAAAGGCTGTCACAACAGGCAGATCATGGGCTGCAGCAAACTGATGGACATCTTTAACAGCCTGACCATCCCAGCCACTTCCCCCTAAAAGGAGAAGAGGGGCACGGGCGCCCTCAAGCTCAGTTTTAAACACATCCAGAGCTTCGGGATTTGGTGCTGGCCCGGCGGGTCTCAGGGGAAAGACAGGATCAGCCTGTGTTTCTTCTTCCAAAATATCTTCAGGCAAAGCGATAACCACAGGCCCTTTGCGTCCCTGCAGAGCCGTTACATAGGCCTGTCTTACAAATTCACCAAGGCGTGAAGCGCTCTCTGCCTCTGTTGCCCATTTGGCAAGGGGGGCAAAAAAACGGCGATAGTCTATTTCCTGAAAAGCTTCACGTTCACGATGCGCCCGGCTGACCTGTCCAATAAACAGGATAAGGGGTGTTGAATCCTGAAAAGCCGTATGGACACCAATGCTGGCATGGGTTGCCCCCGGGCCACGTGTGACAAAACAAACCCCGGGCTTTCCCGTTAGCTTCCCATAAGCTTCCGCCATATTGGCCGCCGCAGCTTCATGCCGGCAAGTGATCACCTGAACCCTGTCCTGATAGTCATGAAGAACATCCAAAACAGCCAGATAGCTCTCCCCCGGGACACAGAAAATATGGGTACAGCCCTGATCTGTCAAAGTCCGGACCAGACTTTGGGCACCACTTATTCCTGTTTGTTCCTGTTTTGCCATAAGCTGTCTCCTCTTTTTTATCGTCTATTCGCTGCCCTGATCAGGCTCTTGCCTCGTGGTGTCTGTCCGGCTTTCTTCTGCATGGTAAAGGGCAAGAAGGGGTTGCAGTCTCTCAGGTGTAAGGGGCCCTTTAATTCTGTCTTTGATAAGCCCGTCTTTTCCAACCAGAAAAGTTTCGGGCACACCAAAAAGACCATAGCTCAAAGCCAGACGCCCATCAGGGTCCAGCCCGCCCGCTGTATAGGGATCACCATAGCTATCCAGCCAGGCACGTACATCCTGTTCTGCATTTTTATACGCAATGCCATAGATAACAACCCCCGCCTTTTTAAGATCCATAAGCAGGGGATGCTCAGCACGACATGGCGTGCACCAGGAGGCCCAGAAATTAATGAGGGCTGGCCCTTTAATGTCCCGGGGCAGAGGGGTTTGCCCCGGCAAAACTTCAGATATCAGGGGCGGCGCCCGGTGCCCCAGCATGGGATCCTGATCAGATGTCTTCGGCCGCAGAAGCAAAGCAGCCAGCACAAGGGCCAGCCCTAAAAACACCATCAGGGGAAGAAAGGCAAACAGGCGTTTCAGGAGCCCTCCTCCTGTTTCCGGTCAGATGAAGATGTTTTTTGACGCTGTTCGGCCTGGTGGAGATGTTTGTGTGCTTTTCCAAGGCGGTACCACCGTACGGCAGGAACAAGGCCAAGAGCCAGCAAACTGACGCCATAGCCTGCAAAAATATAGCCTGCCGTTTGTCCCCATTCATAGGCCACCGGTATCCTCCTGTCTGTTAAGCATGAGAGCCTGTCTTTCTAAGATATCAGCCCGCGCACCCAGTAATACCACACAGGCCAGCCAGCAGGCATAAGCCCCCGCCATAACAAGCAGGGGGGTCAGCTGGCTTATATGAATGGCCGGCCCCCCGAAACGCAGGACACTTGCAGGCTGATGCAGGCTGGACCACCAGGACACAGAAAATTTGACAATGGGAATATTAACCAGACCCACCATCGCCAGAACAGCCCCGGCACGGGCAGCAAAACCTTCCTGCTCAAGGCTGGCGCGCAATGCCAGATAACCCAGATAAAAAAGCAAAAGAATCAACATAGAGACAAGACGTGGGTCATTCGCCCACCAGGCTCCCCAGGTTGGTTTGCCCCAAAGAGAACCTGTCAACAGAGTGAGGGCCGCAAGAACAGCCCCCGGCATAGCCACTGCTTTGGCGAGACTGTCTGCCACACTTATGCGCCAGATGAAATATATAAAACTCATAAGACCCAAAAAAACATAGCCCAAAAGGGCAAGCCAGGCAGCAGGGACATGAATATACATCATGCGCACCAGCTCCCCCTGTCTGTAATCAGCAGGAGAGGCTTTCAAAGCCAGCCACAGACCTGTCCCAAACAAGAGAACGGCAAGACAGGCACACACCATCATCAGGGGGCGGGTTGTCGCCATAAAGCGCTTAGGGTTTAAAAACATATTCAGCATGATGTTGACATACGCCGTCAAAGAACAAGGTGCAAGATGCAGGCACGTAACAAAGCTTTAAAAACATCTCATATCACGGCCTGAAAGTGTTAAGGAGTACACAAGAACCCCTAAATCCCCCCTGTACACACGAGAATAAACTCCCTCTTATAGAGGGAAGGACAAAAAAGAGCAATAAAAACAAGATCCAGCATGAATGTTCTCTTATTCCAGGTCTCTGCAAGATCTGAAATAAGAGGTCTCTCATCTGTCCATAGAAACCGGGCGACGACGAAATCTAAGATTCTGGAGCTTCTTTAAGCTCCGGAACATAAGATTATCCCAGGGCGGTCCTAAAAAAGCTGTGAGATTGATCCGGCCTTTGCGGACCACTCCTTTCGCTTTGGAAAAGGCCCTGAATCCTTCCTCACCATGATAATGCCCCATGCCCGAGGGCCCAATGCCACCAAAGGGAATATCATCCGCCATGACATGAACCATGGTGTCATTAAGGCAAACACCGCCAGAATGAGTACGCGCCAGAATTTCACGTGCACAACCCGTATCCCAGTCAAAATAATAAAGGGCCAGAGGACGCGGGCGCCCGTTTACATAATTTATAGCGTCCTCCAGTGTATCATAAGGCAAAACCGGCAGGATAGGGCCAAAGATTTCTTCCTGCATGATCAGCATATCATCCCGGGCGCCACGCACCATAGTCATCGGGAGCTTTCGGGTATCACTCAAATCTTCATGTCCCGGGTTGATGGTGATAAGATCAGCACCTTTCCCGGCCGCATCTTTAAGATAGTTTTCCAGGCGTGCTTTTTGCTTCTCTGTGATGATAGCGGTGTAATCGGGGTTATCCCCCAGTCCCGGATAATTTTTGTGTATTGCCTGACTAAAAGCCTCACAAAAAGCGTCAACCCGATCGCGTGGACAAAGCACATAATCCGGCGCTACACAGACCTGTCCGGCATTCATGCCCTTCCCAAAAGCAAGACGCCCGGCCGCTTTTTCAAGGGGAAAATCCTGATGGATAAGAGCTGGCGATTTCCCCCCCAGTTCCAAAGTGACCGGTGTCAAATTCTCAGCAGCGGCACGCATCACCATGCGGCCAACCTGTGTTGATCCGGTAAAAACCAGATGATCAAAAGGCAGGGACGTAAAAGCCGTTGCTACATCGACATCGCCCGTCACCACAGCAACCTCATCTTTCGCATAAATATCAGAAAAAATCTGTTGCAACAGCGCCCCTGTCGCCGGAGCATATTCTGACATTTTCAGCATGGCCCTGTTCCCGGCAGCCAAAGCACCGATCAGAGGAGACAAAGCAAGGAAAATGGGGAAATTCCACGGCACCACAATACCAACAACCCCCAAAGGCTGGTAATATACCTGAACAGAGGCCGGCCTTAACATCAGTGATGTATGGCGTTTTTGTGGCCTCATCAGGCGCTTAAGGCGTTTCCTATAATAGGCAATGCCTTCCAAAAGAGGCATAATTTCTGCAAGCTCTGTCTCTGCCGGGGCACGATGGCTGAAATCTTCGCTGACCGCAGTTATCAAACCTTTGCGATGATCAAGGAGAGCATTGTGTAAAATGTCCAGACGACGTATGCGTATCCTGTGATCAGGCATGGGCTCGGCAAGACAGGCCGCCTTTTGTATCTTCAACAACGTGTTAAGATCCTCTGCCCCTTTATGGGCAGGATCGGCATGAGAAATTAGCATAACACACTCCCTGTCTGTACATGACCACCAAAAAGCAGGAAAGAAGCTTACCCCCAGACTCTAAACCAGCTTGACAAACATACCATATCATGACCGTCAGGCAAAAAGAGGGTTAAATGTGGACAGCACGTCCATAAGCCTCCAGAACAGATTCATGCATCATTTCTGAAAGTGTTGGATGGGGGAAGACCGTCTGCATGAGCTCTTCCTCTGTCAATTCACCTGTCTGGGTAATGGCATAGCCCTGAATAAGTTCTGTGACTTCAGCACCCACCATATGCGCGCCCAGAAGCTCCCCTGTATCACCATCGAAAATGGTCTTCACAAGCCCCTCTGTCTCCCCCAGAGCAATCGCTTTACCATTGCCATGAAAAGGAAAACGTCCAATTTTGAGGTTTTTCCCTGTCTTTTGAGCCTGCTCTTCTGTAAGACCCACACTCGCAATTTGTGGATGGCTATAGGTACAGCCCGGAATACGTGTCGGATCAAGGGCATGGGGGTGAAGACCTGCCAGAGCCTCCACACACACAACAGCTTCATGGCTGGCCTTATGGGCAAGCCAGGGCGGAGCCGTTATATCCCCTATGGCATAAAGTCCCGGACAGTCTGTCGCTGAAAACTCATCCGTCAGGACATGTCCACGCTCCATCTGCACACCAAGGGCTTCAAGACCAAGACCTTCTGTATTTGCTTCAATACCAATGGCAAGAATGACACGCCCGGCCTCAAAAACCTCTGTCTCTCCCGTGTCGTTTTTGATGTGTGCCAGCACACTTTCTTCCCTTTTCTCCAGGTGTGTTGTCTGTGCCTTTGTGCGGATCTCCATGCCCTGAGCCTGAAACTGTTTATGGGCAAAAGCTGCTATTTCATGATCTTCTGCAGGTAAAATACGATCAGCCATCTCCACCATCATGGTTTTCGCCCCTAAGGTGGAAAAGAAACTGGCAAATTCCACACCAATGGCGCCGGAACCTATGACAAGGAGGGATTTGGGCATGATGTCTGGCTGAAGAGCCTGTTTATAAGTCCAGATAAATTTTCCATCGGGTTCAAGACCTGCTTTGGGAAGCGTCCGTGCGTGTGCCCCTGTGGCAAGGATGACATGGCGCGCCTGATAGCGCTGTTCTTCTCCGGATGACATTTTGACGATGACGTGAGGAGCCTCCCTTCCCTTCTCAAGCCGTGCTTCCCCCTGAATGACAGGAACTTTTCTTTTTTTAAGGAGATAGTCCACACCATGAGACAAACGCTCCGCCACACGACGTGAACGGGCCACAATGGCCTTAAGGTCGAATCCCGGGTTCTCAAGACTTAAACCATATTCAGCACTGTGCAAAAGATAGCGATAAATCTCAGAAGACCGCAAAAAAGCCTTGGTTGGAATACATCCCCAGTTCAGGCAGACTCCCCCCACACGATCACGTTCAACAAGGGCCGTTTTAAGCCCTAGCTGTGCTGCACGCAAAGCCGCCACATAGCCCCCCGGCCCCCCGCCAATAACAAGAAGATCATATATTGTGCTCTGGCTCATCATCTCTCCTTATATGTTACGTTCTTCTTCCCTGATGTGAGAGGTAAAACCTCTTCTGTCATGTTCAAACAGATTTATCTGCCACTTAAAATCTTACTGCCCGGCAATGGCAAGATCTTCTATCAAAAGGCTTGGGGCGTCAATACCACCACGCCCATCAGGGTCATCCCCTGGTATCATCTGCCTGAACATCTCTGCAAGATTGCCTGCAACCGTCATTTCATGAACAGGGTAAGAGGGCAGGCCGTCTTCGATCCAAAACCCCGAAACCCCCACAGAATAATCCCCCGTATGTGGGTTTAAAGAGGGCCCAAAAGCTTCTGTTACATGAAGTCCTTTTTTTATACCCCCCAAAAGATCCGCCACACTGTGCGTCCCCGGCAAAAGGGTGAGATTGGAAGGTCCTGCCCCGGGGGGGCTCCCGGGGGCATGACGGGCACAGCCATTGACGTCCATTTTCAAATGTCGCGCTGAAGCTGCATTGAGGAACCAGGCCTTTAACACGCCTTTGTCCACAAAAGCCTGTTTTTGTGTTTCAACCCCTTCCCCATCAAAAGGCCGGCTTGCTAACCCCTTAAGACGCTTCGGATCGTCTATAAGGGTGATGTGAGGGGAGAAAACAGCCTCCCCCAGCTGATCTTTTAGAAAAGACGCACCCCGTGCCACCGAAGGGCCAGAGGCAAGACCTGCAAAAGCGGAAACAAGGGAAGACGCCACACGGTTTTCAAACAAAACAGGGGCGCGCATACCCGATCCCTGTCTTGCGCCCAGACGCGCTGCGGCACGCATACCTGCTTTGCGTCCCAGCTCCTCTGGTGTTTTAAGATCATCCTCAAAGCGCGCCGTCCAGGAGTCATAATCACGTTCTTTAGCACCATTTTTCTCTGCCAGAGCGCTGACCCCTAAACTCTGTGAGCTGCTGCGCCATCCCCCCTGAAAACCATGACTGTTGGCCAGCCAGAAACTCGCGCCCCCCCAGGAAGCACCTGCCCCTTCCGTTTGCACAATATGGTTGCATTCAAGGGCTGCCTGTTCCAGGCGGTGCGCTCTTGCTTCAAGCGCTTCAACAGAGGGGATATCCGGATTATAAAGCTGAAGATCCTCTCCTTTATCTTTCTTTTGTTCCTGAACAGGGGCAAGACCACAAAAAGGATCTTCAGGGGCTTTTCGTGCCATGGCAGCAACACGTTCAACAAGAGCATGAAGACCTGAGGGAGTCATGTCTGAGGTAGAAGCACAGGCCTGACGCTGACCAAAAAAAAGGCGCAGCCCCAGATCTCTGGCTTCTGATCGCTCCACAGTCTCTAAGGTACCGGCACGCACGCCAACCTCCAAAGAGAGAGCAACAACAACGCCAAGATCCGCATCACTGGCGCCCAGCTGGCGGGCCTTGCGTAAAATATCTTCGCTAAGAGAAGAAAACACCTCAGGATCTGGCGGACCAGAAGGGATGTTTGTATCATCAGACATAAAAAGTCCTTTCCCGAACAGAGATCCTCTCTGTCTTATATAAGGAGACATAACCAGGAACAACAGAGTTTACATCACATGCCACACATTTTAAGGGAAGAGATACCATATTTTCCTGTTGAAACTGTGCTATTTTTTCCTGTAACAGGGTCATGCTTAAAAATTAAGGTCTGCATTTTATGAATTTTCCTCCACAGGGTGAAACACGTTCTTTAAGGGGTCTTTTCTGGCGCCTTCGGCCTTTTGAAGAAAAACTTGCCCACCAGCATGCACAAAACTCTGGTCTTGACAGCCTGACGGCACGTCTTCTTGCGATGCGTGGGGTCGGAAAAGGGGAAGGAGAATCTTTTTTAAACCCCACCTTAAGGGCCAGTCTGCCTGACCCCTCTCTTATTCTTCATATGGACAGGGCTGTCTCTGTATTTATGGAGTCCATGGAAACAGGAGAAAAAATCGCTGTTCTGGCAGATTATGATGTGGATGGTGCAACATCTGCCGCACAGCTTTTGCGGTATGGACGTCTTCTGGGGCAGGATTTTGAACTTTATGTACCCGATCGCCTTAAAGAGGGTTATGGTCCAACACCAGAAGCTTTCCAAAAGCTGAAAGCAAAAGGGGTCAGCTGTGTCATCACAGTGGACTGCGGGGCCGCCGCCCATACAGCTCTCAAAACTGCAGAGGATTTGGGGATGAAGGTTATCGTTCTGGACCATCACCTTATGCAGGATGAGGGGCCAGTGGCAACAGCCCTGGTCAATCCGAATGCGCCGGATGATACATCCGGTCTTGGCAGTCTGTGTGCGGCTGGTCTTACTTTTCTTTTCCTGGTGGCCGTTAACAGGGAAGGTCGAAAACGGGGTCACTGGAGGAAAAAAGGGCAGAAAGACCTGAACGCCCCCCCTCTGCAGAAGAGTATTTTTGGGAAGGGCTCAGAGCCTGATATTCTAAAATTTCTGGATCTTGTTGCCCTTGGAACAATATGTGATGTTATGCCGTTAACAGGGGTGAACCGGGCTTTGGTCTCTCAGGGACTTCATGTGATGGCAAAGGGGGGCAATCAGGGCCTGATGACTTTGGCGAAACAGGCCAATCTTACCCCCCCTTTTCAGGCCTGGCATGCGGGCTTTGTTTTTGGACCACGTTTAAATGCAGGCGGGCGCCTTGGTCGCTCAGACAGTGCGACGCATCTTCTCATCGCTGAGAAAGAGGAGGAGATCACCCGTCTGGCTTCTGAGCTTGAAGACGCGAACACAGACCGCAAAACCGTTGAATCGCGTGTTCTTCATGCTGCACTTCATCAGGTTGAACAGGAAGAGACAGATTCTGTGATTGTGGTCTGTGGCAAAGACTGGGCCCCCGGCGTTCTTGGGCTTGTGGCAGGACGCCTGAAAGAAAAATATAACCGGCCGGCCCTTGTTTTAAGTGTGGACACGACACGGGACCCCCATCTTGCAAAAGGGTCCGGGCGTTCCATCAAAGGCGTTAATCTTGGGGAAGCTGTTGTCAGGGCAAGAGAAGAAGGGCTTTTGCTGGCCGGAGGGGGGCATGCCATGGCGGCAGGCATGAGCCTTGCGCCTGAAACTTTGGAAGATTTTTCAGCTTTTCTCCGTGAACACCTGTCCGATTCCCTTGAAAAAGCACGCACACAGGCTCATCTCCTGTTGGATGGTGGGGTGGCGCTCTCCTCGCTCACTTTAGATTTTATTGAACAGCTGGAGTGCCTTCAGCCCTTTGGGGCCGGCAATCCGGAGCCTGTTTTTGGTTTGTCTCATCTCCGGCTTGTCTATGTGCAACCCATGGGGGATGGGCATTTACGCCTGAACCTGGAAGATGAAGCAGGAAGCAGAGCCCGGGGCGTAATTTTTCGTGCACGTGAACAGGGTTTGTTTGACCCCCTTATGCAAGGTCAGGATAAGATTTGGCACATGGCCGTTAAGGTCAAAAAAAATAGCTGGCAGGGGCGTGATCGCCTTGATCTCCACATTGTGGATGCTGTTGAGGCTTAGGCAAAAAAACCTCTCACATATTTCTTTCGCCCCCCAAAACATTTCTCCACCTTTTGAGAAAACCTCTTCAGGCTCTGGCCCCTCAAAACATGTTGTGTATAAAAAAGGAGAAGCTCCTTCCCCCTGTCAGGAGTTCCAAAAACAGGTGAAGCAGACTCTCCCCGGACAAGAGACCTTCTTTTTCGCCAGCCCCCTCTTGCCAGCAAACGTTATGTCGTTTAAGCACATCGGTGGAGAGGTGGCCGAGTGGTCGAAGGCGCTCCCCTGCTAAGGGAGTAGGCGGTGTCCCCGTCTCGTGGGTTCGAATCCCATCCTCTCCGCCATTTTACGTTATCGATTATATCCCTGTTTCCCAGTTGTTTTATTAGATGTTAAGGATGTGGGTGTTCGGGACACTCGAACCATGACTAAGAAATATTTAGTGATATGTTTTCCGATATTCCGTTGGGGTCATACCGGTTTTCTTCTTAAACAGCCGTGCAAAATATTGCGGATATTCAAAACCAAGATCATACGCCACATTTGCCACTGATGTATTAGATTCCAGCAGCAGATCTTTCGCCTTATCGATCATATGCAGATGTAGATTTTCCATAGCCGTTTTACCAGTTTCCACCTTCAGCGCATCGCTCAAATAGCGTGGGGTCATCGCCATCACACTGGCCATATCTTCAATTGTGGGGATAGTTTTTTCTTCCAGCTGATTGACGGCCACATACTTCTCCACTTCATCGATAAACTGATTGAGCAAATCAGAGTTGCTTTCTTTACGATACAAAAACTGGCGGTGATAAAAGCGATGAGCATATTTTAACAGCGTATCTAACTGTGATAAAATGAGTTCCTTACTGAATTCATCCTGATTATTATGATATTCCGCCTCAATCTGGTCAATCAGTCCGGCCATCATTGTCTCTTCTTGAGGTGATAGATGCAGAGCTTCATTCACCGCATAGCTGAAATAATGGTATTTCTTGATTTCTTCTTTGATCTTATGTCCACGAATAAAATCTTCGTGAAAGATGATGGTGTGGCCTGTTGATTCAGTTTGCACACCCACCACACACACTTCTTGCTTTGGTGCTATAAAGATCATGGTGCCGTTTTTGCAGTCATACTTCGTGCGTCCATAAAAGATTTCACCAGATATAATATGCTTCAGAGATATCGAATAAAAATCGCTGCTTAATGTAAGATCACGGGTGGAGCATGAGCTGGCTTCTGATTTTGCAGATGACACGCTCACCACTGAAAAAAAAGGGTGTTCGGGAGCAGGAACACCCATAAATGTATGATATTCAGCTAAATCGCTAAAATGTATTTTTTCGCTATTCATATCTATCACCATACTTTTTTCTATAAAAAGCTACTGATCTAAGATTTATGCCGCCTGTTTCAATGTGATACCCCAAGTGACACCTGTTGCTTTTTCGGATTCAGCCCATAGCTCTCTGGCCTGCTTTTCATCAAGCACACCCGGCGCTAAGATGCACTCGCCAACTGGCCCAACCATTTCAGTGCGTTTTGTCGGGCCATAATAGGCAGCTTCTTTGAGATTTTCTTCAGTAGCGCATAGAACTTCAGGCCAAGCACCACGTTCGGCTGACTGCGCAAACGGCGACAATAACGTAAAAAGGAATTTGGTCATACCATTTGCTTCCTCTTTTGCTAACGTCGTACGTGCTGCTCCAGGGTGACAAACATGAACAGAGATTGGTAGTTTTGCTGCTTTCGCACGTCTCTCCAGTTCATAAGCAAACATCATCTGCGCGAATTTGCTGTGGCAATAGGTATAGTGCGGATTATAGTTTTTATCAAAATTCATATCTTCGAGCTGGATACGCTTTTGTCCCATTTTGTGACCACCGCTTCCCACGACAATGATACGGCCTTTACTGCTTACAATTCGATCAAAGATCAGGTTTGTTAAAAGGAAGTGACCATAATGATTGGTACCAATCTGGCTTTCAAAGCCATCTTTGGTGAATTGCTGCGTTGCAACCTGTGCAATGGCTGCATTAGCAATGAACGCATCAATATGCGGAATTTCAACATTCACACGTTCAGCCGCTTTGCGCACGGATGATAAATCAGCCAGATCCATTTCAATAAAGCGAACATCTGCATCTGCACCAACTTCTGATTTTAAATCAGCGATAGCCGCTTTGGATTTTGCTGCGTTACGGTTAAGCATGACAACACTTGCACCGCGCGATAGAAAGATTTTTCCAGCTTCATAACCTGCACCGGCATTACCACCTGTAATGACATAGGTTTTGCCTGATAGGTTATTGACACGTTCTGGTGTCCATCCTTGTGGGCCAAAAGGGTTTGTGTTCGTCATGGCTCTTCTCCTGATAAGGTTTAAATTTCAAAAACTTTCCAATGAGCTTATGTTTTCATAATAGAAACCCTTCAGAGAAGTGTATATAAACAGAACTCCGTAATCTGGACACAAAACTGCATTAATTATCCCCGGCCAAACAAAATGCGGGGAGCGATATTACATGCGACAAATAGTCCGCCAGATCCCGGGACCATTGTGATTATACATTATCGGCATCAACATCTGGCTCAAATCTAATATCACTTTCTCTTATTTTTCGTAATTTTTCTTTATTTAAAATGATCTTTGGATTTGCAAACATCTACAATCGAGAATACAGGCATCTGTAAAGCAAGCAATCTTGTGTTCGGACAGGTTCGCAAACCGTCTGCAACGCTCCGCCATTCATTCTTATAGGTCCACACTGCTGCACAGTTTATTAACTTAATTCCCAAGGGTTTTGCCCATGTTTTTTCTGTGTCTGTGAAGCTGTCGCCTTTTTTGCCATAAGTTAGTCGGCTTTATTTCTTAATTGTTATACTTTCCCTTTTCTAAGAAAAGATGATCAAACACCTCACAAACTACACCCCCCAAAAACAGATCAGACAAACTCCCCAACATACTGACAACACAGAGCAACGGTCGTGAACGCTGGAAGACAGGTCCAAAAGTGGGTCGAACGAAGTCCTTCCTAAATCACCTGGAAAACATCGGTAGAAACCCCGTTCACTGGCAAGAACAGGAGAGGTGAGAACAATCAGCACTTGAATTCTAAGGATACCTGATATAGGTAAACATTTTTCTGTAAACTTCAAAGATCAAGATATAAGCTTACTGTTAACAGGTCCTCATCACATCTTTTGATATGCCAGATGAAATATGTTTTTTATAGGCTTTAGATATGAAACAAATTTTTTACAACAAATATAATTATATAAATAAAATTGCTAATTTATCTTTCTTTATATTAATATTTTTATTTACATATAATGTCGTTATTTTGATTTCTCCATTTGAACAAGTCATGACATACGATAAAGCTGGACAGTTCTTTATCGAAAAGACAAGTTCCGACCTCAATTTTAAAGACTGCGCCCATATATCTTCTTGTGAAAAAATTTCCATGCCAAAAGACATTTGGCCAGCGTCTTCTGCTAATGTAAATGTATATGTATATAAAGACAATTTTGCAATTAAGATTTGTGCCTCACTATTACTGAGTTTGCTTCTATTTTTCTGTATTGCAAGAGGCTTTTTTATAGATTTCAAAGTCAAAGAAAAATTAAAGGCAATCAATATCAGAAGCCTTTTATTGTATTCTTCTTTTTTTGTTTTGGCGTCAGCTATTGTCTCTGGTGCAGATGCCAAAGGCCTGGGCCGGGCCATGTATTATATGACCGAAGGTATTGATCCATATTTCTATCAGGTGAACGCATTCAAAATCAGTGGGTTTAGTTATCCAAGCTTTCCACATTCACCGTATTTAGCTGCACTTATACAAGTTCCCTTCTCAATCATTCATTTCTCTGGTTTGTTTGGTGGAGATGTAATTATTAGTATTATTGGTTCTCTGGCCTACATTTTAAGTTGCCTGACACTGAAAGATCTGTTGAAGGTCGACAATAAGGTTTTCCTGTTGTCGATGTTTAACCCCCTGATGTTTTACGCTGTTGTGGTCTTTGTCAAAGTAGACATAATCACAGTATATTTCTTCTTATTAGCATTAAGCCTCCTAAGACGCGAGCGGTATATACCGGGATACGTTTTACTTGCTTCCAGTGCCCTCATGAAGCCTTACTATATGATCTTATATCCGGCTTTTTTCCTGTTTGTCGTGATGGAAGCGTTGAGAAAGGAAAGTCTGAAAGAGAGAATTCTTCAAATTGGCGGGTTCATCCTAATTTCTGTACTTTTCTTTCTGTCATATAAGTTTTTGTTCCTCAGTGAAACTTCATCATATAAATTACTGATTTCAACGAGCGCCCAGATTGGTCGGATCTGGGCCATACTTTGGCCAATTGCGCCGGACGTATTCCTCTATTCGATATTCTTCCTTTTACCACTTGTTTTTTCTTTGTTTACTCTGCGTGCGCAGGTTTCTGATTACAAGCATAACGTCATGCAGATGTTTTTGCTTATTGGCGCGTGCACACAGGCTTATCAATTTTCAATTATGCATACGCCAGGCTTCTATGCCTACCTGCTTCCTGCTGTTTTTGTGTTGAACGCCACTATGTTTAAAAATGATTTGCAAAAAGCTGTATTTTTTGCAGTTTCTGCAACAGGTGCAATTTCGTGGGACGCTCACCCGGGTGACTTATTACATGAATTAACGTTTTCGTTTATGCCGAATCCCCTCTCGTTTTTCGTCACTCTTGAATCCAGTTTCAGCATCCTGTTTGTTATAATCTGCGGTATGTGTTTTATGCAACTTAACAAGAGCAACCCTTAACTTTATCATGACAAATCAGTTAATAGTTTGAGAAGGTCTGAATTATGCCAGAAGTCAAAAATGCATTGGTAACAGGTGGAGCCGGTTTTTTTGGGTCTCTTCTTGTTAATAAACTTGTTGCCAGAGGTCTGAAATGTTCTGTTCTGGACGTAGCGGAAGAAGCCTCCTGTCCGGAAGGTGTAGAATATTTTCAGGCAGATGTACGAGACTATGATAAAGTTTTAAATTCTTTTCAGGGTATTGATGTCGTTCACCACAATGTAGCTCAGATTGCTCTCGCAAAAGACACTCAACTTCTTGAAAGTGTAAATATTGACGGCACCAGAAATGTTTTAAAGGCTGCTCTGGAGGCTGGTGTTAAGAAAGTTGTATATACGTCAACTTCCGCTGTTTATGGTGTTCCACATCAAAATCCTGTTTTAGAAACACATCAGCCGAAACCAGAAGAGGCCTATGGAGCTGCAAAGTATCAGGGAGAGGTGCTGTGTAAAGAATATATCGGGAAAGGTTTAGATGTATCCATTGTACGTCCTCCCACCATTATGGGGCATGGTCGCCTGGGTATTTTTCAAATTTTATTTGAATGGATCCGCGAAGGTTATAATGTTCCCGTTTTAGGCAAGGGGGATAATATTTATCAGTTTATTCACGCAGATGATTTTGCCGAAGCCTGTATCCTTGCAAGCGAACATGCTGGCAGTGAAATCTATAATTGTAGGACAGATAAATTTGGTTCAATGCGTGATGTCCTGGAAGATTTATGTCAATATGCAGGGACAGGTTCTAAAGTGGTTGGGGTTCCAATGAACCTGGCCGTTTTTGGTATGAATGTGACCAGCAAGCTTGGTCTCAGTCCGCTTGGTACTTATCATGCCCTCATGTACGGACGCTCCATGTATTTTGATAGTTCAAAAGCCCATGAACAATTGGGCTGGAAACCTAAATATTCTAATAATGCAATGTTTAGAGAAACATATGGCTGGTATATCGCAAACCGTGAAGAAGTTTTAGAAAATAAGCATGGGCACAGTCCGCACCGTTCGCCACTCAGACAGGGCGTTTTAAATGTCATTAAGAAAGTTATTTGATATGAATTTAGCCTGGCTTTTAGTGCTTGTTGCAGGAGTTAATTCGACGATTGGGAACTACCTGCTTAAGAAATCGATGACTCTTTACGGTGATGCCGGGTTCATCTCAGGTATTTTGAACTTTTGGTTTATAGGTGGGATGTTTTTCTACGGGCTAAATGTCCTTTTCTTTGCAAAATCCTTAACAGTTCTGCCTGTATCAGCAGCTTATCCGGTACTAGCTGGTTTTGGCTTTTTACTTCTTAGCTTTGTCGGTGCTTTTTTATTGGGGGAAAAGCTTTCAGGGATCCAATATATAGGGATTGTTACACTGTTGGTTGGAATTTTAATCATTAGTTTTGGTGGAAAATAGGTCTATGGTTGGGAAAGGCATGTCATTAAGAGAGAAAGAGGACATGTCATTAAAGCCTTTGGTGGTTGATCTGGACGGAACTTTGATTAAAAGCGACATGCTTCTTGAATGTGCACTTCGCTTTCTCAAGAAAAATCCTTTGCGATTTTATTTGATGTTTTTCTGGCTGTTTCAGGGGAAAGCTATCTTAAAGCAGAAGCTGGTGAAGGCTTCTGATGTTGACGTTACGTCTCTTCCATACAATGCTGAAGTGATTTCCTGGATTAAAGAAGAAAAATCTAAGGGACGAAAAATTGTGTTGGCAACGGCTTCAAATATGGTGATTGCAGATGCTGTTCAGGCACATTTGAAGCTATTTGATTACGTGTTCGGAAGTGATCAAAAGCGCAATCTTTCTGGAAAAAACAAGCGTGATATTCTTGTTCAGGAATATGGTGAAACAGGGTTTGATTATGCTGGTAACCATAGCGATGACATTCCAATTTGGGAAAAATCAGATAAGATCATTTTTGTGAACGTTCCAAAGTCGTTACGTAACAGTCTTAAAAGCCAAAAAATGACTCCTTCTAAGGAATTTCCTCCTAAAAGTGCAGCACAAACGTTCAGAGTTTGGCTTAAAGCAATTCGTGTTCATCAATGGGTTAAAAATACCCTCATTTTTGTTCCGTTACTGATCTCGCAGGGATTTTGGGACAGGGGCATAACGTTTCAGATTATTGTTGCCGTCATAAGCTTTTCTTTATGTGCATCAAGCGTTTATGTATTGAATGATCTTCTGGATATTGATGACGATCGAAAACATCCGACAAAATGCAAACGACCATTTGCAAGTGGAAGTTTATCATTACTTCATGGTATCATTGCTGTCCCTGTTTTGCTGCTGATAGCTTTTGCTCTGGCTATTGGCGTGAATACTGGATTTGTTGGCGTTTTGATTGTTTACTACATTATGACAACGCTATATTCCTTTAAGCTTAAACGCATCGCCCTGGTCGATGTCTTCACCTTGTCTGCATTATATACTTTCAGAATATTTGCTGGTGCAGTTGCAGCACAAGTTAATATATCTGTTTGGCTCTTTACCTTTTCGATCTTTATTTTTTTAAGTCTGGCCATGATCAAGCGATATACAGAAATTGAAAAATTACTGGAAGAAAATAGTGAAAATCACATAATATCAGGTCGTGATTATTTAAGATCAGATCTGCCCACTCTAAGTTCACTGGGCACGGCGACCGGTGTCGTGAGCTCATTGGTATTTTTGTTATATTCAAATAGTGAGGGGATTACAGAAATATACAACCAGCCTATGTTTCTTTGGCCTGTTGCGATCATTATCCTTTTTTGGAATTCCAGAATGTGGCTTCTTACTCATCGAAACCTGGTCGATGACGATCCCGTGGTTTTTGCAATTAAAGACCGGGGCAGCCTGCTCACTTTGTTGCTTGTCGTTTTATTTATGACAATGGCATTGTTTTATTAGAATACTTGCTTAGAAATATAAAAATACGGACTTGTATAGCTATTGGTTGATTGTGGCCCTGTATATTTGCATTAAGATTCACAGCTTTGCTTTAAATTAACAAAAGTATATTATGGTTTATCCTTTTAAAACATATATCGTTTTATTTCATGAATAAACTTTATTATGGTGACTGTCTGACAATTATGGGTACCATGCAACTAAGCAGTGTGGACCTGATTTATCTTGACCCCCCTTTTAATTCCAACCGTTCTTATAACGCCATCTATAAAGATGAAACTGGGCGTCCCCTTCCAGACCAGATTGAGGCGTTTTGTGATCTCTGGGAGCTTGATGCTGAGCGTGAGAGTGCCATTCGTGATATGCCTGTTTTAATGCGCGAAAATGGTATTGATGACGACACAGCTCAGTTCTGGAAAATATGGTGCACTGCTCTTCGTAAAACAAATCCCCGCCTGCTGGCTTATCTCAGCTATATGGTGCAACGCCTTTTACCTATGCGCGGACTTTTGAAGCCTACAGGGTCAATTTATTTGCATTGTGACCCCACGGCCAGCCATTATATCAAGATTATGATGGATGGTATTTTTGGGCATAAAAATTTCAGAAATGAGATTATTTGGTGCTATAGAACAGGTGGTGCAAGCAAAAGACATTTTTCAAAAAAACACGATGTTTTGTTATTTTATAGTCAGTCAAAATCATATTTTTTTAGTCCTTTAAGGGAAAAGTCTTACACAAAAGCTAAAGGCAGAAAAGCTGGAATTGTTAATTATGGTAAAGGCACCGCTGAATTTTTTGAAGATGCTAAGGGAGTATATACCTTTGTAAATATGAGGGACATATGGGAAATACCATATATAAACAGTCAGGCCAGAGAACGTATGGGCTATGCCACACAAAAACCCCTTGCCCTTTTAGAGCGCATTATTAAAGCGTCCTGCCCTGAAAACGGTGTTGTTTTTGACCCTTTTTGTGGGTGTGCCACAACGCTTGAAGCCGCGCACAGGCTTAAAAGAAAATGGATAGGGATAGATATAGCTATCCACGCCATCAAGCGCGTTGCCAAAGTTCGTCTCCATGACAGGCTTGGTCTTGTTGAGGGCCGGGATTTTGAAATTACCGGGGTTCCCCGGACTCTGGAGGGTGCAAACGATCTCTGGAAGCGTGACAAATATCATTTCCAGAAATGGGCTGTTGAGGAAGTTGATGGTTTTGTAACCTCTAAGAGAACAGGAGATGGTGGTATTGACGGACGTTTGTATTTTTCCATGCCAGATGAAAAGCCATTGCGCAGCATGGTGCTGGAAGTCAAAGGCGGAAAATCTTCTGGTATAAACTTTGTGCGCAATTTACGGGGTGTTTTAGAACGTGAACAAAGCCCTATGGCCGGTCTTATTGTTATGGAGGATTTAGGGCCCCGCAAGAGAGTTAATTTTAGGAGGGAAATGGCGCAGGCGGGTGATCTGGAAATTAATGGTGTCAAATATCCACGTATGCAGATGCTTACAATTCCCGAAATTCTTGAAGGTAAAAGGTTTCACACACCTTCTGTTGCAAAGGGTCAGTATACGGACAAACAGGCAAACCTTCTTTAAGGCACGTGAGTGTTAGTTTATGTGCTGATAAGTATATTACAAAGAACATCACCAAATTAAACTGTCAACCAATAACTATACAAGTCCGTAAAAATATAATGATGTGGGGATTATATTTCACGCTTACCTGGCAATGAAGACAGAGATGAGATAAAATCATTCCTACATATGAAATATCGCGCATAGAAAAGGCGTTTTGAAAAGTTGCATGCAAAACTAAAGAACATAAAGTTTTTATTTTATGTTCTGAAGGTTTATCTCATCATTTTTGCTTTATAAGGTTTTTGAACATAACAAATTTATCGTTTGAACAACGTCTCGCTGTTTTGTTAGTTATCAGGAAATCAAAAATTGGTCTTGCGCAAAGTTATAACCAATGTCCTGAAAAATACTAAACCTCTCCCAATTTTCTTACAGAGAAAAACAAGATTAACAAAATCCCCCCAAAAACTTTCTCCTTTCTGTCCTTTAATTGACCTTATTTTATCCCTCACTTATTCAGACTTATCCTATCCCATAGAGCGTGGAGAAAACAGAGGAGACCTGCTCTTTTGAAAAACCCTTGTTTTGGACTTTAGCAACAGCATTCAGACCCATCACATGGCATTCATCTCTCTTATCTTTATAAAACTGTATGAAGTCTGTAAGTTCCTTAATCTGAACCTGAGGATCTCTGATATCACTAAGAAAAAGACCTGTTATTCCCTGTTCGATGAGGGCCTGGCTTCCAGGAAATTTTGTTGCAACGGGAACACAGGCACAAGCTGCTGCTTCAATAAGAATGCGGGGAATCCCTTCACTATACCGGGAAGGCAAAACAACAAAATCAACCTCCCGCAGAAGAGGGGCCATATCCTTAACCTGACCAAGAAAACATATCCCGGCCTTCTCGTCTTCCAGGTCTTCGCGTGAAACAGAATCAGGATCCCTGTCAGGGACACCGGCAACCAGCATTTCAACGTCAGGATCCTCCATTTTTTTAGCAGTTTCTAAAAAAATATCCAAACCTTTACTCTTAAGGAAACGTCCTGCAAAAAGAACCCTGAATTTTGATCCCGGCACAATCTCTGGTCGTTGAGCATGAAAATGCTTAAGATCAATGCCTGTCCCAAAAGTCACGGTGGACTGTGAAAGAGAGATCAGACGCCGGGACACCCAAAAATCTCTGTCATGCTCCGTCTCAAATGTAACACATGAATCACGCATGGCGATGCGCAGGAAAAATTCCACGACTCTACGCTGAAGTCTTTTGGTGAATGAGAGGTGGCAGAGTTGATCATAAAGTCTGCCAAGACCCGGCACCGTGACCACAACGCGTCCTCTCCACCCCAAAACACGTGCAAGTTTTCCTGCCAAACCTCCATAAAGATAGGGCTTAATATTGATGAAGTGGATAATTTTAGGGCGCTCTTTAAGCAGTAAATAAATAATCCGTAGGAATAATGAAGCATCCTGAATAGGGTGAAAACAAAACCGCTCAATTTTAATGGGGCGATAGTCAAAATCCATAACAGGCATCTCCCCCACAGGTGCTGCCAGAACAAGAGAGTGCATCCCATTATTTTGAGCCAGCTGAAGAAGGTGTTTGCGGTGATGAAGGAAATTCTCCAGCTCATTGGCCACAAAAATAATTTTCTCGTTTGATAAAGCTTCAGTCACCATTTTTCGTCCTGCAAAACAAGTCTTCTTTTGAAAAAATCTTATAAAGGTAAACAAATAAAATATTCCTACCCCTCTTTTAATCGCTTTGTCCTTTTTTACAGTCTTTGTTCTTCTGTAAAGTCTGAAAACAGAGTGAAGAGTATCTTTATCCTCAATTTTTCCTCCGTAATATGAACCAGCGCTTATACTGATGTGCCAGAGAAAATAAAATCCATAAAATAAATTTGTGAAACCAGCCCGTTTTCAAACCAGACAAAGCAGATCTCCACTGTGTGCGGCGAATAAACTGGATAACCTCATGTCTTTTGCTCTTGCTTAACAAAGCCATGGCAATATGGGTGAGGGAGGGAACCCTGTCACGTTCAAAAAAATCTCCATAGCCAAAGACGTCATGCTGGGGAGCTGCATAATAAGCTTCAACAAGCTGATCTACAGGGTTAGAAGAGATACCCTTCCAGATGTTCAAAGCCATATCACGCATTTCTGAAGACATAACAGCATGACTGATAAGAAGGGGGCGCTGACATTGAGCAGCATGGGTGACCCCATCCTGAAAATACTGTGTAAAACGTTCAATAAGAGCATTTTCCACAGAATTTGTTTCTCGCACGGGGGCAATATGTCCGTTTTCTTTGCGATAGTCGATGACACTGCCATAGGGAGAATTGCATAAGAGCTCTAATGGTTCAAAAGTCTCAAAAAAATCTGCATATGTGCCCTCCCTTTGATCCGGACCAAAAGCACGCTTAACCGCATTTAGAGGCTGAACATTTATAAAACGACGTAAAGCTAAATAATAGCCAACAGTCTCACATTCCGGTATAAGATGTGCAAGATTGTCCTGGATAGACCCGCGCCAGCCAATATCAACACAACCAATTTTTTTTTTCCCCAAAATTCCTTCCTGCTGTAAGTAAGCTTTGAGAAGCTGTTGTTTTTCATCCCTCTTTGTAAGAACAGCAGAAGAAAATTTAGGGTCATCAAGAAGACTTGCAATACGCTGATCGTCCTGTGGGCGAACAATCATCTCTTCCAGACTGAGGCTTAAGTCGGCCAAAAGAGGTTCAAAATCTTCTGGATCAACGCCCAGAATTTTAAATAATGTCGAGAGGTTTTGTTGCCAGTTCAGAGCCCAGATACGGTTGAACTCAGCAAGACTAACCTCTTTAAGAGAAGGAGAAAATGTAGCCTGCCGACTAACAGCAAGAACAGAGTATGGTGGAAGCTTATGCCCGTTATATACTCCATCAGGAAAAATCACCTTAAAAAGACGGGCAAAAAACTCCCCTTCCCGTGTGAAGAAAAACAGACTCTCAACACCATCCATAATGGCCTGCTCAGCAATAAAAAGAGCAAAGCCTGTGAAAAGTGATGCAGCCTGAAGACCAAGTTCAAAAGCTGCTTTTGCGTCCTTATTTTGCTTAAGCTCAGGATGATCTTCCTGTGTCTGTGCCAAACCCATAAGATGCGCAAAAAGAGTATTGCGGGAAGAAAAAAGTGCTTCTCTTGATATACGGGCCTGATGGCCAGCCTGTGGAAGATAGTGCAGGGCTTTTATGCCCAGTTGCCGCGGCATCTCTACATCGGAAAATGGATTGTCACCAATATGAACATGCGCATCTGGTGTAACACCATGTATGCTGTGAAGATGTTTAAAAAGGCGCCCTGAACGCTTGTTAAGCATAACATCACAGGAGACAAGACCTTCAGGTAGGAAAGCCTGGAGACCATGATGACGCAACAGACGGTTAAGCAGAGAAGAAGACATGTAAAAATCTGAAAGATAAAAAGTCTTCTCTGCTGGATAGTCCTTTATAAACCCCATGAGATCATCGTCTGGAAAAGTATGCAGAATTTCAAAACGTAATTCGTTTTCTGCGACATCTTTTGCGACCTCCTCCAAATGAAAGGAAAAGGGATAGGGGTACACTAAAATACTTTCAAGCCAATGCTGAAAGACGTCTATAAGCTCATATTCTCCATCATGACCGGCCTGCTCAGCACGCTGTGCCATATGGCGCTCAATCTCAGTCCGTTTTTCATAAACGTGCCAATGCGTGGAAAAATCTGGTTTTAAAGTATGGTAAAAGCGTAAAAAAACATGCTGTGCTGTGGCAAGCTTAACAGCCTCAGGATGACATGTCCGCCGTATCAGCGTGTCCCAAATATCAACCGTACGAAGTTTATACATTAAAAGACCTTCCGGGGTGGGAAGATAATTTCAAGGCATGTTTTGGTTTGTCTGAGTTTATTCTTAAACCCTCCTGGCAAGCATGTGAGGTATTTCTTAAATCTATAGTGCCATATGGCCCCGAAAGAGCCAGCTGCAAGACGCTGATTTTCTTCCTCAACATAGCGTGCATGAACAGCTTCGATAATATCTTTCAAACCATTTTTATCTGTAGAAGGTGGCTGTTTCAAAACGTTACCAACCCACTGACTGAACTCCTCAGACGATTGAGCCCAACCCGGCCATGCACGGGCAGTCTCCCCTGCTTTGTGTTGAAGAGTAAGAAGACGTTCCTGATCAGACAAGAGCCTGCGAAGCTCAGAGATAGCATGATTAATATTACGGTCTTTGATAACAATAGCATTGTCATTTGCCCGTATATATTCTTCATGACCAGAGACATCAAAAACAAGGGCAGTCCCGCCACAATGGAACATTTCAAGCGGGGGGCCAAACATGCCTTCTACCGTACTGAGCTTCAGTAAAATATCACAGGATCGATAAATTTCTGGTGTTTTGTGAATAGGAACACGTGAAAAAACACGGCTAACACCAGGGATCCAGTCTACAGGTGACCCCGTCATCACCCAGATATCAGATGCTCCTGCCTTACGTGCTACATGTATGGCAAGAGCAGTATTCTTAAAAGGTACACCAAAATGTCCTTCAACAAGGACACGCGGCCTTCCCTGACATCTTGTTTCAAGGGAACGGCCTTCCATAGTATAGATATCCTTACGGATACCATTACGTACCAGGCTCACATCCTGGTGAAAACTTTCTTTTAAATACCTCACAATCCAACTGGCTTCCGTGACGTAAGAAACAGGAAGACGATATGTTGCATCTACCAGCTTACGCAGTGGCTCTTCCTGGTCGGGATAGAAGCGACTTTCAATAGATTGCACAAAATAAGCATAGCGCGGGGCATGAAAAGTAAAAAGCTCAAGTGCTGTTTTCCACCATGTTGCAACAACCAGATCAAAATGCTCACCCTGTCCCTCGATAAAAGGAACAATACGAAGCCTGTCTGTCCTGTCATGCCAGGAAAAGGTATGCCTGTCGAAAGGTTCCTGAACAGCCAGAGTAACCTCATAACCCTGATCACGTAAATAGCTTGCATGTTGAAGGATAACATATGTTCCACCACTTAAAGCAACTGAACCTACTAAAAAACATATCTTTTTATTCTTCATAGAACCTCTCTTGATCACACCCCATAACATGAACGGGGTTTAACTTTGTTTTCAGAACTTTACGGTTTGCCCCGTACGAGCGTGCATTGGAAATGTGTTAATACTTTCTTAATAATTTATAAAGCCTGTTCGCACCAGGCACTGCTTGTTTTTGCAATGTAAGATAGGGCCAAAAACCAAGATCTCTCGGCCCTGATGGCATCAAAAAATTTTTTGTAAAAAGAATTCTATCGACAAAAGAAGGATTTTCAGGACCAGATCCAAAATATGATTTTCCAAAAACACCAAAATTCTCTACATGAGACACAGCAAGCATCCAGGAAATTTCTTCCTTAGAAGGCGTGAACACCATGCGCCGGTGCTTTTTAAGGATAAGGGAGAGAAGTTCTCCATCCGGAAGAGGTGACGCATTCAAAATATCAACAATACTCTTAAAATTCTCCACGACACGTCCGGCCACAGGCATAATTTGTTTTTCAATCATTTCCTGTTCTTCAAAGGGATCACACATAACCCGGGACATGCCATTTTCAACCAGATCATAACGGCATGGTGATCCATGTTGCGCCGGCAATAAAACTTCAAACAGGGAGCGGTTTTCATTAAAGATATGAAAACCCGGCGTCAAACCGGCCTGATTAGAGAACAGAAGACCATATTTTTCATTCCTGATGTGGCTGTTCCCCGGAGCAGTAAGCCCAATATAATACCCGGACACACATGCTTCATCGCCTTTTATACGTGTAAACCAGCTAAAAAGATTATCCTGAATGGATCCCTTCCACCCTACATCAACCAGACAAAGTTTATCTGGTAACTTACCCTCTGTAAAAGAAGCAATATAGTTTTCAAGGGCCTGACTTCTGGCATTTCGTTCCTGCTCATAATGCTTTTGAAAAAGAGGTAAATCCATAAGCTGCAGGAAAAGTGGATCAGTTGGCAAATCTTCCCGCACATGGGTAAAACTGGCAGCATCACACCCTATAGCATCAACAAATTCAGGGATATACGGATCAAGTGCCAGGCTTTTCAAAAACATCTCAAGAGAAATACGTCGATATTGACGAAATAAAATCTCAAAATCCTCATCCTGTACCGGGCCCAGTGATGGGAGAAAAGAAGAACGCCTGGAAGCTTGTAAATAATGTGTTTTAATCCCGCCCATCTCTTTTGTTAGCATAAAATAATCGAACATCTTCTTTAAAAGAAAACCTTCACGGGACAAGAAAAAAAGATCCTGGATTCCCTGGGCTTTTGCTTTTTCATACAAGCGTTCAATAAAAAGATAGAGACTAAAAGCCAGATCTTCAAAGGGCAGTGGACGCGTATGAAAAGCCGGAAACCTCTGTAAAACTTTCTTACCTCCGCAACCCTTGATAAACCCGGACAATCTTTTCGCCAGGCCTTTTTTATCCCCTTCCAAACGTTTGAGAACACTCTCCATATTTTGCATGATGTCCCATCGTTCACGGCACATGGCTTCAGAAGCTGAAAGTGCCTCTCTGTTTGCCTCTAAAGACTGTTCCATGGTTTGTATGATGTCCCATCGTTCACGGCACATGGCTTCAGAAGCTGAAAGTGCCTCTCTGTTTGCCTCTAAAGACTGCTCCATATTTTGTATGATATCCCATCGTTCACGGCACATAGCTTCAGAAGCTGAAAGCTGTTGCGTCAAAAGCTCATATTTAGCCTGATAAAAGTAAAGATCTTCCCAGTTTTGTGAAACTGCTCGCTCAATTTCCCTATACCAGGCATCACCTTTGGGAAAAAGGATACCAAGCCCCCAGCTATGGTGGAGAAATTCAAAATGAGGGTGCTTTTGCTTCAGTTCCGACCAGTATTGTACGCTGCCATAACCGGATGATGGATCAATATCGTGAAAAAGAACAACACCATTTTGAGCAAGCTTAGGCTCCCAGGTTTCAAAATCATGTTTGACCGCTTCATAGGTATGAAGTCCATCTATATGCAAAATATCTATAAAGTTATCTGATATATCAACATGTGCCTCATCAAAAGATTTGCGGAGTAAGTTAACAGATTGTTCTGAAAAATATTGTTGAACGATTCTTTCAACACACCCCAAAACCTCCTCACCATAATATCCCGCATGCTCATCCCCCTGCCAGGTATCAACAGCGTAACATACGGTACGCAGCTTTAAATCCTTGACAGCCTGTAGAAAAGCAAAGAGTGAACAGCCATAATGGGTACCAAGCTCCAGAACAATCTTTGGCTGTACAAAATTCACAAGATCATAGGCAAACCGGCGGTGCCCGGACCAGGGGGATGTCGCCAGCTCAGGACGGATATGGTCCGATTCAAAGACAGGATGATGACGTACCCATGGATGTATATGTGTTGTGTAGGAATCCACAATCTTATCTCCTTAGTAGCGAAATTTAAAACTTTGAAACCAGGGTACGCATAAAAAACACCTCCCGGTTTTATAAAATGATCTATGAAATATAAGTTATCAGAAGAGAAAATGTACAGCAGTAGCGTACAGGCTCTATCTTACCACCTCAAAACGCTCTAAGAACATCACAATCCTGTATGACAGACCAGAAAGAGTGTATCTGAAATCTACAGGGGAACTCCTTCTTAATCTTTTATGTGTCTCCATCATTTTGGTTCACATAACCAAACGGGTTCATGGCCTGCCAGCGCCAGGCATCCTCACACATAGTGTCCAGAGTTCTGGAAGCCCGCCAGCCTAAGGTTTGCTCTGCACGTGAGGGATCTGCCCAACATGCAGCAACATCACCCGGACGACGATCCCTGATCTCAAAGGGTATGTCCTGACCCGTTGCACGCTTAAAGGCCTCTAAAACTTCAAAGACACTTACATTTCTTCCTGTCCCAAGATTGAGAGCCTGACAACCAGAAGCTTTCTTCAAATATTCAAGTGCTGCAATATGCCCCTCAGCTAAATCCATCACATGGATATAATCCCGTAAACCTGTTCCATCACGCGTTGTATAGTCATTGCCAAAGACGTAGAGACAGGGACGGCGCCCAACTGCTACCTGTGTAATATAAGCTGCAAGATTATTGGGGATACCAACAGCGTCCTCGCCAATCAGGCCACTTTCATGCGCCCCGGCGGGATTGAAATAGCGGAGCGAAATGATACGCCAGTCCGGCTCTGCACAGGCAAGACTTTCTAAAATATTCTCCACCATCACTTTAGAATGACCATAAGGGTTAACAGCACACCTTACAGAATCTTCACGCACAGGTTGCTCAGAAGATGCACCATAAACCGTTGCAGAGGAAGAAAATATAAAAGTTTTGACATCAGCGTCCTTCATAGCAGAGAGAAGGGTCAGGGAGGCCCCGACATTATTGTCAAAATAAGTAAGGGGTTGGGCAACAGATTCGCCCACAGCTTTAAAGCCTGCACAATGCATGACGGCATGGATGTCATGAGACGTAAAAACAGTCTCAAGAAGTTTTCTGTCACGGAGATCACCCTGTATAAAGTCTGGCCTTACGCCTGTGATACGCGCAAGCCTGTCTAAAACAGCCGGCCGTGATCTGCTAAGATTATCTATAATAACCGGGGTCCAGCCCGCTTCTTTCATAGCGACACAGCAGTGTGATCCAATATAGCCAAGCCCCCCGGTCACCAAAACTTTCAAAACTTAGTCCTTCTCACTATCTTAAAATGTCAAAGTTTGAACATACCATGCCCCCGAAATTCTTTTTTATCTTTTTTTTTCCAAAGAATGTCTTAAAAAAGGGAAACAGATGCAGGAGCATAAAGTCAACTATAAACATAAAATTTTATCTCCCAGGTTCGTGAAAAACTATATAAAGAATGGAAAACAGAGCAACAAAAAAGACCAGAACTTTTTTTTCTTCTCCCTCAGAGTATCCGGGCCTTCGGGAACAGAGCAATATGGGCGAAGGACACATAACACCTTGCTTTCAGGCGCACCATGTAAGAGCATAGCACCATCACAAAGACGAAGTCTTGTCCATGTTTCAGGCAGGAAGGCATGATGGATCCAGACGACATATCCGAACATCCCCCCCTTTCCTCCCCCCCCGGGGAGAGAAGGGGACAGACCGCCCCACCGTCTTTTTGTGATCCAAAGGCTCTCTGGGTGGTCAGTGATGGCCGGCGCGGTATAGAAAATCAGGCTCTGGGTCTTGCCGAAGCGCTGGTCAGGCACCTTCCTCTTCATATACACCCCGTTCACCTTCACCCGGGATCTCCCCAGGTCTGGCTGCCGGCACGGTTGTGGCCTGCACCGAATGCTGCCTTGCCCCAAAAACAACGCCTGCATCCCCCCTGGCCCGCTTTATGGATTGCATGTGGGCGTAAAAGTCTTCCCTATAGCCTGGCAGTCAAACGCTGGTCAGGTGGCAAAACATTCACCATCCAGATTCAGGATCCGAAGATGAACCCTGCTTTTTTTGATGGCGTGGTTCCACCCGAGCATGATGGCCTGAGCGGTGAGAATGTTTTTCCCATCATCGGATCACCAAACAGAATAACGCCTAAGGCCCTTGTAAAAGCACACGCTCAGTTTCACAACGACCTTAAAAACTTCCCCAAACCACATACTGCTGTTTTGATAGGGGGACAGGCGAAAAGATGGCACCTGACGCCAGATATGGCAGATGATCATGTCAAACGACTTGAAAAGCTCCTCAACAAAGGGGGAAGTCTTCTGATCACACCCTCACGACGTACCCCTCAATTTATGCTGCACAAGCTTGAAAGACTGAAAGCGCATCCACATGTCTGGCTCTGGCAGGGGGAAGGTGATAACCCCTATCTCGCTTTTCTGGCATCAGCAGATCTTATCCTGGTCACACAGGACTCCACCAATATGCTCACAGAAGCCTGCAGCACAGGGACACCTGTCATGATGCTGGCGATGCAGTCTCAAAACCCCGGAAAATTTACAAAGCTTTATGACAGGCTTAAAACACGCTGTGGTATCCGCTTTTTTGAAGGAAAAGAAGAGAGCTGGTCTTATCCCCCCCTTCAGGAAACAGAGCGGATCGCAAAAAGCTTAAGCAAAACTTATAACACTTTTCAGAATATGTGCCCTTAACAACAAAGCTGAAAAGCTTCTCCGGATACGAATCCACTCTGCTCCCCCCTCTTCCAGGCGCAAAACAACAGAAGAAGAAAGCCCGGCTTATACTTTAACATCAAGCTTAACATCAAGATTGCCACGTGTTGCTTTTGAATATGGGCAAACCTGATGCGCTTTGCTTACAAGCTCTGAGGCAAGGTCTTTCTCCATGCCGGGCAGGGAGACGTGCAAAGCAACCGTCAGATCAAAACCATCCTCAACCCTGACAAGGCCAATATCAGCTTTGACAGAAGCCCCTTGTGGAACTGAGTGTTTGTGATGTGACGCCACAAATGTCAAAGCACTTAGAAAACAGGCGCTATATCCCGCTGCAAACAGCTGCTCGGGATTGGTGGCGTCTCCCCCGGGACCTCCAAGGGCTTTAGGCATAGCAAGCGCAAGATCCAAAACACCATCATCTGAGCGAACAGAACCATCCCGCCCACCCTGAGCCGTTACATGAGCCGTATAGAGAATATCCATAAAACCAAACCTTTCTGTAAGAAATCAAAATACCTGAAGCCCGGCGTTGATACGTTTCACAGGGCCTGTTCTCAGTCTATAATATATGTCAGGGGACAAAAAGACCTCAACTTGCATATATTTTTCTTAAACGATACTCTTCCCCCGGTTTAAAAATGTGCTCACCCACTTCTAAAAACATGAAGTACATGTGTTATGAAAAACAAATCAAGGAATATTTTATGTCGTATGAACATATTCTTCTCACAACAGAGGCCGGTGTTGGCCTTATCACGCTGAACCGTCCCAGGGCCCTCAACGCTTTGAATACCGCCGTCATGACGGAAGTGGGGGCTGCCTTAAAAGAGTTTGAACATGACGATTCTATCGGGTGTGTCGTCCTGACAGGCTCTGAGAAAGCTTTTGCAGCAGGGGCTGATATCAAAGAGCTGAAAGATCGATCATATGTTGATATTTACTGGAACGATCCCTTTACATCCCTTTGGGAAGCCCTTGCACGCTTTCGAAAACCCCTTATCGCAGCCGTTTCTGGCTATGCCCTGGGCGGTGGTTGTGAGATTGCCATGATGTGTGACATGATCATAGCTGCGGATACGGCAAAATTTGGCCAGCCTGAGATTAAACTTGGTGTGATGCCGGGGGCCGGGGGCACACAAAGGCTAACACGTGTTGTTGGCAAAGCCAAAGCCATGGATCTATGCCTGACAGGGCGTATGATGGGGGCAGAGGAAGCTGAACGTTCCGGTCTTGTAAGCCGCGTCGTACCGAGCGACAAGCTTATGGAAACCGTGATGGAAGCTGCCCAAACCATCGCGTCTATGTCCCACCCCATTGCGGCCATGACGAAGGAGACGATTGACACAGCCTATGAGACCAGTCTGGCGCAGGGTATACGCTTTGAACGTCGCCTCTTCCATGCCATGTTTGCAACAGAGGATCAAAAAGAGGGCATGACAGCTTTTATTGAAAAACGTCCTCCTGACTTCAAAAACCGCTAAAGCATGTCTTGCAGGCTAGACTGTTACGTTGTGTGAACCTGAAGAATCCCGGGCTTCTTTGATTTTGTTGAGCATGCTGAGAACCATAGTGTTGCCTTCAAAGACCGGTACAGTTATAAAAAAGAAAGAAAGATAACGCCCCCGGAAGAGAAGCGCTCATCTGGCTATTTTTATCCCCAGGCTTGGGAAAACCCTTCAATCACGTTCTATTTTATGAAGATCTTCTAAGAACCATAACAAAAGAAGCAACAGGGATTTTCAAACACCTGATTTTAGGGCATGGTAAGTTTCCATGAAAACCGTTATTCTTCTTGTCTCCCCTGATGACCTTCTTTCTCAGGCTCTGGCTGAACAAATATGTGATCACGATGGTTTTGAGCTTTTGAGAACCAAAACCATGCAGGATATATCCGTACAGGATAAGGCATACCATCTTGTTCTTTTTGATGGCCGGTGTGAGCCGGATTCTCTTCAGTCTTTCAAAGGCCGGCCTGTGATTGCCCTTCTGACACAGGAGGAGACAGGCCAAACATCTCAGATGACAGCACCTTATCTTATCAAACCATTTAGAATAACTCGGCTTATCCATCATATCCATGCTCTTTTGAAGAAAGAGTCTGAAAAAGAAAATTTTCGCCTTGGGGCTTATCTTTTTGAGCCAAGTGAGAAACGACTCAAAAAAGGCAGGAAGACAATTTATCTTACAGGGAAAGAGACTGATATTCTCACCTATTTATGCCGTCTTCGCCCGGAGACCGTAAGCCGCGAGGCCCTGCTTAAAGATGTGTGGGGTTATCATCCTGATCTGGACACGCATACCCTGGAGACACATATTTATCGCTTAAGACAAAAACTTCAAACACAGAAAGGAACCTCTTCTCTTTTGATAACAGATGCCGGAGGGTATCGTTTAGAAGGATAAAGAGAGGTACACCCTCATCTTTCCTTCTGTTCAGGACACGTTAAGATAAGTTTCTTGATAAACTTGTATTAATGTTTTACTAACTCTTCTATATCATTAATATAAGGGTATCAAAATTATGAAATATCACTATCTTCCCTTTGCGGCTGCTTTTGCGTTAAGTGTCGCAGGGTGTGCTACGGATATGTCTGATGGCACCAGCACCAGTGTTGTAAACAATAATCGTGAAGAAATTTCAGGTGTTGTCAAACGCACAGATGCTAACCCCCTTGAGGTCGGCGCCATTCTTGAGGTATCTGTTCAGGATGTCTCCCTTGCAGATGCGGCCTCAACAACCCTAAAAAAAGATTTCTGGCCTATCAATGGACGGGAAACAGAATTTCCTTTCACCCTGTCTGTCTCTAAGCAGGATCTGGAAAATTGCAGCAGCATGCGGTATCAGTGCTCCATTTCTGCCAGCATCAAAGGCTCCGGGGATAAACTTCTCTATACCAATGACGTCAGGCATGATTTCCCTAATGAAGATGGAAAATATGTGGTCAGACTGAAAAAAGTTCATGAAGATCCTGTTGGTTTCTAAAACTTTCTAAGCTTTTTTAAGATCTCAGTATGGCCCGTAACATTTTTATGTTCGGGCCATATTTTTGAAACGAAACCCTGATACGGCCTTCTCAGCCTTTTTAACCTGTAACCCCGTTATGATTTCTTTTTGTTACACCTCTGTTTCAGGGCTTTTTTTCTCATTCTTTGTTCACAACAGGGGCCCTGACCTCTTGTGTATGACCAAAATTTTTCTCAAAAACCTGACGCAAAGTGAGGTCGACATCATGCATGGCCACATTTTTTCCCAAAGCATAAAGGCTGCTGACCCCATATTGTCTGTAACCACACGGCACAATGCCAGAAAAATCATTCAGATCCGGCGCAATGTTCAAAGCTATCCCATGAAAAGAAACCCAGCGGCGAACACGCACACCAAGGGCTGCAATTTTATCCTCCCCTGCCCCGCGCCCACAGGAAGAAGGGGTATGGGAGAGAGGAGAGGAAGACACCCAGACCCCTGGTCTTTCTCTGTGAGATTTTCCTGAAACACCGAAGACGGCAAGTGTTTCTATAATCCATGTTTCTAAACCAGTTATAAAAGAACGAATATCCCGACCCCTGTGATTTAAGTCCAGCATCACATAAGCGATCCGCTGGCCGGGCCCATGATAGGTTAAAGACCCCCCACGCCCCGCCTTAAAAACAGGGAAACGCCCACGGTCCAAAAGGTCGTGTTCGCGGGCACTGGTACCTGCTGTATAAAGGGGGGGGTGTTCAAGAAGCCAGACCATTTCAGCCTGCTGCCCTTCTATAATAGCCTGAACACGTGCCTCCATAAAAGCGAGGGCCTCAGGGTAAGGCGTCAAGCCCGGGGAGACCGCCCACTCAATCATGGAAAAAGGTTTATAGCGTGCAGAAGCCATAAAAACACCCCTTATCACACCACCCGTCTTTTGTGCAATGAACCCCTTTAAAAAAGATCCTCACAAGAGAAGAGGGCAGAAAAAACCTTAAGCTAATGAAGTTTGTTTTTCGCCCGGGGAATCAGAGCTTCTGGCAAAACAGAAACCTCTATACCTTCACTGAGAAGAGCCCTGCTCTCCTCCTGTGTCACATCACCATAAATATTCCGCTCCGGTATCCTACCTTTATGCATATCACGGGCCTGTTGAGAAAAATCACGTCCAACATCATCATAATTCTGTGCAATATGGTTGCGAACCTGACGGATCTGATTTTTCAAAAAGGCCTGAAGTTTTTCTTGTCTGTCTGTCGTCTCTTTTTGACGTGAGAGGGCAGGTGTCATCAGCGCCTTGTGTGTTTTCAGGCTCCCACATACAGGGCAGACCACAAGGCCCTTCTCTGCCTGTTCATCATAGTTGTCACTATTTTGAAACCAGGCTTCAAATTCATGGTCATGCTCACATAAAAGAGTATAGCGTATCATGATAACACTTACCTATGGTCCGGCAAAATCTCTGTCATGTTGAAGAGACGGTAATTTTCTTCGTATCTGATCAGGAAGAGAAAGATCAAGATCAGCATAAAGAAGAACAGGCTGATCATCAAATGCCTGTACCAGAATACGACCCCAGGGGTCTGTGATCAGGCTGTGCCCCCAGGTTTTCCGGCCATCTTCATGTTGTCCGCCCTGTGCCGGTGCTATAACAAAAGCACCACATTCAACAGCACGGGCACGTACAAGAATTTCCCAGTGGGCACGACCTGTGGGACAGGTAAAAGCCGATGGTATGGTCAGAATTGTTGCCCCCGCTCTGGCCAAACGTCTGTAAAGCTCAGGAAAGCGGAGATCATAACAAATACTCATCCCCAGAACACCGAAATCTGTTCGTGCGAGGACAGCGCGCTCACCCGCATCAAAGGTGTGTGATTCCCGATACACCTCTCCCGCGCCAAGATTTGAGTCAAAAAGGTGGATTTTATCATAAAAAGCAAGACATGCCCCATCCGGCCCAAACAGATACGATCGGTTAAGCGCGCGTCCCGAGGAAGCCTGAACAGGAAGCGACCCCGGGAGGAGTGTCACAGCCAGCTCCCGGGCGAGGGAGGAGAAAAAGGCCACCACTTTATCATGTTCACATGATGTCAGTTCCTCTAAAAAGAGTTTTTTATCACGCTGAAGTAAAGACGTGCCCTCAGGGGTTGCAATAAACTCTGCCCCCTGTGCAGCGGCTTCACGTATAAAAGCTTCTGCTGTGAGAAGATTACGTTCAATACTGACCCCGGAACACATTTGCACGCAGGCCACGCGCAGAAGAGAAGGTGCATGCATGGTCAACCCCTTTACATTATGAAGAGCATCTCCCCGGAAAAGCTCTCACCCCCGGACACGGAGGAACGTCAGACCGGATCTGACACAGAGGCTTAAGGGTTTTGAACATTCAGCGCCCTGTCCGCAAGGGCCCTGTCAAGACGGGCTTTATAGTCCTGACGTAAAGCGTTTTGTAAAACCCCCAGAGCATCCTCTGCAAGGATAAGGGGCATTTGTTGAGGAACAAGCTCTTTCAAATCACCATTATCCGCCTTTATGTCAAGGGCCTGAAGTCTGACAAGACTCCATCCCTCCCCCGAAGGCAGAGCCCCTGCAGCATAGCCCCCCACAGGGGCTTCAAAAATTTCTTCTATAACAGATGGGTTGAGACGTGATGAGGGGTCTTGTCGTGTCATAAGAAGAGTTTCCAGACTAACCTTTTCCCCCAGTTCATCAGCAATATCCTGCAGGTTCTGGCCAGTTTTCAGGCGTGAAAGGAGCTCCTCAGCATACTCTGCCAGGGCCTTTTGTTGTTGTTCATCCTGCCAGGCCTGAAGGGCTCTGCCTTTGATATCTTCAAAGACCTGAGGCGCAGAAGGAACGACAGAGTCCACACGCAGGACAAAAAAGCCACCCTTTCCATCCTCTAAAAGAGACGTTTCAAAACCCTGTTCCCTGCTAAAAGCTGTTTCAAGAAGGGACTGTGAATCGACAAGTTCCGGCAAAGCCTCAGATGCCCCCGCATAACCCCCCTGACGATCCACAGGGGCATAAGAGGCAGGAGATATATCAGCTTCCCCTGCAGCTTCCACCAAATCCATCCCCTGATCGCGTCCCTGTTCAAAGGCATCCATGCGTTCATCCATAAGGGCTTCTGCTCTTTCACGCTTAAGGGCATATTCAAGACCAGGGCGTGCCTCTTCAAGACTGGTTGCCCGGGCGGGTGTCACCTCATCCACAAGGACCACAACCCGGCCAAACTCGCCCTCAACAAAGTCTGCCTCTCCTTTTTCAAGGGCAAAAGCCTTCTTAGAAACGCGGGAATCAAGAAGATCATCTGGACGGATATCCCTGTAGGGAACAGCTGGTTTGAGACCAAGGGCTTCTGTGACAACAGCTGATGTCTCACCCTGTTTGAGGCGCTGGACAACATCCTGTGCGCTGGCTTCATCGGGGACCTGAAATAAGGTTAAGCTCCGTGTTTCAGGGATGTTATAGGCCTCTTTGCGTATGTCGTAGGCTGCCTGAATGTCTTTTTCATCAAGTTTTATATCAGGGAGAAAATCCTCAACACGAAAGCGTACAAGGGTGAGGGCCCGGCGTTCAGGATCCTGATAAAGATTTTGATGCTGTGTAATATAAGCTTTGAGCGTGTCATCATCTGGTGCAGGAGGGAGAGGGACAAGAGCCGGCGTCAGAAATAAAGCTTCAACAGTGTACTGTTCGCCATAATAGTCCAGTGTATTTTGGGTAAAAATATCCGGAACAGCAAACCCTGCGCTTACGGACTCAAGAAACTGAGCACGACGGAGGTCCTGAGCAACACTCTGCTCAAATTTCTGAGGCGTGAATCCATTTTCCTGCAGGAGACGTTCATAGAGCTCTTTATCAAATTGTCCTGTGATCTCATTATCGAAAGGGCCAATTTCCCGAATAGCCTTACGAATCATAGCTTTGCTTGCCCCGAGGTGGAGCTTGCGTGTCTGCTCATCCCATACAGCCTGGGATAGAAGCGTCTGGAGAACACGCTCATCCAGACCAAATTTTAGAGCTTCTTCCTGAGTCAGGGTTTGTTGTGTGGCATTCTCAAAAGCCTGTTTTTCCCGCGCAAAAGCCCTGGCATAGTCCTGAAGCGAAACTTCCTGATGCCCTACTTTAAGAACAGCATCCCCCCCGGAAAGGCGAAAAACATCACCTATCCCCCACAAAGCAAAGCTTAAAATAAGAAGGGCAAAAAGAATAAATGTGATGAGGGAAGAGAAGATTTTACGAGGGGAGAACATTAAGAGGCCTTTATGGTTTTTGAGATAAAAAGTTCTTTTGCTGACGACATCATGTCCGGCAGGTTTGTCTTTTTAGCCCAGTTTCCCCCTTCAAGCCAAGACGTGAAGAGAATTTTCTTACACCTGCTCAGAAACAAAATGACCATGCAGACCGAGAGGCACCATAAAAGGCAGATGTGCACGCAGAACAGGGCCATCTGCAATAGCCTCAGAATCAAAGACATTCAGCGTGGTTTTGTGTTCGGCAAGATCGAGATTTGTCCCCAAAATCCACCCTTTATCATCCTTGCCACGAGGAACAAAAATATGTTCTTCCGCGCAGAGCAGATCACCATACATATATTTTTCAGTCTTTCCCGTCTCAAGATGAACTTTCATAAAACCATCAAAACTTAACACCCCACCATCACGTCCTGTCATAAGAAAGCTATGGCGATGGCGTTTCGTCATATGCATGGGATTGATCTCTGGAAACTCGCAGGGCCCCAGCTCTTCCAACACCTCCATATGAACCTGTTTTTTTTGAAGGTTAAGATAAGCTTTAACATAAGATGGCGGAGAAAAAGGCCGCTCTTCCCCACGCATCACATAACGCAAATTTTTCAGCATAACAGAAGGGTCATCATAGCGTATAAAATCAACATGGAGACCACCCTCCTCTCCCTCCCAGGCATTACCAAAATGAAACACCCAAAAAGCAGGGGCTTCAAGAATTTCCACCCTGGAGAGATCCGTTTTATCAAAAATAAAAAACCTGCAGGGCTTATCAGCTTCCCACACAAAATGGTCCAGGAAAGACCCTGTTTTTTTACTATCAAAGAACAAAGGCGGCATAACTATAATCAGATATTTTTCTGTCATGGCAAAATCATGAATCATAGGGGTTTTTTCCAGGCGCACAATATGGCTTTTTAAAAGTGTGCCCCCCTTTATATGATAGATAATTAAAGCATTTGCTGCAGGCACATAGCCTATATTCCAGAGACTTCCATCCCTATCAACACGTGGGTGTGCGCCAAAGGGAAGGCCCTTTGTCTCAGGTGACCATGTTTTAGGGCCAGAGCTCGTAAGGTCTTTGGACTCCAAACGATAGGCAGAACCTCCTTCCCATAAAGCCAAAAGTTCACCTTCATGCTGAAGGACATTGATGTTGGCCGTGTTGAGAGCATCAGGATGGCCGGGAGAGCGCAATCCCGGGACTGCAGTTCCAAAACCCTGCTCCAAAGCGCGGCCAGCAGCTTTTTCAGACCTGTATTTTGCTGTACCAACAAGGCGTGCCTGATAAGTGACATGGCCCCCTCTTATCTGAAAAGCCTGCACCAGACCGTCCCCATCAAACCAGTGATGATAACGAAGAGATCCTATCTCATGGCGCGCAGGACCATGTCTATAGAAAACACCTGACAAATCATCAGGCACACGCCCTTCAAGCTTCACAAGCTGTGAAGGAGAGACTTCCTGATTGCTTCCTAAATAACCAAGAAGATAGGGGTTTTTACCAAGTGCCTTTCGAAAAGAGCTTTGCCAGTTTTCCTGAGGTTGCGCACCTGCAAAACCAGGCAGGGCCCCGGCGAGAGCACTCGCTGAAAGAGCTTGCAAAAAATCCCGGCGGTTCATCATCACCTCCTTAAAATCAGAAAGACCATGACTTCACATCAGCGTTCAAAACGGTCATACCTTCTCCCACCACAAAAGAGGCAGCTTTAAAATCAGGAAGGCCAAAGCTTCCTTCTGCATTTTGCGAAAAACCATAAGGCTCTGTAGGGAGGCCCAAAAGATTCATATCAAGCTTTTCATTGTTATTTTGATCGTGGAAAAATTTGATTGCATAGGTCCCTGGAGATGTATTTTTAAAAACCGCCGTTACATATCCCTTTTGTGCCTTCAGACGGGTAGCAGCAAGGGCAGCCTTATTATCAGAAAAGTCCTCATCCCGGTCATACAAAGCAATCATGATAAAACCTTCATCACTTTTAATATTACAGATTGAGAACTCAATATCACCGGCACAGGTATAAACAGGAAAGATGAACAAAGGGAGGAGCTTTAAAAGAAAATGACATGCTCGCATCTGCTTCTTTTGTCCTCATAAAACTGTTCATGCCCTTTGTGACATATGTTTTTAGTTTCACATAAAAAACTTGTCTTCCTCTTAGGGCATGTCGTAAAAAGAGTGTTTTTTTTTATGAAAACCTTATCCTGTATAACCTTATCATCCCAGGTTTTCTCTTTGCGATATCTCTATGCTTTTCTCTCTGCCTCCTTTATAAAAAAGCAGGACGGGACAATCAGGCTGCACAGAGCAAAAAGAAAGGCAAGACGTGAAGCAGAAAAAAAAGTCTAACAATATAAGGCTCATACGGCGCTTTTGGCAGGAATTTATGCGCCCCTATTCCGGACTTATTGTGCTTGTCCTTCTCCTCAGTGCTTTGGTGGCTTCAATTGCCGGAGGGTATGCAAGTCTGGTCGGAAAGCTTATCAACCATCTGGGCGCTTTAGGAGATGCCAAAGGCAATGCCACAGAAAAAACCCTGCGCTTTATGTTCACGGGTTCTGCGATCATTATTGGCGCCACACTCTTACGTGCCCTTGCTTTTTATGCCCAGACTGTTGCTGCGAATGGCTTAGCGCTCAACATCGTTAAAAACCTGCAAAATACTATGTTTGGGGCTTTATTAAGAGCAGATTATGCACGCTTTCAGCGTGAAGCCACAGGGGAACTGGTCTCGCGCTTTATGCATGATGTCAATCTTGTCTCCCAGGCCCTCCTGCGCGGCGTGAATAATCTTGCACGTGATGCTCTGACCATTCTGGGGTTGGTTGTGGTCATGTTCTGGCATGACTGGATGCTCACCTTGCTTGTTCTTGCTGTCTATCCTTTAGCTTTCTGGCCCCTTATCCGTATCAGTCAGCGTATGCGCCGTATGTCTTCCGGTGTTCAGGGACATTTGGGGCGTGTGACGGCTTTTCTCTCAGAAAGTTTTTCCGGGGCCCGTATGGTGCGGACTTATCGTCTGGAAGATTATGAGGATAAACGTGCAGAAGCTGCCTTTGAAGAACGTCGTCATCGCATGCATGCCCTGGTCCGCAATCACGCCCTTGTTGAACCTTTGCTTGAAGTTTTAGGGGGGCTGGCCATTGCCGGTGTTCTCACTTTTGGGGTGTGGAGGACAACAAGCGGGGCAGCAAGTTATGGTGATTTTGCAGCTGTTTTGGCAGCTCTTGCTATGGCAGCGGGACCTGTGCGTGCTTTGGGCACCTTAAACAATGTTCTCCAGGAAGGTTTTGCAGCCCTGGAACGTATTTTTACCCTTTTGGATGAACGTCCCACACTCTGCCAGAAACCAGAGGCCAAAACCCTGGACATCAAAAAAGGGCTGCTTAAATTTAAAAATGTTAGCTTTCATTATGAAGAAGGGGTCCCGGCACTTGAAGGCGTTGATCTTCTTGCAAAGCCTGGATGTGTGACCGCTCTGGTCGGGCCTTCAGGGGGGGGCAAGTCTACCCTGATCAATCTTATCCCACGTCTTTATGATGTCACACAGGGGTCTGTCTGTATAGATGGACAGGATGTCCGCGATGTTACCCTCCAGTCCCTTCGCGACAACATAGCTCTTGTAAGTCAGGATGCTGTTTTGTTTGATGACACCATAGAGGCCAATATAGCCTTTGGTTCTCAACAGGCAGATAAAACAGCCATCAGAACAGCTGCAAAAGCTGCGGCTGCACATGATTTTATTACAGCTCTCCCAAAAGGATATGGAACACATGTCGGGGAAGGGGGAGGGAAACTCTCTGGTGGACAGCGCCAGCGCATCTCCCTGGCCCGTGCCCTTTTAAGAAATGCGCCTATTCTTCTTTTAGACGAAGCAACCAGCGCGCTTGATGCTTCATCGGAAGCCGCTGTCCAGACAGCGCTCAAAAATCTCCAGAAAGGACGGACAACACTGATCATTGCCCACCGGCTTTCAACTGTGCGGAGCGCCGATTGCCTTTATGTCCTTGAAGGCGGACGCGTGGTGGAACAGGGAAGCCATGAAGATTTGATGGCCAAAGGGGGAGTTTATGCGCATCTCAATCATTTGCAACTTACAGAAAGCTAAGCTAAACCTCTGTTTTTATCCCTTTGATTGTTCAGGAGATCATTATGACACAGACCCCCACCTATGATGTTTTGGGGATAGGGAATGCTATTGTTGATGTTATTGCACCTGTCGATGAGGCTTTTTTACAGAAACATAGTCTTATCAAAGGCTCTATGGCTCTGGTTGATGAGGCCCGTTCTGACTTGCTCTATGCTGCCTTTCCACCTGCCCAGGAACGTTCCGGGGGATCAGCGGCCAATACACTTGCAGGTCTTGCCAGTTTTGGAGGAAAGGGAGCGTTTGCAGGCAAAGTCGCAGAGGATGTCCTCGGACATGTTTTTACCCATGATATGCGCAATGGTGGCGTTGCTTTTGATGTCTCACCTTTAAAAAACGGACCCTCCACGGCACGTTGCCTTGTGGCAGTGACCCCCGATGGAGAGCGGACAATGAGCACCTGCCTTGGTGCAGCCACCTATTTCTCCGAAGATGATATTGAGGAAGACCTTATCCGCGCTTCAAAAATTGTGTATCTTGAGGGATACCTTTTTGACAAACCCGAGGCACAAAAAGCCTTCATCAAAGCAGCCCGGCTTGCCAGGAAATATCAATGTACAACGTCCGTCACACTGTCCGATTCTTTTTTCGTGGAACGTCACAGAGAAGCTTTTTTAGATCTTGTTCATCATCATTGTGACCTTGTCTTCGCGAATGAAGCAGAAATTATGTCACTTTATGAAACACAGGATTTTCAAAAAGCTATTGATACTGTGAGGCAGGCCTGCCCTCTGGCTGTTATAACACGGGGAGAAAAAGGGGCGGTTGTGGTTCAAAAGGATAGCATCCTGACCATCCAGGCCTATCCTGTTGATAAGACCCCTGATCTGACAGGAGCAGGGGATCAGTTTGCAGCTGGGTTTCTGTATGGCTTGTCCAGAGATCAGAACCTTCAAACATGTGGAGAACTCGGTGCTCTGGCAGCTTCCGAAGTGATCAGCCATTATGGCCCACGTCCTGAGCAAAGCCTTAAAGCTCTCGCACACCAAAAATTACGGACAAAATAGAAGTCCACGGACAGTTTTGTGGGTTTTGGTATCTTGGTAAAAAAAAGGGGAAGCTTCAACACATCATTGTGTCATGCTTCCCCCTTCTGCTTTGAAGAAATGTTTATTCTTTAACTTCTTCTTTCACGTCATCTGCAGCTTTTTTGATGTCGTCTGATGCTTTTTGAGCGGCCTTATCGATCTTTGTTTCGGCTTTTTCAATTTGGTTTTTAGCTTTGTCAAGTGCCTTTTCAGAGCTCTTAACAGCATCATCAACAGCCTTTTTGCTGGCATCAGCCTGATCCTGAACTTTCTTCTCTGAATCTCCAAGAATTCTTTTCAGGGCTTTATCAACACTTTCATCAACTTTTTTCAGTTCCTTATCAAGAGTGTCTTTAGATTTTTCAACAGCATCATCAAGAGCTTTCTGGGCTTTTCCAACCGTTTTATCAACAGCTTCATCAGCTGCCTTTTTGGTTTTATCCACGGACTCTTTCAGAGTTTTGTTAATGTCATCTTTAGTCTCTTTAAGATCACTTTTGGTATCATCAAGAGATTTTTGGGTTTTCGCAACAGCATCATCAACAAGTTTCTTACTGCTATCAACAGTCTCATCAACCGCTTTTTTCGTTGTATTTATGGCTTTTTGCGTTGTGTTCTTAAGAGTTTTCCCTGCCTCACGGGTAACTGTCTTTGCAGCATCAACTGTTTTTTCAGCTGCTTTCTTCGTTGCCTGAGCCGCAGAAGAACCAGCTTCTTTAGCTTCTTTCACAGCTTCTGCAGCTTCACTGTTTTCTCTGTTATCAGAAGATGAGGTGTTCTGATTACAGGAGGCCACACCAGCAAAAAGCAGGAGTGCCAGGAGACTTAATATTTTATTCACGTTATTTCCTCGTTTTTGTTCAAAAGAAAATTGATGATTGACGTCAATTTTGTAAATTCAAAAGGAGGAGATTTTTACACATTTTAAACCTTTCTGCAAGCTTACCTCCACTATTTTCTAAAAAATTTTCCTTTGGGAGGCACCATCTTAGTCAGGGCTTCAAAGAAAAAGTTAAGAAAACCTAAAAACCTTAACGTCCTGCTCTCCAAAAAAACCGGGGTCTGAAAACTGTGCCATTCAAACTTTGTGCTCCATAACTATAAGATCAGAGTGCAAGCCCGGAAATGTCAGCACCAAAGAAAATTCTCTTTAACCTCTGATACCGGAAACTCAGTCTTGAGAAAATTCTTATAAGACCTCCCCTCTTTTACGATCCCTGCCTTTAATGCCTCATCAAAGCTCCTGTTTCTTTCGAAGGCTCAGGCCCTGAAGTTTGTACGACCTCTTCACCGGGCCAGGGGAGAGGTTCAGGCATGTCAACAAGGGCTCTGTCCAAAACCTCATCCACAGTTTTGACAGCATGGATGGTCAGGCCCTTTTTGACATTTTCAGGGATCTCAGCCAGATCTTTTTTATTTTCCTCAGGAATAAGGACCGTTTTAATACCGCCACGCAAGGCTGCTAAAAGTTTCTCTTTTAACCCTCCAATGGGCAGGACGCGCCCCCTCAGCGTCACCTCCCCTGTCATGGCAACATCCTTGCGCACAGCAATCCCTGTCAAAACAGAGACAATAGCGCTGACCATAGCAATACCTGCAGAGGGTCCATCTTTGGGGGTAGCTCCCTCGGGCACATGAACATGAATATCGGTCTTAGCAAAACGTTCCGGGTGGATCCCAAAAGAAGGAGCCCTTGACTGAACATAGGCATGTGCTGCGGAAACAGACTCTTTCATCACATCACGGAGATTACCCGTTACCGTCATTTTACCTTTACCTATCATGGAGACAGCCTCAATCGTGAGCAAATCACCGCCTGTTTCCGTCCAGGCAAGTCCTGTGACCACCCCTGTCTGATCCTCAGCTTCACTTTGACCAAAACGGAATTTTCTCACACCGGAAAACTCTTCAAGCTTTTCAGGTGTAATCTCAATATGCTGAACCTTGTCTGTATGAAGGCGCCGCACGGCCTTACGCGCCAGTCTGGCAATTTCGCGCTCCAGATTTCTGACCCCTGCCTCACGTGTATAATAACGGATAAGATCACGTAATGCCTGATCTGTAAGGAACCATTCCTCACGGGTTAGGCCATGTTCCTTCATCTGTTTTGGAATAAGGTGCCGCCGGGCAATTTCAAGCTTTTCATCTTCTGTATACCCTGAAAGAGAGATAATCTCCATGCGATCCAAAAGAGGCTGCGCCATGTTGAGGCTGTTGGCTGTGGTGATGAACATGGTTTTGGAGAGGTCATAGTCCACTTCAAGATAATGATCATTGAATGTTGTATTTTGTTCCGGATCCAGGACTTCCAAAAGAGCGGCCGAAGGATCGCCCCGAAAATCTGATCCCATTTTGTCAATTTCATCTAAAAGAAAAAGAGGATTGACATATTTTGTTTTTTTCATGGACTGAATAATACGTCCGGGCATGGACCCAACATAGGTACGCCTGTGTCCCCGTATTTCCGCTTCGTCACGTACACCCCCTAAGGAAATACGTACAAAGTCACGCCCTGTTGCTTTCGCAACAGACTTGCCAAGAGATGTTTTCCCAACACCAGGAGGGCCAACAAGGCATAAAATAGGCCCTTTCAAACTGCCGGCACGGGCCTGAACAGCGAGATATTCTAAAATGCGCTCTTTGACCTTTTCAAGGCCATAATGGTCCTCATTTAAAATGGCCTCAGCCTTATCCAGATCATGCTGAAGGCGTTTTGTCTTTTTCCAGGGAACAGACAAAATCCAGTCCAGATAATTACGTACAACGGTTGATTCTGCAGACATAGGGCTCATTTGCCTAAGTTTCTTAAGCTCATTTTGCGCTTTTTTCCGTGCTTCCTTAGGCAGTTTTGCTTTCCTGATCTTAGCTTCAAGATCCCCCAGTTCATCCTGGCTGCCCTCAGATCCCCCTAATTCCTTCTGAATAGCCTTCATCTGCTCATTGAGATAGTATTCACGCTGGGTTTTTTCCATCTGATCCTTAACCCTGGAGCGGATTTTCTTCTCAACATGGAGCACGTTCATTTCCTCTTCTATCAAAGAGAAAACATGTTCCAGACGTTCTTTTGCATCAGAGATTTCAAGAAGAGACTGTTTTTCTTCAAGACTGATAGCAAGGTGCGCTGCAATAGAATCTGCCAGAAGAGAGGGGTGCTCTGCCTTAACAATGGCGTTGGCAACATCTGCAGAAATTTTCTTATTGAGTTTAGCGTATTTTTGAAACTGCTCCGCAACCGTCCGCATAAGGGCGCGGCTTTCTGAGGACACATCATCATCCTGCTCAACAGGTTCGACCAGGGCTTCAAAAAAATCTGTTCTGTCTGAAAAGGACAGAACACGAAGACGTTTCTCCCCCTCAACCAGAACTTTCATCGTCCCATCGGGAAGCTTCAAAAGCTGGAGAACAGAGGCCTGCGTTCCCAGACGGTAAATATCTTCCAGACCAGGATCATCATCTGTTGAGCTTTTCTGGGCAAGAAGAAGGATTTTTTTATCGGCCCCCATAACTTCTTCCAGAGCACGCACAGATTTTTCCCGCCCCACAAAAAGTGGCACAATCATATTAGGAAAGACAACAATGTCACGCAGAGGAAGAACGGGCAAACCTGCATTTTGTATGTCATCTTCTGCATGGCTTTTTATGTCCTGGTCTTGTTGCGCAGGATCAGGCACATGAGTTTCCGTCTTTTTGTCCTCAGACATATTTTTTACTCCATCAGGTTTTTCGGATACACAAGCCCCAAAGCTTCTCTTCCCATCACACACGGTCAAAAAACATGCTTAAGGTTAAGGAAAATGAGGTCCCGTCATGGTCCGAACTGTTGAGTGTAATGTGGGGAGGTCTGATCCCCAGTTCAAGGACCTTCATGCTGAGAGTAAAGTAAAAACAGCTAAATTTTCTTAAAAAACAAAGAAAAACCATGATACAAAGATAAAGAAACAGAATTCCACATCTCAAGGTTTCTCTTTTTCTTCTCCTGTTGCCTGATATGTTTTTAAAAGCACCCCGGGAGAAAACCCTTCCTGTTAGAGCAAACCTCTTGACACCTTTTTATATAAGGTTTTTTATGGGTTTACTCTGTTTGAGATCATGTTTTGCTTTTTTCTTTGATACAGGACTATGCACCCTTATGATACACTCAGATACTCTATCTTCTCCCCCCCATGGTGAAGGTTTTGAAGAAAAAACATCAGGTACAAAGAGTGATATGTTCTCTTTTGAAGATCCTCTGGCGTTGTTCCGTCTTTGGTATGAGGACGCAAAGCAGCATGAGATCAATGACCCCAATGCTATGAGCCTGGCAACCTCAGACCGGGACGGCCTTCCTGACGTCCGCATCGTTCTTTTAAAGGATTTTGGAGACCATCACTTTGTCTTCTATACCAATAAAGACAGCATGAAAGGGAAGCAACTTGGAGAAAATCCAAAAGCAGCTTTGTGCTTTCACTGGAAAAGTCTCCTGCGTCAAATTCGTATACGGGGTGATATTGACTCCGTAGAGGCAGAAACAGCCAATACCTATTTTAACTCCCGCGTGCGTCAGGCACGTCTTGGAGCCTGGGCATCACAACAATCACGCCCCCTTGAAAGCCGTCTTGTTCTGGAAAAGGCCCTCACGCATTATGATCATGAATTTTCTTCTCAGGATCCCCCACGCCCCCCCTATTGGGGAGGGTATATCTTAAAACCACGGGCCATAGAGTTTTGGCATGACCGCCCCTTTCGCCTGCATGACAGGCTGTTATTTACGCGTGATGAGTGTGATGCCCCCTGGACAAAAACACGCCTTTACCCCTGAAATAGCCAAAAAACAGAATGATTTTGAGATATGCTATGGTGCACACACCTGCAGGAGAGAAGAGAGCAACTTCGAAAGAAATAAAGTTCACCACCATTTTACAGGACAGAAGCATCCCGGAAGAAGACGTGACAGGGCGCAGACATGAAAAACGATGAGACAGCTGATATTGTCATAGTGGGCGGAGGGTTCACCGGCATGACGCTTGCTCTGGCCTTAAAGGCCGGAGGATTCGATCCTATCCTTCTGGACAAAGCCAAACCAGAAAACCATCTCAAAAAAGGGGAAGACGGCCGCGCTTTTGCACTCGCCCCGGCATCTTTAGATCTTTATCAAACACTTGGCCTGAGAGAGAAGCTTCTCTCTTTTTGTGAGCCTGTGCAGCATATTCTCACAAGCGATGGTCATGTCCAGGATGACCTGGGCCTTAAAAGCTCTGGCCCGTTCAGTCTGCATTTTAGTGCCAGAGAGGAAGGAAGGGACAAGGCAGGTGCTCTGGGTTTTATGATTGAAACATACAACCTGCACAAGATTCTTACAGAACAGATAGCACATGCCAGAATTCACCGTCTTGCCCCGGCACATATGATCGGTATGACCCCAACCCCTTCTTCCATACAGTGTCATCTTGAGGATGGACGCAGGATAGAGACCTCTCTTCTTCTCGCGGCAGATGGACGCTCTTCCCGGGTACGCCGGCAGGCCGGTTTTTCCACACACTCCTGGTCCTATCATCAGCGTGCTTTTGTCACCACCTTAAAACATGAATATGATCATCAGGGCGTGGCCTATGAACACTGTCTGCCCTCAGGGACGTTTGCCCTTCTGCCGCTTCAGGGCCGTCGCTCAAGCCTTGTCTGGGCAGAAAAAGAAGATGGCGCCGCCGCTCTTGAAGCTTTGGGGGAAGAGGTCTTTTCTGAAGAACTCAGGCGACGTATGGGCAATATTCTGGGAAAAGTTGAGGTTATCGCCCCTTTACGGCATTACCCCCTGGGATTTCAGATTGCTGAACGTTATTACACATCCCGTCTGGCTTTGGTGGGGGATGCTGCCCATAGCGTCCACCCTCTGGCAGGGCAGGGCTTTAATCTTGGCCTGCGTGATATAGACGCCCTTGTTAACATCCTCACACAGGCCCGCCGCCTTGGGGAGGACTATGGAAGCCCTTCGGTCCTGCGACGTTATGAACAGGAGCGTCGTCTGGATAATCTCGTCATGGGGCTGTCTCTGGACGCTTTCAACAGATTTTTTTCTAATAATAATAAGATTTTGCGGTTTGCGCGGCGAACAGGTCTTGGCCTTGTTGACCATCTTGGACCTCTTCGTCATTTCTTTGAACGCGCAGCAAGTGGCCCCCGGAGAGAAAATTTACCTCACTAGCCTCACACGCCGGAAAAAAGGTAAAGAGAGAAGACGGGTGGCAGATCTGAAATTTTTGTAAACTTGAAGGTGCCTTCTCTGCAGTGTAGGCTCACATCTGTCTTATAACTCTTATAAGGAGCATAGCGTGAAGTTTGCCCATTATATGTTGATGATGCTCAGTTTTTTTTTCTGTGTCACACCAGCCTCAGCACAGATAAAAATTGATGTATCTCAGGGTGTTTCAGAACCTCTCCCCTTCGTAGCACCAGCCTTTCTGGGCACAACAGAAACAGAACGTCGCATTGGACGTGATCTCACAGATCTTATCACCCGCAATCTCGCAAATTCCGGGCTTTTCAGGCCACTCAACCCTCAGTCTTTTCTTCAAACCATCACCTCTGTCGACACAGAACCCCGCTTTGCTGACTGGCGCGTAATCCGGGCAGATGTCCTTCTGGTGGGCGGAGTTCGTCTTCTGGAGTCCGACAAATTAGAGGTAAAATACCGCCTCTGGGATGTGTATACGGGGCAGGAACTTTTTGCTCTTTCTCTCGAGACGTCTGTCAGAAACTGGCGCCGTCTTGGACATAAAATTTCTGATACCATTTATGAACGCCTGACAGGAGAAAAAGGCTATTTCAATACACGTATCGCCTTTATTGCAGAATCCGGCCCCAAAGGGAACAGACAAAAGCGCCTGACCATCATGGATCAGGATGGGGCCAATATGCAGTTTTTAACCCCGGGCAGGGATCTTGTCTTAACCCCCCGCTTTTCACCTTCAAAAGACCAGATTCTTTATTTATCCTATGAAAATGACAGGCCACAGGTTTTCCTCTATGATCTCCCAACAGGCCGCCATATGCTATTAGGAGATTTTTCTGGCATGACCTTCGCACCGCGCTTTTCTCCGGATGGTAGCAAAGTGATTATGAGTCTTGTCAAGAATGGTAATAGCGATATTTATCTTTTCGATATTAACACAAAACGACAAACACGCCTGACACGCCACCCTGGTATTGACACGTCTCCTTCTTTCTCTCCTGATGGACGTTTTGTGGTGTTCAGCTCTGATCGTGGGGGCACGGCACAACTTTATGTTATGAACGCAAAAGACGGGGGAGATGTACGTCGTATCAGTTTTGGAGAAGGGCGTTATCATATGCCTGTCTGGTCACCCCGTGGCGATCTCATAGCGTTTACAAAACAAAATAAAGGACGTTTTTCTATTGGTGTTCTTAAGCCAGAACCCAGAAACCAGCAGGAACGGATTCTGGCGGAAGATTATCTGGTGGAATCACCTGCCTGGTCCCCCAACGGACTTATGGTGCTCTATACACGGCAGGGCCCACAAACCAGAGGACGCAGTGAAATATGGCGTGTCAGTCTTGCAGGGGGGCAAGAGAGCAAACTTCCCCTTCAGGGAGAAGCTTCCGATCCAGGATGGTCTCCTCTGATCAGAGAATGATTGACTAAAAGAAAGTTAAGCTTATCATATAAATCTTCTCTTAAAAAATTCTGACTATCATGAATCTGCCTTCGGATAAGGATAAAAAAATGAAATGGACTTTTGTACTTCCCCTTATACTGGCCCTGACACTTAGTGCCTGTGCAACGAAAAAAAAGACCGTAGCCCCCCCATCTCCAGGTTCAACACAGGACCCTTTAACGACAGGGCCCCAACCTACGGGAGATCAATTTGGGAAACCCTCCCCCGGAAGTCGGGAAGACTTTCGTGTAAGCGCCGGGGATCGTGTCTTTTTTGGGTATGATCAATATACTCTCTCCCCCGAAGCACGTGAGGCCCTGCGCCGTCAGGCTGCATGGCTTAAGGCCTATCCTGCCGCACGCATAAAAATCGCTGGACATTGCGATGAGCGGGGTACACGGGAATACAATCTGGCCCTTGGCGCAAGGCGGGCCCAGTCTGCCTATGACTATCTTGTAAGTCTTGGCATCAGCCCGTCCAGAATGACCACGATTTCTTATGGGAAAGAACTTCCTTTTGATCCGGGAAGCTCTGAACAGGCCAGAGCCGTCAACCGTAATGCACACACACAAATTACCTCCATGCCCAGAAGCTAGAGTTTTGACAGCTCTCTCTCCCATCTCTCAAAGAGATGGGAGAGATCCTGCCTTTCTCAGAAAGAACCAAGCCGCTCTTTTTCTGAGAAATTCTTATAAAGAGATACACAAAAATTCGGGTTATCTGTGTAAGGCCAGGGTTTCTCTCTCTCAGGGTTTTTAACATCTTATCCTGTAAAAAAGAACCTCAGGGCTGAAGTGCAAGCGCCTTCCAGGCAATATCTTTGCGGTAAAACCCTTCAGGCCATGTGATAACTTCCGCGGCTTCATAAGCCCGCTCAACAGCATGACGCAATGTATCTCCTAAAGCCGTAACATTGAGGACACGTCCGCCCGCACTGATAAGTTGCCCCCTATCATCGCGGGCCGTTCCTGCATGAAACACCATCACCCCGCGAAAACTTTCTGCTTTTTGAAGACCTGTGATCACAGACCCTTTTTCATAAGATTCCGGATAACCTTTTGCAGCAAGCACAAGGGTCACAGCCCTGTCATCATGCCATTCAGGGTAAGGAATTTGCGAAAGATCACCCTGAGCGCAGGCATGAAGGACCGGAAAAAGATCATTTTTAAGGCGCACCATAAGGGTCTGGCATTCAGGATCCCCAAAACGTACGTTAAATTCAATAAGTTTTGGCCCCTGTTCTGTCATCATCAGCCCGGCATAAAGTACACCTTTATAAGGCATGCCTTCCGCAGACATCCCGGCAAGGGTTGGTTTGATAATTGCCTCTTCAACCTGTTTAAGGGCCTGATGATCCAGGACAGGGGTCGGGGAATAGGCCCCCATACCGCCTGTATTCGGGCCATTATCACCATCAAAAGCACGCTTATGATCCTGGGCCGCCCTCAAAATAACGGCTCTTTTCCCATCACAGAGGGCAAAAACAGAAACTTCTTCTCCCTCAAGATAGTCTTCCAGCACAACGCGTTGGCCCGATGGTCCAAATTTTCCTTCAAAAAAGGCTTTCAGCTCATGCTCTGCTATCGCTTTGTTCTCACACAGCACAACACCTTTTCCCGCCGCCAGACCATCTGCCTTGATAACATAGGGAGGGGAGAAATGGGAAAGCGCTTTCTGTGCGGTCTCAAAGCTTTCAAAAACTTCATGACGCGCGGTTGGAATCCCGTGGCGAACACAAAAATCTTTCGCAAAGGCCTTAGAGGTTTCAAGACGGGCCGCAGCACGTGAAGGCCCAAAAACACACATGCCCTCAGCTTCCAGCATATCTGTCAGGCCAGCCGCTAAAGGAGCCTCCGGTCCAATAATAACACACCCAACTTTTTCGTTCAGAGCAAGGCGCTTAAGGCCTTCTGTGTCCTCTGCACTTATAGGAAAACAGGTCCCAAGGGTTTCTATACCTGGATTGCCGGGAGCTGCCAGAATAGCGCTCACCAAAGGGCTTTGTGCAAGTTTCCAGGCCAGAGCATGCTCACGACCGCCACCACCGACAATAAGAACTTTCATCATGAGCCCCCTTTCCATGGAACACGAATTTCACTGATAAGAGAATGCTTTTGCAGGGTCAAGACAGGGGAAAATAAAAGCAGGATTTTTTCTCTCTTCTTAAAGATCATCAGCTGATTCTGGTATAAGAACTTCTCTTTTTCCTGCATGACTTGCAGGGCTTATCATACCTTCTTCTTCCATACGTTCGATAAGTGTAGCGGCACGATTATAACCGATCTGAAGACGTCTTTGAAGATAGCTTGTTGAAGCTTTACGATCTCTTGCAACAATACTCACAGCTCTGTCAAACAGGTCATCTCCGGAAGAGGAGGGAGATCCTTCCTCACCCCCCTCCTCCTCAGGTTCACGTGTTACATCCTCCAGATAAACCGGTGCCCCCTGGGCCTGAACAAATTGCGCGACACGCTCAACTTCTAGATCTTCAACAAAAGGACCATGAAGACGCCGTATACGCCCCCCGCCTGCCATGTATAACAGATCTCCCTGACCTAAAAGTTGTTCGGCGCCCTGCTCTCCCAAAATTGTGCGGCTGTCTATTTTTGAGGTCACCTGAAAACTGATGCGTGTCGGAAAATTAGCCTTAATGGTCCCTGTGATCACATCGACACTTGGGCGCTGGGTGGCCATGATGAGGTGGATGCCAGCCGCGCGGGCCATTTGGGCAAGACGCTGAATAGCCCCTTCAATGTCTTTGCCCGCCACAATCATCAAATCTGCCATTTCATCAATAATGACGACAATAAAAGGCATGGGCTCCAAGGAGAGGGCTTCTGTCTCAAAAATGGGTTGTCCTGTCTCCTGATCATATCCTGTCTGGACTGTGCGTTCTGGCGTTTTTCCTGATTTGAGCATGTCGTGTATACGCGCGTTATACCCTGTGATATTACGCACACCAAGCTTTGACATTTTCTGATACCGCACCTCCATTTCACGAACCACCCATTTTAAGGCTGTCACCGCTTTTTTGGGATCTGTGACAACAGGAGATAAAAGATGCGGGGCACCATCATAGACTGAAAGCTCCAGCATTTTTGGATCAATCATAATAAAACGGCACGCTTCAGGGGGCAGGTGATACATAAGGGAAAGGATCATGGCATTCACCCCGACAGACTTTCCTGATCCTGTTGTTCCTGCAACCAGAAGATGGGGCATACGTGCCAAATCTGCCACGAAAGGCTCCCCGGCGATGGTTTCCCCTAAAGCCAGAGGCAGGCTGGCGCGGGTATTTGTGTAGATCCGGGAAGCCAGGCTATCTCTCAAATAAACAGTTTCACGTTTTTGATTGGGAAGCTCTATGCCAAGGGCATTCCGCCCGGGAATAACGGCAACGCGTGCGGACAGGGCACTCATGGAACGCGCAATATCATCAGCCAGATTGATAATTCTTGAAGATTTTATCCCCGGGGCTGGCTCAAACTCATAAAGTGTGACAACAGGGCCGGGCCGTGTATCCCGCATCACACCTTTGACGCCAAAATCCTCCAAAACCGTGGAAAGGCGGTGAGCGTTTTCCTTCAGGGTCTGTGAATCAACAGTCACCTGTCTTGGAGGGGGATTTTGGAGAAGATCTAAAGACGGGAGTTCAAAAGCCATCTTTGAAGACGTGGTTTTTGGTTTCCTCTCTGACACGGCCCTCAGCTTTTTTTTCTGTGGTATGGTGTTGTCCGGTGGTGGTGGTAAAGACTCCGTTTCCCACCCCTGTTGTTCATCACCTTTCTCCTTCAGCATGAATGGCCTGATCTGATGCCATGCTTTCAGGAAAAAACGACATACCCCTCTGTAAAAACTCTGTGCAGCCCGTGCTGTATCCATCACATCTGAAAGAGTGAGACCACAGCAAAAAAACATGCTGGCTATGGTTAGAAAAAGTGCTATGGGGGCCACAATCAGGGATGAGCCGGGCACTTTAATAGCCTCAAGACCAAAGTGAAGAGCAAGAAAAATTTTATCACCTAAAAAACCACCAAGACCAGAGGCATAAGGCCAGGTTTTAGGAAGGGGGAGAAGTGCCAGAACACAGGCAAATGACAAAACAGCGATCACACCACAAAATATGCGTGCGAACAGAACAGAAACCCTGTAGGGAACATAACCACGTATTAAAAAAACTGCCCCGGTAGCACCCACCAGAATAAGCGCAAGATAGCCTGCCCATCCTAAGCTCTGAAGAATAAGATCAGCAAGCACCGCCCCAAACCATCCCCCCACAGACTGGGAGGGAAAACTGCTCGCCGTGTTAAAATTAGGCTCTAAAGGTGACGCCGTCATCATGGCAAGGCCTGTTACAAGGCAAAAGCCAACCAGAACACACCCTGTCAGGCGCGCGCGTACAGCACGCCAGAATACAGAAGGTTGTTTTTTGTCATCATGAGCATGAAATAACGGCATGATCCCCCGGATTTTTGAGTAAAAAGACAAGGTAACGTGATTTTTCCCTTTTTTCCAGAGCCTGTTCTCTCAAGGGTTTTGACCTTGGGAGAGGGTAGAGAAGAAGAACATAAGGATTGGTCAGAACTTTAAAAGAAGAAAAATTTTGTCCTTGCGGGGAAATTAAATCATATCGGAGCGGTGAATGCTGATAGTTTACAGCACAATTAATCAGATGAATAATGGGTTTTTGTATCGATTGATGTATAATCAAATATATTATTGAATAAACAGTTTTTAGAAGATTAGCCTTAAAAATTATAATTTTTTAAACTCATATTCCCATTTGTAAGCACTCTGCTATATTGAGCTAAAAATTTTAACTGTAGAAAAAAAACGATGTCGAGATCCGTTAAAGCGCTGATAAATCCTGAGATGCTTATTTGGGCCCGTAAAACATCGAGCCTATCATTGGAGATAGCTGCACGAAAATTAAAGCAAAAAGAAGACACGATACGCTTATGGGAGGAAGGCAAAACAGCGCCAACATTTAAACAGCTTCTTAAAATATGTCAGGTTTATAAAAGGCCAGTTCCCCTCTTTTATCTGGAAAAACCACCTGAAGGCTTTAAACCATTGGAGGATTATAGAAGGCTTCCTGGGGCAGGCTCTTTAAAGGAATCACCCAATTTAAATTATGAAATCCGAAAGGCTTGGTATCGCCGGCAAGTTGCACTTGATTTGTATGAAGAGCTTGGTGAAAAACCAAGCGAGGTTACAAAGAAAATATCGCTCGAAAGCGACCCAGAAGAAATAGGTGTCAAGCTTCGTGAATGGTTTGGACTGGGCATGGCAACGCAAACAGGTTGGAAAGATGATTATATGGCTTTCAACACTTGGCGAGATATTATTGAGAAAAAAGGAATTTTGGTTTTCCAGGCAGAAGGTATCGATGTTGATGAAATGCGAGGATTTGCACTTAGTGACCACCCATTGCCTGTGATTGTGGTGAACAAAAAAGACTCTGTGCGTGGTCGTATCTTCTCGATGCTGCATGAATTGGCACATATTTTACTAGGCGATAGTAGTATAAGTGACTCATCAATAGATGGAGAAGATTTGTCACCCAAAAAAAAACGTATTGAAATATTTTGCAACCATGTAGCAGCAGCTACACTTCTTCCTTCTGAAGGGTTCCGCACGGATGAAGTGTTGTCTGGCTATTCTCACGCTTCATCATGGGATGATTCCAGTGTTGAAACTGTAGCGCAACGGTTCAAGGTCAGCCGAGAATTTATCTGGCGACGTCTTTTGACGATGAATGTCATTCCTGAGAAGACCTATCAGAAAAAGCGTCAAGCTCTCATTGAAGAGTTCCGTACAAAAAAGGAGACAGAAAAAAAGAAGAGTATTCCTGTAAAATATCATCATAAACTTTTTTCTACTCTTGGGAGTTTTTATACCGGTCTAGTTGTTTCTACATACCATCAAAATTTGATAAGCGCGAGCGCGGTTTCTGATTATCTTGGTATGAAGCTAAAACATTTACCTGAAATCGAAGCTAAACTTTATGGACCCCATTGATGAAATACAGTTTAGACACCAGTACATTTCTGAATGCTTTTATAAGAGTCTATCCTCCAGACGTTTTTCCGAAACTATGGGAGAAGATAAACACACTTATTCATGATGGGCACTTGAAAGCCACCGAAATGGTTTTGGAAGAGTTAAAAAGAAAGGATGATGATGCCTATAAGTGGGTAAAGGAAAGGCCGTTGCTGTTTGAAAACGTAGATGAAAATATTCAGAAAACTGTGAGTACGATTATGCGTAAATACCCACGTATCATTGCTGAAGGTGGGCAGAAAAATGCAGCTGATCCATTCGTGATAGCATTTGCCATACAGCACAAACTGATAGTCGTCACAGAAGAAAAGAAGGGGAGTGGAAGTAATAAAAAACCAAGCATTCCCTTTTTGTGTAAAGCATTTGATGTGGAATGCATTAACCTTTTGGATCTAATACGATTAGAAGAGTGGACCTTCTGACTAAGATCAATCAGATTTTCAAAACCACAATACAGCATGATCTCAAAACATCGAGACAAAGTGGATTTGAACCCAAACTGTATAGTTATCAGCTTTCAGCACCTGTATCCCAATCCCTTCAAAGACAAAAATCAGCAGGGAAAAAATGCATTTGAAGAATTGTAAGCTCAGGAACAGGCCCTGAAATCTGGTCGGGAGGGGGTCAGCCTTCAGGAGGCTTTTTGTATAATACGCCCGTGGCAATGCTTATATTTTTTACCAGATCCACAGGGACAGGGGGCATTGCGTGGAGTTTTATCTGACATAAGCGGGGCCTGCGGTGAAGAAGGGTGTGTCCCATCACCCTGTTCATTAAGCCCTGTTTCAGGATCAAGATGTATTTCCCGTGCATCTTCAAGAACATTATCCGGGGGAAAGTCTGGCACATCTTCCTGTTCCAGCTGAATATTCATTATGATTTTTGTTACGTCTTCACGCACTTCATCAAGCATATGTTCAAATAAGGTGAAGGCTTCTGTTTTAAACTCATTAAGGGGGTCACGCTGACCATATCCCCTCAAACCAATGACAGAACGCAAATTATCAAGATTATTCAAATGTTCACGCCAGTTTTTATCAATAACCTGCAAAAGAACCTGTTTTTCAAGATTTCTCAGAATGTCCGGGCCAAAAGATACAGCCTTTTTGGCATAAGCATCCTGTGCTGCCTCTATCAGGCGCTCTGCAATTTCCTGATCGGCAATACCTTCTTCCTGCGCCCAGGCATCAAAGGGTAAGGAGAGGTGAAAAACATCCTGAACATCTTCTTTTAACCCCGCAACATCCCATTGATCCACATAAGTTTTAGGGGGAATATGTTTGGTCACAAGTTTATGGACCGTCTCCTCAATCATATCCCTGACAACGTCATGAACCTGCTCCGCTGCCATATAGTCTCTGCGCTGCTCAAAAATAGCCTTACGCTGGTCATTCATGACATCATCATATTTCAAAAGGTTTTTACGCATTTCAAAATTGCGCTGCTCAACCTTTTTCTGCGAGGTTTCAATCCCCTTGCTCATCCAGGGATGTGCGATGGCTTCCCCTTCTTTCATCCCAAGGCGTTTCATGACACCATCGAGACGCTCAGAGCCAAAAATGCGCATCAGATCGTCCTGAATGGAAATATAGAATTTAGATTTTCCCTGATCACCCTGACGACCCGTACGGCCCCGTAGCTGATTATCAATACGGCGACTTTCATGCCGTTCTGTCCCAAGAACATAAAGCCCCCCGGCCTCAAGAGCCTGAGTTTTAAGCTTGTCCACTTCATCCTTAAGACGCTTTTCCTGAACGGCTTTTTCCTCTTCTGTCTCCCCACCTTTTAAGCTCTCCTGCAAACGCATGTCCACATTGCCGCCTAACTGGATATCTGTTCCACGACCGGCCATATTGGTGGCAATGGTGATGGCACCGGGCACACCTGCCTGGGCGATGATATGCGCCTCCTGCTCATGATAGCGCGCATTGAGAACATTATGTTTGAGTTTTGCTTTCTTCAAAAGAGAAGACAAAAGCTCAGACTTTTCAATAGAGGCCGTTCCCACCAAAACAGGCTGGCCTTTGGTGTGGGATTTTTTAATGTCCTCCAAAATAGCTTCATGCTTTTCTTCCGCAGTCCGATAGACCTCATCATCCTCATCCAGACGCTGAATGGGTTTATTGGTGGGAATGGTATAGACGTCAAGCCCATAGGTGCTTTGAAATTCTGCCTCTTCTGTCATAGCCGTGCCGGTCATGCCGGCAAGCTTGTCATAAAGGCGGAAATAATTCTGAAAGGTGATAGAGGCAAGAGTCACATTTTCTGGCTGAATCTCAACATGTTCTTTCGCTTCAAGGGCCTGATGCAAACCTTCCGACAGGCGGCGTCCTTCCATCATGCGCCCTGTAAACTCATCAATCAGCATAAGCTGACCATCTTTAACGATATAATCACGATCTTTCACATACAGCGTGTGCGCCCGCAGAGCCTGATTGACATGATGGACGACGGAGACATTTTCAATATCGTACAAATCCTCCCCTTCAAGCAAATCATGCTCTTTGAGAAGGCGTTCTATATGCTCATTTCCCTCTTCGGTCAGGGTCACTGTGCGCTGTTTTTCATCAAGTTCATAATCTTCAGGGACAAGGTGGGGAATCAGCTCATCAATGGTCTGATAAAAATCAGATCGATCTTCTGTAGGACCTGAAATAATAAGTGGTGTGCGGGCTTCATCAATAAGAATAGAATCCACTTCGTCAACAATGGCATAGCCATGCCCACGCTGGGCCATGTCCTCAAAACTGTATTTCATATTATCACGAAGATAATCAAACCCAAATTCATTATTTGTCCCATAGGTCACATCACAGGCATAGCTTTTGCGACGCTCAACATCATCAAGACCATGGACAATACACCCTGTGGTGAGGCCCAGAAAACCGTAAATTTGCCCCATCCATTCGGCATCACGTTTCGCCAGATAATCATTGACGGTGACAACATGAACGCCCTTACCTGTCAGAGCATTAAGATAAACAGGCAAAACCGCAGACAGTGTTTTTCCTTCCCCGGTGCGCATTTCTGCAATAGCACCACTGTGAAGGACCATGCCCCCTAAAAGCTGGACATCATAGGGGCGAAGACCTAAAACGCGTTTGGAAGCTTCACGAGCAACGGCGAAAGCCTCCACAAGGAGGTCATCAAGCTTTGTGCCCCCCTTTATTCTCTCTTTAAATTCCTCTGTTTTTGCTTTCAAAGCTTCGTCAGAAAGGTTTTCAAAGTCTTTCTCAAGGGCATTAATACGCTGAATTTTCGGGCGCATTTTCTTAAGCTTGCGATCATTGGCGGCACCAAAGAGAAATTTTAGCATGGCGAGAAAATCCTGATTATAGACGAAAAATCATGCCCTCAACACTCAAAAAACATGTCCGTAGAATCTAACAAGTCATCACATATGCTATACAGGCACATGTCCTCAAGAGACCAGGCATAGTGTTCACTTAAGTATGGGCAGGCTCCATGTCAATGAAAGGGCACTGTTCTGGAAGAAAATTAACGGTTTTTCTCCCTGCCCTGTCCCCTGTATGCCTTAACCTTATGGAGTTTTTTAATCTTTTTTGACTGTGTAGTGTTCATACATATCTTCACCGGTTCTTTTTGTCTCTGTAAGGATAAAGTGCGGAGCATCCTTAAGGTTTTCAAGGAACAGGGGACCGGGGGCCGGTATACCATCCCCCCCCAACAGTAAAGGCGCACGAAACCAGGCCAGTTCATCAATACACCCCGCCCTTATAAAAGACGCTGCAAGAGCCCCACCCCCTTCCACCATAAGACTATCAAGACCCTGTTGTTTCAACCAGATGAGAGAAGAGACAAGATCTACAGTTTTTTGTGCATTTAATGGCTGTTCAACAACACGAATACCCGCCTGTTCCAAAACCTGTTTTCTCTCTTTTGGGGCCTGCTCTGATGTCATGATCCAGCCCGGGGTTTTGTCAGCCGTACGGACCAGACAGGCACAGGTGGGTGTTCTTAAATGGGTATCAAAGACAAGACGAAGGGGCTGACCCCCCGTCCAGTCCGGCAGGCGGCAGCTGAGCTCCGGATCATCAGCAATCACAGTCCCCACACCAACTGCTATGGCGTCATACCGGCTTCGCAAAACATGGGCATAGCGGCGGGATTGTGGGCCTGAGATCCACTTTGATTCCCCTGAAGCAGTTGCAATTCGTCCATCAAGTGATGTGGCGAGTTTTAAGAGAACATGCGGACGGGACAGGGACATCAGCTTTCTTCAGCATCCCCCTCAACAGGGTTATCATCCATCTCTGTCCTGGTCAGCTTTTCGTCATCAATAAAACGTTCAAAATCGCGGGTTTCACGAAAATTCCTGTAAACAGAAGCATAGCGCACATAGGCCACAGAATCGAGGTGAGCAAGGTTTTCCATCACAATTTGCCCAATGGTTTTGGAAGGAATCTCACTTTCGCCTAAATTTTCAAGACGACGCACAATCATACTGACCATATGCTCTATCTCTTCTTCACGAACGGGGCGTTTTTGCAGAGCAAGACGTACAGAATGTGAGAGTTTTTCACGATCAAAGGGAACCGTCCGGCCTGAATTTTTAAGTACCGTCAGGTCCCGCAGCTGAATACGTTCAAAGGTTGTAAAGCGCGAATCACACTGCCCACAAAGACGCCGGCGTCGAATAACAGAGCCTTCCTCTGCAGGACGCGAATCTTTCACCTGTGTGTCAGGGGAACCACAAAAAGGACATTTCATCTGAACCTCCTTCGTTCTTATGACCTCTTAGGGGTAAAGAGGAAAACGCTGTGTTAAATCCAGAACACGCTCACGTATACGCCCCTCAAGATCAGGATCACCCATATCACCATGCCGGACAAGGGCATCAAGAATTTCTGCCATCCAGCCCCCAATCTCTTTAAACTCCTCTGGTCCAAACCCCCGTGTGGTCCCGGCCGGCGTTCCAAGGCGCAGACCCGATGTTATGGCCGGTTTTTCAGGATCAAAAGGTATGCCGTTCTTATTACAGACAATATAAGCCCGTTCCAAAGCACCTTCTGCCGGGGCACCTTTCAGACCTTTAGGGCGCAAATCTACAAGCGTAAGATGGGTATCCGTTCCCCCGGAGACAAGATCACAGCCTGCATTTTTGAGGCTTTCCGCCAAAACCCGGCAAGAATCTACAACACGTGTGGCATAGTCTTTAAACGCCGGCTGCAGGGCTTCCCCAAAGGCCACAGCTTTGGCAGCGATCACATGCATAAGGGGGCCACCCTGAAGACCGGGGAAGACCGCTGAATTAATTTTTTTTGCCAAAGCTTCATCGTCGGTTAGAATCAGGCCACCGCGTGGCCCTCTTAAGGTTTTATGGGTTGTCGTGGTCGCAAAATGTGCATGCGGAAAGGGGTTTGGGTGCACCCCTGCAGCCACAAGGCCTGCAAAATGTGCCATATCGACATGTAAATAGGCGCCCACTTCATCAGCAATGGACCGGAAGGCCTCAAAATCAATAAAGCGGGGATAGGCGGATCCCCCTGCAATGATAAGTTTCGGTTTGTGCTGACGGGCAAGAGAACGGACTTCATCATAATCAATACGTGCTGTATCTCTTCTGACACCATAATGGACAGCGTTAAACCATTTGCCGGAAAGATTGGGCTTGGCCCCATGCGTTAAATGCCCCCCTGCAGCAAGAGACATGCCCAAAATTGTCTCTCCAGGCTTAACAAAAGCCAAAAGCAGTGCCTGATTGGCCTGACTTCCCGAATGGGGCTGAACATTGGCGTGGGAGACCCCAAACAAAGCCTTAGCCCGTTCAATGGCGAGGTTTTCTACCTCATCAACATAACTACATCCCCCATAGTAACGGCGTCCCGGATAACCTTCGGCGTATTTATTAGTCAGAACGGAACCCTGAGCTTCCAAAACCGCGGGAGAAGTAAAGTTTTCTGAAGCAATCAGCTCAATATGATGCTGCTGGCGTTTTTTTTCACGTTCCAGAGCAGACAAAACATCCTGATCCTGTTGAGATAAAAGGGACATGGTTAAAAATCTCCTTGTAAGGACGGCCTGATGGTCAAGGGTGTCCCTCATGATATGATAGGGGTATGATGGGAAATATTTTACCACGTGTCCAGCTATGTGGTAAAGACTGTCTTATATCCCGAATACAGAGATGAACAAGGATGGACATTTTTTATGAAGCGGATGCTAATCTCTCCCTGATTAAAGAGAGAAAGCTGGCCATTTTCGGATATGGGAATCAGGGACGGGCCCAGGCCCTCAACCTTCGTGATTCAGGGGCAGACCTCATCATCGCTCTGCGAGAAGATTCCTCAGGCTTTCCAAAAGTCAAGGCAGATGGTCTCTCTGCCCTTTCTCTCGAAAAGGCTTCAGAAACCGCTGATGTTTTTGTTATTCTGACACCAGATGAAACACATGCAGCTTTATTCCACATCATAAAACCTTATCTGCGGGAGGGGACACTTCTTCTTTTTGCACATGGGTTTTCTGTGCACTTTAACCTGATTACCCTCCCCCCTTATGTGGATACAGCCCTTATTGCCCCAAAGGGGCCCGGGACCAAACTAAGGCAGGCCTATGAGAAGGGGGGTGGTCTTGCAGCCCTTCTTGCCGTGCACCAGGATGCCACAGGTCAGGCTTTTGATCTCGCACTTTCCTATGCTGCGGCTTTGGGGTGTGGGCGTGCTGGTGTCATGACCACAAGCTTTGCGGAAGAATGTGTTTGCGATCTTTTTGGAGAGCAATCTGTTTTATGTGGTGGCATGGTGGCTTTGGCACGCATGGCTTTTGAGGTTTTGGTGGAGGCAGGTTATGCTCCTGAAATGGCATATTATGATTGTGTGCAGGAAATGAAGCTGATTGCCGATCTTATCCATGAACAGGGCCCTGCCTCTATGTATGAAGCGGTGTCCGATACAGCAGAGTTTGGAGGCTATCAAACAGGGGGCCGCCTGATCACAGAGGAAACACGCACCATCATGAAAGCCTGTCTTGAAGAAATACAAAACGGCAGATTTGCAAAAAACTGGATGGCAGAACATGCCGGGGGAAAATCAGGACTTCTGGCGCAGCGTCACACCCTGCAAAAACACCCCATAGAGGCAGCAGGAGAACATATACGGCGTCTGGCACCCCCAGTCCTGAAGTCTCAGGAACAGATACCCCAAAAAAACCGGGCCTGACCTTTATATTCCCAAGCAGGTTCAAAGGGTGAATTTGTTTATATTTTTTTCATTTTTGCAAAAAAAACTTGTCCTGAATGTTCTATGCTTTATAAAGACTTGCAGGGTTTTATAAAGGGTTCCGCAAAAGAGCGTCTGACAGATTTAAACCTGCCCCCTTTTCAGGAAAGTTTGAGACCGGTGTGAGAAGAATAAAGCAAGTGATCCAGCATGTGGACAAACAGGTTCTGCAGGCTTTTTTTCTCTCCTTCTGTTTTATGGCCGGGGCGGCGGGTCTTGTTCTTCTTTTAAGACAGCTGGGCTTTGGGGACATTGCTATAAAGGAGTGGATGCAGATAGAAGTTCCTGGTATCTGGCATCTCCCTTTGGCCATTGTTATTTTCACGGTCAGTGCTTTTCTTGGTGTTCCTCAGTTCTTGCTTATTGCTGCCTGTGTGACTGTTTTTAGCCCCTGGGAAGGAGGAGTATATGCTATCCTCTCCACTCTTGTCTCCGCAAGTCTTGGATTTTGGTTAGCACGCCTTTTAGGAAAAACTTTCCTGCCTCATGGTGGTGGAGAAGGGTTTCAGCGTCTGTCCGGCTTTATCGGCAAACATGGCTTCTGGGCCAGTCTTTTTGTGCGTCTGGTCCCTTCAGCACCTTTTATTGTTATCAATATGGCCGCAGGCATGTGCCAGATTCGCTATATCAGTTTTTTCCTGGGAACAGCGCTGGGCATTCTCCCAAAAACTGTGCTGATTGCTGTGTTCGGGGGAAGCCTTAAAGCCCTGGCAGGTGGAAAATGGATGATGGCAGGAGGTTTTTTTATCCTGTCCATCATATGTCTTTTAGCTCTCGTCCTGGTTGCGCGCTTTTATAAGCGCTCCGCAAAAACAGGGAATCCAGAGTGAAAAGTTTGTTAAAAATATGTCCGGGCTTGCATTTTTAATCTGAAACGCGCACAACAGGGGTTTTCTCAACAGGCTGGTTTTTGAACTTTATTTTTAAGGATCCCATACAGGATGTTTTCTAGGCTTTTTGGAATGCTGTCAGCCGATATGGCTATTGATCTTGGAACCGCAAATACACTTGTTTATGTGAGGGGCCGCGATGTGGTGCTTAATGAACCCTCTGTTGTCGCCTATGTGGAACGAAATGGGCGTAAGATAGTTCAGGCTGTTGGGGCAGAAGCCAAAATGATGCTGGGGCGCACGCCGGGGCGTATGGATGCTGTTCGTCCTATGCGGGAAGGGGTTATCGCTGATTTTGAAGTTGCGGAGGAAATGATCAAATATTTCATCCAGAAAATTCATAACAGGCGCGCTTTTGTAAACCCACAGGTGGTTATTTGTGTCCCGTCCGGGGCGACAGCTGTAGAACGGCGGGCTATTCAGGACTCTGCTCTTGCAGCGGGTGCCCGCCGCGTCTTTCTGGTTGAAGAGCCTATGGCTGCTGCTGTGGGAGCCGGCCTTCCCATTCATGAACCCGCAGGCTCAGTCGTTGTTGATATTGGAGGGGGGACAACAGAGGTTGCTGTTATCTCTTTAAATGGTATTGTTTACTCCCGATCTATCCGTGTCGGTGGTGATAAAATGGATGATGCCATTATCAATTATGTCCGCCGTGCGACCAACCTGCTGATTGGTGAAATGACGGCAGAGCGGATCAAGCATGAAATTGGTTCTGCCTCTATGCCTAAAGAGGGAGAAGGTCTTTCCATGAAGATCAAAGGGCGTGATCTGATGCATGGCATCCCAAAAGAAATCGAGATTACGGAAGCTATGATCGCTGAAGCTCTTGCAGAACCTGTGGAGCAAATTGTTGAAGCTGTTAAAGTGGCCCTTGAGGCAACCCCTCCTGAACTGGCAGCTGATATTGTTGACAAAGGGATTATGCTCACAGGTGGAGGGGCCCTTTTACGAAATCTTGATAGTGAATTACGTACACGTACGGATATTCCTGTTAGTATTGCTGATGATCCCCTTTCCTGCGTCGTTGTGGGATCAGGAAAAATTCTTGACCAGATCAATCGCTGGAAAGATGTTTTGATGGTAAGTTAAAGACTGAATTTCAGGACTCTGAGGGAGATATGGAGATTAAAGGATAGAGGCGTGAGCAAAGATTCCGGACACCATCACAGTCCCACCACATTTATTCAGCCCCGCACCGTTTTTTTTATCTGCCTCATCCTGGCAGGAGCCCTTCTTATCTTTGACCGCCCCTCATCCCGTCCCGGGGGCTTAACAGATGCCCGTCGCGGTATAGAAGGGTTTTTTGCCCCTGTTCTGGACATAGCCTCTTCTCCCTTTCGTGCCCTTCGGAATCTGGGGGAAAGCTTTTCGTCCTACCTCAATGCCGTAGAAGACAATAAACATCTGCGTAAAGAAATAGCAGATCTTAAAGAATGGCAATATAAGGCTCTTGCCACAGAAGAAAAGCTTAAAGCCTATGAAAAACTTTTCTCAGCAGGCCCGGAAACCCCGGGAACACGTATAGCAGCCCGCAGCATTGCCGAGTCCAGAGGCCCTTTTGTTCATGCCTATCTTCTTAATGTGGGACAGGAACAGGGTGTAAGGCAGGGATATGCGGTTCTCAACACAGAAGGCATTCTTGGCCGGGTTATCAGAACAGGCGCCCACGCCACACGTGTCCTGGCTCTCACAGATATCAGCAGCCGCATTCCTGTTATGTCTGTGCAAAGTGATATTCATGCAATTATGGTCGGTGATCACTCCAAAATGCCTCTGATCGATTATGTTGATCCCAACCATACTTTGTCTGAAGGTGAAATAATTTTAACATCAGGAGACGGCGGCTTTTTGCCGCGGGGTCTGCCTGTAGGCATGGTGGTCAAAGGGAAAGATCAGGCATGGCGCGTTGACCTGTTTTCAAACAGAGCTGCCCCTGATTATGTCTGGATTTACCCTTTCACCCCCTTTCAACTCCCCAGGGCTTCTCAGCCTGATGAGGAAGGAAAAGATAAAACTGAGGAACAACCATGAATCTTCCCCATGTCACAGAAGCTGAACATCATCATGAAGGCTTCACCCTTTTTTTTGTCACTTTTGTGTTAATCCTGTTCAATACCTTACCACATACACTTTTTGGGTGGTGGACACCTCTGTCTTTTCTGCCTATGATCCCTCTGTATTTTTTAAGTTTAAAAAAAACACTCCTTTTTTCTGCCCCCGCTGCTTTCATAGCAGGCTTATTACAAGACAGTCTTACAGGTGTTCCCTTCGGGATATGGCCCCTTTCTTTTCTTATTGTCTGTCTATCGGCACGACTTTCTGCTCCCCTTTTTGCAACTTCAAAACTCATCATTTTTGCAGGCTGGGTGATCGCTGTTTTTTTTGCAGGTTTCACAGTATATATGGCTGCCTCTTTCGCCTATGGTGTGTGGACAGGCTTTGACTTTCTACTTTGGGAACTTCTGTTTTCTATACTGGCCTATCCTTTATTTTTTTTGCTTCGGCATGTATTTTTTTCTTTTTTTACAAAGCGTAAAATGTCATGAACAGGGATGTAGAAGAACAAAAAGCAGTCTTCTCACGCAGAGCTTTTCTTCTGTCCGGCATAGGGGCTGGCGCGTTTACCCTTCTTGCCGGGCGCCTTGTTGATCTTCAGGTACGAAAATCTGAAGACTATAAGCTTTTATCTGAAGACAACCGCTTTAATCTCAAAGTTCTTCTTCCCTCACGTGGGCGCCTGTTTGATCGTTATGGCAGGGTTTTAGCAGAAAACAGCCGTAATTTTCGTATCCTTTTCACGCCTGAACAGGCTCATGATCCTGAGAAAACCCTGAACTATCTTCAAAACCTTTTATCTTTGCCAGAAGATAAGCGTCAGCATATAGAAAAAGCCTTCAAAAAACAACGCGGCCTAAATCCTGCTATTCTTGTAGAAAATCTCTCCTGGGAGGATTTTGCAAAGATCAATCTTCATATACCTCATCTGCCCGGCATGATCCCTGAAGTCGGGGAACAACGTTTTTATCCCCATAAGCATGCTTTCGCCCATATTATAGGCTATGTGGCCAGACCCCGGGACGACGACATCAAAAAAGCCCCTGTGTTAAAACAACCCGGCATGCTGGTAGGTCGATCGGGTCTGGAAGAAGGCCTTGAGAAAGACTTACGCGGTGAGGCCGGACGCCTTAAAGTGGAGGTGAATGCTTACGGGCGCGTTGTTCGCAAATGGGATACCCCCCAAAGTAAGCCCATAGCAGGCGATAACATAGGCCTGACCCTAAGCTCCTCCCTTCAAACCTATATCATTGAACGTTTTGGAGAAGAAAGCGGTGCAGCAGCCGTCATGTCTGTTGAGACGGGAGATATTTTAGCCCTGGTCTCCACGCCGTCCTTTGATCCCAATCTTTTTGTCACAGGTATCAGCCAGAAAGACTATAATGTTCTAAGAGAGCATGAACGTACCCCCCTTTTTAGCAAAGCACTTTCCGGAACTTATGCACCGGCCTCAACATTTAAAATGATGACAGGTCTTGCTGCTTTGAAAACCGGGCTTATCACACCGGAGGACCATTTTTTCTGTCGTGGTTATACCAGTTTAGGGGAACGACGTTTTCACTGCTGGAGGCGGGGAGGACACGGACAAGTCTCTCTCAAACGGGCTCTTAAAGAATCCTGTGATGTTTATTTTTATGAGGTCGCCCGTAAAACAGGTATCAAGCCTATCACACAGATGGCGGAAACTTTTGGTTTTGGACAGGCTCCTGATTTACCCCTAAAAGGTGTGAAGGCAGGTCTTGCGCCTGACCCGGCCTGGAAATATAAGCGTTATAATCAGGCATGGACTATGGGAGATAGTTTCAATGTCAGTATTGGCCAGGGCTATGTTCTGGCAAGTCCTCTCCAGCTTGCTGTGATGGGGGCACGTCTTGCCTCCGGGCGTCTTGTCTCTCCACGACTTCTCCTCTCTCCGGCGCCTGCTCCTAACAGTTTTCCTGCACTCCCAATATCCTCCGAAGATTTAAGGCTTGTGCAAAATGCTATGAAAGCTGTGTGTGAAGAGCCGGGAGGGACAGCCTATAAAACCGGAGGACTTGACCTTCCGGGGATAGGCTGGGCAGGAAAAACAGGAACCGCCCAGGTCCGCGCCATCAGCAGGCAGGAACGTGAGCGTGGCCTTACAAAACAGAAAGATAAGCCCTGGAAGGAACGTGACCATGCTTTATTTGTGGGCTATGCTCCGGCAGAAAAACCACAGCTGGCAGTTTCCGTCCTTGTCGAGCATGGTGGGTCAGGCTCAGGGGCTGCGGCCCCTCTTGCGCGTGATATATTACGTTTCGCCCTTCTGGAACTCTATCGAACACTGAGCCGTCACAACCCAAAAGGGGGGGCATGAATGAGGTATAACAGTCTCGCCACACCGAAAACTCTGACCCAGAAGCTTTATGAGATTGACTGGTCTTTGCCTGTTTTCCTGCTTTTTATTGCGGGGTGTGGGACCGCCATGCTGTATTCTGTGGCGGATGGTGCCTGGACACCCTGGGCTTTGCGCCATGCAATACGGTTTGGGGCTGGTTTTGGTATCATGCTTATCCTGGCTCTTGTACCTCTCCGTTTTTTCTTCGCTCTGTCCTACCCGTTTTATTTGGGTGTCCTCCTGCTCCTTTTCGGTGTTGAGTTTGCAGGTACGACAGCTAAGGGGGCACAAAGATGGCTTGAGCTTGGCCCCCTTCGTCTCCAGCCTTCTGAATTCATGAAACTTGCTGTTGTTCTGGCTTTGGCCCGCTATTATCATGATATAGGTTCTGTGCGGGTTTCTTCACCGGTTAAACTTCTCATACCCCTCCTCATTATTGGTGTTCCCTTTGTTCTGGTGCTTCACCAGCCTGATTTAGGGACAGCCATTTTACTGGCAGCTACAGGCTTGTCTCTGGTTTTTCTTGCAGGTCTCAGCTGGCGCCTCATTTTGCCCGGATGTGGTGTTGGAGCTCTTGCGGTCACCCTCCTTCTTCTTTTTGGCCTTAAGGACTATCAGAAGGAGAGGGTTTTAACATTTCTTAATCCTGAGCGTGATGCTCTGGGGGCGGGCTATCATATTCAACAGTCAAAGATAGCCCTTGGATCCGGAGGGGTGACCGGTAAGGGTTTTTTACAGGGAACGCAGTCTCATCTGGACTTTTTACCTGAAAAACAGACGGATTTTATCTTTACCATGTTAGGGGAAGAATTTGGCCTTGTTGGTGCCCTTGTTCTTCTTGCTCTTTATGCCGGTGTGATGGTTACATGTTTAAATATTGCGCTGTCCTGCCGGCATGCCTTCGGGCGCTTTGTGACCATGGGTGTTCTGGTCACGTTTGCTTTTTATGTTTTTGTGAATGCTGCCATGGTTTCAGGTCTTGCCCCTGTTGTTGGCGTGCCCATGCCGCTTGTCTCTTACGGCGGGACAGTGATGATGATGGTGATGATAGGCTTTGGCCTGATCTTATCTGTCCGTGTTCACCGCTATGCCGAACTTCCCCGTGGCTCCGGTCTTTTTTAACTTACCTTCATCTTTAAAAAACAGAAGGGCATATTATCCAGACGGGCTGTGGACGGCACTTACCTGGTTTTGATTCCGATAGATATCAGGCCCATGCTCTCTCAGGGCAACAAGGGAACAGGCCGCTATAGCAAAAACAGCCGTACCCCACCACCATTCATGCCAGATATCAAAACTCAGAAATCCTGGAACAGAGAGGGCTATGATGATGGCGCTGATACTTGCAGATGTGAGGGGTGTCAGCTTACACTTTATCATCTTTCCGGCCAGAGACAGAAGAGAAAGAGCCAGAAGGCTTATCCCTGTCATCCCCGTTTCATACCAGATTTGCATGCTGGCATTATGGGGATGTGTGGGAATAGCTTTGAGAATCTCACCCCGGAGTAAGACTGTATCCTCACATGCTCTTGAAGCTTTAAGTCCCCAGCCTGAAAAAGGATGCTCCATAATGTGGCTGGCTATATACTGCCAAACCTCAACCCTTTGTGCCCAGGAATAGGGAAGTTTTTCCTGAAAGCTATCCCAAAAGGAAGGGGGGACGACAAGCATGATAAAAGGAAAAACAATCAGAGCTAAAGCTATTATAATAAGAAGGAAAGAGGGCATATGTTTTGGCCATAAAAGGGCAGCCCCAAACCCTAAAGCCCCAAGAAAGAAACTCAGGCTATTCGCTGCCATAGGCAACATAAAAGCACTCACCCCCGCGACCAGCACAAGACCCAACCCCCAAAGCCGCCACTTCCCCTTAAATGACCAGGACAAAGCCAGGGCCGGCCCCGCCAGAACCGTGAAAATCATAGAAGCTTTGAGAAAAATACGATCTATAAGATAAGGAACACTTCCCCCTTTAAGCCTTTGTGTCAGAGGGAAATTAAAACTGATCTCAACCAGGAAAAAAACAGCAAGGCATGTGAGAGATATAAGAAAAGCCAGGCTTACTTTCCTGTGTGCATCAGCGGACACCCCCCATATCATTTTCAGGAAAAAGACAGAGACAAAAAAAGAAATCCAACTTAACCATAGTGTTTTTGTTTCCTTATAAGGTGACCAGAGAAAACTGAAACTAACCCAGGCTAAAAAAGACAGAAAAAAAATGATGGGCCAGGAAATCCTGCCTATACTCCCCTTAATGTTAAGAGGTTTTTTTAGAAATACCCAAAAAGGGGCATACAGCACAACAGCCAGAGCAATAAGAACAGGCAAACCATGACCACCGGCGCCTGCTGCAGGTCCTGAGAGTAAAAAAACAAAAGCAAGAATTGCGGTTTTAACAGCAGCAGGAAAAGATATCGTCCTGGAGTTTTCATATGAAGAGGGGAACGCCATAAAAGACCTGTTTTCCAGTTTTTGTATTTATATGACAAAAGATAAAAAAGAAGGCATGGTTAACACACTCTGTCTCAAAAATACACATGCTATATATACTCACGATGAACATAGCATAAACATCTGTGCCTGCTTTTTCATGTCCGTGATCAGTATTGTGGACAACTCTTCCCATGTTTTGATTGACAGGAGGGAAGAGGAAAGGTATGCGATCAAAATGTTGACGGGTATCCTGAAACTTCAGCACCAGGGGTCAGGTCTCCTGAAAAACACAAACCTAAAAAACGTCAGCACAAACATAGCTGCATCCCACCGGAGACATATCAGGGGGAATAGTCCCTATGTTCGCCGGGGGTTTGCAAGCACGAGCTAAAAAGGTCGGGGGTCAACATCTCCTTTCCACGAAGACGCACCCTTAGCTCAACTGGATAGAGCAACTGCCTTCTAAGCAGTAGGTTGCAGGTTCGAGTCCTGCAGGGTGTGCCAGCTCCTGAGAGAACAGAAACACACAGGCGCTAAACCCCGCAGGGTTTATGTTCATATCAGGAAAGGCCATGTGGTGTTTTGTGCCAGTGAAAAGGCCGTTTGATCACATCCCAGAGAGCATAAAGGGCGGCACCCGTACGTAAAAACCAGTAAAAAGGTGTGATAAGCAGACCCGGGATAAGATCCGGTTTTCCCAGCCTGTAAAGCGCTATAGAAGATGCCAGGGCATGGGCTCCGAAACCTGTCACAAAAACAAAAAGATCAAGTGGGTGGAGGGAAACGGGCTCCCCCCTTATGAAATTTATACCGCTGACACACACCACACCCGCAACAACGAGCATCAAAGGCGCATAAAGCAAAGAGGAGATAAAATCCGCCCCGAGTGAGAGGTGAAGTGCCCAGAACGCACCTGATCTGCCCTGACGTAAAAAATGCAGGGGGTGGCGCATATGAACAAACCAGGACTGGAGAAAGCCTTTTTGCCATCTTGTCCTTTGTCGTATCCAGGGCATAACCTGACAGACAGCTTCTTCCTGCGTGCCGGAGGTGATAAAGTCCCCATGCCAGCCAAGGGCTGCAAGCCTGAAGCCAAGATCTGCATCTTCTGTCACATTAAATGGATCCCACCCTCCGGCCTGGCGAAGATGATCTGTCCGTATGTGATTGCTGGTCCCACCAAGAGGAAAAGCCCCCAGAACACGGGCGAGAAAAGGGAGGAAAACGTGGAAATGAAAAGCATATTCCAATGTAAACTGACGCGTCAAAACGTTATGATGTGAGTTGTAGAAACCAAGGGGAGCCTGAAGATAAGTGAGCTTTTCTCCCGCTTTGGCAAAAGCTGCGGCGGCCTCTCGCAATTGCCAGGGGTGAGGTTCATCTTCAGCATCATAAACTGTCACCAGATCTCCCAAAGCAAAGGCCAGACCATAATTTAACGCTTTGGGCTTTGTCTTTGGGCCCTGCTGAGGTATGGGAAGAATTTGAAAACGTCCATCCAGTCTTAAAGACTTTATCGCTTTCAGAGTAACCGCATCATTGTCTTCAATCAAAAGCTTAATGTCCAGTTTATAAGGAGGGTAGCTGATATTCTTTAAATGCTTAATCAGGCGTGGAAGAACAGAAGCCTCATCATATAAAGGGACCAAAACGGTGTAAAAAGGCAGGTCATTGTCTTTAAGGGGAGGAGGGGAGTTTTTTTTGGGGGTGCAGAAAACTGCCAGTACCTTCAAACCTGCCAGGGATAAAAATCCTGCAATCAGGCTGTACCGTAAACTCTCAAAAAAGAGCTCAGGTGCAAGGCATACAAAAGCGATCAAAAAGGCTGCCAGAGCAAAAAGGACAAATTTTTGAGTCCGTGTCACACCCTGAAAAGCAGAAGCAGAGGCCCAATACCGGGCAAGACGAAAACCTGCATCATGTACAAGAAACTGTGCAGCTTTTGTCAGGGGAGGCAAAGCAGCCCGTGCTTTTGATGACATTCCCGCTCTCTTTTCAAAATAAATCTCAAAGAGTATTTTATGAACCACAGAGTACAGGCACAAGCTTTATCTTTCCCAAAACGCCGGAGATTCCATGTCTTTCACCTCCCGCTCTTTCAAAGACAGGATAACATGCACAAACAGGAAGAGAAGAGTTTCTTCCCCTTTATTTCCTCTCCTCTCTCTTTTAAGCTAGGAAAGATTTTTTTTAAAACCTCTTAAAAATATCCCTGAAGTCCGGAGCTGTTGTGATGAATTTTCTAACTGTTTTTGCAATGAAACAGCCTCGGCTTTTATGTGTTCTTCTCCTTGCCATCATCGTGTTGGGAACTTTGATTTTTCTTAACTATCCCCGCAGGGAAGATCCCACCATTTCTATCCGCACAGCTTTGGTCACTGCACGTTTTCCTGGCATGAGTGTGAAAAGGGCAGAGAGCCTTCTGGCCAAACCTATCGAAGAAAAAATAAGGGAAATCCCGGAAGTTGATAAGATCGAAACAGAAGCAAAAACGGGATCAGTTCTCATCACAGTGTCTCTTTATGAAAGTGTCTATGATCTTGATCCTGTCTGGCGTAAACTTCGCGATAAAATGAATGATCTGAAAGAAGATCTTCCCACAGGAACACAGGGCCCTTTTGTCAATGATGATTATGGGCTGACAGCTATTGCCACCATTGCGTTGACATCAGATGGTTTTTCTTTCCGTGAAATGCGCGATACTGCACGGGACATACGTGATTCCATTTACACGCTTGACGGGGTTAAAAAAGTTCAAATCTATGGGGAACAACCCCAAAAAATCACCGTCAAGGTTTCCAATGCGAGACTTGCGGAATCCGGCCTCACACCGGATTCTATTGCGGCTGTTTTACAAAAACAAAATATTATTCTCCCAGGGGGCGTCGTGGATACGGGGGGATTAAACCTCACCCTTGAGCCTTCCGGAAATTATGAACATATTGACGACATAGGCAAAACACTTATTCTCCTCCCCGGCCCACGCCTTATGCCACTTAAAGATATAGCGCAAATTGAAGAAGGCTATAAAGACCCTCCGGACAAACTTGTCTATTTTAATGGTGAACCAGCTCTGGTCATCAGTGTCTCCATCAAAGACAGCGTCAACAGTGTTGCCTTCGGGAAAACCCTGACACAGCATCTTGAAAACCTGGAAGCCGGCCTTCCCCTTGGGCTTAACCTGGCCTATGCAACCTATCAGCCGGATATTGTTCACGAATCTGTCAGTAATGCCGTCAACAATGTCTATCAGACTCTCGCGATTGTTTTCCTTGTGGTCATGCTCTTTTTAGGGATGAGGACAGGGCTTATTGTGGGCCTCCTTGTCCCTTTGTCTATTTTGTCTGCTCTTATCGGCATGAGCCTTTTGAACATTGAATTTCAGCGTATGTCCATCGCAGCTCTGATTATAGCCCTTGGTCTTTTGGTGGATAATGGCATTGTCATGGCAGAAGATATTCGCCGCAGGCTGGAACAGGGGGACGACAGGCAAAAGGCCTGTCTTGAGGCAGGAAAAAGTTTAGCTTTACCGCTTTTAACAGCATCTCTGACGACAATTCTGGCCTTTATGCCCATGATGCTCTCCGTTGGAACAGCGGGGGAATATACACGGGCGCTTAGTCAGGTTCTGACCATTGTACTTTTAAGTTCATGGCTTTTGTCTATGACGGCCATGCCCGTGCTGTGCTTTTGGTTTATGAAGGTGAAAACTCAGTCAGGGGACGACACACGCCTCCAACATGCCAACCCCTATGATAAAGGTGCATATAAAGCCTACACACAGTTTTTAAGCCATGTTCTTGCGAAACCTTTCTTATCCCTTGCTGTTGTCATTCTTTTCTTTCTCGGTGCTTTAGGGGTCTTCACAACCGTCCCTAAAGTGTTTTTTCCCTCCAGCGAACGGGCTCAGCTTCTTGTTTATCTTGACCTTCCGGCAGGGGTGAGCATCACAGAGACAGATCGTATTGTAAAGGGCATTTCCCAATGGATGACAGATAAAAATGTCAATCCTGATTTTGTCAGCAATATTGCCTATGTCGCTGATGGTGGTCCGCGTTTTGTCCTGGCCCTTAACCCCATCAATCCTGACCCCCAGCATGCTTTTATTGCTCTCACGCTGACATCTGTCAAAACACTTGATAAGGCTGCCAGACGTCTTCATGACTATATCCTCAACACCTATCCCGAAGCGCGTGGAACCGTTAAAAAAGTTGCTCTTGGACCCGGGGAGGCTGGCCTGATTGAAGTCAGGCTTTCTGGTCCGGATGCCGATATTCTCTATGACAAAGCCCGGGAGCTGGAAACGCTTTTGCATGCAGAGCCTGGAGCCATCAATATTGAAGATGACTGGGAGAACAGAATCGTCAAAATCCTTGTTAAAATTGACCAGATCAAAGCGCGTCGCGTTGGGGTCACCAGTGAGGATATTGCCCGCGCCCTTAACAGTTATCTTTCAGGGGGCAGAATAACAGATTATCGGGATGGAGATGTCATTATCCCCATAGAATGGCGTGGACGTGATGCGGAACGTAATAATCTGGAATCCATCTGGAATATCAGTGTTTATTCTTCTCTTAACGAGACCAGTGTTCCTCTGGACCAGATTGCCACCATTGAAGGGGACCCACGTTTTGGGATTGTCAAAAGACGCAATCAGGTCCGGACCATCACTGTCAGTGCCAAACACCAGACCATGCCTGCGACAGAGTTTAGCAAACAGGTTGAAAAAATGATCAGCAAACTTAATTTACCACCAAGCTATAGCTGGGCCTGGGGGGGAGAGCCTGAAAGCTCTTCGGATGCGCAAAAATATCTTTTTGAAAAACTCCCTTTTTGTTTTATAGCCATTGTCATTTTATTGATCTGGCAGTTTAATTCTTTCCGGCGCCCCCTGATTATTCTTTTAACTATACCCCTGTCCTTCATCGGGGCTTTTCTGGGTCTGAAAATTATGGGAGCAAATTTTGGCTTTATGTCTATTCTGGGCATGCTGGCCCTTTCAGGGATCATTATTAATAATGGTATTGTGATGATTGAACGTATTGATGAAGAACGCAGCAAAGGTGCGCATGTCAAAAACGCTGTCATAAGGGCTGCTGCCACACGTCTGAGACCCATTGTCATGACAACAGTAACCACAGCATTAGGCCTTATTCCCCTTATTCTTTTTGGAGGATCTTTATGGTATGGTCTTGCCAATGTTATTGCCTGGGGTCTGGTCGTTGGAACAGCTTTAACCCTGTTGATTGTCCCTGTCTTTTATACATTATTTTTTCCTGAAAGACGGGAGAAAAATTCTGCTTAACACCTGTGACATCAGATAAAGACCGGGGGGGCTGAGGCCCGGCATTTTTGTTTTTCGTGGTCTTTCGTAAAAAAGCCTGTAGCATGTTTGTGATGATAGGTTTAGGGTAAACATTATGCATATTGAGGATAAGACATCTGAGACGGTCTCTTTTGGGTTTGAAAAGGTGAGCCGTCAGGAAAAAACCCACCGTGTCCAAAAGGTGTTTGAACGTTCTGCGCGCCATTATGATCTGATGAATGATCTGATGTCTTTAGGCGTTCATCGTCTCTGGAAAGATTTGGCGATAACCCGTCTTAATCCTCAACCCGGTCAGCATTTGGTGGATATTGCCGGGGGAACAGGGGATTTGGCACGGCGCTTTCTCCAGCGCGCAGAGGCCGTACGCTTAAGACGTGGGGGGAGATCTGCTTCTGCCACCCTTGTTGATTTTAATGAAGCCATGCTTAAGGCAGGCCGAAAGCGTGGCGAGGATGACTCTCTCGCCTGGGTGTGTGGAGATGCTGAGGCTCTCCCCCTGCCGGATCATTGTGCTGATGCGGTGCTCATAAGCTTTGGCATTCGCAATGTCGTGGAGAAAGATAAAGCTCTGCGGGACATGCGCCGCCTTCTTAAGCCGGGGGGCCGTTTTCTCTGTCTTGAGTTTTCTCACCCCCCTTCACACCTGTTTGAAAAGCTTTATCATTTCTATTCTTTTGGTCTGATTCCAAAACTTGGCCGGTATGTGGCAAAGGATGAGGCAAGCTATCGCTATCTTGTGGAAAGTATTCGCTGTTTTCCGAAGGCTGAAATCTTTGCAGATCATATGGAAAAAGCAGGATTTAAAAAAGTGAGCTTCACACGCCTTTCCGGCGGCATTGCTGCTTTACATCAGGGATGGGCTGTTTAACCATGCGCGTGTTACGTTCAACTCTGCGACTTGGTCGCTCCTTTTGGGTTCTGGCACGCTATGATGCCCTCTGGCTCCCACAATATCAGCAACGTCTGCCCTGGATTGTGCGGCAGGCCGGGCGCCTCGCACGTTTTTTAGCTCCCCGGCATAAAAACACGCCTGAGGAGAAAAATCTTTCTCCCCTTCACAATGCTGGCCTGCGCCTTGCACGGGCCTTTGAAGATTTAGGCCCGGCTTATATCAAGCTTGGGCAATTGCTGTCGACACGTGCAGATATTTTAGATCCTGATTTTGCAGAAGGTCTCTCACGTCTCAAAGATGCCACCACGCCTTTCCCGCAGGATCAGGCCAGAGATGTGGTGGAAGCTGAGCTCGGCCAGCCCCTGGACAAACTCTTTAAAAGCTTTGGTCCCCCCATGGCCTCGGCCAGCATTGCCCAGGTTCATAAGGCCATAGACCATGAAGGACGGGCCCTGGCTGTCAAAGTTCTTCGCCCCGGGATTGAACGGCGTATAGCTGAGGATTGTGAAGGCTTTGCCTATTGGGCGTCTGTGCTTGAAAAGCGCCTGCCAGAGACACGTCGCCTGCGCCCTGTTGCGTTTATTGAAACTGTCGCACGCGCTTTGGAACGGGAAACAGATCTGCGTCTTGAAGCCGGCGCTGCCTCAGAAATGGCAGAGCTTACAGCAAAGATTGAAGGTCTTAAAGTTCCTGAAGTTTTCTGGCCCTTAACCTCACGCCGTGTCCTGACACTTGCCTGGGTGGAGGGACAACCGCTCAGCAGTAAGGCCGTGCTTGAAAACCTTGAGCCAGAACAACGTCAAAAGCTTGCCCTGATCGTGACGCGGAGTTTTCTCACCACAGCCCTGGATGATGGGATGTTTCACGCCGACATGCATGAAGGCAATCTCATCCTGACCCCTGATGGATCCCTGGCCCTTGTGGACTATGGTATTATAGGTCGTCTTAATCAGGAACAAAGGCGATATTTGGCAGAAATTCTTTATGGCTTTCTGGTGCGGGATTATCGCCGTGTTGCTCAGCTTCATTTCGATGCCGGCTATGTTGAACCCCCGCATACCCCTGAAGAATTTGCAACAGCCCTGCGTGCTGTGGGGGAGCCTGTTTTTGGTCTTAGCGCGGATCAGGTCTCTATGGGACGTGTTCTTTTGCATCTTTTTGATAACACACGCCTGTTTGATATGAAGCTACGGCCTGAGCTTGTTCTTCTGCAAAAAAATATGATTCAGGCTGAAGGGGCCGCACGCCGCCTTGATCCACATCATGATATGTGGGAAGCAGCCCGGCCTGTGGTTGAGGCCTGGATGCGACGGGAATTAGGCCTTAAGGCCCGTGTCAAATCTCTGGCCTCTGATCTGAACCAGGCGCGAAAGGCGTTCTCTGAACTCCCAAAAACGCTTCAGACCATTTCCGGGGCTGCTGAGAAATTTCAACAGGGGCAGATTAATCTGGGAGAAGAGACATTAAGACAGCTCACACAGGCACAAAGAAAGGGACGCCCGGGATGGGCTTTGGTGTGTGTGATGATTGTAGCAGCTCTGGCCCTTGGTTTTGTCCTTGCAGAAAAAGGCTGGCTGTCCGGATAGTGTTTTAAAGACCCAGGAGGAAGGATCCAGGCCTTACAGGGACATCCAGGGCCCTGTGTTCTTATTTTTTATGGATTTTCTCTGGTATAGCGGCCTTATATATATCACATAAAGCTCTTATATACCCTCTAAAGCTCCTTGCCAGATCCCTCCTCTACCACCGCTCTTAAAAGACAGAGGCAAACCATGACAGTTTTACAGAACAAACGTGTTCTTCTCATCATAAGCGGGGGGATTGCTGCGTATAAAACGCTGTTCCTGATCCGGGATCTGCGGCGAGCGGGGGCAGAGGTACGGGTTATCCTCACCCGTTCCGGCGCACAGTTTGTGACCCCTTTATCGGTGAGTGCTCTGGCCGACAAAGCGGTCCATCAGGATCTGTTTTCCCTGGAAGATGAAGCACGTATGGGTCATATTGCCCTTGCCCGCTGGGCGGATAGTATTCTTGTGGCCCCGGCGACAGCAGATCTTCTGGCGAGAGCTGCTCATGGACTGGCCGATGATCTGGCCACCACGGTTTTGCTTGCCACACAAACCCCTGTTCTCTATGCCCCTGCTATGAATCCTGTCATGTGGGCCCATCCGGCTGTCCGGCAGAACGTCCGCACCCTGAAGGCGCGCGGTGCCCGGATTATAAGCCCTGAACAGGGTGATATGGCCTGTGGGGAGACGGGAGAAGGCCGTATGGCAGAGCCAGACACCCTCTTTCAGGCCCTTGAAACTTTTTGTGCAAGCGCTGACGATCAACCCCTTAAAGGCCGTAAGGCTTTGGTGACCGCAGGGCCGACCCGGGAGAGGCTTGATCCTGTGCGTTATATGACCAATCATTCAAGCGGACGGCAGGGCTATGCCCTGGCTTCGGCACTTTCTCTTCTGGGGGCAGAGGTCACGCTTGTCTCAGGGCCAACAGAGCTTGCGGATCCTGAAGGTGTGAAGACGGTGCGTGTTCAGTCAGCTCTGGAGATGCTTCAGGCCTCTGAGAGGACACTTCCCGTTGATATCGCGGTGTGTGTGGCCGCGGTCTCTGACTGGCGTCCGGCGAAAATACAGGAGACAAAACAGAGGAAAGAGGAAACAGGAGACACCCTCTCTCTGGTAAAGAATCCGGATATTTTAAAGACACTCAGCACACCGGGCCCAAAGCGTCCGCCCCTTGTGATAGGTTTTGCAGCAGAGACACATGATGTTCTTGCCCGTGCGCGTGAAAAACGTTTGCGCAAAGGCTGTGACTGGATTGTGGCGAATGATGTCTCCGGTGATATTATGGGGGGGGAGGAGACTGAACTCATCCTCATAACACCAACACAGGAACACAATTTAGAGCGCATGCCCAAAGACAAAGCTGCCCACCACCTCGCCCGGCATATTGCTACTGTCTTTAAAGATAAAGAAGCCAAAACCAGGTAAAAACACGCTGTAATCCCTCTGATCAACACCCTTTTTATCATGTCAATATCTGCTCTTTTCTCACCCTCTGAACCCCTGAAACTTGGGGACACATCCCTTAAAGGGCGGGCTTTTCTGGCCCCTATGTCGGGGATCAGTGATGCCCCTTTTCGTCATCTTGCGGAGAGTTTTGGGGCCTCTCTGGTGGTTTCAGAAATGACAGCCTGCCCCTCTTTAGCCCGTGGAGATAAAAAGGCGCTTGAACGTCTGGACGGGAAAAAAGGAAAAACAGATTTTGTGGTTCAGCTCGCCGGCTGTGAAGCGGACTGGATGCATTTGGGGACAAAAATCGCTGTGGACAAAGGCGCGGATGTCCTTGACATCAATATGGGCTGTCCTGCACGTCAGGTCACAGGAGGGTTTTCCGGCTCTGCCCTCATGCGGGATCCGGACCATGCTCTGCGCCTCATAGAAGCCGTGATCGCGGCAAGTGCGGGCCGCCCCGTTACCCTTAAAATGCGCCTTGGCTGGGATGAAAAAAGTATCAACGCCCCGCTTCTTGCCAGACGCGCAGAAGAAGCCGGCATTCATATGATAAGCGTACATGGCCGCACACGCCAGCAATTCTATAAAGGGCAGGCCAACTGGCAGGCCATCAAACAGGTCAAACAGGCCGTAAGTATTCCCGTTGTGGTCAATGGTGACATCACTTGTTTGAAAACAGCTGTTAAAGCTCTGGACGCCTCAGGTGCAGATGCCGTCATGATAGGACGCGGCGCACAGGGGGAGCCATGGCTGGTCGGTGAGCTGGCCGCAAAGCTTCAAGGGAAAGCGTTTTCTCCCCCCACCCGGGAGGAAAAATATACCCTTATTCTGGAGCATTATGAGTCTATGCTCTCACATTATGGCCTGGAGCGCGGCAGGCGTATCGCCCGCAAGCATCTTGGCTGGTATCTTGAAAAACTCCCCTCCCCGCTCACCCCTCAATATCGCCGTGATATTAAAGGTCGTATATGTCGTGCAGGGACACCCGAAGAAGTTCGGGACCTGCTCTGGCGCTTTTTTCATGACTCCGCCAGTCTTATCTGAGCACAACAACGGCCTGCTGCTCTTCCTCAGAGGAGAAAGGAGGAGGAAACTGTCCATGCTCATAACATCGAGAAGTCTGATTCTGGAAAAGATTTTAGGAAAAAAGGTAAAGCTTTGTATCAGGCCGTTTTAGCTTTTAGCATATGTCTCACCTCCAAAACCTCTTCATCCCTGCGCCGCCGTTTGGGGGGAGCCTGATAGGCTATCTGGCTATGGTGCGTACAATATGGGGATTCAGGAGAAGATCTTTTGCCACAAAAACGAAATCCTTCATGCGTGGGATCCCCTAAAGGCCATTTACACATATGGGCTGACAAATCTAAAACTGTAACAGGTGTATCCCTGACCTGTTTGGCCTGTTTTACTTTAGGAACTTCTTTTGTTTTTGGTGGAGCAGCGTGTTGTGGTACCTCCTCCTCAGAGGTTTTAGAAACCGTGTTTTCCTTTGTAACAGATGGCATAGTTTTCTTTTTGACTGCTTTTTTGACAGAATTTGATTTTCCCCTGCCCGACAGCCCAAGCCTGTAAATTTTTCCGATAACGGCATTCCTTGTCACACCACCCAGCCGGCTTGCAATCTGGCTTGCTGTTAAACCTTCCTGCCAAAGATTTTTAAGGTGCTCAATACGCTCATCTGTCCAGGACACAAGACTCTCCTTCATGTTAGCACACCATACATAGACGTATTCTGTGCAGAGGTAAACTGATAGGAATACTTCTAGCGTCTTTTTCCTGAATACGCAAGATGCAGATGTAATTTACACACAAAAAACTATATCTTGTGTTTTGAGCCTGTTTGATCTCTTGTTTCAACTCTCTGTGAAGGCGCCTTTATATTTTTTGAGATATTTTTCCTAAAATCTTGCAGAAACATAAGAAAAATACTGTTTTTCTACCCTAAAACGGACAGGCTCTCTGCGCCATATCCAGATGTATGCCGAGAAAACAGGGACGCTTTCTGCCTTTTTGAGGGAAACCTGTTGCCTCGCGAAAAACAAGTCTTGCCTTTTGAGATATAACACGGTATAGCCCAGCGATACATATGTTTTATGGTTGTTAAGAGCGGGCGTAGCTCAGGGGTAGAGCACAACCTTGCCAAGGTTGGGGTCGTGAGTTCAAATCTCATCGCCCGCTCCATTTGTGGACTTGTTTAAGCCAGATTATAAAGAGTTTGCCACTCAGATTTTTGTGGATGCTTTTTGACTGATATTCATATGTTATCCAGTTTTTGTAAATGTATTTGAGCGTAGATTTTCCAAAAACTCTTTGTCATTCTTATCCAGACCCAAATCATCCGGTTCGTGAATACAATAAATTCCCCAACCAACAATAAGATCATTTTCTGGATTTCCAAAAAAGCGTGGTGACAATTCCTTTAAGTAGCGTGTCTCTGTAATTTTATGGTTTTGATCTGTTTTGTGAACACATTGATACAAAGCGTGGGCAAGGAGATCCGCAATTTGCAAAAGGGGCTCTTCGTTCTTTTTACAGGGTGAAATAAGAGCAGGGTTAATGTAACGAAGATACGTTGTCTTGATGTGCTTTGGGTTTTCACGACATGTAGAAATATAGTTTCTCATAGCCTTATAGTCTACATTCGCTTTCTCAAAAATGATCCTGAGGTCATCTTTCTCAATTCCCCTTCCCTGCATGAACATGCCAACCCGCTCTAATAAATATTGAGCACATTTGTTATAATATTTCTTAGGATCACCCCCTATGTGTTCTCTGTAAGTTCTGAGTGTCTTTTTTGTAGAAATAAGACCAAAAAGGATTACGTCCTGACCTGATATTTGTTGGGCAAAGTAAACACGAGCACGATGCTCCAGCGTTTTACAATGCAGTGTTTCTTTTCCAATTTCCTTTTGGATCTCTTTCAGGGTTTCACACAGATTTTCCTTCAGGCTATTTTCAACCATAACAGCACCTAAAACCATATAGGGTGATGCCCCAGATGTTGAGTCAGATCGAATCTTTTGGATTCCCATGTCCCCACTCTCGTCTACGAAAAGTGTATATTTTGGTGGCATTTCTGCTCCTGCTTATTTTTTGTCAACAACACACCAGACATTCCCCGCCAAATACAGGAATCTTCTACACCTGACACAGTGTGGGCCTCTCAATATTTTACCGAACAGGAAGAGGGGAAATGCTGTCCCGCCCCTTAAGGCTACCTGTTATAAAAAACATAGCGCCCATCCCGGACACCCGTTTGAGGGGGGATGTGGGTGGCTTCAAACATTTTATAGCCCTCCCGGAGATTTTCCCCAAAAGGAGTCCAGCGCGGATGGCGATAATCTTCCATATTTTTCAAAGTCATGCGAAAGGGAAAAATGTGAACAGAGACAGCAGGCTCCCCCGCCTTCAACGCCGCATAGACAAGGCTGTAGACCTCCTCAACACCTTTATCTGTGATCGCATAGCACCCCACAGAACTACACCCGCCATGAACCATAAGGAAGGACCCCGTCCGCCCATGCGCCTGATCATAGGCATTGGGATATCCAAGGTTAAAAGACAAATGGCGCTTGCTATCGGGATTCATCTGCTCACCTGTCACCCTGTAAAAACCTTCCGGAGCGCGCCAGTCCCCCTCCCTTAATTTTGGGCCCCACCCGTCAAGCCTTAAAAGTTTTCTGGTTGTTCTCTCGGATAAATTGTTAAAGGTTTTTGAAAAATGGCACACAGGCCAGGTTTTCAGCAGGACATATTTTTGCATCCCCTGTGGCCTGACCCACACCTCAAGCTCTTTTTCCTTCTTGAAAATCCGTATAAAAACAGGATCACCGGGATGAGCGCCCCGGTGTTCAAGCAACGCTTCAAGGTGGGGTTTGACCTGTTTGTAGATAGCTTTAAATTTTTCATTACTGGGAATCTCACCAGCCTGTGCCTGCCCACCTATACCCAAACATGCAAGCATGAGCCCAAAACAGAAAAATTTTCTCCATGGCACAGCCATCGTGTACTCTCTTTTCTAAAAGCATTTATGTTCTTAATCCTGATACACATGGTGATACAGAAAGAAAAATTTACAGAATTATTTGATGATCACATCTCTTAAAGGGAAAGTCCTGCATAAACTTATATATGCTCAAAAGAAGGATAGAAAATAAACAGAAAAAAGAAATTTTTAGTGAAAATTTGGGCCTTTTTTCTCTCAAAAATTTGATTCTAACCTTATTGTTTATCATTCTGCCAGATTTTATGACCCCCCTGTCATGATAGGAAGCAGAATAAGGATACATCCGCCTTCTGGTTCAGCATCCTCTGATCAGGCCTTTGCTGTCAAACGTGCTCTCTCAAAAGCCTCAAACATACGCTCAATCACAGTTTCAAAACCTGTGAAGAGAGCTTCCCCGACCAGATAATGGCCGATATTATATTCCTGAATTTCCGGCATGGCGGCCAAAGGCTGAACTGTCTCTTCATTAAGGCCATGTCCTGCATGAATCTCAAGACCAAGTTTCACCCCTTCCTGAACCGCCCAGCACAAGCGTGAAAGCAGAGCGTCCCCATCTTCTTTTCTACCGTCTTCCATGGCATGGCAATATGCCCCTGTATGCAGTTCCACCACCGGAACCTCAAGCTTTGAAGCTGCATAAAGGGCTTCAGTTTCCGGCTCTATAAACAACGACACGCGTATGCCTGCCCCTTTAAGATCATGGATGAGGGGCTGAAGCACGGTAAAAGAACCTGCTGTGTCAAGCCCGCCTTCGGTTGTCTGTTCCTCACGACGCTCAGGAACAAGACACACCGCATGGGGCTTAAGAGCCAGCGCAAACTCTAACATCTCCTGTGTAGGGGCCATTTCCATATTTAAAGGTTTGCCCTGTTCCTGACACAAGGCCTGCAGGGCATGCATATCTTCATCGCGGATATGACGCCTGTCTTCGCGGAGGTGTGCTGTGATACCATCCGCCCCTGCCTGAAGAGCCAGACGCGCAGCTCTCACAGGATCAGGATGGCGCCCCTTACGGGCATTCCTCAGTGTCGCCACATGATCAATATTCACACCAAGACGTGGACGCATCATGGTCTGCTTCTCCTTCAGCTTTCATGTTTGTCAGGAATCTTCTCTCTCCGGTTATACGGGGGTTTATGACAAAAAAAAAGACATAGCCTCTCGCTCTGCATGCCGGCTTTAAAAGTAAAACTCCTAAAAATTTGAAAAAGCCTTTTATCAGCCCCCTTGTCTGGGGAAGGTTTTCATGTAAGCTCTCTTATGCTTGTTCTAAAAGATAAAAAAGAGTTAAACCAATGGATATGGAGAGCCTGAGACAGCGCCAAAGCCGCCTTACGCCTTTTAATGTTTTAGGGTTTTGGACTTTATACCGCAAGGAAGTGCGGCGCTTTACGAAAGTGGCCCTTCAAACTCTTTTTGCCCCGATGGTCTCTACCTTTCTTTTCTTTACAGTCTTTACCCTGGCTTTTGGACAAAACAGGGGCCCTGTGGGAGGGGTAGAATTTTCTGTCTTTCTCATTCCGGGCCTTGTTATGATGGCAATTTTAAACAATGCTTTTGCCAACACGTCATCGACGCTTATTACCTCTAAAGTCCAGGGCAATACGGTTGATGTTCTGATGGCCCCTCTTGGATCCTGGGAACTTGCGGGGGGCTTTATCCTGGGTTCTGTCACCCGTGGTGTTCTTGTTGCCCTGTTGACACTTATAACGCTGACACCTTTTGCCATGATGATTCCCCATATACCATGGGCTGTTCTTTATTTTTCCTTCTCTGCGGCCATTATGATGGCGGCTGCCGGTTTAATCGCTGGCATTTGGGCAGAAAAATTTGAACATCTCGCCGCCATCACCAATTTTGTTCTTCTGCCCCTGACTTTTCTTTCGGGAACGTTCTATTCGATCAGTATTTTGCCGGAACCCTTCAAAATGATCAGCCTGTTTAACCCTTTCTTTTACATGATTGATGGATTTCGCTATGGTTTTACAGGACATGCTGAAGGAAATGTGTTGATTGGTGTCCTTTTTGTGCTGGGGCTCAATATCCTTCTTCTCACCATTTGTATTACCCTATTGAACAGGGGATGGAAACTGCGTAATTAAGAAACACATCTGTCAAAACCTAAAACATCCGGAATTTTAAAAGGACATGACCTATGGCTCCTCATCTTTATCCCACCTATGCCCCCCCTGCCCTTGTTTTCGATCGTGGAGAAGGGTGTTTTCTCTGGACACAGGAGGGGGAGCGCTATCTTGACTGTATTTCCGGCATTGCCGTCAATGCCCTTGGACATGCCCATCCTAAAGCTATTGCGGCATTGCGGGAACAGGCGGACAAGCTCTGGCACACCTCCAACATGTTTTTTGTGCCCGGTCAGGAAGCTCTGGCACAGCGTTATTGTGATCACAGTTTTGCAGATCGTGTATTTTTTACCAATTCAGGGGCCGAAGCCGTAGAATGTGCGCTTAAAACAGCACGACGTTATCATTTCACCCGTGGGCAGGCAGAAAAATTCCGTATCATCACATTTGAAGGGGCTTTTCACGGGCGTACCTATGGGGCGGTTAATGCAACAGGTAATCCCGCCTATCTGGAAGGTTTCGGCCCCCCCATGGAGGGCTTTGATCGTGTGCCTTTTGAAGATATAGATGCTGTGAAAGCTGCTATCACACCACAAACAGGAGCCATTATTATTGAACCCGTTCAGGGTGAGGGCGGGGTACGCCCTGCCTCAGAAACTTTTCTTAAAGCCCTTCGTGCCCTGTGTGATGAGCATGGCCTTCTTCTGATTTATGATGAGGTTCAGGCCGGTGCAGGGCGGACGGGACGTCTTTGGGCCCATCAATGGTTTGAGGGTGTCGAGCCTGATATTATGGCGATTGCCAAAGGTGTTGGTGGCGGCTTCCCCATGGGGGCCTGTCTTGCGCGGGAGGAGGTTGCTGAGAGCATGGTTATCGGAACGCATGGCAGCACGTTTGGGGGCAATCCCCTTGCCATGGCTGTCGGCACGGTTGTCCTTGATGAGCTTATGGCACCTGGCATGATGGAGCATGTGATCAGTCATGGTCACCGCCTGAGAACAGGGCTTGAGGCCCTTCAGGACAACCATGGAGATGTTGTGGAGGCTGTACGTGGGAAAGGCCTTTTGCTGGGCCTTAAACTTAAAGAAGCCGTTAACAATAAAAAAATTATGGCTCTGGTTCGTGATCAGCATGTTCTGGTGGGAGCCGCTGGTGATAATGTTTTGCGTCTGGCTCCACCGCTTATTCTGGAGCAGGAACATATTGATATGGTGGTTGAAGCTCTGGATCACGCTCTGGAAACAGGGAAAAAAGACCTTTAAAACCTGCAGGTTTCTTCAACGGTCTACATAAACCCTGATATCCGGCGGGCGGCTCACCCTTTGGGCACTCAATCTTTTAGGTGCATCACCCTTCGGGTGTTCCGGATGCAGGCAGGCCTTTTCCAAAAAATTTTAGCGATGGCAGAAACACTGTTCATGAAAGCGTAGAGCACAAAACCAGTGAGAGCACAGAGGGCAAGAATAAAGGTGATTTTAACGGGATCAGATACAGCCCGAAACGTGTAGCAGAGAACATCAAGCCAGTGCCCACAGGAGAGGACAGTTTCAGGGGCAATATGGTCCATAAAAAACTCCCTTCAACAAGAAAACGGCCACTCAGGGGACAATCCCATGGTGACCGGGGAGTTAGAAAACTGCCAGAAGACAGCCGCAATGGCCTTTAGATACATGCCACAGGGGCGGGCATCCTGAACATACGCCACCGCCTCCCCAGCCTTATAGCATGAGAAGGCGCTGTTTAAGGCAAAAGCACATGCCTCTTCTGGAAGGGTTTCTACGCCCCGGGACTGGGTGTTGGAGGGTGATATATCCCTCCCTCAGTCTTAACACCTGTTTAGCACACCTGTTTTTCAGGAGCAATTTTTTCTTAAAACAGGAAGAACAGTCTTAAAAAAACATATCTCAGAGAGACATGTCTCAAAACAAGACTGCCTCAGGGGACCCGCTTCTCCTGATACAGGGAAAAATTTAGCTGGCATATAAATCTTCAAAAAGCTCTCCCCCAGTTCAGGTCTCATATATACCAAAAGGGAAAAATGGTGTAAGAAAGATCTGAACATGCGGAAGTAAGGAGCTTTTCATATCACGACCTTTACCATGGTTCACATAAAAACCAGCCTGACTTTATAAAACCTCACAACACTTAATGGAGCCCGCTATGGGGATTGTCATCACCCTTCCTATGCTGCTTATCCCGTTGATTATCTATAATGTTTTGGTGTGGGGCGGGGCTTTTTCTTCCTCAGCTTCTCCTCTATGGGGCGGGGTGGAAGCTTTGAGTTTTGAAGCCTTCAGTATTCCCATGCCTTCCGGGGCCATATGGACGGCAACCTATGGGGATTTATTTCTCCTGCTCAGCCTTTTTCTTCTGCTGATTGAGATTATCAAGTCTTCTGGTTCTGGTCTCAGTGCCATCATCAATCATGCTTTGTCCATGCTTGTTTTTATTATCTGCCTGCTGGAATTCCTTCTTTTGCCAGATTTTTCCAACACGCTTTTTTTTCTCCTGACCATGATGGCCTTTCTGGACGTTATGGGAGGGTTTGTCATCACGGTTGTCACCGCACGACGTGATATCAGTGTCACGGATTATGGGGATTAAGATGGCAAAGACGTTCTTATCACATCTGTGAGGTGTGGCATGAGCATGCCATTGCCGGCCAAAAGCCTGCCTGTCTCCAGAGGTGACGATGTCTCCTCATCAGAATCAACAAGAAGCCCCCCCGCTTCACGGAGCAGGACAAGCCCCGCCGCCATGGTCCAGGGTTTAAGATTTTGCCCAAAATATGCATCATACCGCCCCGCCGCCACATAAGCGAGATCAAGGGCTGTGCATCCGGAACTGCGGATCCCGGCCACCACAGGCATAAGCCCATAGAGTTTTGTTAAAAACACAGCCTGATGTGGCGCACCCTGTTCGGGGATGGTGGTTGCAAGCAGGGCATGCCTTAAAGAACGACGTGCCGCCACGCGCAGACGATGATCATTCATAAAAGCCCCGCGGCCTTTTTCTGCAGAGAATATTTCATCAGAAACAGGATCATAAATCACACCAGCGATCACCTCCCCCTCACGTTCCAGAGCAAGGGAAAGCGTAAAAGGCGTGCAGCCATGCTGAAAATTAAGAGATCCCCCTAAAACCTCACCAAGAAAGCGATGGGTGGTATCACTTCCCTGTATTTCCCCCCCTTTTTGCAAAAGAAAGCCATAGCCCGGTCGTGCGGTGGCAAGTTCCTGGTGAAGAATCTTTTCAGCTCCCTGATGGGCACGTTCTACAAAATCAGAAGGTTCTTTGACAGAGGTTTGAAGATTCCTGAGTTCCCCAAAATCGCGGCCAAGCTTACGCGCTGTTTTGCGTACCGCCGTTATCATGAGGCTAAGAAGGGTTGAGGCCTGGCTCATGCTCTACACTCATAAGATAGGGGACAGGGGAGAAGAGGTTGACACATCACCTCAGTCAGCTCTGCGTACATAAGAACCGTCTTCTGTGCTGACGACAATTTTTTCACCCTCTCCCACAAAAGGAGGAACACTTGTGCGTACACCCCGCTCCAACAAGGCAGGCTTAAAGGAATTGGCTGCCGTCTGACCTTTGACCACAGGCTCTGTCTCCACCACCGTCATCACCACATGCTCAGGCAGAGAAATGCCAAGGGGTCTGCCTTCATACAGTTCCAGCCTGACCGTCATATTTTCATCAAGATAAGCAAGTTTATCCCCAACAAAGTCTTTTGCGAGTTCAATTTGCTCATAAGTTTCCGTGTCCATAAAGGCCAGCATATCACCGGTATCATAGAGATAGGTATGGTCTTTTTGCTCCAGACGAATACGCTCAACCGTTTCTGACGCCCGAAAGCGCTCATTCAGCTTGCGCCCATCCACAAGGTTTTTGAGCTCAACCTGATTAAAAGCACCACCTTTTCCGGGTTTAACTGCCTGAGTTTTGACCACACCCCAAAGCGCATCCTGATGCTGAATAACCATACCAGGGCGGAGCGCATTGCCATCAATTTTCATAATTTTTCTCTTAATATCAGGGGAAAGACGAGATTTTTAAAGGCTTGTATCAAGGCAAAGGCCCGGACGCAAGAGGGGGGTTAACCTTCCCGGTCATCATACGGTGTGACAGCACAGCATTCTCTTCTTTTGCCTGCTGGTCAAGAAAGGCACGTTTTTGCGGTGACAGGCGTGTTTCCAAAGCCTCACGCAGGCGGCGGCGAGCCTGCTGATAAGCTCTGTCTTCAAAAAACCAGGCGTTACGCGCCGTCTGATCCAGGGAGCTCCGGGCCATATCATCCACACGCGCAAGCCAGATATAAGCCTGGTGAAGTTGTTCTGTCCCCTTCGCCTGTTGTGCAAGAAAATAGGCATAGAGAAAACTTCCCTCCGCATCACCCCCTTCTGCACCACGCTGCAACCAGTCCAAAGCCTGTTGAGGGGAAGAAGACCCACCGCGTCCCTGAGACAAAAGCAGGCCAAGGCCTGTTGCTGCCGCGGCATCTCCGGCTTTTGCAGCCTGCTCAAAGAAAGTCTCAGCTTTTTCAGGGTCGGCAGGAACAGAATTTTCATCATCAGCATAAAGAACCCCTGCTGCATAAGCCGCTTCCGGATCCCCCTGCCGCGCAGCCTGTGCAAACCAGTATGCAGCCTGTCTGGCATTTTCAGGCAGGCCCTGACCTTCAAGATAGTAAAAGGCTAAGCGCTTTTGGGCGCCGCCCTCCCCGGCCTTTGCTCCTGTAAGGGCCCAAAACGCTGCCTTTTGGGCAGAGAGTTTAACACCTATCCCCTTTTCATACAGTTCAGCAAGCTCATTATAAGCATCCTTCCGGCCGAAGGCGACTGCTTTTTGAAGATAGGTTTGTGCCTCTTCTTCTTTCAGCCCCCCTTTGTTCTGGAAGGCCAGTCGCGCGAGCCCCATCAGGGCATCAGCCTCTTTTTGTTGTGCTGCTTTCCCGTACCATTGTACAGCTTTTTGAGTATCCTCTGGCCCCGCAAGACCGCGCTCAAAAAGATAGGCCAGAAGCGTTTGGGCTCTCGCATCACCCTGTTGTGCAGCAAGACGGGCCCCTGTAAAGGCTTTTGTATAATCCCCGGCCTGATAAGCGCGCACAGTTTTTTCAAAATCTTCCAGGGGGGGCTGCACCTCCACTGTCCCGGGAGGGGTGTCTGCGAAAACAGGGGAAAGCATCCCCCAAACAACAAAAAGAAACACACGATACAGCATGACTAAGACGACTCCAGAACAGAACGAAAATATGATATGGCCTTTAAGGGACCTTCACGATGGGACCACAGGCCTGAACACACGGCCAGAAAATCTGCCCCTGCCTGACATAAAGGGCGGGCATTGTCTGGTGTAATCCCCCCAATGGCAACAGAAGGCACGCCCCCATGTTTTGACCATAATGTCAGAAGCTGTGGGTTTGCAAACGTGTGAACCTGCTTTGTTGTCGTTGTATAAAAAGACCCGAAAGCCACATAATCAGCCCCGGCCTTTGCTGCATTAAAGGCCAAATCCTGGTCATTATGACAGGTGATGCCAATGGTTTTGTCCTCACCAAGGCGGGCACGCGCCTCATCATACGGCATATCGCCCTGCCCCAGATGAATGCCATCCGCCCCTAGAGAAACCGCAAGATCCACCCTGTCATTGAGAAGAACAGGCACCCCGTAAGAACGCGCGAGAGGGGCAAGAGCATGATAAGCAGATCTTATGTTTTCTTCAAACTGGTCCTCATGCCGGGGCCCCTGCATCCCGGAAATTTCTGGCTTAAGGCGAATCTGGACACAGGCGATAAGATCAGAGGCAAGAGATAAAACAGTCTCAAAACAGTCTTTAAAATCTTCAGGATCATGAAGGTGCGGGGGCGTTAAAAGATACAATTTACACTGTGTCGTGAGGGCAAAAACCATTTTTCATGTCAACCAAAGAGATAACAAAATATAACTCTCTTTTTTTTAAAAGAAAACCATAAAAGGGGATGAAAGAAAATTCATGTCAAAGCAAAATACAGACAATGCCTTGTTTGCGAGGAAGAAAAGGCGTACACCCATCCCCTGAAGATTTTCATATTTTCTGACCTTTTATGATCTCAAGAAAAGAGGAATTTTCCTATGTCTCGTCCCAAAATTGCCCTTATTGGCTCTGGTATGATAGGGGGCACGCTGGCCCATATCTGTGCGCGTGAAGAACTCGGCGATGTTGTTCTTTTTGATATCAAAGATGGTTTTCCACAGGGTAAAGCCCTTGATATTGCAGAAGCGACTCCCATTTTTGGGAAAGACTCAGCGCTCAGCGGAACCAGCGATTATGCCGACCTTGAGGGGGCTGATGTCTGTATCGTCACCGCTGGTGTTCCCCGCAAACCGGGCATGAGCCGCGATGACCTTCTTGGGATTAACCTTAATGTCATGAAATCTGTCGGAGAAGGCATTAAACGCTATGCCCCGGGGGCTTTTGTCCTGTGTATTACCAACCCTCTGGATGCTATGGTCTGGGCTTTGCAAAAATTCTCAGGCCTGCCGCATAACCGCGTCGTAGGCATGGCTGGTGTTCTTGATTCGGCACGCTTTCGTCATTTTCTGGCAGACACTTTCAAAGTTTCTGTTGAGGATGTCACAGCTTTTGTGATGGGGGGACATGGGGATAGTATGGTGCCTCTTATCCGCTATTCCACGGTCGCAGGAATTCCTGTCCCTGATCTTGTCAGAATGGGCTGGGCATCTCAGCAGGAAATTGAGGCCATTGTCCAGCGCACCCGTATGGGCGGTGGGGAGATTGTTAAATTGCTTCAGACAGGATCTGCGTATTATGCCCCTGCTGAATCAGCCATTGCTATGGCGCAGGCCTATCTTAAAGATAAAAAACGTGTTCTTCCCTGTGCAGCTTATCTTGATGGGCAGTTTGGGGTTAAAGGCTCTTATGTCGGTGTCCCTGCTGTTTTAGGGGCAGGCGGCGTTGAGCGCATTGTAGAGATTAGTTTGTCAGAGGAAGAGCAGACGATGTTTGACAATTCTGTTCATGCTGTTCAGGACCTTACAGAAGCCTGTATCCGGCTTGAGCCCGGCCTTGCTTCGTGAGATTGTATCTCCTGAAGTCCTGCTTCTTTGAAGTCGGTCAAGCCTTTGTTAAACTGAAAATGTGGAGAATCGTCAAAAAAATCTCTTGCCCCAGAGCCTTTCAGGCTTTAAGGAAGCACAGAGGTGCGGGGAGTAGCGCAGCCTGGTAGCGCATCTGCTTTGGGAGCAGAGGGTCGCTGGTTCGAATCCAGTCTCCCCGACCATCACAGCCGAGGAGAAAAACGTGGCACGCGCACGCATTTATCGCCCCTCTAAAAATGCTATGCAATCAGGCAAAATGCACACAAAGAAATGGGTTTTATCCTTCAAACCCCAAAAGGGATATTCTCTTGATGCTCTTATGGGGTGGAATAGCTCATCAGATATGAGACAGCAGGTTCATCTTTCTTTTGATACCCTCGAAGAAGCAGAAGACTATGCACGGGCAAAAGATTTAGAATATGATGTCATCGTGCCACCGGGGAAAAGTGCACCTGTTAAAGCGTATACGCAAAATTTTGCTTATAACCGTAAGCAGCCCTGGACACATTAGTGTCGGGGGATGTGTATCTTCCTGTCTCGCGGAGTGAAGCTGTAAAATCTCATGAAGGATCATAAAAACAAGGATCAGGGCATGCCCAAAATTACCTTTGTTGACTCGTGTGGTGAGGAAAGAGATGTTCAGGCCATGGTTGGGCAGAGCGTTATGGAAGCAGCCCTTGACCATATGATCCCAGAAATTGATGCCGATTGTGGGGGGGCCTGTGCCTGTGCAACATGTCATGTTTATGTTGATGAAGTCTGGACAGATAAAACGGGCAGACCTGACGCGATGGAGCAGTCCATGCTGGATTTTGCGCAAAACCTTAAATCTACAAGCCGCCTTTCCTGTCAGGTTAAAGTCTCTGAAGCTCTGGATGGTCTGCGTGTTATCACCCCGGAAAGCCAGGGATAGGAGGGTTATGGGCCTCAATGGCATATCCATGTCTCACAGGCCGGTCCACCAGGTTTTATATAGAGCCCCACACACCAGAAAGACTCACATTTTCTGATCAAAAACCATAAATTTGATCCTGGGTAAAGTGTGCTCTAAGATGACAAAAAATTCCGTATAAAAGGCTGGTAAGAAAACTGGTGGTGTATGCAAAAAATTTACTTTTGGCCCCTTGATCCTGCTTCAAGACAGGTACGTCTAGCCCTTGCAGAAAAACGTCTGCGCTTTGAAAGCATTGAGGAAAACCCCTGGCGGCCTGGAGAAAATTTCTATGCCTTAAATCCAACAGGGCGGCCCCCCGTTTTTATCGATGATGGCCCAGAAGGTCGGCGTGTTGTAGCTGAAACGCACGCCATTCTGGAGTATCTTGAAGAAGTTTATCCTTCTCCTGCCCTTCTGCCAGATACCCCTGTTGACCGGGCAGAGGTACGACGGCTGGTCCAGTGGTTTGATGGAAAATACGCCGAAGAAGTTAATGCTTTCCTCCTCTATGAAAAAATTGAAAAACGTTTTGCGGGTCTTGGATCTCCGGATCCCGCCATTTTAAGAGAGGGACGCCAGAATCTCCGCTTTCATCTTGACTATATCACCTGGCTTGCCGATCGCCGCAACTGGCTTGGGGGGCGAAAAATGAGTTATGCTGACCTTGTAGCTGCTGCGCACCTTTCCTGTTCTGATTATCTTGGAGACGTGCCCTGGGAAGATTTTCCTGTCGCGAAATCCTGGTATCAACGCCTGAAGTCCCGCCCCGGTTTTCGTGCCCTTCTTAAAGATAAGATCCCCGGCATGCCTCCTGCCTCTCATTATACGGACCTTGATTTTTAAGGTGAGAGGCATTTAAAAAAGACCTGTAAAGTTTTTCATAAAAACCCTTGAATTTTTCTCAAAAAAGCTTTACGGAGGAAAGTATTAGAATGCTTTTCCTTTCTCCGAATTTTAAGAACATTGTTTTCCTCAGATTCTCGTGTTAGACTAGTGTTTTAATGAAATGCCAGTTTTTTTGGCTTATGCGCATATTTTCAGGAAGTCCCATGGCCCTTAACTTGTCGGTTCCGGAAGAAACAGAACTTAAACCACGCATTCTCGTTTTCGGTGTTGGGGGCGCGGGAGGTAATGCTGTTAACAATATGATGGAGGCAGAGCTTAAAGGCATTGACTTTGTTGCTGCCAATACGGACTCTCAGGCCCTTACACGTAACAGGGCAGAACGTAGAATCCAAATGGGATCTGCTATTACCCAGGGGCTTGGGGCTGGTATGCGCCCTGAAATTGGGGCTAAGGCTGCTGAGGACTCGCTTCAGGAGATACAGGAACATCTGGATGGGGCCCATATGGCTTTCATCACCGCAGGCATGGGTGGTGGAACAGGAACGGGGGCAGCCCCCGTTATTGCCCGGGCAGCCCGTGATCATGGTATTCTCACCGTCGGTGTTGTCACCAAGCCTTTCCAGTTTGAAGGGCGTAAGCGTATGCAAATTGCAGATGGTGGTATTGAAGAGCTTCAGGCCGTTGTCGATACTCTCATTGTCATTCCGAACCAGAACCTTTTCCGTGTCGCCAATGAAAAAACCACAATCGCTGAAGCTTTTGCTATGGCTGACGGTGTGCTTCATGCCGGCGTACGTAGTATCACTGATTTGATGGTGATGCCAGGCCTTATTAATCTTGATTTTGCTGACGTTCGAACCGTTATGGATGAAATGGGTAAGGCCATGATGGGATCCGGTGAAGCAGAAGGAGAAAAGCGGGCCATCGAAGCTGCACATGCTGCTATTTCCAATCCTCTTCTTGATGATGTATCCATGAAAGGCGCACGTGGTGTCCTTATCAATATAACGGGCGGCATGGATATGACGCTTTATGAGGTAGATGAAGCCGCCAATGAAGTTCGCAATGAAGCCGATCCTGATGCGAATATTATTGTTGGCTCAACCTTTGATGATAGTTTAGAAGGACAAATCCGTGTCTCTGTTGTTGCAACGGGTATTGATGTTGACCCTAACATGCTCGACTCACATCCTGTTGCCTCAGTTGCCTCGATAGCAGCCCCACAGGAGCCGGGAGAAGAACAGATAAATGCACACAATGCCCCTCATGATCAGCCTTTACCTTCTTATAGCAATGAAAAACGGGTCACATCTTTTGAGAACCTTTCCCATATTGAGGCTACATCTGATGAGACTGTTTTCTCTGAACCTGTTCCTTTTGAAGATTCCTCAAAATTCAAACCCGTGCAGATGCCGACAGAGTTACCGCAGGACACCAGAACTCAAGGGGTAACACGTCAGGAAAACAGATTGCCAGAATCAGGCACCCAGAACAGTAAACCCCAGCCCCCTTCTCCTGCGTCTGTTCAGTCTTCCAATACATCTGTAGAACAACACCCGTCAAAACCTGCTCATGATTCTTCTCATGGACGGGGATTCGGGGGTCTTTTTGGCCGTCGTCGTCGTCCCCAGGCATCTGAAGGTGACCCTCCGCCATCTCCCACATCAACAGGAGAGCTCTTCCCTGAAGAGGGTGAAGATGAACTGGAGATTCCTGCCTTTCTTCGGCGACAGGCAAATTAAGTAAGCTCTCTTACGCCTGATAAATTCTTCGGTATTATTTTTCCAGGTTCGTTTTTTATTCTTGCCTATATAGGTTTTGATAGCTTTTTGAATTGGGTGTACTGGGTTGAGATGCCTCAAAATATCATATCTCTATCTCTGCCCGCTGGCTTTTCTGCTAAAAAACCTTTCAACAGACATCCAAATAGTGCCTTAAAGTTTATAAACTTAATACCTACAATCTTTACCCTCCTGATTTTCTTTCTTATTTGTCATATTTGCTGAACCAAACCCAGGAAACTCATAAACAGATCCTTCCGAACAAACAAATATATGCTTTTCATAGAGGCTCCCCCCCGCCAAACGGATCTTTTTCCCTCAAACCTTACATTCAGGGAACATCACTATGTATGAGATGACCCGGGTATCACTCACGCTCCGGACAGACCTGTTTATAAAGGAAAAAAGGATAAAACAGCTTATGAATTTCTATAGATCCCCACTAAGAGACTTTATTATAAATATATAAAATTTTCTTTTATTTGTTAAATTTTTATCTTGGTTATCTTTCTTCTGCTGAACCTGCAAGCGTCCTTACAAGCTCAAGAATACGGCGCCTAACCCTGGGATCTTTAACATGTGCAAACGCCTTAATCAAAGCCACACCATCAGAACTGTTGATAAACTCATACACTATGGCATCGTCCTGACTTTCTGCAAAACCCTGTTGCATCTCTTTGTCACGAAGACCTTCAAAGAAAAAACTGACGGGTGTACCCATAATTTGCGCAATACGCCAAAGACTACCTGCACCTATACGGTTGCTTCCTTTCTCATATTTTTGAACCTGCTGGAAGGTGACACCTAAATATTCACCAAGTTTTTCCTGACTCATCTGTAACATCTGACGCTTCAAACGCACACGGGAACCAATATGTATATCAACTGGGTTCGTCCTTTTTGATAAGACCGTCATACATGAACCTCCTGATCTCTTTGTATAGGTTTTATAGAAATTTGCCTGGAAAAGAAGGCAAGATTAGAGGAATTTTTCTGATATTAAGCAGATTTTCTATAGATAACATTGTTGATGACTATTCTTATATTTGTATGTGCAAACTTAAAGCGCTCTATCTATTGTGTCTAGGCTTTATCTTTAGAAATTTAACTAAATTATTTACAATTTTTTAATGCCTGCAAAGTCTTGTGGGTCGAGTACCTTACAGCTAATGATGAGCTTAAAATCTTGTTCTGTATCATAAAAAAATATTTGTAAATTACGTATTACCAAAAAATGTAACCAGAGCATATATTTATTTTGATTGTTTATTTATAGAAGAAAATTTATTGATCAAATCTGTAAAAAATCAAGAAATACCCTTATTATATGTTAATTTGTTAAAAAACTTAGCTTAGATAAGAGCAAAAGACTATAGCTTTTGTCTTAAAGATAAGACAGGGATCTATGCCGTCTCACCAGCACGCATATCCCTGGCACGTTGTTCCACCAGAGCAACAATATGGTCAATCAAATCTTCATTCCTAAGCTTATTTTGAATATGACCATGAACATAGACCATACCAGCTCCCTTGCCCCCACCAGTAAACCCGACATCCGTATAGGCAGCTTCCCCGGGGCCATTGACAACACAACCTATCACAGACAACGTAATGGGCTCTTTAATATGCTCAAGGCGTTTTTCAAGAATGCTCACCGTTTTAATCACATCAAAACCCTGACGTGCACAGGACGGGCAGGCAATGATCTCAACCCCACGGGATCGCAGGTGAAGGCTTTTGAGGATATCAAAGCCTGTACGGATTTCATCCACAGGATCTGCTGAGAGGGAAACCCGTATGGTATCGCCAAGACCTTCATAGAGCAAAACACCCAGCCCAATAGAGGATTTCACCATACCTCCGCGTAGACCTCCTGCTTCAGTAACACCTAAATGCAAAGGACAATCAATGGCCCCGGCCAAAGCACGATAGGCCGCAATGGTGAGGAAAACATCCGAAGCTTTGACCGAAATTTTGAATTCATGAAAATCCTCATCCTGAAGACAACGCGCATGATTCAAAGCGCTTTCCACCATGGCTTCAGGGCACGGACTGCCATATTTTTCTAAAAGTGGTTTTTCCAAAGACCCGGCATTTACCCCTATACGGATGGAACAGCCATGATCCCTGGCCGCAACGATCACATCTTTCACACGGGCCTGAGAGCCAATATTTCCGGGGTTAATACGTAAGCACGCAGCCCCTGCCTCAGCCGCCTCTAACGCCCGGCGATAATGGAAGTGAATATCAGCGACAAGAGGAAGGCGTGCCTCTTTTGCAATGGTTTTAAAGGCTTTTGTTGAATCTTCTGTAGGACAGGATACACGCACAATATCAGCACCAGCTTCCCGAAGTTGGTGAATCTGGTCCAGTGTTGCTTTGACATCTTCTGTTGGTGTGTTGGTCATGGACTGAACACTGATGGGGGTATCACCGCCAACCTCAACAGACCCCACACGAATTTTGCGTGAAGGTCTGCGGTGAATGCGGCGCCATGCTCTTACCTCACGCGCTTGTTCAAGACTCATTTCTTCTCCCCTATAAGACTGATCATGTTTTTATAGGCCGGAACACAAATATAAGGAAAATCTCCAGGAAATCCAGACCAGTTCACCTTCCGCAAAAGTATACGGAGGGATAAAAAAGTGTCTTTTTATAACACATTCAGTTTGTTTTTCAGGAGATTTATGACATTGGGGAAGAGGTTTTTTCCTCTGTCTTATAAGCGGGTATAAAGCCATCGGCACAAAGAGTCACAGACTAAAAAAACCTGCCCCCAAAATTCCCAAACTCAAAGATGAGATCACCGGCGGGGATTAGAAAAAAGGCTCTCCATGACCCCGCAGAGTAACCATAAGAAGCATAGGAGACCATGCCGACAGGGCTTATGGTGTCTTTTTGCGTTTTGGAACCAGAAAGCTGGCGACCATCCCCATAATGACGCCCACTACGGCGCCTGCCAGTATGTTCTTCGCTTCTGGAAAAAAATAGCAAAAACAAGCCCCACAATAAGTCCTGTTGGGATAGCTAGTATCACGCTCCACATTTTAGAAAAGATTTTTGTCGTAACACCCTATCAACCTCCTTATCCTGTCAACAAAGTCGTATGCGCCTCATCCACAAAACCAGCCTTTCTCAAGGGGTGGCTTAAATCCGCCGGGCTCTACTGATCCCCCGCCAGTCTTTTCAGGGGACGACATCCCCGGGAGGCCGGACAGGAGTCAGCACACTTCAGGGAGTCATCTTTTTTTAGAGTTCAGACGCATGATGATAAGATTAGCAACCAGGCCAATACAAGCACCATTGACAAGCCCCCAGAGAATTCCGTGTTCCTTTGCAAAAGACGTCAGGCTGACAGGCAATAATAACAGCCCCATGACCACCCCGACAAGTGCCGCAACAGCGACAGGTTTAAAAAAGCGTTTCCAAAAAGGACGATGTTCTAACATATGTATACCCTCCTCACATTGGACAAAATGCCCGGTCAATTGAACGTCTGGAAAGCTGATCCCAAACAGAGCCCAAAAAACCAGTCGCGAACCCTCCAAAACCACCCCCAACAGCACCACCAGCAATGGCAAGTGCTAAAGCACCGCCTGTAGCGCCTGCAAGAACACCGCCTGCTACGGCACCGCCAAGAGCACCAAGAGTGCCTCCCTGACATCTGCGTCGATAGCCACGCGCCACCTTATACCGGCTGCAACGAGGTCAATCTCATCCAGAGCAAGCTCACGCAGATCTGCCGATGTCAGGTGAACCCTGCCTGTCTAAAAGCAAAACAGGCAGGGCAGATTGTGCTCATGGTTTTTTCTTAGGGGCAAACATGCCACTGAGCACACCGGCGAAAGAACCAATGATCAAACCAACCACTATAATAATGCTATTTCTATGGTGAGCATAAAAATCCTGGGGAACAATCATAGCCACCAGAAGGCCAAACAAAAGCCCTATAGGAAGTGTCAGGGCCATGACTTTTACAAAATGCCTGAGTATGGGCCTGTTTTTTAACATATCAGATCCTCACACAGCTGGACGACCTTCATCGAATCCACGTAGTTGCCTGTACATAGAAACAGCAAAGCCACCGAGAAAACCACCTCCGCCTCCGGCAGCAAACCCAATACCGATAGAAGGCCATAAAGCGCCACCTGTCATTGCAGTCGCTATACCACCATATGCAGCACCACCAACAGCGCCGCCTATAGCACCCTCAATACCAGCTTCAAAAGCAGCGCGCCACCTTATACCTGCTGCAACGAGATCAATCTCCTCCAGGGTAAGCTCGCGCATGCCCGCAGGGATCTGAGCAGGGCGTGCCAGAGGCAGAAAAACCGTGGCGGGAGACTGAGAGGTATAGTTTTGACAGGATAAGCCTTGCAAAGGTAAAGTTTGTGCCATCAATATAGGTGTACTCCTTTTTTACAAAGAGTCTTTTCAAAAACCATGCTGTCAGGCCATAAGAAAAAATGTGTGTCCCCGCGTGTGTTCTTGAGAAGCCTCCATATGAGGGCCTGTTCCCAAAAACCAGGACACAGACCCGGCTCTCTCCCCTGTTCCTCCCATTAGGGAGATTATGAGGAGATTATGACAAATGGAGAGGGATACGTCAAGATATATTTAATTAAATTTTAAATTATAATGTGTCAGATTAAAATGCCGTAAGGCAGCCTTCCCCTCCTCACGGAGGTCAGGAAGAAGCTGTGGGACCAGTATTTATACATTCAGAGGAAAGAAGGCCAGAGACGGCCTACATCCCCTTTTTAGTTCCGGGGAAAAGGGAGACGCATGAGAGAAGAGTTCGCACGCCTCCTCACATTCCCCAGCATCCTTAAGAGGAGAGATTTTCTGTCTTAAGGCAGCTTCTTCTGAAGGATTTTGGCATCCACGTTCATCTCGCCTGCCTTTTCAAAGTGCAGGATAAGAGGGAAAACCTGCCCTTCCACAAGAGGCTGTTTGACACCAAAGACCATAATATGAATCCCCCCCGGTGCCATCACCATGCGGCCTTGTGCAGGAACTGGTAAAGAGGTGACGGGACGCATGCGCATAATATCCCCCTCCCGGAGGGTTTCATGCATTTCAAAACGGGAGGCAAGAGGACTTGTGACAGAGAGGAGGCTATCCGCTTCTCCCCCCTTATTTTCTATACTCAGATAGGCGGCGGTCATATCCCTGCCCTCTGCAGGAATACGGATCCAGGGGGCATCGAACACAAGCACGGTTTCCTCAGTTTTTTGGTCCTGAGATCCGGTACATCCCGCCCCGGAAGCAAGCAAAAGCCCCAAAACAGCCAAACCCGTAAGACACTTCACAATGGTCTTCTTAACGCTTTGTATGATCATTTGTTTATCCTTCTCAAAACTTTCCAAAACCCATCAGGTGTTTCACTTCATCCATCACGGGCTGTGCTGTGGCGCGGGCTTTAAGACCCCCTTTTTTTAAAATCCTATCCAGCTCAGCAGGATCGCGCATAAAACCCTTCATCGCCTGACCAAGCGGGGCTAGCACCTCAACCACACGTTCAGCAAGAGCAGGTTTGAAAACAGCAAACCCCTGACCTGAAAACTGATCCAGTACATTTTGAGGGCTCTGCCGTGTGAGGCTGGCATAAAGATGAACAAGATTATCTGCTTCGGGACGGGTTTTTAATTCCTGGAGGCTTTCTGGCAAAGGCTCCGCATCTGTTTTGGCTTTGCGTATTTTTTTCACAAGTGTGTCCGGATCATCACACAGATTAAGACGTGAGAGGTCGGACGGATCAGATTTGGACATTTTCTTCTGTCCATCACGGAGGCTCATCACACGCGCGCCTGTTTTTTCAATCAGGGGTTCGGGAAGAGGAAAAAAGTCCGGATTTTTAAAATCATGATTGAATTTCTGGGCAATATCGCGGGCCAGTTCCAGGTGCTGTTTCTGATCTTCCCCGACAGGCACAAAGGACGCTTTATAGAGAAGAATATCAGCAGCCTGTAAAACAGGGTAGGTATAAAGCCCTACGGAGGCCCGCTCACGATGGGTGCCGGCTTTTTCTTTAAACTGGGTCATACGGCTCAGCCAGCCTATGCGTGCCACACAATTTAAAAACCAGGCAAGCTCTGTATGCTGGGGGACAGAGCTTTGTGCAAACAAAACAGCCCTGTCAGGATCCAGCCCCGCCGCCAGAAAAGCCGCCGCAATGGAGCGTGTCTGATGCGCCAGATGTTCAGGATCCTGCCAAACTGTTATCGCATGCAGATCAACAATACTGTAAAAACAGGTAAATTTTTCCTGCAGATCAACAAAATTTCTGAGGGCTCCGAGATAATTTCCCAGATGCAAATCCCCTGAGGGCTGAACACCAGAGACAATGTTTTGGAGCTGTGTTGTGTGAGAAGAGGTTTCAGCCATTATGCCTGTTGTCGTCCTTTCATAGCCTGTTTTCACAGGAAAATTCCTAAAAAAACTTTGTATACAGAGTTTTAGCAAGCATCGCCAGACATGCAAGAACAATCATCGGGCGAATAAGACGTGCCCCCCCCTTCAACATGGTATGTGCGCCCAGATAAGATCCTATAATCTGGCCCGCCATCATAACAAACCCAAAAGACCAGACCATATACCCACTGAAAAGAAAGACACATAAAGAGGCAAGGTTTGTTGCGAAATTGAGGCATTTAGCCTCAGCAACAGCGCCTACCAGGGTTTTCCCCCTTAAAACTGTCCCGGCAAGTGTAAAAAAGGATCCTGTTCCCGGGCCAAAGGCCCCATCATAAAGGCCAATAACAGGAACAAAACTATTTGCATAGGTCTTTGTGCTCACCAAAGGCTTTGAAGCTGTCTCCCTTATTTTAGGAGCAAAAAGAAAATAAAGCGCAACACTGACAAGGGCTATGGGGATAACAATATCCAAAACTGTAAGATTAAGAAACTGAACACCAAAGCTCCCCAAACCAGCACCAGCCAGAGCCGTAAAAAACGGATACACTATGTCTCCCGGACTGACCTGCCCTTTGCGGATCATGATAAGGGAAGAAGAGAAGGTTCCCGATACAGACTGAAGCTTATTGGTGGCCAGAGCCGCCAGAGGATGGATCCCGGTCAGTAAAAGGGCCGGAATTGTGATAAGACCTCCCCCACCTGCTATGGCATCAAGAAAACCTGCGGCGAGGGCTGTTAAGAAAAGAAGTATAAAAACATCCATATGCGCGACAATATCCATAATCTTGTTGTCTCCTCTCTTTCATGTTTTTGATGAGAAAGATGATACAGGACAACCCTTCTTTTATCTTTTTAAAATAAAAAAGGTCAACTGAAGGCAGGAGGCGTCAAAAAGGGGGGTGACTATTGTTTGTAATTCCTCCCCATCCTTTTCCGGGCTTGAGAGGGTTTGGCTTTTCAGAGGACATTTCCTATGATGGATGCTATGGTATATTTTTTAGGTTAAAAGTTTTTATATGGGTTTTGCTGCTCTTGTGCTGCGTCCCTTCAGGGCCCCTGAAACAGACATACGCCGTTTGGTGATAGCCGTTTCCGGAGCCATTTTTTTGAATGCTGTGGTTCTCTTCAGCCTTCACAGACAACCTGTAGCTTTTCCAGACCCCCTCAAAGATCAGACACCTGTTATCATGGTGACCCTTGAAGAAGAGCCTGAACCCGTCACACCTGATCCCCCTTTGCAGGAAATGGTTCCCCCACCACCAAAACCCGACCCCCTTCAAAAAGAGACAAAAAAGCCAGAACCTGTCACAGAGAAAACTGTGCAACAGGAAGACCCCAAAACGCCTCCCCTTCCTGAAAAAGACATTCCTCCGGCAAGCTTTGTGAAAGCACCGGAACAGTCTAAAAACCCTGTTGAGCCTCCCCGAAACAAAAAGTCTGATCCCACCCCGGATGTTGAGCCTAAAACACCTGTTGCAGAGGAATTCATCCCCCTGTCCCGTTTTCTGGACCCCCCGGCAAAACCGCGCCCCACACCTCTGGATAAGAAGGCTTTCACAAAAGTAGAACCACTTGTCCGGCAGGATACCCCCACCTCTGTAGAGAACAGTGTGCCCCCCTCTCCTTCATCCCCACAAAAAGAGGAAGAGACAGAGGCTTTGGAACAGTCTCAACAGCCCTCCCCACAAGATTTTCTGTCTCCTCTTGCCCAAAAAAAACCTCCTGAAACCTCTCACCCCGAGGCCAGGGAGCATAGGGGCCCGTCAGCAGACCAGAAAAAACCTCTTGAAGATCTACAATCGCACCCCCCCGCCTCTTCCCTGCACGAAGAAGCAGAGGGACCTCAAAAAGACACAGATACCATCACAGCACCGGAGGTTCTGGCATCTTCTGACACACCGAAAACTGTGGAAGAGTCTAAGCGTGCTATCAGACCTCAGCAAAGCGGCCTGCAACGGCTTCTGCAACACCCCATCACCCCCCCTCTCTCAGGATCCGGCAGAGAGGGCAGACCTTCTTCTTCAGGGGGACAACAGGGACAAAGCTCTGCCGGTATTCATGTCCGCGGTGCTTTATCACCGGGAAAGTCCGGCGGCGTTGCGGGTATTGTGTATGATGTAGATTGCCGCACACCGGAACGCCGACATCAGGGCTGTCCGCCCCTTGTCAAACGATCGGGAGAAAAAGATGATAAAGGCTGGCAGGACTGGAACCCCTCCTCCCCCTCACAGAGTCTGGATGCACGCTATCAGGGACTTGAAGGTGAAGCTCTGGACCGTGCACTGGGGAACCCTGTCGCAGGGGAAGCTGTTGTTATTGTCCCCGGCATCCTGGCCGTAGGGGGCCCCATGGTTGATGCCATGCGTGGCGTTAACAAACCTGATTCCAAAAAGCCTGATCTGAGAAACCCACGCATACGGCAAAACGAAAAAATTCCTCCCTCCATAACGGCCCCGGACCCCTACCTTAAAGACTGAAAGGCAAAAATAATAAAGGCCCAAAACTCCTCTAAAACGACGCACAGAGATTAGCACTTAATTAGTGAATTTTTCTTAAGAATATATCATCATGGTTTTTTTTCTTGCTTTATTTATACTTTCAAAAAGCATAAAATTATTTTATAAAATGAACAGAGTCTTGTTTTTAAGAGTGGATTAATTTTTAGTTTTATGAAGGTTAAGGAGGAATTTTCAGAAGCAATAAAAAAAGATGATGCTTATTCCTAAAAATTGATACATAAGGAACTTTCTATTATGAATTTAGAACGCCCCTCCCATGCACAATGGTCTTCACGCTTTGCTTTTCTTATGGCGGCAATTGGCTCTTCTGTGGGTTTAGGTAATTTCTGGCGGTTTCCCTATACAGCGGGCGCCAATGGTGGTGGCGTTTTTGTTATTTTCTACCTCTTATGTGCTTTTTTCATCGCATACCCTCTGCTTATGGGAGAATATGCAGTAGGGCGTCGCGGCGGCAGTTCTGCTGTGGGAAGTTTTGAAAATCTTGCTAAGACAGCCAGTGCAAGCCCCAAATGGGCCCTTCCCGGCTGGCTTGGTATGCTGACCTCTTTCTTTATTCTTTCTTTCTACTGTGTTGTTGCAGGATGGGTGATAGCGTATATCTGGCCATCCTTTTCCGGTACTTTCTCTGGAGCTTCCCCCGAAAAAGTAGAATCATGGTTTGGCGCGTTAACAGGCTCGCCGTATAAAATGATGCTCTATCAGACGATCTTTGTCGGGTTGACAGCTTTGATCGTTGGAAGAGGCCTTAAAAAGGGTATAGAGCTGGCAGCTGAGATTTTGATGCCTCTCTTTTTCCTCATGCTTCTTGGGCTTTTGCTTTACGCAGCTTTCACAGGCGCTTTTGCGCAGGCTGTTTCCTTTCTTTTTAAACCTGATTTTTCTCAGTTTACACTGGATGGGGCTCTTAAGGCGCTCGGACAAGCCTTCTTCTCCGTCGGGGTTGGTGTTGCGCTTATGGTAACGTATGGCTCTTATCTGAAGCCGGATGTTAATATTCCCCGTGCTGCTGCTATTGTCGTGGGTGCTGATACTATGGTGGCGATTATTGCAGGTCTTGTTATCTTTCCCATTGTTTTCGCACAGGGACTGGATCCTGCGGCAGGTCCAGGCCTGTTCTTTGTTGTTTTACCTTCAGCTTTTGCCAACATGCCTTTTGGTTCTGTCCTTCAGGGGATATTTTTTGTTCTGGCCCTTTTCGCAGCTTTGACCTCCTCTATTTCTCTTCTGGAAATTACAGTAGCATGGTGTGAGGAAAAAGCTTCCGTTTCAAGAATGAGTGCCAGCCTGGGCCTTGGGTTTGTCTTGTGGCTGATAGGCGCAGGCACGTTATTTTCCCTTAACTATCTTGATTTTCTGGATCTGGTAACAGGTTCATTCCTTTTACCTGTTGGTGGTCTTCTGGCGGCTCTTTTTGTTGGCTGGATCATGAAAACCCAGGATTTAGAAGAAGAACTCAAAGGACTGCCCAAACCCCTTCTGCGTTTTTGGATCATGACGTTACGCTATGTCGTACCTTTATGTATTTCTGTTGTCCTTATCGTGGGACTTTGGGAGAAACTTGCCCCAAAACCACCTGTACAGGAGGTACAAACTGAAGAGGTTGTTGTAGAAGAAGTTCAGGCTTCAGAAACCCCTTAAGCCAGAGGTATTTCATACATCCCCAAACAGACAAACACAGGATTACAAGCCGGTCTGTTTGGGGACTTCTGATAAGATTTATTTCAGGCCCGGAAACCTGGCCCTTTTCAGAATATCTTCCCGGGCCTGAAATAAGAGGGCCTACTATGTCCTTCTGTGTCTCCTCACTTAAGAGCGCACACACTCAAAGCACATTCCCTTAAATGAACTGTATTTCACACCGTTGATCTGAAAAAATGCTAAAAATTAGATAAAACAATATCCTCTTCACAAAGATCTTAGAGGAAAAATACCCTGTACCATAACCGTCTTATCAAACTGCATCTGGTACATTTGAGTGTGGTAAAGCTGAGCGCGCTAAATCCCCATGTTTGCGAATAAAGGCGCTGATTTTAGGCTGGATAATCTGGCGAAAGCGGCTGCCACTGAACACCCCATAATGGCCGGCCCCTTTTTGAACATATTTCTCACGCATAGTATCAGGAAGGTGAGGACATAAGTCATGCGCGGCCTGTGTTTGCCCAATGCCAGATATGTCATCTTTTTCACCCTCTATCGTCATCAGGGCTGTTTTTGTGAGGGCTTCAGGACGGACAAGACGTCCACGATGCATCATAAGACCACGGGCCAGACGATGTTCCTGAAAAACTTCCTGAAGAGTTTCAAGGTAAAAAGATTCTGGAAGATCCATCACAGAAAGATATTCATCATAAAATTCTCTGTGTTTTTCTGCACCATCCTGATCACCTTCAATCAGGTGTTCAAAAAAGCGCCTTTGAGCATCCGCATGTTTTTCCCAGTTCATATTCATAAAGCTTGTCAATTGAATAAACCCCGGATAAACGCGACGCAAAGCCCCGGGATAAGGCCAGGGTGTTGTATAGATCATATTGCGTTTGAACCAGTCCAGATCATGGTTTTCTGCAAAGAGGTTAGGCGCTGTCGGAGATTTTCGTGCATCAATGGGAGAGCCAATAAGTGTGAGGGTTGCAGGAGTTGCTGGCTCCTCATTTTCTGCCATCAGGGCCGTTGCAGCAAGGGCAGGTGGCCCTGGCTGGCAAACAGCTATAACATGTGTCTGCGGTCCTAAAAACCGTATCATTTCACGAAGATAGTCAATATAGTCATGCAGGCCAAAACGTCCCTCAAAAACAGGAACCATACGGGCATCCTGCCAGTCTGTGATATAAACTTCATGATCAGGTAAAAATGCCTCCACGGTACCACGCAACAGCGTCGCATAATGACCAGACAAAGGGGCAATAAGAAGAAGTTTTGGGTCTGGAGAAGTCTGCCCTATGGCTTTTCGTGCACGTCCTAAAACCTGAGGGTTTCGCTTAAAATGCAAAAGACGACACCATGCTTTCTCCCAAACAGGATGCGGGGAAACAGGAACGGACATTTGTCCAACACGGGTGTCTTTAAGACCCCAGTCTGGCTTACCATAACGACGTGTCATCATTTCAAAGACGTCCGCCATAGCTGCACCTGTACGTGCCTGGGGTGTAAAGTTGAGAAGGCTAAAGGGAGATGACAAAGCCTCACGCCCCATATGTACGGCCGTGTGCCATGGCTGGAGGCTGGCCTGGGCCAGTTCATAAAAAGCATAAAGCATGCAGCATCCTTAAAAAAACCTATCAACTTTCAGTCTGCCAGAACAGAAAGAAAGTTTAAGATAGACGATATATTTATTTTAAGCAAGTTTTATTTATAAAATACAAAAAATTATAAATTCAAAAAATATAAACTTAAGTTAAGCCTGCAGAAATATCATCCATAAAACTTGCAAGAATGATATCTTTTTCTGAAACACCCTCCATATCGTGGGTGGTGAGAACAATATCCACCCGGTTATAGACATTGAACCATTCAGGGTGATGATCCATGGTCTCAGCCTTCAGGGCCACACGGGCCATAAAACCAAAAGCCGTATTGAAATCTTTAAAGACATAGGTTTTTTGTATGGCATCACGATCTGAAACGGTCTGCCAGGTTTTTAAAGTTTGCAGAGCTTTTTCTGCACCGGTTCTTTCTGTCATGCGAGGGCTTCCTTTCCTTCAGACTCTCTGCTGACAGCAGGGCGCATGCCAAGAGATTTCAACAAATCTGCATCATCAGAAGGTTCCGGGTTATCTGCTGTTAAAAGCTTATCGCCTACAAAAATAGACCCGGCACCTGCAAGAAAACACAAAGCCTGCATTTCTTTTGACATATATTCACGACCTGCAGACAGACGTAAAACTGTTTTTGGCAGCATCAAACGTGCGACGGCAAGAATGCGTACAAAAGAAACAGGGTCAACAGGGCCCTGATCCTGCAAAGGTGTTCCTTTCGCCGGAATAAAGGCATTGATGGGTGTTGAATGTGGCTGCTCAGGTAAATTAGCCAGTTCCACCAGCATATCAAGCCTGTCTTCCACCGTTTCCCCCAAACCAATAATACCCCCGCAACAGGTTTTAAGGCCTGCTTCACGTACGGCCTCCAGCGTATCAAGGCGGTCTTCATAACGGCGTGTGCTGATAATTTTTTTGTAAAAACCGGGCGAAGTATCCAGATTATGGTTATAATAATCAAGGCCTGCTTCTTTAAGGGCATGGGCCTGATCCTGTGTGACCATACCCAGGGTGACACATGTCTCAAGCCCCAAAGCTTTAACATCTGCGATAAGGGTTGTGATTTTTTCAACATCGCGATCTTTCAGAGACCTCCAGGCGGCCCCCATACAAAAACGGGTGGCTCCATTGGCTTTTGCACGTCTGGCGGCCTCCAGAGTTTCTTCATGCCCCATGAGCTTTGTGGCCTTCACCCCGGTTTTATAATGGGCTGACTGACTGCAATAGGAGCAATCTTCAGCACATCCCCCTGTTTTTATGGAAAGAAGCTGAGCACACTCAACACTGTTGGGATCAAAATTCCTGCGGTGTATGGTCTGAGCCTCATACAGCAAATCTGCAAAGGGAAGGTGATAAAGGCGCTCAGCCTGTTCACGCGTCCACACAAAAGGTTTTTCAGGAACAGGCTTCAGAGAAGCTTCAGCAAGAGCAGGCATAAAAGGTCTCCTTATCAACAATCAGGAAAGACAGCAGGATCATACAGTCTTTTCTTCTGAAGAAGAGTATACAATAATCCTTATCCTGGCAAAGATATATTTTTCCTGCGTGACACGTATCTCACCCCTGTGGCTCCGGACATGAAGAATAGGGCCCTGTTCTTCAGGAAAAAGCCACACCCTGTTTCTGGCATGTATCAGCATGTGAGGAGAGAGATAAAAAATGGTGAGCCCTGAAGGATTCGAACCTTCGACCTACTGATTAAAAGTCAGTTGCTCTACCAACTGAGCTAAGGGCCCAACCTGCATGCTTGATAGCATGTTTTCGGACGGCGTCAATGCCCTGCAGGAGATTTATGAGGAAAATATAATAACAGGCCACCTGTCCAGTTTCCTGTTCTAAAATAAGGAAAAAGGAAGATTTCTTTCTGCCTCTGGCTTCATTGTACAGGAGGGCATAGTAAAAATTTTCATGTTTTTCCTGTGATCATCTCTATCTTATGAAAAAACTGAGAGTCTCGGCCAGAGAAGTGACACTATCGCTGTTTTAAAACACACAAAGACAATTCTGAAGAGCATGATGCGTGCCCCTTATGATCATGAAAGGCCCTCTCAACAAGCCGTCTGTCAGGGGCCCGCCCCCTTTCTGCAAGAGAAGAAAAAGCCTTATGTCTTGTGACTTTTTCTTAAAAAGTGCAAAACCTTTTTAGGAGAGAAACAGGACAATTTTTTTCAGGATCTGTGAGGGATAAAATGAAAAAACAAACTATGAAGTTTAACGACGACGCGTCGGAAAGCAATCCTCTAAATATTATCAAACATGCCTTAAAACAATCCAGAGCCACCTCTGGTCTTCGACACAGGGGTGTTATCTGTCTCAATACTGTTCGCGATGACGGGTTTCCAAATGGCAGGTTTATCGATTTAAAGGACGTCACAAATGAGGGATTAGTTTTTTGCTCAGATTTTGAATCTGCTAAAGCCAAAGACATGAAGAACAATCCAGTCATATCATTGACAGCATGGTGGGAACATATCACCCTTCAAATCCGGGTTATAGGAACGGCCTCCAGGATGGAGGATAAGGTTTCAGATCGCTATTGGCATGAACGATCAAACAGCGCCAGGCTGACCTCATGGGTGTCGAGACAAAGCTCACGACTGCTACCGGGCGACGACCTCCTGGAAAAATTTGCTGCGTTAAAACATGAAAAGGCAGGGCAGGACATACCTCGTCCCCCGACATGGGGGGCCTGTGTTTGTAAACCTGTTGAGATCGAAACTCTTAGTTTTGAGGAGAGCAGACTCCATATAAGAACGCTTTTTAAGCGCGTGAACAGAGACTGGCAAAAAGAATATTTGCAACCATGATCCGTAGCCGTTTGAGGCCTGATGCTGCGAAAGAGAGCTTCACATGTGGAGGCAGGTTCAACTGTAAAAAGAACAGGCAGGTCCCGGAGGAAACAGGCCTGACTAAGATCAAGCGGGCCCTTATGGACGAGGTTGTGTCCGGTCATAAAGAGACATGGCGCCAGCTATCATCCTGCATATCCTGAGAGAGCCAGGTCAAACACCGGAAGATAGACGCCCCTTTAGGGGTCTCTTTTTTTAAAAAAGCTATAAATTTTCATAAACATCGTGTATGTTCTTCTTTCATAACATCATGCCTACACTGCGGTATGTGTTCCTAAAAAGAAAAAAGACTTCAAACTTTTAAAAGAGCACCTGTCATGAGATTAATTCTGGCAATCTTCCTTCCCTTCCTTGTCTTTTTTACCATTGGCAAGCCTCTTCAGGGAATTATTTGTCTTCTCCTGCAAATCACCCTCATCGGCTGGATTCCTGCTGCAATGTGGGCTGTTTATTCCCTGAGTGGCTGGAAAACGGATAAAAAACTGGAAAAGCTCCAGAACAACATCAAAGAATAAAACATATGTGATGGAGGAAGGCGCGGAGCCTTAAAGCCTGGCTCACGCCTTAGCTTTTTTGATAAAATTTAGGGTTAGGGCATCCGGAACACCTCTTTCCAGTCCCCTCATCCCCGGATCATGATTCACGTACAAAGCATTCGTGGCAGCTTTCATCCCCTTTCTGCCTAACGCAGACATGCAAAGGCAGATGTGCCAGCATACCGGCCCTGTGCCCCCAGCTCTTCTTCAAGACGCAACAGCTGGTTATATTTCGCAATACGTTCTGAGCGGGCCAGCGACCCTGTCTTGATCTGCGTACAGGCAAGCCCCACAGCAAGATCAGCCAGCGTCACATCTTCCGTCTCCCCGGAACGATGAGACATAATCGTTGCATAAGACGCCTTCTGGGCCATATGTACGGCCTCTATGGTCTCTGTTAACGTGCCAATCTGGTTGGGTTTGACAAGAAGGGCATTGGCAATATTTTTCTCAAAACCTAAAGCAAGACGCCGGGGTGAGGTAACGAAAATATCATCACCAACAAGTTGACAATGTTCGCCTAACCTTTGTGTCAAAAGTGCCCAGCCCTCCCAGTCATCTTCCGCCATACCGTCCTCTACGGAACAAATAGGATAAGCCTGCACAAGCTTTTCAAGATAAGAGACCATGCCCTCAGAATCGAGGTTAAGGTCTTCCCCGCGAAGATGATAATGGTCTTTTTGATAAAACTCCGTCGCCGCAACATCCAGGGCAAGCCATATATCTTTACCGGGACGATAACCCGCGGCCCTGATAGCTTCGATGAGAAGGTGAAGGGTCTCTTCCGTTGAGGTGAGGTAAGGCGCAAAACCCCCTTCATCCCCAAGACCTGTGTGAAGTTTTTTGTCTATCAGATGGCGTTTGAGTGTATGAAAAACCTCTGAGCCCATACGCAAAGCTTCAGAAAAAGATGTGGCCCCTGCAGGAACAATCATAAATTCCTGAATATCCAGAGGATTATCTGCATGGGCACCACCATTTAAGACATTCATCAAAGGAACAGGCAGGCCACACGCCCCAACACCCCCAATATAGCGGTAAAATGGCATATCGAAGGAAGAGGCAGCTGCTTTGGCAAGGGCCAGAGAAACGGCTATAAGAGCATTGGCCCCCAAACGCCCCTTATTGTCCTCACCATCAAGGGTAATAAGGGTCTGGTCAAGATGGCGCTGATCTTCAACGTCCATACCCCTTAAAGCATCAGCAATCTCTATGGTGATATGATCAACTGCCCGGCGGACACCTTTCCCACCATAGCGTTCTTCTCCATCGCGTAGTTCATGGGCCTCGTGAACACCGGTGGAGGCCCCGGAAGGGGCCGCCGCACGACCTGAAGATCCATCTTCCAGAAGGATTTCTGCCTCAACGGTAGGCTGGCCCCGACTGTCAAGAATTTCACGACCTATGATATCCAGGATAGCGGTCATTCCCTCTTTCTCCCTCTTTTTTTTCTAAAAGACGCAAAAAAAACCCCTCCCCTTCAGAAAGAGGCAGGCTTTTTTAGGAAAACCTGAATTTGTTCGCCTTCATTAAGGACAGAAAAAACGCTTTAAGATTCGTCATTAACCGCAAAGATCTGACGACCACGATAGCGCCCTGTTTTCAGATCAATATGATGAGGACGACGCAATTCACCTGAATCCTGGTCCTCAACATAGGCTGGCTGGGCCAGACTATCATGGCTACGGCGCATATTACGTTTTGAAACCGTCGTTTTTCGCTTAGGAACAGCCATAAGACCATCCCTCCTTTTCTTTATAATATTGACGATATAAGCTGCTCATAACAGCCTGGCACAAGAAAGATGTCCTTACATAAATAAGGCGCGGGCCCGTTCTAACCTATCCTGGCCAAAAGCTCAAGCCATATATTAAAGGCTTAAAAAGAAATACCGCAGGTCTGTACCTGTTCAGGAATTAAGATCATCAGGTCTTATATAAAGGGGAAGAGCTTCACTATAATATGTCGCAGGCCTGAGAGTACAGGAAAGAAAAACATTCTGATCCAGAGAAAAAGGTGGAAGGGAATCATAACGTATATCCTGAATTTTCTCATTATCCCGAACACAAACCACCTGTATCTGCTCCCGGCATTGTCTGTCGGTCTCTTTGGGGAGCGTATACAACTCTATCCCTATGAGGGAAAGAGCAGCAACAAGCATGGCTTTAAAAGTGGCAACAAAAGCTGAAACCATAGCAGAATAACTCCATAACCCTAAAAGCACACGAGGCATAGGCTTGTGTGACCGTCACGCTTAGACAACAAAATTCGTTTTATTCTATCTATTATAGGTCTGTTGTGTAGATAAGACAAGGGGACCGCGCAACACGTGTCCCGCAGACAGAGAGTTAAACACAAAAAACCTAAAAACAGGTTACCTTAAAAAATAACCGCTACATTTTTTACAAGATTAGTTTTCTCTTTGGCAGAACATCATCAGGACATGCCTATACTTTTGTATGCTCCCAGATTTACCTCTGCAAACAACAGCCCGTTGAGCCTCCTCCCTCTCTTAAGGCATACAGGACAACAAAGTGGCCAGTCTTCAAACCACATATCACCCCTGAGAGAGGGACGAAGATTCTGTCTGATGTTCTCCCTGATGGCGGTCAAAAACATCCCACACCCCATTGTCCCCATGCCAGGAGCCCTCAGTGGCAGCTTTTGAGTATTCTGTGGCACGGGCCTCAAAGAAATTAGCATGTTCCACGCCATTAAGAATTTCCGTAAGCCAGGGAAGCGGGTGATTTTTCTCACCATAAAGTTGAGGCAGGTTAAGCTGTTGCAGGCGCCAGTCTGCAATATAGCGAATATAGCGCTTGATATCTTCAGGCCCCATACCCTCAACAGGCCCCATTTCAAAAGCAAGATCAATAAAACGATCTTCAAGGCGGACAACTGTTTTACAACAGTCAACAATATCATCGGCAACACTTTGTGTGACACATCCTGTTTCCCTGACAAAAGCGTGATAAAGATGGGTCATCCCTTCACAATGCAGGCTTTCATCTCTCACCGACCAGGACACAATCTGTCCCATGCCTTTCATTTTGTTAAAACGTGGAAAATTCATGAGCATGGCAAAGCTTGCAAAAAGCTGAAGACCTTCTGTGAAAGCCCCGAACATGGCCAAAGTCCTTGCAATATCAGCATGTGTCTCCACACCAAAGCTTTGCATATAATCATGCTTGGCGGCCATTTCCTCATAATCAAGAAAAGCAGAAAACTCAGTATCCGGCATGCCAATAGTCTCAAGAAGGAGGGCATAGGCCGCAATGTGGACGGTTTCAATATTAGAAAAAGCTGCAATCATCATTTTGATTTCAGTCGGTTTGAAAACCCGTGAGAAACGGTCCATATAATTGTCATTGACTTCAACGTCAGATTGCGTAAAGAATCGGAAAATCTGCGTCAGAAGATTGCGCTCTCCATCACTGAGCTTTGTGGCCCAGTCCTTACAATCCTCACCAAGAGGCACCTCCTCCGGCATCCAGTGAACCTGCTGCTGACGTCTCCAGAATTCGTAAGCCCAGGGATAACGAAAAGGTTTATAAGAGTGTGAAGGGGTGAGAAGCCCGGGCTTTGTAATATCTAAGTTTTCCAAAATTTCAGGATTCAGGCGTGCTGCGTTGATATGGTCCATAAGAAGATATCTCCCCCTTCTAACATGATCTTTATCTTAAGTTTCGAGGCCAGCCCCCAAACAATCAGAGGCCCATGTGACCTCACAAAACAGGTTTTGCAATCATATATATTGGGCAGGATCGCAGAAAAACCACCATATATAGACAAAACCATGAAAGCAAGAGAAATTTTCTCATTCTTTTATAAACTTTAGATTTTGCCTTTAAAATATGGTTTTTGTAACAAATACAGTTTAGACCCCACCCCTCAATACACTTACCTCGCCATACACACACTCTGCCGGAAGGGAAAAATAAGATTTCACACCTCAGATTAAAACTTTTAATTATTTTTTAATATAATACAATCTATACTGTTTTCACCTCATCTTGATTCCGTTAACAATAACGGTAAGCCGGCCTTATTTTGTGAAGTGCCGGCTTTTTTTTAAGGGAAATCTGAGTTTTTTTTGCAAAACCCTCCCGACTCATGCAAAATAGTTTTTTTATCATGTTTCACGATTTCATGAGGGACTGCTGACATCATGCAGGACAGCTTGTTTGACACTCCCAAAGAGAGCCCCCCGGGAGAGGCAGGGGAAAAATCTGGAACAGATGATAAAAAAACGGTGCCCCAACATAAGGTCCGGCTCTCCTCCTATGCTACACCTCATCAAAAAGAGAAGAGCACACCCCAACACCCGAAAAAGACCAGCAGGAAAGAGGAGAGCTATACCGCCCGGGATATTGAGGTTTTGGAAGGGCTGGAGCCTGTTCGCAAACGTCCCGGCATGTATATTGGGGGGACGGATGAACGGGCCCTCCACCATTTGTTTGCAGAAGCCCTTGATAACGCCATGGATGAGGCCATAGCCGGTCATGCAGATTATCTTGATATTCGTCTGGATGATGAGGGTTTTGTGACAGTCTTTGACAATGGGCGTGGTATTCCTGTGGACCCACACCCGAAATTCACGGACAAATCTGCCCTTGAAGTGATCATGACCACCCTTCATGCGGGGGGAAAGTTTTCAGGGGAGAGCTATAAAACAGCAGGCGGGCTTCATGGTGTGGGGATTTCTGTTGTCAACGCTTTAAGTGAACGCTTAGAGGTTGACGTGGCACGGGGGAAGCGGCTTTACCAGCAAGTCTATGAACGCGGCAGACCTCTGGCCCCCCTGGCAGATGCAGGCTCCGCACCCAATCGCCGTGGCACTTCTGTCCGTTTTCGTCCGGATCCTGAAATTTTTGGCAAAGAAGCAGGCTTTAAGGCCAAAAAGCTCTATACCATGGCGCGTGCTAAAGCCTATTTACACAGTGGTGTAAAAATACGCTGGCAGTGTTCTGACACGTCTCACCATGAAGATGTGCCGGAGACAGACCTTTTACACTTCCCCAATGGGCTGAAAGATTATCTCCTTGAAAGCGTAGAGGGACGCGACATGCTCACACCTCCTTTTTCCGGGCGCTATGACAATCCTGAAGGTGACGGAGCTGTGGAATGGGCTGTCACCTGGAGCCCGGAAGGCTTTCAGGAGGGAGAAAGTTTTATCCGCTCTTACTGCAACACAATAGCAACCCCCGGGGGTGGTACACATGAACAGGGGCTTCGTGCTGCTCTGGTCAAAGGCCTGCGCCATTATGCAGGCATTACAGGGGCCCCTAAAAAAACACAAACCCTCCTCCCCGAAGATGTTTTGGGGGGCGCAGGGATTTTGTTATCTGTCTTTATCAAAGACCCTGCGTTTCAGGGACAAACCAAGGAACGTTTAACCTCAGCCTCTGTCACCCGCTTTGTTGAGCAGGCCTTAAGAGATCCTTTTGATCACTGGCTGGCACGCACCCCTAAGGATGCTGATATGCTCCTCAGTTTTTCTATGGAACGTGCAGAAGAGCGCTTGCGACGTAAACAGGAAAAAGACGTCAAACGTAAAACAGCAACGCGCAGACTCCGCCTGCCCGGCAAGCTTGCAGACTGTTCACGCCGTGACGCCAGAGGAACAGAGCTTTTTCTTGTTGAGGGAGATTCTGCCGGAGGATCCGCAAAACAGGCCCGTGATCGTGAAACCCAGGCTATTCTGCCCCTGCGTGGAAAAATTCTCAATATTGCGCATGCAGGTGAAGATAAAATCTCTAAAAATCAGGAGATTAATGATCTGTTTCAGGCTCTTGGCGTTCAAAAAGGAAGCGCTTTCCGTCTTGAAGATTTACGCTATGAACGTGTGATTATCATGACAGATGCCGATGTTGACGGTGATCATATAGCCTCTCTCCTGATGACCTTTTTCTATTACGCTCTCCCGGATCTCATACGTGCAGGGCGCCTTTATCTTGCACAACCCCCTCTTTATCGTCTCTCTCAGGGGGGAAAGACAGTGTATGCACGCGATGATACCCATCGCGATGAGCTTATAAAAAACGTCTTTAAAGGGACCGGCAAAATTGATATTGGCCGCTTTAAGGGTCTTGGAGAAATGCGGGCTCAACAGCTTAAAGAAACCACCATGGACCCAAAGCACCGCGTTTTGGCTCAGGTCAGTCTTGATGAGGCAAAACAGGCTGAGACAAAAGCCCTTGTGGAAACCCTTATGGGACGCCATGCTGACCAGCGCTTTGCCTATCTTCAGGAACATGCGCATTTTGTTGAAAACCTCGATGTTTAGAGAATATGTTGTGAAACAAGCCTAAGATGACCTGACTTAAAGATCTCTTGATTAAAGAAACAAAAGCGCTTAGTCTCACATGGTACTTCTCTTTTTCGTGGCCTTTTTTAGGGGCTCCTGTTTCATTCATTTGGAGACGTTATGAAATTTCCTTCTTTTCTCCTGACTGCTCTGTTTGTAAGTGTCTTAATTCCCGGTGCGTGCGGCCAGCAAGAATCTGCAAAATCTACAGAGGATCAAAAAGAGCTCTCTCTTCAGCAGGAGCAAAAAGCTCCCCCCCGGGAAGAGAAGCCCACGTCTTCATCTCAGCCCTCAGAGACAACACCTCTCCAGCAAACCGGGACAGAGCAAAACCCCCAAAAACATGGCTTTGCCCATGACAGCTCGGATCTCAAACCAGACAATCGCATTACCTATGGTCGCCTGAACAATGGTATGCGCTATGCCCTTATTCATAGCGAAAACCCAAAACAAACAGCATCTCTCCGCCTGCGTTTTGATACAGGCTCGCTCAATGAGGCAGAAGATCAAAGGGGTCTCGCGCATTTTCTGGAGCATATGGCTTTTAATGGATCTGAGAATATCCCTGAAGAAGAAATGGTCAAAATGCTGGAGCGTCTTGGCCTGTCTTTCGGGGCAGACAGTAATGCTTATACGGATTTTGAGGAAACAGTTTATATGCTGGAAATTCCTGAAACCAATGATGAGCTTTTAGATACAGCCCTCATGATCATGCGGGAAACTGCGGGGCGCCTTACCCTTAAAGATGAGGCTATTGATAGGGAACGTGGTGTTGTTTTGTCAGAAGAGCGGGCCAGAAATTCCCCTTTCATGGAAGCCTTCAGGAACAAACTTTCTTTTCTCTATCCTAAAACTTCGCTTTCTGAACGTTTCCCCATCGGGGTCGAACCTGTCCTGAAAAATGCTCAACGCGATACATTTCTTGATTACTATATGCATTACTATACACCCAAACGTGCTTTTCTGGTCATTGCTGGCGATATTGATGTGAAAGCGGTTGAACATAAAATAAAAAATGTCTTTGGAGACTGGGAAGCCAAAGGGGAACGCGAAGACAGAGACAGAGGAACGATTGAACCCCGTCCTTTAGAGGCAGGCTTTTTTTACCATCCTGAGATCCTCAATGAAGTTGGACTCTATAGCCTCAAACCCTTTACAGAAAAGCAGGATAATATCCAGGAACGCCAGAAATCCCTTTTAAGGGATTTGGGTTTTGCCATTCTCAACCAGCGTTTTCTTACTCTTTTACGTCAACCCGACTCACCCTTCCGGGAAGCCGGGGCTGGTTTTGCCGAACAATTCGGTCTTTTTGAAGAAGCTTCTGTTGTGGTCATACCCTCTGATCCAGGCCAGTGGCGCGCAGCCTTAATTCTGGCAGAGCAGGAGTTAAGACGTGCTTTGGAGCATGGTTTTCTGGAGAGTGAACTTAAAGAACAGATTGCCAGGTTTGAGAAGGGTCTTAAAGATCAGGCTGAGAGTGCACAAACCCGTAAGAATACAGGGCTTGCCAGTCAAATTATGATAGCTTTTGCACAAAATCTGGTCATGGCTGATCCTGCTGATCTCCTGAAGTCTTTTGAAGACTTTAAGGATAAGATAACCCCCCAGACAGTCCATAAAGCTTTTCTTGATGCCTGGTCTGGTCCTGAAAGACTGTTTTATGTTCAGTCTTCAAAGGATAAAGACATTACAGAAGAGGTGATTTTAGAAACCTACAGGAACAGTCTTGCACAAGACATTAGACCTCTTCAAAAAGCGGAAGCCAAACCTTTCGCCTATCAGGATTTTGGAAAAGCAGGCTCTGTCAAAGAGCGCAAAGAGATCAAAGACCTTAGTGTTACAGAGGTTGTTTTTGAGAATAATGTACGCCTTAATCTGAAAAAAACAGACTTTGAACGTGGCAAAGTTTATGTCCAGGTCAATCTGGGTGAGGGGTTATTGTCTATGCCTAAAGATAAGCCAGGTCTCAACATTTTTGCCAGTGAAGGTGGGCTGACAAATGGTGGCTTACAGGCACACAGCATGGATGAAGTTGAGCGTATCATGGCAGGCAAAACCGTGGAAACCAGTTTCCATGTCGGTGATGATCGTTTTAGCTTTAATGCTCTCACCACCCCCGATAATCTTAAAGACCAGCTGTCTCTTATTGCAGCTTATCTCAAAGAGCCAGGCTGGCGACCTGAAGCCCTTGAACAGTTTAAAAAAACAGTCAAAGTTGATTTTGCTGCCTATGATGTCTTTCCCGGCTGGTATGTCAATGCGCAGGCTGACCGTCTTGTCCGTTCAGGAGATCCAAGATTTGGAGTTCCTCAGGAAAATATTTTGCTGAACCTCACCATGGAAGATTTAAAAGCATGGCTTGGACCTGTTCTTGCCAAAGGGGCTATAGAGATAAGCATTGTTGGTGATCTTGATATTGAGAAGACCATAGAGGCTGTTGCGGAAAATCTTGGGGCTCTGCCCGGGCGCCAGGAGAATTTTATGATTAACCCTGAAGCCCGTAAGCTTGTCTTCCCCCGGGGCGGAGGAGAACCCGTTATTTTGCATCATAAAGGTGAGAAAGATACCACCCTTTCTCTTATTTACTGGCCTGTTCCCGACTGGAAGGGCGATGTGCGTATAGCGCGGAAGCTTTCACTTTTTTCTGATATTTTTGGACGTGAACTTCTTGAGGTTGTCCGTGAAAAAGAGGGGGGATCTTACTCTCCGGGTGCGGGGATTTCTCTCTCAGAAGCCTTTCCTGATTATGGATTTATCATGGCTTATATGAATCCAAAACCCCAGAAAATTGATCACTTCTATAATGTGGTGTTTGACATTGCACAAAATATGCGTGACGGTCACATCACAGAAGATGCCTATCAACGCGCCTTAAAACCTGTTCTTGAACATATTGAAAACAACCTCAGTCAAAATACATACTGGGTTGAGCATTTAGGTCGTGCACAATCAGAACCTGGCAGTCTTGATGATGCTTTTCGTCGTGTTCGAAAAGACTTTGAAAGTATCACCCTGGATGACATAAAAGCCTTTGCCAAAACTTTGTTAGAGAAGCAAAAAGCTTATCGCATTTCTATCTTACCGCCGAAAGAAACACCTCAGGACAAATAAATTTCAGAGGGAGACATCCGGGATGTGTTTTCCTGTCCTGATAAAGGTCATGAATGCACAGACACAATAAAGGTAACAAGAGGGAGACTTTATTTAAAGTCTCCCTCTTGTCTTCTCTTCTGTCATATTTAGGTGCACTGCACTTTTTAAGCTTCTGCCCGTTTGTTTAAAAGCTACCTTCAAAAAGACTGTCCTTCTGTGCCACCGCAGAAATCTGGCAGGTTTAAAAAGACGTTATCATGTTGTGCCCGGCCTGTCTCTTATCAGGACAGGGAAACGGCTTGAGACCATTACGGGCAGACAGATAAGAATAAGAAAACTTCACATCATTTAAAGATAAAGCTGACATTTTTTCTCAGGCTTCCTCACGTGAGGCAGCTTCAATGTCCTGCTCCATATGCTCAAGACTGTCATCATAATGTGCTCCTGGAAATTCAGGTTTCTTTCCTGTCCAGGCCCAGCGATAAAGCCGTGCAACATCAACGCCTATGGCATAAAGTGCCGGAACGAAAAACAGTGTCAGAAAAAAAGCAAATAAGACAGCAAAAGCAAGACTGACCACCATAGGTTTGAGGAACTGAGCCTGGGTAGAGCGCTCTGCCATCATCGGCATAACGCCAATAAAGGTTGTCAGTGAAGTTAAAAGAATAGGCCTGAAACGTGCAACACCGGCATCAACAAGAGCCTGAAAAGCACCCACACCATTTTTACGTAAACGGGCAACAAAATCTAAAAGGACAAGATTATCGTTCACCACAACACCGGCCGCAGCACCAATACCAAAGAAAGAAAACAGGGCCATGGGCTGACCTGTGATCAGCAACCCAAAAACAGCACCTGCAAAAGCAAAAGGAATGGCTGACATGATTAAAACTGGCTGGAAATAAGACTTAAAAGCCACGGCCAAAAGGATATACATGGCCCCCAGCATGATAAACATTAACATCACAACTTCCTTCAAAAAGTCTTGTTGTGCCTGAGCATCACCCAGAAGGCTGCGCGTTACATCAGGAAAGCGACGTTTCATCTCAGGGAAAAACGTCTCATTGAGCTCCTGCATAATCTCATTACGTGCATCCCCGATAACATCCGCACGCACGCGTACAGAACGCTGACGTTCACGACGATCAATATAATGCATGCCGGGGGTAAATTTAACATCAGCGACAGCATAGAGAGGAATTTCCCTGCCATCACCTGTTCGAATACGGAGATTACGTAAACTATCAAGGGATTGACGGTTTTCTTTTGGATAACGTAGCATAACACGGACATCCTCACCACCACGGGGGAGACGCTGGACCTCATACCCATAAAAGGCATAGCGCACCTGTTTGATAACATCAGAAAGGGTAATGCCCAGACTTTCTGCACCGGGCTTTAAAGTAAAGCGCAGCTCTTTTTTAGCGTTTTGATTGCTATCCCGAACGGCATAAAGAGCCGAATAAGTTCTCAGTTTTTTCTTAAGGTACTCGACAGCCTGTGTGAGATTTTCAGGATTTTTAGAGTAAAGAGCAATGCTTAAACGTCGTGCTCCCTCACCAGAAAGTGTTGATGTAAACTCAACCTCGCGTGCATCTGGAATATCACCAAGAGTTTTACGGAATGCATCAGCAATACTCCGTGTCGAGAGATTACCCCTTTTCTCAGGAGGGAGAAGGCCAAGCCAGGCCCTGATACGCTCACGCTGACCGTTCACTGATGTTGCAAAACTCTCAAAAACATTTTGTCCCTGTTGTTTGTAATGTTCCCGGAGTTCATCATAAGCACGGTTCAAATGATCATGGACGGCAAGTGTTCGTGCATAAGGTGTCCCATCTGGCATGCTGATGGTGACCTGAATCTGTTCATCTTCCACCTCCGGCATAAAGCGAAAAGGAAGCCAGCCAGCCTTAACCAAAGCAAAAGCAAGAATAAAAACACCAATAAAAAGAGCAACTGTGGTATAACGTGCCCTTATCGCAAGAACGACAAAGGGCCGGTAAATCTTTTTTGCAAACTGGACAAGCGCCTGTGCAATACGGTTTTGAAACCGCAGAAATGGGCCTAAAAACCCATCATAGGTCTGGGGTTTTAAATGATTAAGGTGGGCCGGCAAAATGAAAAGGGATTCTATCAGGGAAAATGATAAAGCACAAATCACAACCCAGGAGATCTGGCGCGTAATCTGAACTGATTCCCCTGACAATAACATCCAGGGAGCAAAAGCAATCATGGTAGTAATAACAGCAAAAATAACAGGCTTGGCGACCAGCTGGGTTCCCAGAATTGCTGCTTTTTCACTTTCATCACCATGTTCTACATGATTGTGGATATTCTCTCCCACCACAATGGCATCATCCACCACAATGCCAATGACAATAAGAAAGGCAAAGAGGGAAACCATATTAAGGGAAACACCAAGTGTCGGGAGAAAAATAAGGGCACCGGCAAAAGCCGTTGCAATACCCACAGACACCCAAAAAGCAACAACAGGTCTTAAAAACAACATCAGGACAATCAAAACAAGCACAAGTCCCAAGAGGGCATTACTACTGATCATCTGCATGCGATCGTTAAAGATTTTTGACTGATCCCACCATAAAGCAAGCGAGACACCAGGATATTGATTTTCTGCTGTTTTGATATATTTTTTAATGGCTTTGGAGGTTTTAACAATATCCATCTTATCCGTGGTACGAATGCCGATGAGAGCAACAGGCTGACCTTCATAAAGGAATTTCTGGTCGACATCTTCAACACCATCTGTGACCCGTGCTATATCTCTCAGGTGTAAAACATTTCCGTCAGCTGTCTGACGGATGACGATATCTTCAAAATCACGCGCAGTATCTGCCAGATTCCTTGCCCGCAGCTGAACCTGGCTTGAGGGGGTACGTACTGTCCCTGCTGATCTGTTGAGAGAGACAGAAGTAATGGCCTCAGCAACCTCAGAAAAGCTCAGTTTATAACGTCTCATAGCCTCTTCAGAGAGCTCAATAGACACTTCTTCATTAAGAACACCATCTAAAAGAGCCAGCTCTCCCCCTGGCAGGCGCGCGATATCTTCACGTATGCTTTTAGCAATACGTTTCATATCACGCGGACTAATATCACCATAAACAGCAACCCCCATATACCATGGACGCCCCACAAGACGCTGAACTGTCGGTCTGTAGGAAGAGGGAGGGAGATTATTGACGGAATCAACACGCGTTTTGACCTCCTCCATAAAACGTGTCATATCGACACCAGGGTTAGCCTCAAGCGTTACACTTCCACTGCCCTCGCTGGCACCGGAGGTCATCTTTTTAACGCCATCTATCCCTGTGAGAGCCTCCTCAAAACGTATGACAAGCTGTTGCTCCACATCTTCCGGAGAGGCCCCGGGCCAGCTCACAGAGACCTCAGCACCACTCAGGGCAATCGCAGGAAAAGCCTCACGTTCCATTTTAAAATACGCGACGACTCCTCCAACAAGAATAGAAATCATCAAAAGGTTAGCGGCAACTGTATTGCGAACCCACCAGGCAATAATGCTTTTCATATCCCTACTCCTGAAATGATAACATGGTTAAAAACCCGTTTGGCCAGGACATTCAAAAACAGACTCCTCATGAAGCTGTGTCCTCTTCCTTCTGATCCTGTTCTTCCGGTTCTGTGTTCCGGGCCTTCTGCGCTTCAGCCTCTTCACTCTCTGTTCCGGAAGCAGATCCTTCAGAATTTTCTTCAGAATCGAGAACATGCAAAAGCATGCCGTCATGCGCGCCGATAAGAGCAGAGGTGACCACACGCTCTCCTGGTGAAATCCCCTCTTTAACAATGATGTTATGCGTATTGCTGTCGGCAAGCTTAACGGTACGGACAGTCAGTGTATTGTCCTGATTGATGACATAGACCTTATCCTGATCACGCAGGCTTGACGCCGGTAAAACAAGGGCATGAGGGACATGGCGCCCCTGAATATCAGCTTGCACAAAAAGCCCTACAGGTAAAGGCGAAGCCTGGTTTTCACCATAAGGATCTTTCGCTTCAACAAAAGCATTTAAGGTTCGCGTCCGGGCATCAAAGGCACTGTCTGTTCTTGTCAGACGGCCCTGCCATATATGTGGCTCTCCTGCGACAAGACCTGAGATTTGGACGTCAGGTCCTTTGTGGTGTGAACTTTCAACAAAGGCCACTGGCAGGTCCAGCCTGTAGAGATCACTGTCTGAGAGGGGAAGTTTAATCTCCACACGGTCGGTTGCAAAAATATGACCAAGAACCTGGCCGGAGCTTACATATTGCCCAAGATCTGCATTTTTGCTCTTAATACGCCCTGCAAAAGGTGCCCTGATAGCCGTGGCTTCGAGATCAATGCGTGCCTTATTGACATCAGCTTTTGCTGCCATAACAGCGGCCTGTGCATCAGCAAGCTGTGGTTCGCGCAGAGCAAGAGGGGAGGCTGGCTCCCCATGTCCAAGATCCTTCCAGTCCTGACGTGCAAGTTTTGCTTCCGCCTGCTCACGTATAAGATTTTGTTCTGCCTTCTTAAGAGCTGCCTCAGCGCGAATAAAAGCCGCCTGATAATTAGCATCATCAAGACGTAAAAGAACTTCTCCCTTTTTCACAGATCCACCCTGAACAAAACCGGGTGCAACAAAGATAATTTTTCCACGGACCTCAGGAACAAGGTCAACCTCTGTATAGGGTTCAACCTGCCCCCGGGAGGTGACCGTAAGATAAAGATTCTTTGCTTCAGCCTCTGTTGAAAAAACAGCCGCCCCCTTTGGCCCGTCTCCCCCTTTCTTTTTAGGTTTTTCCTTTAAGGCATGAAGGGCAAAGAAAAACGACACAGAGAGCAGGAGAATAAGGGGTGGCAAAATGACAAAAAGAAAACGTGAAAGATATTTATTCATGGCGCCAGCTCCTCCTTACGGGCAAGAGGGGAGGAAGAGGCATGAGAAGCCCAGCTCCCCCCCAAAGCAATATGTAAACGTGTGCGGTTGAGAAGACGTTGTGTCCGCGTGGACAGTAAATCCCTCTCTGTCGTAATAGATTGTTGTTGGGCATTCAAAAGATCAAAAATCGTTGCAAGGCCCTGACCATATTGTGCTTCAACACGCTCTTCAGCAAGAGAAGACTCTTTCAGGGCCACCTCAAGTGCCGCCTCACGCTGTGACAGCAGAGTTTCTGCCGCCAGGGCATCTTCAACCTCTTTAAAAGCCTTTAAGACAAGACCTGCATAAGCCGCCGCCTGTTCCCGTGCCCGGGCTTTTGTTCTGTCTATCTCTGCACGCAGTCGACCCCCCTGAAAAACAGGCTGCAGAAGGCCCCCGGCTATATTGGCAATAATGCGATCAAGATCAAAAATATCCTCAAACCGGCTCTCGCTCATACTAAGAGAACCCGTGAGGGTCAGTTTTGGATAAAGAGCTTTACGCGCAGCCTGCACATTAAACCCTGCCGCTTTCAGGCGTGCCTCAGAGGCTATAACATCAGGCCTTTTGGTCAGAATATCTGCAGGTTGACCAACGCCCTCAAGGGGCGGAAGACGGGGAAGATCCGCAAGCTTAACACGATCATCAGGATAGCTCCCTAATAAAAGTTTAAGATTACGTGCTGCCTCCCCTTTTGTCCGAAGATTTGTAGCAAGGGCTGCGCGGGCTCTGGCTTCTGCAGAACGCGCCAGACGCACGTCAGAGCCACGATTGCCCCCTACAGAAAAACGTCGTTCTGTCAGGCGAAGGGAGCGCTGGCGTGTGGTAAGATTACGCTCTGAAAGCCGAACACCTGCATCTTCCTCAAGAAGGGTAAACCAGGCCTGAAGCACGGCACCTGTGATAGAAAGTCGTTGCGCTGCATAGTCTGCCTGACTGGCATAGGCATCCAGAGTACCTGCACGCGCTGTATCACGGACACGGCCCCAGACATCAGCTTCCCAGCTTGCAGACAGGTTTGGAGAAAAACTGTTGGCATAAACCCTTTTAGAATCCTGAGAAGAAGAACCAGGACGTGCAGAACGTGACGCATCAAAACGAAAATTAAGCTCTGGAAAAAGGCCTGAGCCTGCACGCCTGGCCGTAGCAAAAGCAGCATCCATCCGCGCTTTAGCCTGAAGAACATCCTGATTATGTGCAAGAGCTTCCTCAACCAGGATTATAAGAGACGGGTCCTGAAAACTCTTTAACCAGTCGATATCAGGACCCTTTGAGTTTGGTGGGGAAGAAGAATCCAGAGATGACCAAGCCAAAGGAGGATTGACAGGCAAAGCCGGGTTCATGTTTTTTGAACTGACAGAGAGACATCCCGTCATGGCAGGTAAGGTAAGGCTCCCTAAAATAATGATCGCAGATTTTTTAATCATGACAGCTCTCTTGAACGACAGTATGAGTTTCACAAAACTTTAGGGTGAAAACAGAGTTTATTCTTACAGGCTGACACCCTGCCTTTTATTTTTCTAAAAGTCAAGCAAGTTTTATTGATTAAGAAAATATTTTTATTGAAAAAGGGAAAATAATAACTTTTTTTCAATAATAATTTCCCTGGCCTAAAAAGCGAACATACAGGTTTCATACCCTCAAACCAGTTTCTTTAAAACTTTAAAAGAGGGATCTTCAAAAAACAAGTGGCGCCCGGAACTCTTAAGCTCCGGACAGACCTGCAAAAAGCTCAGCTTGTTTTTGAAGAGAATAGCAAGCAGACAGGATGGTAAGGCTTACAGAAAGCCGTAAGGGTCTATATTAATAGTAAGACGGAGTGAGGGGGTTTTGGGAAGTCTACTCCGCCAGGCCTCAACATAGGCTGAGACATTGATATTTTTGTCGGCACGTATCATAAAACGTCTTCGCCAGTATCCCCGCACCATCGCCATAGAGGGCTCAGCTGGCCCCATTACGTCCACACCTTCACTTAAAGGGGCAAGACGCGCCATATGCCGGGCGGCTGTGATAAGTTTTTTCTCATGCCTGCCGTATAAAGTCAGGCTTGCCAAACGGCCAGAAGGGGGTAAACCTAATACCTCACGTTCTTCCAGCTCGGCCCTGAAAAAAGCGTCTCTGTTTCCCTCAGCTAAAGCACGAAGGGCCGTATGTTCCGGGTTATAGGTCTGAATAAGGGCACGTCCGGGTTTATCTTTGCGCCCTGCGCGCCCTGCAACCTGGGTGAGGATTTGGCATGTACGCTCTCCTGCACGGAAATCCCCCCCTTTAAGGCCTAAATCTGCGTCCACAACCCCAACAAGGGTGAGGTGGGGGAAATTATGTCCTTTGGCCAGAATCTGCGTCCCGATAATGATGTCCACATCTCCCCTTGCAATGCGTGTCAGCTTCTCCCGCAAAACAGACGCTGAGCCTGCTGTATCAGAGGAGAGGAGCTCAAAACGTGCATCAGGAAAAGCAAGACAGGCCTCTTCAGCAAGGCGTTCAACGCCGGGGCCAGCCCCTTTCAGACTTCCCTCCTGCCCACAATGAGGACAGGCTTTCGGCAGAGGCATGGAAAAGCCTGTACGATGACAGATCACACGCCCTTTGAGACGGTGTTCTGCAAGCCAGCTATCCGTATCCGGGGCCTTCAGCCGATGTCCGCAGGCAGAACAGATCACCAAAGGAGCATACCCCCGCCGGTTGAGGAAGAGTAAAGCCTGTTCTCCCCGTTCTAAACTCTCTCTGATGGCCTCCAGCAAAGGCGCAGACAACCATGTCTCCCTCCCCAAACGCTCCTCCCTTAAATCAATCAGACATGTTGGTGGAAGGACAGCCTGCCCCGGCCGTGAAGAAAGACGGATATGCGTATAGCGGCCATTCAGAGCATTCTTAAAACTTTCGAGAGATGGTGTGGCCGAAGCCAGAATAATCCTCGCATGCTCCATTTTAGCCCGCATCATAGCCAGATCCCGGGCCTGATATGTTACCCTCTCTTCCTGTTTATAAGATGGGTCATGCTCTTCATCCACAACAATCAGTCTTAAATTTCGATAGGGCAGAAACAGGGCTGATCGCGCCCCAACGACAAGTTGGGCATGCCCCTTTGCAACAGCACGCCATGTGCGGCGCCTGGCCGCCTGGCCAAGGTCTGCATGCCAGACCGAAGGGGTCACGCCGAAACGCCGCTTTATGCGTTCTGTAACAGCCTGCGTGAGGGCAATCTCGGGCAGAAGAAAAAGAATTTGTGCCTGAGGATCGCGATGTAAAATGGTTGCAGCTTCCTCAAAATATACCTCTGTCTTACCCGATCCTGTCACCCCGTCCAGAAGGACAGGCTGAAACCCCTCCCCCAGTGATTTGAGAGCTTCAACAGCCTTTTTCTGATCCGCGGTGAGGTCAAAGCCACCAGACATTCTTTTAAGACAGGGCCTCTCCCAAACCTCAGGTATAACCCTGTGCTCACGCCGCACAACACCCTGTTCTGCGAGTGTTTTGAGAACAGAGTGACTGACCTTTGCCTGCTGCATGAGGGTTTGTGCTGTGAGTGTTTCTCCCCGCTCCTCTGCCTGTGACAGGCAGGCCAGAACACGCGCACGTGCCGGGGTCATGCGTTTAGGGGTTTCCTGACCTGAAGAATACACCAGACTCTGAGGCTCTTTTCCCGTTACAAAAGCTTCCTTAAAAGCCAGACGTAAAACAGAACCGCGGGGAAAACAGACATAGGCAGCTGTCCAGTCAATAAATCTCAGCATTTGCCCGGTAAAAGCACCGGAAAAAAGCTTTGTACGGAGAGGCTTCAGGGCCCTGTGAGGTGGCTCTTCATCAATATCCCATACCACGCCGATAGCCCTGCGTTGCCCTAAAGGAGCCTCCACCACATCCCCCGGCTGAAGGGGGAAGCCCTCAGGAATAGCATAATCATAGAGCTGAGAAACAGGAACAGGAAATAAAACACGGGCGCAACGGTTTTGCCTTTTCTGTTCCTGTGTTTTTGTGGCTTCTGGACTTTCCATGAAGGAGGCTATAGCATAAACCATCTCACTTTTAAAAAATTTTGTTTCAGGGTCTGTCTTTCTCTCTACAGGAGAATACCTTTCCCTTTTTCTGACAGGATTAATGTCTGGTTATGGAACATTCTGACCTTATTGTCTCTTCTTCTCACACAGCTCTCTCCCCGACAGACAGGGGGGACCTTCAGGGTTTGAAAGCACAGATCAGAAAATATAGTCAGGAAATCAGGCAGGATCCGGATCTTATAGCCCTCTTTGTCCAGGATACATCTCCTGCAGATATTGCTGAAATCAATGCCTATGCCCGCAGGCGCTTGTCTGAGGACGTTGTCTCTCTCAAAAAGGAAAAAACTGTTCTTGAGAGAACAGCACAAAACAATCTTACCCTTCAAACGCAAACCCATAAAGCTGTTCTTGCCCTGATGGAAGTGCAGATTTTGCCTCAGCTGGACTATGTGATCCGGAGAGTTCTCCCCCTTATCCTGAACCTTGAGGAAGTCCATATTGTTCTGGAGGGAGCACACGCGCCCCGGACCGAAGCCTGCACAGCCTTAACATGGACCCCTTCTGGCTTAACAGAATCTGTTCTACCCGCGTGTGATTATCATTTAGGGCAAGTGAGCCAGACAACAGAACAGATTTACGAAATGGGACATATGATAAAAAGTGAGGCTCTGGCCCGTTTATCTCTGGCTGAAACACAGGGCTTTGTGGCCTTTGGTTCACGCCATGCCAAACGGTTCAACCCTTCACAAAACCCCGGCCTCCTTGAATTTCTCACCCGCGTTCTTGAAAGGCGTCTTCATGATGTCCTTCCCCTCTAAACATGTTTTTGCACAAGACACCCCCCCCGAAAAGACAACTCTTTCTGAGGGTGGAGACGATGAGACAGAAGAGAATCTGTCCCTCCCCTCCTCTCAAATGCCTGCTCTTAAAGCTGAAGAAGCCCTTGAAGCCTTTCTGAACTATCTCCGTGGTGTGCGGCACTATTCCCCCCATACGCTGGCAGCCTACAGACGTGATGTGCTGGCCTTTTTTGCCTTTTTACAGGATCACAGAGGAGAATGTGCTGACCTCAAAATCCTGGCCGATCTTCAGGCTTCTGATTTTCGCAGCTATCTTGCACAAAGACGACAGGGCAAAAAACCTCTTTCCCATGCTTCCCTCGCCCGCGCGCTTGGGGCCATACGATCCTTTTTTCTCTATGCCAAAAAGCGATGGGGGGTGCACAACACAGCCCTTGAGCTTATTAAGGGACCAAAATTACCCTTGCGTGTGCCGCGCCCTTTAAGTGAAGATGCTGCACAAAATCTTTTGCATGAAGCACAGAAAAAAGATCCCCACACCCTCCCCTGGATTGCAGCGAGAGACACCGCCGTTTTCACCCTTCTTTATGGTGCAGGTTTAAGGATTTCAGAGGCTTTAAGTCTTAAAGGTAAAGACTATCCTTTAACAGAAAGCCTGAGAGTGGAGGGGAAAGGGGGGAAAACAAGGCTCGTCCCCCTTCTTCCTGTTATCGCTGAGGCAACGGATGTGTATACAGAGCTTTGCCCCTATACAAGAGAGGCTGAAAAAGCACTTTTCCGGGGCGCGCGCGGGGGGGCTCTTGGGGCACGGACCACACAAAAAACCATGCAAAATCTGCGCAGTCGTCTGGGCTTACCTTATACAGCAACACCGCATGCCCTGCGCCATGCCTTTGCTACCCATCTTTTAACCCATGGGGGAGATTTGCGGGCCATTCAGGAGCTTTTAGGCCATGCTTCGCTCGCGACAACACAAATGTACACCCATGTCGACCCGGGCCATTTGTTATCAACCTATAAAAAAGCTCACCCCAGGGGCTGAGTCTGTGAGAGCGCCACTTTATGCCTGTTCTCTCACACAATCTCCTGTTTTAAAGAGTGTGTTGTGGCATGGTGGGGGGATCACGCCGGGCGCGATCTCCAAACCACCACAACACCACAGCAGACGCATCAAAAGCCAGCGTATTGAGAAGGGCTTTATCGCCACTGTGAAGGTAAAAAATGGCACTGATCAGCACCAGAATGAGTGTCAAAACAGGTCGGACTAAAGCACGCACAGCATTCACCCAGGTATAGCCTCCGTCAAGGCTGGCTTCTGCCTGAAGAGATGTAGAAAGTCCTTCCCAGTTCCCCTTAACCTGTGCCAGATCAATCTCGCGCTCTGTTTCCTTTGCCCGTGCCTGCATATTCAGGGTATGAAGGGCTCTTTCATGCTCCCAGCGGGCCTGTTCCTGGGCAAAGCGCTGGCGACGTTCAAAAAACCCCGCCCCCCGATTGATAAGAGAGCCTAAAACCCCAAATAAACCACCCCCTGCTGCTGCTGAAGCTATACCTAAAATATCAGACATATGTTCTCTCCTTTATCTCTTATCGTGTGTATGTCATTATGGTCCTGAAAACAGACCTCCCCACCGTTTACGTCGCAACGGAACACTCCGGAATATGGGGGTGGAGAAAGATCTAGGAAACGGGGCTCAAAATACCCTGCCAGGCTGTGCGGGCATGGGACCCCCCAAACCAAAAACGCGGCGGTCCTTTATCCAGATGGAGAAAGGTTTGGTAAAAACCAAAACCAGAAAATCCCAAACGTCGTGCCGTATGATACAGGCGTTTGCGTCCATGATGCTGAAGACAAATATCCGCAGCAATTTTTTTATGCTGTGACAAAGGTACACCCCCGACATGCGCATTCCACAACCGGCAACGATGGGCTGAGGTGAGCAGAACAGGCCCCTTTAAAGCATGGCGCAGAGCCTGAAGGGCATCAAGGAAAAGAGGATCATGCCAGTATTCCCCGGCGCAATATCGCCCCTGACAATGACAGCTTAATTCCTGTCTGGAAAAATGGGGCCATCTTTCCTGATTCCAGGGGGCATTCTGCCAGATTTTATAGAGCATGATCATCCCCCCTGAGAAAATAAGGAAACGAAAGGGGCCCGGCTATCAGGTCCATCAGGATTGTCTCTTATCTTTGGCTTACAATGTTTTGATTTTGCTCCTGCTCTACCAGAAAGGTCCAGAAAAAAAAACCAGAAGAAAACACCAGATATATTGGTTCATAAAGCTCATATCAGAACCCCCCATTGCGCCAAAACATCCATAAAGCGGTCAGCAAAGCGACAAGCGCACCACCTGTTGGAGCAACCCAGCGCAGGGCATGCCAGCTGCCTGAGAACACTTCAGCGCGCCCCTGTTTACGTCCGTCTTCCAGAGCGAGGCGACGCTCTATAGCATCCAAACGCTGGTCAGCTGATTTAACCTGCTCAAGAATAGCATCCCGTGAGGCCTGGGCCTCTGTACTACGGCGCTGCACCTGCCCGGACAAGGCCTCAACACGCACGGCCAGCTCTCCTATTTTCTGTGAAAGAGCATCATATGCAATACTGTTCATCAAAGGTGGCTCCCCCTGTTTTTTTTTAAGAATCATAAAAGTCTGCATCTGCTGCCCAGTGAATTTCATACAGCCTGCCGGATTGTGCACCTTGCGTGCTGGTCACCCTGAACCCTGTCTCAGAGATCATGCCAGCCTCTGCTGTAACAGAGGGTGCAGCAGGAGATGTCCAGACATTTCTTTCACCCTTTGTTCCATAAAGCGCTATCGCAGGAGGTGTGCGCATGGGGTGATGAAAACGCACCGCCTGTGCCAGCGTAACCCCGGCAGAGCTTCCCTGCGCGGTCTCAACATAAGACCCGTTCTGCGTATGCGATCCATAGGGTGTGTTCAGGGGATAGGATTTCTGAAAATAACGCTGACACAAAGCATAATCCTCAGAAAGGCTCTGATGTTCAAAAGGTCCGGCCTGAAAGCCTCCCTCAAGCTGTACACCTGTGATCAAATACTGTCCCGGCTTTTGAGGCCCGTCCAGAAGAACAGCGCGACAGCGATCCCCCCCTTTTATGTCAGGTGTGCGGGTCATGGTAAGTCTTTTCCAGTCTCCACGTAATGTGTGATGTTCCAGCTGTTTTTTCTCTCCCTCACCCTGAAGACCAAAGCCTAAGCGTGCCCCCTCAGGACCTTTAATCCAAAAGGAAAGGGTCAGGGCTGACAGGCTGGACAGGGTCGCACCAACCCCTTCCACCACCTGCCAGAGCGCAAGCCTCGCCTGTGGAGCCGGAAGCTTATCAAGAGTGAGTTTGAGGCTGTTTTCAAACCCCTCACCCGGGGGAACATCCTGTGATCTTTCCTGAGAAAGCGTGATGCCTGAATCAGAACAGAAGAGAAAAAACCTGTCCGCCACATAGCCTGCCCCCCCTTTTTGGATACGCTGCCAGAACCTCAAAGCGCCATTGATGATAAGGGACCGTCTTCCCCCCATAGGGCAGGGCGTCATAAGAGGCTGCCAGACCCTGCCATTATAGACATAATGCAGGGCTTCATCACGCACATAAACTGTCCAGCCCGGCCTTGGGAAGAAAACTTCCCAGGACCCATCCCGATAAACGGCCAAAACCTGTTCACCCAAACCATTCCAGTCTGTGCCGTATTTTCCGGGAGGAATAATATAAACTGTACCATCCCCGGGAGAGTCTGGCTCCCTGCGTTGTGTCCGGCTTTCCACAGAGGTTTGAACAAGGGCATCAAGCCTGCGGAAACTTTCATTGACGGTGACATGCTTTTGCGCCTGAGCTGGCATCACATATGGCAAATGAAGATTGGTGGATTGTTCGCTCATAAAGCTTAAGCTCCGCAGAAAAAGAAACGAGTTTGAGCTTAAGGCTATGTGGGGCCCTGTTGGATTAGTGAATCTGCCACTTCTCCCCAAAAACCTGTCCAGGGCCTTTAGAAAGTATTGAAAAAACCTCTGGTCTTGACCCATGGCCTCTAAATCTCTTTTATAGAAAAAACACCTCAAAAAAACGGGATAAGGAGGATATATGGAACATCAGGATAAGGGCTCTGCTCAGTCTGAGGCGTATGCCTTCTGGCAAACCCGTGCGGAACAGGCCCTTAAAGGCAGGGACTGGGACCAAACTCTTGTACGCTCCACAAAAGACGGGATTGAGCGTGGGCCGGTTTTCACCCGCACGACCCCATCAAAAGAGCAGGAACATGCCCCTCTTCCCGCAGCACGCATATCTCACACACGTGATTCTTACAGACCCTGGTGTCTGCGCCAGTCTGTCGATCATGAGGATCCGCGTGAAGCCAACAGGGCCTGGCGTGAAGATTTGCAGGGAGGGGTATCGTCTGCCCTCATTCGCCTTGATCCTGAAGGAAAACACGGCGTTCAGGTCAAAGATTTAGAAGGTTTTCATCATCTGTTTACCGGCGTGGATCTCACCCTTGCGCCGGCCATTTTATCTCCACACAGCATGCCTTTGTTTTATGCTGAGCTTTATCGATCCTATCTTGAAGAGAAAGGCTATGATCTCTCTACGCTCAAAGCGGGTTTTGGTCTCTGCCCTGTTGGGGATATACTGAAAACAGGCAGGGATGATCACAAGACCCTGGATGAGGTTCTCAGTTTTTCTCTGTGGTGCTCTAACACCATGCCGAACGCGCAGGCCCTTCGGGTAGATGCTGCCCTTATTGCAGAACGAGGCGGAACAGAGGCCCAGGAACTGGCCTATGCTCTGGCAACACTTCTGTTTTACCTCAGAAATCTGGATAAAAAGGGTATGGGGATCACCACAGCAGGCCAGAGCCTTGAGGTGTGTTTGAGTGCAGATGCGGATGTGCATCTCACCCTTGCGAAATTACGGGCCGCACGTCAGGTCTTCACCTCTCTCATGGTAGCCTGTGGAACGGACATAAAAACACATAACCTTTCTTTGACAGGCCGCAGCTCACGGGCCATGCTGACCCGGCGGGGCGTGTGGAACAATCTTATGCGCTTAACTCTCGCTGGTTTTGCAAGCGTGGCGGGTGGCGCGTCTGCCATCACACTTGAGCCTTTGACTGAACCTCTCGGACCTTCAACAGCCCTTTCCAGACGTCTTTCGCGGAATCTTCACCTTCTCCTTCTACATGAGGCCCATGCAGCTGTTGTCACAGACCCGGCGGGGGGTAGCTTTCTTCATGAACACCTCACCCAAAAGCTTGCTGAGAAAGCGTGGACGATATTTCAGGATATTGAACGTCATGGGGGCATGACAGAAGCCCTGCGTACAGGATGGTGGCAGGCACAGCTTGCTCACAAACGTGACCAGCATCTCAAAAGGCTTGCACGACGGGACAGCCTGATGACAGGTGTGAATATTCACCCTGTCTTTGAGGAACAGCCTCCTCAGACAGGATCTCAAACACCAGAAAGAACAAGCGTCCACAAAGACAATCAACAGGATTCCAAACCCTCTTTTCCTGTTCTTCATCCTGTACGCTGGAGTGAAGCGTATGAAGCTTTAAGAGATCGTACAGATGCGTTTTTAAAGGAGAAGGGCAGACGTCCCCTGATAGCCCTTCTTCTACGCCCCGGGGATCAGCCAGAAGACTGGCATAAAAAAGCCAGGGATTTGTTTGCCCTTGCAGGCTGTGAGACGGAATGCAGAGAGGTTTCTGAAACCAGAGGGGGGGCAGAGAACCCTCCGCACCTGTTGTGTTGTCTCTCTTCTGAAGAAAGAGGCTTTTCTCTAAAACCTGATGATACCCCCCCCCATTTTGCCCATCTCCCTGTGTGTTTTTATAGCATGGCAGAGGAAGGGCTTTCTCAAGGCAAGGCACTTATTGGGTATGAAAAGGGAGATGCTCCGGCTTTTCTCAATCAGGTTTTAGACCTTATCTTTTCCTCTGAAACAAGGGGTGGTGCATGACAGATTTTCCTGATTTCACAAAACTTCCCCTCACCCCTGCTTCCGGAGTTCAAAACGCTCCCAAAACACCACCTCATGAAACCCCGGAAGGTCTCAGGATCCAGCCTTTCTACACCTTTCAGGACTGTAAAGACCTTGATTTTACAGACACCTGTCCAGGGACCTTTCCCTTTGTGCGTGGACCTTACCCCACCATGTATCTGCAAAGACCCTGGACCATCCGCCAGTATGCAGGCTTCTCCACAGCTGAAGACTCCAACGCCTTTTACAGACGTAACCTGGCGGCAGGGCAAAAGGGCCTTTCTGTCGCCTTTGACCTACCCACTCATCGTGGCTATGATTCTGATCATCCCCGTGTCATGGGGGATGTCGGCATGGCTGGTGTTGCTATTGATTCCATTTTGGATATGCGCATCCTGTTTGAAGATTTACCCCTTGACCGTCTTAGTGTTTCTATGACGATGAACGGGGCTGTCCTCCCCATTATGGCCTTGTATATTCTGGCCGCAGAAGAACAGGGCATTACCCCGGATAAGCTGTCCGGCACCATACAAAATGATATTCTCAAAGAATTTATGGTTCGTAATACGTATATTTACCCGCCAGAGCCTTCTTTGCGGGTGATTGCAGATATTTTTGCGTATACGGCAGAGCATATGCCCAAATTCAACCCTATTTCCATTTCCGGCTATCACATGCAGGAAGCAGGGGCCACAGCGGATCTTGAGCTGGCTTATACGCTGGCTGATGCGCTGGACTATGTCCGCACAGGCCTCCGGGCCGGGCTCTTGGTGGATGATTTCGCGCCCCGCCTTTCGTTTTTCTTTGGTATTGGCATGAATGTCTTTATGGAGATTGCCAAACTCCGTGCAGCACGCCTGTTATGGGCACAGCTCATGCAAGAACATTTTGCACCAAAATCTGAAAAATCGCTGATGCTGAGAACACATTGCCAGACAAGTGGGTGGAGCCTCACAGCCCAGGATGTCTATAACAATGTCGGGCGAACCTGTCTTGAAGCACTGGCGGCTGTAGACGGTCATACACAATCCCTGCATACCAATGCATTTGATGAAGCTCTGGCCCTGCCGACAGATTTCTCAGCACGCATTGCCCGCAACACCCAGATTATCCTTCAGACAGAAGCGCATCTGACGGACAGTATTGACCCCTGGGGAGGCTCTTTTTATATGGAACGTCTCACCCATGATCTGAGTGAACGGGCACGTCAGCATATCCGGGAAGTTGAGAATTTAGGCGGTATGGCCAAAGCCCTGGAGCAGGGGCTGCCACAAAGACGTATTGAGACAGCCGCCACCGAGACCCAGGCACGTCTTGATACAGGGGCGCGTCCTTTGATCGGTGTCAATCTTTTCTCCCCTGAAGATGATCCCGCCCCTTCTGTTCTCAAAATTGATAATGCAGCGGTACGACATAAGCAGATTGAGCGCCTCAAAACCCTCAAATCCATGCGTTCCGAAGACCAGGTCCGGGAAAAACTGGATGCTTTGACACAGGGTGCTGCAACGGGGGAAGGTAATCTTTTAGCCCTGTGTCTTGATGCAGCCCGCGCTTATGCTACGGTAGGAGAGATGTCAGAAGCCCTTGAAAAAACTTTCGGACGCCATCACGCCATCCCTCAGGCCGTGACAGGTGTCTATGCCCCGGCCATGAAGGGGCAGGACAGCCTTGCAACCGAACTTCTGAAGCGCACAGAAGACTTTGCCCGGGCCAAAGGGCGCCGCCCCAGAATTCTTATCGCCAAGCTGGGTCAGGATGGCCATGATCGCGGTCAGAAAGTTGTGGCAAGTGGTTTTGCTGATCTTGGCTTTGATGTAGATTTAGGGCCTCTTTTTCAGACACCGGAAGAAACTGCACGTCAGGCCGTGGACAATGATGTGCATATTGTGGCGGTCTCCTCTTTAGCAGCAGGACATTTAACCCTGGCACCAGCTTTGCGAAAAGCCCTTGAAGCTTATGGACGTGATGATATTCTTCTTATCCTCGGGGGTGTTATCCCCCCCCAGGATTATGATGCCCTTTACGAAGAAGGTGTGCAGGCGATTTTCGCACCTGGCAGCCCCGTACCTGAAGCTGCCAGAAAACTTCTGGACCTGCTGCATCCTGTTGACAGCTGAGATCATATACAGTGGACATCCCCGGACCTGTCTAAGCACGCCTGCCAAGGTTTTTGATATGTTCCGGCAGACGTTCGTGAGAGCCATACATAAAATGGTTCCCCATTTTTTCAGAAAAGCGGCTGGCCTCTGTGACAAGGCCTAAAGCTTCAGCCATTTCACGCATATGTATAGGCGCAGCACCGCAACACACACCAAGATAGTGCACGCCAAGATCATAAGCCTCCTTCGCAAACGCACCGATTTCATAACGGTGACAATAAAGAGGATCAAGGGCTGTAGGAAAGGCCCGTTTATGTGGAGATGGACAAAAACAGGGACCATGATCTGAGATGTTAAAAAAAGTTGGCTCCTCTTCAGTTGTCCTGTAGGGCACAGGAAGGGCGGCCATATGACAGGAAATGGCCTGGCGAATCTTCTTAAGCCAGGGCAGCATAGTCAAAGGGCCACGAAAACAGTTCATACCAACAACATCTGCACCCCGTTGTTCCAGCTCCTGACATGTCTCCACAATCCCAACGCCGTCCATCATCTTATTTTCAGCCATAGGTGCTATTGTTATGACGGTTGGAAGACCTGTTGCCTTTGTTATTTCAAGGGCAGCAAAAGCTTCCTCTGCATAATAAAAGGTCTCCCCAATCATCAGATCCGCGCCTTCTTCCACAGCCCAGCCTGCCATCTCCTCAAACATGGAGCGCACTTCATTTTGGGTGGTAACATCCCCGGGATTCCAAATGTTTGAATTGGAAATATTGCCTGCCATAAGATTGCCGGGCTTTTCTGTGGCAATTTTTTTTGCACTGCGAAGTGCGGCACGATTGAGAGGTTCTAAAAGCTCTTCTTTCCCAATGACGCGCATTTTTTCACGATGACCATTATAGGTGAAAGCCTCAACAATATCAGAACCTGCGCGTTGAAAATCACGGTGCAGGGCTTCAAGAGCTTCCGGATGTTCCAAAGATACTTCAGGAACAAACTCACCAGAGGCCAGATAACCACGGCGCTCCATTTCGAACAGAAAACCTTCTGCACAAAGAACAGGACCCTGGTCAAGCCTGTCCAAAAGTATGTTTTTAGGCATATCAGTTTTTCCCTTAAAAAATCCCGTCATAAAATATAAACATTTAACCATACCCCCTCGTTATGCTTTATTATACCTTAAAATATAATCAACATCTTGAACCTAACATAAAAACAGCCTTATCTTTCTCAAAAAACAGGAAAGAGGCGCCACCCGGGAGCCGAAATCAGGGCCAGAACCAGGAAAAACATCCTCATGAAGGGTCATGCACAAAAACACAGTGAAGAAAACAAGATCGAAGCCTGGGCTCAGGCCATCAGAGACGGCGATCGCACAGCGCTCTCACGTGCCATAACCTGCGTTGAATCTTCGCGCCCTGAAGATCAGACAACAGCACAGGCCCTGAGAGACTCTCTCGCCCCCTTCTCAGGTCAGGCAGACCGTATCGGGGTCACAGGACCTCCCGGTGTTGGTAAATCCACTTTTCTTGAAGCTTTGGGGCTCTCTCTTGTGGAACAGGGACATAAAATTGCCGTTTTAGCGGTTGATCCCTCCTCTTCACGCACAGGAGGATCCATTTTGGGGGATAAAACCCGCATGCCCCGTTTGTCTCAGACGAAAAAAGCCTTTGTGCGTCCCTCCCCGTCCTCCGGAGCGTTAGGGGGGGTGACTGTGCGCACAGATCAGGCCATCGCTTTGTGTGAGGCTGCAGGCTATAACCCTATTTTTGTAGAAACAGTCGGTGTCGGTCAGTCAGAAGCCTATGCAGCAGATATGACAGATTGTTTGATTCTTATTTTGGCGCCCGGAGGGGGGGACAGTCTTCAGGGGCTGAAAAAGGGCCTTATGGAGCACGCGGATCTGCTGGTGGTGAATAAAGCTGATGGAGATATGGAAGCCGCAGCCCTGCGTACAGCGAAGGATTATCGCACAGCAGTGAGCCTTTTACCTCATTCACACCACCCGTCCTTTGCACATTTTGCACATGGGGGGGCAGGTTCTCCGGAACCAGAAGAGACATCCTGGCGTGCGCCTGTGCTCACATTATCAGCCCTGACAGGGGTTGGGATTCAAAAACTCTGGGACACTGTCATGCACTATAAAACCCTGATGCAGAAAACAGGGTCCTGGGATGGCCGCCGGCAACACCAAAGAGGTCTTGCTCTGGAGCGCCTTCTTGAAGAGCGTCTTCTTGCCTGGCTTAAAGCCTCCCCCGGTGCACACAAAACTTTTGATAACCTCATGCCAGGTGTCCTGAAAGGAGATATCGCGCCTTCCAGAGCTGCAGAAGACATTTTAAAAGCCTCGGGCCTGCCTTCACCCCGCACCTAAAACTGAGCTCCCCCTCAAAAGAAATATCACCCTGCACAGCACATGATCTTAGAGAAATTTTGTTCTCCCGGACTTATAAAAAACTAAAAATCAAGCTGTTCGCTTTGCATAGTCTGTGCCTTTCAAACCCCGGCAATTTTCCTCCTTAGGAAGGCATAATCCTCACAACACACAGAGTGATACGCATGTGTGCTGTTTATATACGTGCAGGGCATCTCATCATCTGAGATTGTAGATATGCCCTGATGGGGCTATACTGGCTTTTCTTATCTTCTTTAAAGAGTGAAGCAGGCCCATGGACTCTCAGCATATTCAGTTCATTATGGATTTGCGTCGGCGTGGCATCACGGATTCCCGTGTTCTGGCCGCCCTTGAGCGTACACCAAGAGAAGATTTCTTAAGCCCGGAATTCCGTCATAATGCCTATAAAGATTGTGCTTTACCGCTGTCCTGCGGGCAAACGCTGAGCCAGCCCAGTCTTGTCGCCCTCATGACAGAAGCCTTAAAACCTGATGATCGATGTAAAATCCTTGAAATTGGAACCGGATCAGGGTTTCAAACGGCTGTCCTGTCCCGCCTTGCGCGCCGGGTGTATACGATAGAGCGCTATAGTACACTTTTACGTCAGGCAGAAAAACGCTTTCATGATATGGGCCTCAACAACATTGTGACCCGCCTTGGGGATGGGAGAGAAGGGTGGGAGGAGCAGGCCCCTTTTGATCGTATTCTTCTAACAGCCGCTACTCCCCGACGCCCTGATACGCTTTTAAAACAACTGAAAAACCCGGGGGGTATTTTGATTGCCCCCGTAGGCCCTGACAACAATCCCCAGCTTCTTATGCGCTATAGATATGAGGGGGAGATCCTCCATGAAGATTGTCTTGAAAAAGTACGTTTTGTCCCCCTTATGGCGGGTATCCCCCAGGGTCAGGGGGACTTGCGGGACCCGGCATCTTCATAAAACCTTTTAAAGAAAATATAAGGTCTGCCTTTATGGTAGTCGGGGTGGGACTTTTTGTTCCCCCTGCTTTCATAAACAGACCCCTAAGCCTCAGAGAAACGCTCTTTAAGATCCATCATGGTCAGACATGCAAAGGCTGCATCAGTGCCTTTCCCTAAATTTCCATTTTTGCCTTCAGCCCGTATGAGGGCCTGCTCATACGTCTCCACCGTCAAAATGCCATAACCAAGCGCCAGTTTGTCCCGCACGGCCAAATCCATCAGCCCCCGTGCAGATTCCGTACAAACATACTCATAATGCGAGGTCTCCCCCCGTATGACACACCCCAAAGCCACATAACCATCATAGGAAGTCCTGCTCTGCGTCGCCATGGCGATAGCCCCCGGAATCTCAAAAGCCCCGGGAACGTTAACTATCTCAACGAAGACACCGGCCTTTTCTAAAACCTCACGGGCCTGTGCCGCCATAATATCGGCAAGATCAGCGTAAAATTCTGCACAGACCAGAAGAACACGCGGCTTTGAAAGATCTGTCATAGTGTAAAATCTCCTGTGCACTTTGAAGAGTATTATGTGAGCGCATCAGGCAACAATTTTCTCTTCTGCAGGAACGTCCTGTACCTGCCTGTGTTTGCGGTAGGCAATAATATCTGCAATAGAGCCAAGCTTCAAAGCATGTTCCCGGCAAAAGGGTATAAGGTCTGGCAGGCGGGCCATGCGCCCGTCCTCATTCAGGATTTCACAGATAACACCCGCAGGGTTAAGCCCGGCAAGACGGGCTAAATCAACGGAAGCTTCTGTATGACCGGGGCGCTCACAAACACCCCCGGATTTTGCAATGACAGGAAAGACATGCCCCGGCGAGACAAGAGCATCCTTTGTTTTTTGAGGATCAATAGCCGTGGCGATGGTGTGAGCCCTGTCATAGGCAGAAATTCCTGTGGTGACCCCGGAGGCCGCTTCAACAGAGCATGTAAAGGCTGTCTGATAACGTGTTTTGTTGTCAGACGTCATCATGGGAAGACCCAGAATCTTCTGCCTTTCCTGTGTCAGGGTCAGGCAGACAAGACCCCGCCCGTGGGTGACCATAAAATTGATGATATCCGGGCGTGCATGAACAGCAGGGATAACAAGATCACCTTCATTTTCCCGATCAGGAGAGTCGACAAGGACAATCATGCGTCCTGCACGTGCCTCTTCAACCAGATCTTCAACAGGGGAAAATATGTTATGTGCCATGATCATGCCCTTTACCATGAGGAAAACCCTCTGTAAACGTCCACAAACGCTCCGCATAGCGCGCCATAAGATCAACCTCAATATTGACAGGATCCCCGACACGCAAAAGACCAAGGCTTGTCACCTTCTGAGTATGAGGAATGATATTCACCTCAAAATGAGCCTCCTCCACAGCATTGACAGTCAAAGAAACCCCGTCAATACACACCGAGCCTTTCTGCGCAAGATAGCGGAAAAGATGGGCCGGCATCTCAAAGACCAGACGCATGGACCCCCCTTTTGGTGATGTTTCAAGAACATGCCCCACGGCATCCACATGGCCACTGACAAAATGCCCGCCTAATTCCTGTCCTACAACCAAAGGACGTTCAAGATTAACACATTGTCCCTCACGCCATGTACCCAGTGTGGTCACTGACAGAGTTTCTTCAGAAACCTGGACGTCATGCCAGCTCCCTTCCTGTAAACCCCCTTTATCCGTGACTGTCAGACAACATCCCGCATGGGCGATAGAGTCACCAATATGGAGAGTTTCCAGAGGATAAGGGCTCTCTATTCTGAAACGTCGCTCACGCTCACAGGCAATAAGGCTAATGCGCCCAAGGGCGGTGACAAGACCTGTAAACATAGACATCCTCTCACAGGAACAAAGCCAATAGCGCTCATAAAGGGGCGTATCTGTTTCACGCCGGTTGGGAAAGGTATACTCCTGGACAGGGAAGAAGTCACGATCGATAATCTTTAAAAATTTTTATATCCCTAAAGACAGGCTCAAATTTTCTTGCTTATAAAAAACAATGGACGTAAGCTCAAACCATTCATAAGAACAGGAAACTGTCTATCAGCCTGTCTCCACACTCATAAAGATGATGGGCATAAAGATGACGGGCCTGGGCCTCCATCATGATACATCACGCCTCTTTTAAAAAAACATCGTTGCACAAAAGGGATCAGATGTTTAAAGACAAAAAGTATTGAGAGAAAAAGGAACAAAGACAACAATGCTCCAAGGCTATTTTCTGGAAGACCTTAAAACAGGCATGACGGCTGAACGACACTTTTGTGTCCGTGAAGAAGATGTGCAGGCTTTTGCTGACGTCTCAGGTGACCATAACCCTATCCATCTTGATCAGGAGTATGCAAAATCTTCTGTCTTTGAAAAAAGGGTGGTACATGGCGCCCTTGTTGCGTCTTATATCTCCGGCGTTCTTGGCAATGACCTTCCAGGTCCCGGGGCCATTTTTGTTGGGATGAACATTCGCTTTCGTCGCCCTGTTTTCATTGATGATACGGTCACAGCCCGTGTTGAGGTCGCAGAGATTGATGAACGGCTTGGCCGTGTTGTTATGAAAGTCTCTGCCCTTGTTGGGCGTAAGCGTACCATGGGGGGAGAAGCTTTTGTTCGCGTCAAAAAGCGCTTAGAGACATAGAGGAAGAAAGCACCATCTAAAACTTACCCCTCCCCTGTTGTCTTTTCATGTTAAAAAGCTTTTATGATATCTATGACATCCGGATCCCACCCCTTTAGCGTTCATGACTTCCAACCCGGGGAAGCTTCTGTTTCACGGAAAGGGGAAGGTAGTTTACAGGGATGCTCTCTGGCCATCGGCAATTTTGATGGAATGCATAAGGGCCATCAGGCTGTCCTCAAAACAGCTCAGCAAAAAGCTAAAAGCCTTTCTGTCCCTTTCGGTGTTTTGGTTTTTCGTCCCCATCCCAGGCGTTTTTTTAAGCCAGATGACCCCCCTTTCCGTCTTATGACAGATACGCTGCAAGTCAAATCCATGCAGGCTTTCGGTGTTGAGAGGTTTTATGAAATACCTTTCACCTCAGAGCTTTTGAACATGGAACCTGAAACCTTCATACAGAATATTCTGATCAAACACCTTCACCTCACCCATGTCAGTGTTGGCCATGATTTTCGTTTTGGTAAAAACCGCCGGGGTGATACGGTGTTTTTGCAGTCTATGGGACAAAATTATGGCTTTGGGGTCAGTCTCATCACCCCCTTAAGCAAACTTTCTGAAAAGGAAAACCTCAGAGATAATCCCTTCAAAGGAAGACTGCCTGACCTCTTTTCCCCTCAGAACACCCCCTTTCAGGAAGACAACATCTATTCTTCCTCGCAGGTCAGGCAGGCTTTGCGGGAAGGGAACATCCGCACCGCGAACAGTATTCTGGGCCGCCCCTGGATGATAGAAGGCCCCGTCCTTAAAGGGGATCGCCGTGGTCATAAACTGGGGTTTCCGACGGCCAATCTTAATCCAGGCCCTGTCATCAGGCCACGTTTTGGCGTCTATGCTGTACGTGCACGCCTTCAGGGGGAGACCAGCTGGCGTGATGGTGTGGCGAATTTTGGGGTGCGCCCCACTGTCAGAGAAGACCTTAAGCCCCGCCTTGAAACGCATATTTTTGACACAGAAGGAAATTTCTATGGGAAAAATCTTGAAATAGCCTTTGTGGACTATCTTCGCGAGGAACAGCGCTTTGACAGTCCTGATGATCTTAAGGCTCAGATTAAGCACGATGTTCGAAAGGCACAACAAGGCCTTTTAAACAGGCCGGCTCTGGATCCTTTCTGGAAGCTTTGGTAAAAACCTGAAAAAGGCTGGTGTGTTCAAAAGGAGAGGTCTATGACCCAAAAAGCGTCTTACACGGACAAATCTTCACAACAGGGTGATAAGGATTCTCCCCCGCGCGATTATCGTGACACACTTTTTCTGCCCAAAACAGATTTTCCCATGCGTGCAGGTCTGCCAAAGCGGGAGCCGGAATGGCTCAGGCGCTGGTCTGACACCGGACTTTACCAAAAGCTCCGTGACAGCGCACAGGGAAAGCCTAAATTTATCCTCCATGATGGCCCCCCTTATGCCAATGGGTCTATTCATGTTGGCACCGCCATGAATAAGATCCTGAAAGACATCACCCTGCGTGCCCACCAGATGGCCGGCTTTGATGCCCCTTATGTCCCGGGCTGGGATTGTCATGGTCTGCCTATTGAGTGGAAAGTTGAAGAAGCCTTTCGTGCCAAAGGCCGGCGTAAAGAGGATGTCCCCATCACGGAATTTCGTGCAGCATGTCGTGTTTTTGCAGAAAAATGGCTTGGTATTCAGCGTGAGGAATTTCAGCGTCTTGGTGTTTTGGGGGACTGGGACAATCCTTATATCACGATGAGTTATGAAGCTGAGGCCGTCATTGTTGCAGAATTTTTGAAATTCGCACGCCAGGGGCTTATCTATCGTGGTGCTAAACCTGTTATGTGGTCCCCTGTGGAGCAAACAGCCCTTGCAGAAGCAGAAATAGAGTATCATGAGCGGGAATCGCCCCAAATCTGGGTACGTTTTCCTGTCCTCACCGGATCTGACAGTCTCAGAGGGGCAGATTTCGTTATCTGGACCACAACACCCTGGACCCTGCCTGCCAACCGTGCCATCGCCTATGGTGAGAATATTGCCTATGCTGTTTTTGAGGTTCAGGCGGTGGACAGCACGGATTTTGCCCCCTGGATAAAAGCGGGGGAACGCCTTATCGTCGCGGAGGCTTTGATGGAAACTGTCGCCAAAGCTGCACGCATCACACAATGGCGGCGCGTCCATGCTGCGACGGCAGAGGATTTAAAAACAGCCAAAGCCGCCCACCCTCTTAAGGGAGAGGGATATGATTTTGACGTCCCACTTTTAGCAGGCCAACATGTTGAAGAAACCTCCGGGACAGGCTTTGTCCACACAGCACCCGGCCATGGTGTTGAAGACTATGCCCTGTGGCGCGCGCATGGTTTTGATGACATCCCGGATCTCATAGGCCCTGATGGAACATATTATGACCATGTTCCCTTATTTGCGGGTGAGAAAATTCTGAAGACAGAAGGCAAAAAAACAGGTCAGGACGGGGGTGCCAGCAAAGCTGTTATGGACGCTCTCATCCAAAGAGGCAGGCTTCTCGCACGTGGGCGCCTGAAACATAGTTATCCACATTCCTGGCGTTCTAAAGCTCCCGTTATTTTCCGCAACACACCGCAATGGTTTTTGTCTCTGGATAAAAACGGGCTGAGAGAGAAAGCTCTGGAGGCCATCACAACAACAAACTGGATCCCGGCACGCAGTGAAAACCGCATACGCTCTATGGTGGAAGACAGACCTGACTGGCTTTTGTCACGCCAGCGGTCCTGGGGCGTACCTCTGACCCTTTTTGTTCATAAGAGAACGGGAGAACCCCTCCGGGATCCTGACGTGGATGCACGCATCATTAAAGCGGTGAAAGAGAAAGGGGCTGATGCCTGGTTTGAAAGTCCTGCAGAAGATTTTCTGGGCCCGGACTATACATCTGAAGACTGGGAGCCTGTTCAGGATATTCTGGATGTCTGGTTTGATTCAGGGGCAACCCATGCTTTTGTTCTGGAGGAGCGTGAAGAGCTTGGCTGGCCCGCTGATTTGTATCTGGAAGGCTCAGATCAACACCGTGGCTGGTTTCAGTCTTCTTTACTGGAAGCATGTGGCACACGGGGTAAGGCCCCCTATAAAGCTGTTTTAACCCATGGTTTTGTGGTGGATGAATATGGGCGGAAAATGGGAAAATCTCTCAACAATGCCATACGGCCTGAAGATATTATCCGTCAGTATGGGGCAGAGATTTTACGCATATGGACGGCATCTTCTGATTATACAGACGATCTGCGTCTTGGACCTGAGATTATCAAAGCCCAGCTTGAGACCTATCGTAAACTACGCAATACTTTGCGCTATCTCTTAGGGGGGCTTCACGGCTTTACAGAGGAAGAGCGCCTTCCTTTTGAACGCATGCCAGCTTTAGAGCGCTGGATACTTCATCGTCTGAGTGAGCTGGACCAGATCACCCGCAGGGCGTATCAGGCCTGTGATTTCCGCCGTCTTTACAGTGCTCTTATACATTTTTGTGGTGCGGACTTGTCTGCCTTTTACTTTGATGTCCGCAAAGATACCCTCTATTGCGACAGGCCAGACTCTGAACAACGACGTGCCTGTCGGACAGTCATGGATCTTGTTTTTGAACACCTGACCTCCTGGCTCGCCCCTGTTCTTTGTTTCACAATGGAAGAAGCATGGCTGACACGTTTTCCGTCGTCTGAGGATTCTGTTCATCACCGCCTTTTCCCGAAAACACCTGAGACATGGCATGATGAGGCTCTGGGGGAACGCTGGTCGGTGTTACGTCGCCTGCGACGTGTGGTAACCGGTGCTCTGGAAGAGGCACGGCGTACAGGAGATATAGGCTCCTCCCTTGAAGCAGCCCCTGATATTTATGTGACGGATCCCACCTATACTGAAGCTTTAGGTCAGGAAGATTTAGCAGCTTTATGTATTACAAGCCAGGCCTCCCTTTTTGAGCAAGAGGGTCCGTCAGAGGCGTTTCGTCTGGAGGATGCGCCGGGCCTTGCCGTGATTGTCAAACAGGCTGAAGGCCACAAATGTGCCCGTTCCTGGCGTATTTTACCAGAAGTTGGGAAGGACCCGGACTATCCTGACCTTTCTCTGCGGGATGCTGATGCTGTACGCTTTTGGGAGTCACACCATGGCTGAAGAAACTATATCTGCACAAAAGACGGAGTCAGGGACACCCAAACCTCAAATATCCGGCAAACCTCAAACACCCGGCAAACCTGAAATCTCCGACAAGCATAAGAAAACAAAGCCCCCTTCTTTCTTCCGGCGTCCTTTCTGGTGGGGGCTCACGCTTGCTCTCATCATTATTCTGGCTGATCAGGCCTCTAAATTCTGGATTCTTGAGCATATCAGGCTGGATGAGCGGATGAAAATTGAGCTGACACCATTTTTTGATCTGACCATGGTGTGGAATTATGGGGTAAGTTTTGGCCTGTTGCAGGCAGATAGCTGGGTGGGGCGCGCTTTGCTCAGCCTTTTTGCCCTTCTCGTCACAGGTTTTTTAGGTGTATGGATGGCACGAACACCCCATATGAAACTCGCTTTAGTGTTAGGGCTTGTGACTGGCGGTGCTTTGGGCAATGTGATTGATCGTCTGCGTTTTGGGGCTGTTGTAGATTTTCTGGATTTTTCAGGTCTCTGGTTTCCCTGGGTCTTTAATATAGCGGATGCCGCCATCAGCCTTGGGGCCGCTTTCCTCTTCTTTCTTTTTCTTTTTGATAAAAAGATTTTTTCTGAGCAAAAGACCGGCGCTTAAGCCTGTCTGATCTGTATTCAGTCTCCGGCGTCTTGGTTGATTCTGTTTCAACATGAAGACGTGAAAAAATCTCCCGGTCTTCACAGCCCCCAAATACCCTTAAGAGCCGGGCCGCAAAAAATCATAACCTCCTGTTATGATATACAGACAGAATGCGGAAAGCTTTTCTGTGTTACCTGCTTCAGATCTCTCCCGTTTTCGAGGCGATAAAAAATCCGCTCCGGTATGTTCTCATCAGGATAGTCCCGGCGCCAGTGTGCACCCCGACTTTCCCGGCGCCCAAGAGCTGCCATCAGCACAAGGCGGGCACTTGTCAGGGCCAGAGCAGGACCATGCTCCCGCTCCAGCCCGTCAAGGGTCTTAAGACCTGCCTCAAGGCTGTGCTGATCACGTACAACACCTGCTTTTTCCATCATAGCCCCCCGTAAAATCTCCATAGCCTCTGGCCCCAAACTGACAGGGAAAGGAGCCGGAACAGGAGCAACCGATATTTTTTGTGGAGGGGGGGTTCTTTTGATGGCCTGGGCCGCACGGTAAGAAAAGACCAGAGCTTCACTCAGAGAATTGGAAGCCAGCCTGTTCGCCCCGTGCAAACCTGTGCAGGCGCATTCCCCCAAAGCCCAAAGACCGGCAACAGATGTTCGCCCCCAGAGATCTGTTGCAATGCCCCCCATATGATAATGGGCCGCCGGGGCAATGGGAATAAGATCTGTACGTGGGTCAAAACCAGCTCTGCGGGCCGCTTTAAAGACGGTTGGAAACTCTTCAGGAAAATCTGGCCCGGGACGGATCCGCCCATCCAGATACGCCCCCCGCCCGGCCTGTTTTTCAGAGGCAACAGCACGCGCGACACAATCCCGCGGGGCAAGTTCAGCACGCCCGTCATAGTCCGGCATAAACCGTCGCCCATCAGCATTGACAAGCAAGGCCCCGGCCCCGCGCAAAGCCTCTGTCGCTAACGGAGCAGGATCGCCACAGCCCTCAAAAGCCGTTGGGTGAAACTGTACAAAGGGCAGATCAACACAAAGAGCCCCTGCGAGAGCCGCTATGGCCAAACCTTCGCCAAGCGCGGTACGGGGATTGGTCGTCACCGCATAAAGCCCCCCAATGCCCCCTGTCGCCAAAACAACCGTCTGCGCCCGAACGGACATCACAGCCCCATGCCCGTCTATGGCCTGAACACCCCCTATGGAACCATCATGATGGAGAGATAAAGCCTGAGCACGCCAGCCCAAAAGAGGCTGAATATGTGGGGCCAGACGAGCCCTTTTTAAAAGCGTGTCCATAATGGCCAGCCCAGCCAAATCTCCACCAACCCGTGCTATACGGGCATGGCTGTGTGCTGCCTCCAGACTAAGCTGCCAGTCTTCCCCATCACCGTCAAAAGGTACACCCAGACGCTTAAGGTCTTCAAGACGCTGTGGAGCCTCCTGCGTTAAAATGTCGACAGCAGCAGGGAAACATAAACCAGCACCGGCCCTTAACGTATCCTGAGCGTGCAGTTCAGGGCTATCCTCAGGTCCAAGGGCCGCTGCAACCCCACCCTGCGCCCAGGCACTGGCTGTGCCAGAGCTCCCGTCTGGCATCATATTTTCAGGCCTGTCACCATCCGGATTTTCAAAACCAAAACTGTCTTTGCCAGAGCGCACCGGATGTGAAATATATCTGCCCTTTTGAGAACCGGGGGCCAGAATATAAACCGGGCGTGGAGCCAGCTCAAGAGCTGCAAAAAGACCTGCAAGACCAGCCCCAACAACCAAGACAGCCTCCGGGGCAAGGTTTATGTGTTCATCACAGGACATCGTCTATCCCTTACCAGACTGGTTTTCATGAGATGTATTTTAACCTGTTCGTTCTGCTTTCACAGGACCCTTTAATCTTATGGAGCCCTGCCTTCAAAGATTTGGCTGTACGGACCCTCACCTTCCAGGCCTATTCTTCCTCGCCAAAACGGTTATTGATCAGGTCTCTTAAAGCCTCAAGGCTTTTATGAGCCTCACGCCCCTCTGCACGTATATGAAGCTGAGAACCCTGAGAAGCACACAATGTCAAAAGTTCCATAATAGAATCAGCACGTACCGTCTCACCACAACGTGTGACAAAAACACGGGCATCATATTTTGTAACCTCTGCTGTAAATTTTGCAGAAGCCCGCGCATGCAGGCCGCGTTTGTTTCTGAGAATGAGAACATCTTCAGCAATCATGGGGGCCCTCACCCTTTAAGAGACGACATCACTTCAGAAGCAATGGTGATATATTTTCGTCCTGCCTCACATCCTCCGCGCACAACCTCGTCAAGACCGGAGGTACGTCTCATCTCTGCCAGCTTGATTAACATAGGGAGGTTGACGCCTGCAAGAACTTCAACACGCCCTTCCTCAAGAAGCGGAAGAGCCAGATTAGAGGGCGTCCCGCCCAGCATATCTGTGAGAATAATAACACCTTTACCCTGATCTAACTCCTGAACAGCTTTTTTAATATCCTCTCGCCTTTCTTCCATATCATCATCAGCCTCAATACTCAAAGCACGAAGATGGGCCTGAGGACCTACAACATGCTCTGCAGCTAAAAGCAATTCTTTACACAAATTGCCATGTGTTACGATCAGGAGACCAATCATGCTGCCTTCCTTTTACAGGATTTAAGAAAATTTGAAAAATGTTTATTTTAGCGGAATTTTTAAGCTTTGGGGGTGCCCAAAACCAAAGTATAGTCCCGAAATCAGGGTGTTTTTTCTTCAAAAAACCTTGTCTCAAACATATTTTTAGAGGTTTGTCTTTGAAAACCATATGCATAAGATCCTATGAGCCAAATATAGGAAAAAAGAGATGTGATTATAATGAGTAAACTCTCATTGCCCTCTAAAAACAAGTAAAAAAGTATGTTTTTTACAGCAGGTATTTTTTCATGCACATACGCCTGACCCTCATCAGGACAGGAACAGGCTTTTCTTTTTAAGTATGAAGAGTTTTTTTGTACTCTCAACTGGCAAAGTCAAAAAGAAGAAAAAAAGGATGGTAGCGGAGGAGGGACTTGAACCCCCGACACGCGGATTATGATTCCGCTGCTCTAACCAGCTGAGCTACTCCGCCCTTTAAAGGAGCTTTTCCTGAAAAGCCTGCCAGAGCCCGGGTCAGCTATCAAAGCATATACCCCGGGGTAACAAAAAAAAGCCTGTGTGAAAGCCAAAATCCAGATCACCCTCACCCAGTTCCCATCAGGCACGAAAGGAGAGCCCCCCTTTCCATGCATCCTGAAAACCTGTCTATAGAGGACATTTTTTGAGGAAGCAAGACCGGTGTTGGCGCTTTCCCCACAAAATCTTAACCATCTGTTCTGGAGCAGAAGAAGATAAAAAAGCTTTTTCCACGTCTTTCTGCAGAAAAAATATTTTTTTACAAGGCACCGAAGAGCCCACACTTTTTAAAAGCTTTAAGAGGTAAGCTTCAAAAAAGGATATCTGAGAGAAAAATTAGTCGGGGTTCTTATCACCAGATACGGTGCCGTCCTCTGGCCCTTCCCGGCCCTTTTCCAGAGGTTTTTCCTGCTCTCCCCCGGTCTTTTCAGCCTGGCCGTTTCCTTCAGGCGTGCTCTCAGATGAATCCACAGCGGGGGGTTCTACACCCTGTGTATCCTGTTGTGGGGCACTTTCTGCCGGAGCAAGAGGTTGTGGCAAAGGAGGGGGTGTATCACTTTGCTGACGTAAATATGCCAGAAGGGCTATGCGATCTTTCTGTTTTTTAAGCCCTGCAAAGCTCATCGCCGTCCCCTTCATATATTTGCGGGGATTGGCTAAAAAATCATAGAGATTCTGATAATCCCAGGCCTTGCCATACTCCTGCATGACTTTGGAGTATTTAAAGCCTGGATAAGAGGCAGATGCACGCCCAAGAATACCCCAGAGATCAGGACCTGTCAGCACAGGACCACCTTTTTCAAAACTATGGCATGATGCACATTTTTTAGCGACTTTAGCCCCCTCTTCTGCACTGGCAGAAGCCAGGAGAAGGCCAAAGTCAACGGGACCTTTCTGTTCTTCATTCTGAACTGCTCCGCCCACATCAGGGATATCAACAGCATAAGCATAGTCTTTAGGTTTGTGGGGTGTATAGACGACCTTACTGAGCTCTTTCAGTCCAAAAAAAACGAGAGCCGTGGACAGAACGGCCGCTGCAATTTTGTTACCCGTTAAACTTTTCATCATCCTCTATCCCAAACCATGGATTTTTATCTTTGTTGCATGAAGTGAAGCAGGGTGCAAGTCCTGAAAAAAAACTATGGGGAGCATAAAGTTTAAGATACAAAAACAGAAAAATTCCTTATGATATTCAGGAAAATTTTGTGTTTGCAATGTGCCCTTCCCCGGGGGCACATAACCCCCTATACTGTGTATCTTTTGAAAAATAAAGGGACCTTATGAAACCTCTCTTCGTGATACCAGCCCGTATGCAGGCCTCACGTCTGCCGGGCAAACCTTTGGCAGACTTAGGCGGCAGAGCCATGATCCTACGTGTCTGGGACCATGTGTGTGCAGCTGATTTAGGTCCTGTCCTTGTCGCGGCAGGCGACAGGGAGATTCTTGACGTGGTGGAAGGTGAAGGGGGTCAGGCCCTCTTAACAGATCCTGAACTCCCTTCGGGATCAGACCGTGTTTATGCCGCTGTGCAGGCCTTCGACCCTCAAAAGACCTATGATGTGATTGTCAATGTTCAGGGCGATATGCCAACCCTGCGCCCTGATGATTTAAAACAGGTGATGGCCGTTCTTGAAGAGGAAGATCACGTGGATATAGCAAGCCTTGCCGCCCCACAAAAAGATACAAAAGCTTATACCAGTGAGCATGTGGTCAAAGTGGTCCTGTCTGTACAGCAGGGGGCACAAAGAGGGCGGGCGCTTTATTTCACCCGTGCCCCTGTTCCCTGGGGGGGAGATGTTTTTTACCACCATATAGGGGTTTATGCGTATCGCCGGCACATTTTAGAAAAATTCTGTCATTTACCACCATCACCTTTGGAACAATGTGAACGCTTAGAGCAGTTGCGGGCCCTTGAAGCAGGCTTCCGCCTTGATCTGGCCATTACTGACCACATCCCGGAAGGGGTTGATAGTCCTGATGATCTCCTGAAAGCACGGAAGTTTTTTGAAATTTCCACATCAGATCACAGAGCCTCACACTTTCCATAGAGCACAAAAATACTACACAACGACAACAAGACTTATCGGGACCTCATTCTGCATATTTTTGTCAGATGATAAAAAATATTTTAAAGAGAGACTCGTTTTGAAGTCCAGGCCTGTATATGATATAGGCGTCAGTAAAGGAGTAAACTGTCATGAACATGGACCAAAAAGGTGCGTATACGCCTCCCCCTGAACCTGAAGAATCTTTCGATGCACGTACAGAAGGTAAGGGCCGCGGCCCCCTGCTTTTAGCAATTGCATCCTTAGTTTTGCTCCTTTTCTCTGTCCTTATCTGGTTTACATACAGACAAGGAACACGGGAACGAAGCGGGGACACACCACCACGTCTTCTTGCCGACCAGAAACCTTATAAAACTGCTCCCCGGGCGCCTTCATCTTCTGACACCGCAGAGACAGACAAAACTGTTTATGACATGTGGGACGGGGAACCAAAAGAAGCAAAGGCAGCCCCTTCACCTTCCCCTGAACAACCTCTTGAAAAACCGCGTCAAACTGTCCAAATCACGCCAAAGAATACACCTGAAAGCGCTGAAAGCAAAACACCACCCCAAAAACCTTCAAAGCTTAAGGAAACCCCAAAAGCTGAACCCAAAACACCCCCTGAGACCGTACAGCCTCAACAGGCTCAGGTTAAAAAGCCTGTTGTGTCCAAACCTGCTAAGCCCCTTCCTGCAAAACAGGCGACCAAAACCGAATCAGGTTCATGGCTGGTTCAGGTGGCAGCTCACCGTTCCAAATCCGCAGCAGAAGCTGACTGGAAAACTCTCACAAAAACACATGCTGGTATTCTGAAAGGAAAGCAGGCCAGTATCCTGCGCGCTGACCTTGGCCAGAAAGGTGTTTTTTATCGCTTGCGCATTGCAGGCTATCCTGATCGTCAGGCAGCACAACAAGCCTGCTCCTCCCTCAAAAAAAAGGGACGAAATTGTCTTATCACCCGAAAGTAACAGGGAAGGCATCAAAGAGGCATGTGAGCCGGCGGAGATGAAGAAAAAGAGGGCTCAATACCCCTTCTTCTTTCTTATCAGGCTTTCAGCTCTTTTCCCATGAGGCATGGCAGCCAGTTTGTGAGGTGTGCAAAAATAGTTTTTTCGAAGCCAAACTCGTAAAAGATAGCCGTGTGAACGCCCACGCCTTCTGAGATCCACAGGAAAATGAAGGACATGTTCACGTTTTTACCTCACGCTTCATCAAAGGAGGCTTCATGAACACCTGTCCCGTTATTTTTGGCTGTTCCGGCTTGTCGCTCACACCGCGGGAACGTGATTTTTTCAAAGAAGTCAGGCCTTTCGGCGTGATCCTTTTTGCACGTAATCTTGAAACACCTCATCAGCTGGCACGCCTTATTGAGGAGTTTAAAGAAGCTTCTGAAGGGGAAGCCCTTCTCTTTGTGGATCAGGAAGGGGGACGGGTCCAGCGCGTAAAGCCCCCCTTCTGGACCTCTTATCCGCCGGCCCATACCTTCGGGCAAATTTATCACTACAATGCTGAACAGGCAAAAAGACTGTGCTATCTCAATGCAGCCCTTATGGGGTATGAACTTCATAAAGCAGGTTTTGAGGTGACATGCGCGCCTGTTCTCGACAGACCCGTCTCAGGGGCGGACCCTGTCATCGGGGATCGTGCCTTTGGTGAGGATGTAGACACGATTATCAGTCTTGGTGGTGAATCCTTAAAAGGCCTGCGGGATGGAGGTGTTTTATCTGTTATCAAGCATATGCCAGGACATGGACGTGCCAGAGTGGACAGCCATCAGGCGCTCCCCTGTGTGCGGGAAGACAGCCATGTGCTGGAAACCACGGACTTTTTACCTTTTAAAGCTTTGAAGACAGCCCCTATGGCCATGACGGCGCATATGATTTATGAAGCTTTTGATCCTGATGCACCAGCGACCCTGTCACAAAAAATATTCAGGGAAGTTCTGCGGGGTTTTATAGGCTTTGACAATCTGATTATGACAGATGACATTATGATGAAAGCTTTAAAAGGCTGCCTTAAAGACCGAACCGATCGGGCCTTCACAGCAGGGTGTGATATCGTTCTTCATGCGTCCGGGGTGTTGAAGGAGATGGAAGAGGTGGCCTGTGCAGCCCCTTCACCTTCCGGGCCCCGCAAAGACCGTATGGAGCGCGTTATCAAAGCACGCCTCAAACCCTGTTCATATGACTGGCGCGCCATGAAAGAGGAATATGACGCCCTCCTGATGTCTCTTCAGACTTTGCCTGTCCAGGTGTAAGATAAATATGATAGTCCTTCACTCCAGAGTGACCCCTATCCTGAAAGCGTGCTATACACCCACCAAACCTGTCAGGGGCACAAAACCGGATACGATCCTTCCTGTTGCAGGAATTTTTAGAGTTTTAAGAGGATAAAAACTGTGCGTGAAACCATTTATGCGCTTGCCTCCGGGGCGGGTCAGGCCGGTGTGGCAGTTTTCCGCATCAGCGGGCTTTTAGCAGGAGAGATCCTGGCAACACTTAGCCAAAAGCCTACCCCTGCTCCCAGAAAAGCTGTCTTAAGGCAAATTGTGGACCCGGAAGGAGGGGATGTGCTGGATCAGGCTCTTGTGCTCTGGTTTCCCGGCCCTGCAAGTTTTACGGGAGAAGATGTTGCTGAAATCCATACGCATGGAAGTCCTGCCCTTATCACAGCTCTGGCCAGAGCCTGCCAGACCCTTGGGGCACGTCAGGCTTTTCCCGGAGAATTTACCCGCCGTGCTTATGAAAATGGTAAGCTTGATCTCTTGCAGGCAGAAGGGTTAGCCGACCTGATTGAAGCAGAAACTGAAGCCCAGCGTCGTCAGGCTGTCCGGCAGATGGAAGGGGCCTTAAGCACGGTCTATCAGGACTGGCGTGAAGCTTTGAAGACCTGCCTTGTCTCTCTAGAATCTTCTCTGGACTTTCCTGATGAAGAGGATATTCCTCACAACCTCCATGACAGGGCCCGACCCATTTTGCTTCACCTTCTTGAAGACATGCAAAAACATCTTGAGGAGGGGAAAAGGGGGCGCAGCCTTCGTGACGGTATACGCGTGACCCTTATAGGGGCACCTAATGCCGGAAAGTCAACGCTTTTAAATGCTCTGACCCGGAGAGAGGCCGCTCTGGTAAGTCCCATGCCCGGCACAACACGTGATGTTATTGAGGTGCGCCTTGTCGTGCAGGGAATTCTGGTGCTTCTTGCTGATACAGCCGGCCTGCGTGAAAGTGAGGAGCTTATAGAAAAAGAAGGCATACGCCGTGCCCTTCATCATGCTGAGGCGGCGGACATACGTTTAGCTCTTGTGGATGGGACCTGTCTGGAAACTGATGTGCTCCGGCATCTGCAGGAGGGGGATATCCTCCTTCTCAATAAAAGCGATCAGGAATGGGAGCAGAATCCTCACCAAAAGCTCAAAAATTTAAGGAAAGATATACACTGCCTCTCTCTCTCGGCCCTGACAGGGGAGGGTATGGAAGAGTTTGAAGATGTACTCGGGAAAACTGTTCAGGCACGCTTTGCTCTTAGTGAACAGCCGGGCCTGACGCGTCTGCGTCATGCAGAAGCTATCAAACGGGCCCATAGTGCTCTGGAACGGGCTAGACATGTTCTCATGCAGGCCCCGGAACTTGCGGGGGAAGATGTCCGTCTGGCCTTGCGTGCCCTTGAAGAACTGATAGGTCATGTCGGTGTTGAGGACATACTGGACAGGGTCTTCTCCCAGTTCTGCATTGGAAAGTGAACATTTTTGTCCTGAAAGACGTGTCAGGGTATACCACTCAAAGATGCTAGCTAACAAAAACATCAGATTTTGTCAGTCATCTAGCTTGTAACTTTCATTTGTGTTAGTTAAGCAAGCTTAACTAAAAAAAACGCCTGCAAATTTTACTTGAGAGAATCATGAACAAACAACAACGTGTAGGAAAATTTGTAAAAGGCTCTGCTGTAGCAGGCGAAATATATGATGCTTATCTACCTCAGGCTTTGCCCCCTTCCCCACCTCTCGATATGACAACTCTTTATCCTCTTGTGGAGAAGGCAGGCGTTGCCCTTGGTCGTTTGGATGGCATAAGGACGATTCTGCCTGATGCCTCCCTGTTTCTTTCCATGTACCTTAAGAAAGAAGCCGTTTTATCCTCGCAAATTGAAGGTACTCAGTCCTCTTTATCAGACCTGTTGCTCTTTGAATCTGAAGAAAAACCTTTTGCTCCCATTGATGATGTGACAGAAGTTTTTTGCTATGTGGAGGCTATGAATTATGGCCTTGAAAGAATTAAAGAAATTCCTCTTTCTCTGAGACTCATAAGAGAAATTCATCAAAAACTCATGAATAATACTCGGGGAGGACAGAAACAACCCGGAGAATTTCGGACCACTCAAAACTGGATCGGTGGGCCCTCACCAAGAAAGGCCATTTTTGTGCCCCCTCCCCCACAAAACTTGTTGGATCTCTTAGATGATTTTGAAAAATTCTTACATGATAAGACCGTTCAATACCCTGCTCTTATTAAAGCTGCACTTGTACATGTTCAGTTTGAAACCCTTCACCCATTTTTAGATGGCAATGGACGCTTAGGGCGTCTTCTCATTACATTTATACTGTGCCATGAAGGTATTTTAAAAGAACCCCTTCTCTATTTAAGCTTGTACTTAAAGTCAAACAGACAAATTTATTATGACCTTCTACAATCTGTCCGAACAAGGGGTGATTGGGAATCATGGATAGAGTTTTTTTTAAAAGGTGTCATTGAAACAGCAGAACAAGCAACGAAAACTGCCCAGAAAATCTTCTCTTTATTTGAAGAAGATAGAAATAAGATAATAAAATCAGGCAAGTCTACATCTGCGATTTTAACACTTCATACCCATCTACAAAAACAACCTGTTTCAATGACAAACAAGATTAAGAATAATTATCTTATGACCTTACCCACGGTCTTGAGAAGTTTAAAAGTTCTAGAAGATCTTGGTATTGTGCGCGAGATAACAGGGAGAGACCGACACAAAGTTTTTGTTTATCACCAATTCCTGTCACTCCTCAGCGAAGGCACAGAGCCATTATAGCTTTAGAACAAAAATGCTTTGGTGAAACCCTTTGAAAATCCTCAAACAGAAAAGCCACAGGGGCTTAAAAAAAACCCGTTGTCAATTTTGATGTAATTATATTTCTTCAACACACATAAAATAGTGCTCTGCTGCATTCTTTTAAGATCTGTTTTTGTGTTTTTGGTCTTGCCTTTTCATACGTAAAAGCATGCAGGTCAGGAAAACTGACAGCACCCGGAATAGCAAGGCCCTCCCCCGTCCCATGGAGTGCTCATTTCTTATGTCAGGTCTTATGTCAGGGAAGATTTTGTTATGCTTCCCTGTCTGCTTTATCTTCATTGTCTTTGGTATTGTCCTCAGTTTCCTCACCCTTCTCCCCGGTTGAGACCACCACCATAGCAGCCCTTAAAACACGATCTTTAAGATAATAGCCCGCCTGCATCACGTCGGCGATATGCCCTGCAGGAGTCTGTGATGGCAAATGCGCAATTGCCTGATGGCGATGGGGATCAAAAGCTTTATGGAGCGGGCGTTCTTCCTTAACCCCATGGCGTTCAAAAACAGAGGTTAGAGCCTTCCGCGTCATCACAACTCCTTCAAAAAAGGCAGAATCTTTATTGTCTTTTTGTTCTTTGTCTGCCTCTTCTTTTATACCCTGATCCTGATGGTGGGCCTCAAGCGCACGATCAAGATTATCTGCAATATCCAAAAGATCGCGTGCAAATCCTTCAAGAGCATAAAGACGTGCTGTATTGACCTGCTCAATAGAACGTCGTTTGACATTTTCACTCTCTGCAAGGGCGCGGAGCATTTTATCTTTCATATCTTCTAGCTGAGCCTGCACCACAGCATTTTCATCATCCCCGTCCTCATGGGAATTTCCGGACACCGGATCATCATCTCCATGATGCAGCTCTTCTCTCTCCCCTTCACCGGGGTGAGGGGGCTTCTCCTCATCCGGCCCTGCCTTTGTATGCTCCGGCTCAGGGTGAGGTTTATGAGCCTTATCCTTAAGGTCGTGTTTTGTTTTTTTTGTATCAGATGTCATAATTTATCCTCGTCAAGAATGCGTCCCATAAGACGCGCTGTATAATCCACAACAGGAACAATACGTGCATAATTCAGATGTGTTGGACCAATAAGGCCAATGGCCCCAACAATTTTACGATCATGGTTAGAATAGGGGGCCACAATAAGGCTTGAACCTGAGAGAGAAAAGAGGGAAGTTTCAGAACCGATAAAAATTGTGACCGAGTCCGCAGCGCTGGCTTTATCCAGAAGACGAACAATATCTTCCTTGCGTTCAATATCGTCCAAAAGCTGGCGGATACGCTCCATACCCTTCTGGTTGTCTTCGGAAAGAAGGTGAGAGCGCCCCCGAACAATCAGTGTACGTTTTTCCCCACCTCCCCATTCAGCAAGCCCCTGCTCAATAAACTCCCGCGCGCAGGCATCAACAAGGCTTTGATCCCTCTCTACAGTCTCCAAAAGGTCCTGACGGGCTTTCTCAAAAGGACGCCCACACAGATGGTGTGAAAGATAATGACCAGCCTCAATCAGAGCAGGTGCAGAAAAACCAGAGGGCAGGGCTATGATCCTGTTTTCAACAGAGCCATCTTCATAAACGACAACAGCAAGAGCACGCTTCGTATCAAGGGAGACGAACTCAATATGATGCAGGAAATTTTCCTCATGCTCTGGTGCCAGAACAAGGCCTGCCCCCCTGGCCAGTCCCGAAAGGAGATCTGAGGCCTCAATCATCGTCTCTTCCATATCACGGCCTGTGCTGTGAAGACGGTGCTCAATATTTGCACGTTCCTGATCGTCAAGATCACCCAGTTCCAGAAACCCATCAATAAACAAACGCAGGCCTGTATGCGTTGGGGCACGCCCCGCAGAGACATGTGCCGCCTTAAGGAGGCCAAGCTCTGTGAGATGGGCCATGCTGGTACGTACAGACGCTGGCGAGAGGTCAATATCATGACATTGTGAAAGGGCGTGTGATCCCTGTGCCTCTCCTGTTTTCAAATAGTTTTCAACAAGTCTGCGAAAAATCGAGCGCGCGCGTTCATCAAGATCCTGTACAGAGAGACTTTGTGTTTCAGAAAGAACTGGCTTCATAGGTTTATGTCATGATTTTTCATACAAACGGAGGCGGAACATCGTGCCGGGTGTTTCCCTTACCTAAGCTTTCAAAGCCCCGGGTTCAAGGGGGATGTCTTTGACAAGTTTTCTTGAGACCTATCTACCCTTTATAGCCTTTTTTGTCTTAAAAAAACATTCCGGGAAAATTTTGTAGAAAAAACAGTTCACTTTCAAAAGGAACTGTGCTGAATATACATGCCCTCTCCTTCAGAGTTTTTGGAGTCACAGAGAGAAAAATAAGAGGTTTTTTTATGCGTCATGATGGACGATCCTTTAACACTTTACGGCCCGTGAGCTTTACACTCAACGCTTCAAAATATGCAGAAGGCTCCTGCCTGGTACGCTTTGGGGACACACATGTCCTGTGTACGGCAAGTGTAGAAGAAAAACTTCCCATATGGCGGCGCGGGGCACGTGCTGGCTGGCTTACAGCTGAATATGGCATGCTCCCCCGCGCAACACTCAGCCGTAATGCACGTGATTCCATGCGTGGAAAACCTTCCGGACGCAGTTTAGAAATTCAAAGATTTATCGGGCGTTCTCTTAGGGCAGCCCTTGATTTACACAAGCTGGGTGAACGTCAGATCATCCTTGACTGTGATGTCCTGCAAGCTGATGGTGGTACCCGAACTGCTGCTGTTACAGGGGGGTGGGTTGCGTTAAAGCTTGCCTGTCATTTTCTTGTTGAGGAAGGCCTGATCAACCATGATCCTGTTATAGAGCAGGTGGCCGCCATCTCCTGTGGCATGGTCAGGGGTACTCCCTGCCTTGATCTTGATTATGAAGAGGACAGCCAGGCCACAGCAGACGCCAATTTCACCATGACAGCTTCGGGAGGATTTGTTGACATCCAGGCCACATCAGAAGGCAAACTCATCCAGCCAGATGATTTTTCTGTCCTGACACGTCTTGCCACTGAGGGGATAGAAGAACTTTTTTCTCTTCAAAAAAAGGCTTTAGAAGAGTCTGCAAAAACCCCGGCTTAAATCCTGTGGTCCAAAAGACCCTGATGCTCCAAAAGCCGGGACAAGCCCCCCCCCGGAGCCACACGAACACGTGTCACCCCCTTTTCCCCGAGCTGAGAGAGAAAAAAAGCCCAGTTTGTCGCTGGTCCTACATCCTCAAAAACTTCAAGATCACAATCATAGGAAGATGCACAAACATCTTCCGCAAGATAAGGACGGCCTTTTTCAATGAGGGTGAAGAAACCAATATTAACCTCACGTGCTTCATCTTCATACACGCCGGAAGAGACAGAAAGGCCAGCCTGTTGTAAACGTTCCAAACCCCGCCCCCTCACACGTGGATCCGGGTCCTGACAGGCCACAACAACTCCTTTAATCCCGGCTTTAATAAGGGCTTCTGTACAGGGAGGTGTTTGCCCATAATGAACACAGGGCTCAAGGCTTACATAAGCAACAGCACCCCGTGCCTCTGTCCCTGCGTGTTTGAGAGCTTCTGTTTCCGCATGGGGGCGCCCACCGGGGGCGGTTCTTCCCCGGGCGATGACATGATGGTCACGAACAAGAACACACCCCACCGCGGGATTAGGTGCGACCGTGCCGAGAGACAGGCGGGCCAGGTCCAGAGCCTCACGCATAAACACACTCTTCTCGTCTGCCATTCCTTACCCCCAGGTCCCCTCAATTCTTAAGAAAGACACATATGCCCCTCACACTGACCTCATCATGAAGGGAGAGATTCCGCGCGGGATTCATCCAGATACCCTGCCGAGACGGGGGTGACAGATCCGGGTTCAAAATCCAGCACAAGAGGGTTGCCTGTGGGAATTTCAATCTGCGTTATAGCATCATCTGCAAGACGAAATAAATATTTGACAAGAGCACGCAGAGAATTTCCATGCGCCACGACAAGCAGGTTCTTCCCATCACATAAAAAAGGTTCAAGCATGCTCTGAAAATAGGGCACAGCCCGTCTGTATGTCATGGCAAGAGATTCTGAAGCAGGCAAAAACTCTTCCGGAAGTAGTGCATAACGATCATCAAAACGGGGGTGGGAGGGATCGTCTGCCTCAAGAGCGGGGGGGTTGGTCTCATAGGAACGACGCCAGATATGGACCTGTTCCTCTCCATAGCGTTCTATCGTCTCAGCCTTATTAAGACCTGCCAGAGAACCATAATGGCGTTCATTAAGACGCCAGTCCTTCTCAACGGGAACATAACATCTGTCCGTTTCCTCCAGAATCATCCACAAAGTTCGTATAGCCCGCCTGAGATAAGAGGTATAGGCACGGTCTGCCTGAAAGCCTGACTCATGCAAAAGACGGCCTGCCTTTCGGGCCTGATCCTCCCCTTCTTCACTGAGATCAATATCAACCCAGCCTGTAAAACGGTTTTCTAAATTCCAGAGGCTTTGACCATGACGCACAAGAACCAGCATAGAACCCCTTTCTCCCCTGCTTTCAGAGCGAGGCATATAGCCCCTGTTGGAATACGACAAAAAATAGCACAAGTTTGGTTTTAAGGAAAATCTGGCTGTCTGCTTTCCCCTGATATGGAAACAGATCAATATTTCTGAGGCTCACAACCTCTGTTGTCACCAAAAACACAGCCCGGACATACAGGAAAAATGATGTGCTTTCTACTATACTTTACCGGTCGGAGCAGACTGAAAATCAGTTTTGACAGGCATTTCTTTTTTAAGAGAAGCACGTGAAACAGAGCTGTCCTGTTTCAAAGGATCCTCCACACGCTGACAATGTCCCTGAAGAAGGGCACTGTTTTCTACAGATAACACAGCGTGAATAACGTCTCCTTCCACACGCGCCGTCGAGGCAAGATGGACATTGCGCCCCCAGACACTGCCCTTTACACTGCCATGAATGAGGATGGACTCAGCACGAATCTCCCCTTTGACCTGAGCCTTTTCTCCAATAGTGAGGGAAGAAGCTACCATATCCCCCTCAAAATATCCTTCAATCTGAATATCACCTGCGGCTTTAAGAGAGCCTGTTACACTCGCCCCTTCGCCTAAAATGGAGGGGGTTGAGGATCGGGAAGACCGATCGGGCTGTTTTTTATCTGTCCCTATGGGGTCTTCACCCCTGTTTTCCTTTGCCTTGAACATATTCACCTGCTTTCACAAACTTAGCGGGGTTATAGGAACGACCCTTAAACCAAACTTCATAATGAAGATGAGGACCACTACTTCGCCCTGTAGATCCCATAACGCCTATCTTTTGACTGGGCGTGACCTTTTCCCCCACCCTGACAAGAATACGTGAAAGATGCCCATAGCGGGTTTTGAAACCGTGCCCATGGTCAATGTCAATCATTTTCCCATAGCCACTCTTCCAGCCTGCAAAGACAATTTTTCCGGGCGCACTTGCCAGAATATCTTTATGTAATGTTTTTCCAAAATCCATACCTGCATGAAAGGCAGGCTTGCCTGTAAAAGGATCACGGCGGGCCCCGTAACGGCTTGTTATGCGGTATTTCCCTTTTAAAGGGGACATTAAGGGGACCGATTGCATGACAGAATCAAAAACATCTCCATGCTCAAGGCGTTCTTTTAAGGTTTCTACTCTTTGAGAAAAGCTTCTCTTTGTTTCTTCCTTTGTTTGTTTCTTCTCAAGGCCAGCTTTGAGATCGATAAAGGGACCTCCGGAACCAAGGGGGACCGCATCACGGATATTGACGCCTATCATATCAAAGGTTTCATAGGTCTTTTGAATCTTTTTTTCTGTAGCCTGTTCTGCCAGCACCAAAACCTTTTCCTGCTGGTCAACAATCATAGCCAAATGTGCTGAGGGGTCAGATGAAGGTGAGGATGTTGATATATTATCTTCATTCTGCACCTCTTCAGAAGGGGTTAAAAGAGACTTTAAATCCTGAAAGTGAGAAGCTGAGAGAGAAGACTGATGATCAGCAACCCGAAGGACAAGTCCCTCCAACAGGGCAAGCCGCCGGGTTATAGTAGAAGCTTCCTCTATAAAACGTTCACTTTGCTGCTGTGCATCATATTTTGCCTGTGTTTCTGATTCACGCGCCTGCAAAAGAGAAATTTGATATTGTTCAGCCTTACTGCGGGCTTCAGAAATTTTTGCATCTGAAACATAGGTCCGCCAGCATATCTGAGCAAGAGATATAACAGACCATGTGAGAAGCAAAGAGAGGATAACAAGACCTGAAATTTGCTGACGCGGGCTGAGGGTAATGTAGCGAATCTGACCGTGGCTGCGGTAAAAAACCTGACGCTCATGGAAAAATCTGGTTGTCCAGCCCTGTTGTTGGAAAATAACAGGGCGCATCGGCGTCCTCACGGTTGACGTATCCCGTTGCCTAAAAAGTTTAAAGAGCTTCATAAAAAAGTTTTCCATAAACCAGGGTAAAAGGTGAGAGAAAAAGCTATACTTACGTCTACATGAAAAAATAATAAAAACCAATAGGGAATTTATCTTTTTTACTCTTGTAACAATGTTAAAAGCAGATTTTTTTGTTTAAAGTTTTTTATACACCATAAAATTTAAGCCCATGCAGGATGTTGGAGATCTCACAACATACGGGCTCTTCACAAAAATGCGGGAGGTTCATGCTTTATTTGTTTCACAACTATGATCAGGGTCAAATGCCAGGAAAAACCTGCAAGAGTTAATTATTCATCATATTGAAAAAATCTTTATTGCTCTTGTTCTCTTTAAGTTTAGAAATAAGAAATTCAATAGCTTCCATGGTCCCCATAGGGTTGATGATACGCCGTAAAACATAGACTTTTTGAAGATACTCTTTGGGGATCAGAAGTTCTTCCTTACGTGTTCCTGATTTGGTGATATCAATAGCAGGAAAAATACGTTTGTCTGCCACTTTACGATCAAGAACAATTTCAGAGTTTCCTGTCCCTTTAAATTCTTCAAAAATAACCTCATCCATACGGCTTCCCGTATCCACAAGAGAGGTCGCAATAATCGTAAGAGAACCTCCATCCTCCACATTTCTTGCAGCCCCAAAAAACCGTTTGGGACGTTGAAGCGCATTCGCATCAACACCCCCTGTCAACACCTTACCCGAAGACGGAACAACTGTATTATACGCCCGGCCAAGCCGCGTGATAGAATCCAGAAGAATAACCACATCACGCCCATGTTCTACAAGACGTTTTGCCTTTTCAATCACCATTTCTGCAACCTGGACATGACGTGTCGCCGGCTCGTCAAATGTAGAAGAAATCACCTCACCCTTAACAGAGCGTTGCATGTCGGTGACCTCTTCAGGTCGCTCATCAATCAGGAGAACAATGACAAAACACTCAGGGTGATTGGCTTCTATCGCATGGGCAATATTCTGTAAAAGGACAGTTTTTCCCGTCCGTGGCGGGGCAACGATCAAAGCTCTCTGACCTTTGCCTAAGGGGACAACAATATCGATAATACGCCCGGATCTGTCTTTGGCACTCGCATCACCAACTTCCATGGTGAAGCGTTCTTCAGGGTAGAGAGGGGTTAAGTTATCAAAATGAACTTTGTGCCGTGTTTTTTGAGGATCTTCAAAATTAATACGGCTCACTCTGGCAAGGGCGAAATAACGCTCCCCATGGCGGGGGCTACGGATTTCTCCCTCAACGGTATCACCTGTTCTTAAACCCAGGCTCTTGATTTGGCCGGGTGTCACATAAATATCGTCGGGGCCAGGAAGATAATTAGCTTCCGGAGAACGCAGGAACCCAAAACCATCCTGCAAAACCTCCAAAACACCACTCCCATGAACTTCAACACCCTGTTCAGCAAGTTTTTTGAGAATAGAAAAGATCATATCCTGCTTACGCATACTATTCGCGTTTTCAATACCCACCTGCTCTGCCAGGGTAAAGAGATCAGAAGGGGGTTTGTCTTTGAGATCCTGAAAAAGGATACGCTCCAAGTTTTCTAATTCCATAGTCTATTCTCTTAAATAGCTTATATTTCAAGAAATATGCCAGATCCTTAAAGGCCACGGACAAAACACGCAGGCAGGAAAAAATACATTTATTAAAGGAGGAAAAAAGAGATTAAGTGATGTGACAGCGCAAAAAAAATGGCCGTTTAAAAACCTCATTGCGGAGAAGAAGGGTTTTGTTTTAAAGGCTTAAAACACCAAAATCAAGAAAAATCTTCACATTTGTCTGTTCTGGCTTAAAAGTGTTACAAAAGAACATCACGCCATTTTTTATTCAGGATGTGACGGCTCTGCCTCTGGAGAATGAGGGCCACCACACCCTATTGATACACACCCTTATACTGTCTGCCGCACACGCGACAAAATACAACAGATCCCTTTAGCTTTTGAGCATACTGATAACAGCCCGGGCCACAGCCTCTGAAGACGCAGGGTTTTGCCCGGTGATCAACAGACCATCCTGACAAGGGTAAGGCTGCCATTCAGGGCCAGATTCGAAAAGAGCACCTTTAGCTTTCAGTGCATCTTCAAGCAGGAAGGGAACAATATCAGTAAGCCCAACAGCAGCTTCCTCAAGATTGGTAAAACCTGTTACTCTGCGGTCTTTGACAAGAGGCTCTCCCCCTTCGCCTTTGACATCTACAAGAACAGCCGGCGCATGACATACAAAAGAAACAGGTTTCCCATGTTTCCAAAAATCTTCAATCAGGGAGATGGAATGAGGAGAACTCACCAGATCCCACAAAGGACCATGGCCGCCGGGATAAAAAACAGCGTCATAATCATGAGATGAAACTGAAGAAAGAAGAACTGTCCCGGCAAGCTGTTCCTGAGCCTGTTTGTCCGCATGATAGCGCTTTGTGGCATGTGTCTGAGCCTCAGGCAAAGCGCTTTTGGGATCAACAGGTGGCTGACCACCTTTCGGAGAGGTCAGTGTTATCGAGGCGCCTGCGTCCAGAAAAGCATAATAAGGGGCAGCAAATTCTTCTATCCAAAAGCCTGTTTTTTGACCTGTATCCCCCAGTTTATCATGGGAAGTCAAAACCATTAAAATCTTCATAACACACCTTTTCTACGTATTTTACAACGTTACCTTTTGCCCTGAATTCTTTCAGTATAGCAGATATATTTTTATCAAAGAGGGACAGGTGAAACAAATGAAGCCTTCTGGCCCTCTTCCTGCTTAGGCCTGCATAAGCTCCACAAGTATACCACCACAGGTTTTAGGATGAAAGAACAAAACTGGCTTACCATGGGCCCCCGGGCGTGGCTCCGGCGCACCTGCCAGCTGCCCCCCTCTGGCAAGAAGATCATCGCGAACAGCCTCAAGATCTTCCACTTCAAAACACACATGGTGCTGACCCCCACGGGGGTTTCTTTCTAAGAAACGTATGAGAGGAGACTGCGAACCATAAGGTTCTAAAAGTTCAATTTCTGCATTAGGTAAAGACACAAAAGCAACACGCACACCATGCTCTGGCAAAATACGGGGCTGTGTTATCTCTCTGGCTCCAAAAAAATCACGCCAGAGAACACAGGCCTCCTCAAGAGAGGGAACAGCATGGCCTATATGATGGAGTCTTCCCGGCTTTTCCTGTCCTGTTATCATCATCTCCTCCTTTATACCTGCATAACAAAAGCATCAACCAGGGGTTTTTTCCCCCAGCGGGTCTCACAAAAACGGCGGACAGCACGTTCCAGTTTCGGCTCTGCCCTGTCCGGATCAAGACGCATATCCTTTTTCATATGTCCAAGAACCTGTTCAAGCCTGTCAGCCATATCCTCGACAAAGTCATCCAGGTCACAGGAAAAACTATCCGGCAAACCATGGGTGCGAATATGGGGCCCCTCTACAAGATCACCCTCCCCATCAAGCAGGAGAACAAGGCTCACATGACCAGACTCGGAAAGTTTATAACGTTCATGGGCTGTCTTCGCCTCTCTTTTGAGTAAGAGCTTCCCATCACGATAAAGGCGCCCATGGGCGACACGTTCCAGTTTTTGTGGTTCCCCTTCCACGGGGGCGAGGCGAATGACCTCTCCATTACGGGGTGCCAGAGCATGCTGAGCCCCCCATAGGGTTGCATAGTCTGCATGGGCTATCAAATGGCGCCGCTCCCCATGCACAGGTAAAGAAATGGTGGGGCGCGTCCATGTATAAATACGTTCCAGAGCATCACGATAAGGATGGCCTGAAAGATGAATGGGCGCGTCTTGTGCCGTGACAAGCTGCACCCCTTTGTCCACAAAACGATTATACAGGCGCATAATAGCCAGATCATTGCCGGGAATAATTTTTGAGGAAAATAAAATAGTATCCCCTGCCTCAAAACTGACAAATCTGTGTGAGCCTGCTGCAATGCGTGCAAGGGCTGCACGGGGCTCTCCCTGACTTCCGGTACAAAGATAAAGAATTTTATGGCGGGGAAGACTGGCCGAGGTTTCCTCATCCACCATATCCGGAAGATCACGAAGAAGGCCCGTCTCCTGTGCTGCCCTGATCATACGTTTCATGGAACGCCCGACAAGACAGACAGAACGCCCATGCGTTTTTGCAGCGATCATAGCACTTTGAAGACGTGCTACATTAGAAGCAAAAGACGCGATAGCAACACGGCCCTCATACTGCCCTACACGGCGGATAAGCTCCTCACGAACCCCGGCTTCAGACGAAGAGGTTTTGGAAGACAAGACATTGGTCGAGTCACAAACAAGAGCTAAAACACCCTCATCTCCAAGCTTTTTAAGGGCTTCCTCATCTGCAGGCTGGCCTATCAGAGGCTGAGGATCCAGATTCCAGTCCCCTGTATGCACGACAAGCCCCAAAGCCGTGCGGATAACCAGAGCATTAGGCTCCGGAATGGAATGAGTAAGAGAGAGAAAATCAAGAGAAAAGGGGCCCAGATCAAAATGACCTTTGAGAGGAATTTCTCTTATCTCCACCTCATCCACCAAACCCGACTCTTTCAACCTGTCCCGCAAAAGCCAGGCCGTAAAAGGGGTGGCATAAACAGGACATTCAAGATAGGGCCACAGATCAGCAACAGCGCCCATATGATCCTCATGGGCATGGGTCAGCACAAGCCCTAAAAGCCGTTCTTTACGCTCTATAATAAAAGAAGGGTCCGCCATAACGGCATTGGTCCCGGGAGCGGCAGGGTCATGAAAACTTACCCCACAATCCACCATAATCCACTGGCGGGCGCCGGGTTTTCCAAAACCATACAGATTAAGGTTCATCCCAATCTCACCACACCCCCCCAAAGGGGCAAACACCAAATCTTCTTTAAGTTTCGTCAAAAACACTCTCCTTTATTGCGGCGCCAGATGTCTAAAAGGCCATGCATTGTCAAATCCGGATCAAAGTGATCAATAGTGGGAATAACCCCCTGAAACAGAGAGCTCACCCCCCCCGTTCCAATGACAGTCATGGGAACACCATATTCCTGTTTCAGACGCTCAATCAAACCTTCAATCAGAGAGACATAACCCCAGAAAACACCGGACTGCATGGCTGTTTCCGTATCAAGGCCAATGACATTGTCAGGGCGTTCAATGGCAATACGCGGCAGTTTTGCCGCAGCCTGATGAAGGGCACTCATCGAAATACTGAGACCAGGCGCTATCACCCCCCCCACAAAAGCACCATCTTCAGAAATAATGTCAAAGGTTGTTGCCGTGCCAGAATCAATAATCAATAAAGGGGTTTGAAAACAGGCACGTGCACCAGCGGCGTTGACCAAACGGTCTGAGCCCAGCTCCTCAGGATGGGGAAGACGCACCTCAATACCTGACTCTACACCCTCTTCCCCCACCACCAGAGGCTCTGTTTTCACATAGCGTCGTGCAAGATTGCGCAGATGAAACAAAGCCTGTGGAACCACCGTAGAGATGATACAGTGCCTGAGATCAGAAAAAGAAAGCCCTTCCAGCTCAAACAATTGTCCAAGCCAGACGGCATGTTCATCTGCTGTTCGTCCCGTCTCTGTACGTGCACGCCAGCGAACACGCCAGACTGCTCCATCATAAACGGAGAACACAGTATTGGTATTCCCGCAATCAATAGCTAAAAGCATAATGTTCTTTCTGTTAAAAAACTGTTCCTCTATGAGGCATAAGGGAGCATAATATCCCCCGCCTGTATTGTTTTTTTTCTTCCTCCCGCAGAGCAGACAATCAGGGCTCCTGTGTGGTCTATGGTTTCTATCACGGCCTCAAGCTCTCCCCCCGCCCCTAAATGGAGAACAGCTTTTTGTCCTAAGCCATAAGCGCGATCAAGCCAGGCTTTACGCAAAGGCTCAAAACCATCCCTCTCCCAGCATATCCGCCAGTACTCAAATGCCGGAATAAGCCTGTCCAGCGCAGGGCCAGGTGAAGGGGGTGTTGTATGAGGCGGGCGCAGGTATTCCCCTATATGGGTTGCCTGAAGGACAGAGCCCTTTCTTTCTTCCTCTCCTCTCGTCAAATAGGGAGGGTGTGCACACAAATTAAGCCCTATTCCTATCGCACACCAGGTATTTTCCTGCCCAAAATTCCCTGAATCCAGCAAAACACCTGCAACTTTCTTCCCCTGAATGAGAACATCATTGGGCCATTTTAAACAGGCAAGACCAGGTTGTATATAATGATCGACCAGATCAAGCACCGCAAGACCTGCGGCAAAACCCAGCTGAGCAAGATGAGCTGCCGGAGCGTTGAAACTGTAAAGCCCTGTTGTGGTCAGATTACCTGTAAGACTTGTCCAGGAGCGCCCCTGACGTCCACGACCTGAGGTTTGTCTGTCTGCCCTTATCCATAAAGGCCCTCTCTCCCCGGAAGCGACAAGACGTTTTGCTTCCTCATTTGTAGAATCGAGGTCTTCATAATGTAAAACGCGCAAAAAAATTTCCTCTATACCATACAGAGACACTGTCTTCCGGGGAAGAACACGCCCTAAAAAAGAGAACGACTTGCCACCATAACCCAGTTTCCTGCCATGCCGACCAGAGGAGGCCACAGGAAAAATAAGAGCACAAACAGGGAGGATATCATAAGACCAAAACGCAAACTCAAAGCCGGCGCTATAAAAGCCGGAGCAGGTTTATCAAACCACATGATTTTGATGATATGCAAATAATAAAACGCACTAAGAACACTTGCCAGCATAGCGGACAGAACAAGGGACCATAATCCCGCCTTAACAGCAGGAAGGAAAGCAGAGATTTTTCCAAAAAACCCTGCAAAAGGAGGCAGACCCGCCATAGACAGCAAAAACAGGGTCAAAGCCAGAGAAAGCCCGGGATGCGTACGGGATAGGCCCGCAAGGTCATCAAGATTCTCAACCATGCCATCCTTGCGTCGCATAGCAAGGATAAGGCTGAAAACACCCAAAACCGTGATGAGGTAAATCGTCATAAAGATCAGAACACCTCTCACACCTTCCTGTGTTCCCGAAGCAAGGGCCACCAGAGCATACCCCATATTCGTGATGGAAGAATACGCCATCAAACGCTTAATATTGCTTTGCATCAGGGCCCCAAAAGCCCCAATGAACATAGAAAGGAGAGAGATGACAATGATAATTTGACGCCAAACCTCTGGCAAATCTCCAAAAGGTCCCATAAGCAAACGGACAATCAAAGCCATGGCTGCAAATTTAGGGGCAGCCGCGAAAAAAGCGGTGACCGGTGTTGGAGCCCCCTCATACACATCTGGTGTCCACATGTGAAAAGGGGCTGCAGAAATTTTAAAGGCAAGGCCTGAAAGAATAAAAATCAGCCCAATAATGGCCCCTATCGGGGCCTCTGAACCCAAAGCCTCACCAAGGGCAGAAAAGCCTGTAGCCCCTGTAAATCCATAGATAAGAGACAGACCATACAGCAAAAGACCTGAAGACAAAGCGCCCAGAACAAAATATTTCAACCCTGCCTCTGAAGCACGCTCTGATTTGCGGTTAAAGGCAGCCAGAACATAAAGAGCAAGGCTTTGCAGTTCAATTCCCATATAAAGGCTCAGCAAATCATGAGCTGAGACTATGATACTCATACCCAAAACAGCCAAAAGGACCAAAATGGGGTATTCAAAATGATCAAGCTTTTCACGTTTGAGATAGGCATGTGAAAGAAGAAGGGCTGCCGCTGAAGAGAGAAAAATAATAATTTTCGTGTAAACAGCAAAATAGTCATTCACAAGAGCACCCTGAAAAGCTATGCCCTGTTTCCCTGGAAGGTAAAAGCCTGCCAGAAGAGCTGCACCTGTAAGGGCGATGACAGAAAGTGTGTAAACCCATTTTGACAGAGCCTCTTTCTTCCATGCTCCCAAAACAAGCAGGATAAGAAGGGACACTGTCAAAGCAAGCTCCGGAGCCAGGCGGAGAAGATTAGTTTTCATCATGATATCCATCATCTCTCCTCATGGTGCTATGGCGGCAAGCTTGGCCGCATAATCAGACAAAAGTGCCTCAACAGAAGCGCGTGTGACATCCGTCATCAGGGACGGATAAAATCCTAAGAGAAGAACCCCTGAGAGAAGAGGCAGGAAGATAAGAACCTCACGGGGCACAACATCACCAATGTCCTGAAGTTTTGGGTTTTCAAGCGGACCATAGGCCACTTTACGATACAGTGTCAGGGCATAAAGAGCGGACAGCACCATACCAAGGGCTGCACCTGCCGCGGCCCATGTGCTGACCCCATATGCTCCTGTCATGGTCAGGATTTCTCCGACAAATCCACTCGTCCCTGGCAGTCCCACATTGGCCATCGTAAACAGGAGGAATATCGCCGCATAAAGCGGCATGCGTGTTGCCAGCCCCCCATAAAACGCAATTTCACGCGTGTGCATGCGGTCATAGACAACACCAACGCATAAAAACAAAGCCCCGGAAATCAGACCATGAGAAATCATCTGGAACAAAGCCCCCTGCACACCCTGTAACGTTCCGGAAAAAATACCAAGGGTGACAAAGCCCATATGCGCAACAGAAGAATAGGCGATTAATTTCTTCATATCCTTTTGTCGAAAAGCCACAAGAGAGGCATAAATAATGGCTATCACGCTTAAGGCCAGAACCAGAGGCGTAAAAGCCCGGCTGGCCTCAGGGAAGAAGGGCAGAGAAAAACGGAGAAAACCATACCCTCCCATTTTGAGAAGAATACCTGCAAGAACGACAGAGCCTGCTGTTGGAGCCTCCACATGGGCATCCGGCAACCAGGTATGCACGGGCCACATGGGAAGTTTGACCGCGAAAGACGCAAAAAAGGCAAGCCAGAGCCAGGTTTGGACCCCTGCTGGAAAATTGACCTCCTGTGCCAGGGTACGAATATCCATGGTCGGGGTCCCTAAAACCTCCCCCGCATAAAAATAAATCCACAGAATCGCAACCAGCATAAGAAGGGAGCCAAGAAACGTATAAAGAAAAAATTTAAAGGCCGCATAAACGCGTCGCTCTCCCCCCCAAATGCCAATAATAAGAAACATGGGGATAAGAACAGCTTCAAAGAAAACATAAAACAAAACAAGATCAAGGGCACAAAAAACGCCCAGCATCAGCGTCTCTAAAACAAGAAAGGCTATCATATAATCGATGACGCGTTTTGTCACAGATGTCCAGCTTGCGAGAATGCAAAGAGGAGTGAGAAAAGCTGTTAAAAGAACAAAAAGAATGGAAATGCCATCCACACCCACACGATAGGAAATACCCCCGGGGAGCCAGGCGGCCTCTTCCAGAAACTGATATCCAGCCTCATCAGGGTTAAAACCAGAAATAAGAACCAGAGACAGGACAAGCGTAAACAGGCTGGCCCACAAAGCCACAGCAGGGGCCCTTTTTTCAAGAACATCAACAGAATCTGCGCGGACAAAAGCCCTGAACAAAAATAAAAGCAGGGCCCCGAGAGAAGGGGTAAAAATAAGCGCTGTCAGAATGGGAATTCCCTGAAACATTTACCCCGCCCCTCCGCTTGTACGAACCAGCATCCAGCTGACAAAGATCACCACACCCAGCAACATCACAAAAGCATAGTGATAGACATAACCGCTTTGCAATTTCCTCAAACGACGTGCAACACCCAAACTTAAAGCAGACATACCGTCAGGGCCCAGCCCGTCAATAAGGCGTTTATCACCTGTCTTCCACAAAACATCCCCCAGACATTTGGTACCACGTACAAAAATGACATGATAAATTTCATCAAAATACCATTTGTTTTTCAGAAAAGCATGCAAAGGTCCACCTGTCTTCGCAATTTTCGCTGCAAGCCCTTCATGGCGAATATAAAAAGCCCAGGCCAGAAGAAAACCAGATAAGGTCACAATAAAAGGTGCAAGCTTCACCCAAAAGGGAACATGGTGCGCAGCTTTAAGAAGTGTTGTTGCAGACTGAGAGAAAAAGAGGGCGCCATTCCAGAAATCCTGCATGCCCTCTCCCCAGAAATCATGATAGAAAACAAGACCTGCCAGAACAGCGCCTAAAGCAAGAACTATAAGAGGTATGGTCATCACGGGGGGGGATTCATGAGCATGCTCTAAAACGCCCTGATCCTCACGATGTGATCCATGAAACACCATGAACATCAGACGCCAGGAATAAAAAGAGGTTAAAAAAGCCGCAAACAGACCAGAGAGAAAGGCAAAGCTTCCTGCAAAATAGCCCTGCTGGCTCGCAGCGAAAGAGGTTTCAATAATGGCGTCTTTGGAGAAAAAGCCCGCAAAACCTATATGGGTTCCTGGAATTCCAACACCTGTCAGCGCCAGCGTCCCTATCAGCATCATCACCCAGGTTAAGGGAATAACTTTGTAAAGCCCCCCCATGCGGCGCATATCCTGTTCATCGGAAAGTGCATGAATAACAGAACCCGCCCCTAAGAATAACAGAGCTTTGAAAAAAGCATGTGTGAACAGGTGAAACATAGCAGCATTATATGCGCCTAACCCTGCGGCAAAAAACATATATCCGAGCTGGGAACATGTAGAATAGGCAATCACACGCTTAATATCATTTTGTGCGAGCCCAATGGTGGCAGCAAAGAGAGCCGTTACAGACCCGATAATCGTCACAAAAGCTGAAGCATGGGGAGCGTATTGATAAATCTCTGAACACCGGCACACCAAAAACACGCCCGCTGTTACCATGGTCGCCGCATGAATAAGTGCCGAGACCGGCGTTGGCCCCTCCATAGCATCCGGCAGCCAGACATGAAGAAAAAACTGCGCTGATTTCCCCATAGCGCCCACAAAAAACAAAAAGGCTATCAGCTCTATAAGGTTGAAGCTCATCCCCAGAAACTGAAATGTCTCAGAAGCTTTATCAGGAACAGCGGCAAAAACAGTGTCAAAAGACACAGACCCAAAAGTCCAGAACAGGGTCATAATCCCTAAGGCAAGGCCAATATCCCCCACGCGGTTGACAACAAAAGCCTTAATAGAGGCTCTGTTGGCAGAGGGTTTTTTAAACCAGAAGCCAATGAGGAGATAAGAAGCAAGCCCGACACCTTCCCAGCCAAAGAAAAGCTGAAGAAAATCATCAGCCGTCACCAGGACCAGCATAGCAAAGGTAAAAAAGGAGAGATACGCAAAAAAACGGCCCCGCCCCGGATCATGGCTCATATATCCCCAGGAATAGATGTGCACAAGGGCCGAAACTGACATCACCACCACCATCATCACAGCGCTTAAACTATCAACACGCACACTCCACACAGACTGAAACGCCCCAATATCAAACCAGGGAAAAAGGGTTAAGGTAAAAGCTTCCCCACCTCCTAAAGCTGTTTGGGCAAAAACCATCCATGACAGAAAAGCAGACATAAGAACACTGAGTGTTGTCACCCAGGGTGCTATGATATGACGAGGGTTTTGAAAGCTTATCAGCCCACCCAGAAGAGCCCCAAAGAGAGGAGAAAGAACAAGAAGAACCTGCATATACCCTAGCCTTTCATCCTGTTGACGCTTTCCACAGCAATATCGCCGCGATTACGAAAATAAACAACCAAAATAGCAAGTCCCACAGCGGCCTCCGCCGCGGCCACCGTTAAGATAAACATAGCAAAAATCTGCCCTGCCAAATCCCCTAAGAAAACAGAGAAAGCTACAAAATTAATATTAACAGCCAGCAAAATAAGCTCAACAGCCATCAGGAGGACGATAACATTTTTACGGTTGACGAAAATACCAAAGACACCAATGACAAATAAAGCTGACCCGAGGGCCAGATAGTGGCCAAGTGTTATACCTGTTGTCTCCATGTTTTCTCCTGCCCTTATCTTCTGACCTGATATGTGTGGCCTGGCATAGTTTTCTCCTATAGTCCCCGACCGGGTTCTATATCAACAAGTTCTATACACTCTTCAGGAGAGCGCTCTGCCTGCCGGCCGGGATCCTGACGCTTAACATGAGGTTTGTGGTGCAGGGTTAAAACAATCGCCCCTATCATCGCGGTCAACAAAATAAGACCTGCTATTTGAAAGAAGAAAACATAATCTGTATAGAGAACACGGCCAATGGCTTCAATATTGGAAATCTGGTCCGGAACAGGGTGTGCCCGTGCCATCTCAGCCGAGCGGGAAAAAACCCAGCTTGCCCCCGTTAAAGCCAGTTCCCCAAGTAAAATAAAAGCCACAAGCCCCCCCAGAGGCAAATAGTTCAGAAACCCCTGACGCATAGACGCAAAATCAACATCGAGCATCATCACAACAAACAAAAACAAAACAGCCACAGCGCCAACATAGACAACAATTAACAGCATGGCCAGAAACTCAGCCCCTATCAGGACAAACAGGCCCGCGGCTGTAAAAAAGGTCAGAATAAGAAATAAAACAGCGTGAACAGGGTTACGCGCAGACACCACCATAAGCGCAGAAGCCACCGCAATAAATCCCATAATCCAAAATGCCAGAACTTCGAAATTCATACCACTATCCCAGTTTGAGGCCTTTTTATCCTGCCTGAGGGCACACCCCTCATTTTCTCATATTGTGCCTTAGCGATAAGGCGCATCCTTTTCCAGATTACGTGCGATTTCACGCTCCCACCGATCGCCATTATCTAAAAGCTTATCTTTTTCATAATACAGCTCTTCACGTGTTTCCACAGCAAACTCAAAATTGGGCCCTTCCACAATAGCATCCACAGGACAGGCTTCCTGACAAAGGCCACAATAAATGCATTTGACCATGTCAATATCATAAACCGTCGTCCGCCGTGAGTCATCTTCACGTGGCTCCGCTTCAATCGTTATAGCCTGAGCAGGACATATAGCTTCACAAAGCTTGCACGCAATACAGCGCTCTTCCCCACTGGGATAGCGTCTCAAAGCATGCTGTCCCCGAAAGCGGGGCGAGAGAGGCCCCTTCTCAAAAGGGTAATTAATCGTGGCCTTACGACGGAAAAAATACCGCATGCCCAGAACAAAAGCGCTGATAAAATCCAAAAGGAAAAAGCTTTTAATACGCTTCACCCAGCCTGATTTTTTGCTGTGTTCCAGGGTGTTATGTGAACTCTGCTCGGGATGATGGTTTCTCATATGATTATCCTCCCTGCACCTGAACAGGTCCAAAACTCACCCAGGCCGCCGTCAGAACAACGGCGAAAAGGGAAAGGGGGAGGAAAACCTTCCACCCCAAACGCATCAGCTGATCATAACGATAGCGTGGGACAATAGCTTTGACCATGGCAAACAGGAAAAACATGAAAACAGTCTTAAGAGCAAACCAGAAAAACGGAGGAATCCAGGAGAGGAAGCTTACCTCTACAGGAGGATACCATCCTCCCAAAAACAGGAGAACGGCCATAGAGCACATCAGAACAATATTGACATACTCCCCTATCATGAAAAGAAGATAAGGTGTTGAGGAATATTCCACCTGATAACCGGCCACCAGTTCAGACTCCGCTTCCGGCAAATCAAAAGGCGGCCTGTTTGTCTCCGCAAGAGCCGAAATAAAAAAGATAACAAACAAAGGAAACATCACAAAAAGCGTGGGAAAGGCAAAGGCGTGCCAGCGCCAGAACCCACCCATCTGGCTGTTTACGATATCAGAAAGGTTAAGAGAACCCACAAGCAAAAGGACACACACCAGAACAAAACCAATGGACACTTCATAGGAAACCATTTGAGCGGCTGAGCGCAAAGCCCCTAAAAAAGGATATTTTGAATTGGAAGCCCACCCTCCAATAATAATGCCATAAACACCCAGAGAAGAAATGGCCAGAAGATATAAAATACCAACATTGATATCCGCAATAACCCAGCCGGGGGCGACAGGCACCACAGCCCAGGCCAGAAAAGCAAGGGTGAGGGTCAGCCAGGGCGCGAAAAGATAAAGAACACGATCCGCCCCGGCAGGAATGACAATTTCCTTGAAAACAAATTTGAAAAAGTCTGCAAAAGACTGAAAAAGACCAAAAGGTCCCACAACATTGGGGCCTTTACGCATTTGGACAGCGGCCCAAACCTTTCTGTCCATCAAAAGAAGGAAGGCCAGAGAGACCAGAATAACAATCATAAAGGCCAGAATTTGACCAAGGCTTGCTGCAACACCCCAGACAGGGCCCCATTTTTCGATAAATCCACTCATGCATCTTCCTCCACAGGGACAGGGGGTGTTGAAAGATCACCCGTCCTGCCCCCCTTGTGAAGGTCTTCAGCATGACGGGAACATGCGGCCAGGGTCTCACTCGCCCGTGCAATGGGGTTTGTATGATAGAAATCCTTAAACGGAGGCTGAAAAGCATGGGGTTCAACCTGCCCTGTCTGCCCCATATTTTCCGGAGAAAACGTCTCTGAGGGGGCCGGACGCACATAAAGCTTCGCAAGCAAAGCGTGATCTTCCCGCATTTTAGCACGCAGATCTTCATGGTGATCATAGGGAAGAGGTCGCCCCAGAGATTGCGACAAAGCCCGCAGGATACGCCAGTCTTCTTTAGCCGCCCCTTTAGGGAAGACAGAGCGCCAGCCTTCCTGAAGACGCCCCTCCGTGTTCATCCATAAAGCATCTTTTTCTGTATAGGCCACCCCCGGCAGAATGACATCTGCACGATGGGCCCCTGCATCTCCGTGAGAGCCGAGATAGATCACAAAGGCATCTCCCAAAGCCGTCATATCTATCTCATCAGCCCCCAAAAGGAAAACGGTTTTGATCTCACCATCCCGGGCTGCTTTTAAAATACCCCGGATATCACGCCCGCCCTCTTTCGGCAAAAGACTCAACGCCATCCCCCCCGGACGTGCGGCAGCATTATGGAGCATATTCATCCCATTCCAGCCGTCACCCACCACGCCATACCGGGCCGCGCATTCCCCAAGATGCCGCAGGACAGCCAAACCGTCAGGCCGTGCCAGCGCTGCCATACCCGTTATGATCATGGGTTTTTTGGCCTGTTCAAAACGCCGGGCAAACTCTCCCTGACCCTGTTTCAAAGCCTCAAGCCCTTCTGGTCCCTCACCCAAATGCTCATAAGGATAGGTCAGATCATGCGCCTGCCCAATAAAACCAAAGGGGACACCCCTTTCCAGCCAGGCACGACGCAAACGTGCATTAAGCACCGCAGCCTCAAGGCGTGGATAAACCCCCACCAGCAAAATGGCATCGGCTTCATCAATACCTTCAAAACCTGAATTAAAAAGGAAATGTTCAGGCTGATCCGCGTCAAGACATGCCCCATCCTGACGACAATCAACAGAATGAACCCCTAAACTGTCCATCAAATCCTTAAAAGCCTTCATGGATTCAAGACAGGCCAGATCACCTGTAAGACCCGCTATTTGCTCCGGCGGTTTCTGCAAAGCTTCCGCTGCGCGTCCCAAAGCTTCATCCCAGGATGCCGGGCGTAACCCACCCTCATCGCGTACATAAGGGCTATCCAGGCGCCTCTTTGCCAGACCATCCACAACAAAACGCGTTTTATTGGAAATCCATTCTTCATTAATGGCATCATCTCTACGGGGCAAAACCCGCATCACACGGGGCCCGCGGGCATCAAGACGAATGGCAGACCCCATAGCATCCATGACATCCAGGCTTTGTGTTTTTCTAAGCTCCCAGGGGCGGCCATGAAAGGCATAAGGCTTTGATGTCAAAGCCCCCACAGGGCACAAATCAACCATATTCGCAGACAGTTCAGAGGCCACAGCCCCTTCAAGATAAGGGGTAATTTCTACACTCTCTCCACGCCCAACAAGCCCAAGCTCCTCAACACCTGCAATCTCAGTTGCAAAGCGTACACACCGTGTGCACTGAATACAGCGTGTCATGGCCGTCTTAATAAGAGGGCCCATATCTTTTTCTTCAACGGCCCGCTTGTTTTCTGAAAAACGGGACCGCCCCCGCCCGTAAATTAAGGTTTGATCCTGAAGATCACATTCTCCCCCCTGATCACAAATGGGACAGTCCAGAGGATGATTAATCAGGAGAAACTCTGTCACACCCTCACGGGCTTTCACCACCATAGGGCTCCCCGTCCTGACCTCTGGCGGCGTACCATCACGGCCAGGACGCAGATCTGTGACCCCCATAGCACAGGAGGCTGCGGGCTTGGGGGCGCCCACAAGCTCCACAAGACACATGCGGCAATTTCCTGCAATGGACAAACGCTCATGATAGCAAAAACGTGGAATTTGAGCCCCCGCTTCTTCACAGGCCTGCAAAACCGTATAATGTGCCGGAACCTCTATCTCTTTCCCATCAATGATAACAGAACGCATTTCCTGGCTCATGCTATGCCCCCTAACCTGCTGCTTCAAAATGAGGCGTGAACACCGGTTTATCTTTGCGATAAAGGTCAATTCTCTCTTCAATCTCATGGCGAAAATGGCGAATAAGGCCCTGAACCGGCCAGGCCGCAGCATCCCCCAAAGCGCAAATAGTGTGCCCTTCAATCTGATGAGAAACCTCAAGAAGAAGATCAATTTCAGCGGTTTCAGCTTCCCCACGCGTCATCCGCTTCAACACACGCCACATCCACCCCGTCCCCTCACGACAGGGTGTGCATTGCCCACAGGATTCATGCTTGTAAAAAGCGCTGATCCGCGTGATGGCATTGACAATATCCGTGCTGTTATCCATCACGATCACAGCCGCTGTTCCAAGCCCTGACTGCACTTCACGCAGAGCATCAAAATCCATCAGGACGGTATCACATGTTTCTTTGGGGATAAGGGGCACAGAAGACCCCCCCGGAATAATGGCCTTCAGATTATCCCATCCCCCGCGTACACCCCCCGCATGGGTTTCAATCAGGGTTTTTAAAGGGATGGACATCACCTCTTCCACATTACAGGGACGCTCAACATGACCAGAGAGGCAAAAAAGCTTGGTCCCGGCATTATTGTCCCGCCCGAACGAGGAAAACCATGAAGCCTCCCGCCGCAAAATCGTGGGAACAGCAGCAATAGATTCAACATTATTCACCGTGGTGGGACATCCATAAAGCCCGGCATTGGCGGGGAAAGGTGGTTTAAGGCGTGGCTGACCCTTTTTCCCTTCCAGGCTTTCTAAAAGAGCCGTCTCCTCACCACAAATATAGGCCCCTGCCCCATGATGGGTATAAAGATCAAAATCCCAGTCAAACCCACAGGCTTTTTCCCCTAAAAGACCCGCGGCATAAGCCTCATCAATCGCGGCCTGCAAACGCTCACGCTCAAAAATATATTCTCCCCTGAGATAAATATAACCCACATGCGCCCGCATGGCGAAAGCAGCGATGAGGCAGCCCTCAATCAAAAGATGGGGATCATGGCGGAGAATATCACGATCCTTACAGGTTCCGGGTTCAGATTCATCAGCATTGACAACAAGATAATGGGGGCGTTCCTTCACCTCTTTAGGCATAAAAGACCATTTCAGCCCCGTTGGGAAACCGGCCCCTCCCCGTCCACGAAGGCCAGAGGCTTTGACCTGATCGATGATCCAGTCTGGTCCCTCCTCCATCATCTCACGCGTCAGGGCCCAGGCACCGCGTGTGCGCGCCGAATCAAGGCTCCAGTCCTCAAGACCATAAAGATTGGTAAAAATACGGTCCTTATCCTGCAAAAACGGCATGACTCAGGCCCCCCGCTCTTTGTTGTCCGGGGTCTGTGTGCCCGGGCTGTTCTGTTCTGTCAGGTTTGAAACACCGGACATGTTTTTTATCCTGTACTGTTGAAAAAAGCTCATGATTTATTCTCCGGCCGACCCCGCCCTGTTGGGCAAAACCTTAAAATCTGCCTGTTTCTTATAAAGTTCAGGATCTTTCAGCGTCAAAGCGCCCCCCAAAGGCTCAGAAGCATGCCGTGTGTTTTGTGGTCCTGGCGCGGGGGGTGCTGTCCCCCGGGCGAGATCGTCCAGCAAAGCCTCCAGCCCTTCCGGGGTCAGATCTTCATAATAGTCATCATTAATCTGGACCATAGGCGCATTGACACAGGCGCCCAGACACTCCACCTCAACCCAGGACAAGGCCCCGTCATGCGCTATCGTACCCACAGACCCGATTTTACGCTGACACACAGATTTTAACTCTTCTGCGCCACGCAGCATGCAGGGTGTCGTCCCACAAAGCTGAACATGCCAGCGCCCCACAGGTTCCAGATTAAACATGGTGTAAAAACTTGCCACCTCATAGACCCGGATAAAGGCCATATCAAGCCGTTTGGCAACCGTTTCCATAGCCGGCCTTGAAAGCCAGCCCTGATTGTCCTTCTGGGCGAGCCATAAAAGAGGAACAACGGCTGAACGCGCACGCTGTTCAGGATATTTCGACAGCCAAAACGTGATCTTTTCTTCTGTTTCAGCAGAAAAACTGAAGCTCTCCGGCTGGTCTTTTGCCATACGCCGCACACTCATCGGTCAATCTCCCCAAACACAACATCCATAGACCCCACAATAGCAGAAACATCCGCCAGCATATGACCCCGTGTCATATGGTCTGTTGCCTGCAAATGCGGATAGCCCGGGGCACGAATTTTACACCGGTAGGGTTTGTTGGTCCCATCAGAGACAAGATAAACCCCAAATTCACCTTTTGGTGCCTCTACAGCGGCATAAACTTCCCCTTCCGGTGTATGAAAACCTTCTGTATAGAGTTTGAAATGCCGGATGAGCGCCTCCATAGAACGTTTCATCTCCTCACGCCTTGGGGGGGTGACCCGTGGATCATCGACCATGACAGGGCCTTCTGGCATTTTGTCCAGACATTGCAGCATGATTTTTGTGGATTCCCGCATTTCCCACATGCGGCAGAGATAGCGATCATAGCAATCTCCGTTTTTACCAAGGGGAATTTTAAACTCGAGATCAGAATAGACCTCATAAGGCTGTGCACGCCTTAAGTCCCAGGCGAGACCTGAGCCCCTTGCCATCACGCCCGAAAACCCCCAGGCGGCCACATCTTCCGGGGTCACAATCCCAATATCAACATTGCGCTGTTTAAAAATCCTGTTTCCTGTCAAAAGACTTTCCAGCTCATCAAGAAATCCGGGGAAACCTTCACACCAGGTTCTTATGTCTGCCAGAAGTTCCGGGGGGAGATCCTGATGCACCCCACCCGGGCGGAAATAGGCCGCATGCATCCGGGATCCACTGGCACGCTCATAAAAAACCATAAGTTTTTCACGTTCCTCAAACCCCCATAAAGGCGGGGTCAGAGCACCCACATCCATGGCCTGTGTGGTCACGTTCAAAAGATGGTTAAGAAGGCGGCCAATTTCAGAGAACAAAACACGGATATAGCTTGCCCGTGGTGGGATTTCGAGCCCCAGAAGCCTCTCAATCGCAAGACAAAAAGCATGCTCCTGATTCATGGGGGCAACATAATCAAGCCTGTCAAAATAAGGAACACCCTGAAGATAGGTTTTATGCTCTAAAAGCTTTTCCGTTCCCCTGTGCAAAAGACCAATATGCGGATCTGCACGCTCAACCACCTCACCATCCAGATCCAGAACCAGACGCAAAACACCATGAGCAGCAGGATGCTGAGGACCAAAATTAAGGGTAAAATTACGCTTCTCAGTTTCGCTCATGCGCCCTTCTCCACTTTCCCGGATTTCTCAGAGAGTTCTGCCTGAACAGCATGGAGATTCTCCCAGGGGGATTCAAAATCAAAATCCCGATAGGCCTGAACCAGATCCACAGGCTCCTGCACAACGCGCTTCTGTTCTTCATCATAACGCACCTGAACATAACCTGTGAGGGGAAAGTCCTTACGCAGAGGGTAGCCGGAAAAACCATAATCTGTGAGAATACGTCTGAGATCAGGGTGATCTTCAAACATCACACCATACATATCGAAGACTTCACGCTCATACCAGTTCGCAGCAGGGAAAAGAGAAACAAGAGAAGGAACAGGGCTCTCTTCCCCCACCATAATCTTAACCCGCACACGTAGATTTTTTGTCATGGAGAGAAGGTGATACACAATCTCAAAACGCTCAGATCGGCCAGGATAATCCACGCCGCAGATATCCATAAGAGATTCACACCGAAAAAGGGGCGATTCACGCACATACATGATAACCTTCAGCAAGCTCTCACGACGTGCCATAAGGGTCAGCTCCCCATAAGACTCCGTCCAGCCCTCAAGAGAGCCCCCAAGTGCTTCTTCTGCCTCTTCTCCATAGTCTTTTAAAAGGCTGAGATCCGTATATGTATTCATCTCTGTATGTTTCCTTCACGCCGGATTTTTCTCTGAAGCTGTAAAATACCATAGAGAAGAGCTTCAGCCGTTGGGGGACAGCCTGGGATATAAATATCCACAGGGACAATACGATCACACCCCCGTACAACCGAATAGGAGTAATGATAATATCCCCCCCCATTGGCGCATGAGCCCATAGAGATGACATAACGTGGCTCTGGCATCTGATCATAAAGCTTCCGCAGAGCCGGGGCCATTTTATTGGTCAGCGTACCTGCCACAATCATGACATCAGACTGACGGGGGCTTGCACGTGGGGCGAAGCCAAAACGCTCCACATCATAGCGCGGCATAGACGCCTGCATCATCTCAACCCCACAACAGGCCAGTCCAAACGTCATCCACATCAAAGAACCTGTCCTGGCCCAGGTGACCAAATCATCAGCACGTGCCACCAAAAAACCACGATCAGCCAGCTGATCAGAGACACCATCAAAAAATGGATCATGTTTTTCAGGCTGATAGGCAGACAATGTGGTGCGCCCTGCCTGACCCGCGGCAAGAAGATTATTTGTCATGGCTTACTCCCAGTCCAAAGCGCCCTTTTTCCATTCATAGAAAAACCCTATTGTCAAAACAGCCAGAAACACCATCATGGACAGAAAAGGAAACATGCGTGCTTCCTGAGGCAGATGAATAAGCGTCGCAGCCCAGGGGAAAAGAAAGGCCACCTCAAGATCAAAGATAATAAACAAAATGGCGACAAGATAAAAGCGTACATCAAACTTCATGCGCGCATCATCAAAGGCATTAAAGCCACACTCATAGGTGGACATTTTCTCATCATCAGGACGCGAGGGTGCTATGACATAAGAGGCAAGCATAAACCCTGCCCCCAAAAGACCAGCTATCACCAAAAAGATGAGGACCGGAAAATAATCCAGTAAAAAAGCTTCCATACGTCCAACCTCGTATTCTGGTTCTTCTCAGGAGATCCCACACAACCTGTCTGTGAAGTTTAAAAGGTGTTATGCCCCAATTTTTACCTCGTCAACAGAATGTGCTCAAAAAGAGACCGAACACGTCTTATTTATTGTCTCCCGTGATTATCCCGACAGGAACAGAAAGTCTATTCTTTTCGGGATCACAGATAAGGCCAAGCTTAATCCCCCTTCCACCATAAGGCAATATTTTTTCATGTTTTCTGGTCTGTAAAAATTTCATAGCAGGTTTTTTTATTTGTCCTGTCAGGGAAAAAAATCAAAACATGGGAAGAGGCAAGCCAAAAATCCCTGATGAACCAAAGTCTCCATCATGGTGTTTTGGGGAACACTCTTAGGCCATACGCAGACACACCTTTCTTCTCCTGACAGGAGTTTAAGGCCAAAGTGTTGCTTTCCTTAAAGCCTAAAAACAGCACTTTATAAAGACGGCAGGACCCGCCTTAAGGTGCCCCTCTCAGGTGAGCCTGAAGCTCTGTCCTTCGGCAAAAGACAAAAACAGACCTGATAAGGGTTGACAGAAAGGGAAGCGTATCTATATTAATATCGTTATTCGACGAAATACGATTATTTTGATAGCGATCTCAAAGAGCACACCTATGAAAGAATGTATCTCAAAGAAAAATCATGCCTTTGTATTAACGAAGGGAATGCGCACACGACAAAAAGAAATTGCCAGGCTCTCTAAAGCCTTGGCTCATCCCTCACGTGTCCATATATTACAGGTTTTATCACGCCTTGATGAAGCGGGCACGTGCCTTAATAGCGATCTGGTCTCTGAGCTCGATCTGGCGCAATCAACAGTTTCAGAGCATCTGAAAAAACTTAAGCAGGCCGGTCTTATCACCGTCACCCCAAAACCGCCGAAAATGTGTTATCAGCTTAATAAGGAGAAGCTGACCTTCTATAAAAAACACATTGAACACCTTCTTGATGAATAAAAAATTTAACACACACCATCGTTATTCGGCGAATGACGAATTATACTTAAAAAAACTCACTGAAGGAATCTGTCATGAATAAAAAACTAAGTTTTCCTGATCGCTATCTTACTTTGTGGATTTTTCTCGCCATGGCGCTTGGTATTGCCATAGGCGCTCTCTATCCGGGCATCACACAATGGCAGGACAAACTATCCATCGGAAGTACAAACATCCCCCTGGCCATCGGCCTGATCCTGATGATGTATCCCCCTTTGGCCAAAGTTAATTACGGGCTCATGGGAAAAATAGTGCATGATAGAAAAGCTCTTGGCCTGTCCCTTATGATGAATTGGGTTGTCGGACCCCTTCTCATGTTTGCTCTGGCTATCATCTTCCTTAAAGATTATCCTGGCTACAGGACAGGTCTTATTTTAATTGGGCTGGCGCGTTGCATTGCTATGGTTTTGGTGTGGAATGATCTTGCCGGGGGGAACAAAGAATACGGCGCAGCTCTGGTTGCTCTCAATAGTATTTTTCAAATTTTTACGTATAGCTTTATGGCGTGGCTGTTGATTACAGTCTTCCCCTCCCTCCTGGGGTTTGAGGGTCAGAACATTCACCTCCCCATCACAGATATTGCTCAAAGTGTTGCCATCTATTTAGGCCTTCCTTTTCTTGCAGGCTACCTAACACGCAGGGTTCTGGTCGCTCAAAAAGGAGAAACATGGTACAGGGAAAAATTCATTCCCAGAATTTCTCCCCTGACCCTGATAGCTCTTTTGTTGACCATTGTGTTCATGTTTAGTTTCAAAGGCGATCTGATCCTCCGGTTGCCTCTAGATGTTCTCCTGATTGCTCTGCCTTTAACCCTGTATTTTATCTTCATGTTTTTTTCCAGCTTTACTCTTGGAAAACTCATGGGGCTTAACTATGACAAAAATGCATCTATTGCCTTCACGGCAACAGGCAATAATTTTGAGCTTGCTATTGCTGTTGCCATTGCCAGTTTTGGGCTGAACTCTGATCAGGCTTTTGCTGCTGTTATTGGTCCTCTTATTGAAGTTCCCGTGCTGATTGGCCTGGTTAATCTGGCCTTGCGCATGAAAAAGTCCCATCCAGAAAAGAAAGCGCAGGGATAACAGGACAGATACGCCCGGAACCTGACCTTAAAAACGTTTGACAAAGCCAGGTTTCTTTTGGGAGCTGTTACAAAGTTGCCTGCAAAAACAATCAATCACTAAGCTTTATAGCTTAGTGTGTTTGAATAAACGTAGAAACAAAAAATGCCAGATGCCCACCTTGGATATACCTCAATAAGGGTTTATATTCAAGGTGAATCATCCAATTTTATTGCTGATATGATAGATAATATAAAGGTAAGTCGTGCACAGTGCAATCAAAATCGCTAATCTTATCATTCACTTTGCAACCCGACAAAGTGTTCGTGGTATGACGCAATTAAAATTGATGAAACTGACTTACATCGCGCACGGTTGGATGTTGGGTATTTTTGATAAGCCTCTTTTTTCAGAAGATGTTGAGGCCTGGTTGTATGGGCCAGTTATTCCTGAACTTCATAGGGTAACAACAAAGTTTGAGAAGCAGGAAATCACTGAACCTTTAATTGACCCTCCAATAAAACTGGGCTCTGTTGAAGATAAAGTTATTGAGAGAACTATTCAACAATATGGTGTCTATTCTGGTCCACAACTTGTGACGCTGACACATAGAAAAGGCACACCCTGGTATGACGTAACAGAGGGGGGAGAATATTATGGAAGAGGCTTGATAATTCCAAATGAAGCGATCCGTGACTATTATGGTAAATTAGTGAAAAAAGTTAAAGATGAATAAGAATAATTCAGACGAAACAAAGTGGGTGGAAAGCTTAGACGCGAGCACAGAGGCAGAAGCTGATGTACCCGGTTTTAATATGGAAGAGGCTAAACATCAGACTACAGAACGGCGATTGGTAATAGCAAAAGAGACTATCTGGTTAATGTCGGGTTTGTTACTTGTTGCAATGGGTTTGTTACTTTTTATGGAAATTGAAGGAAAACGAGAAATTTTATCCTCGCTAGTGTCGTCTTTATTTACTGTTGTGACGATGACTATCGGATACGTTGCTGGATCAAGTATAGATCGCAGATAAAAACTAAAAATGCCTAAAAAGCCCTAATCTGAAAACTTCAAAGAAGTAGCCAAAGAGTTAGGTTGTAATGAAGAGGAAAAGATATTTGACGAAAAAATTAAAAGGGAAACTTTATATATAGCTCCCTCTCTTTTTATCTTTTTTATCAGGACATGAAGATATAAAAACGCTATGGTTTTGAGGTCAGAGTTCTCAAATCAGGTTCAAAACAGGAGAGTTTGGTGATGCGTGATATTCCTCATTTTATCGGTGGTCATTCTGTGGCGGGGGACGCCCCTTTCGGCGATGTTTTTGATCCCAACACGGGACAGGTCCAGGCCCATGTCCCCCTTAACGGCAAGAAGGCCGTGCGTGAAGCCGTGAAAGCTGCCGGGGACGCTTTTCCTGTCTGGTCAGGCTTTAACCCACAAAAGCGTGCCCGGGTTATGTTTCGTTTTAAAGAGCTTGTCGAAACTCATATGGAAGATTTGGCGCGTCTTTTATCTTCTGAGCATGGCAAGGTCCTGGCAGATGCCAAAGGCGATATACGCCGTGGGCTTGATGTGGTGGAATTTGCCTGTGGCCTGCCCCATGTACAAAAGGGGGCATATACCCCCCATGCAAGCACAGGCATTGATGTCTATGACATGCGTGTCCCTTTAGGCGTTGTGGCAGGAATTACCCCGTTTAATTTTCCGGCGATGATTCCTATGTGGATGTTTGCCATAGCCATTGCCTGTGGCAATACATTTGTCCTCAAACCTTCAGAGAAAGACCCTTCCGTCCCCGTGCGTCTGGCAGAACTGATGATGGAGGCCGGGGCCCCGGAAGGTGTTCTTAATGTTGTCCATGGTGGCAAAGACACTGTTGATGCCCTGTTAACACACCCGGACATTGAAGCCATCAGTTTTGTGGGGTCTTCTGACATTGCGCATTATGTTTATAAGACAGGTACCGCACATGGAAAACGTGTCCAGGCCATGGGCGGGGCCAAAAATCATGGCATTATTCTGCCCGATGCTGATATGGATCAGGTGGTTAAGGATATTGTGGGCGCCGCTTTTGGCTCGGCAGGGGAGCGGTGTATGGCTTTACCTGTTGCTGTCCCCGTGGGGGATGAGACAGCCCGGCGGTTCATCGAAAAGCTTCTTCCTGCTGTTCAGGCTCTCAAAATCGGACCATCAGACGATCCCGGGGCCCATTATGGCCCTATGGTGACCGGGGCCGCCCGCGACCGGGTTGTGCACTATATCACTATGGGAGAGCAGGAAGGGGCCCGGCTTTTGCTGGACGGGCGGGGCTTTTCTTTGCCGCACCATGAGCAGGGCTTTTTTATAGGCCCCAGCATTTTTGATGGGGTCACCCCCTCTATGCAGTCCTGCAAGGATGAGATTTTTGGCCCGGTTTTACAGATTATGAGAGCAGAGACACTGGAAGAGGCCATAGCTCTGCCCAGTCAGCATGCCTATGGAAACGGGGCCAGTATTTTTACCCGTTCCGGGGCGGCTGCACAGGCTTTTATTCACACGGTAAAGGCTGGCATGGTAGGGGTTAATATTCCTATTCCTGTTCCTGTGGCCTATCATAGTTTTGGGGGCTGGAAACGCTCTGCCTTTGGGGATGTTAATCAACATGGCCCGGAAGGGATGCGTTTCTATACCAAAATCAAAACGGTCACCCAGCGCTGGCCCGAAAGCCTTACGGAAGATTCAGCCTTTATCATTCCCACAGCAGATTAACCCCGGGACTTCTCCTGTTCCAGATCCTCTCTCAAAAACCTGTTCCACAGGGATCTCTTCAGGGACGGACCTTCACACATCAGGGCAAAGTGAGAGCGCACCACCTCTCAGCACAAAGGGCACGAGCTCTCACAGGTCATAGATAGGGCCATCAAGGCCCTCATCCAGCACGTTAAGGAGGGTACGGAGCAAAGGTCAGAAGCCCTGAAGGAGTGGGCCAGAACCCCGCGGTTTAACCCCTCTTCTTTCAAACATAGCTCTATGGTGTAAAAGACACTATCATATCATCAGAAAGACGATAAAAGGCGCAGAAGAGATCTTGCAGATCATCCCTCTTCAAAATCCCCCACCATGTCATGCCCCTTTAGTTCCCGCATACCCTCTCTCATGCACATGGCAACCCACGAAGAAGGTTCAGAAAGGCAGGCTTATAAAAAATATATAGCCGTCACGGGATATTCAGGATATGGTTTCCTAAACCACACAGAAAATATGGGAAATGAGCATGACCCTGCCCTCCGTTTTGGTCTATCGTGACAAACTGTTTATGGGTTCTGAAAGTTTCATCCCACGTAATTATCATGGCTTTACGCGCCTGCGCCCCGTTTATGTGGGCCATCAGAAGGCAGGGCAAACACCCCCGGGATCACAGGCCCTTAAAATCAGAGATTTTTATACCTGTCCCGCGCCTGAAGAAATTGCGTTCAAACAATTGGGACGGATTCCGGAAAACCTGTTGCAAAGTCTCCACAGGGAAAATCCCTGTATCCTGCATGCTCATTTTGGAAAAAGCGGGGCTTATGCACTGCCTTTGGCGGACGCCCTTGGGCTTCCCCTTGTGACCACGTTTCACGGGGGCGATGTGACCAAAAAAACACATCAGACACCTTACCCCTGGAAAGTCTATAACCGGCGCAGGGCACGTCTTTTCCAAAAAAGCACCCGTCTTATTGCTGTTTCCGACTTTATACGTCAGAGGCTCTTAAGACTTGGGGCAGAAGATCAAAAAATTCGTGTTCACCATCTGGGTGTTGACACAGATCGCTTCCAGCCGGGCCAGAAAAGCAAAACCCTGATTTTCGCCGGACGCATGGTGGAGAAGAAAGGACTGGACCTTTTAACCGAAGCGTTGATGCGTTCGGGAGAGGGACTTCAGGGCTGGACAGTACGGTTTTTAGGCACAGGCCCCTTAAAAGACAAAGCTCAAAAAGCATTATATCATGCAGGTATTGAGGTTGATTTCCCGGGATGGATTCCTGCGGATGATATGCGGCGCCATCTGGCCGAGGCGAGCCTTGTCGTGATACCATCACGTATGGCGTCCAGCGGGGATTGTGAAGGCCTTCCGGTGATAGCCCTTGAAGCCATGGCTTCAGGGGCTGCGGTCCTTGCATCCCGCCATGCGGGCCTGCCTGAAGCGGTTCTGCATGAAGAAACAGGGCTTTTGTTTGAGGAGGGTGATGTTGATGGCTTAACAAGAGCGTTAAGAGCCCTGCTTCAGGCCCCTGAAAAAACCCGTGCTATGGGACGTGAAGGCAGGGAGCGTGTCAAAAAGCATTTCAACCAGACCCTTCAGGCCCGTGGCCTGGAAGATATGCTTCTTGAAATGTCCAGGCATGGGCACACTTAATGTCATGCCTGTTATCACGTATCGTCACCAGAACGCCTGACCCCTGTTAAAAAGAGAAATGGAGAGGCCACAAAAATAGAGGAATATGTCCCCACAACAACCCCCCAAATCAGGGCGAAGGAAAAGCCTCTTAACACCTGACCCCCGAAAAAGAAGAGGGCCAAAAGAGCCAAAAGCGTTGTAAAAGATGTCATAATCGTTCTTGAGAAGGTTTCATTGATGGAGCGGTTGATCACCTCCCCCAAAGAGGACGTTTTATATTTACGAAGATTTTCACGGATACGATCATAGACAATCACCGTGTCATTCATGGAATATCCCACAATTGTCAAAATGGCGGCGATGATAGAGAGGTTAAACTCAAGACCTGTGATGGCAAAAACCCCAAAAGTCAGCAACACATCATGTGTGAGAGCCACCACAGCACCAAGGCTGAACTGCCATTCAAAGCGTATCCAGATATAAATAAGCATGAGAGCCAGAGCCCCAAGAACCGCTATAATGCCAGCACGAATGAGCTCCCCTGAGACTTTAGGGCCCACAATTTCAACACGACGAATGGTAAAGCCCTGAATCTCCTGGCTCAGCGCATCCTGAAGCATCAGGCTTGCCTGTTCTGATAGATTCTCTTCCTGCTGGGCTTCACCTTTCGGAGGTTCCATACGAATAAGGACCTTATCTGCCTCCCCAAAGCTCTGAATTTGTACATCCCCCAAACCAAGCCCGTTTGTTAGTTTACGAATTTTAGCAAGATCAGCCGCCCCCTCTGTCTGGGCTTCGACCAAAACACCGCCACGAAAGTCAATTCCGAAATTAAGCCCCTGAATCACAAGAAGGGCAACAGAGGCCAGCATGGCCAGAGCCGACAGGACAAAAGCAGGTTTCCTCCACTTCACAAAGGGGAAGCCCATATTTTTAGGAATAAAGCGCACAAGGGCGAAATCACGTGCCATTCTCTGGACTCCTTAAATCGGTAGTGTCTTGGGACGGGCAGATCGCAGCCAGCCAACGGCAAAAAATCTGGAGACCCAAAAAGCTGTAAAAACGGAGGTCACAACACCTACTGCCAGAGTATACGCAAAGCCCTGTACAGGCCCCGACCCCACCATCACAAGGACAAAAGCTGCAATAAGCGTTGTAATATTAGCATCCAGAATAGGGGCAAGGGCCAGGCGGTAACCTGAATCCACAGCCGCCATGGGGGATTTTCCACGGTCTCTTTCTTCACGAATACGTTCAAAGATCAAAACATTGGCATCAACAGCCATACCAATGGTTAAAATAACACCTGCAACCCCCGGCAAGGTCAGGGTAACAGGTAAAACTGACAAAGCCCCGGCAATGAGGATAAGATTCGACAAAAGGGCCATATTGGCGAAAAACCCAAAGCGCAGGCCATAGGCAAGAAAGATAAATACCACGACAGCCAAAAAGCCAATCAGAGAAGCTGTAGTCCCGGCCCTTATAGAATCTGCACCAAGCTCTGCCCCCACAGTGCGTTCCTCAACCACCGTCAAATCCGCCGGCAAAGCCCCGGCACTCAGCAAAACAGCCAGATCATGGGATGTCTCAACCGTAAAATTGCCCTCAATAATACCAGAGCCCCCAAGAATAGGGGTGTTGATGACAGGGGCAGAAATCACCCTGTCATCAAGAACAATCGCAAAGCGCTGGCCAACATTTTTGCTGGTAACCCTTCCAAATTTAGCCCCACCCGCCGCATTAAAGCGGAACGCAACAATGGGCTCACCTGTATCAGGACTGAACTGCTGGGAGGCCTGAACAAGATCTTTTCCTTCCAGAAGAACCTTTTTTTTAAGAAGCAAAAAGGGTTCCGCCGGATTGTCTGACGGGGCAAGGATATGTCCGGCAGGTATAGCCCCCTGTTGAGCACGCCCAAGCGTTTGGAGATCACTGGGGCGAACCAGATGGAAGGTCATGCGTGCTGTCTGACCAATAAGGCTTTTAAGGCGTTTTGGGTCATCCACCCCGGGGGCCTGGACCAAAATACGATTGCTTCCCTGACGCTGGAGATTGGGTTCTGTGGCACCAAACTCATTGAGCCGGCGGCGAATCACTTCAATAGAATTGGCAAGTGTTGTATCCTGAATAGCCTTTAAAGCTTCTTCAGGCATGCTGATCTGAAGGCGCCCACCGTCTTCTTTCTGAAAAGACAGGCTTTGTACAGACCCCCCCAGGCTCAGACTTAAGGGCTGGGAAAGTTTCTGCAAAGCCTGATAAGCCTTCTCCTGATTATCAGGCCCTTCAACAGTGAGGTTAATATGGTCACCTACGAGATGAAGACCTGTAAAGCTTATTTGGGCTTCGCGGAGTGTGCGGCGAATATCTGCCAGTGTTTTTTCAAGTTGCTCACGCTGAACCGTTTTGAGATCAACCTCATAAAGAAGGTAAGATCCCCCCTGAAGATCAAGACCAAGGCTTATCGTCTCAGACGGCAAAAACCCCGGAAGCTTGCTCCGCAGAGAAGGGGAAAGAAAATTGGGCAGCGCGAAAATAAGCCCCCCCAGAAGAATAAGGCTAACGAAAACAATCTGCCAGCGACTGATAGTGAGCATGAAATTATCCCGGATTTTAAGGCATGTGATCTCTAAAAAGCGCGTCAGCCCTGCCCTTTTTCGGCCTCATCATTCTTTTTTTTCGTGTTTTTCGTGGAAACAGGCTCTGTCCGGTTGCGAACATGGGCCACAGTTTCTTTGAGAAGGCGGATACGGACATTCTCTGCAATTTCCAGCGTGATCTCTGTCTCCTCCACCCGCGTGATTTTGCCAATTATGCCACCACGCGTAACAACACTATCCCCCCTTTTAAGGGAAGCTATCATATCTTTATGTGAACGGGCCTGTTTTTGCTGAGGCCGTATAATAAGAAAATACATGATCAAAATGAGAGGTGCAAAGAGGAGTAGCATATTCAAAAAGCCTCCTCCCCCTCCCATCTGTGGCGTACCAGCCGTCAGAACAGAAAAAATCATACCTTATCCTCCAGATATCACTTTGACAGAATTTTATCTAACAGATTAGCCTGACAGGCCAGCCTTTCTTTTCAGGGATGAAAAGAGAACATAATCCCTCACACCCTGTCAGCCTGTAGTTTGGACGTCCCGAACAACGGGGCACTATACCCAAACACAGGGGAAATGCAAATGCCCCCGGCCTTAAAAGATGGAGAACTTTCCATCCTTTCACATATTCCTGAAAAGATGGTGCCGTCTTTTTATCATGAACTGCCCTGTTGAGGTCAAAAGGCTACCTTTCCCAAACCCTGAGTCCCTAGACAACCAGAGAGGCACCCTGCATTTTCAGCCAGGTTTTATCTGTCCTGAAATCCGGGAGTATGCTCTCAACATGCTGCCAGTATGCTTTGGAGTGATTATGCTCCAGAATATGGCACAGCTCATGCACCACAACATACTCGATCACACGATGTGGCGCCATGATAAGACGCCAGTTATAGGAAATATCCCCACGGGCAGAACATGACCCCCACCTGGCTTTATAATCTCTGACTTTAAGAGAGCGTGCCCTGACCCCCAAAAGGGGCTCATACTGATGTGTTGTCTTCGTGAGAACTTCCTCTGCACGCTTTTGATACCAGACCAGAAGAGCCTGACGGATATGGGCTTTCTTCTCTTCTGGCAGAGAAAGATCTTTTGGCAAAGCAAGTTTTAAAGACGCACCTGAAAGCCTCACCTCCTGTGCTTCCACAGTGTCATCAAACTCGAGACAGTATCCCTGCCCCAGATAAAGAAATTCTTCGCCCTCTTCATAAGTTTTTGGCTCCGGCATGGGCCTTGAGGCATAAAGCGCCCTTTTCTTTTCAATCCAGGGTAAGGCACGCTCAAGAATCTGATCTATCTCCCCCTTAGAAAGCCCATATGGGACACGCAGGCGGACATGGTCCCGGGCAAGTAAGGTGATGCTGTAAGTTTTTTTTCTGTCTGTCTGCACACAGTCCAGCAAAAACCCTTTTTCATGCCTGAAGCGTGTTGTGACAGGGCGCTTTCTTTTCCGGGCCCCTGAGGAGGTAAACATAGAGACGATCTCCTTATACTTCAGATGTCAAAGACGCAAAAACGGACACAGCCGCAAAACCTCTGACAGGTGTTCTGTAAAGCTTTTTCAGCGTGATGGTGTCGACACCCCCCAAAGCATAAACAGGGAGACTGAGATCCTGAAGCCATAAGGACAGGCGAATCACCCCCACAGGCCGCCCGGCACCTGGACTTTGGCTGGGAAAGACCTTTGAAAAGAGAGCAGCATCCACGCCAAGCGCCTCTGCACGTCTTAAGGCAAAAGGACTATGGGCGGCTACAGTCCATAAAAACCCGGGATAGCGGGCCCTCAAACGTGGTAAATCCCCCATCATACGTTCTGGTACATGCACGCCCTGAGCCTGAACAGAAAAGGCCAGCTCACTCTCTGCCCCAATGAGAAAAACATGTTTGTTCCGGCGGGCAAGCCGGGCAAGGGCCTGCGCCTGTTCGTGAGAGCCCTCTCTCCCAAACCCTCTGTAAATCACACCCGTGCCGGGGGGGAGATACGCCATGATGTTTTCAGCGTTTGCCACACGTTCCGGATCTGTTACAAAAAAAGCAGAAGGAAGAGGAGTGTCCTTCTTTTTTTTCAGCGCGAAACGCCTTATCGCTCTTGTGAGAGGACGGCGAACGGAATAGTCTTCAGTCAAGAAAGTGTATCCTTTTAGTGCGAGGTTTTCATGAGTGTACACGCGAAAACACCCCCGGACCAGCATGATCCTGTCCTGGCGCGCTCTGTTTTACTGGAACGCATCGCACATCAGGCCAGAGCATGCGGGCGGAATGCAGACGACATAAGCCTTGTTGCCGTTTCAAAACGCCAGCCCCCTGGCCGTGTTGAGGCTGTTCTTGAAGCGGGACACCGTGTTTTTGGAGAAAACTATCTCCAGGAAGCTCTTGAACGCTGGCTGCCGCTGCGTGAACGCTATGAAAATATTCAGCTTCATTTTATTGGGGCTCTGCAAACCAATAAGGCCTCTCTTGCCGTCCGTCACTGCGATGTTATCGAAACTCTGGACAGAGAAAAACTGGCACGTGCCCTCGCCAGTGCAGCACAACAACACGGGCGTATGCCGCGCCTTTATGTGCAGGTCAATACAGGGGAAGAGCCCCAAAAATCCGGTATTCTGCCAGATGATCTTGATGATTTTCTGGTCCGCCTCAGACAAGACTATGATCTTCAACCGGAAGGATTGATGACTCTACCGCCCGCCGGTGAAGCCCCCTCTTTACATTTTGCTCTGCTGGGAAAGCTTGCCCGCCGCAATGGGCTTAACAAGCTCTCTATGGGGATGAGCGGAGATTTTGAAACCGCCATAGCTTTAGGGGCAACAAGTATACGTCCCGGCACCGCCTTCTTTGGTCCCCGCAGGACACCAAAAACCTAAAAACACTCTACAAAAAACCATTTTATGGTTTAAAACTTTTATTAAGTTATGTCTACTAGCTTAGATTGATATACAGAATGAATTTATTTAAAAGTATAGCTGCATCATTAAATAAATGAAACTATCTTTTGTCTCTTTATTACAAACAGCTTCAAGCTTCTAAAAAAAACGCAAAATCTGGTAAAATTTCTGCAGTTAACAGTATACAGGAAATTCTATGGAGATGTCCTGCATGGACCCAAAAAAACAGCCAGAGTTCAGGCCTGATATATTTGATAAGGCTGCTGTTCTTCGAAAGAAAGATGGCCGTATTCTTGATGTGAACAAGAAATTTTTACATATTTTTGGGGGAGAGGTTCAGCACTGGAAAAATCAAAAAATGAAAGGCTGGCCAGCACCGAAAACTCCACAAAAAGATAAAAAACACACCTTTCGTACACGATCTTATGCCAATACATATGAAACTGTCATGGTATGGGAAGAGACTGTTTACCGGGACAACTTCTTCCTGGCTTTTGGTGATGTGGAAACGCAGGCAAAAAACCCTTTTTTTTCTCAACATATCATGACAAAAGAGGAAGCTCTTCCGCTTTTGTCCAGCCTGTCACACCTTGTGAAATTTCTGGAACACTCAAAGCTCTCTTCCTATCAGATGGAAAAAATAGCTGGTATAAAAAACACCGCTTCTGCTCTTTGTGATCTTTTAGAAGAGGGGTCTTCCTCTGTTGAGGGGCCTGCACCTGCCCCCTGTCATATGGGCACTTTGATACATGAAACTGCAGTCCTTTTAAGTGCTTATGCTATAGACAAAGGGAGGGATGTTGTTCTTTTTCTTGATCCTTCTGTCCCGGAAAAACTTATCACACAGGAGACTATATTAAAACGTTTACTTTTTATCTTAGGGCGTCAGATTCTGGACCATGGGCAGGGAGATCTGCTTATCCACATCAGTACCAGACCAAACTCTCACTCTCACACAGAGATTTTATGCTTTTCTATGCTTGATCCCTCTGGCATGCTGAACATAATGGAGGAAGGTGATCATCAACACAAAGACAACCGTCATACCTCTCAAACAGAAACTGTGTGGAGTTTATCCGGCTCTGCCAAACATCTCCTGGATAGGTTAAAGGGACATGTTAAGCAAACAGAAGGACATCAGGAACCAGGGCTTTGTCTTTATCTTCAGGCTCCTGTTCTCCAATATGCACGGGAACGTTCAGGGCTTAAAGGATGTACAATCTGGATTCTTGCCCAATCCCCGACACGACGTTTTGCTCTGTTCTTACAGGCACGCGCCTTAGGGGCCATTGTTCATGCTGATTGTGATTTAGAAACCTTTCGTGAGAACCCGGAAAACCCGGACATCTTTCTTATAGAAACAGCTTTCATATCCCAGGCCAGCGATCTGATAGAAAGAGCACATAAAGTTTTTATGCTGTTACAGACAGGAGAACATGGATATACCATTATAAGGGAATCGGACGGCTTACCTGTCACGCCCTTCCACCCCCTTAATTTTCTTACCTATATGACCCCTTACTCAGAAAGAAAAACACAGGAAGGCCCACCTCTTCCACCAGCCCCGCGACCATCTGAGCCTGAAAAAACCGTTGGTGCACATTCTGCACCACCTTCCGGGGGATACATCTCTCAACAGGCATCAGCCTTTAAAGATTCCTCTCCACAGCCTTCCCATCAAGAGCCAGAGCCGGATAAAACACCTCTTCCAGAAGATAGGCAAACCGGCTCTCCACAAGAAAAAAAGGGGAGAAGAGAAAAAACAGGATCTGGAAAAAACAGACCCCTCAAAACCATATGGAAACATGCCTTCAAGGCTGTAAATTCTGCTCCGGACGAAGAAAAAAAATCACCTGTTTTACAAAAAACAAAAGAAGAAAAAAACGTGTCTGACCAAATATCACAGGAGCAAAGCACACAGCCCCATCAGGATCCTCCACAACAAAAGCCAGCAACAGAAGAGAGCGCAATTCCCCCGGCACCTCCCAAAAATTTAGGCCGTTTTTTACAAAATACCATGAAATCCATAACCCCTCCCACGCTTGCGGCCTTAAAAAACAAACACCAGAAAAAACCCTTTCAACTCAAAGACAAAAAGACACAGGCCACAATATCACCGTCCCAAAATGATCCTAAAAAAACAGAACCCTCAAAGCGTATTCTTCTCATCAGGGATGATCAGGAGAGCACCATGCTGCTGAGGGCCCTTCTCAACCATGAGAATTATGAAACAGGAGATGTAGAGGAGGGAGAGGCAGCCCTTCAGCTGCTTAAAAGAAGAAGCTATGATCTTGCTATGGTTGATGTCTATCTTCCCGATATAGAAAGCCTTGATTTTGTCCGTTCTTTAAGGGCCATAGATCATGCCAGCAGTAGCATACCCCTTATTCTTTTGCTGCCTGAAGGTCTTCACCTTCAACGTGAAGTTTATCTCGAAGCTGGTATAAATGACTTCCTGGAAGAGCCCTTTACCCTTGATAAAACCTCACCTCTTCTTCAAAACTGGCTCGCTGTCAGGCAGACCTAAACTTATCTTTTCCTTCAGAAGACTTCCTGTCTGCAATGCAGGCATTTTGTTATTGTCTGCGTGAGCCAACATAGTCCTGAGTTCACAGGTTTTCAGACAGACAGAGAAAGGGGGTTCAGGATCACCCCATCAGGAAATCATGAAACCAGTCAGGAGAACAGAGCATAAGTTGATTTTTTGTGTTGCATCCTGATGCAAAAAACCTCACAATAGAAGAAGGAAGATTGATGGTGGGCATCTCCTCCGCCAACCCGGTCAGATCCGGAAGGAAGCAGCCGTAACGGAACAGAGATGGGTCATTATTCAGTCTTCCACTTCTCACACTTATGATCTATCATGCTGCCCCATGGACATGATGTTACCTTCTTCTCCTGACCCTGAAACACGGACACAGCCTGACGGGACAGATGACCTTTCTGCCGGATCCTATCAGGTTCTGGCCCGTCAGTACCGGCCAGAGACTTTTTCTGATATGATAGGTCAGGACAGTATGGTTCGTACCCTGGCCAATGCTTTTAAAGCTAACCGTATTGCCCATGCCTTTATGCTGACCGGCGTTCGTGGTGTTGGTAAAACCACCACGGCACGTCTGCTGGCGCGCGCCCTCAATTACAAACATGGTGATGTTGACCAGCCATCTTTAGAACTTACGCCTGAAGGGGAGCACTGCCGGGCCATTATGGAATCACGCCATGTTGATGTTTTGGAAATGGATGCCGCGTCACGCACTGGTGTGAGTGATATTCGTGATATTCTCGATGGTGTCCGCTATGCACCTGTGCGTGCACGTTTTAAAGTCTATATTATTGATGAAGTGCATATGCTCTCAGTCTCTGCATTCAACGCACTTCTTAAAACTCTGGAAGAGCCTCCCTCACATGCAAAATTTATTTTTGCAACAACCGAGGCGCGCAAAGTTCCCGTAACGGTTCTTTCACGCTGTCAGCGCTTTGATCTCAAACGTGTTTCTGTGAAGCAACTTTTAGAGCATCTTCAAACCATTGCCCACAGGGAAGGCATTTCTGTAGAAGAAGAGGGCCTGCGTCTTATAGCCCGTGCTGCGGAAGGCTCTGTGCGTGATGCTTTATCTCTTTTAGATCAGGCCCTTGTCCAGGATGATGAGGGCCGGGGGGTGACACAGGATACCATCAGGACCATGATGGGTCTGGCCGACAAAGGGCGGGTGCTGACCCTCTTTGATAATATTCTTCAGGGGCAAACCGTTCAGGCCCTTGAGGGTCTTGAAGGTCTCTATGAAGATGGTGCACTTCCCCCCGTGCTGGTGAGAGATATGATGGATTTGTGCTATCAGGCCAGCCGTGCAAAGCTTTTAGGCCCTCTCTTTGACAGTGATGAATCCCAGACGCTTCAAACAGCCCTTCATACCATCAGCCAGCGCCACAGCATGGGACAGTTAAATCGTGCCTGGCAGATTTTATTAAAAGCCCATGAAGAAACGCAAAAATCTCCTGATCAGCGTCAGGCTGCAGAAATGGGATTTTTGCGCCTGTCCTGTGCTATGACACTCCCCCCCCCTGAACAGGCAGCTCAGATTTTAGGCGGTGCGCCGGTATCTGGCTCTTCGGGCCCTCCCCCCTCTGCCCCGGGGCATACAGAGCATCGCACAGAACAAACCAGCCCCGCACATCCGGAGGAAACACCTGCACAAAAACAGGATGTTCTCCCCCGATCTGCAAAGCAGGATAAACACCCCTCCTCTCAACCACTGAAAGACGATATCCACCCTCAATCTGTTCTGGCCTCTTCTGGTACCTACACAGAAAAAACCAGCCAGGCGACCACATTACATGGTATGACACACGCATCAGGAACGGGGCCTGATCATGCGGAGCACCGAAAAAAAAAACACCTGATCCCTGAAGCAGACAGCACACATCCAGCGTCTCAGCATGACAAGGCCCCTTCTGTTTCCCTCACCTGTTTTGAAGATATTGCGCGTCTGGCAGAGCGCAGGCGTGATCTGGCCCTGAAATCTGATTTTGAGCGCTATGCCCGCCCTGTTGATATAGCCCCTCAGCACCTTGTTTTTGAGCTTAAAGAGGGGGGAGACTCCCGCCTCGCCCAGCGCCTCTCTCAGGCCCTTGCAACCTGGACGGGAGAAGACTGGCATGTGTCCGTGGCAACACAGGAACGTGGAGGGGAGACACTTTATGAGCGCCGCCAGCGTGAACAGCGTGAAGCTGAGGAAGCTTTAGACACCCACCCTGTTGTGCGTGAGGCGCGTCGCTGGTTTAAGCACGCCGAAATTCTTGAGACACGTCCGCAACATTCCGGGGTGCAGGACACAAAACTGCCGCCCAATAACACATGAAAAACATGTTTGCATACTTGCAGATAAGGTGTGAACTGACCTAAACTGTATTTTTGATTTTTGCGTCCCAAATATCAGGAGATCCAGAATGAAAGACATGTTTTCTCTTCTTAACCAGGCCAGAAAACTCCAGAAAGACGTTGAAAAAGCGCAGGAAAGTCTTGCACAGGAAGAGGTTGAAGCCGAATCAGGGGGTGGGCTTGTCAAAGTCACACTCTCAGGTCAGGGTGAGGCCCGCTCTGTCTATCTTGACCCTCAGCTGTTCAAAGAAGATGATCCCTCTGTTCTCGAGGATCTTTTGCTTTTAGCGTTCAATGCAGCCCGCAAAAAAGCGGATATTTTACAAAAGGAAGTCATGCAGGATGCTGCGGGTGATCTTGGAAATATGACGGGTGGTTTAGGTGATCTGATGAAAATGTCGTGAGACACTCTCACAAAAACACTCTTATTTTTTTGGTGGACATCAACTCTTTCTCATCCCGGGGTCTCTCTTATTTGGCAGATTTAGACACAAAAATTTTTCAAAATCCCTTAAAGCACACCAGAAGATTTACACCATTATCCTCTTTATTTTTAAGCAAAAGGTTGAAATCTTCCCGTTGAGCTCTCTATGTGTTTTTTTGTTGATCTCGATATCTGATCCTATTCAAAATAGCCTGTATATCCTGAATAAAAGCCGTACAGACATGTCACAGATCTTGCCCTTAAACGCAAGGAAGGCTATGGGAGAGAACCGGAGTAAAAAAGACTTGTCTCCTCAGGGCAAAAACTGGTGGCGTTTCCTTCTCTATGGCCGGGATATTTGAAACAAAGGGCATATAAAGCATGGCATCATATCCTCTTCCCATCCCTCCCGGATCCATTGTCATTGTGCGTCATGGCCAGCCGGCACTTGATCATGAGTCCTCTATAACAGGGAAGGAGTATCGCCTCTGGTGGACACGTTATGATGAGCATGGTCTCGCCAAAGGACAAACTGTTCCTGAAAAACTGAAGACCTGCACGCATAGCATAGATACTGTGTTCTCAAGTCCTTTACCGCGTGCACTTGAAACAGCACAGGCTCTTCCCGGAGACGAAAAAAAGGAGATCAGGACAGAATCTCTTTTCGTAGAAGCCCCCCTGCCTTCCCCTTTATGGCCTTTCCTGCGTCTGCCTTCCAGAGTTTGGGGCGGGATTGCCCGCATAGTCTGGTGTTGTGGCTGGTCAGATGGTATGGAAACTCAGGCCCAGGCACGAAAACGGGCCCACACCGCAACACAGCGCCTTATAGAAAGGGCCAGAAAAGGAGAGCGGGTTTTGCTGACAGGACATGGCTGGTTTAACCGTATGTTGCGCCCGGAACTGAAGCGCAGCGGCTGGTCCTGTCTTTATGACGGGGGGGATGATTACTGGTCTTTTCGCCTGTATGTCCCAAAGCAGCTCCCTGAACAACAGGTCAGCACGTAACAGGAAAGAACCATGGATAGCATGAAACAGAAAACTGTCTCCTCTCTGAGCTTTGAACAGGCCCTTCAGGAGCTTGAGCAGATTGTTGAAGCCCTTGAGCGTGGAGAGGCACCCCTTGAAGAAGCCATCACCCTGTATGAACGTGGTGCTAAGCTCAAAGCACACTGCGGGGCACAGTTGAAGAAGGCACACATGCGTGTGGAGAAAATTGTTCTTGATGCTGAGGATGGCCCAAAGACACAACCCTTTCAGACAGAAGAGCAAACGCCCTCCCGTTAAAAGGATAAGCATAGAAAAATTCCGGAGAGCAGAGTTCTCACAATGCTTTCACACACCAAATCACAACACCCCGGAAACATAAATTTAATGTCCATGACCTATTCCTCTCAGCTCCTGACCGATATAGCGCATAAAACAGAACAAACTCTGGAAAAGCTTTTACCTGAGGCACACCAGTCACATGATAGTCTGGTGTCAGCCATGCGCTATGCCGTTTTGGGAACAGGAAAACGTTTCCGCCCTTTTCTGGTTCTCATCACAGGACGGTTGTTTGGCCTTCAGGATGAAAATCTTTTGCGCGTTGCAAGTGCTATAGAATGTGTGCATGCACATTCTCTGGTCTTTGATGATCTTCCCTGTATGGACGATGATGATCTCAGGCGGGGACGGCCCACCGTTCACAAGGCTTATGATGAGGCAACAGCCCTTTTGGCAGGGGATGCGCTTTTGACCCTGGCTTTTGAGGTGATAGCACACCCTGAAACCCATGCTTCGGGGGAGGTTCGTGTACAACTGGCCTGTACACTTGCCAGAGCATCAGGAGCAGAAGGCATGGTGGGGGGGCAGATGCTTGATCTTGACGCCGCCAGCAAACCGGCAGATCTTGACTCCATTACCCATCTGCAAAATTTGAAAACAGGGGCTCTTATAACATGTTCTGTGGCATGTCCGGCCCTCATGGCCGGGGCGGATCACAAGACAAGTGAAGCTCTGAAAGCTTATGCACAGGATATGGGACTGGTGTTTCAAATTGTTGATGATTTGCTTGATCTGGAAGGGATACCCGAACGGGTTGGAAAATCCCTGAACAAAGATGCGCGCCAGGGCAAGGCCACGTTCCCTGAACTTTTAGGTGTTGAGGGTGCACGTCAGAAAGCCTCTTTTCTAACAGAACGTGCCAAAGCACATTTAGAAATTTTTGGGCCTGCTGCCCGGTCTTTACGGGATGCTGTTGAGTATGCCCTGCTCCGGGATCGCTAGCTGAAAAGTCAAATAGAGGTCAACCTGCATGACCTTAAATACGTTATACGCTATAGGGGCCCGGAACGGGTTAGTATGGCCTGCCCCCTCTGACACTTTGGAGAGATGCTCTGTCTGTTCTGCTCCTGTTCACAGCATGATCTCAGCGGTAAGCCGGGGATATAATAGCATAAGCGTCAAACGACTGACACGTTCCCTCCTGTCTTTTCCGGAACACCACGTTCCCTGAATTGTTCTCATCCACAACACAGATGAAACGTCTAAAAGGCAAAATTGTACCTTACACTCTGTCTGTTTTATCCTGCAGCAAAAGCCAGGGGGCAGGTGTCTCAGAACCCAGCATCTCCTCATAAGAAGGTCTGCGCCGTATCTGTGTCCAGCGCTGGCCTTTAACAAAAACTTCCGGAATCAGGGGACGGCTGTTATATGAAGAGGACAGGACAGCACCATAAGCCCCTGTTTTCAAAAAAGCGAGACACGCCCCCACCTCAAGCCCCGGAAGCGACACATCACGCAGAAAAACATCTGCACTCTCACACACAGGCCCCACCAGATGGTAAGTTTTCTGCTCTTCTTCAAAAGAGGGCTCTTTAAGGGTGAGCACGTCATGACATGCCCCATAAAGCGCAGGTCTTAGAAAATCATTCATACCTGCATCAAGAACAGCAAAACAGCCGGCAGGTGTCTCCTTCATATCAAGCACACGGGTTACAAGCAGACCCGCTTCCCCGATGATAACACGGCCAGGTTCTATAATAAGCTCAACGTTTAAAGGACCAAGAATACGCAGCATAGCCTCCGCATAGGCTTCTGGTGCAGGTGGTGAAGAGCTGTCCTGATAAGCAATGCCCAAACCACCACCTATATCCAGACTATGCACAGGGATTCCCTGTCTGCGCAAACGTGAGGTAAGAAAAGACAGTTGACGCGCCATAGCTTCGAAAGGTGCCAGAGTTTCAATCTGGCTGCCAAGATGAACGTGAAGGCCCCGAAAATCCAGATGATCATGCTGAACAGCCCAGGCACATAACCTTTCTGCATCTTCCCAGGGCATACCAAATTTTGAACCCTGCCCCCCGGTTTCAATATAAGCATGCCCTCCGGCTTTGATCTCCGGGTTCACACGCAACGCCACAGGGGCTTTTATGTTAAGCTCTGCGGCCAGAGCTGCAAGACGCCGCATTTCTCCTTCTGATTCCACATTGATTTGCCGTATACCAGCTTTAAGAGCAGCTTCATGTTCCTGAGGCGTTTTGCCAACGCCCGAAAACGTCATATGGGAAGGAGGAAATCCTGCTTTCAGAGCGCGAAAAAGCTCGCCACCAGAAACAATATCAGCCCCAAAACCAAGTGCAGCTAAACTCATCAAAACAGAAAGATTACTGTTGGCTTTAACAGCATAGGCCATATGTGTGCGTGTGCCCTTAAAACACGCCTGCATACGACGTGCATTCTTCTCAAGAACAGAACTGGAATAGACGTAAAAAGGTGTTCCTATGCTCTCTTCAATATGGTTAAGGGAAACACGCTCAATATGCAAAACAGTATCATGATAGGTCAAAAAAGACATGGTTGATGTCACTTTGTTAAAGAGCATGAAAAAAGAAAGAACTTATAAAATAAAGCTTTACAAAGAGCTCCAAATTTACAAAAAAGGTTCTGTAAAGGCTCAGTCAGGATTTTTTCGGGTGCCCTCTGTTGAGGTGTTCGGTGAGGGAGTGTGTGCTTTTTCTGCTTTTGCTTTCTGATCCTTCCCCCATAGAGGTGGAGGGCGTTCCAGTTTTCCTCTCAAACCACATCCGGAAAACATGAAAAAAGACAAAGCAAGACAAAGGTAACGCATGATGATCTCCCTGTTTTGTGTTTGGCCTGTCCTGAAACAAAGATACCTAACGTCTTTGCGCACCTCAAGGCAAGTCTGCAAATCCTCACTCATCATGGGAAGGTAAACTGATGGTCTTACCTGAGAGCCACATATACAACCATTATCTATTACCAACCCCTATGCCTCAAGCGATTATAGCGTATTTAGCCGAGCTATCACACATGGGTATTAAGCGGGTACTGATGCGGTATCCTGAAAAGGCTTAGAGAGGTCAAACCCTTAGTTATCTAAAAGCTCTAAAATATATGCTGAAACGGTGTGTGCAGCATGAATAGCAAGCCTAGCGTGACGTGGACGAATATTACTTTTTTGAAGCTGAGTTGCTGATCTTCCATGGGCGGAACTTTTCTTGTTTCTAAGGTACATCGTACCATCTACAATATTGTACAGGCCAGATGCTATTTTCTTTAAACCCTTGTTATCCATCTCTTTGGGATTAATGCCTATATGACCAACAACCTTTTTCCATAAATTTAATAAAGAGTCAGTTTCTTCTTTATAGTCAATGTGATAGTGGTTTAGGTATGCTTTAAGAGAGGCTTCAAGAACGCAACCAGCATTATGAACAGCAGCCATAGGGTCTTTTTCCACGTTACTCAGTGCTCTTCGTATTTCAATGTTAACAGCAGGGAGTTTTTTCCGTTTTACATGTTCATATAGTGAACGAGTTGGCGTAGCTCCTCCAGATACAATCTCTCCTCCTGGCAAGTATTGCAATCCGTTCTCATTAAGAGACTCTATAATTTTAGTTTTATCAGCCTCAAAAGCTTTAATAGCCTCTTCATTACTATTGAAGCTCTTACCTGCATAGCAACAATTTTCTGGTTCAGTTTTTTCCATAAAGGCCTCAATTATAGCTTCTAGCACTGTGATAGGGGAGTCATGCCCTTGATTTACCATTCTCAGCCAATCAGTTACTTTATCTGGCTTGTTTTTTTCCTTGTTTTTTTCGGGGATGTTTTCAGATGCAGATGCATGAAGAAAGAGGCCATCAATCTGCTTATGGGTGTAATTATCAGGTAATATTTGAGATAATAGCCCAATAGTTTTCTCTGGGATCTTGTTTTTCATCATATCATTCTCCTCTGGTACCCATGCGTTTTATTATTCTTACAGGGCCATGAAAAAAGGGAAGGGATATCTTTTCCCTTTCCCCAATACTTCTTCTGAGACAAAATTGTTTTTAACCTGAAATACGCCCTCAAAAATTATAGATAAAATAAAGTGAGAACTCATTATCTGTAAATTCTGTCTTGCTGGCCTGAGCGTATTTTTTGTCTTTTTTGTAGTATGTATAATCAAAGCGAAAGGAAAAGTCTTCCGTCAAATTAAACTGGGCCCCGGCCCCAAAGCTAAATGTATCCAGGTTTTGTTTCCCTTTAAGGGAGAGGTTATACGTCTCATCAGAAAGCTTTAGTTTCAAATCTGATTTGATATAACCAACACGGCCCAAAATATCGACAGACTCATTCACAGGAAAAAAACCCACAAGATAGACACCAATCTGATATTTGTTTTTGATCGTTAAATCAACAGTATCAGATACCTCTCTCAGGTAAACTTTCTTATCGTCTCCAAGACCAAAGCTTGCCTCAACTTCCGCGCCGAAATAAGAGCCAAAACGATACCCACCACGCAAACCAAGACGATTGAATTTATAGTCATACTTTCTCTTTGTATTATCATACCTGTCCTCAACCTTCAAAGCTGAATACGTGTATCCCCCTCCCGCGTAAAAATGACCCGTATTCCAAAATTCTGCCCTTGCACTATGCGGCAGAAAAAAACACTAAAAAAGTAAAAAAGAACAACAATAAAGCTTTTCTCATAGAAAACTCCAAAAAATTAAAGTAAAAATTCACGTTGATACAGTATCAATAGCAAAAGAAATTTTGCTAACAAGTATAAAGTAAAAAATTAAAAACAAATACTTACATGTGTTGTGCTTAAGCAACACTTTTCCTACAGCCCGGTGTTTACCTTTTTACAAACCCTTCGGAGCTTCTGAAAAAAATTGAGCCAGTTTCTCCCAAAGGGTTTGTCACATAAGGATCATCACAAAACTATCATATCCAGAAAAAACTCCCCCTCTGCCCGGAAGGGGAGTTTTGAATTATCCTGAACAAAACACAGATCTTCAAAAAATTTAGAGATCCTGAGGCTTTTTGGCGGGAAGAATGTGATAGCGTCCTGTCATCCCGGCTTTGAGATGATCATCAACATGGCAGTGAAACATCCAAATCCCCGGACTGTCCGGACGCATGTCTACCGTCACTGTGGTGGAAGGAAAGACAACCGCGGTGTCAAGACGGGAACCTTTGTGTAAAACGGTGCTGCCATGCCAGTGTGTCGAGTGCATATCCACTTCATTTCCAAAACCTATGACATACCACCTCACCCGTTCCCCCACATGCATTTCCGGCATGGTCCAGTTCCCAAAAAGACGTCCATTAATGGCATGCAGTAAATTACTTTCAACAAAAGCCTCATCTTCCTGATCCCATGATCCTTCATTTTGCTCCCGCGTGCGGGCAAGGCTTATATTGTTATCAAGATAGGGGCTGGCATTTTCATCAAACACCTTAAAAAGAGTAACAAATTCTCTGTCAACATCTTTGGGGCGACCCTGTTCGTCAGCCATGCCAGCCTTTGTGATAAGAATAGCCCCAATCAGGCCCGCATTGGTGTCTGCAATTTCATCAACATGGGAATGGTATGGCCAGACAACAGAACTGGGATCAGCGGGACCCGGTCCCGCCCGTTCAGACACCTGCCATGTGTAGATATACTGTTGCCCGGGGGCAACTTTATCATCTGCTTTATCCTGACCCTTTGTTCCATCATTGGTGGCGGATCCTTCAGAATCTTTTTTATAGAAAACCCCATGAGGATGCAGAGAATAGGGGCGTGAAGTTTTATTTTTAAAGGTTATGATAAGGGTATCACCGACTTCCCCCCGAAGAATGGGGCCAAGAATTTCTTTATGCTTCCATTCCGGAGGTGTAGGAATCTTCTTTGTAAAGCTTTCATCTTCATAAGAAAAAAAACGTGCTTTTTTATAGACCTTTCCAAGACGATCAGGACCCGTTTCTACAAAAATCTTCTGATCGTCTTTGAGCGGATGTCCCATCATAAGATCCTGTTCTTCAGGGGCATAATCCCAGTCCACTTCTTCTGCAGCAATATAATAATGGCGTTCACGGGCATGCGCTGGCAGAACAAAAAAAGAAAGCATTAAAGTGAAATATATAAAAAAACAGGAAGAGATATGCCGAATATTCATTTTTTAATCCCGGAATATATGTAAAAGAAAATGATTATTATAATCATAGTTAAGAATGGTTAAAAAATGATGTCAAACAGAGCTTCCTTCTTTGAAGGTCAAAAGCTTATAACTCTCCCTGTGTTCCTAAAAATTTGTCATCTGTGATAAGAGCTAAAACCATGACAGCATATTTTTTATGTCTTGCTGGTCCAACAGCATCGGGCAAAACTGCGTTAGCCCTTCAGCTGGCAGAGTTTTTTGACGCTGAGATCATCAATGCTGATTCTATGCAGGTGTATCGGGACTGGCAAATTTTGACAGCGCGCCCCGCGCCAGAGCACATGAAGACCATCCCTCACCATCTTTTTGGGCATGTGGACGCTGGCACGCGTTATACTGTGGCACACTGGCTTGAGGAAACGGTCACATGCCTCAGAGCGTGCCATGCGCGTGGGCGTCTGGGTCTTGTTGTCGGGGGGACGGGACTTTATTTCACAGCCCTTACACAGGGACTTGCCCCTGTTCCTGATCCCGGCGAGGCAGCACGGCATGAGACCGAAACCCTTTTCAGGCATGATGGTCCTCAGGGATTGTATACCATGGCCCTTAAGCTTGATCCCCTGGGGGCAGGACGTGTTGCGCCCGGGGATATATCACGTCTCAGGCGGCTTGTTGAAGTTGCTTTAGGGACAGAAAAACCTCTCTCTGCCTGGCAGGCCATGACGCAAGCACCTTTTCCCAAAACAGCCTGGCAGGGTCTTGTTCTAACCCCCCCAAAAGAGGTGCTGCACGCCCGTCTTGAGGAGCGTTTTGACAAAATGATGGAAGAAGGGGGATTAGAGGAAGTGCGTCAGGTCATGGGACGTCATCCGGACCCCTCTATGCCGGCTATGAAAGTCCTGGGAGCTCCGCCTCTTATGGAATATTTAAGGGGAAAACTGGATTTCGATACAGCCAGAGAGCAGGCTAAACGAGACACACGCCGGTATGCCAAACGACAAAACACCTGGTTTCGTGGTCAAATGCCAGACTGGCCCCGCCTCTCCCCGCTCTATGAACACCCACAGGATGAACACCCGGAGGGTGAGCACTCAAAAGGGGGGCCACCGGAAGGGGGTGTTCAGGACGACATACCCCTACACAATGTCCCTGCGCAAGGGTGGAATTTACACAATCTTGCTGAGGTTTTTCAGCCCTATATCAGATCCCGTTAAAAAGCCCCACACATCCAAAACCGAGAAGAAGCAAAACTCCCGCTTTCTGGTTAGAGCAAAAAACAGCAAGACAATGGCGGGAATCTTCAAAACGGACGGTCATCACCTGCCATAAAAGATGCAGCGCAAAAGGAAGAACAGCTAAACTCCCCCAAAGACCAGCTTTAAGAAACGCTGCAAGGCCCGCAAGACCCGCGGCCATGACATAAAAAAAGGCGACCCCTTTTCTGATATGCTCCCCGAATAAGCGTGCCCCGGAATGAACACCGATAAGCGCATCATCTTCTAAATCCTGGCGGGCATAAATGGTATCATAACCTAAAATCCAGAAAAACATGCTGGCATAAAAACACAGGACAGGCCAGGTAAAGCCATGATCAAGCGCCACACCCGCCACAAGAGCCCCCCAGCTGAAGACAAGGCCAAGCCAGGCCTGAGGCAAAGCAAAAAACCTTTTCATAAAAGGATAGAGAGCCACAAGGGGTATAGAGGCAAGAGCTGTCAGACGCGTCAAAAGATCTGGTAAAAGGGGGAGAAGTGAGCAGGCAAGCACAAGATGCAGGCAAAGCCAGATAAAAGCCTGACCAGGTGTAAGATGCCCCGCGGCAAGGGGACGGCCAGCCGTTCTTGCAACCTTTGCATCCAAATCCCTATCTGCAATATCATTATAAATACATCCGGCACTTCGTGCTATAACAGAGCCCACAATCAAAACACAGGCCAGGCGAAGATCGCTGAGGGCATACGCCCCCCCGGACCGCATAAGAGCCAGAGCCGCAAGGCCCGGTAAAGCCAAAAGCCAAAAACCTATAGGTCTGTCATAGCGCCCCAGGTGCAGATAGGGGCGTATCCGGAGCGGCGCATACCGATCCACCCAGTTCTTTGAGGGCGCATCGGCGATAGGGGGGGGCGGAATGTCCTGCTTCATACTTATCATCTTCTTTGTCATACGGGATAAAGCCTACATACGCAAAGCCTGTAAAATCAAGGGGCCCTGTTGTAAATTATGTGAGACCCTTTCAGAATACAAATCCCTCTTTTCCGGAGAGCCTCGCGTCAGATGTACAGAAGGGGGAGTGTTGTCCTGTCCCGTCTCCATCTTCTTCTTACAGGACAAGTTACAGGATAGGGGGGCTTTTCATGCCCGGATAAAAAGGGCATAGTCCTGCCGCTGTGATCACAAACCTGCCCGCACCCTATACAAACAGAATAACACACATCAGACATCTCCCCGGTCAGACATCAGCGATATGGACACCAGCAAAAGGGAGGGGTACATCTTAAGGACAAAGCTTTTATGACAATGACAGAAGAACAGGAGAGGGATATCTTACAGGAAAAAGCCAAAAAACTTTTTCTCAAAACCTCTCACTTTGTCCGCGGTGCTGTGTCTTTAGAGGGCCTGCCGTCTCCGGACAGACCGGAACTTGCTTTTGCAGGCCGCTCTAATGTTGGAAAATCAAGCCTTTTAAATGCCCTTTTGGGCAGAAAAGATCTGGCCCGAACCTCCAACACGCCGGGGCGAACCCGTGAACTGAATATTTTTGACATAGGGGGAGAGATATATCTGGTTGATCTCCCGGGCTATGGCTATGCGCGTGCCCCCAGAAAAACTGTACAGGCCTGGACTTCTCTCACGCGGCTTTACTGGCGTGGGCGTCCGAATTTGAAAAGGGTGTTTTTGCTGATTGATTCACGCCATGGGCTTAAAGATTCTGATGATAAGGTTATGGACCTTCTTGATGATGCCGCGGTTGTCTATCAGATTGTTTTGACAAAAACAGATAAAATCCGTGATCTTCAGGCCTGCCATGACAGGGTCAAAGCCTCCCTCATGCGCCGCCCGGCAGCTCACCCCGAAATTCTCACCACGTCTGCGCGAAAAAAAACAGGTTTAGAAGATTTACGTCTCCATATTTCTTCTTTTTTAGGTTAATGTTTCTGTTCTGCCTTAAAAAGCCTTCTCAAATATAAGGAAAAAGAAAAATTTTCATGTCATAATGGTGGCACATAACAAAAAGATACCTCCTCAACCCTGTTCGTGTGATGTTGTATGACCGCAGACTCTCCCTATGATGAACCTCTTAAAACCTGGCGGGCAGATATTGCCAAAGGCACGCTTCACTATGATGCCGCGCAGGAAAAAATAGCACAGCGCCTGACCCTGCTGAATCAAGAACTTGCCAGCTATAAACCCCGTTCTTTACCTTTTTTTAAAAAGCCCCCCCGTCCACGGGGTGTCTATCTTTGGGGCTCTGTTGGACGGGGGAAGTCTATGCTGATGGATATTTTTTATAAAACAGCCCCCCTGTCCCACAAAAAACGATTGCATTTTCATGCCTTTATGCAAGACGTCCATGAACGTCTTGATCGTGTGCGACAGGGAACACACATGCCCCAAAACCACCACAGACACGGTAGAAAAAAGGAAAGCGAGGATCCTGTAGACCCTGTTGCACGTGGCCTGATGAATGAGTTTAAACTTTTGTGTCTCGATGAAATGGATATTAAGGATATTGCCGATGCTATGCTGGTGGGGCGTCTGTTTACATCCCTGTTTTCCTATGGCCTCATTTTGATCACAACCTCCAACAGACCCCCACAGGATCTCTATAAAAATGGTTTAAACCGGGCCTTATTCCTCCCCTTTACGGATCTTCTTGACAGCAATGTGGACAGTCTGTGCCTTGACGGGGAAACAGATTATCGCAGGCAGGCCCCTGAAGATCAAAAAATTTATCTCACCCCTTTAGACAGGCAGGCCAGATCTGACATGGAGGCCCTCTGGACACTCTGGACACAGGGGGCGCATGAGGACAGCATGCCCCTGTCCTTTAAAGGACGAAAGCTTTTTGTCCCCCGCATGGCCGGGACCTGTGCACGTTTTACATTTGAGGAAATTTTTGAAGCCCCTTTAGGGATTGCAGATTATCTGGCGCTGGCAGCGCATTTTGACATGGTTTTTGTTGAGGGTATGCCCCTTCTGGGGCCGGACCAGCGTAATGCCGCACGGCGCTTTATTCTTCTTATTGATGCCCTTTATGAAACCGGGGGTGCCCTTGTCTTAAGTGCTGCAGGATCTCCGGATATGCTTTACAGGGAGGGACTGGAAGCTTTTGAATTCCAGCGCGCCCTTTCACGCCTGAAGGAAATGGGATCACGGGACTATCTTAAAAGACTTCAGGAAAAACAGATCAAAAAAGACCATCATAAATATTTTCGCGTCGGTGATTTTAATAGATGATACAGATATTAGAAAGTAACAAAGAGACAACATTCATAAAATTCCTGGATCCAGATGTAAAAACATCCTAAAACAAGGTGAACGCCCGTCTCACAAGGAGACATAAAAACTGTCATACAGGAAATATATCTTATGCGTTTTACACTTTATTATATGCCAGGTGCCTGTTCTTTGGCAGAGCATATTGCTCTGGAATGGGCCGGGGCGTCTTATGAGGCTATAAAAACCAATCCACGTGATCCTTCCTATCTGAAGATTAATCCGGCGGGTGCTGTACCAGCCCTGCGTGATGGTGATGGTCCTTTTATGGCCCAAAATGGTGCCCTTCTTCATTATCTTGCCGCCTGCTATCCTGACGCCAACTTAGGCCCCCCTTCTGACAGCCCTCAAAAAGCTTATGATTTGAACCATTGGTTAGATTTTATGACGGGCGACCTTCACCCTGCTTTTGGCCCTTATTTCAGGCCACAGCGTTTTACGGTTTCAGAGCATGAAAAGACTGTCGCTGATATTAAAGAGGCAAGCTTTGCCCTTATTGACAAGCGCATGAAGCTTTTAGATGCACATCTCAAGGACAAAGATTATATGGTCTATGGTCGCCGCTCTATCGCAGATGCTTATGTCTTTCCCATGCTGCGCTGGGTCACAGGCCTGCCCGGCGGACTTTCCCCATACCCTCATGCACAACGTTATTTTAAGCTTTGGTCCGGAGATGAAGGGATTATGCGGGCTCTTGAACAGGAAGGTCTGCTATAAGGCATAGTGCCTGCGCATTGGTTGAAGGTGTATTCTCTCTTTCAGGCCAGCCCCGGTGGGACCTGCTGCTCTCTTTTATATCCCAACCATCATCACAACACCTGGCAACAGGGTAATAAGGCGGAAGGCATATGATTGTAGGGTTTGGAGCAGATCTTGTTGACATACGCCGTGTTGAGAAAACTCTCGCAAAGTATGGACAGCGTTTTACACACCGTGTTTTCACAGAAGAAGAGCGAAAAAAAAGCGAACAACGGCGCTGTCCTGCTGCCAGTTATGCAAAACGCTTTGCCGCAAAAGAGGCAGCCTCCAAGGCTTTAGGGCTCGGAATGACCTTTGGGGTCCGCTGGCGTGATCTTGGGGTTATCAACACAAAGACCGGCCAGCCTGTTCTTCATATAACAGGACAGGCTGCAAAACGCTTTCAGGACATGATACCCCCGGGGTTTGAAGGCAAAATTCACCTCACCCTGACAGATGATTTCCCCTATGCTCAGGCATTTGTCATTCTGGAAGCTGTACCAAAAGAACAGAGTGCACACTTCACCTGATGAGACCTCAGAGAGGCTATACCTCAGAGAGGCCATGCCTCAAGGGAGGCTATACCCTAAAAAGAGGGGACCACAGGATGCGCATGGGAACAGGGAAGCTATACCTTCAGGGAGGTCCCCCCACCCATGCGTGTTCACCCTACACTTCAAAGCAGGACCGTCTGGTGACGACACACGACCCCCGTGTCAGGGAGGGGCACGTTTTTATCCTTCACCCCTGTCTTCAGGTCCCTGGTTTTGCGTGAGCCCTTCTTCAAGACCCTGACGTGCCAGAAAATCCGCGCGTTCATTTCCCGGATCACCTGCATGACCCTTTACCCATTGCCAGGTGATCTGATGTTTATCCTTTAACTGATCAAGACACTGCCAGAGATCTTTGTTTTTCACCGGTTTTTTATCTGCTGTACGCCAGTTACGCCTTTTCCAGCCTTCAAGCCAGCTCAGCATACCGTCATACACATATTTTGAGTCTGTTATCACCGTAACACAGGAGGGCCTTTTCAAAGCTTCGAGAGCCCTCACCACCGCCATCATCTCCATGCGGTTATTGGTGGTGTCAGGCTCCCCGCCCCTGATCTCTTTGACATGCGCCCCATACCGTAAAAGGGCCCCCCAGCCCCCGGGACCGGGATTGCCCGAACAAGCCCCATCGGTATAAATGATCACAGGGGTTTTGGAGGGCATGGTGCATCCTGCATCAGAGCCTTTGGTAATTTAAAGACAATATTCTCTTCCCCCACACGGATTTCCTCAACATGGACCTTAAAATGCTGACGGGCCCGGGTGATAACCTCCTGAACAAGGTTTTCCGGTGCAGATGCCCCTGCTGTGACCCCAAGATGCCGAACATGGGCCAGACGGGTCCAGTCTATATCCTCAGCAGACTGAATAAGCTCTGCCTGTTGTGCACCATGGCGCAGGGCAACCTCTACAAGGCGCTGGGAATTGGAAGAATTAGGGGCCCCTATCACCAGAATAAAAGAACAGTGCCTGGCAAGAGCTTTGACAGCATCCTGCCGATTGGTGGTCGCATAGCAAATATCTTCTTTTGAAGGCCCCATAAGCTGAGGAAAACGCCCTTTAAGGACCGCAAGAATAGAAGCCGTATCATCAACGGATAAGGTGGTTTGGGTAATATAGGCAAGGGGGGCGTCTTCGTCTATATCAAGGCGGTGCGCGTCTTCAGCCGTCTCCACCAAAACAACCGCCCCCTCGGGCAATTGCCCCATGGTACCAATGACTTCAGGATGTCCCGCGTGACCAACAAGAATGAGCTTCCTGCCTTTTTCATAATGGCGGCGCGCTTCGGCATGAACTTTGGAGACAAGAGGACATGTCGCGTCAAAATACAAAAGATTCCGTTGTTTGGCCTCTGCAGGCACACTTTTAGGAACACCATGGGCGGAGACAATCACAGGCCGGTCATCAGGACAATCCTCAAGCTCATCCACAAAGACAGCCCCCAAAGCTTCCAGGCGACGGACAACATGGGCATTATGGACAATCTCATGGCGGACATAAACCGGGGGCCCGTACAATAAAAGAGCACGCTCAACAATCTGGATAGCCCTGTCAACACCCGCACAAAAACCACGGGGGGAGGCAAGATAAAGCCGTAAATCTGATAAAGAAGGGGAGGCTTGAGGCATAAGGTTCAACATGACAAAAAACAGGGTGAGCGTTTATCTACTGACAAACACCCTCTTAAAGCAAGGGCCAGTCCATGGTTTTTTTCTGCAAGTCTAAAAAATTTTTACCGTTAAAATGTAAAAGAACAGGCCCTCAAAATATTAAGAAACGAAGCCCTGACATCAGGAGAAGAGGACCTGGCACTCAACCGTCAGCGGCCATACCATTTCCGCCAGAGGTATGTTGCTCAAAGAAACGTTTAGCCCGTTCAAAAAATCCGGAGGATTCGGGATGCACCTCCTCACCTGCTTCATCAGCAAAGTCTTTGAGGAGCGCCTTTTGCTTGTCATTCAGCTGTCTTGGGGTCTCGACAAACACTTCAACCACCAAATCACCATGGCCAGTCCGGCGCAAACGGGACATACCCTTGCCACGTAAGCGCAGGCGCTTGCCTGTTTGTGTCCCTGCAGGAATTTTAACGCGCGCACGCACACCCTCAAGCGTAGGAATCTCAACGTCTCCCCCAAGGGCTGCCTTTGTCATGGGAACAGGGATACGGCAATAGAGTGTGGCCCCTTCCCTTTCAAACAGGTCATGCCCGGTAATGGTCAGGAAAATATACAAATCTCCTTTGGGGCCACCATGAGCCCCGGCATTGCCTTTTCCTGCAAGACGTATACGTGTTCCATCCTCAACACCTGCAGGAATATCCACAGACAAACGGCGTTTATTACGCACCTGTCCCTGACCCCGACACTGTGTGCAGGGATCTTTAATCATATGACCACGTCCACCACAGCCGGGGCAGGTTCGCTCAAAGGTAAAAAATCCCTGGGAGGAGCGAAGATTACCCGCGCCCCCACATGTCTCACAGGTTACAGGCTCTGTTCCGGCCTGAGCTCCGGAGCCATGACATGTCTCACAGGTCTCCATCACAGGAAGATCTATGCGCACAGATGTCCCGTGATAGGCATCCTCAAGAGAAATCTCCAGATCATAGCGCAGATCCTCCCCACGCGCAGGGCCCGAACGCGCATGAGACTGGCCTGAGAACATATCCCCAAAGACCTGATTGAAAATATCAGAGAAATCATGAAAACCTTCAGCGCCACCGCCGCCGCCCATGCCGCCGCTTTGCTGAAAGGCATCATGGCCAAAACGGTCATACGCCGCACGCTTTTGTGCGTCAGAGAGGACGGCATAAGCCTCATTCACCTCTTTGAATTTGGTCTCTGCTTCAGGATTGTCCGGATTGCGATCCGGATGATAGGCCATCGCCTTTTTGCGATAGGCGGATTTCAGCTCTTTTTCATCAGCGTCTGACGAAACACCAAGAACAGTATAATAATCACGCCGCGTGCTCATAATATCTCCAAAACATCAAAAGAAGAGAGAGGAACACCGGCGGATTCTTCAAAAGAAGCCACCGGTGTCTGTGAGACATTACTCTTTGGGTTTCTCAGACGTGTCCTCAGAGTCCTTAATGTCTTCAAACTCTGCATCGACAACGCTGTCTTCTCCGGCCTTATCACCTGCCTCAGCTTCATCGCTTTGTGCACTGGCCTTATAGACAGCCTCTCCCAGTTTCATCGCAGCCTGTGCTAAAGCCTGAAGACTGGTGGTCAGAGCCTCAACATCCTCACCATCTTTGACAGTTTTCAGATCTGTGATCGCTGTTTCAATGGCTGTTTTGTCGGCCTCTTCAATCTTGTCTCCATGCTCTTCCAGCTGTTTTTCCGTGGTATGGATAAGGGATTCAGCCTGGTTTTTGCTTTCTGCAAGGGCACGACGCTTTTTATCATCTTCAGCATGCGCCTCTGCATCTTTGACCATGCCCTCAACATCCTCTTCGCTGAGACCACCAGAGGCCTGAATGCTGATTTTCTGCTCTTTCCCTGTTGCTTTGTCTTTCGCAGACACATTGACAATACCATTGGCATCAATATCAAACGCCACTTCAATCTGAGGGGACCCACGTGGCGCCATGGGAATACCAACCAGATCAAACTGACCCAGGATCTTATTGTCTGCTGCCATTTCCCGCTCCCCCTGGAACACCCGTATTGTGACAGAGGTCTGGTTGTCCGCAGCGGTTGAGAAAGTTTGTGTCTTTTTTGTGGGGATGGTGGTGTTGCGATCAATCATGCGCGTGAACACACCACCTTCTGTCTCAATTCCCAAAGACAGGGGGGTCACATCAAGAAGGAGAACATCTTTCACATCCCCCTGCAGGACGCCTGCCTGAATAGCAGCACCCATGGCCACCACTTCATCAGGATTGACACCTTTATGCGGCTCACGCCCGAAGAAGGCTTTGACCTTTTCCTGAACTTTAGGCATGCGCGTCATACCCCCAACCAGAACCACTTCATCCACATCACCGGGTTGCAGTTTGGCATCTTTAAGGGCTTTGCGGCAGGGCTCAATCGTACGCTCCACAAGATCATCAACCAAAGCCTCAAACTTAGCGCGTGTCAGCTTCATGGTTAAGTGCTTAGGGCCTGAAGCATCAGCCGTGATAAAGGGAAGATTGACCTCATACTGACTTGCCGAAGACAATTCTTTTTTGGCCTTTTCTGCTTCTTCCTTAAGGCGCTGCAGGGCCAGTTTATCTGCCCGCAAATCAATGCCCTGCTCTTTTTTAAACTCATCCGCAAAATAATCGACAAGACGCATATCAAAGTCTTCACCGCCAAGGAAGGTATCGCCATTGGTGGATTTGACTTCAAAAACACCGTCCCCGATTTCAAGAATGGAGACGTCAAATGTTCCCCCCCCCAGATCATAGACAGCAATGGTTTTACCATCTTCTTTATCAAGACCATAGGCAAGGGCGGCTGCTGTTGGCTCATTGATGATGCGCAACACTTCAAGGCCTGCAATTTTCCCGGCATCCTTCGTGGCCTGACGCTGTGCATCGTTAAAGTAAGCCGGCACCGTAATAACAGCCTGCGAGACAGACTCACCAAGATAGGACTCCGCCGTTTCTTTCATTTTCTGCAGGGTAAAGGCAGAAATTTCCGCAGGGGCATATTTTTTATCGCGCCCCTGTACCCAGGCATCTCCCTTATCAGACGGCACGATTTTATAAGGTGCCATCTTCATATCTTTTTGAGTCATGGGATCATCCATGCTCCGCCCGATAAGGCGCTTAATGGCAAAAAATGTATAATCAGGATTGGTCACCGCCTGGCGTTTGGCAGGCTGGCCAACAAGGCGCTCCCCATTTTCTGTAAAGGCAACAATAGAGGGCGTGGTCCGTGCACCTTCTGCATTTTCGATCACTTTGGGCTGTTTGCCGTCCATAACGGCAACACAGGAATTGGTGGTGCCAAGATCGATACCAATGACTTTGGCCATAAATGAACTCCTTCTCTTTTTTAAAGGCTTAGAAGAACGTACAAAACGCACACGAACACTGTGGCAAGGTAGTCCTTCACCTCTTTTAGCATGATGATGTTGCTATGTTTTAGATGGTCAACACACCATCTCTTTTCGAGATATGGGTTTTTTCTTCTCAACTACAAGAGGGAAAGAGGAATATTTCTTCACAAAAGAGAGAAAACCTGTTGACACAAGAACAAACAAAGAATATAATAAGAACACAAAAGGAACAAAATGTTTGGTTTTGCAAATATGAACTGAAATTACGTCTGGCTTCAGGAGGTGTTTATGTCATATAATCTATCACAATTTTCAGAAAATATCATAAAGAACACAACACACCAATACCACAGGCCCGCGCACCGGAACGTAACCCCGGAACAGTATAATGGACCTGCTGTAAAAACATGCATCCCTGGACAAGAACCTTTCAATTTTAAGATCCCGCAAAAAGAGGGAGGCAACACAGAGAAAAGACCCGGACCTCTTCAAAACTCCCTTTTCTCAAAAAACATAAAGCGCCATATGCTTTATCACAACCTGGCGTCCTTTAGTGTTGTTCTCCTGTTTTCTACTATGGTCATTATGTGGGGCATTGTTATGAGTCTTATGTGAGATAAAAAGACAACCTCAATTCTATAAACTTACAACAAAACTTCATGAAAAAGGTTATAGCCTTCAGGCTGGTTTTGGGGTAAATGATGGGGATATAAAGCCCCCTTAGTTTCAAAAAGTTATAGGAACCGTCACGGGAAGACAGGGGAGATTTTTAGGAAATAAAAAGACAGATTCAAAAACTGCCAACATCTTGCCCTGAAGGACAGAATATAATGACGGTTGATCTCCCCCCCTTTGTTCCACTGCGAAATCATTCGGCCTATTCTCTGCTGGAGGGAGCCATCACGATTCCAGCCCTCGCAGATTTGGCCTTATCCCATAATTTCCCGGCTATAGGACTTGCAGACTCCAACAATCTTTTCGGCGCTTTAGAATTTTCTCAAACACTTGCTGCGAAAGGGATCCAACCCATTATCGGGTGTAAAATGTCCGTGCGCATACGTCATGATGAACATAGAAAAGATCGTGGTTGTGACGGAAGCATGGTGCTTCTGGCACAAAATGAAAAGGGGTATCAGCGTCTTATGACGCTGTCCAGCATGGCCTGGCTTGATGTTGAGGTGACAGATGATCCCCATATTCTCCTCACATCTCTTCTTGAAGACACAGAAGGGCTTATCGCCCTGACGGGAGGGTTTGATGGCCTCTTAAACCGCCAGGTTATGGGGCAGGGCATGAAACATGCCGAAGAAAACCCTCTTCATCTTCTCGAAAAACTGGCCCTGGCTTTTCCTGACAGACTCTATGTTGAGCTTCAACGTCATGGCCGTGAAGAAGAAAAAACGACACAGACCTGGCTCGTTGAACAGGCCTATGCCAAAGGCCTGCCTCTTGTGGCGACCAATGAAGCCTATTTTCCAACACCGGATATGTATGAAGCCCACGATGCGCTTTTGGCCATTGCAGATGCTTCTTTTATCGAGGTTGAAGACCGCCGCCATGTGACCGCTGAACATTTCTTTAAGTCGGGTGAGGCTATGGCGCATCTCTTTGAAGACTGCCCTGAAGCCCTTAAAAATACAGTTGATATTGCAAGGCGTTGCAGCTATCGCCCTCTCAACCGTGATCCTGTGCTCCCGGGCTTTACAACAAAAGGTTTAAGTGAGGCTGAGGAGCTGGCGCGTCAGGCCCGTAAAGGGCTTCAGGCCCGCCTTGCAAAGGCAGAAAAGTTTGCCACGGAAGAGGACTATCAGGCACGCCTGGAGCATGAGCTTGACATTATTTCCCGCATGGGTTTCCCGGGTTATTTTCTGATTGTTGCAGACTTTATTCAATGGGCAAAACGTCAGGGCATTGCTGTGGGTCCGGGCCGTGGTTCAGGAGCCGGGTCTTTGGTGGCCTGGGCGTTGACGATAACGGATCTTGATCCGTTACGTTTTGATCTGTTGTTTGAGCGTTTCTTAAATCCGGAACGTATTTCCATGCCAGATTTTGACATTGATTTTTGTCAGGAACGCCGCGGCGATGTGATTTCTTATGTTCAGGAACGCTATGGTCAGGACAGAGTAGCCAGTATCATCACCTTTGGTAGCCTGCAGGCCCGGGCTGTTTTGCGTGATGTGGGGCGGGTGATGCAATTGCCGTTAGGGCTTGTGGATCGTTTGGCCAAAATGATTCCGAACAATCCCGCACATCCCGTCACCCTGCAACAGGCTATTGATGGGGAACCCCGTCTGCAAAGGGGTTATAATGAGGATCCTGATGTCAAACGCATGATAGATATAGCTCTGCGTTTAGAAGGTCTTTATCGCAATGCCGCAACGCATGCTGCCGGGCTTGTTATTGCAGACCGGACCCTGACTGATATTACCCCTCTCTATCGTGATCCGCGTGCTGATCTTCCTGCAACACAGTTTAATATGAAATGGGTGGAACAGGCCGGTCTTGTGAAATTTGATTTTTTGGGGCTCAAAACTCTGACTGTTATGGCACGCTGTCAGGCTTATCTTAAGGAACGTGGTGTTGAGGTGGATTTAGACACTCTCCCCCTTGACGATGCGGAAGTTTACGCCCTTTTGGGCCGGGGAGAATCTATCGGCGTGTTTCAGCTGGAAAGTTCTGGCATGCGCGATGTGCTACGAAATATGCAACCTGATTCTCTTGAAGATCTTATTGCTCTTATCTCGCTTTACCGGCCCGGGCCGATGAAGAATATTGATATTTACATTGATCGCAAACAGGGACGTTCAAAGGCCGATTATCTCCACCCCAGCCTCAAACCTGTTCTTCAGGAAACCCATGGCGTCATTATTTACCAGGAACAGGTGATGAAAATCGCACAGCTTCTCTCAGGCTATACACTGGGAGAAGCCGACATTCTTCGTAAAGCTATGGGAAAAAAACAAAAAGCGGAGATGAAACGCCAAAAATCACGCTTTCTCAAAGGAGCAAAAGAAAAAGGGGTCTCACAGGAGAGGGCGTCTTATATTTTTGAGCTTGTTGCAGAATTTGCCGGCTATGGATTCAACAAATCCCATGCTGCTGCTTATGCTTTGATAGCCTATCAGACCGCTTATCTTAAGACGCATTATCCTGTAGAATTTCTGGCAGGTTTGATGAGCCTCGATAAAGCCAATACGGATAAACTCGCCGCTTTATTTCAGGAAGCGCGCCGTATGGGGGTCCCTGTCCTTCCACCTGACATCAATGAATCCAAAGCAGACTTTAGCGTCAAAAACGGCTCTATCCTCTATGCTCTGGGGGCTGTTCGCAATGTTGGCCTGACCGCTATGGACCATGTTGTTAAAGAACGTGAACAGCAGGGGCCTTTTAAAAATCTTGTTGATTTCGCGGAACGCCTTGATGCACGCCTGATCAACAAACGTGCCTTTGAAAACCTTGCATGTTCGGGGGCTTTTGACAGCCTCAGTGTAGAAAGGGGGCAAGCTTATGCTGCCTCAGAAACCTTAACAGCACTTGCCGCACAAAGCAGTGAAGCCAGACAAAATGCTCAGGCCAGTCTTTTTTCTGAAAAAGAAACTGAAGAAACCATTGCCTTTATTCTCCCCGGGGGCCAGACCTGGACAGAGGATCAGATTCTGGATGAAGAGCGTGCTGCCATCGGCTTTTATCTCAGCGGTCATCCACTGGACAGCCTCACCCAACTCCTCCAGGACAAGCATATTACATTTTTTGCACAGGCAGGTGAACGCATTCAGCAAGGGGCAACAGCACTTCGCCTTGCCGGCATTGTCCGAAAACGCCAGGAAAAAGTTTCACAAAAATCAGGGGAACGTTTTGCCTTTTTGCGTTTATCTGATCCAACAGGGGAATTTGAAGTCCTTGTCCCGCCTGAAATTTTAAAAACCTCAAGGGCCCTTATGGAACCTAAATCTTCTGTTCTTCTACATACGCGCCCTGACATGCGTTCCGGAGATATGAGGTTTTTTGTTGAAAGTGTTAAAAACCTGGAAGAAGATTTAAGCCTAACCTCTAAAGGTGTGAAGCTTTATATCGAGGATCAAAAATATTTTGAAAGCCTGCATGACTATCTCAAACAGCTGGGTCCAAAGCCCACAGGAAAACACGGAAAGCTTCATGTCATTGTTCCTCTTGATGAAAATCAGGAAGTGGAGTTCTGCCTGATGCACAGGGCCCCTATTGGTCCGTCTTCCTGCAGGGATTATCAGAGCATTTCAGGTCTGAAGCGCCTTGAAACTTTCTAGGCGCCCGGTTTCGTGCTGAGAAAGCCTCATATTCTTCTGAGACATGAAGAGCAAAAAACTGCTTCCCCCGGTGGGGGTGGTAAGGACCATAAACCGATGACTCTTTGACCTTCATATCTGGTGATGAAACCTGTGTACAATTTCTTCCCTTAATCTATCAAGCTTCCGGGAAAAATCGTGAATATCAAATATTGTGCGGGCCCGGTCCTGCCCCTTTTGGGCATAGTCCAGACGTGTTTTCTCATGCGTCATGAAAAAAGACAGGGCGTGGTCAATCTGGTCTGCCGTAATCTGTTGAAGATAAAGAGCACACGCACCACTCACCTCCCTTAACCCCCCTGTTCCTGAAGACACAAGGGCGGCCCCGGCATGATGGGCCTCAAGAGCGACAAGACCAAAAGGTTCATTAAAGGACGGCACCAAAGCCACAGCAGATTTTTTTAACCAGCTCTGAACCGCGGTTATCGGCTGATTTTTTAATATCAGAACCTGGTCTTTCACAGGTTCCAGGCACGCTGTGGCGTTCTCAGCGAATTCCTGATGCATATCCCATTCTGTGCACAAAAAAACAGCACGCCAGTCCGGACGTTTCTTCAAGGCAAAGGCAACCCCCTGGCAAGCTTCTGCAAAGCCTTTTCTTGGTTCGGTACGTCCGGAAAAAACAATCAGTTTCTCTTTATTTTTAACATCCCCACACCAGGGTTCTGCAGGAATAGCATTGAGGATGGGACTGACCCGCTCTGCGGCATAAGGCAGATGGCGCCTGAAGTGACGGACAGCTTTCTGGCTGACAAAAATAAAATGCGCAATATGGCGGTGATGGTAACGACGGTACCAGAGACTTAACCTGTTTTGGGGTTCTTTCATAAAATTATGACGGTATAAAATGACGGGAATTTTGGGAAAAGCCCTTGCGCAATAAGACGCCGTAGAGATCTGCTGGTGAATTTCAATAAGATCAGGCTTTATATCTTTTAAAAGAGAAACAACCTTCTGCGCATAATGACGGCGGTTGCTACCTTCAGGGACAGACACAACATTAAGGTCAGGCGGAGGATCCTTAACGGGAGAGGTAAGGATAGTGATATTGTCACGATTGGTACTGGCGTCTGCAAAATAGCGTACAACACTATCAATAGATGTGGGTGTTGTCTGGCTGAAAGACAAACCCCGGGGTAAAACAACCGCGACACGCACCAGTATATATCCTTTTCATTCAGAGACTTTTATCTCTCACCCAAAACATCACGCATGGTATACAAACCAGGTGGACGGGAAAAAGCCCATTTTGCGGCACGCAAAGCCCCTTTCGCAAAAACTGACCGATCATGGGCCTGATGCTTTAAGGTAAGCGTCTCCTGCAGGGAAGAAAAGCGTATTTCGTGATCCCCGATAACGCCACCAGAACGTAGGACAGAAAAACAGAGATGACCCTCCGGGCGCGTCTCCATATCCCCCGGCTTCCATTGCGTAAGGGGATCAAACTGTTCCCCCCGCCCGCGTGCGACAGCCTGCCCAAGGGACAATGCTGTCCCTGAAGGTGCATCTTTTTTCATTCTGTGATGATGATCAAGAATATCAATATCCCAGCCTTTATCAAGCCTGTGGGCTATGTTTTCGACCAGCTCAATAAGCAGGTTGACGCCCGGAGAAAAATTATGGGCATGCACAACAGCCCGCTCCCCGGCAAGCTTTTCAAGATGATCATACCCCTCCTGACGCAAGCCTGTCACGCCACAAATATAGGCGGGTTGTCTCTGATCCCTCTCATGTGTTTTTCTAAGAAATTCCAGTGTTTCCTGAACGGCCTGTGGTGTTGAGAAATCTATGATGGCGTCTGCCCCTGAAAGAGCCTTGTCAAGCTTGTCTGTTACCCTCACCTCCGAAGGCGGGCCACCGGTAAGTGTTGCAATATCGTCCCCACATTCGGGCCGGCCAGATGCAACACATGCCCCCGTGAGAGACAAAGAAGGATCCTCAAAAACACAACGGGCAACAAGACGTCCCATACGCCCGGCAGCCCCCAAAATGGCAAGTTTCATAATGTTTTAAGTACATACTTTCAGATAATTTGCAAAGTGTTCTTTTCTTTTTTACAATAAAATTCAAACTCTGCAAAACACGAAAGATGTTTTTATGTCAATGGAGGTCTTATCTCAAAGACCTCATTTTACAAATAAGGAGAAATATTATGGGGTGGATCAGCTGGATTGTCTTAGGGCTTATCGCAGGATTCCTGGCAAAATGGATTATGCCCGGTCGTGATGGCAACGGTCTTATTATGACTATCCTTCTCGGCATTGTCGGCAGTGTCGTTGGTGGTTATGTCGGAACAATTCTGGGCCTCGGATCTGTCAACAGCCTGAATCTTGGCAGTATTGCTCTGGCTGTTTTGGGGTCTGTTCTGGTTCTTTTTGTTTACAGACTTATTAAAAACAGCTAAAAAGAAGGGGGCCATGGCTTTGGCGTCATGACGCCCCTTTTTTCCTTTTAAGGAAGATCTCCCTATGATAGAAGAGATATTTTAAGACATGTCCACATCTGACCTACAGCCCCACAACACAACACTGAAGGCCCCTGCGCAGGGACCAGACCTTGTGGAGACCCCTGAAGATCGGGTCTTTTGTGATGGGGGGAGGGGTGCTTTGGGGCATCCGCGTATCTGGCTTGATCTCGGGGAGGCCGGATCAATTGTCTGCCCCTATTGTAGCCGCAAATTTGTGAAGATATCTGCACAGCTTCAACACGGATAAGTCTCGCAACAGAGCAAGCCTTGTTTTTAAGAAAAACCCTCTGCGACAACCTTTTTAAGGGTATGGGCCAGTCTTTTGATATCCTGTTCATCGTGATCTGCTGAGAATGTGAGGCGCAGGCGTGCCGTCCCTTTTGCAACGGTGGGGGGACGAATGGCCATGACCAGAAAACCCTCCTCTTCAAGACGGGCCTGTGCCATAAGGGCACGCTTTTCCTCCCCCAAAACAAGGGGTATAATGGGGCTTTCAGCTTGTGGAAGCTCCATAAGATCTGTAAAAAAACGTGCTTTTTCAAGGGGCTTTCGTGTATGTGCCGGGACGTTTTTTATCAGGTGAAGAGCCTTCAGAGCCGCCCCTGCGGATGACGGGGGGAGCCCTGTGGTATATATAAAAGACCGCGCCCGCGTGCGCAGGGTCTGACATATGGTCCTGCTGGCACACACATAGCCCCCCGAAGCCCCGGCGGCTTTGGAGAGGGTCCCCATCTGAAGGGGAATATCAGGACGGGGGTCAAACGCATGGACCCCGCCACGTCCTTCACCTAAAACACCAAAACCATGGGCATCATCGGTGAGAAGACAGGCATCATACATATGGGCAAGAGCTGCAATCTCTGGCAGGGGAGCCCTGTCACCATCCATAGAAAAAACGGTTTCCGTCACAAGAAAACAGTGCCTGGCATGGGGCCTTTCTGTCTTTAAAATCTGTTCCAAATGTCCACAGTCATTATGATCAAACAAGATGGTTTTGGCACCGGAAAGGCGTGCCCCGTCATGGGCACAGGCATGAGACAGGGCATCCATCACAATAAGGTCCGGAGAGCTCGCAAGGGCAGACAAAACACCGAGATTCGCAAGATAGCCTGAGCCGAAGACAACACAGTCCTCTAAACCTTTAAAGGCTGCCAGCTTTTTCTCTAAAGCGGTGAGAAGAGGATAATCCCCCGTGACAAGCCGGGAAGCGGCGGCACCCGCCCCTGAAGTTTCAACAGCATATATCGCAGCCCTTTTGATCTGTGGATGCTGAGAAAGACCTAAATAATCATTACAGGAAAAGGAGATAAGTTTTTTTCCATCACGTTTAAGATGAACAGAAGAGCACCGCTCAACCGGGAGAGGACGACGCAAAAGATGGCGCTTTTCAAGGCGTTTCAGGCGGGACGCAAGATAAGTCCTGAAATTTTTCATGCGTGTTCCCCTCATATCATAACAGGACGTGAGACCCTTGTAGCATCTCTCAAAATATCCTGTTGAGCTTAAAATTACAGGGGCACACACGCAAGACCAAAATCTGTAAAGACAGAAGGGATATCATTTCTCACAGCACCAGGATCAAAGGGGGTTTCAGACGCTCACAGAAATATAAAGTGAACACAGCCTGCCAAAGCAAAATGGTGGGGCGTATCTGTATCATCTTTATCAACCAAGGATCTCATAGGGTATAGCGCCTCTAGGGTATAGCGCCTCCCGGGATCTGGCCCTTATATGTGCACTTTAAGGAAAAATATTGCTTTTTCCCTGTCAGGGGGATAGAGTTTCCTCAGCATACACGCAAACTGTATAAAACAATATCACACAACTCAAAAAGGAGGGATATATGGGTCTTTTCAAATTTCTTCAGCAGGCAGGCCGTAAACTTGGCATTGATCTTCATAATACATCCGAAGCCCCCCGGGCCTTAAAAAAGGAGGTCGAGAATCTGGGTCTTCAGGCTGAAAATCTTCAGGTTGATATTGAAGGCAGTAAAGTTCGTGTTCAGGGGCAAACTGCTTCTCAGGAAGACAAGGAAAAAATTCTTCTTGCTTTAGGAAATATTGAAGGTGTTGAGACAGTAGAAGATGTTCTGGACGCAAAAGATCCGGCCCCATCCTCACAATTTCATACAGTCCGGTCCGGAGACACGCTGTCCGCCATTGCCAAAACCTATTATGGAAGTCCATCAAAATATCATGTCATTTTTGAGGCCAATAAGCCTATGCTGTCTGATCCGGACAAAATTTATCCCGGACAGGTTTTGCGTATCCCCCAACAAAGTTAAACTTTAGCTTTATATTCAGGTTTATAAGGAAGAAAAAAGAGAGGGACATGTGTTTTAAGCTTTCAGGGCGAATCTGAAAAATAGGATATGGTTTTCCTGATCCTTCATGTTTTGAGAAATACGCCCCACACTACATAAAACCCCTTTCTTTTAAAAAACCTGTTTCCCTTACTCTTCCTGTCAGAAGGAAAAGGGGAAAGGACAAAGTATAAGGCAGAGCCCCTTCATGAAGTTCGATATATCCCCCCTTTCTTTTTATCAGGCAATACGTACGGGGACGAAAGAACTCACCAAACCTTTAAGTGAAGCGGATCAAACCATACAATCTATGACAGAGGCAAGCCCGGTCAAATGGCATCTGGCGCATACAAGCTGGTTTTTTGAAACCTTTATCCTTCAGGATCACCAACCGGACTATAAAGTTTTTCACACAGGGTATGATGCTCTGTTTAATTCTTATTATTATGCTTTAGGTCAGCCTTTTGACCGATCCCGGCGCGGGCTTATTACACGCCCCGATCTCAGCGAGATTTTGTCCTATCGAGCTTATATTGATGAGCATATGGAAAACCTGATAGAAGGGCCAGATCTTACAGAGGAGATACGCTTTCTTATCCTTTTAGGTCTTAACCATGAACAACAACATCAGGAGCTCATTTTAACGGACATCAAACATGCTTTTTTTCAAAACCCTTCAGGTCCGGAGTATTGCCTTTTTTCAGATGAGGAACCTTCCCCCTCCACCCCCCCGCCTCTCACCTGGCTTGAGGACGAAGGCGGGCTTTGTGACATAGGCGTAAAGGACAGCGAAAATTTTGCCTATGACAATGAAAGGCCCTGTCATAAGGTCTTTTTATCCCCCTATGCTTTAGCAGACAGGCCTGTTGTGAACGCTGAGTATCTTGAGTTTATAGAGGATGGTGGCTATCACACTCCCAAACTCTGGCGCTCAGACGGCTGGGCGCACCTCAAAGCTCAACAATGTGAGGCCCCGGCTTACTGGCGCAAACGTGATGGTGTGTGGGAAGAATGGACACTCTATGGCTATCGCCCCCTTCAGGCAGATATCCCTGTCTCGCATATCAGTTTTTATGAAGCCGATGCCTATGCCAGCTGGGCTGGCGCACGCCTGCCTTTAGAGGCAGAATGGGAACACATGGCACGCCAGCAAACATGCGGGGTAGAACCGGACCATCCCACACACTGTGAAGCAAAGCGTTATCATCCGGGATCTGTTCAAAAAAACATCTGGTCAGGTCAGGTCTGGGAGTGGACAGCCAGCCCCTATACCTCCTATCCAGGTTTTCGTCCCTTTGATGGTAAGGCCCATGAATATAATGGAAAATTTATGGCCAATCAGATGGTTTTGCGGGGGGGATCCTGTCTCACATCCCCGGGGCATACGCGTCTGACCTATCGTAATTTCTTCTATCCTGATGCATTCTGGCAGGTTTCGGGATTTCGTCTTGCAAAGGAGATAAGATGAATACAGATTTTCTGGAGGATGCTCTCAAAGGTCTCTCTGCCTCTCCCAAATATCTGCCCAGCAAGTATTTTTATGATCGTCGTGGCTCTGATCTGTTTGTGGCGATCACCCGCTGTAAAGACTATTATATTCCGCGTGCAGAAACATCTGTTCTTCAGGATTATAGCAGCACAATAGCCGGGCTTTTAGGGGCAAAACGCCGTGTGGTTGAGTTTGGAGCAGGGGAAGCTGTGAAGACAGAAATTCTCCTCAAAGCTTTGCCTGAACCCCTTATATATATGCCTCTGGACATTGATGAGGAGACTTTAAAGACAACGTCTGAGCGTTTTTCAAAACGTTTTCCAGCCCTTATCACAGAGCCCAAAACCGTGGACTTTACAAAGACCTTCTCTCTTCCCCCGGCCCCGGAAGGTTTTCAGGATTTGTTTTTTTATCCGGGCTCCACTCTCGGAAACTTTACCCCTGATGAAGCGGCTGTTTTTTTAAAACACCTCCATGATCTTGGAAGAGAGGGAACATGTCTTTTGATCGGGGTTGATAGTGTAAAAGACACAGCCATCCTTGAGCGTGCCTATAATGACAAAGACGGTATAACAGCAGACTTTAACAAAAATATTCTTCAACGGCTTAAGACAGAATGCGGGGCAGATTTTAATCTGGACGATTTTTCTCACTATGCCTTCTATAACAGGGAAGACTCCCGTATTGAAATGCATCTCATCAGCCAGAAGCGTCAAAACGTCCACCTTGCAGGACATGACTTTAGTTTCGAAAAAAATGAGTCAATCCTGACGGAATATTCTTATAAATATACGCCGGAAAGTTTTGAAACTTTATGTGAGGACGCAGGCTGGACCCCTCAGCACAGGTGGAGCGACCGGGAAAATCTGTTTCATGTTTATCTGTGTGTTTTTTAAAAACCCTGTCTCCAGTGTTAAAAAGAGAGGGGTTTATCCCTCCCCAAAGGACTCAGCTGTTCAGGACAGAGGGAGACAGATTTTTTATCTATCTTAAAAAATCAACTATAAAGCCTATGTTTTTTCTGCTACATATTTTTGAGGGTTGGGCTCTGTGACTCCTTTCACAAAGCATGAACGTCTCCTGTTCTCTCCTCCTGTGGCCCCATCCGGGAGCTCTTGACCCCTTTAGAAGTATAGGCTTTACTTTTTAAATATGCCCCTATTGTGCGGAGTTTTTGATGACACGTCTCTCCTCCTCCTGGACACCAGGTACAGAAAAAAGCCAGGCAAATGCCGACATGATGAAGACGCTTATCTCGACTTTACGGGCTGAGACAGGTAAAGCTGCCGCCGGGGGTTCTGAAAAAGCACGGGAGAAACACCGTGCCCGGGGCAAGCTTCTTCCCCGTGAACGTGTGGAAAGACTTCTTGATGAGGGCGCCCCTTTTCTGGAGTTATCGGCCCTCGCGGCCCATGGTCTTTACAAAGACGAAGCCCCGGGGGCAGGCCTTATCACCGGCATAGGACGTCTTCAGGGCAGGCCCGTTATGGTGGTGGCCAATGATGCCACCGTCAAAGGGGGTGTCTATTTTCCCTTAACGGTAAAAAAACATCTTCGCGCCCAGGAGATTGCTGAACAAAACCATCTTCCCTGTGTGTATCTTGTGGATTCCGGGGGAGCCAACCTTCCTTATCAGGCCGAAGTGTTTCCCGATCGTGACCATTTTGGCCGTATTTTCTATAATCAGGCCCGCATGTCCGCCAAAGGTATTGCCCAGATTGCTGTGGTGATGGGCTCCTGCACTGCAGGGGGGGCTTATGTCCCTGCCATGGCAGATGAATCTGTCATTGTCCGCAAACAGGGTGCCATTTTCTTAGGGGGCCCGCCTTTGGTCAAAGCTGCAACAGGTGAGGTTATTTCTTCAGAAGATTTAGGCGGGGCAGACGTGCATGCCCGTCGATCAGGTGTTGTGGATCATTATGCTTATGACGATCCTCATGCTCTGGCCATAGCACGGGATATTCTGGGCAATATTCCTCCTCAACATGCAGCTGATACGGACCGGGTGAGCCCCAAAGAACCCCTTTATCCTGTGGAAGAGCTGGATGCTCTGGCACCTGTGGATTTACGTGCCCCTTTTGAGGTTCGCGACGTCATAGCCCGCCTTGTGGATGGATCAGAATTTCATGAGTTTAAAAAGCTTTATGGTGAAACTCTGGTCTGTGGCTTTGCCCGCCTTTGGGGCCGGCGTGTTGGTATTCTGGCCAATAATGGTATTTTGTTCTCTGAATCAGCTTTAAAAGGCGCACATTTCATTGAACTGGCCTGCCAGCGTGGGATTCCCATGATTTTTCTACAGAATATTTCAGGCTTTATGGTCGGCGGAAAATATGAGGCCGAAGGCATTGCCAAACATGGGGCAAAAATGGTGACGGCTGTGGCCTCTGCCAATGTCCCGAAAATCACCGTGGTGATAGGCGGGTCTTTTGGAGCTGGCAATTACGGGATGTGTGGGCGGGCCTATAATCCCCGTTTTTTGTTTATGTGGCCCAATGCGCGCATTTCTGTGATGGGGGGGCCACAGGCTGCAGGTGTTCTGGCCCAGATTAAACGTGATAATCTTGAAAAACGTGGGGAAGCATGGGGCCATGAAGAAGAGGCTGCTTTCAAAGCCCCCATTCTTGAAGCCTATGAACGTGAAGGCTCCCCATATTATTCCACAGCGCGCTTATGGGATGATGGCATTATTGCCCCTTCTGCCACACGCCGTGTTGTGGCTCTGGCCCTTGAAGCAAGCTTAAAAGCCCCGCCGGAGCCAACACGTTTTGGTGTGTTTAGAATGTAGGTCTTCGAAAATTTTTGATCTTTATACCTGATAGAAAATGATAAGGAAAAACCATGTCTGAATCTGATCCCGTCCTTGTTGATGCTTCGCCTTCGGGCGTGGCTGTTGTTCTTTTGAACAGACCCGAAAAACGTAATGCTTTCGATGCACGTCTTATCCAAAAGCTTGATGAGGCTTTTTCTCTTCTGAGCGGGGCGGATCATGTGCGTGTTGTGTTGTTACGTGGCGCGGGGTCGTTCTTCTGTGCGGGGGCTGATGTGGAATGGATGCGTGAACAGGGGGGGAGGCCACAGCAGGATAATCAGGATGATGCCCTGGCTCTGGCCAATATGCTCTATAAGTTAAGGACCCTGCCTCAGTTAACGATGGCCCTTGTGGAAGGTGCAGCTATGGGCGGTGGCGCAGGCCTTGTTGCAGCATGTGATGTGGCCTTAGCAACAGAGACAGCACGTTTTGCCTTCTCAGAAGTACGTCTCGGTCTTATCCCTGCAACGATTGGACCTTATGTTCTGGAGGCCATAGGGCCACGCTGGGCCCGGGCCCTCTTTACCACAGGCCAGCGTTTTGATGGCCTTTTTGCCCAGCGTATAGGACTTGTCCATGATACAGCAAGAGATGTGACGGCACTCAATAAAAAAGCAGAAGCTTTAACACGGGAAGTTTTTGCTGCAGCCCCTGGCGCTGTGGCAGACGCCAAGCTTTTGATTGATGAACTTGCCGGGCGTAGTCTGGATCATGGTCTTTTGAAAGAAACAGCGCATCGTATTGCGGTGAGACGTAGCAGTGATGAAGCGCGTGAGGGACTGGCCGCTTTTATGGAAAAACGTCAAGCCGGCTGGTTTAAGCTCCCTGAAGGAGAGACCTGAGTTTTTATCTGTGAAAGACGCTCTATCTAAAAAAGACAGGATTTTCTATGTTTCGCTCTGTTCTGATTGCTAATCGTGGGGAGATTGCTGCCCGTCTTGCCAAAACAGCCCGCCGTTTGGGGGTGGAAGCTATCGGAGTCTGCTCAGATGCAGACAAAAACACTTACCCCACACGCTTTATGGACAGGCTGGTGCCTCTTGGGGGGATGACAGCGACAGAAAGCTATCTTGATCAGGACAAACTTCTCGCGGCTGCGCGTGAGGTGGGGGCTGAAGCTCTGCATCCGGGCTATGGATTTTTGTCAGAAAACCCTGATTTTGCTGAAAAATGTACGGAAGCAGGGCTTGTCTTCATCGGCCCCCCACCCGAAGCTATGCGCGCCATGGGCCTGAAAGACCAGGCAAAGCGGATGATGGCTGAAGCGGGTGTGCCTGTGACGCCCGGCTATGAGGGCGAGGATCAAAGCTTAGAGCGTCTTTTGAAAGAAGCAGATAAAACAGGCTATCCCCTGCTTATCAAAGCGGTCGTCGGCGGGGGGGGAAAGGGCATGCGGTATGTCAGCACAAAAGAGGATTTTGAATCAGCCCTCACCTCTGCGCGCCGTGAAGCAAAGGCCTCCTTTGGAGATGACCGCATTCTTCTGGAAAAATTCATTGAGAAAGCACGCCATATTGAAGTTCAGATTTTTGCTGATCATCATGGAAATACAGTGCATTTGTATGAACGGGACTGCTCGCTTCAGCGACGCCACCAAAAAGTGATAGAAGAGACACCCGCCCCCGGCATGACCCCTTCTGTGCGTGAAGCCATGACGCAGGCCGCCATTGAAGCGGCACGTGCTGTCGACTATCGCAATGCCGGCACGGTGGAGTTTATTGTGGATGCTTCCGGACCTTTGCGATCAGATGGGTTTTGGTTTATGGAAATGAACACACGCCTGCAGGTTGAGCATCCCGTCACAGAGATGATAACAGGTCTTGACCTTGTGGAATGGCAATTGCGTGTTGCAGCGGGAGAGCCTCTCCCCCCTCAGGAGACGATATCTCTCAAAGGTCATGCGATAGAGGCCCGGCTTTATGCCGAAGACCCGGAGGGGGGATTCTTACCCTCCACAGGTGTTTTGAAACAGTGTAATCTTGGACGTCTTAAAGACATGCCCCCCCTGTCTGGAAAGAGAGGTGGTCCCCTTCCTGATTCCCGGGCCCCGGAGATTCGTATCGATAGCGGCATTGATGAAGGGGAGGAAATCACCCCTTATTATGACCCCATGATGGCCAAGCTTATTGTCCATGCCCCGGAGCGGGAAGAAGCTGTCAGAGCTCTGGCAGAGACAACAAAAAATCTTGAGATATGGCCTGTCAAAACGAATGCAGCTTTTCTGGCACACTGTCTTGAGCATCAGGATTTCTTAAAGGCACACCTGTCCACAGATTTTATACCCCGGCACGAACAAAGCCTCCTCACAGGGGAAACACCGCAGGACTGGGCCCTTTTCGGGGCCACCAGTCTGGCTTTTACGCAAACATACACTGTCCGGACAGAAGATCCGTGGGAGAAAAATGACGGCTGGAGGTTAAACGCTCCGCCCGGTATTCTCAAAAGCTTTTCCCTGGATGGCCAGAATTTTACCCTGTCTCTTGAGCCTTGCGAGACAGGTTTTTATGTCAATCTCAAAGGAGAGAAAGAAAAAATCACATGTATGTTTTCAGGGGAGAATTCCCCAGAGGACAAATCTTTAAATTCCGTCTCTCCCGGCACACGTCCTCTTCACCTCTCCTGGCGGGGACGGTCTGTTGTCCTAAACCTTTTAGACACAGATGAGGGCTCTGTTCTCTTCTGGCAGGGTGCTGCAAAGATTTTGAAAGCCCCCATAAGGCGCGATTTAGATGAGGATGCAGCAAGTTCTGGCGAGATTGTGGCCCCCATGCCCGGCAGGCTTTTGGAGCTCAGGGTCAAAAAAGGGAAGAGGGTTAAAAAAGGGGAGCCTGTTGCTGTTATGGAAGCCATGAAAATGGAGCATGTCCTGACCGCTCCCTATGATGGGGACATTGAAGAAATTTGTGTCGAAACAGGAACACAGCTTCAGGACAAGGACCTGATTTTACGCCTTGCAGAGGCAAAAAAACAGGACAGCGGGTCTTAGAGGGAACAACCAGACCTAATAATCATAGTGATATTCCCCCCCTCGGGGGCTTTTCTTCATAACAGGCCCCCAAAGACCGGATCCACATTGATGGACTTAGTGTTTTATCTTCAGGACGCCACCCCCCGATAAAAAGGAAAAGAAAGGCTGACATGTGCTCTATGGCTCTTTGATACAGCTGCCGGCTGAGAGATTTTGAGACCTCAAAGCCAGAACACGGATCCCACAGGCAGGCTGATCCATCTTCTCAAAATGGGGCAGAGCAAAATCATGTTATTTGTCATTCACTTTCACAGAAAACTCTACTTCCCCCCCCTTTCCCGGAGGAACAGAGGAAGAAAACCCAAAGACAAGACCACCGCGCCCCGCTGCAGGTTCTGAGATCGTGCCTGCCGGAGCCCCGTCCTGAGGACCGGAGATCAGGCGGGCAGATTTCGCCACATAGCTTGTCCAGGGAGGGACAGCATCATGAACTGTAAGCTGGGAGACAGGCCCATCACCTTCATTACGGAAGGCAATGCGGTAAAGAACACACGCCCCGGGTCTGGCGGAGGCTGTCTCAGCAAACGCCCCGTCAGGAGTTCCATCACACGCCTGATCCACCGCCATGGTTTTCACCCCGACAACCTCACCGGAGACCTCAGCACTGGCACGTGTTATAAGCTGAGCACTATCCCTGTAAACACCACCATTTTTCTTCAAAACAGCCTCCACACGTGTTTGATCCCGCCATAACCCATCAAGATCGGTTGGAATCATGGTTTTGGCAAAAAAGACAGAAGAACCTGAAGGTATAGGATCTCCCGCTTTCCAAAGCTTATCCTGTGGGCTCAGCTGGCCATCACCATCTGTATCACCATAAAACACCCAGGTGAGTTTTTGAGAAGAGGTGAGAGAGAAAGACAGCTCATTAGGCGGTGTCAGGGTTTTCCCAACATTGAGGTCCAGTTTATAGACGACACTGCTGCCTGGCTGGGTTGTCTGTTCCTGATCAGGTGTAAGGGAGAAGAGGGCATCACTGTCAAGACATAAAGAGAAATTACCAAGGGCCAGACTCTGCGGAGAGGGGTTATCCAAAGCACCATGATCTGCTTCCAGAATAAGCTCAACCTTTTGCACAGGAGCCTCAAAAGCAATACGAAGCACTTTATCTGCAAGAGGATCAGAAGATTTTGCAAACCCCATGGCCTGATCATTGACAATCACGGTTTTTGCACTGCTGGCTCTCAAAAGAGGGGCAACTGTCAAAGAGGAATTCCTGTCCTGATATCCCCTGACTTTCAGGCGATCAAACTCCTGCTCCGAGGGTTTATCAAGACCTGCAAGCCTGAGATTAAGGGTCCTGACAGGCTGATCAAAAACAAGACTCATCACAACGGGGGCCTCTGTACGCGAGGCAAAGTCCGCCTCAAGCCTGAGCCCCGCCGTATCACTCAGCACTGTATCAAGGTCTGCAGAGCGTGCAGCATTTCCTGTGATGGTGATATCTGTTTTAAATCCATCCCCTGTGACAGAACCTGTCAAACTTCCTGCTGTCCAGCCTGCTTTGGCCCAGTCCAGAATTTTGGGGGCAGAACATGACAGAGGCGGCAGGGGAGGTCCTGTTTCTGTCCCGGGTGTCACCGTTACTTTGGCCCTGTTATTACTAAGATCAGGGTCAGGTGTTTCAAGGGGGGTACTTTTCCCTGTAATCTCTGCATTTTGCTCAACGGGGTTTGTGGTGATGAGAACCATTGTAAGCTTAAGATCCCGGGAGGCACCCGATGCCAAATCACCAAGGGTCCACACACCTGTCTTAGGATCATAAGCCCCCTTACCATCATCAGAGACAAAATATTGCTGATCCGGCAGAAGGGGAAGCTCTACAGCAACAGTTTTCGTATTTAAAGGTCCTTTATTTGTGGCCGTTACCACATAGGTAAAGGGAAGACCCGGAAGAACACGACTGTCCTCAACCTTAATCGTCACGGCAAGATCTGCATTGGACGTAAAAGGTGTGCTGTCACGACAGGAGGCACCATCCTGACCTTCTGTTTTTGGTCCCTGTGCAACAAGGACACGCTGACCAGATCCATTTGCCTGAAGACCCGTCTCAACAAGGAAAATACGACCATCCTCAAAATACGCATAAATCTGGCCTTCCTTATCGGCATAAAAAGCTCCTGCATTTTCCTCCGTTTTTGTGCCCCCAATATCACCATAGGCGGGCCCGAAAGGTTTGACCTCACCTGTGGCAGGGTTAAGACCAACAAAACGCTGTGTCTTTTTATCAAAAGCATAAGCCCAGCCATCTTTAGGATTAAAAGCAAAATCTTCTATGGCAATATCTGAACTAAGTGCAATAATCTCCGCAGACAAAGCCTTCGGATTTGTGAGGGGAACTTTAAACAACCGGCTTGTCCCGCCCTGACTATAAAAACCATAATAGGTACCATCCGGCGCCACATCCCCCGCGGTGATATCCGTGACACCCGCAGGAAGATTTTGAGGGCGGCTTAGAATCTGCGGCTTCCCACTGGCTTCAAAGCGTAATAAAGCCCCCCCCCTTATCGTTTGCATAGCATAGATAAAATTATCCTGTGTACGATATCCGAGCGCATTATAAGCATAGCCGTGTGCCGTATCCCCAAGGGGGGTGAGGCTTGCTGTCTCTCCGGAAACAGACACTGTATTCAATTGGGTAGCACCCCCGCCGGAAAGCTGTGAAAGATATAAGCTCCCTGCACAGATAAAGGGCGTGAGAACAGGTTCTTTTATTTCACCAACGGGAGAAAATTCAGACGTATTACCCTGTGCATCGGTTGCTGTTGCGGTCAAAAGAGCCCCGGGGGTGAGACGTGCTCTCACACCCGATGGAAGAGAGGTCAGGCTTAGGGTAAAGGAAAAGCGTGCTGCCGCGCTGTCCTGATTATTATCCCTGTCTGTATAAGGGCCTGTCTGCGTATTTGTATCGTCTGCTGAACCTTCCGTAAACGTTGTGAGATAGACCTGACCCTCACCATAATCCTGCGTAAGACCAAAACGGTTATCCCCGATCCGGGCAGGACCACCCGGTGAAACATCGGCCAGAAAAAGCTCAATTTTAGCCCCGGGTCTGGACCAGCCTTTGACCATCACACGACCATTTTCAAGCTCCAGACTCTCAAAAACAGGAAAGTTTAAAAGCGTATTGGGTCCCGTATCTGTATCACCATTATCATTAAGTGTTGGTTCTGTTTTATCCTGTGGAACAAGATCGATACCAAGCCTTCCGTTATGGTAAAAACTATTTTGCGTGATGGTGACACGGCCGGGGGTTTTACCCGTCTCAATATTTTCAACGCTGAGGCCGTCATCCGTATGATCATAAATGGTATTTTTTTCAATGGTCAGGCCGCTGGCATCCTGAATGCGAAGACCCTGTTCCTGTTTTTGGGCAACACCTGCACGATTGAAAATTTTGTTCTCTTTAACAGAACCCGTATCACCCTCCCCTGTGAAAGCTATACCAGTTTTATTGTTGGAAAGACTGTTTTTCTGAATATCTGCAGCCTTAGCATTCATAAAATGCAGACCTTCACGTGTATTCTCACGTGCAATACTGTTACGTACACTTACTGTATCGGCCTCACTATAAACCCCGGTCCGGGTTTTAACAGAGCTTACAGATTCAATCTGTGACCCTGTAGCCCCCTTCAAAAGACGCAAACCATCATGATCATGATCAACAAAACCAAGGTATAAAAACCTGGCCTCAGCATTTGTCTGTAAAAGAGGACTGTCTTTAGGGGTAAGTCCGTCACCATTTATGATAACACGAGGACCTGTAGAAACATCCTGAACAGATGTGTTAGGGTCTGTGACAGCAAAAGCACGCAAGCGTCCATCTAATCCCGTTTTGCCGTCGCGTATGACAGGTAAAGACGTTTGAGGACGAACGACAAAAGCCTTTCCACCACCCTGTGTGAAGCTGTCATTGAGATAACCTGTATCAGCCTCAGGCATCGCAAAAATGGCATATTCCCAGCCAGCCTGTGGAGCTGTACCAGAAGGGTAAGCCTGATTAAGACCTGTATTGGCCAGCGTATTTGCGTTTAAAATAAACTGACGCAGAGAACCAGGGCCTGCAGTGTTGGTGTTGGTGACCGTGTCAAAATTGAAGCCAAAATCTGCGCCTGATACACCTTTGTCAACAAGAACTATTTCTGTCCAGTTGAGGGCCGTCAGCGGAAAGACAGCTTTGTCATTCTGTTTCACGGCATCATCCTGAGCAGATGGATTACGCCCTCCCCATTCAGACATATCAGGATTTGTATCATCCGGATCATGCCGATAAATCAAAACACCACGGGCCACAGATGCAACATCTTCTGTCAGGGATGTTGTCGGACGGCTGGAACGGACAGGATTGGCAGCACTGTTGACAGGACGAACCCTGTATGTGCCCCTTTCTACCCCTGAGAAACTATAGTTTCCATCAGCATCACTAAGCGTCTCAGCTGTTTTGACAAAATTTGCACCTTCCTGACGATAGAGTTCTACAAGAACATTTGAAAGACCCTGAGCACCTGGGGCTTGTATGAAACGTCTTGCAGGGCCCCCTCCATACTGAACATCTTCAAAAACACGGCCTGCGATCTGATAGCCCACAACGGGTGGTGGTGTGATCGCCACAACAGGGGAAAATTCCGACGTATTATTGCTGGCATCAGTTGCAATCGCTGTCAAAAGAGCCCCCAGCTTAAGACGCGAACGTATCTCAGCCGGCAGAGATGATAAATTTAAGGTAAAAAGAAAAGCACTGGTATTATCTTTATTACCATCTTCATCATAGGATCCCTGACCTGTGTCCGTATCCTGAGAACTTCCCTCTTTAAACGAGGTTATAAAAACATCCCCCTCACCGTATTGTTTTGTCCTTGGAGAAAAAATATTAGACGTTCCGGCCCCACGCCCGGCACTGTCTATATCAGCAAGATAGAGATCAATCTCAGAATCAGGACGGGCCCAGCCTTTCAGCGTTAGTGTATCACCTGCCAGTTCAGCGACCTCAAAGACAGGAAAGTTAAACAGCATATTGGCCCCTGTATCTGTATCACCAGAATCATTGACAGAAACCCCATCGCCCATCAGATTACTTGTCCTTGACTGAACAAGATCAAGAGCAAGGCCACCATTGGCATAAAACACATTATCCCTGATACGATTTCCCTGTACAGAAAACCCCTGAAGGACAATACCATGACCGAGATTTTTGTAGATAACATTGTCCTCAACAAGGCTGTTCGTGCCGGAGAGGCGAATACCAGCATTTTCTACCTGACCATCACATATACCCTGAAACTGACCTGATGTTGTAATACTATTGTTGATAATACGGGCTCCCCCCGCAATACCAAGAGCCTCAATTCCCATAGAACCTGCAAACTCAATAAAATTGCTTTCAACCCTGACAACCCGGCCACGAGCAGAATTTTCAATACTTAAATTATCAGAGCAGCGAGTTACCAAACCGTTCCTTCTAAAATAGTTCTTCTCCACCAAACCTGATCCCTTAAAGCTTATACCCTCACCTAAGGCATGAGCGATATAATTGTGGGAAAGCGTCATATTTTGTGTATTTGGATCTATAAAGATTCCTGCCCGGATACGTCGATTCGTTGTCAAACTGTCTTTTACTCCCACCCAGTTATCCCTGATCGTAACAGACTGTAGATTTTCCTTAACATCCAAAGGTATTCTCCCTGGCATGCTGTGAAAATCAAATCCGGAAATGGTGACTTTAGAGGCTTCTATAATTAACCCACGGCCCGTTATTTGAACAAACGGTTCCTGGAAAGGAGGAAGGACAGTTTTTTGGGTGCCAACAGGTGTTGGTGCAGAAACAGGTGTTCCCGATGTGACCCCTTTTTGTGTTGTGCCTGTCAGAAGGATACCATCGTCTTTTATACTGATCTCACGGGCCAGAGTAATACGGGGTGCCGCACCATTTGTAAGGGGAATTTCAAAAACTGATACTTCTGTATCTGTTGTTCCCAGGACATTAAGGCCTGTATTGACAAGACCATTGGCATTTTCGACAAATTGTCTCAAAGAACCAGGGCCTGTGTCATTAGTATTCGTGATGGTAGAAAAGTTAAAGCCAAAATCCACACCATCAGCACCGCCTGCGCCAAGGGTGAGCTCTGTCCAGATCAAAGAGCCTGCAGGAAAAGCAGCACCTGCCCCGGTTTCGGCTGCATCTGTTTGTGCAGCAGGGTCACGACCACCAATCTCACGGGTCACGTCTGTCCCCCCTCCATCAGGGTCAAAACGATAAATGGAGGTACCAAGAATAGTACCGCTCCCCCCCTTACCACTGGAGGCACGTGCTGAAGAGACAGGGCGGTTCCTGTTGTTAAGAACACGAACTCTATAGTCATTTTCACTGAGGCCCTGAAATATGTAATTCCCTTCAGAATCTGTACGCGTGAAAGCAGTCTTAACAAAGCTGGCTCCCTGTTTTTGATACAGTTCAACAAAGGCCCCGTTAATACCTTTCGCACCAGGGGCGTTCGCGAAACTCCGTGAAGCTCCACCGCTATAATTCATATCTTCAAAAACACGCCCTTTAATTTCCCCGGGCGCCGCAAAAACCTGGGCAGGCACCAGCCAAAAGAGAAACATTATCAGGATATGAGAGACAAAAGTCCCTGATCTTTTTTGAAGGTCTTCTCCCTTCTGTAAATTCTGCGTGTATGGCATGCATGCCTGTGGGCCATGGGTAGTTTTTTGCCCTCTGCAAAATTTAAAAAGGCAGAGAGAGAAAAAAGAAGACGATAGGGACACACTCTTCTCCTGATCTGAGGTGTTAAAAACAAAAATTCTCCTTTAAGTTGAGTAAATTTTTATCCAGTATTTATTAATTTGGTTTTAAGGCATATGATAAATTTATCCTTAAAGCCTTCACAGCCCACCTGACAATAAAACGCAAAGACCCCCTTTCTGCATAAAAAAACAGGGGCCTGACAGGCACATATAAAAATATAAATCAGGAAAAAGCCTGCTAAAATAGCTGAAACTCGAAAACTCCTTAAAAGGAAAGCTGGTATAGAAGAGGAAACCAAAAACAGACTGTTCTGATTTTCATAATTTTAAAAAAAGCATACGCATTTAACATAAAGGACCAAAAAAGGGCCGGACTTGACAGCTTTAGAAAATTTTTAAACATAGTAGGGTTTGTGTCATTTTGGAATATTTTCTATGCAAACCCCGCATCACCGTTGTCGCTGGGTCCCATCCCGGGACGCCCTGTATTGTGCCTATCATGATGAAGAGTGGGGCGTTCCGGAGTGGGATTCCCAAGCCCTTTTTGAAAAGCTTCTTCTTGACGGTATGCAGGCCGGGCTGGCCTGGATCACGATTTTACGCAAACGGGACACTTTAAGAGAGGCCTATCACGGTTTTAACCCTGAACGTCTTGCGCGCTATGATGGGGCTGATCGTGCCCGCCTTCTTAACAATCCTGGCGTTATTCGATCAAAAACCAAGATTGACGCTGCCATCACCAATGCACAGGCCTGGCTAGGCTTACGTGAACAGGGTGTATGTTTTTCTGACTTCCTCTGGTCTTTTGTCGGGGGTGAGCCCCTGCAAAACAGCTGGACCAGAGCGGAAGATGTCCCGGCACAGACCTCACAATCTGAAGCCATGTCCAAAGCTTTAAAGGAGAAAGGCTTTAAATTTTGTGGCCCCGTCATTGTCTATGCCTTTATGCAGGCTGTTGGCATGGTCAATGATCATACACGTTCCTGCTTTCGTCATATGCCTGTGAAAATTCTGGGTCAGCAGAGCCCTTTTGCTTCGTAAAGACGTCACCGGTTCAAGCATCTGACAGGGCCGGAAGGTGTGTAAAAATCCAGTTAAAACCTTTCCTTTTTTAAAAAAAAGGACTAAAAGAGATTTTTATCTTTTGCTCTTAAGGATCACACTATGCGCATATTTATCATGTTTGTTTTGGGTCTTATGTCAGCTTTAGCAACAGGATGCGATAATATGGATGGAAAAACTGACTCCCAACAGGAACAGACAATAAATACCACGCCCGAACAACAGTCTGAGAAACGAAATGATACAACAGCGCAACAAGCTGTAAAGCCTGTAGAAAAAACTATAGACACAGCATCACACCCTGTGCCTGATGGTCTGCCTCTCCAGCCTGCCCGTCAGGATGATCCGCGATTATGGCTGGAGGAAGTTGAGGGAGAACAGGCCCTGGAACAGGTGCGGAGCTGGAACAAACGCTCCCTTGACGATCTGATGGCTGATCCCCGCTATAAAACATTTGAAGACCAGGCACTTAAAATTCTTAATGCCCAGGACAAAATCCCCTATCCGTCTTATCGCGGAGATTATGTTGCCAATTTCTGGCAGGATAGTCAGCATGTGCGTGGTCTCTGGCGGACGACCAGTCTGGAAAATTATCTGTCTGCTACCCCTGTGTGGGAGACGATTCTGGACATTGACAAGCTTGCTGAGGAGGAGAAGAAGAACTGGGTATATAAAGGGGCGAGCTGTCTTGAACCTTCTTATAATCTGTGCATGCTCACGCTTTCTGACGGGGGGAAGGATGCTTCTGTGCGGCGTGAATTCGATATATCCACAAAAAGTTTTGTTGAAACTGGTTTTCATCTTGAAGAGTCCAAAGGCTCAACGGCCTGGCTGGACAAAGACCATCTTTTAGTTGCTGTTGATTTTGGGAAAGATACGCTGACTTCCTCCGGCTATCCTTATGTGGTGAAGCTCTGGACACGGGGCACGCCCCTTACAGAGGCGAAAGAGCTTATCCGCGGCGATAAAACTGATGTCGCTGTCTGGCCTTTTGTCATCACCTTAGAGGGGGGACGCCGTGAAGCCTTTGCCCTTCAGTCTAAGACATTTTTTGAATCGCAAAACTGGTGGTTGCCAGAAGGGCGCGATCCTGTACCTTTACCTCTCCCCCAAAAATCAACCCTTCAGGGCACATATAAAGATCAGCTTCTTGTCACGCTGGAAGAAGACTGGCGGGGTTTTTCTAAAGGTTCCCTGATTTCTTTTTCTCTGAAGTCTTTTTTTGAAACGGGAAAGATCAGGGATATCAAACCTGTCTACACACCTCATGAACGGGCTTCCCTTGAAAGTGTAGCGCCCACAAAATCAGGGGTTTTGGTGACTCTTTATGAAAATGTCAAAGGAGAGGCCCGGGTCTTTGAGTATAAGGATGAGGTCTGGTCTTCAACACGCCTTGACCTTCCTAAAAATGGATCTGTCAAAATTGTTTCTGCCAATGCTTATGAAGATATCGCCTTTATCAATACAGAAAGTTTTCTTCACCCTGATACACTCTGGATGGTGAACACACAGGAGAAAACAACCAAACAGGTGAAATCCCTGCCAGAGCGCTTTAACCCCCGGGATCTTCAGACAGAACAATTTGAAGCACGCTCACGGGATGGAACACGTATCCCCTATTTTGTCATTCGCAAAAAGGGGGGGGTTCCTGATGGTAAAAATCCGACACTTCTTTATGGCTATGGGGGTTTTCAGATTTCCTTAACACCCAGCTATTCCGGTGTTTTAGGCAAGCTCTGGCTGGAACGTGGGGGTGTTTATGTCCTTGCCAATATTCGCGGAGGGGGAGAATTTGGACCCACCTGGCATCAGGCAGGCCTTAAAACCGAACGCCAGCACATTTATGATGACTTTATTGCTGTGGCTGAAGACCTGATCACACGTAACATCACCACACCAGAGCATTTGGGTATTATGGGGGGCTCTAATGGGGGGCTTTTGATGGGAGTCATGTATACACAACGCCCCGATCTCTGGCATGCTGTTGTGTGTCAGGTTCCGCTTCTTGATATGCTGCGTTTTCACAAACTTTTGGCCGGGGCCAGCTGGGTGGCGGAATATGGGGATCCGGACAAGCCTCAGGAAGGTGCTTTTCTTGAGAGCATATCCCCCTATCATAACCTGAAAGCCGGGGGACATTATCCGGATATTTTCTTCCTGACTTCCACCAAGGACGATCGGGTCCATCCCGGCCATGCCCGCAAAATGGCAAAACTGATTGAAGAAGCTGGCTATCCTTTCCTTTATTATGAAAATATTGACGGAGGACATTCTGCGGCAGCCAATCTTAAAGAAAGCGCCCGCCGCACGGCTTTGGAATATGTCTTTTTGAGTCAAAGACTGATGGACGGGGCACCTTCACCGGACAGTAACCCCACACCTTAAAGCCTGCCTCTTCTTAAGGATGCTGCACCCGTAGGGTGTCTCACTCTTAGGGTGTTATCACTCTCAGGGTGTTATCACTCTCAGGGTGTTGTACTCTGAAATTCTTCATGACATGGGGCTACTGACATATTCTCTGCAGGTCACCAGTTGCGAAGTGCTTTGACCCTTGAGGGTATCTATCCGGGAGGTGAGACTGTGTCCGGGGGACTTCTTAATGTCCAAAAGCCCCTGCTTTGGTCTGACGTAAAGCCTCGCCGAGACCCAGGGCCGCGGCTGTGACAAGATTAAAAGAGCGTGTCTGTGGCATCAAAGGCAGGTAAAGACGGGCTTCAGCAGTCTTTTGGACATGGTCAGGAACACCTGCACTTTCCCGGCCAAAAAGGAGCGTATCTTCAGCCTGAAAAGAAAAGAGATCATAGCGTTGCTCTGCCTGTGTGGTAAAAAGAACAAGACGGCCCTGCCTGCGTGCAGGGCTGTTGAGAAAGGCCTGCCAGTCCTGATGACGTTCAATCCGGTCCGGATCCCCATAATCGAGAGCAACACGGCGTAGCTTTTTATCATCCAGAGGAAAGCCACAGGGCTCAATAATCTCCAAAATAGCGCCCAAACAGGCCGACAGGCGCAGCGCAGCACCAAGGTTTTGAGGGATATCAGGCTGAAAAAAAGCAAGACGCATAGAAACAGAACCTTTCTGTGCAGGAAGAGGGAAACAGGGTGTAAAATGCCCGGAGCTTCACGAGGAAGCTGCCTCACGCCGTATTCTGGCACCACAGGCCGCAAGCTTGCTGTCAAGACGCTCAAAACCGCGATCAAGATGATAGATACGGTTGATAACTGTTTCCCCCTCCGCGGCCAGAGCTGCAATCACCAAACTGACCGAAGCCCGTAAATCTGTTGCCATAACCGGGGCACCTTTGAGGGGGTTAAGACCACGGACAACAGCCTCATGACCCGCGACCTGAATATCTGCTCCCATGCGCAAAAGCTCCGGAACATGCATAAAACGGTTTTCAAAAATGGTTTCACGGATATGGGCAACACCCTGTGCGGTCGTCATGAAAGCCATAAACTGTGCCTGAAGATCTGTTGGAAAGGCAGGATAAGGCCCCGTCACCACGTCAAGGCTTTCATAAGGTGTCTCAGGATCACGGGATATGGTGATAGTGTCCCCATCCCGGGCAAGGGTGATACCTGCCGCCTCCATCAAATCCCATAAGGCTGTGAGCTCATCATACCCCGCCCCCTTCAGGCGAACGCACCCCCCTGCCATAGCGGCAGCCAGAGCATAGGTCCCCGTTTCAATACGATCCGCCACCACGCGATGATGTGTCCCTGTCAGACGTTCAACACCCTGAATATGAATATGGCTCTCGCCGGCACCTTCAATCTGCGCCCCCATCCTGTTCAAACAGGTCGCAAGATCAGCAATTTCAGGCTCTCGCGCAGCATTTTCAAGAACAGTCTCCCCCCGGGCCAGAACAGACGCCAGCATGGCATGCTCTGTGGCCCCAACAGAAATGAAAGGAAAAACGACACGCCCCCCTTTTAACCCTTTGGGGGCGGAGGCCACAACATTTCCATCAACCAGATCAATCTCTGCCCCGAGGACCCCAAGGGCTTTTAAATGCAAATCAACAGGACGTGCCCCAATGGCACACCCCCCGGGGAGGGAGACATGTGCCCTGCCCTCTCGGGCAAGAAGAGGGCCTAAGACATTAAAAGTCGCCCGCATTTTACGAACAAGATCATAAGGCGCTTCCACAGAAGTGATGTGGGCGGCATGAAGAAAGAGGCGCGCGCCCGGGCGTTCTTCTACAACAACCCCCATGCGTGCCATGGTGTGCCCCATAAAGCGCGTATCAGCAAGTCTTGGAACATTCGAAAGCTCCAGAGCTTCATCTGTGAGCAGAGCAGCTGCCATTAATTTCAGGGCAGAATTTTTGGCGCCGCTGATGATAATATCTCCCTCTAAAGGGACACCACCTTCAATAACAATACGCTCCATGCTGTTGTGTTCCCTCTTCAGGCCTGTAACCCGATGCAGATCTCTTTTAGATATAAAAGATAATTTTGTTTTTATACTCTGTAGCTTTCAAATTTTCTCTCTACACGTGTGATCCCGTATCCCGCCTGTTCAGGCATAGCTTACTGTGTAAGAGACCTGCACAAAACCATTTGGAAATGCCTTGGCCTGTGTATGTTTCAGATGAATATCTTTAAAAGTTTTGCCGAACAAAGGCTTTCCTTCACCAAGGAGGATGGGAGCACGTGTCAGCGTTATCTCATCGATCAGCCCGAGGTTGAGAAAAGCCTGAATCACCTTTCCCCCATCAATATACGCATGGTGATAGCCTTCACTGCTCAGCTGAGCCATCAGATCCCTTATATCACCACCATAGATTTCAACTTTGTTTTTCAGGTTTTCCGGAGGGTGTGTTCTTGTCTGGCTTAACACGATAATGCGTTTGTCACCATAAGGCCAGGAGTCATCATGAAGGTCCATGCTGGCAATCATATCCATACATTTTCGTCCCATAATGATGCAATCAACGGAAGAAAAATAGTCCTTAAACCCCATATCAGCCTGTTCACCCATATCACCCCCCTGCTGACCTGCGGTTTGTAACCAGTCGATACTGCCATTGGCCCGTGCTATAAAACCATCAACACTGGTTGCGATGAAAACTGAACATTTCACAGGTAAAAGTCTCCTTTTTAGGGAGAGGTTATGTCTGCCAGGACAGGATAACTTTACCACCCTCCCCTGATTGCATAACCTCAAAAGCTTTTTCAAAATTTTCGGCATCAAAATGGTGGGTTATGACAGGAGAAATATCAAGACCTGCCTCCAGCATGGCCAGCATTTTATACCAGGTTTCATACATTTCCCGCCCATAAATCCCCTTTATGGTGAGGGCTTTGAAAATAAAGCGTGAAAAATCAAAGCTGAACGGTTCAGAAGGAAGACCGAGACAGGCAATTTTTCCGCCCATAACCATGACATCAACCATCTGGCGCAGGGCAGAGGGAGATCCTGACATTTCAAGACCAATATCAAACCCCTCTTTCATACCAAGCTCTGTCATCACAGTGTTGAGATCTTCCTGTGCAACATCAACTGTGCGCAGTTTTCTGACCGTCTTCTCAGCAAGAGCAAGGCGCTCAGGCCTGACATCGGTCAGCACAATATGCCGCGCCCCTGCATGGCGGGCCACAGCCGCAGCCATAATGCCAATAGGGCCCGCACCTGTAATTAAGACATCTTCGCCGAAGACATCAAAGCTCAAAGCAGCATGAACAGCATTCCCAAGAGGATCAAGAACAGCCGCCGTCTCCATAGAAACATGGTCCGGCAGAGCAATCACATTAAAGGCAGGTAAAACCATATAGTCCGCAAAAGCCCCCGGAACATGTACACCTATACCTTTTGTGTCAGGATCAAGGTGAAAACGGCCAGCACGTGCCGCACGGCTTGTTCTGCCGACAAGATGCCCCTCCCCTGAGACCCGCTGCCCTTTATGAAAGCCCTGAACATCGGCGCCCATATCTTCAATAACGCCCCCCCATTCATGGCCAATGATTAAAGGGGTTGGGATTGTTTTTTGGGCCCAGTCATCCCACTGATAAATATGTAAATCTGTCCCACACAGGGATGTTTTTTGAATTTTGACCAGAACATCACGTGCACCGGGAACGGGCATGGGCTCATCACGGAAAACAAGACCGGGGCCGGGTTGTGCTTTGACGAGTGCGCGCATAAGGGTTTTTCCTTCTTAAAGAGGGTGACATATGTATCACAGGGCATAAGCTCTGCCTCCTGTTCTCCTTAAAACAGAGAGGGGATATGTAAGACAGAGCAATATGAGAAACTATAACAAAAAAATTAAATCTATAAGGAAGAATCCATACAAGAACAAGTCTCTAAAAAACTGTTCCTGAAAAACCAGAGAGAGTGTTGTTATCTTCTGGATCCAAAACTCTGTGTCTGGAAGCAAAGCAGAACAAACATGATGCTCCTCAGATGGTTTTGAAGCTTTGTTCCGGAAAAATTTCCTCAGCACAATTTTCATGTTTTGAACTGCTCTTTCCACGACAAAAACAGGTTTGTCATAATCTTCTTGAACAGAAAGGTGAGGGGCTTTAAACTTGAGCACAGGAGAACCCGCCTCATCCCACACAGGGTGGTGAAAACAGGACAAAGTCTCTCCCACACACAACATGACACATGATATGTTTTTGAACCATAAACCTGCCCGTCGCCCTGTCTTTCCTGTTCTTCTTGGCATGATGGGGGTCGGGAAAACCCGGGTGGGGCGCCTTCTTGCCCCTCGTCTCAACATGGGTTTTGTGGATCTTGATACCCTGATTGAAGACGATACGGGGCTGAGTATTCCCGGGATTTTTAAAGAATATGGCGAAGAAGAGTTTCGCCGCATTGAGGCCCGTCTTTTACAAAAATGCCTTAAGGGACCGCCCTGTGTTCTGGCCCCCGGTGGTGGTGCCTGTCTACACCCCCCCTCTCGCCAGCTTTTAAAAGAGAGGGCTCTGACACTATGGCTCAAAGCGAGGCCGGAGACTTTGGCAGAGCGTCTTAAAAATTCCCATAAAGAGCGTCCCCTTCTTGCCGGAGAGGACAAGATGACAACACTTCAAAAGCTGATGAAAGAGCGCACCCCCCTTTATACGCAAGCAGACTTTCACCTTGATACAGATGGGAAAAGCCCGGAGAAAATAGCGGAAGAGCTGGCACAGTTTCTCCATCACACCCCTCTCAGCACCAAAGAGCAGCACATATGACAGAAGACCACATGTTTGAGGTCAAAGCGACCCACCAGACCTATAAGGTCCATATCGGCACGGGGTTATGTGAAAAGGCCGGTTTTTTATGTCGTCCCTATCTGCCACAGGAACGCGCCTTTCTGATCATGGATGACAATCTTTTCTCCCTTTATAAAACACAGCTTGAGCGCGTTTTCACATCACAGGGCCTTAAGACAGTTTTTATAAGACTCCCGCCCGGGGAAAAGACCAAAAGCTTTTCTCAGTTTGAACAGCTGCTTCATCACCTTCTGGAGCTTGGTGTGGAGCGTGGAGACACTCTGATAGCTTTTGGTGGCGGTGTTGTGGGAGATATCACGGGTTTTGCAGCCTCTGTCCTCAAACGTGGTCTCACCCTTATTCATATGCCAACAAGTCTTCTGGCCCAGGTTGATTCCTGCCTTGGTGGCAAGACAGGAATCAATATGCCTCAGGGGAAAAATCTTATTGGCACATTTTACAGCCCCCACCTTGTTCTTGTCGATACAAATGTCTTAAAAACCCTGCCTGAGCGACGGCTGCGGGAAGGCTATGCAGAAATTATCAAATACGCCCTTATCCATGATCAGGATTTTTTCACCTGGCTCGAACACTATCAGGAAGAATTTTTTAAGGGCGCTCCGGATATCCAGAGGGAAGCTGTCACACGTTCTTTAAGAACAAAGACTTTTTTTATTGAACGGGATGAATATGAAAAAGGGGAACGGGCTTTCCTTAATTTTGGGCATAGCTTTGCCCATGCTCTGGAAGCAGAAACAGGCTATTGTGATACGCTTTACCATGGTGAGGCCGTGGCCCTTGGCATGATGATGGCCCTGCGCTTTCAGGCCCGCTATGGTGCAGATCTGTCTTTTAAGACATCTCTCTCAGGCAAAACCTGTCAGCAGATAGAACATCATCTGCGGTGTGCAGGCCTGCCTGTTTGTGTCCAAAATCTCGATCATATTTTTTCGCCAGAGCGTCTTTTAGAGCGCATGCGGCATGATAAAAAAACACGTCAGGGACAGATAAGACTTGTTCTCTTAAAAAAATTAGGAGAAGCTGTTCTCGAAGAAGATGTTTATCCCCGTCTGCTTTCAGATTTTTTAACCATGGAGGTATGTGGTCATAAAACCACCTAAAATATTATGAGTTTTGAAACACTCACCCTGCTTATCCTTGCCATTGCTTTCCTTATTGCTTTTTCAGCCTTCTTTTCTGGCTCAGAAACGGCTTTAACCGCCGTCTCTCAGGCACGCATGCATCGTCTTGATCAGGAAGGCAACAAACATGCCCACCGTGTTGTCACACTTTTGGAACAACGTGAACGCCTTATCGGCTCTATTCTTTTAGGCAATAATCTTGTCAATATTCTGGCCTCCTCTCTGGCCACAACGGTTTTTTTGCACTTTTTTGGGACAACGGGCGTTGCGTACGCCACTTTGGTGATGACATTGTTGATTGTGGTGTTTGCAGAGGTTCTCCCTAAAACCCTGGCTCTTGCCAACCCTGATCGTATCGCTCTTGGAGCCAGCGCGCCCCTTGGCTGGTTTTCCTGGCTGTTTTCCCCTGTAACACGAACCCTGAGTACTCTGGTCACCACAACAGCAGGAATTTTTGGTGTCTCAACACAACGTGTCATGAACAGCCCGCTTGAAGAGATCAGAAGTGCTGTTAACTGGAGCCATCATGAAGGTGAGGTCGTTAAAGACGATAAGGACATGATAGGCGGCGTCCTTGATTTGCGTGATCTGAGCGTGGATGATGTGATGATTCACCGTAAAAATGTTGCCGCTCTTGACGCGAGCCTTCCTCCGGAAAAACTTATTGATCAGGTTCTGGCAAGTCCGCATACACGCCTGCCTGTCTGGCGTGATGATCAGGACAATATTATTGGTGTCCTTCATGCCAAGGATATCTCCCGTGCTTTAAAGGCTGGAAAAAGTCAGCCTGATTCTTTTGATCTCAAAACCATTATGCGTGAACCCTGGTTCGTTCCGGAAACCACGCCCCTGCTGGATCAGTTAAGAGCCTTCCAGAAAAAACGCGAGCATTTTGCCCTTGCGGTGGATGAATATGGTGCCCTGATGGGGATTATCACGCTTGAGGACATTCTTGAAGAAATTGTTGGTGATATTAAGGATGAGCATGATCTGACCGTGGAAGGCGTTCGTGTTCAGGCGGACGGCTCTGTCATTGCCGATGGGGTTGTCCCCATTCGGGACTTAAACAGAGCTATGGACTGGTCTTTGCCTGATGAGGAAGCTGTTACCCTTGCCGGCCTTGTTATTCATGAAGCTCAAACCATACCAGAGCCCGGCCAGCAATTCAGCTTTTACGGCTATCGCTTTCAGGTTCTGCGGCGCCAGCGTAACCAGATTACCTCCCTGCGTATCAGCGATCAAACCCCTTAAGCACCTGATTTAATGCCGTCTCGGGGGAATGGATAAATTAAAAACAAGTGCTGCGGCCCGCAGGAAAAAAGCGGCAAGAATGGCCAAAATGGTGGCACTGTTGTCTGAAAACCCCAACAAAGGCAAAAGCACATAAAGACCACCCCCAAAAAGAGCCACAAGTGCATAGATTTCCTGACGAAAAATAAGGGGTGTCTCAGCACATAAGATATCACGTGTTATACCGCCACAGACAGAGGTTATCATCCCCATGACAATGGCAACACCAGGGGCTGCGCCGGCTTGCAGAGCCGTCTCTGTTCCCAAAACACAAAATAGGGACAAACCCGCAGCATCAGCCCAGATTAAAGCTCTGCGCCGGGAAGTGAGATAGGGGGCTATGGTAAAGGCAATAAGGCCCCCCAAAACTGCAACACCAAGATAAAGAGGTGTGCGCACCCAAAATACAGGCGTCACCCCTAAAAGAATATCTCTTATCGTACCACCGCCAAGACCTGTCACAACCGCGAGGAAAATAACCCCAAAAACATCCATACTGTGGCGGACACCCCTTAAGGCTCCTGAGACAGCAAAAACAAAAACCCCTGTCAGGTCAAACCATACCAGGAAATCTATAATAAAAGAGGTATAGTCCTGCATAATATTTCCCTGTACGCCTTCATCTTGATTTTTTATGAAAAAAAAGATAGGTTCTTATCTGGCTCTATAAAACTCTCTCAGAGTTTAAACGTAAAGAGTCTTCTTTAAAAGACAGGTGTCCTTCTGAAAAGAGGATGGACAGGGGTGAAAATCTCTGTTATAGGGCCGCCTTCCTCTTAAGAATTTGGTCTGTAAGGCAGTTTGATAAAGAGGATGCTCATACAAAAATAGGAGGATTATCCATCAGTTTCATCGTTTATGTCAGAAATAATGACGTTGACCAGGCTTGTAAGGCCCTCAAGAAAAAAGGTCAGAAAGAAGGATTTTTTAAAGAAATAAAACGCCTTCAAAATCATGAGAAACCTTCTGAAAAACGTGCTCGTCAGCGTGCAGAGGGCTTAAGGCGCTTTCGCAAACTCAATCGTAAACGCGCCCAGCGTGAAGGCTTGCTTCCGCGGTAAAAGTTTTTTCTCCTTAAAATTTAGAAAAAAAGGACAGACAAAGTTCTCTGTCCTCTGAATTTTATCATGTCCTGTTACCTCTTTTTCCTTAAGCTTTTCATGCCTGAAGTAAAAGGCTGGAAACACTTCAGGTGACGTGGAAGGCATCCTGCCTTCTTCCCTTTTCCATCATCGGGGATTCTCTGTGAAAACTTCCTTTTTAGAGGCTTCGCCAGTTTTTGTGTCCAGACTGCCTTTGACGGTTTTACAGAGAGGGACAACCAGCCTTTTCAGACATAGTCTGTTAATCCCTGTGCTGTGATCCGTAAGACTTTTTGAGGCTATGACCCCGCTTAAGACACCAGACAGGATAAAAAATCGGGGATACTATCTTTTTGGTCAGCCTTCCCTGCAAAATTGAAAAAATCTATCAGAGTACCCTCTTATCTTTCAGAATTTCCTACAATCCTGTATTTTTCCATTATCTCGTTTAGAGTCTGGCTTTTCTCTCAGACTTTTATAAGGTATAGAAGTTTTTTTCTGATCTAATATGGAGAGATCACAAATGTTACACCATTGGGGCTCCCGCTTTATCCTCACCCTGTCTCTTGTCTTTTTTGCTCTTGCCGGATGCAGCAGTTTAGGCGGGAAAAAAGGACATTCATCAGACACCCTCCCCGGGGGAGAAGATGCGTCTTCTCTGCCTGTTAATACGTATTTATGGCGTGCTACGCTTGAAACGCTTGACTTCATGCCCCTGGCACAAACAGACTCTTCAACGGGTCTTATTTTAACAGACTGGTATATCAATCCACAATATCCACGGGAGAGATTTAAGCTCACAGTCTATATTCTGGATAAACGCTTACGCGCAGATGCGTTGAAAGTTAATATGTCTAAACAGGAACAGGGACAGGACAGCCAGTGGCGTGATGTAAAAGCCCACCCGGATACTATCACCAAAATTGAAAATGCTATTCTAACGCGTGCGCGTGAGCTACGTATTGGATCTGCCCGATAAGAACTTTTTCACCATAGATATGTCACAGGCGGTCATATCATGGATCAAAATGAACAACAGACAGGCTTTTCTCTTTCAGGGATGCAGGGCATATGGACCGCTATAACCACAAGATTATAGAACCTCAGCAACAAAGCCTTTGGGAACAGCACAGGGTTTATGAGGCAGAAACCTCTCCACGGGGAGAGAAACCTCTCTATTATGTGCTTGAAATGTTTCCTTACCCGTCAGGGCGGATTCATATGGGCCATGTTCGTAATTATGCTATGGGGGATGTGGTTGCGCGCTATAAGCGCGCCCGGGGGTTTGACGTGCTTCATCCTATGGGCTGGGACGCTTTTGGTATGCCGGCAGAAAATGCTGCTATGGAGCGCTCTGTCCACCCCCGCCAATGGACATATGATAATATTGCGGCCATGCGTGCTCAGATGAAACGTCTTGGCCTTGCTCTGGACTGGTCGCGGGAATTTGCAACCTGTGATATTGACTATTATCAGCATCAGCAGGCTCTTTTTCTGGCTTTTTTTAAAAAGGGCCTGGTCTATCGGAAGAAATCCCGCGTGAACTGGGATCCGGTTGATCAGACGGTGCTGGCCAATGAACAGGTACTTGATGGGAAGGGCTGGCGCTCCGGCGCTCAGATAGAGGTAAGAGAGCTTCATCAATGGTTCTTTAAGATCACAGACTATGCCGATGACCTGCTTGAAGGGCTGGAGGGGTTGAAGGACTGGCCAGACAAAGTGCGCCTGATGCAAAAAAACTGGATTGGGCGTTCCCGGGGTCTGTCTTTTGTCTTTGACTTTGATCCCGCAACGCCACCGCCCCCGGACAGTGAAAATATTGAGGTGTATACCACACGCCCTGATACTTTATTTGGGGCAGGCTTTTGTGCCCTTGCCCCGGATCACCCCCTCACATGTCGTCTTGCAGAAAAAGATAAAAATCTGAGAGATTTTATCAGGGACTGTCAAAAAACAGGCATGACGCAGGAAGCCCTTGAAAAGGCAGAGAAAAAAGGTGTTGATACGGGCCTTCGCGTTCTTCACCCTTTTGATTCAGGAAAAACACTGCCGGTATGGGTGGCGAATTTTGTTCTGAGCAGTTACGGCACGGGCGCAATTTTTGGTTGTCCGGCCCATGATCAGCGTGATCTTGATTTTGCACGACGCTATGGTCTTGATATCACCCCTGTTATTCTTCCCCCCGGGACAGACCCTCATGATTTTACCATAGAGGACACTGCTTATACAGGGCCAGGAACGCTCTTTAATGCAGATTTTTTGAATGGTCTTGATGTAGACACCGCGATCGGGCGCGCCACTGAACATATGGAAAGCCTTGGCAAAGGGCATGCCAGCACACAATATCGCCTGCGGGACTGGGGCGTCTCACGTCAGCGTTACTGGGGCTGCCCTATTCCTATGATTCATTGCCCGGACTGCGGGGCGGTCCCTGTGCCTGAGAAAGATTTACCCGTCCGTCTGCCAGAGGAGGTTGATTTTTCAACACCTGGCAACCCCCTCACCCGCCATAAAACATGGAAGCATGTGGCCTGCCCTCAATGTGGGGGTGAGGCAGAGCGGGAAACCGATACGCTGGATACTTTTGTGGATTCTTCCTGGTATTTTCTGCGATTCACTGACCCTTCTTCTCAAACTCCACTCAATGCTAAAGCCATTGCAGCCTGGGTGCCGGTACAACAATATATAGGGGGGGTGGAGCATGCCGTGTTACACCTGCTCTATGCCCGCTTTTTTACGCGGGCCCTGCGTGACTGTGGTTTGCTTACGGCACCAGCCTCAGGGGAACCTTTCCAGGGTCTGTTTACCCAGGGCATGGTCACCCATGCGACCTATAAAGATGAACAAGGGCGCTGGCTGTCCCCTGATGAGGTGATGGAAAATGAGGAGGGCGTTGCTCTCAGCATCCAGGATCACAAGCCTGTGCATGTGGGCCCGGCTGAGAAAATGTCCAAATCCCGCCGCAATGTTGTTGATCCTGAAGTGATGATTGAGACCTATGGGGCAGATGTGGCCCGCTGGTTTGTCCTGTCCGATTCGCCCCCGGAACGTGATGTGGAATGGACAGAAGCCGGGATTGAGGGCTCCTGGCGCTTTATTCAAAAGCTCTGGACCCTTTTTCAAACCTATTCTGCCCCTGTTGAAAACGGGACAGAACTACACCGTGATCCTGAGGCTCTTTCTTTACGTAAAACACTGCATAAAACGATACAGCATGTCACACAGGCTATAGACTCTTTCCGCTTTAATGTTGCGCTTGCAGCGCTTCATGAACTGGTGAACAGTTTGAAAAAAATATCGCAGAGCAAAGACAATGCTGCCCTTTCAGCGGCACGTGCAGAAGCCTTAAATACGCTCGCCCGGCTGGTGGCCCCTTTTGCACCACATCTGGCAGAAGCCGCCTGGGCCCATATGGGGGGGGAAGGGCTTGTTGTAACAGCTCCCTGGCCTTGTGTGGACCCTGCCTTGTTAGAAGAAGACAGCTGTGCCATCATGGTACAAATTAATGGAAAAAAACGGGGTGAGGTTACCGTGCCTAAAGATGCTGATGAAGCCCAAATACGTGCCCATGCGCTGGAACAACCCCGTATTGCTGAGGCTCTTGGTTCAGGAAGTCTTGTCAAAACTATTCTTGTGCCCAACCGTTTGATTAATTTTGTGGTGAGGTAAACTGGTATTATGGTACGGACTCTTCTTCTTGTCCTTCTGATTCTGCCGTCCCTTTTTCTGACCGCTTCATGTGGGTTTCGCCCTCTTTATGGCAGGAACAGCACGTTAAGCACAGAATTTGCCCATATTGATGTCATTGTCGGACAGGGGCGCACAAATTATCTTTTAGGGCAGGCTCTTAAGCATCAGTTTGACAGAGATAAAACGCCTCTCTACACGCTTGAGCTCAGCACACAAAAAGTATCTCTCGGCGTTGGTGTTACCATTAATGATGTGGCAACGCGTCAGGATCTCCGCCTAACCGTCTCCTACCTTCTTAAAGACAAAAATGGTACACTCCTTGATCAGGGCACGGTGGTTTCAAGGGCCTCTTATGATACCATTCCCGGGCGATCTTATGAAGCGCTGACGGCTGAGGCTGATGCCGAAGAACAGGTGGCAGACGAAGCAGCCCGGCGTCTCACCTGGCGTCTTGCACGATTTTTTCAGATCAGACAGAAAAAATGAAACTTTCAGGCTCCGCTTTTAAAACCTTTCTGAAACGCCCGAACCCTTCCATTTTTGCAGCACTTTTCTTTGGGCCGGATCGGAGCCTTGTCCTCAAACATTCCAAAACCCTGGCTCTGGCCTGGGGTGCACACGATGACGACCCCTTCTCCTTCACCAGTCTCCAGGAAACTGATCTTACAAAAGATCCGGCCCGTCTGTCTGATGAAATGCACACTCTTGCTTTCACTTCCGCACAACGTCTTATTCGTTTGAGCCAGGCGGGGGAAAGTTCCGGGAAACTTCTGAAAGATTTTTTCAAAACTGTAGACAAAGAGCAAAAACAGGTGGAAGCAAAACTTGTCGTTGAGGGGGGGGATTTATCTCCACGTTCTGCTTTGCGAAAGCTTTTTGAACAACACAAACAGCTTATAGCCGTTGGCTGTTACGAAGAAACGCCCCAAAGCCTTATCCAGCAGGCTGAACATGCCTTCAAAGATGAGGGGCTAGAGTTAGACTCCGGGGCACGGGCCCTCTTCATGGCGCATCTTAAAGGGGATCATGCCCATGCTATGGGGGAGATTGAAAAGCTTATCCTCTTTAAAGGTCCAAAAGCCTTAAACCCTTCTGATCAGAGACGCACCATCACCCGTCAGGATGTGCTGGCGGCCACTCTGGCCAGCACAGAAGCACGGCTTGATGATTTTGTGTTTCTCACTCTGGGAGGGGTCGCGGACAGGGCGGATCTGGAACTGCACAAGCTTTTTCAGGCGAAAACAGCACCTTTTACACTTTTGCGGGCCCTTCACAATCATATCATGCGTCTTTGGATGTGTGCATGTCAGGTGGAAGAGGGCCTGTCTGTTGATATGGCCATGAAAAGTCTGAAACCTCCTGTGTTTATTTTTCGGCAAAAAGATTTTCTGCAACACATGAAAATCTGGCGAAAGCCCCTTTTGGAAAGGGTGTTAAAATATAGCCTGGAGACAGAGCGGCAGATGAAACGCTCTTACCATGCTGACACCCTGTTTCTTGGCCGTTTTGTTCTGGATCTGGCCCGCACAGCACAAAAACAACGGCAAAAACAGCATATCTGAACACCCTGAAAAATGATGGACAGGATCATGTTTTCTCACAACCTTCTTGACACTGCCAAAAACCTTGTTGAGACAGCACGTCACCACCAGATCACCATCACCACGGCAGAAAGCTGTACAGGGGGTCTTGTCGCGGGTCTTCTGACCTCTGTTCCCCATGTCTCAGAGGTTTTTGAGACAGGCTTTGTGGTCTATGCCAACGACTCTAAGCACAGGCTTTTAGGGGTTGATCCTCAGATCTTCCGGGATCACGGTGCCGTCAGTGCATCATGTGCTCTGGCAATGGCGCGGGGGGCATGGGCACGATCAGGGGCCCTGCTTTCTGTGTCTGTCACAGGTCTTGCAGGCCCCGGGGGTGGAAGCACGGAAAAGCCCGTGGGACTTGTGCATTTTGCCTGTGTCGCCGGGCGGCATGACAGGGAGGAGACGCCCCATCAGATACGACAGTTCTGCCAGTTCGGGCCCAGAGACCGCACCAGCATACGCCTGAAAAGTGTTGAAGTGGCCCTTGATCTCCTGAAGAAGGGTCTGTCTAAACTTCTGGAACCTGCCTGACAGAGCTTGTATCATCACCAACAGGGGTGAGTTTTTCCCGTGCTCGTTCTTCAAAAGCCCGGAGAATAGCATCAGCAGCACGTGTGAAATTCTGACTGAGGAGCATGTGTAATAATGGGTTTTTGACCTGATAGCGAATACTGAAATGGATCTTTGTGCTGCCATTTTCCAAAGGCTCAAACACCCACATATTGTCCAGCTGGCGAAAAGGACCACGCAGGAGGTTTGTCTCAATAGATCGTCGTGTTTTATCAAGGACAACATGGGTTGAAAAACGCTCTGTAAAAACTTTATACCGCACAAGAACTTCTGCCTTAAAACGGCCCTCCCCCTCTTTAAGATCTTCATCCCACACGCGCATAGCCGCAATACCCGGGACAAAAGCAGGATAGTCACGCACATCCCCCACAAGGGCAAACAAATCTTCCCAGGAATAAGGAAGACATTTTTGCGTCTGATAGTCTGACACGCTCAAAAACTCCTATGTCAAAGAGAAAGAAGGGCAACAAGGGCCTGACCTAACCTGATCAGGGGGACATAAACTGATATACCCCGGGATCTTCCGGAGACATCATCACCTGGAATCGCTCTCCCCCGGGGTGGGGGCACCTAATAAAGCAGCTTTGCGGGCCTCACGCAGGCGCTCAAAATCTTCACCCGCATGATAGCTGGAGCGTGTTAAAGGTGAGGCTGAGACCATAAGAAAGCCTTTAGCACGCGCAATGGTTTCATAGGTTTTAAATTCATCAGGATCAACAAAGCGCTTAACCTCAGCATGTTTGCGTGTAGGCTGGAGATATTGTCCAATGGTCAGGAAATCTATGCCGGCGGAGCGCATATCATCCATGACCTGCATAATCTCCTCACGCGTTTCACCAAGACCAACCATCAAACCTGATTTGGTAAACTGATGCGGATCACGCTCTTTCACTTCTTCTAAAAGTCGTAAAGAGTGGTAATAACGCGCACCCGGGCGAATTTTGAGATAAAGTCTTGGGACCGTCTCTAAATTATGATTAAAGACATCAGGTCTCGCCGCGACAACCTGCTCTAAAGCCCCTTTTTTACGGAGAAAATCCGGGGTTAGGATCTCAATACTTGTCGAAGGTGAAGCCTCTCGTATTGCCTGGATAGTCCGGGCGAAATGCTCTGCCCCCCCATCCGGGAGATCATCACGATCCACAGAGGTAATAACAGCATGGCGAAGCTTCATTCTCTGCACCGCCTCGCCCACTTTATAAGGTTCTTCAGGATCAACAGGGCCGGGCAGGCCTGTCCGCACATTACAAAAAGCGCAGGCCCGTGTACAAATTTCACCTAAAATCATAAAGGTGGCATGGGCCTGTTTCCAGCATTCGCCAATATTAGGACATCCGGCCTCTTCACACACAGTGACCAGTTTGTGTTCACGGACAATGCGCCGTGTTTCATGATATTCCGGAGAAACAGGTGCCTTAACCCTAATCCAGCCCGGCTTACGTAAAACAGGGGTTTCAGGATTACGCTGTTTTTCAGGATGGCGTATATCCGGAGCTTTTGCCTTTTTATGCTTGTGCTCTGGCGAGCGGTGATCAAGAAGAACTGTCATAACACTTCCAGTCTGGTCGGCTATATCTTAAGATACTGGCTCAGGTTTAACAAGATGGGGTATGCTGTAAGCCCATCTTTGTCAGGTTTTTGTGTACCACCTCTAATTCAGGGTTATCCCACCGGGATTAGTTTGTGGGGCTGTGTTGTGTTCCTCCTGAGACTTCTGTTCCAGCTTTGCCTGATAAAGGGCAGAAAAGTCAATAGGATCAAGAAGAAGGGGGGGAAATCCGCCCTGGCGCGTCACAGTTGCAATAACCTCACGCGCAAAGGGGAATAAAAGTCTTGGGCATTCAATCAGGATAACAGCCTGAACATGATCTTCGGGAATGTTTTCAAGCTGAAAAAGACCTGCATAAACAATTTCCGTAATAAATATGGTTTTCTCACCCTGTTTGGCCTCTGCCTTAACAGACAAAGATACTTCAAGACCAATATTGTCATGGGGTTTGGCTTCAACATTGACATTCATGTCAATATTGGTGCCCTCTGCATCTTTTTGTAAAACTCCGGGGGCATGGGGATTTTCAAAACTTATATCCTTCACATACTGACCTAAGACACGTAAATTGGGAGCTTCTGTTTCAGAAGGAGTCTGCTTAATCTCTTTCGACATATTTTTTTATCCTGCTTAAGGCATGAAATACAGAGTGTGTAATAGCTTTAAGTCTTTACCACGGACTTGTCCCCTGCAGCAAGCATAGAGAGAGGGGGATAATAACACCCCTTTAAATTTCTGTACAAATTCCCTATACTCGATTCAAAAGAGGATCCGATCGATTATGTTACAGCTTGTTGTCTATGCTATTCTGGCTTTTATTGTTGGCTCTCTGCTCTATAACGTCTTAGGAAAACCCGTTGGGCATATGCCAAAAGAAAAGAAAAAGAGGGCTTTACCTAACCCTGCGCAAAAAAAGCCTTTGGATCCTGTCAAAAACTTTACAGGTCCGGCCGGTCTTGGTCTGACAGCTATTGCACAGGCTGATACGCATTTCGATCTTCAAAACTTCATGAAAGGGGCCCGTCTCGCTTATGAGAAAATAGTCAGGGCCTATCTGGAAGGAAATAAAACAGATCTTGAACCCCTCCTCACACCAGAACTTTATACGCTCTATAGCCGGTCTATAGAGGAAAGGGGTGAGGAAAAAAATCTGGTTCAAAACGTAAGAGTTCTCAGATCAGAACTCCTCTCAGCCAGACTTGAAGAGGATCTTGCACACATAGAGGTTCACTTCATTGCCGAGATCATCACAGACACTTCTGGTGAAAAAGGTCAGGAATCATCAGCTGATTCTCACGCAGAGCGTGTCGAGGAAATCTGGGTTTTTGAGCGCCCTGTGACTTCAGCGAACCCCAACTGGTCTCTGTCCCGGGTTTCTGATATTGATGAGGAGTAAGCCTTATGCGCCTGATCATGTATGCTGGCCTGCTTATTATGCTCGCCAGCTGTGCCAGCACACAGAAGATTCAGGAACCTCCCTCCCCACACAGCACACAACACCCGGATAGAGGGCATCCCCCGAAAACTTCCTCTTTTCCTATCAGACTGAAAAACTCCCCGTTTACGCTTACCCCCGTCTCTTTTGCAGATCTTCAGGACTGGGCACAGTATGATACAACATCAGGTTTGAAAGCATTTTATCGTTCCTGTGCTCAGCTCTCAAAACGCCAGGCTCAGGACATGCTGCAGAAAAAAGTGGTGTATGCGGGACGTGTCGGAGACTGGCAAAATGTCTGTGCGCGTCTTCCTGGCTTACACGTCAGGGCAGGAGAAAAACTTGCTTTCTTTGAAAGGAATTTTGAGCCTTTCCTTCTCAGTTTTTCTTCCCAAAAAACGGGATTACTGACAGGCTATTATGAACCGGAAATTCAGGTTTATACCACACCACGAAAGGGCTTTGAAGAGCCTCTTTTAAGGAAACCTTCTGATCTTTTTCGTCTTGATGTGGGCGATTTTATTCCAGGCTTTGAAGGGAAACGCTTTATAGCTCAGCCTTCTGAGGGATATATCAAACCCTATCCGCCACGTTCTGTTATCACGCGCGATTCTCAAAAACTCCAGAACGCTTTTGCCTGGGGCAGGCCTGTGGATGTTTTTTTTCTGCAAATTCAAGGGTCAGGGCGTCTTGTCTTTGAAAATGGGAAAGCTATGCGGGCCGCCTTTGCTGCACATAATGGCCACACCTATCGCTCTGTCGGCAAGGAGCTTATACGACGTAACATCTTAAAACCCGGCCAGGCCTCCAAAAAAGCAATTGCCCTGTGGATGCAGGAGCAAAATCAGACAACACGCCGCCAGCTTATGGATTTTAATCCCCGCTATGTTTTTTTTGATTTACAACCTTTGGGAGACCCCGAACTTGGGCCCAAAGGTGCGCAAAATGTCCCTTTACAGGCCATGACCTCTCTGGCTGTTGATCCGGCTTATCATGCTTTTGGTCTCCCTGTCTGGATAGAAGCACGCCTTCCGGAACGGGAAGGGGATTTTAAGGGACGTCACACAGGTTTTCTGGCCATCACCCAGGATCAGGGGGGCGCTATAAAAGGTGGTTTGCGTGGTGATCTTTTCTTCGGAAGCGGGCGCAAAGCCGGGGGACGTGCCGGGGTGATGCGCCATCAGGCCCGCTGGGTTGTTCTTTTGCCAAAATCCCTTGCACAGCGTATAAAAGACAAAGCACATCTCCTTATTTCCTATGATGCTGGAGAAGAAAGGGGCACATAGCTCAGGACAACAAACTTGCAAAAGGTCTTTCATCATGCACGGGCGTGGCAAAAACAAAGACAAGCATATGACCCCCGAAGACGCACTGCTATGGTCTCGCTTCATACGCACCGTCAAACCTTTGCATCCTCTGCACCGTGTCATTCCTGACCCCGGGGAAAAACTTCCTACAAACCCCACAACCTTACAGAAACATATTTCCCCCCGTCCACACACACCCTCCCCGGGGAGGAAAGTGACACCCTCTCAGCCCCTTCCTGACATAAGCCATATGAGACGTGTGCGACGGGGGCAGGTGTTCTATGAACAGGTGCTTGACCTGCACGGCCTAAAACAGGATGAAGCCCGGATATTCGTCCTGAAAAGAGTGGAAAGAGCCTATCAGCAGGGGTTGGGCTGCCTTCTGGTGATCACAGGCAAAGGGTCAAAAAACTCCCAAACTTCCTACGGGTCCGGAGTTTACGGATCTGAAACGGTTGGGGTTTTACGACGGTCTTTGACAGGCTGGCTCCATCATGAAAGGATAAGGGCGTATATTGCCAGCTATGCCCCCGCCCATCAGCGCCATGGCGGCTCAGGAGCGTTTTATGTCTTTTTGCGGAAAAACCCTGACATAAAACCTGTTCCGTAATCTCTCTCCATCAGCCCCGCCTGATGACCTGTTGGAGATCTGCAAAACGCACACTTCTTAATATCAGGGAAAACAGCGCATAAGACACAAGCCCCAGAATAAAAACAATCAGTAAAACAAGAAAATCTGACATAATACTGCGCCCAAACCAGTGCGCGCCCTGAGAGGCCGCAAAGCCAACACATACGCCCATCAGAACAGAGCTCACCATCATCAGGGGAAGACGCCTGATAAGGCGTATATCCGGCGACCAGGTCTTAAGAACACATAAACGGCGAACCAAAAGGGCAAGATGCACCCAGCCTGCAAGACTGGTGGCCAGAGCCAGCCCTGCTGCCCCAAAGGGCTGAAAAAGAAAGAGGGCCAGAATAATATTCACAAGTACAGAGACAACAGCATAGCGCATGGGGGTTTTTGTATCTTCACGCGCGAAAAAGGCAGGCGTAAAAATTTTAATCCCCACAAAAGCCGGAAGCCCCATGGCAAATGCCTGGGCCGCATAAGATGTCTGTTCTGTTGATGTTGGACCAAAGGCCCCATGCTCAAAAAGGCCACGTATGAAAAATTCTGAGGACACAAGAAGGGCCGCCATGGCCGGAAGCGTCAAAAACATCCCCATTTCCAAAGCACGGTTAATGTGATGGCGTGCAGCTTCCTGGTCTTTTTTCCTGAAGCTTCGCGTCAAAGCAGGAAGAAGAGCCACGCTGAGCGCCACCCCAATCATACCCAAAGGCAGTTGATAGAGACGGTCAGCATAATAAAGCCAGGACTGAACACCATGGCGGAACGATGCTATCACACCTGAGACAAGAAGATTAATTTGTGTCACGCCCGCTGCCACAAGCCCCGGTGCACTGAGGGCTATAAGGGCCTTAACCCCCTTTGTCAGGCGGGGCAGCGCCAAAGACAAACGCACCCCTGCACGACGACACCCCCAATAAACAAGGCCCGTTTGTAAAGCACCGGCAAAGCTTACCCCAAAGGAAAGGACAAAGCCCAGAGACACAGCTGTTTGATGGCGTGCCCCTACAAAAGCTGCAATCAGGACAAGGTTGAGAATAACAGGCGCCGCCGCCGCCGCCGCAAAAAAACCACGTGTGTTTAAAACACCCCCAAACAAAGAGGCCAAAGCCATAAAAACAAGATATGGCATGGTGATTTGCGTATAAAGGATGGTCAGGTTAAATTTTTCAGGATCAGATGCATAGCCCGGGGCAAGAGCATACATGAGAAAAGGCATAGCAAGCTGGCAGACAATGACAACAAACCCCGTCACCGTCAAAAGGGCAGAGAGAGCCTCTGAAGCAAAGCGATCGGCCTGTTCTTTGTCATCCAGACGCCGCCCGTAAAGGGGTATAAACGCAGCACTAAAAGCACCCTCTGCAAACCAGCGACGAAAAAGATTGGGAAAACGCAGGGCCACCACAAAAGCATCATTGGCAAGACCCGCCCCCAGGAAAGCCGCCATCAGCTGATCACGAACCAGACCCAGAACACGGCTTAGCCCCGTCAGAGAACCAATGATAAAGGTCGAACGAAGAAAGCGCATAACAGCCCCATCCTTAAAGCACGGATACAGGCTATACCAGATTTTGAAAAAATAAAAATATGATTTTCTCTTCTTTTCTTCTGTCAGCCTTATGTATAAGCTTACCACTCAAGAGCCATGAACCATACCACACCCAAAGGGTGGTGACCCCGGGGAAGAAGATTTTGGGGGGCCGGGGGAGGGTATGTGCTGTCCTGATCTCAGAAAAGGGGCAGGAGATAAGAGGAAAGAGAGAGCAGATATGGGGTTTAAATGTGGTCTTGTTGGTCTTCCCAATGTTGGGAAGTCAACCCTTTTCAATGCTTTAACGCAAACGGCGACCGCGCAGGCAGAAAACTATCCTTTTTGCACCATAGAGCCCAATATTGGTGAGGTTGCAACGCCTGATCCGCGCCTTGATGCTCTGGCTGCCATTGCGGGCTCGGCTGAGCGCCTGCCGGCAAAGATGAATTTTGTGGATATTGCCGGTCTGGTCCGCGGGGCCTCTCAAGGGGAGGGGTTAGGCAATCAGTTTTTGGCCAATATTCGTGAAACCGACGCCCTTATTTATATTCTGCGCTGTTTTGAAGATGACAATATCACCCATGTTGAAGGACGTCTTGATCCTCTCGATGATCTTGAAACGGTAGAAACAGAATTGATGCTGGCCGATCTTGAAAGCCTGGAACGTCGCCGCCCGGCCCTTGAGAAAAAAGCAAAGAATAAAGACAAAGAGGCCGTAAAACTCCTTGAACTGATTGATCTGGCTTTGCCTTTTTTAAGAGAGGGAAAGCCCGCACGTCATGCCGTCATAGAGGCAGACGATGAAAAAGCCTGGCGGGGGCTTCATCTTCTGACCTCAAAACCCGTTCTTTATGTCGCAAATGTTGAGGAAGACTCCCTCAGCACAGGCAATACCTACAGCCAGACCGTGGCCAGCCGGGCCCGGGAGGACAGGGCTGGTTTTGTGGTAGTCTCGGCAAAAATTGAAGCCGAGCTGGCTCTTCTGGAAGACGACGAACAAAAAGATTATCTTGAGGCTCTGGGTCTTTCAGAACCGGGCCTCAACCGTCTTATTCGCCGGGGATATGATCTGTTAGGTCTGCAAACCTTTTTCACAGCAGGCCCCAAAGAAGCCCGCGCCTGGACCGTTAAAAAAGGGGCCAGGGCCCCCGAAGCCGCCGGAGTTATTCACGGTGACTTTGAAAAAGGGTTTATTCGTGCAGAAACCATCGCTTATGAGGATTATATCGCCTGTCAGGGCGAGCAGGGTGCCCGCGACGCCGGCAAGCTGCGTCTTGAAGGGCGTGATTATCAGGTTCAGGATGGCGATGTTATGCATTTCCGCTTTAATACATAACCCCCAGAGAGACAACATGTTTCACGTGAAACATGCGTACAGACAGGGACACCCCCCCGGGATGAGAACCCGGATGTTTCACGTGAAACATGTTGTCTATGTCACGCAGACATGGCAAAACCGGAGACAGGAACAGGCATAGAAATAAGATATACCAAACCTCGGAAACTATCCCCCTAAAAAGAGCTGCTGTCCTTTTTAGGGTACAGATCATCCGGGCTTCTAAGGCGGATCATCACACACATAAATTTCAGAAAAAAGGTCTGGATTACCTTTTCTTTTTGCCTTTAACAGAGCGCATGGGATAGGCATCAAGATCACGACCAGAATAAACAGGCCCCGGATAATATTGCTTTATAATGGATATAGCTTCTTTCTGGCGTTGAAGACTCTTTCCCATCCAGTGATTAAGAATTAAAGCCTTTGGCTGAACCTGCTGTGCTATCTGGCCAATCGTCGAGGGGATGGCATGTAAGAATCGGGAAGCTTTTCCAGCCTCTTCATGAAGGGCCACAGGCATAACCAGAATATCTGCCCCCTGAGCAAAATCAATAAATTTCTTATCCTGACCATTTTGGTCAGCTGAGATCACAATAACCCCTTCGTCTGATTCAACACGATATGCAAGAGAGGGGATATTGCCGTGTGGAATTCCCATAGCCCGGATCGTTAAACCATCGTGTTCATAAACCTTTGTCGGTGTCGTTTTCTGATGATCAACATTTTCTATAACAACAGGAAAAAGCCTCCCGCTTCCATCATAAATGCCCGCAAGATAAGCATACGCCCCTGTTTGAGGGTTAAAAAGGGCATGCATAAAGTCTGTAAATGCAGGAAAGGGTTTACGTCCGTCTGGGCCTACAGCAAAAAGGGGCCTTGCCCGATCAAAAAAAATACCCCCTTTAAGCAGGGCTGGCAAATCCGTCACATGATCTGTATGTAAATGAGTAATTCCAATGAAATCCAAATCCTCAAGGCGTGCTTTAGCTTCCCCAAAGCGTACATATACCCCGCCCCCTGTATCGATAAGAATTCTGGATTTCCCTTTCCACCAGATAACCGTGCCTGAGGACGCACGCGCATCATCCGAAATGGGGCCGCCGGATCCCATCAGTTGCAGGGTAAAATCCGTATCCAGAGGCTTTAGGGAAACGGCGGAGGAGGTAGGGGTCATCAAAACCAGACAAAAAACAAACCCCACAGCTTTAAACAGTGTTGTCATCTCATATACCCCCTCATGTGCCTGATAATAAGTATCTTCTGATAAGATGAAGAAAGGCAGAAGATATTTTACTGAAAAAAAATTCCAGAAATGAAGAAAAGTGGAATGAATTTTAGAAAATCTTTTAGCTCTGTGTACAGGGAAAATGAATCTAGCATGCCTGTTTTAGTTTTCAAGTTTCTTTAACAGATATGTTGCCAGAAACCTCACCTGTCGGCACATTCCAAACTCTGGGTCAGTATCACCGAAAACCCGTCTCAGAATTTTGAAAACATTACGAAAAAATGTGCACTCTGTCATACTTCCAGATAGTCCTGCAGGGAAGATTTCAAACCATAAAGCTTCAAAAGCAAAGCCCTGAATCGTCACAAAACACACCCCCTTTCCTGTTTTCAAAGATCAGAAGTTTAAGCATAGTGAGGGGTTAAGTTAAAAAGCTCCCCGGAATATAAAAACTGTACAGGACAGCACAAATTATTGTAATATCATGCAGACATGATGGTCTTTAGTCTGTAAATTTTATGTTGCGGGGAAGATGATGAAAAAAAAAGCAGGTCTTATCCTCCTGATGGTCAGCATCATCGGTTCTGGCGTGTTCTCACCTTCTACAGCCCGTGAGTCTGCGGCTCTTAAAGAACAAAAAGATCTCAAAATAACACGCATCACACCGGAAGGGGACGATGTCCCGGCGGGGCGGGAAGTGGTTATTCAGTTTAACCGCCCTGTTGTTCCCTCTGGTCGTATGGAACGTGATGCCGGTGAAATACCTGTTGATTTTTCTCCCGCTCTGACATGCCAGTGGCGGTGGATCAACACCAGTGCACTTGCCTGTTATCTGGATGAAAAAGACAAGCTAAAAGACGCAACCCGCTATACGCTCACCATCAAACCTGGACTGCGTGCTCAGGACGGTGCAACCACGGGGGAGATATACACGCACAGTTTCATAACGCAGCGCCCCCAGATACGTTATGCCTGGTTTAAAACCTGGCGAGGGCCCGGAACACCTGTTCTTGCACTCAGTTTCAATCAGCCCGTCAGCCAGGCTTCTGTAGAACACGCCCTCACCCTGACCTCCGACAAAAAAGATGGCACGTCTCTTTCTTATAAAATCAAAGCCCAAAAAGACCCTGATGACACGACAGATCCCCTGTTTATCGAGACCTCCGGTACCTCTTCAACCTCGGAAACATCTCCCTCAGAGTCAAAAAAAGCGGAACCCGGCCAGAGGGAAGAAGGTGGTGACTCTTCAAAAAAAGGGGAAGAGGCACGACGTATCTGGCTTATTTCTCCTGAAAAAGAGCTACCGCCTGATACAGACATTGTTTTAAAGGTAAGACCGGGTCTTGTCTCTGCTCTGGGTCAGGAAACTGGTGTTGAAGAGAGAAATGTTACAAGCTTTGCGACATTTCCGGACTTTGCCTTTTTAGGCATAACCTGCACAAAAAATGACGGGAAAGAAATTCTGATCACAGAAAAAAACAGGGAGAGTGCTGGTAAATGTAACCCACTTGGGGGGATAGCGCTGTCTTTTTCTGCCCCTGTTGGTGGTCAGGAGGTAAAGAAAAATGTTCTGTTTGATCCCGATCTTGCGGGGGGAAGGAAAGATTATGACCCCTGGGCCAATCGTGAGGGGAATGCACATCTAAGACGGCCCCACAAAAAAGATCAGCGCTACCATGTCTGGCTGCCAGAACGTCTTAAAGCCGCACAAGCCTATACCATCAGAACCAAAAAGCCAGATTTAAGCTTTTTCGAAAAAATAAAATCATGGTTCTTTTCTGTACGTGCCTCTGATCTGGAGGATGCTTTCGGTCGTTTTTTAAAAGAGCCTGTAGATCTTAGTTTTTTCACGGATCATCGCCCCCCGAATTTTGAACTTACCCACAACACCGCAGTTTTGGAAAAGGGCGTAGATTCAGACCTTCCCCTTTATGTCACCAATCTTGAGAAGGCGACACTCCGCTATAAAAAGCTGACACAGGAGGGGGAAGAAAACAACCAGGTTTTCAATATTGAGGATTTGTCAAATGTGGAGGATATACAATTTGCTGTCCCTATGCACATACGTAAACTTCTGGGGGGGAAAACGGGTGTCCTTTATGGTGAAGTTGAGACGCAGCCCCCTGTCGACAAATATCCGACACAACGTCTCCTTTTCGCCAGTGTGAGCCCTTATCAAATTTATGTCAAAACCGGGCACTATAATACGCTTGTCTGGATCACGGATTTAGCGACCGGTCAGCCCGTACAGGACGCAAATATCCGACTTTATAAAGATAAAATTACGAATCTTTCTTCTCAGTTCACACCTCTTGCTGAGGGGAAGACAGATGCTTCAGGACGCCTTCTTCTTAAAGGCACAAAAGATTTTGATCCTGAACTTAGCCTTTTTACCTGGTGTTCTTCTGACAATCAGGACAAGTGTGAGCGTCTGTTTGTCCGGGTTGATAAAGGGGATGATATGGCGCTCATGCCTCTTGAACGGGATTTTGAGGTGAGCACCTATCGGGCATCCGGATATACCGTCTGGCCAGATCAAGAAAAGCGTTATGGCCATATTGAAGCATGGGGAACAACCGCACAGGGTGTCTATCGTGCGGGGGGCACCATAGACTATAAAATCTATGTCCGGAATCAGGATAATAATAGCTATATCCCTGCCCCTCAAAAGACATATAAGCTGGAGATTATCGATCCTCTGGGAAAAACAGTTCATGAAGCTGATAACCTTACGCTCTCAGAATTTGGCAGCTATCATGGCACCTATGCCATCCCCAAAAATGCTGCTGTTGGGTGGTATAATTTCAGGCTAAGCGCCAGCTTTACACAAGAGTATACATGGCAGCCTATGCGCGTTTTGGTCAGTGACTTCACCCCCTCCCCCTTTAAAGTCACCACCCATCTCAATGGTGATCTTTTCCAGCCGGGAGAAGAAGTTGAGGTCTCAACATCAGCAAAACTGTATTCAGGGGGGGCTTATACAGACGCAGAAGCAAGAATAACCGTCAGGCTGAAAGCCGCCTATTTTTCCTCACACCATCCTCTTGCGGCCGGTTTTGATTTTGACAGTTATGAACGCCCCTCCCAGACAACAATTTTCCAGAAAACAGCCGTTCTCGGAAAGGCGGGAGAGCTTAAAGAAAGCTTTGTTTTAGAGGATGAACCTGTTGTCTACGGTCATTTGATAGCAGAAAGCGCCGTACGTGATGACAGAGGCAAATATATCGCAGCAAGCAGCAGAGCGGACTATATAGGTGTTGATCGCCTGGTTGGCCTTAAACAGACGGCATGGCTCTATGAAGAAGATAAACCGGCAGAAATACAGTATATTGTTGTTGATCCAAAGGGTCAGCCCAAAGGGGGGACTTCTGTCCATCTTCAAATTGAGCATTTGCAAACCAAAGCTGCCAAAGTCAAAGGGGCAGGGAATGCCTATCTCACCAGGTATAGTGAAACATGGATTCCTGTTAGTTCCTGTGAAACTGTTTCCACAGAAGCACCACAAACATGCAGCTTTACCCCAAAGGATCCCGGCACGTATAAAATCACGGCAAAAATTGAAGATACACACAAGAGGGTCCACACAACCACAACCGAGGCCTGGGTTGTCGGGCAGGGGCGTGTGGTCTGGCGCATGCCTGAGGATAATTCCCTTCAAATTATCCCTGAAAAAGCCAGCTATGCTATAGGGGACAAGGCACGCTATCTTATCAAAAATCCCTATCCGGGCGCCCGGGCCCTTGTGTCTCTTGAACGTTATGGGATCCTGAAATCCTGGGTACAGACCTTAGAGGGCAGCACACCAGTCCTTGAGTTTGATATAGAAGAAAACCTTATGCCGGGTTTTTATCTCTCTGTCACCACTCTTTCCCCCCGCGTCGAAGCTCCCCTTCCCAAAATGGGACAAATTGACACAGGCAAGCCGGGGTTTAAAACCGGGTATGTCAAAGTCCCGGTCCAGGATCCTTATAAACAGATTGATGTGTCCATAACCCCTGACAAACAGGTCTATAAACCACGTGAGACGGTCAGCGTCAGCCTTCACGCCGCGCCGAAACATGCGAAGAAAGATGAAAAGATTGAGCTTGCCGTTGCCGTTTTAGATGAAGCGGTTCTGGATTTGATTCAGGGAGGCGAGACGTATTTTGACCCTTATGAAGGTTTTTATCATCTGGAAGGGCTCGATATTCGTAATTATAGCCTCTTAAAACAGCTGGTGGGCCGGCAGAAATTTGAAAAGAAAGGGGCAAATCCGGGAGGTGACGGCGGTGCAGAGCTTAGCATGCGCACACTCTTTAAATATGTCAGTTACTGGAATCCCTCTCTTCTGCCCGATGATCAGGGGAAAGCCAGTTTCAACTTTGAGGTTCCCGATAATCTCACCGGCTGGCGTATTCTTGTTCTCGCAGTGACCCCAACGGACCGCATGGGGCTGGGGAGTGCCAGTTTCAAAGTGAATCGCCCTACAGAACTTCGTCCCGTCATGCCGAACCAAATCACAGAAGGGGATAATTTTCAGGCTGGCTTTAGTGTGATGAACAGGACAGACAGGAGAAGAAAACTTAAGGTAAACATATCAGCAACAGGCCCCCTTAAAAAACAGGGACAATGTCAGGAGAGCTCACAAAAAAATAAGGCGGGTTCTGTGTCCTGTCATGTTTCAACAGAACTCACCTTAGAGCCTTATCAACGTCACACTGTTTTTATGCCTGTCTCTTCTTTGCACCTGTCTGAAAACAGGGCGGACAGGACAGAGAGTCTCCACTTCACAGCCAAAGCTTTTGATGCTCTCGATGGGGACAGTCTTCAGCACAGCATCCCTGTCTATAAGCGCCGCTCTTTGGACACGGCAGCCAGTTATGGGGCCACAACACAGGACAATGTTACAGAATCTCTTGTGTTTCCTGAAAAAATCTACACGGATATTGGGGATGTTTCTGTGACACTTTCTCCGTCCGTTATCGGCAATCTTGAAGGTGCTTTCAACTATATGCGTGATTACCCCTACACATGTTGGGAGCAGAAACTCTCCAAAGGCGTTATGGCGGCTTTTTATGAAAAACTGAAAGCTTATCTCCCCTCCGGGCTCTCCTGGAAAGACAGTGCAGAACTTGCCAGAGATGTTATGAAACAGGCCCGTGATTATCAGGCCCCTAATGGGGGTATGACCTATTTCCTCCCACAGGATCAGTATGTCAGCCCCTATTTAAGTGCCTATACGGCCCTTGCCTTCAGCTGGCTTAAAAAAAGTGGCTATGACATACCTCAGACCGTGGAGTCTCAGCTTCATACCTATCTTGAAGGGCTTTTGAGACAGGATGTGGTCCCCACCTTCTACACAGACGGCATGTCGGCCACTGTACGGGCCGTTGCGCTGGCAGCCCTTGCAGAACAGGGAAAACTGAGCTTCAGCGACATAGAGCGTTACCGCCCCCATGTGAACAGGATGAGCCTTTTTGGCAAAGCCCTTTATCTCGAAGCGGCCCTTAAGGTCAAAGGCGCAGAGGCACTTGCAAAAGAGGTCACAGATATGCTCCTCGCTCATGCCAGCCAGTCCGGCGGGAAGATCAGCTTCAACGAAGATCTGGATGAGGGCTATACGCGTATTCTCTCCACACCTATGAGAGCGCAGTGCAGCATTCTCTCCGCCTTCACACACTATGATACGCGTGAGACGGGGGAAAACCCGGTGAAGGATCTCTCTGTCAAACTGGCCCGTACCATCACACAAACACGTGGCAAACGTGATCACTGGGAGAATACACAGGACAATGTTTTCTGTATGCAGGCTCTGACCGCTTATGTGCGCCGTGATGAACAGGTGAAACCCAATATGGAGGTTTCAGTCAGCTTAGATCAGGAAAAGCTGGGCACAGCACGTTTTAACGATGTACGGGATGATGCGGTCACCCTGCGCCACCCCATCACAAGAGAAGACCCCGGCACACAGCATACCATCACCCTGTCACGTCAGGGCAAAGGCAGGCTTTATTACACAACGCGTCTCAGCTATGCACCTCTGGAAGATGCTGCCAGCCGTGTCAATGCAGGGATTGATCTTCGCAAAGAATACAGTGTGAAAAGAGGAGAAGCATGGGTTCTTATTGATAAGGAAAGCCAGATCAAACGCGGGGATCTGGTGCGGGTTGATCTTTATGTTTCTCTGCCCACGGAACGCAATTTTGTGGTGGTTGATGATCCGGTACCGGGGGGGCTGGAACCCGTGAACCGTGATCTGTCCACAAGTTCAGACGTGGATACAGATCAGACTGATACCTCACCCGCAGAAGGATCATGGTGGTTTACGTTTAAAGACTGGCAAAATTTTGGGGAATCACGCTGGAGTTTTTATCATAAAGAACTGAGACATAAATCTGTCCGTTTTTATGCTGATTATCTTCCTGCCGGACGTTACCATCTTGTTTACACGGCTCAGGCTATTGCAGAGGGGCATTTCACAGGCCTGCCCGTACATGCAGAAGAGATGTATGATCCTGACGTGTTTGGAAAGGGCATAACCCAGACGTTAAATATAGGTGAATAAACACGCGTGCAGAAAGGCATGGTCATTTTTCACCTGAAGTCTCAGGCAATGTCATGCCACAGGAATACCGTATCACCAGAAGACTTTTATACAGGGTGTTCCCATTTTTCCTCTACGGGCACACATCTCAGACAACAGGGTCCATCACATAAAGGTATGAGGTCTTATGAAAGATACCAAAAGACTGAAATGGACAATATTTTTTATTCTTATGATCCTCATCCCGGGCGGAGGGAGCGTAGCCCTTTTTTCCTTAACGCTCTCTCATTTGAGACCAGCCCCTCAATCCCTTCATACCGTTCTCTCTGATAGTCAGTATGTGCAAATTCTTGACCGCAGAGGGGAGCCCCTTAACACAACCTATCAGAACCGGTGGAATATTCATGATGTAATCCTCCTGTATCAGATACCTGACTTTCTGAAAAATGCCTTCATCATCTCTGAAGACAAGCGTTTTTATCACCATAAAGGCCCGGACTGGCTGGCGCGGTGGTCTGCCCTTCTCACCAATATTAAATCAGGACATATTGTTCGTGGGGCCAGCACCATCACAGAACAAACTGTCCGCATGCTTCACCCGCGACCACGTAGCTTTTGGTCACGCTGGCTGGAAGGGTTTGAGGCCAGCACGTTAGAACAGGGTTTTACCAAAGACGAAATTTTAGAATTTTACCTCAATCAGATTCCTTATGCTGCCCATCGTCGTGGTCTTATTCAGGCCGCACGGTATTATTTCAACCGGGATCTCACAACGCTTAACAGGAAAGAGATGCTGGCTCTGGTGGTTTTGGTGCGTGCCCCCTCCCGGCTGGATTTATGGAAAAATACAAAAACACTTGAAACGCGCATCACCCGGCTTGCCAGCCAGCTCGTTCAGCATGGGCTGTTGCCTGAAAAAGACAGGAACAGGATCCTGGCAGAAGGCTTTGATCTTAAAGCCCCACATCTTTCCGTCAATGCACGTGAATTTGTTCAACATGTTAAACACCACCCTCTTCTGAGCTTTGCAGGCTGGCCTCATGTTAAAACCACGCTGGACGGCGTTTTGCAACAACGTATCCAGACTATGCTGGATGCACGCCTGCGCTTTCTTAAGCCTCAACGCGTCCATAATGGTGCTGTCCTGGTGGTGGACCATACCAATGGTGATATTCTTGCCTGGGTGGTTGCAGGAAAAGGTACAGAGGACAGTCCGGGAAGGTTTATCGATGCCGTCATAACACCACGTCAACCCGGATCAGCCCTTAAACCCTTCCTGTATGCACGTGCTTTAGAAAAAGGCTGGTCGGCGGCTACTGTGATTGAAGATGCGCCCCTGATGGAACTGGTGGGGCATGGCCTGCATAATTACCAAAATTATAGCCGTAGTTTTTATGGACCGGTCACGCTTAGAGAAGCTCTTGGAAATTCCCTCAATATTCCTGCCCTCAAAACACTTCAGTATCTCGGTGCAGAAGAATATCTGAATACTCTTAAAACATTCGGGTTTCAGGGGTTAACCCATCATCCCAATTTTTATGGTGATGGTCTCGCCCTTGGGAATGGGGAGGTGACACTTTATGAACTGGTTCAGGCTTATGCTGCCCTCGCCAACCGGGGGGTTTTTCAGCCTCTTACCCCTTTTTCTCATGGTCTTAACCAGCAATCACCTCATCGGGTGCTTTCCCCGGAGACGTCTTCTCTTATCGGGCATATTCTCTCTGATCCCAAAGCAAGAGACCTGGAGTTTGGTCATGATAGCATCCTTAATTTTCCTGTACAGACCGCTGTGAAAACAGGAACCTCAAGTGATTACCGGGACAGCTGGGCGGTGGGGTTCAATACCCGTTACACAGTTGGCGTCTGGATGGGAAATCTGGATCAGCAACCAACAGATGGCATTACGGGCTCTGTTGGTCCGGCTCTGTTGTTGAGAAGTATCTTTTCAGAACTTACCCAAAATCAGGAGACCAGACCGCTTCCTCTTCATAGAAAACTTATCCGACATGATGTGTGTGTCTCAACACACCAGATTAAGAAAGACGGTCAGACCTGCAAAGCCTATACAGAATGGTTTATTCCGGGAACAGAGCCCCGGGAAAATACGAAAAATATCGCGCGGAAGTCCTTGCCTGTACGCTTACGCCAGCCAACACAGGGGCTCCATATGGCCTATGATCCACGTCTGCCCCGGGAGAGTCAGGCCTTTGAATTTTATATTCAGGGGCTGCCCCCTGACGCAAAGGTTATCTGGTCTGTTGATACCCAAAAAATCATAACCAAAGGGGGACGTTATATGTGGCCGCTTCAAAAAGGAGAACATGAGGTAGAAGCCACAGTATGGCAGGGCAAAAAGAAAATTGCAGATATTGAAAAAGTGAAATTTTTGGTGAAGTAAGGCTTTCTTACAAGATCAACCTGCCTGCTCAGGAGGGAAACACGACGTTTTCCTAAGAGTTTTTACCTGAAAAAGGAAGACAAAATGGCGCCGCCAAACCTATGAAAAGTCATGGAGGGAGAATATTTTTACCATGGTTGAAAGTTTGTAAGCTTCTGTGATTTGTCTTAGACAACTTTCTGAGGTTTTCTTTTTCTTCAACAAACCCAGGTGTTGGAATCTCCCCTAACAGGGCAGACATGTTTCACGTGAAACATATGTGTTTTTTTCCTCTGTTCCCCCCACAAACGTTTCCCTGAACATAGGCAACATATCTTTTTTCCTGGTTACGGGCCTCATAAAACTCCTGAAAATTTAGTCTCCTCTTTTGTTTCTCCCTCCAGCAAGAGCCAGATACAGAACATAACCGGACACAGATAGGGTGGCATTTACAGATCCTGCCCGGCTTTTATAGCCTCACAAACAGAATATTTCTTTGAAAACCTGTAAACTTCTTCTATGAGAAGGCCTTCTCTCCTGTAAGCAAGAGTATGGTGTTTTTCCTCATATTTTAAAAACTTACAGGCAAATTAGTTCCACCCCCCGGAGCAATGTCCATAAAACCCCTGGGAATAATGGCAATATTCCTCAACCACCCCCTCTTCTATCAGTATTTTGTTGACTTCCTGACCATTTTCCAGAAAAACACGGGCAACAATACGCCCATAACGATCCCGATCTATTTCCCTGTAAGACACAAGTTTTTTCCAGACCAGTTTTCTCAATCTGTGTTTGGCGATGTCTGCACCCGGTTCCCCCTTTTCTGCAGCATCAACACCCCAAAGACGAAGACGCGGACGAACACCATGGAGCTTAAGGTTATCCCCATCATAAACATAAACGACACGGGCTTTCTGGCGGGAAGAGCTCTCGTATAGATCCCAGGGAGGCCAGATAAAATAAAGCATGGCAGCAGCAGCACATCCAAGCGCACTTAAAACTATATAGTGTTTTTTCATAGACAGAAACTACATTATGTGGTGGAACCTGATGAAGCTTTGCTTCTTCTTCACATCCTGGATCAGACAGATCTGCTCTGGATAAAACTTCTTCAAACGCTCACATAAAACCTTAAATGTTTCACGTGAAACATGCATAAGACTTGCACAGAGGGGGGGTTTTAAGGTATGAAGAAGAGACTCTCTCATGTTTTATTCATCTTGCTCCTTTATTATGACTCAAAATATAGCCCCTCAACCGCTATCACGTCAAACGCCTTTCCCTGTTTCTACAGGAGAACAGTTTGCACGCCTTATGAATGTTTCACGTGAAACACTGGAAGCTTTTGAACTTTGGCATTCCTGTCTTAAAGAGTGGAATGAGCGCATGAATCTAGTCAGCACAGCAAGTTTGGATGTTTTTTGGACGCGACATGCTTTAGACTCTGCCCAGATTTGGAGGTTTGTTCCTGAAATAGCACAAAATCTTGTGGATTGTGGATCAGGGGCGGGTTTTCCGGGTTTGGCCTTAGCTCTCATGGCACGTGAGGAAAAACGTAATGTATCTTTCTCTTTGATAGAGTCTCAGGGGAAAAAAGTCAGTTTTTTGCGCCATATGGTCCAGCGTCTTGAGCTCTCTGTAACCGTCGTTCATGATCGTCTTGAACATCAGACACACGAAACCTATGATGTTATTACAGCACGCGCTTTAGCTCCCCTCAACAAGCTTTTAGGCTATGCACACAGAGTCTGGGGAGAGAACAGCCTGGGTCTTTTTTTAAAAGGTCAGAAAACTGATCAGGAACTGCAGGAAGCTCGTCAAAACTGGGGTTTTGAGGTGCGTTCTGCCCCCAGCCTGTCAGATCCCGGGGGAAAACTTCTCCAAATCACAAACCTGATATCTCTCTCATCTGAGATCAGAACAAGAACCTGATAACCCTTAGGAAAGAGGCAAAAACATGCGTATTCTGGCACTTGCTAATCAAAAAGGGGGCGTTGGAAAAACCACAACAGCGATCAATCTCAGCACAGCTCTTGCTGCTGTTGGGCGGCGTGTTCTTTTGGTTGATCTGGACCCACAGGGTAATGCCTCAACAGGTCTTGGCCTGCCCCCGCAGGACCGTCGTGCCAGTTCTTATGATCTGCTGAATGGAGATATTCACCTTGAACAGGCACGCATTGCCACAGAAGTTCCCGGTTTAGACCTTATTCCTTCTGTGGTTGAACTGGCGGGGCTGGAGCTCGAGCTCGCCCGGGACACACAACGCGCCTTCCATCTGCGCTGGGCTTTTGATCACTTTCTTGACCAAGTCCGGCAGAACAAAGAACAGGCCTATGATTATGTTTTTATAGATTGCCCACCTTCTCTTAATATTTTAACCATCAATGCCATGGCAGCGGCCCATGCTGTACTTGTTCCCCTTCAGTGCGAATTTTTTGCTTTAGAGGGTCTCAGTCAGCTTATGCGCACTGTTGATCTTGTCCGGGCCAAGCTTAACCCCGTTCTGGATGTCGAAGGTGTTGCCCTGACCATGCATGACCGACGTAATAATCTTTCTAATCAGGTTGCAGAAGATGTCCGCGACCATTTCGGTGAAAAAGTTTATCAAACCATGATTCCCCGCAATGTTCGTGTATCTGAGGCGCCCTCTTTCGGCAAGGCGGCGCTTCTTTATGATTATCAGTGCTCTGGCAGTCAGGCTTATATACAACTGGCAAAGGAGCTGCTTCATCGTGAAGATCAAAGGGTGGTATCATGAGTAAAAAAAAGCGTACACGAGGTCTCGGTCGGGGTTTGTCTACCCTTTTAGGGGAAACGGACACTGTGGAACAGGTCGAAAGCCCGAACAGGGATAAAGCTCCCCTCACACTTCCTGTTACCATGATTGAGCCTAATCCGTATCAGCCCCGGCGGCGTTTTGAACCGGATGCTCTTGAGGATTTGATACAGTCTATTCGGGAAAAGGGTATTCTTCAGCCTCTTTTGGTACGGCCTTTGCGTGAAGGATGTTATCAAATTGTCGCAGGAGAGCGGCGCTGGCGTGCTGCGCAGGCCGTAGGTCTTGAAGATGTTCCTGTTCTTATTCGTGATTTTGATGACTCTGCCGTTTTAGAAAGTGCTCTGATTGAGAATATCCAACGCCATGATCTGAACCCCGTGGAGGAAGCAACAGGCTATCAAGACCTGATTCAGGATTATGGCCATACACAGGAATCTGTTGCCCGCCTTGTTGGAAAAAGTCGCGCACATATCACCAATATGGTCCGTCTTTTAAAGCTCCCCTCCCCTGTGCAGGACTTTTTAAGGGAGGGTCTTTTAAATGCAGGCCATGCACGTGCTCTCGTGGTCGCCCCTGACCCAGAATCTCTGGCACATCTTGTTGTCAAAAAGGGTCTTAATGTTCGTCAGACAGAAAAACTGGCACGTGTGGCACAGGCACGTCTCAGCCAAAAACCAAAGACGTCCCCGGCGCACAATCAAATAGATGTTGATACGCGGGCCCTGGCACACGACTTAAGTACACATCTCGGGTTTAATGTCAAAATCCAGCATAAAGGCAAAACCGGGATGATGGAGATTCATTATGAAAATCTGGAACAGCTGGATGATCTCTGTCGTCGTTTGAGCTCCTATTAGAGCTCCATGTTTTTGAACCTGAAGCAGGGAAGAATTCTGTTGTCACTCTTCATGTCTTCAGGATATTTGACAGAGAAAAACACATCATGTTTCACGTGAAACATGGCCCCCTGTCCTTTCCGAATTTGCCTCGCGGAGTCTCGGGCATGGTGATCCTGAACAGATTCTCTGTCAGCATGACATAAAAATTCTTAACAAAAAACAGGTCATCAAAAAGAGAAAAACCTGGAAAAAAGAAGACAACACTATTTTTATCAGAACATTAGATGGTATTTATGGTGTTAAACCCGCTCAACAAAACCTGCCATCACTTTTTTACGCCCTGCTTTTTCAAAGTCTACCGTGAGTTTCTCCCCTTCCGTCAGAGAAACAGAGCCATAACCAAATTTAAGGTGAAAAACACGCTCTCCTAAGGAAAAAGCACTGGTGTTGTCATCGACCCGACCAAGATCATGGGCATGAGCATCAAGAAGCGGAGCCGTGACGGCTGTGTGGGAAGGCATGAGCTGAGACACCACAGTCTTATTTCTCTCTCCACGATAGTCTTTAAAGGCCCCATATCCCGTCTCTGAGTGTATCTCAACATGCTCTGCTGCCAGCTCATCTACAAAACGTGAAGGAAGAGAAGATTGCCAGCGTCCATACATCATACGGTTTGCAGCAAACAAAATCATGGCTTTTTCACGCGCACGTGTCAGACCAACATAGGCCAGGCGTCGCTCTTCCTCCAGAGCACGCTCCCCCTGCTCATCAAGAGAGCGCTGAGAAGGAAAGACACCTTCTTCCCAGCCAGGTAGAAAAACATAAGGGAATTCAAGGCCTTTTGCAGCATGCAGGGTCATCACAGCAATTTCATCTTCCCCCCCGGGTGTGTCCAGTTCCATCACCAGAGAGACATGTTCAAGATAGGCTTCAAGGCTTCCAAAAGCCCCCATAGCCTGAATAAGCTCTTTCAGGTTTTCAAGCCGGCCAGCTGCCTGAGGGCCCTTTTCCCGCTTCCACATAGCCGTATACCCTGACTCATCAAGAAGACGTTCTGCAAGCTCCACATGGGAAAGATTTTGTGCCATCATACGCCAGCGATCTATATCCTGAACAAAGGCTTTCAGAGCATTGCGGGCGCGGCTGGCCAGCTCATCTGTTTCTGTCAGCTGACGCGCTGTGGCCAGAAGGGAAGTTTTGGCCTGACGCGCAGCCTGTTGCAGGCGCTGAAGCGTTGCCTCACCTATCCCCCGTTTTGGCGTATTAACAATCCGTTCAAAAGCAAGATCATCCTCCTCAAAACGGACAAGGCGAAGATAGGCATGCGCATCACGAATTTCCAGGCGCTCAAAGAAACGTGGGCCACCAACAACGCGATAGGGAAGGCCCAGCATGATAAAACGCTCCTCAAATGCCCGCATTTGCCAGCTGGCCCGTACGAGAACAGCAGTTTCACAACGGCGACGACCCTGAGCAAGCCAGTGTTCAATTTCATCAGAGACAGTTTGGGCCTCTGCCTCTCCATCCCACACGCCGCGCAGAGAAATTTTTTCACCATCGGCCTTATCTGTCCAAAGATTTTTGCCAAGACGACCCTTATTATGCGCAATCAGGCTGGACGCAGCCCCCAAAATAGCCTGATTTGATCGATAATTCTGCTCCAGCCTGATAATTTTAGCGCCGGGGAAATCTTTTTCAAAACGCAGAATATTATCAACCTCTGCACCACGCCAGCCATAAATGGCCTGATCATCATCCCCAACAACGCATAAAGGCCCTGAATCTTTTGCGAGAAGACGAAGCCAGAGATATTGCGCAATATTGGTGTCCTGATATTCGTCCACCAGAAGATGTTTAAAACGCTGCCGGTAAAGGGTCAGAATATCAGGGTTGTTTTTAAATAAAGTCAGATTATGGAGAAGAAGATCCCCAAAATCACAGGCATTAAGGGCTGCCAGACGTTCCTGATAGAGGGCATAGAGCTCAAGGCCACGTCCATGCGCAAACCCCTCCCCCTCTATAGCTGGCACATCCTGAGGGGTGAGACCCTTATTCTTCCACCCATCCACAAGATAGGCCAGATGCTTGGCTGTCCAGCGCTTTTCATCCAGATTTGAGGCTGTAATGACCTGACGTAACAGACGAATTTGATCATCTTTATCCAAAATCGTAAAACGGGGATTGAGATCAACAAGCTCTGCATGACGCCTCAAAATCTTAACCGCCATAGCATGAAATGTCCCAAGCCAGGACACATTTTCCACAGCAGGACCAATATGCTGAGCGAGACGATCGCGCATTTCCCGCGCTGCCTTATTGGTAAAAGTAAGTGCTAAAATCTCCCAGGGACGTGCGCCCCCTGTTGCAAGAATATGGGCCAGACGGGCTGTAAGCGCCATGGTTTTGCCCGTCCCTGCCCCTGCAAGAATAAGAAGGGGTTCATGAAGGCTTAAAACAGCCTCACGCTGCTGATCATTCAGACCTTGTAGATAAGGTTGTGAGAGCTGCTGTGACATGACAGAATCAGACGTCATAACAATCCCTTGCTGACAGTGAAAAAAGAGAAGCAGTATACATCATCAAGAGAACATAACATGTACATAACAGAAAAGCGAGCCCCCAAACCTCTCTTGTTTAAAGACGCTTTCCAATATCAGCACCCTGGCTTTGGGCTTAATTTTTTTGAGAAGGAAGAGACAAAAAATCTGCGGACGGAATTCTTCTCTTCTGTACCACAAAATGGCAGGGTCGTGGCGCTTCGTAGTTGTGAGGACAGACGGAATTTCTGTAAAGTTCAGAGAGGCACGCAGGCTTTGTGAGACTGTATGTCAGTTCTTATATCCAAAGGTGGGAGCAAAGAATTTTTGCCATAGAGGATTTAAGGATCCGGAAGAAGTTTAGAAAAAATTTTTACAGGAAAATACCAAATATATTAAGTGTATAGATCTCAAATTTCAGAGATACAGACAGATATGTTTTCCTGCCCCGACACAAAGCCGGGGCAGGAGATGGGGTCTTAATCAACAAGTTTTAGATTATCGGCAAAAGATTTGCCTTTATCTGTGGAAATCTCATAGCTGACCTTTTGACCTTCATCAAGCTGGCGCAGACCTGCTTTTTCAACAGCACTAATGTGCACAAACACATCTTTTCCACCCTGCTCAGGCGCAATAAAGCCATAGCCTTTTGTTGGATTAAACCATTTTACACTACCAATGTCAGACACTATTTTTTTCCTTCATGAAAGCAAACAAAAATCATCGCTTTGGGAGAAAACCCCATAACGACAGTGAGAAGAGTCCTTTAGCCAGTCCAAACTCTTCTGCTCTCTGACCGGGAAAAAACTTTAAAAGCTTTTAAAGACCTGAAAAAACAAGAAGACCGAACGTCTTATAAAAAATCTGGAGCGAAAGCCAAACGATGCTCTCTCTCTAAAGTAAATATTTTTGCAGCCGGATCAAGCCCTATTTTCTTTTTCCCGCTATTTTACTTTAATAAAAAAGATAAAAATAACAGGTATATTTTGAAAAGCTTTAAGAAAGAAACGCACAAATCGTGTGGAAAAATACCGGATTTAAAAAAAGGTCGTGCTTTTAAAATCAGGCTGTGCCATAAAACAGGGGCAGGATTTCAGGGTAGACCAGCCATCTTTACTGAAGAGGACGAGATACCATGACCAGATCTACAGTCACGCCCCCGCTTTCTGATGCTGTCCAGCGTATTCAACCCTCCCCGACCCTGGCTATCAGCCAGAAAGCACATGCTCTTCAGGCGGAAGGTGCCGATATTATCAGTCTTGCAGCCGGAGAGCCTGATTTCGATACGCCTGAACATATCAAACAGGCTGCCATTAAAGCGATAAAAGACGGACACACAAAATACACCACCGTCGATGGTATGGAGCCTCTCAAACAGGCTGTGGCCAAAAAATTCTCTGAGGATAATCATCTTAATTTTTCGCCACAGGAGATTAGCATAGCCCCCGGAGGTAAAGCTATTTTATATAATGCTCTGATGGCGACGCTGAACCCGGGTGATGAAGTCGTTTTCCCTGCCCCTTACTGGGTTTCCTATCCTGCCATGACTTTACTGGCAGGGGGTCGGCCCAAACCTGTTCCAACATCTTCCAAAACCGGGTTTAAGCTAAAACCTGAAGCTTTGGAGGCTGCGCTGACGCCAAAGACAAAATGGTTCATTTTCAATACCCCTTCCAACCCGACCGGTGTTGCTTATACAGAGGAAGAACTTCAGGAACTGGCCCGTGTTTTGGAAACAAACCCCCATGTCTGGATCATGACAGACGATTTGTACGAGCATATTATCTATGGTGGGTTTCCTTTTAAAACTCTGGCCGCTCTTGCCCCGCACCTTCAGGAAAGACTGCTGACGGTCAATGGTGTATCCAAAGCCTATGCCATGACAGGGTGGCGTATTGGTTATGCAGGAGGCCCTCAGTCCCTTATCAGGGCTATGGCCAAAATTATGTCCCAGTCCACGTCTAATGCCTGTTCTGTTGCACAATGGGCAGCCCTTGAAGCCCTGAGCGGCCCTCAAAATGAAAGAAGAGCCTTTCGTTCTGTCTTTGAAACCCGCAGAAATCTGGCCCTAAAAGCCCTTCAGGCGTGTGAGGGCCTTGCCTGTCCGGAGCCCCAGGGAGCTTTTTATCTTTACCCTGACTGTTCAGAACTTATGGGGAAAACAACGCCAGAAGGAAGGTTTTTAAAAACGGATCTGGATCTTGCCTCAGCCCTTCTTGAAGAAGAAAATCTTGCCGTCGTCCCGGGTGCAGCCTTTGGATCTTCACCGGCCTTTCGTCTTTCTTACGCTCTTGATACAAAAGAGCTGGGAAGAGCGTGTGAACGTCTCCGGAATTTTTGTGCACGTCTGACCTGAAAAAAGTTTTTAAGGAATATAAAACACAGGAAAACAAAAGTCTCAGAAAGGGAATCCGTCGTCTCTTTTCTTAGAAGGAAGTGAATGCTATGCTTATACAATATAGCAGGGATAGTTTTTATGGATCAGCCCCATATTCTGGTCGTTGATGATGATGATCGCCTTCGTTCGCTTTTAAAGACATTCCTTGTTTCCAAAGGCTATCATGTCACAAAAGCTCCTGACGCAGAGACGGCACACCACCTGCTCACCCTTCTCTGTTTCGATCTTCTCATTGTTGATGTGATGATGCCCGGGCAAGATGGTTTATCCTTCACACAAACTATAAGAAAACAGGATAAGAATACTCCCATTCTTCTTTTGACAGCACGTGCAGCACCAAAAGAAAGAATTGAAGGTTTAAAGACAGGTGCTGACGACTTTTTAGCAAAACCTTTTGAACCCGAGGAACTTGCCTTAAGGATCAGGGCCATTTTACGACGGACGGAACGTCCTGGTTCTTTCTCCCCCTCACAACATGTCAAATTTGGTCCATGCTCTTTTGATCTCTCCTCCGGCGAACTTGTCTGTAAAGGACAACATATTCACCTTACCGGAGCGGAACAGGATCTTCTTACTCTGCTTGCCCAAAAGGAAGGACAGGTCATTTCCCGATCTCATCTGGCTGAAGGTGCAGGAGGTGAACGCTCTGTTGATGTCCAGGTCACGCGCTTAAGACGCAAGATTGAGGATAATCCACGTTTTCCGCGATGGTTAAAAACTGTACGTGGTTCGGGATATAAGCTCGACTGTCAAAGAGAAGGCCCGTAAACAATGTTAAAGCGCTATATGCCAACAAGCCTTCTTAAACGTTCCTTCCTTATCATTGTCCTTCCTGTCATTATCATGCAAACAGCCGTGGTTTATTCCTTCTTTCAGGAGCACTGGCGCACGGTTAACACGCGGCTTACAGAAAGTGTTGCCGGAGATATAGCCCTCGCTATGACATTATACAGGGAACAATCTGATCCTCAGGACTTAGAGAAAATCCGGGATCATTTTATGATCATGAAAAATATCTCTATAGCTTTTCATGAGGGGGAAGAGCTTCCTAAAACAAAACGTCTGTCTCTTTTCTCAGAGTTTGATCAAGCCCTGAGACGTGCTCTCGGACGACAAATCACAACACCTTTCTGGTTCGATACAACACGCTATCCTGCCTATATTGATATACGTCTTAAAACAGATCATGGCGTCCTGCGCTTCATCGCACAACGTGATCGCGTCTTTGCGAACACGGGTTATATCTTTCTTCTCTGGATCGCCATGGTTACACTTTTACTAACAGGGGTAAGTCTTCTGTTCATACGCAATCAGGTAAGACCTATACAAAATCTGGCCTACGCAGCAGAAGCTTTTGGAAAAGGGCAGGACGTAGCCTATTTCAAGCCGGCAGGAGCACGTGAAGTCAGGCTGGCTGCCCGGGCTTTCGTTGAAATGCGCCAGCGTCTCAAACGTTATCTGGAACAAAGAACAGCCCTTCTCGCAAGTGTCAGTCACGATATCAGAACACCTCTGGCACGCCTGAAACTACATTTTGCCATGACTCCTGACACAGAGGAAAACCGGGCAGCCCGGCAGGATCTCCACGACATGGAGAATATGCTCGATGAATATCTTGCCTTCGCACAGGGGGAAGATGGTGAAAAAGCCAGAGATTCAGATCTTATCTCTCTCATAAAGGAAGCTGTTAAGAAATCACACAATGGCGGTAAAAACGTTGTGAACAAGCTTAAAGGATCACGGATAGCCACCGTCAGGCCTCAGGCTCTCAGACGTGCCCTTATAAATCTTATCGATAATGCTATACTTTACGGGAAAAAAGCCTTCATAACATGCAAAGAAACCGACACACATTTCCAGATTATCATCGATGATCAGGGGCCCGGGATACCCCCTGAAAAAAGAAAAGAAGCTTTCAAAGCTTTTCACAGACTGGATAAATCAAGAAACCAAAACACAAAAGGTGTAGGTCTTGGGTTAGCTATCGCACAGGATATAGCGCGTCGTCATGGCGGGGAAATCCTGCTTGAAGAAAGTCCCCGGGGAGGACTCCGATCTATTCTCTCCCTTCCAAAATAAGGTCTGAGAAAGCACTAAGAAAAAGGTTTTAAGATGCTATACACTTCACACCATGCTGTAGAAAAATCCAGCTTAAAATCAACTACTAAAAAATATGTACAAAATGTGAATAAAAAAAATATCCGTGGAACCTTAAAAAAAGACAGCTTCTGTAAGAAGTTTTCTCCACATCTTCAAATATCTTTCCCCATAATTCTAACAGAAAATATACTCCCTGTTGATAACATATTTAAAATATATGTTTTCCTGTTAGCAAAAAAAAACAAACATATTATCCACATGATAAATTTTTATATCTACTTGTTTTCAAATAAATATTTTAGATTGTTCTCTTCTCATACACATTTTCAGATTACAGGTTTATTATGGTGATAAGTCTGTAGAAATCTGTCTTTTCAGTTTTTCTAACAAGACTTCTGAATCTAAAACTCTTATAAAAAGAGATTCCTTTTAATAAGATAGTGTTGAGGATAATGGGAAAAAAGCTTCTTAAAGTTCTTAGTGGAGAGAAAATAACCCCTCCTCCTTTATGGATTATGAGACAGGCAGGACGTTATCTTCCTGAATATCGTCTTTTAAGATCCCAGCAGGAAGACTTTATAAAGTTTTGTCTTTCACCTTCCATGGCTTCTGAAGCAACACTTCAGCCTTTTGATCGTTTTGATTTTGATGCTGCTATTATTTTCGCTGATATTCTTCTTGTTCCTTTAGCTTTAGGAAGAGACGTTTCTTTTGTGAAGGGAAAAGGTCCTGTCCTTGATCCTTTAACTGTTTCTGACATTTCTTCTTTAAAATTTTCTTCTGTTCAGGAAAGGCTTGGTGCTGTGGGAGAGACAGTTCACCTTGTGAGGAAGACACTGCCTGAGGATAAAGCTGTTATAGGTTTTGCAGGTGCTCCCTGGACTGTAGCAACTTATATGATTGAAGGGGGAACAAGTCGTGACAGACGGCATGCGCGGGAGATGGCTTGGAGACATCCTGAAGCTATGGCTTATCTTTTAGAAGTTCTTGTTGAGGCGACGGCCGACTATCTGTTGATGCAGGTTGAGGCTGGTGCTGATGTTTTGAAGATTTTTGACTCCTGGGCTACAGGTCTTCCCGAACCACTTTTTAAGTCCTGTGTTCTTGAGCCTACAAAAAAACTTGTTCACAGACTAAGGTCATCTGGTGTAAAATTACCTGTTATAGGCTTTCCCCGCGGGGCAGGATTTCTTTATAAAAGCTATGTCAGGGAAACGGGGGTTGACGCTGTCGCGCTTGATACATCTGTTCCCTGCGACTGGGCAGCACACCATCTGCAGAACTACAAGCCCGTTCAGGGAAATCTTGATCCTCTTGCCCTTATAGCTGGTGGTAAACTCCTGGAGAGAGAAGTAAAACGTATAAAGCAGGCTTTTTCTTCCGGGCCCCATATTTTCAATCTTGGTCATGGCATCCTCCCTGAGACACCTCCTGAACATGTGAGTGAGCTTGTTCGTATGGTAAAGGAAAACGTTTAGAACCTGTCTCAGCAGGAGGCCGGGTGCTGTATTTACGGAAGGGGCCTGAGAAACCGGATTTTCCAGGAGAATTTTCTGTTTTTCTGTCAGGGATGTTTTAGGGTCATTGAAGAAGAATCTTAGGAAAAGATCCAGTTGATTTCCAGGTAAGGGTATAAAATTTAGAGGTTATTATGTCTTTTTTCTCAGAACATTACAATATTCTTAAAACAGGCCATATCATTTTCGTGATCTACTGGATGGCAGGGCTTCTTTATCTGCCAAGACTTTTTGTTTACCACCATCAGGCCATACCCGGGGGTGAGCTTGATGCCACGCTAAAAATCCAGGAGAAACGTCTTTTAAAGATCATTCTCCTACCAGCTCTGATTGGAGTTTGGGGTTTTGGGTTGAGCCTTCTTGCAGCACGTCCGGAGTTTCATAAACAAATCTGGTTTGTTTTTAAATTTCTGTTTGTCCTGCTCCTGACAGGCCTTCAGCACTATCTCTCAAAACAGGCTAAAATTTTCGCTCGGGGAGGTCGTCCACGGACAGAACGTTTCTTCAGAATCCTGAACGAAGTCCCTGCAATAGCGACCATTTTCATCGTAGCCCTTGCTGTACTTAAACCTTTTTGAGGGAATTAGGGGTTAACATCCTAAATCAGGACCAGAGAATATCGAAGAAGAACACTGAAACAGGTTAAGGAAGAAAGAACTGCCCATAGCTTTTATACCAACCTCAGTTTCTTTCTGGTAAACCTGCCCCGGGGGAGAATGAGGAGAAAAAAGCTTATGACATTGTCTTCTAAGAAACGGGGTTTTTCAGACAGGTCCTCTTCATCAAAAGAAATACACTGGATTGAGTCTTTTCTGGAAATGATGAGCGCAGAGAGAGGGGCCTCTCATAACACGATTTTGGCTTATAAGCGGGATCTTGAGATCTGGAGTCTCGTCTTTAAAGATCAGAAGACAGATTTTTCCACGGTCAGGGCCCATATGATAGAGGACGTACTTTCCTCTATGCAGGCGGAAGGCCTTGCGCGTACCACCAGTGCACGACGTTTATCTTCTCTGAAACATTTTTTTTCTTTTCTGAGAGAAGAAAATCTAAGGAAAGACAATCCTGCCTGTGATATCAGAGGTCCTAAAACAAAACGTGTTTTGCCGACAGTTCTCTCAGAGGAATCGGTTGAGCGTCTTTTTCAGACGGTAGAAACCTGGAAAGGTGCAAAGGGGGCACGCATGCACTGTATGCTGGAACTTCTTTATGGAGGAGGTCTTCGTGTCTCTGAGCTGGTATCCCTGCCCGTTCAGGCTTTTTCTTCCGGGGAGAAGAGCTTTATCCTTAAAGGAAAAGGGGGACGTGAAAGAATGATTCCCCTTAGTACACAAACCCTTCAGGCTCTGAAGGTCTGGTATGTTTATCGGGAGGATTTCCTGAAGACACATACTGGCCGAACCAGAGGAATGGACTATTATATGTTTCCATCACGTTCCAGGCTGGGCCATATCACGCGTGAGCGGTTTGCACAAATGCTGGTGGATCTTGGCCGTGATGCGGGCGTGTTGACGAAGATTTCTCCCCATAAGCTGCGCCATGCCTTTGCAACCCATCTTTTGAAAAATGGCGCGGATTTACGTAGTGTTCAGCAGTTTTTAGGTCATGCCAGTCTTACCACGACACAGATTTATACCCATATTCTTGATGATCACCTGCGTGAGCTTGTCGAGACAGCTCACCCTCTGGCCCTTTCCGGAAAGAACTAGAGTCTTTCTCTAAAGGGTCTGTTTTTCTTCTGAAAAAGACTGTATGGTTTTCTGAACCCCGGCTTTTACGTTGATGGATTAAGAAAATACGATGATTCCTGTCATCTCTGATAAAAAAAATAACATGCCTTTTAATATTCAGGATTTTCTCAGCCCTGAAAAACTGCAAACTTATGCAGATTTTTTATTGTCCTGGATGCAAACCCATCTTTTTTCTTTGTCTGCAGCCCTGCAACTGGCCTTTCTGACCATTGTTTTTCTCCTTTCCGTACTTTTTAAAAGGCTTTTTCTTAAAAGCCTCAACAAGGCAACACGGGGTAAGTTCGCCCAGCATATTGTCAGAAAAGACAGCCTTATTCGTGTGCTTGTTGGGCCTGCTTTCATCTTCATAGCGGTGCAGCTTGCTTTGATAGGTCTTGAGTCTTTTCAAAAAATACCTGCACATGTTTTCCGCCTTGCTTTGAATTTGACGGGAGCCTGGATTGTCATTCGCCTCATAACAAGCTTTATTCGCAGCCCTTTCTGGGCACGAACAGCCGCCAATATAGCCTGGCTTGTGGCAGCTCTTAATCTTTTGGGGTGGCTTGGGCCTGTTGAGAAATTTCTGGATTCTTTAAGAATAACTGTTGGCAAGACACAACTTTCAGTATGGATGGTTCTTAAAGGCCTTCTTCTGATAAGTATTTTTCTCTTCGTTGCTATTCTTTTAGGGCGCCTTGCCCGCAACCGTATAAATGCTATTCCTGACCTTACGCCTTCGGCACGTATTCTCCTGCGTCAGGTTTTACAGGTCAGCTTTATTGTTTTTGCTATTATTCTGGGCTTTTCTACCCTTGGTCTTGACCTTTCTTTCTTTGCTTTTATTGGTGGTGCTATTGGTGTTGGCCTTGGTTTTGGTCTCAGAAGTATCATCGCAAACTTTATTTCCGGTGTTATTCTTCTTCTGGATCGTTCCTTAAAGCCCGGTGATGTGATCACGGTGGTGGATCATGACAATAACACCTATGGTGTGGTCACATCCCTTGGCCTGCGCTATTCTTCGATTGTGACGCGGGATAGTCAGGAACACCTTATCCCTAATGAGACCTTCATGACGGAAAAGGTCATCAACTGGTCACACAGCAGCAATGTTGTGCGCATTAAGCGCCCGATTGGTGTAGCTTACCGGACAGATTTACGTAAAGCCCAGACTTTGGCCATTGAGGCATGTTTACAGGTCCCGCGTGTTCTTGACCGCCCTAAACCCGTTTGTCTTTTAAGGGGGTTTGGTGACAGCTCTGTTAACCTGGAAATTCGCTTCTGGATTAAGGATCCCCGTAATGGAGTCAATAATGTTTCCAGCGAAGTCCTTCTTTCTATCTGGGATGCTTTTCAGGAAAATGGTGTTCAGTTTCCTTTCCCACAAAGAGATATTCATGTTAAAGCTGGCATGCCTCTGGATGTTCGTTTGCTCGATCATGGGCAGGGAGAGCAGGAGGAGTAAATACCTCTGTTTTAAAAATATGCTTTTAATCTCCTGCGGGATGTTTCATGTTTTTAGAAGGAAAGGCTGAGAAAGACACAAATCCTCTGGCCTTTGACAAACAGGTTTTGTAAAGATGGTCTTTTCTTATCTGACACGGATAAAAACATGAGACGGAATTTCTATGAAAGCCTCGTAATATGGGCGCACCGGGCTTATAAAGCTACCCTGTCTCCTGTGATCGGGCGGCAATGCCGTTACTGGCCTACCTGTTCAGACTATGCACGCGATGCTTTACTCTGCTTTGGTTTAAGGCGGGGTTTGAAGCTTGCTTTTGGCCGCCTTCTGCGCTGTCATCCCTGGGGGGGGGAAGGATATGATCCTTTGCCGTCCGGGCAGGGGGAAAGGCAGGAACCCTGTTCAAAATCTGATCTTAAAGAAGGGAAGGGGGGCTCTTTATGACCCGGATTCATGTAGGTTTTCCTGATGGCTCTGTCCGTGATTTTTCCAAAGGAGTCACAGGGCGTGCCATAGCGGAATCTATCGCCCCTTCTTTAGCAAAAAAAGCTCTCCTGATTGCTTTTAAGGATGAAGTATATGATCTTGACCGCCCTTTGGAGGAAGACGGTGACATACGCATTCTGACCCTGAAGGATGAGGAAACGCTTGATGTTTTACGCCATGACACGGCCCATATTTTAGCCCAGGCCGTCCAGGAGCTTTATCCCGAAACCCAGGTCACCATAGGTCCCGTCATTAAAGATGGGTTTTACTATGATTTTTATCGTGAGACACCTTTTTCAAGGGAAGATTTCCCTGCGATTGAAGAGAAAATGCACGAAATTGTCGCCCGCAACCTTTCCCTTGAGCGGGAAGTCTGGGATCGCAAACAGGCCATAGACTATTTTACGAAGAAGGGGGAGCTTTATAAAGCTGAGATTGTTGGAGATATTCCCTCAGATCAGGCCATTAGCATTTATCGTCAGGGAAACTGGCTTGATCTCTGTCGTGGTCCCCATCTGCCATCTACAGGAAAAATCGGCACAGCTTTTAAACTGATGAAAGTGGCGGGGGCCTATTGGCGGGGAGATTCCAACAAGGCCCAGATGCAACGCATTTATGGCACAGCCTGGGCCAGTGAGAAGGATCTTAAAGCCCATTTGCACCGTCTTGAGGAAGCAGAGAAGCGCGATCACCGTCTTCTTGGGCGCAAAATGGATCTTTTTCATTTTCAGGATGAAGCCCGGGGCATGCCCTTTTGGCATGATAAAGGCTGGACACTCTGGCAGATGCTGGAAACCTATATGCGTCGCCGCCTGCGTAAAGCGGGGTATCAGGAGGTTAAAACACCTTCCCTGATTGATCGTAATTTATGGGAAGCTTCCGGCCACTGGGATAAATTTGGTGAGCATATGTTTACCTCAGAGACAGAAGACACAGTTTATGCGCTTAAGCCCATGAACTGTCCGGCCCATGTTCAGATTTTCCGTCAGGGGATTACCTCCTATCGTGATTTGCCCCTGCGCATGGCAGAATTTGGAAGCTGTCATCGCAATGAACCCTCAGGTGCTTTGCATGGCCTGATGCGTGTGCGTGGATTTACGCAGGATGATGCCCATATTTTCTGCCGTGAAACGCAAATTACGCAGGAAACACAGGCTTTTATTACGTTTTTGAAAAGTGTTTATCGTGATATTGGGTTTAACCAGGTGAAGATCCTGTTCTCTGATCGTCCTTCTGTGCGTGCGGGTTCTGATACTGTCTGGGACCGTGCTGAGACAGCTTTGCAGGAGGCTATGCATGCTTCAGGCCTTGATGTGAAAACCAATCCGGGTGAGGGGGCTTTTTATGGCCCCAAGCTTGAGTTTGTTCTGGAGGATGCTTTGGGACGGTCCTGGCAATGTGGTACCCTGCAGGTTGATTTTGTCCTGCCGGAGCGGTTGGATGCCACCTATATTGATGAGCGGGGGGAGCGTCAGCGTCCCGTCATGCTTCACCGTGCCGTTCTTGGATCTATGGAGCGCTTTATCGGTGTTTTGATTGAGCATTATGCGGGTATTCTGCCACTCTGGCTGGCACCTCAGCAGATGGTGGTGGCCTCTGTCACCTCTGATGCCAATCCTTATGCTGAACAGGTTGCAACAACCCTCAACGCGGCGGGGCTTAGGGTCGAAACGGATTTGCGCAATGAAAAAATCAGCTATAAAATCCGGGAACACTCCCATGCTAAAATTCCCCTGATTGCTGTTGTTGGGCAGAAAGAAGCGGACAATAACACCCTTGCCCTGCGGCGTCTTGGATCAAAACAACAGGAAATTCTTGATCTTCAAACGGCTCTCACACAGTTTGTAAAAGAGGGTCTGCCTCCGGATTTACGTGAAAAATCTTAAAGATCAGGACCATTCTTCCTATAGATGATAAACAGGGATCCAGACCATGAGTCCCAAACAAAAACAGCCTTCTGACCCTCCAGACAACACCATGGAAGAAAAAGACACGCCCTGTTAACGGCATAGTGATCTGGCATGGTAATGGTAGATGGCGTGTGACAGCTTAAGAATGTTTCCCTGTTTTTTATGAGAAATCCTGGAAGAGTACGGTTAGTTTTCTTTAAATGGTTTTCTCAAAAACCCTCTCTCTCCCCTTGACGGCGTGGGATCACCATGTACAGAGTAGGCGGAGAGAATTCTCTTTTCGTGTTCACCCTCAAAAAGGGATACAGGCTTATGAAACTGGCAAGTCTTAAAACAGACCACCCCGATGGACAGCTTATTGTGGTGTCCGGAGATCTCAAGCATGCTGCGGATGCTTCTTCTGTCGCCCCGACATTACAAAATGCTCTGGATGACTGGGATCGTGCTTTCCCTGCCCTGCAGGATTTAAGTAACGCCCTTCAGGAAGGTCAGGTTAATTCTTTTCCTTTTGAAGAGAAAGCCTGTGCTTCCCCTCTTCCCCGTTCTTATGCTTGGGCGGATGGTTCAGCTTATGTCAATCATGTGGAGCTGGTGCGTAAGGCACGTGGTGCAGAAATGCCAGAAAGTTTCTGGACAGACCCTTTAATGTATCAGGGGGGGTCCGATGCTTTTCTTGCCCCCCATGAACCTATACCTCTTCAAGATCAGGCCTGGGGATGTGATATGGAGGCAGAACTTGCGGTGATCACGGGGGCTGCCCCTCAGGGGGTCACGCCCCGGGATGCACGTGGGGCCATCAGACTGCTCGCTCTGGTGAATGATGTGTCCTTACGTAACCTTATTCCCGGGGAACTTGCTAAAGGTTTTGGTTTTTTTCAGTCCAAACCCCCCACAGCTTTTTCTCCGGTTGCTGTGACGCCAGATGAACTGGGGGAAGCCTGGGATGGTGCTAAACTTCATCTGCCTTTGCTGACCTATCTTAATGGAGAATTATTTGGCAAACCTGACTGCGGTGTGGATATGACGTTTGATTTTGGTCAGCTTATTGCCCATCTTGCCAAAACGCGGCCTTTGACGGCCGGGACACTGGTGGGTTCCGGAACAATTTCAAACAAGAATTATGATAACCATCCTGACGGTGATCCGGGCAAACCTGTGAAGGAGGGGGGAGTTGGCTATTCCTGTCTTGCAGAACTGCGTATGATTGAAACCCTCAGTCATGGTGAACCTAAAACGCCCTTTTTACGCTGGGGAGATCGCGTGCGCATAGAAATGCTGGATGAAGCAGGTTATTCTATTTTTGGTGCCATTGATCAGGAAGTACAGAATTATCCTTAAAGAGGTTGCGGGTTTCTTTTTCCTAAAAGGTATGAAGCTTTAAGGTGGAAGCAGAACCTAAATCCATAATTTAAACTTTGATTTACCAGCACCTCTGGTATAAAAAGGGAAGACCATCTTTCCTGAATGTCTATTCCGGCCTGATCATACGGAGATTTTTGTACAGGACATCAGGACTGTTTCTGTTCTCCGGATTTTTATGAGGAAAACATGTCCCCTAAAGAAATTGAGCATTTAGAGAATTATTTACGTCGTGTTTTTGAACAGGACAAAATCTCTGTCCATGCCCGCAAGGTAGGTGATTCTGCAGAGGTTTATAAAGATCAGGAATTTATAGGGGTTTTATATCGTGATGATGAAGATCCCACGGATATATCGTATAATTTTGATATGGCTATTTTGCAGGCGGATCTTTCGGAATTTTAGCTTTTTAAGCCTGTTCGGCAGAGCTCCTGGATATTTCAGGGCACCTTTTTATATCAGGAGAGGGCCTGCCTTTAAAAGATAGTGTTTTGGGGGAAGAGGCTCTTCATCTCACGCTTAAAGCTTAAAAAATATATCCTGAAACCCATCTGACATAGAGAAAAAAAGTCTTTGGGAGCTCAGCTCCCTTTTGTCTGACACAGGCGTGAGGTTTTTTCTGTGACACAGTACTCTTTGGTCCGTCGTTTGGTGTTAAGTACTGCTATCTGGGCTGTGAGCCTTCTTGTTTTAGGGGCCTTAAGCCTGACCTGGCTCTATCGGGAATCCGTTTATCACAATCTGGACGATCCTTTAGATGGTGTGATAGGGGCTCTTATTGCCTTTGTTGAGCCTCAAAAGGACGGTAGCGTCACCATGCCAAGATATCCTGCTGACCCCCGTTATGAGACGGTTTTTTCCGGACGCTACTGGGTGATTGCCCAGAGAAAGGAAAAGGGTGGTCTCAAAGCACTTGCCCGGTCACGCTCTCTTTATGATACCCATTTGCCTCTTCCGGACAGGGTGTTTCAAAGACTTGAACAAAAACCTGGCCTCAGACTTCATTTTATAGAAGAGGGACCCCTTGGGGAGCCCCTGCGCCTCGCGGCTCAGTCTGTTTTTCTTCCGGAACATAAGGGGCTTGTTATTTTTATCGCGGCGGCGAACAGGGAAAATGCCGATAGAAGGATACGAAATTTCTCTCTTCTCACAGCTTGGCTTTTGGCTTTTTTTACACTGGGTCTGATTTTTGCTGTGATTTTTCAGGTGCGTTTAGGGCTTGCCCCTCTCTTTCGTCTCCGCAAAGCTGTTGCTGAGGTGAGGGAAGGCCGCGAGGACATGGTTAAGGGACACTATCCCCATGAAATTGAGCCTTTAGCTCAGGAGCTTAATGCTCTCATGCATCATACACGTGATGTTGTGGAGCGTGCACGCACCCATGTGGGGAATCTGGCTCATGCGCTTAAAACGCCCCTTTCTGTGCTGATGTATGAAGCCTCTCAAAAAACAGGAGACTTTTCGGATCTTGTGAGACGCCAAACAGATCTGATGACCCGCCAGACAGAGCATCATCTCCGCCGTGCACGTGCTGCTGCCAGTTCTGTGAGCCTCGGGCAGCGTACTCCTCTTGCCCCTGTCTTTGAGGATCTCAACCGGACTATGAAAAAAATCTATAGAGACTCTGTTATAGATGTGACGACGTCTTTTCCTCCCGGTATGATGTTTCTTGGGGAACGTCATGACCTTGAAGAAATGATCGGTAATCTTTTGGAAAATGCTTATAAATGGGCCAGGACGACCATTCACGCTGAAGCTCAACCCTGTGCTCACAACCCTTCTCAATGGTGCTTTTACCTTGATGATGATGGACCCGGGCTGGACAAAGATCAAAGACGTCAGGTTTTACAGCGTGGCACGCGTCTGGATGAAACTGTGCCGGGCTCAGGGCTTGGTCTTGCCATTATTGCTGATCTTGCCCGCTCTTATAAGGGAAGTCTTTCTTTAGAACGCTCACCTCTGGGGGGGTTAAGAGTTCTTCTTACCCTTCCTCTGGCTTCCTGAAAGTTAACTTTTTCTTCTTTATAGAAAAAGTATAAAAAGATAGAGTCCCCGACTTCAGCGAAAGCTTCATCTTTCCTGTAAACAAAGAAAGATACAATAAAGGGTGAAATCTCTTCAAAAGAGCTGTGTTCAGTGTCTTTTTAGAAAGTCTGTCTTTAGAAAAAGAGAGCAAAACCATGTCTACGCAGTCAGAACAGGACAGAGAAAAAGAACAGTTTTCTCAAAGAAAAAAAAGGAAATATCATGGTTTTTTCCTGTTTGCTCTGTACAGTGGTTTAAGGCATTTTCATATTTTGAGACCCGTATTCTGGCGTCTTATACGCCGGGTTGTGAGACTGGAAAAAGCCTTTACACAAAAACTATGGGTTCAGGGGACTTTTCTTATTTGGATATGGGCTCTTTTTCTTGGTATTGTGGGTGGGTATGCTGTTTTGGCCTTTCTGAAGGCTATCAGGATTATACACACTCTGGCCTGGACTGGTCCCCATGGAAATTTAGGAAATTCTGCAGAGAACCCTATAACCCTGTGGTTTTGGGGGATCCCTGTTTTGGGGGGCTTTATTGTTGCTTTTATGCTCTATATTGGCCGGCAGACGAAGATTCTTCAGCAGGGATATGCCCCCGGTGTAGCCGAGACTATAGAAGCACGTGCTTTAAAGGGGGGGCATATCCCTCTCATATCTGGTCTTTATTCTGCCCTTGTCTCTGCTATGGCTTTAGGGTTTGGTGCAAGTGCCGGACGTGAAGGTCCGGCTGTGCATCTTGGTGCTTCTCTTGGCTCTGGCTTAAGCAGAAAGCTGGGTCTTCCCCCGCGTGCAGCACGTACACTTTTAGCCTGTGGTGCTGCATCAGCAGTGGCAGCCTCTTTTAACGCTCCTCTTGCCGGAGCTCTCTTTGCCTTTGAGGTTATTCTTGGTCACTATGCCTTAAGTGTCATTGCACCTGTTACCATTTCTGCGGTAACAGGTACCCTTGTTGCGCGTGCCCATTTGGGGGCAGCACACGCTTTTTCTCTTCCTCCTGACATGCCTTCTGTGTCATTTATAGATTTTCCGGCTATTCTGGTTTTTGGTTTTATCGCTTCTTTTGGGGCTATTCTTTTCATGCGCCTTACACTTAAAGCCCCCGGCTGGTTCCAGATTTTGGCGGAGCGTATTCGCCTTCCTCTGTGGTTGCTTCCTGTCCCCGGTGGTCTGGGTGTTGGGTTTATAGGGGTGTTCTTTCCGCAGGTTTTAGGCGTTGGTTATGAGGCAACTGTTTCAGCTCTTACAGGTCATTATGGATTGATTTTGCTTATAACCCTCTTTTTTGCGAAGATCATAGCCACGGCCTGGTGTCTTGGGTGTCGTTTTGGGGCGGGTGTTTTTTCACCCTCTCTTTATCTTGGGGCCATGCTTGGGGGAAGTTTTGGGATCATCATGACCTGGATTTCAGGTGGAAATTCGGCAGGAGAAAGCTTTTATGCCATTGTTGGGATGGGGGCTTTATCTGGTGCTGTTTTGGGGGCTCCGATCTCAACCACACTGATCCTTTTTGAATTAACATCCTCTTATGAAACAGCGATTGCTGTTATGGTTTCTGTGTCTATGGCAACGGTGATAACCCAGGCTGTTATGGGGGGAAGTTTTTTCCAGAAACAGATTGGGCGTAGGGGGCGTTTTCTTCGTGATGGTCCCCAGCGTATTCTGCTGCAGATTGTTCGTGTCCGTGATTTCATGACACCTCTTGGTCCGGATGATTCTGTTGAAGCTGAGAGCAAGAATGCTCTTTTTGAAGATGACACTCTGGGACGTGCCCTTGGTTTTCTGGAGGCAGAGGGTCTTGAGAGTGTTATGGTCAAAACACGTCATGGTGATCAGGCCATCACAGGCTATATTCAGCGTACAGATGCGCTCATGGCTTATAACAAAGCTCTTATTGCCACCCATGAAGAACAGACACGCTGAAAAGATCTTTATTCTTTACGGAACATAGTCCTTTTGCCTGCACAGGCAGGACCACAATATGAACGGCTGAAAAGACCTGTGGTGATAAAAAAAGGGAGGGGATATATCCCCTCCCTTTGTTCTGTAGAGTTTAGATGAGAGAGTGTCTTAAAAGCTGACGGAGAGACCCAGGGTGCCGCGGACGGCAGAAACACCCGCTTTCTTAGAGCCCTCAGCCACACTTAAACGACCATGAAGCGCCATATCAGGACGGAACCTGTACCGCGCCCCTATCGAGACCTCTCCATAAACCGTGTTCGCCTTTATACGACGACCCGTAAAGGCCATGTTCTTCAGAACAGGTACACGTACAACAGGGACATCCTGTTTACGGTTGAGATACGCAACAGCCCCCTCACCATAAAACCGTAGTTGAGGCGTCATGTCATAGATAAGCTCCGCACCCAAACGTGCCTCATGACGGGTTTCTTTATGGGATTTCACATCACCCTTAAAGACACCACCAGCTTCTTTAAAAGACCTGTGTTTCACCTGCTCACCACGATAAGCAAGATAAGGCATCACCTGAAGCTTATCGCGCACAGGAAAAGACCAGCCCCCCATAAGGTCAACAGCATAAAGCTCACCCTTAGGTTTCCCTAAAGCTGTCTCAGGACGTGCCCCATTATAATAACGACGTCTGAACGTGCTTTGCAGGGTCATGCCTGTGAGTGCCCCATAAAGACGGAGTCCTTTATCGGCAGGCTCATAAGCTGTAAAGATGCTGGCCCCGAAGCCTGATGTTTTGGCTTCCCCGTTATTGTGGAGTTTATCGAGTTTGGAGCGTCCCACAACACCGCCAAATCCGACACGCCATGCGGGATTGATGGCGAGAGAGATCCCTGCCATACCGCCATGGCTGTCTGCGGTTTGGTCATTGAGGCCCCGGCTTAAGGAACCGACGACGAAGGGACAGACGGCGGGATAAGGGTTTCCGCCTTCAGCGGCTGTGAAGGAACAGTCATAATGGCGTGCGACGTCCAGGGCATAGCCTGATTCAACACGGGGCCCCGTGATGATAGATTTCCTTCAGCAGCAATCCAGGGAAGAGGAAGAGACCAGAAAGCCGCTCTTAACAGCCATTTCGGATAACGTTGCTTCCAGTTGAAATACCGGAAGGACATCAGGAATAAAAGGATAAACCAAAAACCCAGCCCGACCATAATCCGAAAACTCCAGAACAGAGGCGCTACATGAGGAATAGTTCCCTCTGCGGCTTTTTGGATCTCTGCATCACCGGCATGTTCAATATCCTGTCTGTAGCGTTTGAGAAGAAGGGCATAACCAAGATCTTTTTTATACATATCAAAGGTTTCTTTTGCTGCCTCATTCGTTTTATCGGCCCGCAATTGCCCAAGGGCCTGATAGGCAATAAGGCCAGTTTTGATGCGCTCTCTATTCTCTTCAACAATCTCTTTAATACCAGGAACTTCCTCGTCTAAAGAACGCGTGGCAATCATGCCTAAAACATAGGGAATTTTAACCTGGTAATAGGTGGTTTTTTTCTCCCCGTCAGGAATACCAACAAGCGTGAAACCTGCAGGGGCAGGCTCTGTCTCCCACATGGCCTCCATAGCAGCAAGTTTAGCTTTTTGGTTTTCGGAAACAGTATAGCCACTCTCATCCCCTAAAACTACAACGGATAAAGCCGACAAAAGACCAAAAGAACTGGCCACAGCCAAAGAGCGCTTAGCAATTTCTTTGTGTTTACCCTGCAGAAGATAAAGCGCACTTATAGAGAGGACAAACATGGATCCTGTCACATATCCGGCACTCACCGTATGTACAAATTTGGCCTGGGCCACGCTATTGAAGAAAATCTCCCACATAGAGGTGAGTTCCATCCGCATGGTTTCAAAATTAAATTCTGCTCCCACAGGGTTTTGCATCCAGCCATTAGCAATCAGGATCCAGAGCGCGGAAGCATTGGCACCAATCGCCATAAGCCAGGTCACCACCATATGCTGCAGTTTAGAAAGTCGGTCCCACCCAAAGAAGAAAAGACCTACAAATGTAGCTTCAAGGAAGAAAGCCATCATCCCCTCAATGGCCAGAGGAACACCAAAAATATCCCCCACATAATGTGAGTAATAGGCCCAGTTGGTCCCAAACTGAAACTCCATTGTAATACCCGTGGCCACCCCCATGGCAAAATTAATCCCGAACAAAAGGCCCCAGAATTTCACCATGTCTTTCCAAATGTGCCTGCCTGTCATCACGTAAACTGTCTCCATAATGGCGATAATGAAGGCCAGTCCCAAAGTCAGAGGTACAAATAAGAAATGATAAAGTGCTGTTGCAGCAAACTGGAGTCGTGAAACCCCCACGGCCCCGAAATCAATCGCTGTGTCCATCATGGTTGCAAACCCCCGTTTGATGTGCGTTCCAAATGTGGCAGCCCCAGATGATTGTTTAAGGTGGTGGCATCAACGTCTACCTGGCTATCTGTTCCAAAAAAATATATGCGTATAAAGACCAGAAATAATAACTTCAGGACCAGAATAATGCATATTTTCCAGCGCAAGGACATCATGGGGAAGTTTTTAGAAAACCCTGAATGCTTTTTTAACTTAGGTTAACGACAGTATAAAATAACCGTAGAGAATTTCAAGCGTTAAAATTCAAGTCTCTCAACCAAAGTATATGACAAAACAGGCTTTACTTTTTCTTATATATAAAATTTTATGTTTATTTTTAATATTTTCAGGAGCTTTAAGAAAATAGCAAGGCCCGGATATCATCATAAACACCGTCACCAGAAACTGTATTTTTGAGACGACCTGAAAATCAGGGCACCTGAAGAAGAGCGGGGGGATCTCAGGAGGTCTGCCTTTGTTCTGCCTTCTTCTGTCAAAGATATATATATATCAAAAGGAAAATTCTATGCTTACGTTTATCAGGCTTGCCGTTATACTGGCTGCCGATTCCACCGCTTTTGAAGGGGAGGCCAAAAACAGGGAAAAGACACCTGCCCACAAGGCTATTCAGTACCGCGAAAAAACAGATTATTATGATTTTAAAGCTAAAAACCTGGAAAGAATCCGTAAAAAGATCAAAAAATTAGGACCTCAAAAAGGGCATCAGCATTTTGGAGCGTCTATGAAGCATAAAATCACATGGGTGCTTGACTATATGCCTTCATCGGGGGGCTGCCATGTCCGGGATGTCTCTCTTATTCTGGACGTTAAATTTATCATGCCACGCTGGAGAGATAAGAAAAAAGCTCCTCAATCTTTGCAAAAGCAGTGGGACATCTATTACAAAAAACTTAAAGAACATGAGGACATTCACGCCTTACTTGCCTCTCAAACAGCACAGCAGATAAAAAATACTCTTTTATCTCTCAAAAAAGCAAAAACATGTTCTCAGCTGGAGAAAAAAGCGCATCATAGTGTTAAAAAGCTTCTTGCAAAGGGAGAAAAACTTCAACACCTCTATGACAGGATTACACAGCACGGACAAACACAGGAGCGTTATAAAAATGAGCTTAAATTTTGAACCTGAAGGAAATTACAAAGCTTTTTTATGATGTGCATCGTGTTGAGGCTGAACACCCTTCTCTTTATTTAGTTTTATCGGGAGACGGGGTTTGTTTGAGTTCAGGGAAAGCGCCTGCTTTTTCCTTGAAAACATGATGTTCCCACATTTTCGCAATGCGGGAAAAGCGTGCATGGGCATGGGAGACAGACAGGCAAAATCCATACATCCCCCCAAATATATGACGCCTTAACAGATAGGTTTTTAAAAAACTGAAAGGAAATTCAAGACAAAGGCGCAGTATGAGAAGAAAAGGCGCCTTTGTCTTTTGTGTTTGCGCCTGAAGACTTGTGTAACGGTTTTCCTTATCAATAAAGTGATGAAGATCAAGAATAGAGTAATGACAGGCTTTGTTTTTGAGCTGTCCTGATGGTGTATTGGGGGGAAGCACAACTCTGTCCCATGTGGGATGGTCTGCATAACGCCCAAAACGACGATTATAAAGACGCACGCAATTTTGAAAATCAGCAAAAGGGCGCGGCCTGTCCTGATGCGGATAAACACTTACAAGACGCAGGCGGTAAAACTTATAAGGGGGTGGTCCCTGTTCAAAAAGAGTTTTGATTTCCTGAATAAGGTCAGGGGTGAGAACTTCATCAGCATCAAGATTGAGAACCCAGTCATGGTGACACTGATCTTCTGCAAAGCGTTTCTGGGGTCCATACCCCTCCCATACACGGTCAAAAACACGCGCGCCATACGTGCTGGCAATCTCTAAGGTTTTGTCCTGGCTTCCGCTGTCAACAAGGACAATATCCTCCGCCAGAGCAGAAGCAGCCTCAAGCGTGCGGGCAAGGCGCTTTTCCTCATTACAGGTGATGAGAAAAATGGACAAAAGCATGCTTATATACCGTCTCCGGATCCTGAAATATCAGAATTTACCCAATAAGTCATACAGCTTTTCTCAGGAAAGACAAGAGAAAGGGAGCACATCCGGATTTTTTAAAAGAAAGCTTCGCTTTACAAAAAAAGTGGAGAGTTTTAAGTTAAATCTTCCCTTTATAGGGGGAGGGATATGATCAAGGAGACTCAAACATGTCTGTGATACACCGCCCTGCCTGGTTTTTTCTTATTGCATTTTTTGCGTTTCTCTTAGGGGGGATGGGGGCTTTGTTTCTTGCGCACAGACCGCCTGTCCCGGGCAGCAGACTGCCACGTACACCTGCAGCTTTGGATAAGGAGACGGCACAGCTTGTTGAGCAAGCTCTTACAGAAGCCCCCTGGGTTTCCCCCGGCCTTAAAGGGCCTCCTCTTTATATGCTGAGCTTTCGCTCCTGTCCCGACTGTATTAATTTTAAAAAAAGGGAATTTCCGGCTTTACATGATAAGGGTGTGGATACACGTGTGATTGTCTATGCACGGCGTCGGCGTTCTTCACCCGGGGAACGTGCTATGGCAGCACATCTCGCGTGCACACGACAATGGAGTCTTTATGAAGACTGGATGTCCATGCCCCCCGCAGCCTATTATAAGCGCCCCGATCTCCCCCCCCCTGCTGAGGGCAACACAAAGCGTGAGGCCTGCCTTGAACAGGGCCGCCTAGCCCGTGACCGTTTGGTCACGGCCATGAAAAAAGCCGGCTGGGATATGGAGGTTCCGGCCCTGTTCTGGAAGTCTTCCGGGCAATGGTGGGTCTATCTGGGAGATAATGAAAAAGCCTCTGCCCTTCTGCGTCAGGACTTTTCCTCTTAAAGACAGGGCTAAGAATCCGGATATTCCGGGCCGGGGGTGGCAAAAGGCACGAAGCACCTCCTCCTGACATCAGTTTTCTCCGCAGGCAAGGTGAGGTCTGGTTTGGAAACTGTCTGTGTGTTCAGACTTTTTGAGACAGACACACCTAAAGCATGCCTGAATCCCTTATCTCAGAACACCCCTCTTTCAGGATAGAGTGCGGAGCTTCATGAACATGATACGGTTTTTATGCTGTGTCCTCAGATGTTCAGCTCAGGTACATCTCCCCTCCCTTTAGAAGAGAGACGGTTTAAAAAATAAAAGGGAAGCTTTATGAAATTTTTTTTGTTGATGCCTCTTGTGCTGTTCATCTCCTCACATGCTTTTGCTGGGGACAATGTTTTTGAGAACGCAGGTCAGACCCTCCAGACAACACCTGCACCACAAACATCTCCCGTTATCACAGCTGATAAAGAAGTCACCCTTTCAAACGTCAAAAAACAGATGGCCCTGCTTTTGACTCCGTGACAGGCCTTATTGTCAATGAAACAGACAAAATGATGCAAATGATTTATATTGCCTTTAACACCTATGATACAGACGGCATTAAAAACGGCAGTGCTATGGCTCTGGTGACAGATTTAGGGCCCGGAGAGAAGGCAAAATTTGAAGCCTTTTCCGGGTATAAATTTGACTCTTTCAAATATGTTTCCACAACAGTTCATTTTTAGCACGTAAAGGTTTGCCTCCCAATTCCAGCTTCACTGTCCTCTTTCTATACTTCAAAGCCCTGGTTTTAAGGGAAAGACGGCAGAATACTGAGCCTGCGTAACAGCCACCTCCCTTTATCTTATGGTTTTCCCTCTTATCTGTCATGATGAGATGTTAAGGGAGTGTGGGATCGTCTCTCTTCCATAAGAAAAAAAAAATAAGAGGAGGCGGTCCCTCCTGCGAGGTCAGCGTTTTTATGTGCCCACAGCGTCAAGGCCAAGATCAAGAGCCCGCGCGGAATGCGTCAAAGCCCCCACAGAAATAACATCAACACCGGTCTCTGCAATTTCCTGAACTGTGTCCGGATTAACACCGCCAGAGGCTTCAAGGATAACACGGTTAGCAGCACGTTTGACCGCCTCACGAAGATCCTGAAGCGACATATTGTCTAAAAGAATAACATCAGGCTCATAGGCAAGTGCTTCATCAAACCCCTCAAGATCATCAACCTCTACGGCAAGGCGCGTCATATGCCCTGCCCGCATGCGCACACGGGAGAGAGCTGTTTCAAAAGAGCCCGCCAAAGCAATATGATTATCCTTAATCAGGATGGCATCCCCAAGACCATAGCGATGGGCGCTCCCCCCCCCTAAAAGCACAGCATGTTTTTGCAGGGCACGCAGGCCAGGCAAAGTCTTACGCGTGGACGCAATACGGGCCAGTGTTCCCTGCACCGCCTGAACATAGGAACGCGTCAGGGTCGCAACCCCACATAAATGCGTCAGAAAATTAAGGGCTGTTCGCTCAGCCATCAGCAAAGAAGAAGCTGGCCCCTCTATTCTGGCGAGATTTTCCCCTTTTTCAAAATCGGCGCCATCAGGAACAAAAATCTCAAACTTTATCGAAGGATCAACAAGCTCACATGCACAAAGAGCACACATCATGCCAGCCATACGCCCCTCTTCGCGCGCACGAAACACAAAAGCGGCCTGCTGATCGGAGGGTAAGACCAGGGAAGAGGTGATATCCCCCGCACATCCCATATCTTCCATAAGCGCCTGACGTACAGGAGGCTCAAAGACAAGACGGGGAAGAGGCTGGATATCTGTTCCGGACTGTTTCATAAGCAGGCAAACCTTTTATAAGGAGAAAATAACTTTATAAATAAAAGCCTGCAAAGACACAAACCCTGTTCCCGTCTCCCTGAAGGGCAGAGCTTACATTGTGTTCCCACATCCCAACGAAAAAATTGTCCCCGGGTCCAGAAAGAAGAAACAAAGGGCAGTCCCCCAAAAAATATGGCTGTTTTGAGATGCTCAAAATTATGCTGAGCTGAGTGTTCGAAACATGAACACCTAAAAATACCATAAATTTATCTTGTATTTAATTTTAATTTAATGTTTAGTTCAAAGAGATGTAGAATCTGTCTTTAAAACTCTTATAGCGCGGCAGATTGTAAAAACCATTTTCTGTAGGGCTTTTGATAAATTTTATGTCTGCGTTCATTACACACCTGGATCACGTCAGCAAATATTTTGGTACACAGGCCGCTGTACGTGATTTAAGTTTTTCCATAAGCTCCCATGAAGTGTGTGGTTTTTTAGGACAAAATGGCTCAGGGAAAACAACAAGCCTGCGTATGATGTTAGGTATTCTTAAACCTGATGAGGGTAGAATAGAGGTTTTTGGCCAGACACCTGATACCCGTCTTTTTCCACGCCTTGGCTTCCTCCCTGAGGAACGGGGCCTTTATCGGAAAATGACAGCCCGTGATGCCATTTGCTTTTTCGCACGTCTTAAAGGTGTCCCTGGATCTGAGGCAAGACGGCGCGCTGATACCCTCCTTGAGGGTTTGGGACTAACTGAAGCCGCCCGGAAAACCATCAAACAGCTTTCCAAGGGCATGGCGCAAAAGGTCCAGCTTGCCTCTATTCTGGCGCATGAACCTGATTTTCTTATTCTTGATGAGCCTTTTTCCGGGCTTGATCCCCTCAACCAGAATTTTCTGGAAGACCTTTTGCGGGAACAAATCCGTCAGGGCCGCACACTCCTGTTTTCCACCCATGTCATGGAACATGCAGAACGCTTATGTGATCATCTTGTTATGCTTCATGAGGGGCATAAAATCTTTGATGGCAGCATGGAAGAAGCCCTTGGGCAGGTGCCTCAGCATATCTGGCTGGCCACAGAGACAGGGACCCTTCCGGAAGGGCTTGATGCCCTTATCAGTGCGCGTCAGGAGGAAAAAGAAGAAAATTTCTGGCGTCTGACCCTTAAACCTGATGTCAGCGCCGATGATATGTTGCGTTTATGTGTTGAGAAAGGTGTAAAACTGCGCCATTTCCGGATGGATAAGGCACATTTACATGACGCTTTTCTCCACCTTATTCATCAGGCTAAGGGCCAGGAAAAGGAGATGAGGTGATGATAAGACGTATTTTCCTTCTGGCACAGCGGGAATATCTGACCTATGTGAGATCCTGGGGGTTTTGGCTGAGTATTTTTTCTCTGCCTGCCATTGTGCTTCTTGGTATGTCTGTAGGATATATGGGCGGGTCATCATCTCCCCATCTTGCCCTTGTGGATAAGACAGGGGTTTATGAAGCTGAGCTTGCACCTTTCCTGAACAAGTATCCCCGTTTTCACCTTGTCCCGGCACCTGCGGAGACTTTGGATGATTTGATCCCATATCTTAAAGGTGAAAAGCAGATAAACACACGGCATGGTCCTGAAAAACTCGATGCTCTTATTATGATTGATAAACATGAAGAAGGCGGGATCCAGGTTGCCTATTGGGGGGAAAAACCAGCAGATCAGATTTTCAAAACTTTTATCGATCAAAACCTTGTAAAAGCGGACTATGATCGCTTTCTTGAACAGTTTTCTATTAAAGCTGAAGATAGTAAAAATATTAAAGACAAGGCCCCAAAGCTTGTCTCGTATCAAATAGGAGATTATGGTACAAAAGAAGAAGGGAAAGCTCAGAAAAGTAAAATTCCTTTTATTTCCGCTCTTCCCTCTATCGCGCTTTGTGTGCTTATTCTTGCCGCGGCCAGTCTTTTGCTCACAAGCGTTATCGAAGAAAAAAATGCCAAAATCATGGAGCTTTTGCTCTCTTCTGCGCGTTTTACAGACATTCTGTATGGCAAACTTTTTGGGGTTATTTTTGTCGTTGGAACGGCCTTATTTTTGACGTTTACCCTGTTTTCTGTGATGATTGTTATCATAGGGGGTACGTTGATAAGTTTTGATTCTTCTTCTTTTCTTTCCTCACAAGAATCCCTTAAATCCTTTGCAGATCTTAAAGCTGCTCTTCCATTTGATTCCCTTATCGAGCCCGGTTTTATTCTTTTAAGTCTGCTTTATTTTGTTTTAGGGTATATTCTTTATGGCGCTTTGTTTTTATCCATAGGTGCACAGTGTGATACCAATCAGGAAGCACAAACTTTTCTAAGTCCTTTTCTGACCATGCTCCCTCTTTTCCTCACCTATATGATGATGACAGGCTCTGATGGTATGTTTATGCGTGTTTTGTCCTGGATTCCCCTTTTTACACCCTTTATCATGATGGCGCGTTTGATAGAGGGCGGGGTCCCCCTCTGGGAAATTCTTGTGACGACTGTTCTCCTTGCTCTTTCCATAGGGGGCATTCTGGCTCTGGCGAGTTTTTCATTTAAGTATAGTATTTTAGGATCAGGGGGATGGCGCAATTTATGGCGTCTGTTTCGCAAAAAACTGAACAGGGGGGAGGCTTGACCGCATTCTGGAAGGGCTCATATGCCTCTCTCCACCTGGCACAGGCAGGCCATCTTTATGGGTCTTCACATCCAAAATCAGAGCACATGTCCTGTTCACAGAAGGAGAAAGACCGCAAAAAATACGCCTTTTCTTAACCCTTTCAGACATGTCGCTACACAGGGGCCGGAGGCGCATTTTTTTCAGCTAAGTCTGCTTTCTTTCTTCACACCTTCATGAAACCTTTTCATCTCCGTGAGTTTCTTTTATAAAGCAGGCCGTCCTGCTAAGAAGAAAGATTATGGAAAACTTATATTTTTTGAGGGTATGGGTTTTCACCTTTATATTGCAAAATTTTGGGAGGTTTGTGGTCATGCCATCTGTTCGTAAAGCTGTCCTGCCTGTTGCAGGTTTTGGCGCGCGTGTTTTGCCTGCCAGCAAAAGTATCCCTAAGGAGATGCTGCCCGTTTTTGATATGCCTGTCCTGCATTATAATGTCCGAGAAGCTGTTGAGGCTGGTATCGAGCATTTTGTGTTTGTGACAGGGCGCAATAAAGGCGTCATTGAGGACTATTTTGATCATGCTTTTGAGCTTGAGACCTCTCTTGCAGAACGGGGCAAACAGGATCTGCTGGAGGCCATCACAGAACCCCTTCTTCCCCCGGGGAGTATGAGCTTTGTTCGACAACAGGTCCCCGCAGGTTTAGGGCATGCCATCTGGTGCGCCCGTGATATTATTGGGGAGGAACCTTTTGCTGTCCTGCTTCCCGATGTCCCCATTCAGGCCTCTCCGTCCTGTCTCGCGCAAATGCAAAAAGCTTATGAGAAGACGGGCGGCAATCTTCTCGCTGTTGAAGAAGTGCCCCCTGAAGATGTAGAGAAATATGGCATCATAGACCCGGCCCAGTCTTTTGAAAACGGCCAGAGCTTTGAAAAAGATAAGACGATTTCAGAGCGTGTTCTTAAAATCAAAGACATGGTTGAAAAACCCTCCAGAGACGCAACCCCTTCACATCTGGCTATTACGGGGCGCTATATTCTGCAGCCTGAGATTTTTGATATTCTCGGGAAACAGGCCCGCGGTGCCGGAGGAGAAATTCAGTTAACAGATGCTATGGCCCGCTTGCGTCAGGATCAGGCTTTTTATGCCTATCGCTATGAAGGACGCTCTTACGACTGCGGCAGCAAGCTTGGTTATTTGGAAGCTTTTGTAGCCTATGCCCTTCACAACCCCCGCTATGGGAAAGAGGCCCGCAACATACTGGACAAACTTTTAAAGTGATGGCTCTGTGTCTTTCTTCCCTTTTGGGGGGAAGCATATAAAAAATGGTGCTGCCGGAGAGATTTGAACTCTCGACCTCTCCCTTCATCCCGCCATCGCTTTCACGACCTCCCCTCTTCAAAAAGGAAGTTTGCGCGCTGGACCATCCCTTCACCTTAAGTCGTTCCTCAAAGACAAAACTCTGAAGAGCAAAAACCTTTAGGTGCCGCCCGTCTGGCCTCTACACCTTCCTGACCCCATCAGAGCTTGGTGAGCTTTGATCAAAACCAGGCTTGGCTCGGGATTGCCGTCGGCAAAAGCCGGTGCGGTTTCCCCGAATTTGAGCGGTGCGCACCCGACGGTTTCCCGACGGGGGGGCAAAAAATACCAAGGGAGTGCTCTACCCCTGAGCTACGGCAGCATAAAGACCGTTCCTGGCACGGGGCTTGTCACTTTCAGGTGAGAAGCGCTATACCTCAGATAAAGGGGGATGAAAAGAGGCCGCCCCCATCTTTTTTAAAAAATCAGCATAATATCATGACAACAGACACAAAAAACAAAACTTCAGGTGAAAAACCTTCTGAACCCACACGTAAAGAACGGCTTTCGTCAGCCCTGCGCGACAATCTGCGCCGCCGTAAGGCAGAAAAGAAACAGAGACGACAGGAGGAAGACTGAAGGCTTTTTATCACACAGGCCATGCCCATGGATAAAAAAAGCTTTATGACAGTCCTGAACAGTCTGGTCCGAAGGGCTAAGAAAAAACGTGTTTTCACATCTCCCTTTATTGCCGACCTTTCTTGAAACCCACTCCCCCTGACTTTTTAAAAAGAGCCCGTAGCAAAGTGCCATAATTCTTTATTTCCCTAATAGTTCTTAATCGTATCGAAGCGATAGCCTGCTTTTTTAAGCCCGGCAATTAACGCTTTAAGCTTCTCTTTTCCGTCAAAAACATCGCGAAACATTTCATCATGCATAAGAAGAATAAGTTTGTCAGGCTTAACGGTGTCCCCTTTTGCAAAACGTTCTTCAATCTCTTTAAGAAGATGTTCAACACTTTGAATGGGACGCCCTGTTGTCTCATGGGCCCACTCCAAATCCCAACCATAGAGATAAAAGCCAGCCTTATAGACATCATCATCATCAATAGTTTCAATTCTGTCTTCTGACTTTGTAATAAAAGGATCATCACGTGACAGACCAGGCATACGAAACACATCACGCCCGGGGAGACGAACATGCCCGGGGTGGTCGGTAAGGCCTAAAACACGTGCATTGCGTTCTATATCCTTCACCACAGCTTCAGCATCACGATAGAAATGACGATAATGATCATAAGCATGGGAATAGCTGTGATTGGCAACCTCAATCACAGAGCTCGCCTTAGCTTTCTTCACAAGGCCCATAAAATAGGGGCTGGCCTCAGCATGAAGCCCAACCATAAACATAGTGGCCTGAACATTCTCAGCATTCAGGGTATCAATAACGTTTTCTGTCCCCAAAAGAGGGCCATCATCAAAAGTAAGGTAAAGTGTTTTTTGTGTTTTGGGATCCGCAGCTACAACATTATTCAGGCTTGCCATCAAAGTAAGAGCAAAGCAAAGAATCTGTCTGACATATTTCATGAGGAGAATCTTTCATATGTATTGGAAACATATAAAAGACTATGTCATAAAATAGTTGAGAAAATTCTTAGTTTTACTTACACTTTATTTTGAAACTTTATAAGTTCACCATGTTTGTCGCACGTTTCAGAGGTCAGCTCAAGAAATACAGGGGCTAAGTCTTCAGCCTGCGGCAGGGTGCTCTGATCTTCTCCCGGAACAGCCTGTTTGCGCATGGCCGTCGCCACAGGGCCCGGGTCCAGCAGATTAACTTTTAAGGGCGTATGAGCGATTTCTCTTGCATAACAAAGCACCATGGCCTCAAGAGCCGCCTTGGACGCTGCATAAGCAGAGAAAAAAGGTCTGAGAGAGCGGGGGGCGCCAGAGGTCACAAACACAGCACGTGGCCGGGGGGCCGCACGCAGCAAAGGCTCAAAATTAGCCAGGAGAGCATGATTGGCCAGGGTATTCACTGTGAAAACATCAGCCATTTCCTTCGTTGTTATCTGGGTTGTAGGTGTAAGGGGCCCCAGAACACCAGCACTGGCCACAAGAACATCAAGACGGCCCCAGCGTGACTGCACAACAGTGCTAAGCCGCTGAATACCCGCAATATCGTGAAGATCCGCGGGAATAAGGCTGGCGCTTCCCCCTTCGGCACGAATGGCATCATCCAAAGCCTCAAGACCGCCCTGGGTCCGTGCAACAGCCAGAATATGAGCCCCTTCGGCAGCAAGGGCCCTGGCGGCCGCAAAACCAAGCCCCCGTGACGCCCCGGTCACCAAAGCGATACGTTGTTCTGTCTTTACCGTCATGCCACCTCCACAAGCAGGGAAAGCTGCGGATTTTTGTTGGCATGATCATGGTCATAATCCACAAGTCGCGTTGGATACTCCCCTGTGAAGCAATGATCCGTATACTGGGGAGCGTCATCATCACGTTTTGTCTCTCCCAGAGCGTTGTAAAGACCTTCAAGGGAGAGAAAACCGAGACTGTCTGCCTCAACAAGCACACGCATCTCTTCAAGGCTATGATTGGCTGCCAGTAACTGTTCACGATCAGGCATATCAATACCATAAAAATCAGGCCAGGTTATAGGGGGGCTGGCTGAGAGTAAATGGACCTCACGCGCCCCTGCATCACGCACCATACGCACAATCTTGCGCGATGTCGTCCCACGAACAATAGAATCATCGACCAGAACAACCCGCTTGCCTTCAATCTGGGAGCGGTTAGCCGAATGTTTGAGACGTACCCCCATATTGCGAATTTGCTGCGTCGGCTCAATAAAGGTTCTGCCAACATAATGATTGCGGATGATCCCAAGCTCAAAGGGAAGACCTGAAGCCTGCGCATAGCCCAAAGCAGCAGGAACCCCTGAATCAGGGACAGGCACGACAAGATCAGCCTGAAGAGGGTGTTCTCTGGCAAGCCTTTCTCCCATACGTTTGCGGACCTCATAAATGCTCTGACCGCGGACAAGGCTGTCAGGGCGGGAGAAATAGACAAATTCAAAAATACACGGCCGAAGGCGGGCATGAGGAAAAGGTTTCAAACTTCTCACGCCGGACTGGTCAATAATAACGACCTCACCGGGCTCAACATCACGTGTATACCGGGCCCCTATCATATCTAAGGCACATGTTTCTGAGGCCAGGATCATTGCCCCATCAAGCTCCCCAAGGACAAGAGGGCGAATGCCCAGAGGATCACGGGCCCCGATAAGCTTTTTATTGGTTAATCCCACAAAGGCATAGGCTCCCTCAACCTGTTTTAAAGCCTCCACAAAACGATCGGCAAACCGGCTGGCTTTTGAACGGGCAACAAGATGGAGCAGCACTTCCGTGTCATTGGTTGACTGAAATAAAGCCCCTTCCTTAACAAGATCCTGACGCAGACTCCGCGCATTGGTCAGATTTCCGTTATGGGCCACGGCAAATCCCCCGGCAGACAGATCCGCAAACAAAGGGTGTGCATTGCGTAGAATCGTCTCTCCCTGTGTAGAATAACGTACATGGCCAACAGCACTCACCCCGGGAAGGCGTGACGGAAGATCCGCCCCTGTAAAATTGTCACCCACAAGACCCAGATGACGCTCGTTATAAAAACGCCCATTCTCATAAGAGGCAATGCCACAGGCCTCCTGCCCCCTGTGCTGAAGAGCATGAAGTCCAAGGGCGGTCAGCACCGCGGCTTCCTCTGCCCCGAAAATACCGAAAACACCACATTTATCCCGTAAGCCATCCTGTGCGTCCTGCAAAAGAGGTGAGGCTTGTTCTGGTATCATGATGGAGGCTCCTTCAATATATCCAATCTCTTTTTTAAACTTTCCTGATCCGGGACAAAAGGCTTAACCAGATCAGCTGCATCCCTGATATAAGGATAGGTCACAGAACGGTCGAGAATTTCAGGGCTATGTTCAGGTGAGACCATCATATCATACACCACAAAAGCAAGAGCAAGTGTCAGGACACCACGGCAAAAGCCAAACACCCCCCCAAGCAGGCGATCAAAGAAAAAAGGGGAGTTCCTCTTTTCGCGCCGGGAGAAAAACTTGGCCCAGCGATGAAAGAAAAAACCAGACACAGCATAAAGCAGAAGAAAAGGAACAATCAGCACAACAAGATCCGCCAGCCAACCTTTTTCTATCATCGTGCGTGCCATATCACGGAAATGACCAAAAGCCCACAGAGTACCTGCACTGGCTGTAAGAAACGTAAAAATGGACGCCAGTTCACGTGAAAAACCACGCATAAAAGCTATAAGGGTAGAAAAACCAGTCACAAAAAGAACAGCAATATCAAACCAGGTCATACCACATATACTCTACTGTTCAGGAAAGTATTTTCCATTATGGCATATGAAAAATGTAAAAGAAACATTCCTTTTTAAAGAATGTTTCTCTTTGTTTTGGAGGCCATGCTGAAAGCTTTCTGGGCTGAAAGCTTTCTGGTATGATAGTAAGATAAAATGTGTGGTTTTTAAACCCGGGGCTTAAGCGACAGATCTCTGTCCTGACAGAGCATACCCCGCCCCTGCGGGCATAGCACATATCACCTTCCCCCATGCCCATGTGTGACGTGTTAATATTGATGTAGTCCTTATAAACCCGGTTGATGGCGAGGAGGCAGGCCTCACCTGCCTGTAGAAGGAAGAGCTGCCCTTACCATCATCCCATAAAGGAGTTATCTGCTCTTTGAGCGTATGGTGGAAGAGCGTCGCAAATGCATAAGAAGAGCCGTCAGAGCACCTGGGGTTACGCCTTCCAGACGACCTGCCTGCCCGAGTGTTGCAGGACGTCCTGCGGTCAGTTTTTCCTGAACTTCGTTAGAAAGACCATCAACCCTGGAGAAATCTATATCTTCTGGCAGATGAACAGACTCATCTTTTTGAAAAGCAGCAATATCCGCTCTCTGACGTTCCATATAAAAACGATACCGGGCTTCTGTTTCAATCTGTTCCTGAACGTCCTGTCTCCATGTGCGAATATGGGGCCATATCTGCGCTAAATCATCAAAATCTATGCTGGCATACCCTAAAAGATCCATAAAGCTTCGACGTCCCCCATCCTGATTGACGGGCAGGCCTGCTTTTTGCGCCTCTCCTGAGGTGAGGGTTAGAGCCTCCACCTCATGTCTGGCACGCTCAAGCTCTCTTTGTTTTTGAGCGAAAACCTGCCGACGCAAAGACCCAACACAGCCCATGCTTTCCCCCCAGGGAGTCAGGCGTTGATCCGCATTATCAGCACGCAGGAAAAGACGATATTCAGCCCGTGAGGTGAACATGCGATAAGGTTCACTGACACCATGGGTCGTCAGATCATCCAGCAAAACACCAATATAGCTTTGTGTACGATCGGGCCAGACCGCTTCCCCGCCCCCGGCTGTCCGTGCGGCATTCAGGCCGGCTATTAAGCCCTGGGCTGCGGCCTCTTCATACCCTGTTGTCCCATTGATCTGGCCTGCAAGAAAAAGCCCCGGGCAGGTTTTAACCTCAAGGCCTGGCCATAAAGAGCGCGGATCAACATAGTCATATTCAATGGCATAGCCATAGGTTTGAATACGGACCCGTTCCAGTCCGGGAAGTGTCTTTAAGAAAGCTTCCTGTATATTTTCTGGCAAAGATGTTGAAATCCCATTGGGATAAACAAGAGGACTGTTAAGCCCTTCAGGTTCCAGAAAGACCTGATGGCGCGACCGGTCAGGAAAACGATGTACTTTATCTTCTATAGACGGACAATAACGGGGCCCACGACTTGTGACAGCGCCGCTATAGACAGACGATTGTTGAAGGTTATGCCCGATAAGGTGATGTGTTGCCTCCGTTGTGTGGGTTAAGGCACAGGAGATCTGCGGAAGCGTGATAGCTTTGGTAAGAAAGGAAAAAGCCACCGGATTATCATCGGCTTTTTGTTGAGGCAGAGACTCCCAGTCAAGACTGTCCCGCCAAAGGCGCGGCGGTGTCCCCGTTTTCAAACGACCCATTTTAAGGCCAAGATCATAAAGTCTCTGAGCAAGGGCAAGGGCGGGAGGATCCCCGCGCCGCCCACCAGCATATGTTTTCTCACCAATATGGATAATACCACGTAAAAATGTCCCCGTCGTGATCACCACAGCTCCGGCATGATAAACACAGCCCTTTGAACTTTTAACCCCGGTAATACGTCCATTTTCCTGGATCAGATCCTCAATATGGTCTTCCTTAAGGGTAAGGTTGGAAACGTCTGCTAATATGTTTTGCAAAGCACTTTTATACAAACCGCGGTCGGATTGTGTGCGTGGCCCGTGAACAGCCGGGCCTTTCCGCCGGTTCAACACCCGAAACTGTATGCCAGACGCATCAGCCACACGCCCCATCACACCATCAAGAGCGTCAATTTCGCGAACAAGATGGCCTTTGCCCACACCCCCGATAGCAGGGTTACACGACATAGCACCAACAGTGTCTTTTTTCATGGTGATGAGAAGTGTTCTGGCACCATAACGTGCAGCCGCCGCGGCAGCTTCACACCCCGCATGTCCACCGCCAAGAACAATAACATCCCAAAACTTCTGCATTTGCATATCTAAAACCTGGAAAAGACCTTATACAGAGCTTTGACGCCCCTGCTTCTCTAGCATAAAGCAGCAGGAGAGAAGAGCAAGTTTTATCCGGACAGGCTTTGCAGAAAAGCCGGGTTATTCTCTAAAAACAGGTCCATAGCAAGTGGAAAACCTGCCCTCAGAAACAAAACGTCAAAACCTGAAGAGGTCCTCACACATATGGCCCCGCCCATCACTCTTATATAATCGGCACCCTTTGTAACAGTGGTCCCATAAAGAAAAGAGGGGGGAGAAGCTTAAAAGCTATTTCTCTTTGTATGAAAGCCCTGATTTCAGAGCATATCGTCTGAAATATAATCTTATGGGTTATTGAGAGCTCTTTTCCTTCTCCCTGTTTTCCTCTTCATAAACCAGAAGATCGCCGGGCTGACACTGAAGCTCACGGCACAGAGCTTCCAGAGTCGTAAAACGTATCGCGCGGGCTTTCCCTGTTTTTAAAACAGATAAATTCGCAAGAGTGATCCCCACACGATCTCCCAGTTCTGTCAGCGACATACGCCGCTCTAACAACATATGATCAAGCTTTACACGAATAGCCATGCATACCGCCTTATATTGTCCATTTCTGTTCCTGACGAAGTCGCGTTCCCTCCTCAAAAACTTCAGCAAGAACCATAAGGGCCAAAATGGCAATCCAGGGAGACAGGGCAAAGCTGAGACCTGTTACCTGTGCAGAAAAATACCCCTGTTGAATAGCCCAGCTAACCACAAAATGAGCCCCATAGCGTACCACCTCAAACACCAGAATGCTGACCCAGATGCCACGCAGACGCCGTGCATTCCGAGGAATAAAAGGATCCCCCTGCCTAAGGCTTCGACAAATGCCCCGCAAATACTGTGTCACCAAAACAAGGACAAGAGAAAACCCAAGACCCACCATAAGGCCTATCAGGGTAATAAGGCTGGAAAAAACTGAAGAGGAAAAGCCAAAATACGATTCCGAAATCTGGTTCAGGGGAACAAAACCCACAGCATGCAGGACCCAGAGAACAATGCCAAAAATTATCAGACCCGAAAAGATCCAGCCTAACAGCCAGACAGCATATAAAAGGATCAGAAGAAAGGAGAGAAAAGGCTTCATTATTATATCTTTCATGGCTTTAGAGTAAGCTCTTTGTTATCAGCACCCCTAAGAGCAGGGATGAGCATGGTACAATATGGTGAATACTAGGTGAATAAAACACACCCATAAAAACAGGAAAAAACCATCAGGGCTGGACCAGAAGCTGCTTTCCGGGTTAGATTTATTTTCGCTCCTTCCTCAAGAGCACCAAAACTTACCTTAAAACAATAAAACTTTCCTGAAAAACAGTCAAGATCACCCACCCTGAAAAATTTTAAAGCCACAGGACTGTGATCTTTCAGTTCAGATACATCTCTTTGATCACCCTCGGTAAAAAGGCAAAAAATATGACCAAAACTCTTGTTCTTGCGACACATAATGAGGGAAAATTAGAAGAAATACGTAGTCTTGTTACCCCTTATGCCTTCAGGCTTTTAGGGGCCAGAGATTTAAACCTTGAAGAGCCAGAGGAGACAGGGGAAAGCTTTATTGATAATGCTCTGCTTAAAGCCCGCGCTGCGGCCAGAGCTTCGGGGTTTCCTGCTCTGGCAGATGATTCCGGTTTCTCTGTAGAGGCTCTTAACGGGCAACCGGGTATTTTCTCCGCACGCTGGGGGGGACCTGAACGTGATTTTAAAAAAGCGATGAAGCGCGTCTGGGAAGCTGTGGAAAACAGCGGACGGGCAGAACGCGGAGCACATTTTGTCTGTGCTTTAGCTCTGGTTTTACCCTCAGGGGAAGAGAAAATTGCCGAGGGCAAAGCACAGGGCCATATAGTCTGGCCACCCCGGGGGGAGAAGGGCTTTGGCTATGACCCCATGTTCCGGCCACTCAACCATATAAAAACTTTTGGAGAGATGAGCCCGGAAGAAAAAAATCCCCTCTCCCACAGAACAAAAGCCTTTGACTCCATGAAAAGAATACTTAAAAATTTAGAGACATGAGGGCAAAAATTTTGTAGAATACTCCGGCACAGACATGATCCGGGGTTTGTTATGTCTCTTCTTTCCCGGGTTTTTAGCATGTTGTGTAAGGAGATCAGGTGGGAGGAAAATTTCTGCCCTTTTTCTTCATCCTGTTTTGCATAGGGGAGGTGAAAGGGGTGGTCCCTGCAGACACATTTATGAAAACCCCAAAAGCTGATTATGTCGTTTTGCTCCATGGCATTGCCCGAACGGGGGCATCCATGAAAAAGCTGGACGTGTTTTTGGGGAAGGCAGGTTATGAAGTTCTCAACATCACCTATCCCTCAACAAACTATGATCTTGAGACCCTTGCCTCCCTTGTCCATGACCAGATCAGCGCCAGAATAAAAGATGAGACAAGAGCGATCCATTTTATCACCCACTCCATGGGGGGTCTGGTGGTCAGACGGCTTCTTTATCGCTATCGCCCTCCTTCTGTGGGGCGTGTTGTGATGCTGGCCCCACCCAGTCAGGGCAGTGAGGTGGCTGATTTTCTGAAAACTTATCTGAACGGTCCTTATCAGTTCCTGTATGGGCCCGCCGGGCAGGAACTTGGAACGGAAGGGCAAAAAGGCTTCCCCGTTGAGTATGAGCTGGGCATTATCGCAGGGGATCGATCTCTGGATCCTTTTGGATCTCTTCTCATCCCGGGGAAAGATGATGGCAGGGTCTCCGTCACACATACGAAAACAGAAGGGATGCAGGATCATATCACGATACATGCCACCCACACCTTTATCATGAACAACAAAGAAGCTATGGCGCAAGCTCTCTTTTTTCTACAACATGGGACCTTCAGGTACCCCCCGCAGCCGGAAGGTAAAGAACCCCTTCCATATACACCTTCGCAGGGACATTGATGAGCGTGACATGGGTTTCATCGAGCTGGCAGGTGACGGGACCACCGCGTGCGCTGGCCTGAAAGCCTGTGACCTGACCATCTGCTAGCCCCAGCTTTTCGGCCCAGTATGGGACAAGATCTGTAAACGCTGAGCCTGTCACGGGATCCTCTTCAATCCCTTTGGCAGGGTAAAAGAAGCGATGAACAAAGTGAGCCGCCCTGTCAGCAGGATCTCCCGCGGCTGTTATCAGCAGCATGCTGTCACATCCCCCAGCCCCTTTGACATGGCGTGCGGCTTCAGCCCCTTCAGAAGAAGAAAGACGACGCACATGCTGAGCCTTTTCTAAAACAACGACAGGTTTATTCCCCAAAAAAGCGTCTGTGATGGGGGCCCGTAAAACTGTCTCCAGATCCTGTGGTGGTGTCCATGGTGCACGGGGGCTTTTAGGGCACGGCAGGCGGACAGAAAACCGGCCCTCAGAACCGCGTGACACCTCCAGCGGACCAGAACGGGTGTCAAAGACCACGCTTTGTAAATCAGGACGCAGAGACTGCAGAACAAAAGCGCCCGAGGCCAGCGTGGCATGACCACAAAGCTGAACCTCGGCCACAGGTGTAAACCAGCGCAGGGAAAAACGGGCAGGATCTCCTGCCTCAGGGACAAAAAAAGCGGTCTCAGACAGATTGTTTTCCTGAGCAATCGCCTGCATCATCTCATCAGGCAGCCAGGCCTCAAGCGGTACAACCGCCGCAGGGTTACCCCGGAACACCTGATCTGAAAAAGCGTCTATCTGGATAATATTCAGGGGTTTCATGATACAAGATCCTTGTTATCTGTTAAAACTGGCCAGGCATGGTTAAGGGGGCCATGCCCCCCGCCGAACCCCGGGGCCTGCCGGATGGCTTCCTGTACATAATAATGCGCCCGCGCCACAGCTTTTGGAAGACTGAGGCCCTGAGCAAGCCCCACAGCACAGGCCGAAGCCAGCGTGCATCCCGTGCCATGTGTATGTCTGGTGTTCAGGCGGGGACCTTCGAAAACATGCTCGTCTTCAGGCGTCAGGAGAAGGTCTGTGATGGTCTCACTTTCAAAATGCCCCCCCTTCATCAGAACAGCCTGCGCCCCCTGATGGAGCAAAGCTTCCCCCGCCCGGCGTGCCTGATCAGGGTTTGTAACCTCTATGCCTGTTAAACAGGCCGCTTCCGGTGCATTGGGGGTGAGCAGCGCGGCCTGAGGAATAAGATGGTGTTTCAGAGCCTCTATAGCGTCTGATTCTAACAAAGGGGCACCACCTTTGGCTATCATGACAGGATCCACCACCCGGGGAAGGTTTTGTCCCTGACAGGCCAGAGCTTCAGACACAACCTCAACATGGTGCGCGGATCCCAACATGCCCAGTTTGATAATATCCGCCCCAAGATCGGAGAGAACCGCTTTAATCTGGGTACAGACAAGCTCCACAGGGACAGGGTGGACAGCCAGAACATCCAGCGTATTTTGTACCGTTACTGCTGTCACAGCTGTTGCCGCAAAGCCACCAAGGGCGGTGACCGTTTTCATATCGGCCTGAAGGCCCGCACCACCACCGGAATCTGATCCCGCAACAATAAAAACGCGCGCCTGAGAGGGCATGCTTCTTATCCTTATGTTAAGACAGGTCTCATGTTCAGTCTTTTTTTGAGACTTAGGGTTTTCTGGGAGTTTGCTGGAAAACTGTAGGATATTCAAGGCCTGTGCCCGGCTTTTCTGTCCCTCATTTATTAAAACCTGAAGACATGGATACGCCGCAGCGTTTTTAGGGGGAAGAAAAAGCCCGGGACAGAGCAGACTGTATGGCCTTGTGATCTCTCCTTGCTTTTGGGATGCACAAAGCCTTCATGCCTTTGACAACGGGCCAGAAAGCCCCCCGAAACTTCTCAGAAGGCTTCGATAAATCAGAGCTGTTTTTAAAAAGGGAAAAGAGGTTTGAAATTTTTGTTAAAAACTCTCCAGAACTTCAAGACGATCCGGGTGTTCAGGACGGATGAGGGGGCCATTCCAAATCTCAAGCACACCACGGGCGCGCACCCTTTTGCCCTGAAGGTTGTGAAAGGGAGCAAAACCTGCCTTTTCAAAGCTTTTAAGATTTTTTTTCTCGATGACCAGAGTGAAATCTGTGCGATACTCCTCCCCAAAATTAAGATAAAGACGGCCACGAATAAGAGAAACTTTTTTGATGATCCCCTCGACAAACACAAAACGTCCATGATCATCCATCAGGGTCCCGGGCATGGAGGCTCTGCGTCCCTGATAGGCCTGATGGCCCCATAAACCTTTCTGTGCCCTGCGTGCTGTCTCTTCAAGCCTGGAGAGCCTTTCTTTATATTGTCGTGTGAGAGGGTGTTGATCCTGATGCGTATAAAGATAAGCCCAGCCCTGTTCTAAAAGCTTATGCCGGACCCAAAAAACAGTCTGCCCCTCTTTCTCCTGCACCTCGACACAGGCCCGCAGGCGCCCATAACGATCCCGGGGGGTGACAGGATCCGGAAGAAGGTGCAGCCTGCGTCCCCTCAACAGTATTGTAAGGGCTGCTCTGGCTTCCTGAAAAAGAGGCTCTCCTGCAAAAGGGGCCCCAAGATCTGCTAAGACAACCTCCTCCCCGTCTTTGAGGACAAAGCTGTTTCCTCTTAAAACCTCTGCGACCTCACCCACCCTGCTCATTTCAGACAAAGAAATTTTTGCTTCACCTCTGTCAGGAATCTGAGCAAAAACAGTCTGGGGCAGGAGAAGGAGAAGAAGACTGAGGAGCCTCACCCTGCCTCCCCACCCATTTTTACGGAGAGCGTTTGGGCCTCTACGATCCCGGTCCATCCCTTCAAACGGATTTGAAATTTGACAGGAAGATAGAGCGCTCCCCCCTCAAAAGGCTTAAGCCATACATGGATTGGTTTCTCATAGGTTTCTTTGTCTGCAAGATCCTCAGGATCAAAACCTGCCACAGGATGATAATAGACATAACAGTGAAGAGCTTTCCCCTTATAGGCTTTCACACGGATCTGTTCCCATCCTTTTTCAACAAAGCTTAAATCATAACGTTGTTTGCCATCAAAAACCCTGAGAAATCCCTGACAGGGTGATGCTATAGTCCCTGCCCCGCCATGTATAAGGGCCAGCATGGCACTTAAAGGATCCAGCACAGTACGCAATTGTTCAGGGGTTGGGGGGGGATCTCCCTGACTGCCAAAAGGGGGGCGAATATCAGGCCGGGCCCCTTCTCTGGTAAAGACAATACCCACATGGCGGTTTTTCCTGCTGGCCAGATTAACATGGTGATAGCTTTCAGGCCGGGGCCTCAGAAAGCCTGTTCCGGGCTTTTGCATCCACCTACCAGACGCTTTTGCCTGAATATGGTTTTTTTTAAACCAGGCTGCCAGACCAGATGTCTGAAAATCCGCCTGCATGTGATAGGTGTGCGGTGTTTGCGTGACAGAAACCCTGTTGGAGAGCATGGGCAGCCCTAAAAAATACCCTTTGTAAGACAGGACGATGTCCTTAACAGGGGCCGGGGGCTTTGTCGGTGGTACAGATGCCCCTTCCTGCTGGTCGGCCTGCCGGGCAAAACTCAGGGAAGAAAGAGTGAGGGCAGAAAGGCTTAAAAGCCATATAATTTTCTTCATCATAAAATAGAATTTCCCTCTGCACACATCTTTTTTGAAAAGGTTTGCAGGGGTTTATATCATTTTTTAAATGTATTTAAGAGAAAATAATTTTAAATATGATGTTTTTGTGGCAAAGCTTTTCTCATACACACCACCACAAAACTACCCCCATTTGTGCTTCAGCTTTTTATTTCAACAAAGATCTGCACAGCCTGACAGAGCTTCTGTTCATATTGCCAGTTTCTGGCCAGAGGAGATAAAAGCTAACGAAATCCTCATAATTTCAGGTGTCAGAGCTACATTCTGACAGGCCTCAGCAACCAGATCGCCCACAGTCAAAAACGGGGTTGCTTATTATATTCTTAATATTTATATTTTGCCTCAGTTATAAGTCTGGCTCCGGACAATATCATACAAAAACAATAGGTGTGATATTTTTATATCAACACGGGTTTTGGGGCTATAGATCAGGGAAAAAAGCTCATGAAATGTTATACACATCCCGACATGGATGCTGTCGCCACATGCGGAGATTGCTCTAAGGGACTTTGTGCTGAATGCAGCAGGAAATATGAAACTCCGGTTTGTGATGCCTGTATTGGTGACTATCTCACAGAGCGTAAGGGTGAGCTGAAAAAACGCCTGATTTTTAATGGCATTATTTTTTCAGGCATCCTTCTTCTCATGTTGTTTTCACGTCTGGCAGCAGATCAGGGCCCATCCGGCCTTCTCTTCTGGCTGACCATGCTTCTTGCCCTTACTGTTCTTGTCTGGGGTTTTTGGGGGTTTCGCTGGCTTATGGATGCCTTTCAGAGGATCACGCATATGAATATTTTCATGACCTTTTCCTCTTTTGGTATGGTCTATTTTATCGGCTCACTTGTAACAGGAGCTCTCGCCATATTTATTGCACCTTTCCTTATTCTTTATGATAGTTTTCAGCTTTACCGTCTCAACAAAAAAACGGAAACTCTGAAGAGCCAGGGACTGGTTTTATAAAGACAAAGTTCAGACATCTTAAAGGGGTTTTGAATAAAACCTGTGAAGGTTTTTTAAGATCAAACCGGAAAAAACCTCCTGATCATCTTGACGTGGCCTCCCTCATAGCGTATGCCACGTTCTTTTTCAGAAGGCCTTTGCCTTTCCTGAAAGGTAGATGCTTCTCATCTTCCGGACTTTATATAAAATGGGGTAGTTTTGATGACACGTCGTTGTGAACTCACCGGTATACATGCCATGGTCGGCAATCATGTCTCCCACGCTAACAATAAAACCAAACGGCGCTTCCTGCCAAACTTACAACAGGTAACCCTGGCGTCAGAAAAACTGGAACGCTCTTTTCGTTTGCGTGTTTCAACATCCGCCCTGCGTATGGTTGACCATAAAGGCGGACTGGATAATTTCCTGATCAAAGCCAGAGATGAAAACCTCTCAAAACGTGCCCTTAAACTGAAGCGCGATGTGAAAGAGAAAATGACCCCTGCGGGCTAAACCTTCTCTCTTCTGAAATCCCCTGTAAAGACCCTGTTTGCCTTAAGGCAGAAAGACCGGTGTTTTTCTGTTTCAGGCCCTCTTCTGCCTGAATTTTAAAGCTTTTTAAAGTCGGCCGTTCCCGTCAGGCTTTAGAGTTTCACCCCCGTTTTTTTAAGAACAAACTTACAGGGCCAAAAACATCAGGAACAGGCCCAATAGCTTTTCTTCAAACTGCTTCTATATGAAAAACTCTCCTCAATGTCCGGCTGTGGGGAGCCTCATTTTTTTTTATCATCAGCTGTCAGTGTTCGCCAAAGGGCACCGGGAAGGTTTGCATAATCATCTGTCCAGACTGCAATTTCAGGGGTATATTCCGGCTCATACCAGCCTTCCAGGGCCGTCAACTGGTCAAGATCTTCTTTCTCGCGGCCAAGAACCACAACAGTTGAAGGAAATTTCTGGGCCTCAAATTCTTCAGCTGTCACACGACCTTCTTTTTGAAGAATAGAAACCCCAAGCTCGTGTGCTGCAGAGGTCAGTATGGGAGCCAGGTCCACAAAACGGTTGGAAATATGGAGAACAAGAAGACCGTCTTTTTTCAGTTTCTTAAAATAAGTTTCCAAAGCCTCTTTCGTCAAAAGATGAAGGGGAATAGAATCCGAGGAAAAGGCATCAAGGAGGAGAAAATCATAGCTCCCATCCGCAGCATTTTGAAGTGTTTGTCTGGCATCACCTGTCACAAAATCTGCCTCAGGTGTACATTTGGTTAAAAAGCTGAACTGACCACTGTCACGGGCCAGGGTAATAATATCAGGATCAATCTCATAGAAGGTCCAGCGCTCCCCCTCTTCAGCATAACAGGCAAGACTACCAACCCCAAGGCCTATAATGGCTATGGAAAGAGGGCCTCCCTCTCTTTTTTGACGGAATGTGCGTAAACTTTCAGCCATCGGACTGTTCACGTGATAATACACAAGGGGTTCAGATGGCCCTGCCAGAGAAAGACCGTTTTTATCACGGATTTTCTCAATACCATGGTATGTTGTGCCATGACTAAACTTGCGATAGCGTCCATCCTCTGATTCCTCTATGCGCATCGTCCCAAAAAAATTTCGGAAAATCATGCTTCCTTCATAGAGCAACACCGTAAAGAACGGAATGGAGATGAAAGACACTGAGACTATCAGGGCCGTTCTGTTGAAAAAAAAGAAAAATCCCGGAAGAAGTAAAAAGATCATACATATGCTGAAAACACGTTCCTTTGTGATATCAAATACAGGCGATAAAGCCTGAGCAACCAGCCAGGACAAAAGTATAATAAGAACAGCATAGATGACCCCGGAAACCCAGAATTTTACCTTTACCTGGTGGACATGCCGGAAGGCCAGGAAAACAGCGACAATCAAAAGGGAATATTCAAGACTTGTCTTGAAAAGCCAGGGCGCAAGAAGGGTTGTAAAAACACCCCCCAAAACGCCCCCCAAAGACATCCATAAATAAAATTCTGTGAGGTACCTGGCCTCAGGGCGTTTTGAATACAGTTGATTATGGCACACCATCCCCCCTAAAAAAACAAGTGCAGAATTACCTCCAAGGGCAAGGCTTATCTTCAGAAAACTACCTTCTTTAGCAAAAACACTGGCTGCAAGCAGGAGAACCACCAGTAAATAGCCCCATTCTAAAACAGAGGCTGAAATCCGTATTGCAGGGTTAAAGGTGAGCACAAACGTTAAAAGAAAAAGAGCCAGAGGGATCACCCATAAAAATGGGGCAGAGGCTATGTCTGTGCTGATATGTGCTGTGACAGCAATGAGCAGGGCAGAAGGTATGAAGGCAAGACACACCCACTGAAAACGCTGTAAACCCGTTATGGGTTTGGAGGATTTTTCTCTATCCCTGCCAGCCTCCGCCGGGGTGCCCTGTTCGGGAATTCTGATCTTCGAAAGAAGAACCGTAAAACCGCTAAGCGCAATGAATATAAAAAGAACAGCATAAATTCCCATCCATAAAAACGTCTGTGTTGAGAGAGAAAAAAGAGGCTCCACCACGACAGGATAACTCAATAAGGCTAAGAGACTGCCAGTATTACTGGCGCCATAGAGAAAATAGGGATCCCGGGCATGCGGATGACGAGAGCGCGCAAACCAGGCCTGTAAGAGAGGGGCATTGGCTGAAAGTGCAAAAAAAGGAACACCGATAGAGACAGAAAAAAGACCCAGGAGCCAGATGACATATCCCTGACCGGAAACAGGTGCTGTCTCCCACCCCCGAGCTATGGATGGGGGAAGCCAGAAAAAAGCCAGGATCAAAATAACACAATGCACAAAAACTGCTGTCCTGAAAGAAAGACGCGTAGAAAGAATATGCGCATAGCCATAGCCTGCAAGCAAAAGAGTCTGAAAAAACACCATGGCAACAGACCATACAGCAGGTGTGCCTCCCAGCTTTGGAAGAACAAGCTTTGTAAAGAGAGGTTGCAGACTAAAAAGAAGAAAAGCACTTAGAAAAATACTTATCATAAAGTATGACAGTAGAGCTATGTTGTTTCTATTCAGGAATTTCATACCGGAGCTGCTTATAAAAATTCTATTTTTTCTCTCTCTAATCGGCCTGTTGTAAGATATGGTTAATGATCAAACTCTTTAGGTTTTTAGAAAGACCTCAAAATATGGCCCCACAGGAGCATATCCCCATAATTTTAGATACCTTAACCCCGCTTCTTCTCTTCTGAAACATGCAGGCCTTATGGTTTTTTCTGACGCTGCGTGTCAATCAGGTGACGACAGGATGTTAATGCACTGTAGAGGTCAGAACGGACAAGGGCATACCTTATGTCTTTGAGAAAACCTGTCGCGGCCTCTCCATAAACTGAACATGCCTCAAGGGCTTTAGAAATATGTTGAATATCCTGAGAGCTCAGGGATTCAGACTTCATGTATAAAGACATCATCGTGAAATAGAGTTTCTTAACCGGGGAAGAAAAATCCTCTTTTTTAGGTATATCTTTTCCACGCAGGATTGAAGCCTGATTTTTGAAAATGAGCGTTGCCCGACGATCCCCGTTTTCGACAATAGCACCATTAACATAAAGGGTTTCTCCCGGTTTTATAGACAGTTTAAGTGGCATACACTGATCCTATCTTTCTTTATTGTAAAATTTTCTTAAAAAGATTTTCTGTGCAGGGTATCCCAAAAAAATAAACAAAAGGTTGTATAAATTTATTTTACACCCAAAAAAGTCTTTTTAAGGGCCAGAATCCTGGCACAGCTGAGTGCTTGTCCCGGCGCCATGGCTCATATCCTTAAGAATAAGAATACCCGGAAAGTTCATCAGAACTCCATTATGTTCCTTATGCTTGCAGAACATATGTATTTTTAAAAGAAAGGGAGGGGGTTCCACACTAAGCCTGTGGTTTTTCCTGCACTCCAGGGGTCAGGTATGTGGCCTCAAAGCTCTTCTGTCTTCGATAAAGTTCCTCTTCTCCTGCCTATACAAGCCCTTCCCGTAAAGAACTCCTGTGTGAGCAGGTAAAGCTTGCTTCAACACAGAGAGCCCTCTTATCTCCTTATAAGAACCTGGCTTTACGGTAGGTTATTGCATGTATATGAGTATAAAAAAGGCCGGTCTTTGGTAAAAGACCGGCCTTTAATTTCCAACGGTAAGGAAACCTACCAAATAGAAATGCGCTTCTCAGGTGGCAGATAGAGTTTATCGCCTGGCTTGACATCAAAGGCTTTATACCAGGCATCCATATTCCGCACAATTCCGTTCGTACGGTATTCAGAGGGGCTGTGTGGATCGGTTTTAAGGCGATTAATCAGCTCTTCCTCACGATAAAGACGCCGCCAGACCTGAGCCCAGGCCAGGAAAAAGCGCTGATCCCCTGTCAGGCCATCAATGACAGGGGCTTCCTTGCCCCCAAGAGAGAGTTTATAGGCATGATAGGCAAGGTTAAGTCCACCAAGATCACCGATATTCTCACCTAACGTAAATTTACCATTCACGTGAAAGCCTTCGACAGGTGAATAGGCATTATATTGCTCAACAAGGTGATCAGTTTTCTTTTTAAAGCGTTCAGCATCTTCCTTCGTCCACCAGTCACGCAACATACCGGTCCCATCGGACTTGCGGCCCTGATCATCAAAACCATGGCCAAGCTCATGACCAATCACCGCACCAATGCCACCATAATTGACTGCAGGGTCAGCTTTGGGATCAAAGAAAGGAGGCTGAAGAATAGCCGCAGGAAAAACAATTTCATTACTGTTTGGGCTATAATAAGCATTCACCGTCTGTGGATTCATATGCCATTCGGTTTTATCAATAGGCTTTCCAAGTTTTGAAATCATATGGTTCCATTCAAAAGCATCAGAGCGTTTGACATTGCCAAGAAGATCCTTTTGATCAAAAGAAAGCTTTGAATAATCACGCCATTTATCCGGATACCCGATTTTTGCAACAAAAGCCTTCAGTTTTGTCTGTGCCTCTTTTTTGGTGGCAGGTGACATCCAGTCCAGAGTTTCAAGACGCTGTTTAAAGGCCTTTCTCAGGTTTTTAACCAGGTCGTCCATTTTTTCCCTGGATTCAGAGGGGAAGTAGGTTTTGACATAAATTTGCCCTACGTCTTCCCCCAAAGCCCCGTCAACAAGGCCAACACCACGTTTCCACCGAACCCTTTGCTCAGGCGTACCATTTAAGGTCCGTCCATAAAAATCAAATTTTTCATCAGCGAAGTCTTTAGGCAGGTAAGATGCCGCTCTGGAAATAACATGGAAGGTCAGATAATCTTTCCAGGTTTGAACAGGAGTTTTCGCAAAAAGAGCTGACAAAGCTTTCAAAGCTGTATTCTCACGCACGACGAATTCTTTTTGATCGCCAAGCCCTGCAGCCATAAAAGCAGCCTGCCAGGGAAAGCCCGGTGCATAGGCCTCAAGCTCTTTAAGGTTCATAAGATTATAGGTGAGATCCCTGTTACGGCGCTTTTGCGGAGCCCAGTGTTCTTTCGCCATGTCTGTTTCAAGTGCCATAATCGCTTTGGCTTTTTCTTCGGCATTTTCAACACCCGCACGTGTCAGCATCTTGGTTATATAGGCTATATATTTCTTACGAATTTCTACAAAACGTTCATCCGTTTGCAGGTAATAATCACGACTTGGCAGCCCAAGGCCTGACTGTGTAAGATAGAAGATGTAACGATCTGTTTTTTTGGAATCTATGCCTACCCAGCCTGCGACAGGGCTTCTGAGAGAAATATCAGGCTTCATCATCAGTTCAGCAACATCTTTATGTGTTTTTAAGGCCTGTATCGCATTCAGATCTCCCTGAAGGGGCGCAAGACCCTTTTGGGTAATCGTATCTTCATCCATAAAGCTGACATATAAATCACCAAGTCTCTGGCTGGCAGGGCTGGCTTCCTTTCTTTGATGAAGAGCCTGCTGCTCAGCTTTTTGGATAATATCACGGACCCGCTCTTCTGAAAGGTCTGCCAGAGCGGTAAAAGATCCATAATTAGATTTGTCAGCGGGGATTTTTGTGGTCTTCAGCCACTGGCCATTAACATATTCATAAAAATTATCGCCAGGTTTCACACTTTTGTCCATGGCAGTTAAATCTACACCCCATGTACCAAAGCTCTTTGCTGTATTCTTCACAGAAACTTTTTCTGTGGGAGCTTTTTCTGCATTTTCTGCCCACAGAGGCAACGGGGTAAGGCTGAGAGCTGTCAGCCCCACAAAAATGTGCTTTAATTTCATGTTTTTATCCCTTTCATCATGAGCACTTAAGTGGATGACTTTATAACCAATACGTTATCAGAAAAGATAGATAGATATAAAACTATAAACATATTTTATGTTTTTGTGCAATCAGACACGATCTTGACGTCTTTTCTTAAAGCACGTGCAGGCAGGTGTCTCTTGTGTAGAGTCACAGCATGCTTTTAAGAGAGCTCCAGTACAGAAAATCAGGCATTGGAGACCTGAATGAACGGCCCAGTACCTTTGGGAAAAAGAGAAAACAGGCGCGTACGTGATAATGATGAAGCCCACAAGAAGAAAAAGGCAGAGCATTATCAGGTATATCTGGTTCTGTAAAAACAAAAGACCCCTCCTTCCCTGAGCATAAGGAAGGGGGGTGTTTTGAGAGAATAATATTTTTCACACACAAGGCTTCAGGACTTAGATATCAGAGAATGTGAAAAAATCAGACAAAGAGGAAATTAAAAACTGGTTGAAATACCAACACCAAACCAGACGCCACTGTGCTTTTTTCCGACAACACCCCTATTCTTATCAATTTTTTTATAATAGGTTTTATGATCAGCCACCCCGACCTTAACACCGGCATAAACAGATGCATTTTTGAAAGCATACTGAAGCTTGGCGCCCACAATACCAAAGGCATAACTGGGCTCTGTTTTTTTGTTCCGATGAGCATAACCAAGTTGCGCGTGCAGGTTGAGGGACAGTGAATCCCTGAGAGGAAAGCCGTACCCAATATTACCACGAAAAAAAAGGCGTTCTGCTGCAATATCGTAATTGACAGATGCACTTGGGTTAAGGGGGGCCTCAAAAGAAATATTCACATAAGGCTCGAAAGTATCGGATTTCCAATACATACCTTCTTCAGACTCTATATGCTTATCTGTCGCTGTGTAGTACAGCAGGCCAAGATTAAGAGCAGTCTTTTCACTGAGGGAAAAATTTTTCTGAACATAAAGATCAAGTTCATGCTCAAAGAACTTGCTATGATCCCCCAAAGGTGTCACCAAAATAGCACCCAAACCCCAGGAGCCAAAGCTGGCACCTCCATCAATGAAAAGCGTGTCACCACCAATCTGCCGGCCTTTTGAAATATAAGCTGTCTTAAAGTCTGTTGTGAGAGAAAAACGCGTATCATCTGCCCAGACAGGGCGGGCAAAAGTCAAAAAAGCTACGCTCGCAAGAATATATTTAAACATAAAACCATCCAATCACTACTTAATATTAAAAAACCAGAGCTTAAAGAAGTAAGCTAAAACAGTTATACTTTTATATACAGTTCTAAATTAAAAAAATGTTAAATAAGATGCTTTAAGCAATTACTCTTTAAATAAAAATTTATATTTATGCTTTATTTTTACTATTTTTTGCTAAATTTATGTCACCTGAAAAGAAAATTTTTATGAGCATAACCTTTATCTTTTCTCCTTTTAAAACATGGTAGTTTGCCTATATATGACTCTGGAAAGTCTCCCGAAGGAAACCCCGGAGTCGTTTTTTCTTGCTCTGCATGTAATGACAGCGTAAAGAACCTCCCTTGTTTAAAAGAAACAAAGCTTCTATATCCTCATAGTTACAGGAAAATAGAGCAGGTTATTTTCAGATGAATATGTCCACCCTGCTCCAGAAGAAAGAAAAAGTATGGCTAAAGAAGAACTGGTTGAATTTTCAGGTACGGTGCTTGAACCTTTGCGTAATGCAAATTTTCGTGTTGAACTTGAAAATGGGCACGAAATTATTGCCCACACCGCGGGGCGTATGCGCAAGAACCGCATTCGCGTTTTACCCGGAGATAAAGTGCTTGTAGAAATGACCCCGTATGATTTGACCAAAGGGCGGATCATTTACAGGTTCAAATAAAACATCTGGTGGAAAAGTCTGATGAGTCGCCTCACTCCGGATCTCATTCTGGCCAGCGCCAGCCCACGGCGCCTCAAACTCCTGCATCAGATAGGCCTCAACCCCACAAGCCTCCATCCTCCCCTGATTGACGAGACACCTCTTAAAGGGGAACGTCCTTCTGTATATGCGAAGCGTATGGCCTTAGAAAAGGGGCGTAAAGTTTATCAGGAGCATCCTCATGCTTATATTGTGGCAGCCGATACCGTGGTGGCCTGTGGGCGGCGTATTCTGGGCAAGCCAGAGAATTGTTCTGAGGCACGGTCTTTTCTCAACCTTCTTTCAGGCCGTGCCCACCGGGTCTATACAGCTTTATGTGTTCACGCACCCGATGGGCGTGTGGCAGAACGCCTTGTACAAACACGTCTGCGTTTTAAAAGGCTTGAGAACAAAGAGATTGAGGCCTATCTTGAAACCGGGGAATGGGCTGACAAAGCAGGGGGATATGCCCTTCAGGGATATGCAGCAGCTTTCATCCTCTCTGTCTCCGGATCTTCCTCTTCTGTTGTGGGGCTTCCTCTTTATGAAACGCAGGCTGTGCTGAAAGGGCTTGGATATCCGGTTTTAATAACCTGGACGGAAGGAAAGTCTGCAGGTGCAGACTCGTGACCGAAGCCCCTGTTCTTTTTGTAGAAGACTCCATAGGGGAAAGCCGTGCAGCTTTGTTTGACCGGGGTCAGGCGCTGGCCCTTTTTCTCAAACGCTGGTCGGATGAGGGACGATGTGTTCTCTGTGATGAGGTGTATGCAGGACGTCTCCTCTCTCTGGACTCTGTGAGGGGGGGTGGTTTTGTAGATTTAGGGACAGGGCCTGAAGGGTACTGGCCATATTCTGAGAGAACTCCAAAGCCTGCACAGGGGGCCATATTGCCCTGGAAAATCCAGACGGAAGCCCGTGGGGAGAAAGGGCCGGTTATCTCTCTGGTGACAGATTTTTCCTCTCCCCTGCCAGATAAACCCCAACGTCTTCATCCCGCACCACCCCTGACAGAATTTTTGTATAAGGGAAAAACCGTCAAAACTCTTTATACAGATTCCCCTGAAACCAGACAGTATGGCTTAACACACCAGGATTTGGACGCCGTCTTTGCAGAAAGCCTCAGCCCCTGTCTCTCCCTGTCCTCAGGGGCGCGGCTCTGGATTGAAACCACACAGGCTATGACAGTTTTTGATGTGGATGTGGGGTCCAGTTTTGCCCCGGCCTTCTCCCGCGCTGCCATGCGGGCCAATCTTGCTGCTGCGCAAGAAGCCGTATGTCAGATCAGACGGCGTGATCTTGGGGGGTTGATGGCCTTTGATTTTATCAATGTGAAGCGCCATGCTGAGCGGGGGGAACTTGAAAAAGCTCTTAAGGGTTTTTTCAGGAAAGATGCAGAAAAGTTTCCCGGCGATCACAGGCGTATGGAGTTTGCCCCCCTGTCGCGTTTTTGTGTAGCGGAATTTACCCGCCAGCGCCGCGCACTCAGCCTGCCTGAACGCCTTCTGGGAGTGGGGGGAGAAAAAACATCTGAGACCATAGCCCTTGAGGCTTTGCGCCTGCTGTTACGGACAGGGCGTACCTCGCCCGGGGCGCAGCTTGTGTTAAGGCTTGCACCACGCGCCGGAATCTGGCTTGATAAAGACATCATTCCCTGGCGTGCCGGGCTGACAGAGCGTTTGGGGGCCCGTTTTTCTCTTGAATATGCCGAAGAAAACTCTTTAGATTTTTATGATGTGAGGACCATCTGATGGGCGATACCCCCCAACATACATGCGCTTTATGCAGGAAACCTGTTGATCCCGGCTACAGGCCTTTTTGTTCCAAAACATGTGCTGACGTGGATTTATCACGCTGGTTTAAAGGCTTATACCGTGTTGAGGGTCGTGATGGTGACACTAAAAAAAATTCTTAACGGTAATTTTTTTCATTTTTCTTCTCCTGATGTGCCCTTACACAAAAAGAGCTTCATGCAAGATCTGTACACCTAAATACTCAAAAAAATTGAAACCTGGTAAACTCCTTGACAAATTCATGAGATCAAATTAAGTTTGATTCTTATTCGCATGTGCATGTAAAGGTTTCATACAATAGTGGCGGAAAACAGGCATAAGCATATTGAAGTGATTCAAGGTGTTCTTGATCGTCTTTCAAGGCAGTCGTTTTTATTGAAAGGCTGGACTGTGGCTTTTGTTTCTGCAGCACTTGCCTTCAGCTCCAATCAGCCAGTTAAAACTGGCTGGGTTCTTTTCCTTATCACACTTCTTCCTATTATACTTCTGTTTTGGTCATTGGATGGCTTTTTTCTTTGGCAAGAGCGTCTCTATAGAAGGCACTACGATAATGTATGTCGCTTAAGGAATGAGGATATAGATTTTTCGATGGAGGTAGACCGATACAAAGGTGAAACAACATGGTTAAAAGCTATATTTTCAAAAACACTTGTCCTTTTTTATGGCGTTCTAATTTTTCTAACAATTTGTTCTCAAACAGTAGAAAGGTAAACATAATATGCGTAAAGTATTTTTTAGCTTTGAATACGAAGAAGATGTTTCTAGAGCTATGGTAGTTCGGAACAGCTGGGTTGTTCCAGGTAAAAAAGAGGCAGCAGGGTTTATTGATAAAGCTGATTTTGAGAAAATAAAAAAAGGGGGTGATTCAGCGATAAAGAAATGGATTGATGACCAGCTTCGCGGTACCTCTGTGACCGTAGTTCTTGTTGGCAGGAAAACCTGCCAAAGCAATTGGGTTAAGTATGAAATCAAGAAAAGTGAAGAAAAAGGCAATGGTTTGTTGGGCATAGACATTAGCAAAATTAAAAACCTTAAAGGAGAGAAGAGCGATTGTTGCGGCCAAATGCCAGAGGGATATCCTTTTTATTCCTGGACAAATGATGATGGCCACAACAATATAGGAGACTGGATTGAAGAGGCAGCTCAAAAGGCCAATCGCTGATATGAATATACTACCCTGCTTCCTTTCATGCAGGAAATTATCCCTAAATAGTGCAATCACACGTTGGACCTCGCTTAAAAACACATAAGAAAGATCTTTCGAATGATACGCCTAACATTCTACGACTGCTTATATTGGATATACAAAGTCTGAAATATCAGGACTCCTTTCCCACCTGACCTCAGCGACAAGATCTCATGGTATAAAGGGTGAACTTTGGTTATGCCTTAACCATGAAAGGGAAGAATAGTGTTCTCAAAAAAATCATGATGACAATCTATAAAACACGTAGACAGATTTGATTTTGTTCTCTATAAGCCTGTTTTGGTTCTTTTCTTCTTCAAAAGGAAGAGAAATGAGATGGCTTTGTGCGTTTCCTCCGGGAAAAAACACGGAGGTCCATCAGGGACAGCATCTCTATGTGCCCAGGTAGCTCAGTCGGTAGAGCAGAGGACTGAAAATCCTTGTGTCGGTGGTTCGATTCCGCCCCTGGGCACCATAGAGGGTTTAAAATCTTTATAAACCAAATCTGGCTATGTCCCATGGAAAGAAAGCGTGGGACATTTTCTCCTGAAATTTCCTTATTTTACAAACGTGGCTTCATGCTCCGCATGGGACGTTTCCTGTTTTCCTGACATATCGGGGTTTTTTATGCGTTTTTATACAGTTTTCGATTGCTTTTAGCAGGGCTACCCTTCTTTCTGAGAGGTATCCTGTTGTCACGCTGGGGTTTTGGCAGCCTCCAGGGTGACGCTCTCCCCACAACCGCAGGCATCGCTCTGATTTGGGTTGTTAAAGACAAAGCGCGAGGCCAGAGCCGTCATCTCATAATCAATTTCTGTCCCTATAAGAAACAGAACAGCCTGAGAATCTATGAGAATCTCAACCCCCTGATTTTTCACAAGTTCATCAAGAGGCTGACGGACATCCGTATAATCCATGACATATTCCATGCCTGCACAGCCGGCATTTTTTAAACTTAAGCGAAGATAGGTTTTCTCCGTCTTTGTCATCAGCGTATGAATCTGGCGCGCTGCTTTTTCTGTCAGCGTCACAAGGGGGGGGCGGGAAGGTTCAGTCATCATAAAATCTCGTCATACCATCATCATCACAGCATATTCAGCGCCAGGCGTGCCTCATCAGACATGCGTTCCGGCGTCCAGGGCGGGTCAAACACCATATGAACCCGCGCACTGCGCACACCCTGAACCTGTTCTACGGCCTGCTCCACCCATAAAGGCATTTCACCTGCAACAGGGCAGCCCGGGGCTGTCAGCGTCATTTCTATTGTGACATCCCGATCATCAGAAATATCAACATGGTAAATAAGGCCAAGTTCATAAATATCAACCGGAATTTCGGGATCATAGACAGTTTTGATCTGAGCCAGAATATCTTCTGTAAGGCGCTCCAGCTCTTCAGGGGAGAGCGCAGACTCCGCCGCTTCCCCTGTCGCGGGTTCCTGCGCCACATCCACACCGTTTGCAGAAGGCGGCATATCGCTTGTCACATCAATAATATCACGTCCATTATCCATACTGTCCTGTCCTATGTAAGAAGAAGCTTCTGAGCACGCCCCACCGCGTCTACAAAAACTTCCACATCTTTCAGCGTATTGTAAAGGGCAAAGCTTGCCCGTGCAGAGGCCGCCACCCCATAACGTATCATAAGGGGCTGGGCACAATGATGGCCGGCACGGATGGCTACCCCGTAACGGTCTAAAATCTGGGCCAGATCATGGGGATGAACACCTTCAAGCGTGAAAGAAAGAATACTCCCCTTTCCTTCTGCCTGTCCAAGGATTTTAAAACCTTTGAGCTGTTTTAAACCTTCCAGAGCGTGCTGATAAAGTGCTGTTTCATGTTCCAGAACAGCCAGGCGATCCAACTCCGAAAGCCAGTCAAGGGCCACACCAAGCCCCTGTGCTTCAAGAATGGGGGGGGTTCCGGCCTCGAATTTATGGGGGGGATCTGCGTAGGTTATGGCATCCTTTCTGACCTCGGCAATCATCTCACCCCCCCCCTGATAAGGAGGCAGATTCTCCAGCCAGGGTGAAGCCATATACAAAAAACCAAGACCCGTGGGGCCATAAAGTTTGTGCCCTGTCGCAGCATAAAAAGATACACCTGTCAGATCAAAGCGGGGCAGATGAACCGCCGCCTGGGCTCCATCCACCAGAAGAGGAATATCTGCCTGCTGAGCCAGACGCCCGGCACGGGTTATATCATTGACCGTGCCCAAAACATTGGACATGTGTGTCATGGCTATAAGCTTTGTCTTCGGCCCCATAAGTTGCTCAAAAGCCCCCCAGTCCAAAGACCCATCTTCCAGAACAGGGACCCATTTCAACACGGCGCCATACTGCTGTCTTAGAAAGTGCCAGGGAACAATATTGGCATGATGCTCCATCTCAGTCAGCACAATTTCATCGCCGGGCTGAAGGGTTTTTGCAAAACTATGGGCCACCAGATTGATAGCTTCTGTGGCCCCTTTGGTAAAAATAATATGGAGTGGGTCCGGCACGCCCAGAAAACGTGCTGCTTTGGCGCGAGCCTGTTCATATGCCTCTGTAGCTTCACTGGCGAGGGTATGGAGCCCCCTGTGCACATTGGCATAAGAATGTTTCATCGCCTGACTCATCGCTTCAATCACACATAAGGGCTTTTGTGCAGAAGCGGCATTGTCAAGATAGACCAGAGGATGGTTATGAAGCCTGCGCGTGAGTATAGGAAATTGCGCGCGCAGGCGTTCAGGGTCAAAAGCTTTATCAGGATGTGATGTGGCATGTGCCAGAGAAGAAGACATTATGCAGCCTCCTTATCAAAAGCCACAGCCCCAAGCCAGGTTTGTACCGCCCTGCGCCAGGTCTCACGGAGGGAATCATGGCCGATTTTATCAAAAACTTCCACCAGAAAAGCTTCCGTAAGCAGAGCGCGTGCTGTGACTTCAGGCAAACCTCTCTGACGCATATAAAACAGGGCAGCCTCATCCAGAGAACCCGTCGTACATCCGTGTGAACACTGGACATCATCAGCATAAATTTCAAGCTCAGGCTTGGCTGCGGCCCGGGCTGTTTTGCTCAGCAATAAGGCCTGATGCTTCATACGCGCATCTGTTTTATCAGCTTCACGTGCCACATGGAAAAGCCCCTGAAAAACACCACGTGCTTTATCTGTTGCAACACCTTTAATATGCTGGCGGGTCTGGCAGGCTCTGGCATGATGATCAACCTTGCTGGTGAAATCTGCATGGCGACTGCCCTCAAGAAGATAGGCCCCATCAAGATGCGTTTCTATCTCCTCCCCCTCAAGCCTCAAATGTGTCTCAAGCCGCGCAAGCCTGGCCCCAAAGGCCAGAGCATTCTGCCGCCAGCATGCCCCCGGGCTGAGACGTCCTGCATCCGTTCGGGTTATAACAGCATGCTCATGACCACCCTGGACCAGAAAACGCCCAAGACGGGCCCCCTGTTCAAGGAGAAACAGACCAGCCCCATTCATATACCCTGTTTGAGGGTCCAGCGTTTCCAAAAGTGTTATCTCCGCACCATGCTCCACAATAAGCTGAAAAACGGTATGAACAGTGGTGGCTTTCGTGCTGGTCCAGATAAGGTGGACAGGGCGCTTCAAACACACACCTGCCCGGACACGCAGCGTGATAAGCTGTGGTGCCAGAGCCAGAGCCAGAGGGACAGGTGACGGGGTCATAGAGGATGAAGAGACCGTCGTCTCCCCCCTGCCCTGTCCGGCGTCATCTGCTACTGTCATCCCGGATGCAGAAAGGAAGGGTCGCAGTTTGTGGCTGAGCATGTCTATGCCTGTACAGGTGAGCTCCAGGCCTTCGGGCAGTCCCTCCCTCCCCGCGACAAGAACCCCGTCTTCACAACGAATTTCATGGGCCCCTGTTCCTGCTGTCATATCAGGCAGGACTGTGTGGTGTGTACCTGCCCCTTTACCTGTGCTGTCAAAGCCTGCGAGAGCAGCCTTCATGTCTGACCAGCGCCAGGCCTCCTCATGACGGCCGGGCAGACCGCCGCTCTGTTCAAAAAGCTCCCAGGCCTTCCTTCGCAGTGCGTCCGGGGGAAGATTTTCGTAGATGTGAGGAAAGGTTTTGTCAGAAAATGCGTGTGTCATTATCTAAGCCGCCGCTTTTGCGAAAGAGGCATAGCCCTCTTTCTCAAGTTTGAGAGCAAGACTTGCATCGCCTGAGGCCACAAGACGGCCATCGACCAGAACATGGACGCGATCAGGGTGGATATAGTCTAAAAGACGCTGATAATGCGTGATGACCAGTTGTGCCCTTTGCGGTGATCGTAAGGCGTTAACACCCTCCGCCACAGTTTTCAGAGCATCAATATCAAGACCGGAATCCGTTTCATCCAAAATCATGAAATCAGGTTCTAAAACCATCATCTGGAAGACTTCCATCCGCTTCTTTTCTCCCCCTGAAAAGCCCAGATTCAAAGGACGTTTCAGCATATCTGGTGAGAGTTTTATCTGGGCAGATTTTTCCCGACAGAGCTTCATGAAGTCCGGCACGCTTATCTCTTCTTCTCCGCGGGTTTTTCGCTGTGCGTTCAAGGCTGTACGTAAAAAGGTAAGGGCAGGCACACCCGGTATTTCAACAGGGTACTGAAAAGAGAGGAAAAGCCCCCCGGCAGCACGTTCTTCAGGGGAGAGATCCAGCAGATCCTCTCCCTTAAAATTCACCTCACCTCCTGTGACCTCATAACCCTCTGCCCCTGCGAGAATATGGGCCAGTGTGGATTTACCAGCCCCATTAGGTCCCATAACGGCATGCACCTCACCTGCCGGGACCTCCAGATACAGACCTTTGAGAATATCTGTTTGTGTGGCTTCAATCTTTGCCTGAAGATTTTTAATAGTAAGCATTGTGATCATCCATATTAAAAGCGCTTTAAATATAGGTTTTTTATAAGAGGTTTTTTAAGGTTGAGCGCTTTATTTTCCTTGATTTTTAAGTATCTGTTTTTTATCCAACAGCCCCTTCCAAACTCACTGCGAGAAGTTTTTGAGCCTCCACCGCAAACTCCATAGGAAGTTTTTGAAGAACATCACGGCAAAAGCCGTTGACCAAAAGGGCCACGGCCTCCTCCTCAGACAACCCCCGCTGGCGGCAGTAAAACAGGCGTTCATCAGAGAGTTTGGACGTGGTTGCTTCATGTTCGAACTGGGCATGTGGTGTACGTGCTTCCAGATAAGGCACAGTATGTGCCCCGCATTCAGAACCAACAAGCAAACTGTCACACTGGGTAAAATTGCGCGCACCTTCAGCTTTAGGGTTCGCACGAACCAGACCCCGATAGGTGTTGTTAGAACGCCCCGCAGACACACCTTTGGCAATAATGCGTGAGCGCGTTTTTTGCCCCAGATGGATCATTTTTGTCCCTGTATCGGCCTGCTGGCGACCATTGGTGACGGCAATGGAATAAAATTCTCCCTGGCTTTCATCGCCACGCAGAATACAGGATGGGTATTTCCAGGTGATAGCAGATCCTGTCTCTACCTGTGTCCAGGACACGCGTGAACGCCGCCCGCGACAATCCGCCCGTTTGGTGACAAAATTATAAATGCCCCCGCGCCCTTCTTCATCGCCTGGCCACCAGTTCTGGACAGTAGAATATTTGATTTCTGCATTTTCAAGAGCTATCAGCTCCACCACCGCGGCATGAAGCTGATGTTCATCACGCATGGGCGCTGTACATCCCTCAAGATAAGAAACATAGGAATCTTTGTCGGCAATAATGAGAGTGCGCTCAAACTGACCTGTACTTTCTGCATTCATCCTGAAATAGGTGGACAATTCCATCGGGCATCGCACCCCGGGAGGCACATACACAAAAGAGCCATCTGAAAACACCGCAGAATTGAGTGTGGCAAAAAAATTATCTGTAAGAGGAACCACACTGCCCAGATACTGACGCACGAGATCCCCATGCTCCCGCACAGCTTCTGACATGGGACAGAAAATGACACCGGCTTTTTTGAGCTCTTCTTTAAAGGTGGTCACCACAGAAACAGAGTCAAAAACAGCATCCACCGCAACTTTAGCGGCACCTTCCACACCTGCCAGAACTTCCTGTTCTTTTAAAGGAATACCCAACTTTTCATAGGTTTTTAAAAGCTCTGGATCGACCTCATCCAGACTTTTGGGACGCGCTTTTTCCCCTTGCGGGGCTGCGTAATAATAGGCGTCCTGATAATCAAGAGGGGGGTAGTGCAGTTTAGCCCATTTAGGCTCCTTCATCGTCAGCCAGTGCTGATAAGCCTTAAGGCGCCAGGCCAGCATCCAGTCAGGCTCTTCTTTCTGAGCAGAGATATAGCGAATAATAGCCTCATTCACCCCTTTTTCAGGGGCCATCTCCTGCGCAATAGGGGTTACAAAGCCATATTTGTACCTGTCAGCCTCATAAGCGCTGACTTTATCGACAGTTTCACGATCAATACTGTCTTTGACACTTGTGTCTTTAGCACCCGTGTCTTTGACACTTGTGTCTTTGACATTTATGTCGCTGACACCCGTGTCACTGGCAGGGCGCTCCTGAACAAAAGAGGAAGGTTTCTTCAAAGCCGTCATATGTCTTATTCCTTTAAGCTGCTCTGGCTGAACGACGTGTATAAGCCTTTGTCCATGCTTTAACAAAGGCGTCGCCGTCCCCATCACCATTAAACCAGCCAAAACTCACCCGCAAAGCGCAGGAAGCCAGATCTTCCTCCCGTCCCATTGCCGTGATAATCGCTTTCAAAGAGGCAGGCGGCGCAGACTTTCCCGAAGAACAGGCAAGGCCGGCGCTGACCGCAATCCCTTCAAGATCCATAGCCATTAACTGCTCCTGCCCCGGCCAGCCGGGTGTCGAAAAACACAAAATAGGGCTGACACGCTGTGCAGTATGGCCCAAAATGACAAGACCCGGCTCAACAGCTAAAAGTTCTTTTTCAACAGAGGCACGCCAGGCAGCATAAATATCTGCTTTCCCCTCTTTCAAATCCCGAAGGCTTGCAAGAGCAGCAGCACCAAAACCCGCAGCCCCGGCAACAGGGGGGGTTCCTGCCCGACGGCGATTTTCCTGAGCCCCCCCTTTAATATAGGGAGATAATTCCTGTCCTTTTTTCAAAACCAGAGCCCCGATTCCCTGTGGTCCCCCCATTTTATGGGCAGAAAGGCTTAAAAAATCGACGTTGAGATCTGCCATATTGACCATGGTTTTGCCAGCATACTGAACCCCGTCACAATGGCACAGCGCCCCATAATGATGGGCGAGACGTGCAGCTTCTGCCACGGGCTGGATAAGACCCGTCTCACTATGCGCGCCAGCAAGGCTGACCAGAGTTTTTTGTCCCTGTACGTTTTTTAAACCAGCCTCCAGAACATCAGGCCGTACCACGCCATGTTCATCCAGAGGAAGGATATGGAGCTGCGCCCCTGTTGCCTGTGCGGAGCGCATGACGGCGGGGTGCTCCAGAGGTGATAAAAAGACCTGCTGCCAGGGCTCTGCCGCAAAAACTGTGTTGATGGATTCAGTGCCCCCTGATGTAAAAACCACGTCTTCGGGATGGGCCCCCACAAGCTCTGCAACCGAGGCGCGTCCCTCTTCCAGAAGAGCACGTGCTGCACGCCCAAAAGCATGGGGGGATGATGCATTGCCCGGTGTATCAAAAGCATGCTCCATGGCTGAGCGAGCCTCAGGCCTTAACGGAGCACTTGCGGCATGATCAAGATAAAAATGCTGTGTCATAATATGCTGACCTTTTCTCTTTTAAAGATTTATACCCCCATGGACCGGGAGCAATACCCCCGTTCCGGTGTCGTCTTGTGTGTGGGTACATGTTTCCTGATAAGCTGATCAAGGCTGAACTGGTCAAGAAAAGCGTGAATGTGTTTGTCTAAATCTGCAAGAAAATGATGCGCTAAACACTTTCCCTGAGATCCCGTACAACTTTGGGAAGAATGAAGCTTACACCCCATAATCACAACCGGCTCGTCCACAGCGGTGATAATATCCGCTATGCGAATGTCGGACGGACGCCGTGCAAGACGATATCCACCCCCGGGACCTCGGGTGCCTGTGACAAGACCAGCCCTGCGCATATGCATAAAAATCTGTTCAAGATAGGTGCCTGAGATTTTCTGACGCTTTGCAATATCACGCAAAAGGACAGCATGCTCACCACCTTCAAGAGCCAAATCAGCCAGAGCCATAACAGCATAACGGCTTTTCGTGCTGAGCTTCATCTTATTTTCCTTAACATCAGGGACCTGTGCACCTGAAAATTAATATAGCCTTTTTGTCAGCCTTATGCTAAAGGGATGTGCCTTTCAGCAAAAGTCATCTTAGGTTGCATGATATATTTCATGACCAAAAGAGTCAAGAATCAGATCTGTCGGCCTGTAGACTTCTACCCCCATAAGTTTTATGGACCTTTTTATGGAAAAGGTCCATTTCACCCGATTTTTTTATCGGATATTTTAATATAAAAGAGAAGTAAACACATATGCCTGAAGTTATTTTCCCCGGGCCTGCGGGACGCCTTGAAGGATACTATCATCCCTCAGATGTTGAAAATGCCCCTCTTGCGCTTGTTTTATCACCTCATCCTCAGGCACAGGGTCATATGAATCAGCGTATTCCCCTTGCCCTTTATGATCTTTTTCAACAGCGTGGCTTTAATGTTTTGCGCTTTAATTATCGCGGGGTTGGGCACAGCCAGGGAGCTTATGATCAGGGGGCTGGTGAACTGGCAGACGCTGCCTCCGCCCTGGACTGGCTTCAAAGCTTTAACAAAAATACGCCCTTTTGCTGGACAGCAGGCTACTCTTTTGGGGCCTGGGTTTGCCTCCAACTTCTCATGCGGCGCCCTGAAATTGAAGGTTTTCTTGCCATATCACCACCAACCAACACGTATGATCTCTCTTTTCTGGCACCCTGCCCTTCCTCAGGCCTTGTGCTTTACGGGACAGAAGATTCCATTACCCCTCACGAAGATGTGACCCAGGCTCTTTCCCGTGTACGTACGCAGAAGGGGAAAAAAATAACTCCTCAACCTCTTGAAGGGGCGGATCATTTCTACAGGGGCACATATCTGGAGACTATGCTTGAAGATGCAGGAGCTTACCTGGATGAGCATCTTGACATGGTAACTTCATAAACAAAGGATGTCTTCTGCTATCACGCCCCTCCGCTGTCATAGAAATAATGAGAAGTCTTGAGGGAAATTATGAAAGATCTCAGGGAAAAAAGGGATGTCGCCTGTTTCAAAACGAGAAAGAAATATGTATAATTCTTCCTCAGCTTTTAGAAAATATTAATACATGTTGCTGAAAACTGTGAACTTAGGCTATACTATGCGTGTATAGAAGATTTTTCCACATAAGATTAAGAAAAATCCAAATCAGAAGAGTATGGTGTGTCATGTCAACCGGTAAAGGCTGGGCTTCAGAGAGTATAGAGCCTCAAACATCTCAAAGCACCTTTAAAGATAAGGAATATGAGCGTACTCAACTCAGGAGGTGGCTTCGCGACATGGTTGCCAAAAAAGGTGAACACCTGAAAGGAAGGTATCCTCCATCCATACCATCTGTTCAGCTTTCTGCTGATACAAACACACATCCTGCCAAACACAGTGAGACCATGACAGACACAAACATGTATCATAACAATGGAACACGTTCTCAAAATCATGATGCAGAACAGCACAACATCGCGCAGAACACTGTTCTTCACGAACACCTCACAGACCTGCTCCAGCGTCTTGAGACATCTGAGGCACAGTCTTCCCTTATCTTTAAAGATTTTGATCACGCTCTTGCAGAACTCCGGCAACGTCTTAACAAAGATGAGGAACATGCCTCCTTTCAGGCTGCGCGCCTTCACGACGTCAGCCTGCAGCTTCGTGCCCTGGAAGTACACCTTAAAAACATGCCTGAAGCCCAGGTGAGAGATCAAAAAGCCAAACATAATGAACATGTTTTAGACCAGACTCAGTCTGCACAGGACAACCTGAACAGAAGGCTGGAGGCTCTTGAAAAAGATCATCTTACAGGATCATCTTCCCAAAAACTTCAGGATTTGGATAAAGCACAAAGCATGCTTCTCTCTAAAATTGAGCAGCTTGAGACAAACTATCAAAAAACATATTCCATAGCTGAACAGTCTTTTGATCATATCAATGAGATTCTTGAACAGCACAAAAACACCATGCTTGAGCAGGAAAAACATTTTGAAACCCTGTCCCATCATATTCAGTCAATGTCCCGGCACCTCAACAATGTTCCTGAGCAAACAGGCAGGGAGACGGAGCATGACAACACGCCCCTGAAACAGAGTGTGGAAAACTATCGAACTGAGACAGAAAAATCTTTTAAAGACATTAGCAAAGTACTTGGCCATGTCTCCTCATGTCTGGGGGGGCTGGACGCCCGTCTTGAAGTTTTTGAAAGCAGGAATAAGGATATTTCCTCTCCTCCTGCAGAAACATTCATGGAACATATCACCAGCCGCCTGGACGTGTCTGAACAGCGTTCACACGAGGCTTTGAGGAAAATAGAATCCGTTATTGAAAACTTTGACACCCATATGCAGGAGCGTGTTCATAACCTTATACAACAAAGCTTCCAGGTGCAGTTTGAAGACACAAATCCTGTTTTAGAGCATGTGGCTGACAAAGCTGTCGGGAGTATGAACCGTCATCTGGAAGAGATGAAAAAGGATAATCTTGTTGCGTTTCAATCCCTTGTTCACGTCATGGAACGTTTTGACCAGCGCCTTAAAACTATAGAAGAAAAACATTCTTTCGATTATCATGAAGAACATCCCGAAAACCCCGAACACGCGACAATCCGGAGAGAACATTCAACGACACAAGAGGAAGGCTATGCTACTTTCCAGGGATATGCAGAACAACAGGGACCGTCTGATCCAATATCCGCGTTTGACCGGACCAATGGCTTTCTCAGCAAGGGACAGGAAAATTTTGCTCAGGAACAACAGGGTCAGCCTTTTAAGAGCAGCATCCTCCGGAAAGAAATAACAATCCCTGAACAGGCCCATTTCTCTTCTCCTGATCTGTATGCTGCGCACGCGTCTCCATCCCGGCAGGGGGAGGAGGAGCCTGGTGAACAGAGTGAGGAACCGGCTTTTCTTTCATCGACTGAGCAGGCATCACACCATGAGGCATCCCCGGAGAGTCATAAACCTGAACGACAGGCTTCTCAGGCCCTTCACATGAATGGATATGCCTATAGCCAGCATGCGTTCACTCCGGCAGAAGAAAGTGTACATACAGCTCAAACTCCCCCTGAAACAATGGCACAGACACCGTCCGCTATGCTTGCCCATGATCAGGCGCATGAGGCCCAGCCTGAAAACCAGAATGCAGATATATTCAGGGACACGCCAAACGGTTCTGCGGAGGGGGCTTCAGGCACCACCTCCCATCCCGGAATTTCTCAGCCGGACCTTCACCATTCCTTTGAAAACGGCATGGGAGAGCAGCAGGTTTTAATGCCAGAGACCACCCCGGACAACACAAACTCCTGGCTGGCTTCAACACGTGCAGCACTCCAGCAAAGCTCAAACCTAACCCCACCCCAGCAACAAACAGACCTTCCGTCTCCACCACCACAGCATGAAGCTTATCCCTCTATGTTTGATCCGGGAAGGACATCTGATCAGAACTCCTCTCCCTTACCCGAATCTCCAGAGGCAACATCACCTCAACAGGCTCAAAATGGTCTTACACGAAAACTGCTTTACGGTTTTTCTGCGCTTGTTTTCCTTGTATGTGGTGTTTTCTTATTTCTTACAATACGCAGTGAGGCTGATAACATTGTACCTCCCCCTGCCAGAAAGGAACAGGGACAGGAAAACAGGGAAAAGGCGACCCCAAAACAGGGAAAACAGACCTCTCTTAAAGAGATCAGGGAGACAGACATTGCCCCTGATACATCCCCCCTTTCCAAACCCTTGAAAAAAATTGTCGCAACAGACGAAGCTCAGCCTCAGCCTGCCCTTAGAAAGGGCTTAAACAATAAGGACCCTCTTGCTCAATATCAGTGGGCTTTGAAGAATACTGAACAGAAAAATTTGAAAACAGCTTTTTCTTTCATGGAAAAAGCAGCGCAGGCAAATTTACCTCCTGCTCAGTATAAACTTGCTCTTATGTATGAAAAAGGTGAGGGACACCCAAAAGACGGACAAAAAGCTCTGTTCTGGTTACGCCGCGCTGCTGAGGGCGGAAATCGTCTGGCTATGTACCATCTTGGGTATTCTTATGCTGCAGGCGTCCATATATCACGTGATCATAAAAAAGCAGCGCGCTGGTTCGAAAAATCTGCCCTTCTGGGTCTTCCGGATGCGCAGTTTAATCTGGCACAGCTTTATGAACTGGGCGGTGGTGTTCCCAAAAACCTTAAAGAAGCTTATGCCTGGTATCGTCTTGCAGCACGTTCAGGTGATATGGAAGCAAAAAACCGCGCACGGGTTTTAGCTCTGGAGCTCAGCCCCTCACAACGCAGGCATGCGGATACACTTGTCCAGCGCTTTCGGCCCAAACCTCTTAAAAAAGAAGCCAACGGCATTTTTGGGGGGCTCCCCGGACAGCAGGGATAAAGTCTTTCCTAATGCCCTTGTGTTGAAAGAGAAGACAGGCATCTTATGGGGTTTTTACATTCTTTTTCTGTGCCTTCACCCAGGCCGCCATACGGGGTTTGAGAAGAGAAAAAGGCAGGGGACCAGCTTCAAGAAGGGCGTCATGAAATGCCCTCAGATCAAAGTCCTGTCCCAGAGCCTTTTCAGCATGATGACGCATATCAAGAATAGCCTTCTCCCCTAATTTATAGGCCAGAGCCTGCCCGGGCCACGAGATATAGCGGTCAAGTTCATTGTCAATATTAACCAGAGAAAGGGCTGTATTTTCAACAAAACAGGCTTTAGCACGTTCCCGGGTCCAGCCTTTCCAGTGCAGACCCGTATCTGCCACCAGACGACAGGCCCGCCACATTTCATAAGAAAGTCGCCCAAAACGTTCATAAGCATTTTGGTAAATTGCCATCTCTTCCCCTAATTTTTCTGCATAAAGTGCCCACCCCTCACCGAAAGCATGGGGGTAAAGTTCACGCCGGGCTTCAGGGACATCTTCCAGCTCCTGAGCCAGAGCCCCCTGCAGGTGGTGGCCCGGGACAGCTTCATGAAGGGTGAGGGCCGGAAGCTCATATAAAGGGCGGCTTTTCAGATCATAGGTATTCACCCAATATGTGCCGGCTTCACCATGGTGCATATCACCCGGGACATAGCGCCCTGTGGTATAGTTTGGGGCAAGTGCCTGAGGAACAGGCTCTATGGTGAAGGGCTGGCGGGGCAAACGGGAAAAATAACGTGGAAGCTGGCCTTCAATCCGTTTTGAAATCCAGCTGGCTTTCTGTAAAAGTTCATCGGAGGTTTTTGCATAAAAACGGGGATCTGTTCTTAGAAACTGAAGAAACTCTGCAAAACTTCCCTCAAACCCTGTTTCAACAAGAAGAGCTTCCATATCAGCACGAATACGGCGGACTTCTTCAAGACCCAGACGATGAACACTGTCCGGGCTCTGTTTTTCTGTTGCATAATGGCGCACAAGGGCCTGATAGAAGGCTTTTCCCTCAGACAGAGAAGAAAGCCCGGCTTCTGTCCGGGCGGCGGGCTTATACTGCTCTGTCATATAGACCAAAAGATCCTGATAAGCAGGTAAAACATGCTCTCTTACAGCCTGTTTCCCCTGTTTCAGGATTCTGGCCCTCTCCTGTTCAGGCATGGAAGAGGGTAAAGCCTGCAGGGGTTTCAGGAAAAGATCGGCATTATTTTTGTCTAAGAGAGATTCAAGACTTGCCAGGACAGCCTCAATGGTTGTTTGTGACGCTGTAAACCCTGTTTCCACACCGCGACGCATCATGTCTGTATTGTTCTTAAAATAGAGGGGAATATCCCGCAGGCGGTGGAGATAAGCTTCCGCTTCCTGAAGATTGCCGGGGTGTGTCTGGCGCGCTAAAAACAGAGGCAGGGTATGAAAGCCTGAATCATTGACAAAAGGAATGCGGGCCTCATCAAAAGGCAGAAGGCTCAGCCTGTCTTTAAGAATATAGCTCAGCACATCATAATTTAAACGCGCTTTTGGGGAAAGTGTCTCCGGATCAAGGTCTTCAAGACGTTTGAGAGCTTTTCGGTAAAACAGCTCTTTTTGTCGCTGCACTTCCGGCGTAAGGCGGGGAAGACGGGCAAGGGCATCCAGATCCCCTTTTCGCCCGGCAAGCACAGGATCATGGTTCAGATCAAAGCGTCGCACCTCTGCGATAATAGTCCTGAGAAGCTGGTCTGGCGTTGAGGAGCGTGTTGTTGATGTTTCTGCCTCAGCAAAGCTTGCCGAAGCTATCAGGATAAGAAAAAAGTATACAGCTTTTCCAAAAAAAATCTTCACCCGCTTCTCCTTTTTCTTCTCAATGTGGCAAACACGTCAACAGATGAGCCTGTAATACGGCACATCATATCCTGACAGGCCTTTAGAAAAAACCCTGTTCAAAAGACATGTATATCAGAAAAGAATAAGTTTAAATAAACTGCACAGAAAAGTAAATTCAGGCAAAGACGCTCCAGAGCTTTCCCTGAACCAAAAGAAATGTTTCACATGAAAGCCAGGGGTCTTTCTGCTCTACCCTGTCCCCTGAAAACCTTTAAGAAAGGTTCCTCTGATGACAGAACAGGCGCTGAAACTGTATAGACTCTGTTCATGATCACAGAGCCTTCGGCCATCTTTATCAGGACACCTTATCGCTCTTGTAAACCGGGCATGAGTTTGGCATGATGGGCCCCTTTGTTATGAAGTGGGACCACGCTTATGTATGCTCTTATTGCCCTTGGCCTTGTTTTTCTTATTTTTGCTCTTCTCAATTTGCTTGAGAAAAAACGTATTGACTAAAGCCAGATTCTGGCCTCTAAGGACGGGTATAAGGCCTCTGTAAAGAGAGGTGTGCCATTTTGGTGTGCCCTTTTTGTGTTTTTCATAAGGTGTTGTGTTCATGTCCTGGCTGATTGCTGTTTCAGGCCTTGTTCTGGGTTTTGTTATTCTTATATTTTGCGGGGACTGGCTTGTGCGGGGGTGCGCAGCCCTTGCGCGCCGTCTTGGCCTGCCCCCCTTGCTGATTGGTCTGACGATTTTGGCTTTTGGGACCTCGGCCCCTGAACTCTTTGTGAGTGTGCAGGCTGTCTTAAGAGGAACAGGGGAGCTTGCTCTTGGTAATATTGTAGGGTCTAACACCGCTAACCTTCTTCTCGTCCTTGGGCTCTCAGCCCTTTTTTGTCCTCTGACAACCCGTTTTCCCGGCGCCAGGCGATCCGGTATTATTGCCTGTCTTGCTGCGGCAGCTTTTACCCTTTTATGCTGGATGGGTCCTCTTGGTTTCATCCACGGCCTTATCCTGTTGACAGGTCTTGTACTTTATCTCGGCTATTGTGCCTGGCTTGCCCTGCGCCCGCGTCATAAAATTGTTCTTCTGGATTTGGAAGAAACAGAAGATGAGATCGTCAAAACCATCTCTTTTCCCGTTATGCTGGGCCTGATTGTCGTGGGGCTTGCAGGTCTGCCTTTAGGATCACATTTGGTGGTAACCCGGGCGGAGACCCTGGCAGAGGCTGCCCATATTCCTCCCTCTGTTATTGGTCTGACCCTTATCGCCTTTGGGACCTCTCTGCCTGAGCTGGCGGCTGCCCTTGCCGCAGCTTTCAGACGTCATACCGAACTGATTTTGGGGAATGTTTTAGGCTCTAATATCTTTAATATTTTTGCTGTAGGGGGTGTGTCTGCTATGGCAGGAAAACTTTATCCTGATACCCGTTTTTTGCAGATGGATCTCTGGGTGATGCTGGGGGCCAGTCTTGTGGTGATGGTGTTGACGCTGGGGCGTTTGAAACTTTCAAAACCGGGGGGAGCTATCTTTCTTCTGATATATGGCGTTTATCTTACCCTGCTTGGAATATCAGGCTTTTCCGGTCCTGAAGGAGGGATGTGATGAGGGAGGATCTTGAGCTTGAGATCACAAAAGATTTTTCTTTTGAAGCGGCACATTATTTTGAGCATGAGCAGAAGGACCACCCTTTTCGCCGTCTTCATGGTCATTCTTTTTCCGGCTCCCTGACCTTAAAAGGGGACATGCAGGACAAAACAGGCTGGGTACATAATTTCTGGGATCTGGAAAAGCACATTAAAGAGGTCGTGGATCGTTTGGATCACCATCTTCTTAATGAGGTTGAGGGGCTTGAACAGCCCTCTCTTGAAAATATAGCGCTCTGGGTGTTTGAGCATATCTCAAAGCGCCTTCCTAAGCTTGAGCGTGTTGAAATCCGCCGTCCGAGCTGTGGGGAGCGGGCCTGTGTTCAAAGGAAACATTCATGAGCAACCCCTCTCATACGCCCCCTTTAAGTGTTCTTGTCACAGGTGCGGCACGGCGTGTGGGGCGCCATATTGCCTGTCATCTCGCCAAAAAGGGGTGGCGTATTGTCCTCCATTATCATGGGTCTCAAACAGAGGCTGAAGAGACCGCTCATACCCTTGCGAGCCAGGGTGGGCATGTGGACATTCTTAAGGCTGATCTCATGGATCATGACGCGGTTCTCAGTCTCATCCCACGGGCGCGGGCGCTGCTGGACACCCCTTTGACAGGTCTCATTAATAATGCTTCCCTTTTTGAGGAAGATCATCTGGACAATTTAACCCTTGAAGGGTGGGACAGGCATATCCATGTTAATCTGCGTGCCCCTGTATTCTTAACACAGGCGTTTGCACGGGCCCTGCAGAAGGACAGGGAAGCTTTGTCTTCTCCCCTTAGAGGTAGCCTTATCCACCTTCTTGATCAGCGTGTAGAAAAGCTCACCCCTCAGTTTTTCAGCTATACGCTCTCCAAAACAGCTTTGGGGACGGCCACCAAGACCATGGCGCAGGCCCTGGCCCCGCATATACGTGTCAATGCTGTGGCCCCGGGGCCGACACTTGCCAATGCGCGCCAGAGCAAAGAGGATTTTGAAAAACAATGCCAGGCGACCCCCCTTAAAACGGGCTCACCCCCCCGGGCCATAGCAGAAGCTGTTGCCTATCTTATGGGGGCAGAAGCTGTTACAGGACAAATCCTTTTTGTCGACGGAGGCCAGCGCTTGATCTGGAAAAGCCCGGACACCCGGGATCTTCAGGAATAATATCAGGATATCTTAACCAGCTCAAAAATGAGGGAGAGATTCATGCAGAAATCCTGCAAACTTTTTATCCAGAACATGTGTCTTCAGGCGCATATCGGTGTTTATGATCATGAGCATCAAAAATCTCAGCCCGTTCGGATTACGCTTGAACTTGATCTTGGGGATTTTGCGATGCCCCAAAACGACACACTTGAAGAGACCGTGAATTATAAGACCATCCATCAGAACGTGGAGGCTGTTGTCAAAGACGGACATACATATCTTGTGGAAACCCTGGCCGAGCGTATCGCCATGACATGCCTTGATCATGACAGCCGTCTGCGGGCAGTTATGGTCCGTCTTGAGAAACCCTATGCACTTGATGGATCTGAAACAGCCGGAGTTGAACTTACCGTGCAGCGGTCAGATGAAGAAACCAAAGATCAGGCTTAAGCCTGATCTAAACTCCTGCGGGCTACCTCGCGGAGACGCTCCACCATAGACATAAGACCGTTGGAGCGCTGAGGCGAGAGGTGTTCTGAAAGACCCAAAGCTTCAAAAACCCCCCGAACATTAAGCTTAAGAACAGTCTCTGCAGGCCTTCCGGAAAATAAAAAAATCAAAAGAGCAATCAGACCTTTAACAATCATGGCATCTGAATCCCCACGAAAGGTGAGAACCGGGGAAGACCCCTGTTCGATCTCAATAACAAGCCAGACCTGGCTTGCACAACCCTGGACCTTATTGGCCTGACAACGTTCCTCATGTTCAAGAGGTTGAAGGTTTTTCCCTAAAGCTATCACATGTGCATAACGGCTTTCCCAGTCCTCAAGCCAGGTAAAGTCATCCAGGACAGCACGCACACGTGGATCCTGAAGAAAATCAGGGGAATCATCTGTCACAACGGTCTCTTTTCTAACATGTTTTATCTGGCATAAGCCCAGGCTGTACACAGAACGCCTGGGGTATCGCGCAAAAAAGCCTGCAAAACTTAAGAATTAATGGGCTGCTTTACGAATACATTTTGCAGCATCCTTCATAATATGCTCTGAAATGCAAAAAGAATCCTCATATTCAAAAGCGCTGGCTGCAATACATTGTGTCAGGTTAGAGCGCGCGAAATCAAAACAAAACTCTCCATCATAACGGCTCATAAAAGGGGCAAAAGAGGCTTTATCCTTAGGTGTTGTTGCATCTAAAGCCATAAGAGCTCCAAGAACAAGGGCACTTTCATATGTCCCTCCCTTACGCAGGGTTTCTTTAAAGCTTACTGTTTCAGACTGTGTATGCGTGAAGGGAATAGTTTGCTTAAAAAGAGCCCGTTTTTTATCGTGGTTCCCCTCCGCCTGTCCCAAGGCTCCAACGGCAAGAGCTTCCACCATTTTCCTGTCAGGTTTCGGACCATTGCCCTTTGTGGATTTTAAGATTTTAAGGCGTTTGTTTGGACTTTTAAGACGTTTTTTCGCCCATTTAACTTTTTGAAGCGCGTAGGCATGTTCTTTATACTGAAGACCTGACGCATAAAAATGCTCAGCATGGCCCGTGATTTGTCTGTGAATATCCCTCAAAGCATCACGGTTCCCGGAAATTTCCCAGATAAAATCAGGATTTGTATAAAGCTTTTTAATCAAAGCGTCCCGCCCCATAACACCTGCTTTTTGACGAACAGCATCAACAAATTTTGTGTTCTGGGCTGCAATAATACTGCAAAAAGCGGTGAAGCCCTGCCCCAAATCCCGGCCATTATAGACGGTGAGACGCGTAAAAACAGAGTCGAGGTCCTTAGAACTTTTTGGTGCAAGCTCTTCAATAGAGCGCAAATCACTTAAGAAAGCAGCATAGTGTGCCGCCTGGCGTGCCAGAGGATCTTCCTGTGCAGAATAGGCGCGTGGGCGAGGAGTATAGGTTTCATAAGAAACCTGTTTCGGTCCGAAAAGACCACACCCGGCAAGCCCTGGGAGAAGCATGCTCAATACAAAAAAACTGTGTAACCTTGCCTTAAAGAAAGTTTGCCACAAACTCATCGATCTTATCCTCCACAAACATTGATATGTTTGGTATACGTGCTTTGGTTTAAGCCAGCCTTCAGGCTTTGTATAGAGAAAAACCATAAAATTTCTTATACAAAAAATCTTTTTAAGCTATGGCTCTAAAAACCCCTGACCCTGATATGCCTCTTAGCGGATGTCTCAGACCATAAGTTTTTTAACAAAATCATGAAGCCAGACCTGGCGTTTGCGTTTAAGACGTTCCGCTATGATAAGGGTTTGAAGCGCTTCAAGTGTTCTTTCCAAATCATCATTGACCAGAACATAATCATATTCTGCCCAGTGGCTGATTTCCTGAGAGGAGCGGGCCATACGGCGTGTGATAACAGTCTCATCATCCTGAGCGCGCCGCCGAAGACGGTCTTCCAGTTCCCCAAGATCCGGAGGGAGAATAAAAATCTTCACCAAATCATCTGCAGCCTGCTGGGTTAATTGCTGGGCACCCTGCCAGTCAATATCGAAAAGAATGTCATAACCTGTGGAAAGAGCCTGCTCAACAGGCTGTTTAGGTGTACCATAATCATGATGGAAAACATGGGCCCATTCCAGGAACTCCCCTTTATTTTTCATATCCTCAAAGTCTTCGGGGGAGAGGAAGTAGTAATCCACACCATCCTGCTCCCCTTTTCGCGGGGCGCGCGTTGTGGCTGAAACAGAAAGACTCATATCGGGGTTATGTTCAAGCAGGCGTCGGCTGAGCGTCGTTTTCCCTGCTCCGGAGGGGCTGGACAAAACAAACATTACGCCCCGCCTTGGTGTGGTCTGAACAGAAGAGGAAAAGGGAAGAGAAGAGGGGATCATGATAACTGTATACGAAATCCGTTTTTTGTTTATATCAACACGTTCTTAAAGCATAAAGCTGCAAAAGTGAAGAGACAGATGAGAGTTTAAAAAACGTCTTTAAAAGCACGTAACGCTGCAAAAACAGAGACGGGAGAACTGCCGGGGGAACATCCGACAGCACGGGCAAGTGCCGGATCATGGGCTCTTAAAAAAGGGTTGGTGGCGCATTCTTCCCTGACTGTTGTGGGGATGGTTGGACGGTTTTCAGCACGAAGGCGCTGAAAATGTTTTGCCCTCTCCTGTAAAGCTTTGTTGTCCCTGTCAACATGACGTGCAAAACGTGCATTAGCACGTGTATATTCATGGGCACAATACAGCTTTGTGTCTTCAGGCAGGGCACTAAGCTTGCCTAAACTGTCCAGCATCATCTGCGGCGTGCCCTCAAAAAGGCGACCACACCCCAAAACAAAGAGACAGTCCCCTACAAAAGCCATATTAAGAGAAGGGGCATAATAGACACAATGGCCCAGAGTATGGCCCGGTGTTTCAAGCACATGAAAATCTGTGTTGCCTAAAGAAACTCTGTCTCCCTCACCCACGACATGATCAAGGCCTTTAATTTTTTCTGCTTCGCGAGCGGGGCCTGTAATTTTTGCACCATATATATCTTTCAACGCCAGATTACCCCCGGTATGATCCCCGTGATGATGGGTGTTCCATATTTGGGTAAGGCGACCTCTTTTTTTCTCTATAAAAGCCTGAAGGGCCTGAGAATCCGGGGTGTCAACAGCAACCATCTCTCCTGTTTTTTTATCATGAAGAAGAAAACCGTAATTATCCTGGAGACAAGGTATGATATAAAGAGAAGGGGTAGACATGAAAAATGCGTCCTCTTGTGCATGATCCCATTTTTTCAGCGGAGCTGGTGATGATGGAGTGTGTTGACACTTTTCAAAAATTTTATGCAACCCCTCAAGGGGCTCGTGTTCAGAAAGTTCTCATGGCCTCCATGCGGACTTTCTGGCCCCATATCAGGGGCCTCAGCCTTTTAGGGCACGGCTATTCTCTGCCCTATCTTCAGTCTTATCACCATGATGCCCATCTGACCATAGCAAGCTTTCCAGGACCCCTTGGGGGGGAGAGCTGGCCGCCCCATGCCTGCCTCAAAACAGCCGTTTTGGCTGAGGAGACAACCCTTCCTTTTTTGACAGACAGTTTCAACAGAATTATTCTGGTTCACGGTCTTGAATATTCTGTTTTTCCTGAAAAAATTCTCAGGGAACTCTATCGTGTTCTGACACCTGAAGGACGCATGCTTGTCAGTGTTCCAAACATATTCAGTCCCTGGAGACCGGGCAGACAAACTCCTTTTTCTTCGGGGCGCGCTCTAAGCCGGGCCGGGCTTTATACGCTGCTCCTAAAGGCAGGGTTTGAGCCCCTTGGCTGGAAAACCGTCTTATGTGCTCCTCCCTTTTTGTTGCAAAAGAAAAATTATGAAGAACAGGAACAGGTCTGGCAAAAATACGGTCCTTTTTTTGGGGACATTTTTCTTGTGGACGTCATCAAGCGTAAACCCTCCCAACACTATGCTGTGCGCAAGGCCGCCCCTGTTCTCGTGCCGACACCATAGGGCAGTAAGATAAAGCGATAAAAACTCTGTCAGAATAAAGCACCCTCCCCGGCCCTCACAAAAAAATCTTACTCTCAAAAGAAAATCTGATGATTTTTCTCTCTCTTCCCGCCCGGGGGTTCACAAAGGCTTTGAGGTCTGCTAAACCCCTTTTTTCCAGTATAAGCGGCCGTGGCGGAACTGGTAGACGCGCAGCGTTGAGGGCGCTGTGGGCTTTGCCCGTGGAGGTTCGATTCCTCTCGGCCGCACCACAGGGGTTTAAACTTAGAAAAGTTAACTGTCTCTGTGCCTACGAAAAAGGGTGTGGAAGACAAAGACAACACCATAAACCCAAACAGCCTCACCCCTTTATCTTGCTTTCATTCCGGTTTTTTCTGTAGAGGGGGCTCAGCGGACATCAGGATGATCTGATTTTCGGTTGATGTCTTAAATCCGGTAATGTGTCAGGAACATCGCGACGCAATCCGATAAAATTTCCTCTTTGGTTTTGCCGAAATCCACATCCTCACCGATCAGGAATTTCGGCCAGAAGAAAAAGGTCTTGATGTGGGAGAGGAGCTGCGTCGCCGCATATTTCGGATCTGCTGGCTTTAACCGGCCCTGTTCCATGGCCTGAGAAATCAGGCCGGTCACCGGTTCATTATGCATTTCCGTGCGCGTGAAGATCTTTCGCGTGAGGTCCTGATTCCGCAAATATTCTGAGGTGACCAGCCGGTTCAGAGAAACAAAGTTATCGCTGGAAATTACATCGATATAGGCATCCAGGGCAGAAACCAGCTGCGCGTCGAGGTCATGGTCAGGGTTAAAACTGGCGGGTGCAATAGACGCGATTTCAGCCATAACGATCTCGAGGATTGCGTCAAACAAAGCATCCTTGGTCTCAAAATGTTTGTACAGCGTCCGCTTTGAAACATTGGCCATCTCTGCAATTCGGTTGATCCGCCCGGCGACAAGGCCCTGCTCCCGGAACTCCGTGATCGCGGCCTCCAATATATCTGCGCGTTTGCGCTCGGTCAGTTTCACAATATTTTTCCAAAAAAGTAAACAAAAAGGTTTACAAATAAGATTTTAGCTGTGTATAAACCGTCAGGTTTACATTTTCAAGCGGACAGGAGTTATTCATGACATTCACATCTGGAAACAACAAAGTTACTTTTAAATCATTTGGGGTGGACCTGGTTGGCAACCTCTATCTTCCTGAAGATTTTGATGACAACAGGAAATACAAAGCAATCGTTGGCGCCAGCCCGTTTCCGCAGGTTAAGGAACAGGTTTTGGGAACTTATGGGCCAGAAATGGCTGAAAGAGGATTTGTTTTCCTGGGATTTGATTATCTGGGAATGGGAGATTCACCTGCCTTACCGGGAGAGTTTAAACAATCCAGATATATGTTTAGACTGATAGAAAATACCTGGGATGCAGTTTCATATTTAGGAACACTTCCTTTTGTGGAAGAGATTATGGGACTTGGAGTATGCCAGGGTGGTTCCATTATCGCATCAGCCTCAGTTACAGACCACAGAATTAAGAAAATTGCCACCGTTTCAGGCATGATGGCAGCAGATGCTTTCCAATGGACTGACAGAGAAGCTGCTCACCAGTTGATTGCCGCTGCCAATGCTTCAAAGCAAAAAATTTACGAAACAGGAAAGCCTGATTACATTGCCCCTTTTGGACTTGATGACAATCAGTCAAGAGAGGAGCATATTGCATTAACAGGGTCACCAATGGCAGGTGAATCTTACGACTATTACGGAAGAGATGGGGTTAAAGGTCCTAAAGCTGTTGAAAACTTCACGAATATGCATATCGGCGACCAGGCCATGGAGTCTCTTATTTCCATAGGAGAGCATTATGCAGACAAAATTACACAACCCTCTTTAATTATTTACAGCAAGGCGGCTTTTACAGCAATTTGCTCAACTGCATTTATTGAAAAACTTACAAATGAACATGAAGTTTTAGAATTAGAAGAGTTTGGGCATGTTGATTTCTATTACAAACCGGAAGCCGTAAAAGTATCAGCAGACGCTGTGGCGGAATTCTTCAATAAATAAATGTGAGACAGAGATAAGATTCAGGTCTCTGACTTAGTATTTAGGACGAAGACTCCCTCACCCTTTAGATAATCAGGGAAAGCACGGGGTGTTAGACCCTCAACACAGGGCTTTTCCCCGGGTTTTATCATTCCAGGTTTTATCAATGGCCCCATGATCTGAAATTTTTTAATTTTCTGAGAGAACATGATTCATGTCCTCCGCAATAAGGGGGTTGCAGGAGAGAGACTTTTTTTCTTCCCATGTTGACCTTGTGATTGCTCCTGTCTTATCAAAAGGGGGATCACGACCAAGCATGCTATGATAAATCTGTCTCAGGGAAAGCCACCATGATAGAAGGCGAACAGGTCTCAGAGCCCCACACCGAAGGGTCAGGGTTTGAAAGTACCCGGCTTATTTCCCCTTTGCTTGAGGCTATCAGCCACCAGGATTCTGAACGTGTTTATGATCTTGTTCAGGAGATCCACCCTGCGGATATTGCTGATCTTTTAGAACAGCTTTCTCATGATCAGCGTCAGGACCTTGTGACCCTGACCCCGCAGCTTATCACGCCTGATGTTTTGGTTGAGCTGGAAGAAGACACACGTAAAACCATTCTTCCTCTTCTCTCAACAGACTATCTTGCCCGGGCGATTGCAGAGCTTGAATCAGATGATGCGGCTATGCTGGCCGATGAGTTTGAGGAGGATCAGCGACGGGAAGTCTTGAAGGCAACCCCGGAACAGGCCCGTAAAGCTGTGGAAGCGGCGCTGGCTTTTGATGAGGAAAGTGCCGGGCGGCTTATGCGGCGTGAATTTGTCGCAGCCCCCCCCTTCTGGACGGTTCAGCATGTCCTTGATGATATCCACCGCCATGGCACAAAACTGCCAGATATGTTTTTTGAAATCTATATTGTGGATCCGGGTTTTAAGCCTATTGGTGTGATTGATCTTTCCGAAATTTTACGTGCCCGGAGGGAAGACAGGCTTGAAGCAATTATGCGTGCCCCCCAGATTATCATCCAGCCTGATATGGATCAGGAAGATGTCGCCTATTTGTTCAAGCAATATCATCTTGTTTCTGCTCCGGTCACCGACGAACAGGGGCGGTTGACGGGGATGATCACGGTGGATGATGCTCTTGAGGTTCTTGAAGAGGAAAACAGAGAAGATATGCTGGCGCTCGCAGGTGTGTCTGAATCGGGGCTTGCGGATACGGTCTGGCGCACGGCACGGGTGCGGGCCCCCTGGCTTTTGGTGAATCTCGTCACGATTATGGCAGCGTCTTTTGTGATCAAAGCTTTTGAAGGCTCCATTGCACAAATGGTGGCTTTGGCTGTTCTTATGCCTGTTGTGGCCTCTCTGGCAGGAAATGCAGGCACACAGGCTCTGGCCGTTGTGGTGCGGGCTCTGGCGGAACGTGATTTGACCAGAGCCAACGCCCTGCGTGTCATCGGACGGGAGGTTTTTGCGGCTTTTCTTAATGGTATTCTCCTCTCAGCCTTAATGGCAGGCCTTGTTCTGGTTTTCTTCCATGATACTGGCCTGGCTTTCGTGGCTTTTGCTGCCATGACCCTTAATTTTGTTTGTGCAGGCCTTGCTGGTGTTTTGGCCCCTTTGGGGTTAAAAAGGCTGGGGGCTGATCCTGCTGTTGCCTCCTCAGTTTTTGTGACCGCTGTGTCTGATGCGGTGGGTTTTTTTCTTTTTCTGGGTCTTGCTACCCTGTTTTTACTTTAGGCATAAAGCACAGGAAGGAAGGTTGAGTTGATGACACACTATACCAGTCTGGATTTTCATCTTGGGGAATCAGCAGACATGATCCGTGAGATGGTACAGAGTTTTGCGAAAAAAGAAATTGCGCCACGCGCCGCTGAGATTGATGAAAGCAATCAGTTCCCCCGGGATCTCTGGCCACGTCTGGGGGAGCTTGGTCTTTTAGGTATAACCGCCGGGGAAGAGGACGGGGGCGCGGGACTTGGCTATCTTGAGCATGTGATTGCTATGGAGGAAATAAGCCGGGCCTCAGCTTCTGTGGGTCTCTCCTATGGGGCGCATTCTAATCTTTGTGTCAATCAGATCAGCCGCTGGGCCCATAAGGACCAAAAAGCCCGCTTTCTTCCTAAACTTATTTCAGGGGAGCATCTGGGGGCTCTGGCCATGTCTGAGACAGGGGCGGGATCAGATGTCGTTTCCATGCGTCTGCGCGCTGACAAACATGGGGATGCTTATGTTCTCAACGGCTCAAAAATGTGGATCACCAATGGCCCTGATGCTGATATTCTTGTGGTCTATGCTAAAACCAGCCCCGAACAGGGATCCCATGGGATCACGGCTTTTCTTGTAGAAAAGGGCATGCCAGGGTTTAAAACCGCGCAAAAACTGGACAAGCTTGGCATGCGGGGATCGGATACGGGTGAGCTTGTTTTTGAAGACTGCCGCGTGCCGGAGAGTCATATTCTTGGCCCCCCTAATGAAGGCGTTAAGGTGTTGATGTCAGGGCTTGATTATGAACGCGCTGTTCTGGCCGCGGGGCCTTTGGGGATTATGCAGGCCTGTCTTGACGTGGTTTTGCCTTATATGCATGAGCGACAACAGTTTAACAAACCCATTGGCAGTTTTCAGCTGATGCAGGGCAAGCTTGCGGATATGTATGTGGCACTTTCCTCGGCCAGAGCCTATGTCTATGCCGTTGCACGTGCCTGTGACCGGGGAGAGAAAGCCCGTAAGGATGCGGCAGGCGCCATTCTTTATGCCTCAGAAAAAGCGGTCTGGATGGCGTCACAGGCCCTGCAGTGCCTGGGGGGCAATGGCTATATTAATGAATATGCTACCGGGCGGTTATGGCGTGATGCGAAGCTTTATGAAATTGGGGCGGGCACGTCTGAAATACGGCGCTGGCTGATGGGGCGTGAATTGTTTGAAGAGACAGCGTGATCCTGTCTCTCCCTCAGGAGTTATATCTTCCGGGATCCTTTAGGGGGTGCCGCGCCGGGGTTTTGGTCCGGGACAGGCTATTTTGCCTGACCTGTGTCACCTGCCAAAGGATCATCGGCCAGTAAAAGCTCACCTTCCCGCAGAGCTTTAAGGGCATCACGCAGTCGGGCTGCTTCTTCAAATTCCAGATCCGCTGCGGCCGCAAGCATACGTTTTTCAAGCTTTTCTATACGTTTTTTCAGATCAGGTTCACCCGCCTCAAAGGCTTTATCTTGTGCCTCTCCCCCACGGGTAGAAATGTCCCTTACCCTGTCATAGGAGGCATCATAGGCCCCCTCAAGAATATCTGTTACAGATTTTTGGACAGTCTGGGGCTGAATACCATGTTTTTCGTTATAGTTTTCCTGTTTTTCACGGCGGCGACGTGTTTCTTCCAAAGCCCGTTTCATAGAGCCCGTCATGGCATCAGCATAGAGAATGACCCGGCCCTCCGCATTGCGTGCGGCACGTCCAATCGTCTGGATGAGGGAGGTTTCTGAGCGTAAAAAACCTTCCTTATCAGCATCAAGAATAGCAACAAGCGCACATTCAGGAATATCAAGCCCCTCCCGCAGGAGGTTAATACCCACCAGAACATCAAAAACGCCCAGACGCAGATCCCGGATGATCTCAATACGCTCCAGCGTGTTGACGTCTGAATGCATATAGCGCACCCGCACACCCTGTTCATGCATGTATTCGGTCAAATCTTCAGCCATACGCTTGGTCAGCACCGTGATGAGGGTCCGAAATCCCTGCGCTGCCACGGCTTTGGTTTCTGCAATAACATCATCGACCTGAGAAAAGCCATCTTTTGCGACCGGGCGGATTATCACCTCCGGATCAACAAGACCTGTGGGGCGAATAACCTGTTCTACAAAAACACCCCCTGTCCGTTCCAGCTCCCACGGGCCCGGTGTTGCAGAGACAAAAAGGCTTTGCGGGCGCATGGCATCCCATTCTTCAAACTGTAAGGGCCGGTTATCACGACAGGAGGGCAGACGAAACCCATGCTCTGAAAGCGTTGTTTTGCGATTGCGGTCACCCCGGTACATCCCCCCCAATTGTGGAACGGTCACATGGGATTCATCAACAAAAAGAAGAGATTTTTCAGGCAAATACTCAAACAGAGTTGGGGGTGGTTCCCCCGGATTACGCCCTGTTAAATAGCGGGAATAGTTTTCAATGCCAGAACAATGTCCTGTCGTTTCAATCATTTCCAGATCAAAGCGTGTGCGTTGCTCCAGACGCTGAGCCTCCAAAAGTTTGCCCTCACCTTCAAAATAGGCAAGGCGGTCTTTCAGCTCTTTTTTAATTTCCTGAGAGGCCTGGCGGAGCGTTGGGCGTGGTGTAACATAGTGAGAATTGGCATAAACTCTGATGCTATCAAGCTTAGAGACGGTCTCACCGGTCAGGGGATCAAACTCAACCAGACTTTCTACCTCATCCCCAAAAAAGGAAACCCGCCAGGCTCTGTCTTCATAATGCGCCGGGAAAATATCAAGAACATCTCCGCGCACGCGGAAACTGCCCCGGGAAAAAGCGTGATCATTGCGCTGATATTGCAAAGCTGCAAGACGCCGCATCACCTCACGCGGGTCATGGGACTCGCCCACAGCAAGAGAGCACGTCATCGCAATATAAGACTCCACAGAGCCAATACCATAAATACAGGATACAGAGGCCACAATAATCACATCGTCACGTTCAAGAAGGGCCCGTGTCGCAGCATGGCGCATACGGTCAATCTGCTCATTGATGGAGGCATCTTTTTCAATATAGGTGTCTGTGCGGGGAACATAAGCCTCGGGCTGATAATAATCATAGTAAGAGACAAAATATTCCACCGCATTTTTAGGGAAAAATGCTTTGAATTCGCTGTAAAGCTGGGCTGCCAGGGTTTTATTAGGGGCAAGGATAAGGGCCGGACGCTGGAGGTTTTCTATAATTTTGGCCATGGTGAAGGTCTTGCCAGAGCCTGTCACCCCCAAAAGCACCTGATCACGCTCTTCCCTCGTGAAACCTTCTGTAAGGGCTGCAATGGCAGCGGGCTGATCACCCCCCGGATGGAAGGGAGCCTCAAGAACAAAGGGCTTGCCCCCTTCTGAAGGTGTGGGGCGATCGGGACGGCGTGGTGTCCAGAGCGATGGGGGCAGGGCGCCACCCTGGCTATGCATGGTGTGTTCTGTCATGGTGTGCGGGCCTTTAAAAACAGGGTCAGGTCTTCACCTGTCTCTTTCTATTTAGGGCGTTACCCTCAAAGATTCAAAGGGGAGGCAAAAGATTTTCCCTTTCAGATTTTTAAACAAGACAGGCCATGCACCCTTATCTTACCTCTAAAATCAGAAAAAGCCTCTTGCTTTCACAAAGAAAGACCCCCAAATATTAACTTATTATTAACTAATGAATACCGGGCCCATCTTTAAAAGGGCTTCAGGGTTTAAGATTTAGCACAGAAAGCTAAACCTAAAAAACAAAATGAGGGATCATGATGGTTCATAAAAAAAGATTATTATACAATGCCACATCCTGCCTACAGTCTCCGAAGGATGACGGGGTTCAGGAGAAAACTTTAAGAAACAATTTTGTCCTGCCAAAGCCTTTCTTACATGGGCGGGGCTTGAAACGGGCTTTATGGGCCGGTGTTATGGGTCTTGCGTTTCTGCCTCATATGACTGTGGCACAGGCGGCTGAGGAGGGGGACAAAAAATACGTCTTTAAAGACATTGGCACCCTCCCCGACGGGGATTATAATTATAATAATGACGTTATCATGACCAAAGACGGCCCCATAGTTGTGGGCCGTGCCGGAAGTGCCAAAGGGGAACAGGCCTATCGCTGGACACTTGCCGGAGGCATGCAGGGATTAGGCGCCCTCTCAGAAAAACTTTTTAAAAGTGAAGCCACAGCTATTTCTGACGATGGATCTGTTATTGTTGGTTTCAGTACCCTTGAAAACGGGGACATTAATGCTTTTCGCTGGACGGAAGCCGGGGGGATGAAAGAACTTCCAAGGCTTGCTGCTGACGAGAAAAACGCCCAGCCTCGTGGGATTTCCGGTGACGGGACCGTGATTGTGGGCTTTACAGATTTGAAGGGATTGAGCAGACCTGTTTACTGGAAAGACGATAAGGTCTTTGCCCTTCCATTTACCCCCGGAAAAGATGCTGGCTGGGGTACCGCGACCAGCCGGGATGGATCTATGATTGTTGGTTTCCTCACTACTAATAGGAATGCCCGTCTGGCCACACGCTGGACGAAAACGGGTGCAGACTATAAAGCAGAAGCTCTTAGCTATCTGGCCGACACCCCTGCCCCCGGAAAAACCTTCACCCCAGAAAGCTATGCCGGGGATATCTCCGATGACGGGTCCATCATTGTGGGAAGCAGCACAGACAAAGATGGAATCATGCAACCTGTTTACTGGACTGCAGACGGGAAGATAACAGCCCTCAAAATACTACCGGAAGGAACTTACGAAAGGCACTATGCAAGCGTTATCTCCGGTGATGGTAAAGTGATAGGCGGATTGACATTAGGACCTTCAGTGCCTCTCCTCTGGAGAGGTCTGGACAGCGTTCCCATCAAGGCCACTGATTTTCTGACCGGACAAGGAATTGACCTGACGGGCTGGGAACTGTACAGCATCACCGGTCTTTCCCAAAATGGTGAGGTTATGACAGGCCATGTTCAGGTTGGTACAAACCACAGAACTTGGATTGCTTATATTCCACAAACAACCACACCTCCAGTTCCTCCTGTACCTCCCACACCTCCTGTTCCTCCTAAGCCAAAACCCGATCCCGGGGGCATTATCACACCTGATGATTTCGACAAATCTATCATCACGGGGCCCCGTGTTGAATCAGGCTATGCCCTGGACGTCGCACGCCATTATGACTGTTCCTTTGCAGCTGCTGAAGGTGGAAACACCTATCCCAATGTCTGTCCCTTCGTCGTTGGGTCCTTAAGCCATGGTCTCAATGACCAGACCGCAGACAGCCATGGCGGTATGGCAGGAATCTCTGTGGCCCTCAACCCCGCATGGCGTGTCGGATTTGGCGGTGTTGTGGGACGCTCCAAACTCGATAAACTCCACAATAACGGAGAAGCCAAAACATCAGGCTTCGGGGCCAGCATCTTTACAGCCTGGGAGCCTGCCGATAAAGGTCTCCGCCTTTATGGGGCGCTGACCGGCATGACCCTGCAAAGCACGCTGAAGCGCCGTTATTATAATGGGGCACGTCTTGAGACAGCTTTGGGGAAACCCAAGGGTGAGCTTTATGCCCTTGACCTTATGGGGGGCTGGTCTTTCCCTGTGCGGGAGAAGCTTCAGGTGATGCCTTATCTTGCTTATCGTGGTGAGCAGGTGAAACACAGGTCTTTTAAAGAAGCTGGTGGTGTCTTTAAGGGTGATGTGAAATCTCATAAAGAGACCCGTCATGAGGCACGTTTGGGTGCGGAGCTTATCTATGACATGACGCCTAAGCTACGTCTTTATGGTGAGGGGGCTGTTGCTTATCTCAACCGTAAACAGGATGTCCCTCAAGTACGCGTACCTGTTCTTAAAGGCATGGCGTTTACGGGTCGTCGTATAAAGGCGAACACGGTTTATGGAGAGGTCTCGATAGGGGCGCGGTACAGGTTCCGTCCTGATATGGCGCTTCATGGTCGTTTAAGTGTGGCTGAGGGCTCTAAGAAAGCGGGTGTTTCTGCCGTCCGCGGCACCCTGGGTCTCTCCGTCAGCTTTTAGGGAGAGAACCCGCGCCAGGCTTTGGGGACAGCGCAAAACAGGTTCTTCTGCGCTGTCCCCTGCGGTGCCGGGTAAGCCCGGATTTCCTAAAAATATGATTTTATGACATCCCTCCCTTCTTCACAGAAGGGGGGGGATTTTTCAAAGAGAACTGATCATATTCAGGGCAGATTTTTTCAGGAATATTCAGCAGTATCAAACAAACAGGGTATAAAAACTTATTATCAGGATTGATAATGTTTTCTCACATGCTCAACCCACTGGTCACGGGGTAAGGTTATTTGAGCGATTTGCCCTGTGCGCCAGCTCTCACGATCCTGAATGGTTTTAGAATCCTCTGCCCCCGCTTTCAGGTCTTTCAGGGTGACTGTATAAGCTTTGCGTTCATCTTCCCCCACAAGAAGAGCAAAACGGGCACGTCGACGATCAGCATATTTCATCTGTGCGCGCATGCCAGACCCACCGAGATATACTTCTGCCTTAATCCCTCCGGCACGTGCCTGAGCAGCAAGGGTGAAATAATCAGCCATATGATCAGCATCAAGAGGTAAAATGATGATAAGATTGTCATCATAGGTGTTTTTATCTTCCTCCAGAAGGGTCATAGCGGTAGCAAAACGTGAAACGCCCAGAGAAAACCCTGTTGCAGGGGCGGGTTGACCGCGAAAGCGCGCGACGAGATCATCATAACGCCCCCCTCCACCTACGGAACCAAGACGCAGTGTTGAGGGTGCAGATGAGGTTTCAACGGTCTCTTCAGGCATAAGAAGCTCAGCTTCAAAAACGGGACCAGTATAATAGTCCAGCCCACGTACAATAGAGGGATCAAAGAAGATGTGCTGAGGGGCATAGTCACAGGCTTCAAGAAGGTGATCAATTCTGCGGAGAGCCTGCAATCCTTCCAGGGTTTTTTCTTCATGTCCAAGAGTTCTTTCAAGATGTGAAAGCGTTTGTACACGATCATCCTGACCTGCCTCAACAAAGCGAAGAACCCTGTCAATATCCTGTGGTGAAAGCCCCGCTCCTTTGGTGAAGTCTCCGGAAGAATCACGGCGGCCTTCCCCTAAAAGTTCTGCCACAGCATCAGGGCCTAAGCGATCACGCTTGTCAATGGCTCGCATGACCCGCAATTTTTGTATGTCATATCCCGGACTCCCATCCCCTGTTTTCATAGTAAGGCTGTGGAGAAGGCCATCCAGGAGACGCCGGTCACTAAGGCGCAGGCTATATCCAGTGCGCCCGGCACAGGCAGCTTCCAGGACGTCTGCAGCCGTCATTGCCATGTCCGCATCTGCTTCAGCACCGGGAGCTCCTACTGTATCTGCATCGCATTGTATAAATTCCCGATAGCGCCCGGGATCCGCTTTTTCATTACGCCATACGGGCCCTATTTGATAACGACGAAAAGGCCTGGGAAGACGATCAAAATTCTCAGCAACATAACGCGCCAGGGGAGCGGTGAGATCATAGCGCAAAGCGAGCCAGTTTTCCTGATCATCTTTGAGTGCAAAAACCCCAGCATTTGGACGGTCCTGATCAGGGAGAAACTTACCAATAAGTTCTGCATATTCCAGAGCAGGTGTTTGAAGAGGGGCAAAACCACGGGCTCCATAAACATGATGTGCAGCTATGATCAGGGCTTGTTCATGATGAAGACGATGAGCATTTTTGTCCTCAAAACCTTTGGGTCGGCGTGCTTTAAGACGGTGGGAAGAGGAAGACAGCAGGCTCATCATCAGTCCTTTATCGTGAAATACAGGCATAACAGGTATAGGCTTGTTTGAGCCCCGGGATCAAGGGAGAAATTTCCTGCTCTGAGGTGTTGGCTGTTAAGGCAATGAATAAGAACATACACACACAAAAAGGTCTATGTGGAGGTTTTTGTGATCCGATCGATGATACCAGATAACATGTCCGGATGAAGATAATTGAGGATAAAGAAAAGAATAAGAAGAACTAAAACAGCAGCAAAAAAATAGAACGTATCCCTTGGAATAGCGTCTAAAAAACGCTCTAACGAACTTCTGGAAGGAGAAGAGGGGGCCATAAGGTGAGAAAAGCGCATCATCACCTGGGGAAAAATAGCGTTTTCTTTAGGAACAAAAAGGGTTTCCTGACTATCTTTAAGCTTTAAGGCAAAAGAAAAAAGATTATAGCCTGCGCCAAGCTCTATATGCCCGTATGGCCAGGCCACTTCAAGCCCCTCTGTCTCAATAATAAGAGATTGCTCAACAAAACGAACATCGACCTCACGAGAAAGACCGTCTTTATCTGTATACACAATGCTATCTCTGTTTTGCATGATAGCAGACACCTTACACGATTAAACAAACTTTCTGTTTTATAACAATTAATACGTTTTTTGTATATAACCATGGAGAATTTTTTTCATGTGTCTTAAAGCTGAACTTTTTTGATGCATCAGAGCCTTCTTTTCTTTTATAAGAATAGTTTTTTAGAGCGTTTATGAGACAGTGAGAATGGGTGTCTCACCCTCATCTTCACTGCCTGGTGTATATTTTATAAAAGCATAGGGTTTAGATGATAAAGCCTTACAGGATTAGGTGTCCTGTGGTAGAAGGAGGTGGTTGTGGCCATGTTTTTAAACGGGATGCCTGTACACTGGAGTAAATACCGCAAAAATTTCTGAAGGAAGATTTCATGACAATGTTTCCCCGTTTTCTCTGGACCAACAAACCCTCAGCCTCTATAAGGTGTGAGCCCCATCTCTCCTCTATGCAGGATAATCAGCTTTTGTTCGGGGCTGGTTTTGAAGCTTTATCTTCCGGAGATGGATGGGTTTATGGCCGCTCTGTGGAAGATGCATATGAGGGCTATGTTCAGGAAACTGACCTGGTCTCTTTACCTCTTACCATGACACATCGTCTCAAAGCTCCACGCAGCCTTGTTTTTCCGGAACCTGATTTTAAAGCACCTCCTCTTATGGTGCTGTCTCTAAATGCCAGGCTTTCTGTCAAACATGCTGAAAATGGTTTTGTTTATGCGGAACATGCCGGATGGATTTTTGAAAAACATGTGACGGAGAAAGCGCATTATGCCCCTGATTATGTTGAGGTCGCGCAAAGCCTTCTTGGGGCACCCTATTTTTGGGGTGGCAAAGACGCATGGGGATATGATTGCTCAGGCCTTGTTCAAATGTCTCTTGCCGCTGCAGGGATTGCATTTCCCCGTGATTCTGGCCCACAGGAAGTCCAACCCGGTCAGTCTGTTCCTGTAAAAGCCGATCTGTCAGGTTTGCAGCCGGGTGATCTTGTCTTTTGGCCCGGTCATGTTGGTATGATGGCAAATGAGAGCCAGCTTGTGCATGCGAATGCTTATCATATGGCTGTTGTTTCTGAACCTTTAAAGACAGTGGTTGAACGCGTGACACCCCTTATTGGTCCCATAAGCTCCGTTAAGCGTTTGCAGGAGAGAAAGACATAAACAGGCAGCCTTATGATGAGGCCTCTCAGAGGGAGGGTACAGGGAAACCCACCCACAGAATCTCAAAATTTTTTTGGACAACACACATAGCAGAGCCGCAACAACATATAAAAAGCGTATCAAATGGCTTTCAAATGCTACCATGTGAGCAAAAGGGCAGAAATAAAGTGCCCGGCTCTACGGGGCAGTTCTGCAGGGAAGGTTTATTTTAAATTCGCAAGGAGAGGATCAAACACAACCTGCCAGAGACGGCGTTTTTCCAGGATAATGTCCGCCCTGAGGGTCATGCCGGACTGAAGGGGGAAAACCGTACCATAGGCGTTAACAGACTGATGATGGAGCTTTACAGAAAGACGGTAAACCGGCTCCTGAAGATTGAGGGGTATGTTGATATCTGTGGGATTGAGGATGGTTTTTGAAATGCGTGTGATTTCCCCCCGGCCTGAGCCAAATTTCTGGAAGGGAAAAGCATCATATAAAAGGCGTGTTTTCTGTCCTGTTTTAATAAACCCTGCTGCACGTGTTGGGGCGAACAGCTCTGCCTGTAGCTGCCCTCCTTCAGGCAAAAGAACAAGCTGTAAAGTTTGGGGAGTTATGCTTTGTCCCTCAGCTATATGAAGCGCGGCCACCCGCCCTGTGACAGGAGCCCGTACAAGAGAATGTCCTTCCTGGATCTCAGATGTTGTCACATTACCCTGTAAAACTGCCAGTTCGCCACGCAAGAGAGAGAGTTTTTCTTCCTGTTCAAGGGGGATTGCTTCAAGACGGCTGGTGATAGAGGCAATGCTGTTATCCTGCTGGAGGATTGTTTGTGTTGTTTTTTCGAGGTTTTGACGATGCGCTAAAAAATTTTCCTGGCGTCGTTGTTGCTCCAGTTTGGAGATAATACCACTTTGAACAAGCCCATCAATCTGACGCACAAGTGTACCGGCAAGTTTTGTGCGTTCAGTTTGCACCTTTTTTTGTTGGTGTAAAAGTAGATTTTCTTTGCGGAGATTCTCTCTGCGCAGAGTAAGTTCCCTCACCTCATTGTCATAGGTTTTTTGGATAAGCACAAGGCGTTTTTTGATTTCCTGTTCCGCCATTTGAAAGGACTTTAAAAGGCGTTCTGAAGACTCTCCTCCCGCTTTCAGGCTTGTCTCTTTTGAAAGCGTAACAAGAACAGCTCCTTTCCGGACATGATCACCTTCCTGAACATGGACCTCCGCAACAAGACCAGCATGTCGTGCACGCAGAGCAACAAGACCTTTATCAGGGACAACCCAGCCTGTGACAGTTTCCTTACGGGCATACTGGCCAAAAATAAGAGCCATGGTGATCCCGGAGACAAGGGCAAGAAGTAAACCTGTCAGGACCCAGGCAGATAAAGGAGGTGCAAAGGTGACCTCGCCATGAAGGCGCTGGCGCTGATGATCGATGGCCTGTTTTCTAAAAAGTTCCATAGAGCTTATCAAAACATAAAAAGCAAATTTTTCCTACGAAATTTTTTGTAGGCTCAGTTTTTGTAGCACTATTGTGTTGCGGGAAGGCATATTCATGCATGCCTGTCTCAGAAGATGAAATGAGACGAAGCCTGTCTAAAAGAGGAATGGATCCTACTGCAGGCATATCAATATCTATAGAATGAGAGGAGAGGGGGCTCTATAATATTTAAGGTTTATCTTCCTTTAAAGGATCCATCAAACGATGGGCATGGAGGATAAAATAGCGCATGCGTGCATTGTCCACCGTACGCTGGGCTGCAGCCTGCCAGGCTTTGCGTGCCTCTTCATAATTGGGAAAAGCGCCTATAAAATGGATCTCATCCGTATTTTCAAACACGGTGCTGTCCATATCTTTAAGCACCCCCCCGATGACCAGGTGCAAAAGCTGCTCCTGTTCAGAATCTGGTGTTGTGTGTTGTGTGATCATCGTTTTTGTCCTTATTCCCTGAAGGATGATTTTTGTCTCTTCAGTGTCCTGATGAAGTTTCAAACAGTCGTTGATGATATTGGCGGCACCCACAGGAAGTTTGGTTATATAACCCTTTTCATTTGACTTTGTGAAGTCTGTTCCTGTTTGACTTTTGAGTTTTTACAGGGCATGAGAAGAATGAGCTTTCTACCCCATGTCTGTAAATCTTTGAAGCCATGATATGAATTTTATCAGCCAGGCAGAAAAACATCAGGTAAACATCAGGATGTTTCATGAAGAAAATTGAGGCCATTATTAAACCCTTCAAACTGGATCAGGTGAGAGAAGCTCTTCAGGACATTGGTGTTGAAGGCATGACCGTGACAGAAGTGAAGGGGTATGGGCGCCAGAAAGGGCATGCGGATCTTTATCCTGGTGCTGAATATGTGGTTGAATTTCTCCCTAAAATTAAGCTGGAACTGGTTCTGCCTGACGAGAAATTGCAGGAGGTCCTGGAGACTCTTCAAAAGACTGCACAGACGGGACGAATCGGGGACGGCAAGATCTTTGTTTCCACACTGGATGATGTTATACGTATTCGTACAGGTGAAAAAGGTCGCCATGCTTTGTAAAAATATTTTTTTGTCTCTCTTTGTTCCGGTCAGAACAGCTCTTTTCCCTTCTTTTCACGTGCATACCCTGAGGACACACCATCATGACTGAAGATATTCTGAAGACCCTTCAAGAGAAGGACATTCACTATGTTGACCTCCGTTTTACCGATCCCCGTGGGCAGATGCATCACCTCACCCTTGCTTCATCTCAGATTGATGGGGATATGCTGGAAGACGGGGTGATGTTTGACGGGTCTTCCCTTGCGGGCTGGAAGGCCATTCATGATTCAGATATGGCCCTTATTCCTGATTTGTCTACGGCTGTTATGGACCCTTTCTATCAGGAAAATACGCTGGCTCTTTTCTGTGATGTGCATGAACCGGCAACAGGACAGCCTTATGGTCGTGATCCACGTGGTACCGCGAAAAAGGCTGAAGTTTATTTAAAGTCTTCCGGGGCGGGGGAGACAGCTTATTTTGGCCCTGAGGCTGAGTTTTTTGTCTTTGATGATGTAGGCTGGTCTGCTGAGCAACATGATACGTCTTACCGTTTTGACTCAGAAGAGGGCCCCTATAACAGCAAGACACCCTATGAAGGGGGGAATAAGGGGTACAGGCCTCCTAAGAAAGGGGGGTATGCGCCCGTTTCTCCTATAGACTCAGGGCAGGATCTTCGCTCAGAAATGCTCAGCGTGATGGAAGAGCTTGGCCTTGAGCCTGAGAAACATCATCATGAAGTGGCACCTTCTCAACACGAACTTGGCATGAAATATGCCCCGCTTGTCACCATGGCAGACAGACTGCAGCTTTATAAATATAGTGTGCGCATGGTGGCCGCTGCATATGGCAAAACAGCCAGTTTTATGCCCAAACCTGTCCTGCATGAAAATGGCAGCGGCATGCATGTTCATCAGTCTTTGTGGAAAGATGGGCGTCCTGTTTTTGCAGGGGAGCATTATGCCGATCTCTCAGAGACCTGCCTTTATTATATTGGGGGCATTCTCAAACATGCCCGTGCACTTAATGCTTTCACCAATGCGTCCACCAATTCCTATAAACGGCTTGTTCCGGGTTTTGAGGCCCCTGTGGTGCTGGCCTATTCTGCCCGCAATCGTTCGGGCTCTATTCGTATTCCCTATACCCCTTCCCCGAAGGCCAAGCGTATTGAAGCACGTTTTCCGGATCCTGCTGGTAACCCCTATCTTGCCTTCACAGCGCTTTTGATGGCAGGTCTTGATGGGATAGAAAATAAAATCCACCCCGGTGATCCTATGGATAAGGATCTTTATGGCCTGCCCCCCCAGGAACGTCAGGGCCTGCCTGCCCTTTGCAGAAGCCTGCGTGAAGCGTGTGAGGAATTAGATAAGGACAGAGCTTTCCTGAAAAAGGGTGGGGTGATGAATGATGATCAGATTGAGGCCTATCTTGCTCTCAAGCTGGAAGAATGTGAGCGCCTTGAAACGCATCCTCATCCTGTAGAATTTGATATGTATTATACATGTTAGGGGCTGGTTCTCTCCTGTTTCAGGGGGCTATTTTTTTATCATATCAGGGTCTTCCTGCCTGTCCCCGTCCTTTCTTATGGCCGAAGTTTCGGGGGCTGTTGTCTCCTCTTTGAGGGAGGAGTCATCAGGAGGTGGTGAGTTTTCTGTATCCTCCTTTGTGACATAGGTAATATCAGCTTTTTCCTGAAGATTTTCGAGGAGATTTTGAATTTCTTCAAAGGTCAGGAAATTAATAATGCGTCCTCTCATATCATCCAGGCTGGGGCTTTGTTCTTCACGTCGGTCATCAACCCTTAGGATATGCCAGCCAAATTCTGTTTCAAAAACCTCTGAGATTTCCCCAACAGGTGTTGACAAAGCCATATCTGCAAAAGGGTGTGAGGCTGTGTCTGCCTTAAAATAGCCAAGATCTCCCCCTGAAGTACGGGTGATATTATCCAGAGATTTTTCCCGGGCCAGGCGTTCAAAATTTTCTCCTTCTGTCAGAGCCTTTCTGATGTTTTGAGCCTCTTCACGCGTAGCAACAAGAATATGATGCGCCCGTATTTCATCCCCAAGTTTCAAAAGTTTCTTCTGTTCCTGATACAGGCGCCGTATATTTTCTTCTGCGACGGCCTCATCTACGGCATGCTCCATAAGAATATTGCCAAGAATACGCTCCCGCGCGGTCGTAAGGCGTCGCTGTGCTTCTTCACCCTTATCCAGGCCCCGCCGAAGAGCTTCCTGCGCAAGGATTTTCTGATCAATCAGATCTGTCAAAATATCCTGATACTTGATACCTTCTGCCCCTCTTATCGCCATTTCATGATCAAGATCGGCCTGTTCAATAGCTTCACCATTCACAAAAACAACAGGGTCAGAAACATCAGCCTCAACATCCTCTCCGGCTTTGGGTTCAGGCGCCTCGTGGGTGGGGCTCTCTTCTGAAACGGGTTCAGGGGAGGGCTGGCATGCTGTGATAAGACAGAGAAGAAAAATAGGCAGAAGAGCCTGAGAAAACAGATGAGAGAAAATATTCATAGGTATGATCCTGTTTTTTTCAGAAGAATATATAGAAAACAATCTATAGAAAACAGAGAGCACAGATTCCAAAAAATGCTCTCTCTCAAATTCTGCCAGGCAGAGATTGTTATGTTCTTTCTTCCTGATGGAGGGCAGCAAAAACCTGACCATCGGGTGTGGTCCAGGCACGCTTCATGCCGCGTGTTGTAAAAGGGGTGACCACATGGCCATGCCGGTCTATGGCAATAAGGCCCCCGACACCCCCGGATTGTGCCATGTCTTCAAGGGCAGCCTGAGCTGCGCTCTGCAGAGAGTCCCCCCCATAGGCCATACGCGCACCAACACGCCCGGCGACCTGGGTTAAGATAAAATATTCTCCCTGACCTGTACAGGAAACAGCGACATGCTCATCCGCCCAGCAGCCTGCCCCTAAAAGAGGAGAATCACCAACGCGTCCCGGTGTTTTGTTCATGGTTCCCCCTGTAGAGGTCGCGGCTGCCAGCTGCCCCTTTATGTCAAGAGCGACAGCACCAACCGTACCAATGGCAAGATCCCGGGCGTGTGTTGCTAGGGTGGAAGAGGGTGTGAAATAGGTATTCGGGTCTTCAAGAGGTATACATTTTGCCTGACGCGCGAAAGTTTCTGCCCCCCTGCCTGCAAAAAAAACATGAGGACTTTTTTCCATCACGGCGCGGGCAACATATATGGGATTTTTAAAGCCCTGAAGGGCTGCAACACTGCCACCCCTGTGGCATGCGCCGTCCATGACAGACGCATCCAGTTCAAAGTCTCCATCCCTGTTCGGGCATGCGCCTTTTCCTGCAATATAAAGTCCGGAATCTTCCATTTCTGCAACAAGATCTGTGACAACATCCAAAGCACTTTCTCCGGATTTTAAGCGTGCATTTCCGGTTGTGGCCAGGCTATATAAATGATCCCGCTCATGGGTATAGGATCTGTCGCTGAGAGAGCCTGCACCACCATGCAGGGCCAGAGCGGGCCTGATCTTTGAGAGAGAGTTTGTGTGCATGGAACAGGTCCTCCAATAAAAAAGGTATTAACCCCATCTGTCCTCTTGAATTTAGGAAAAAATACCCTTTTGAAAAAAAATCAAAAAACAGCTCAATTTAACATGCTTTTCCACATGCACAAACTGGCTTTTTCTTCTGTTTTTAAAGCCCTGCCGCCTATAAAAACTTATTTCTCTGCCCTCAGGAGCAGGCTTTAAGAAAAGTTTTGTTAAAAATCATATATTGTAATAGCTTTTGCTTCCTGAACTCTTTAAACTTCTCAACACATGATTTAAAAGATGAGGTCTTCTGCAAGATAGTTTTTATAGTTACAGGATAAAATAGGAGGTGGCGATGGCGCGGGTTGCCATGATAGGGACAGGTTATGTGGGCCTGGTGTCCGGGGCTTGCTTTGCAGATTTTGGTCACAGAGTCACCTGTGTTGACAAGGATGAAGCCAAAATAAAAACTTTGAAAGCCGGGGGGCAAACCCTTTATGAACCCGGGCTTGGGCGCCTTGTGGCCACCAATGTTGAGGAGGGACGGCTTAGCTTTACCTCCGATCTGGCAGATTCTGTTCGACACGCCGATGCCGTTTTTATTGCTGTTGGCACCCCTTCCAGGCGTGGGGATGGCTTTGCAGATCTCTCCTATGTTTATGAAGCTGCGCGTGAGATTGCTCAGTCTATGGATGGCTATACCGTCGTGGTCAACAAATCAACGGTCCCTGTCGGCACAGGGGGGGAGGTAGAGCGTATTCTTCGTGAGATACGTCCTGATGCTGACTTTTCTGTGGTCTCTAATCCGGAATTTTTACGCGAAGGGGCGGCTATTAATGATTTTAAGCGCCCGGATCGCGTTGTGGTTGGTGCTCATGATGAACGTGCCCGTGCCGTTATGCGGGAACTTTACAGACCTTTATACCTCAATGAGACGCCTATTATCTTTACAGACAGGCGGACGTCAGAACTGATTAAATATGCGGCCAATGCTTTTCTTGCTATGAAAATAACCTTTATCAATGAGCTTGCTGATCTGTGTGAGCAAGTTGGGGGAGATGTTCAGGAGGTGGCACGTGGAATTGGCCTTGATAAACGTATTGGGTCTAAATTCCTGAATGCTGGTCCGGGATATGGCGGATCCTGCTTTCCTAAAGATACGCTGGCCCTGACACGGACGGCCACAGAAGCACGATCCCCTTTACGGGTTATAGAGGCTGTGGTCGGGGTGAATGAAAAGCGAAAAAAAGCTATGGCAGAGAAAATTATCCAGGCCATGGGGGGAGATGTCAGAGGAAAGCATATCGGTGTTCTGGGGCTTACTTTTAAACCCAATACAGATGATATGCGTGATGCACCAAGCCTTGATATTCTTCCCCTGCTGCAGGCTGCAGGTGCCAGAATTAAGGCCTATGATCCCCAGGGCATGGAGGAGGCTGCAAAAGAACTGAAAGATATTGATTTTGTAGAGGGACCCTATGCCTGTGCGGAGGGGGTTGATGGTCTTGTGATTATTACTGAATGGGATCAGTTTCGTGCTCTGGACAGGGAGCGCCTTAAAAACGTCATGACAGGCAGGGTTCTTGTAGATCTTCGTAATATTTATGATCCTGAAGATATGACCCGGCGTGGTTTTCTCTATCACAGTCTTGGGCGCAAACCACAAAGTGCTGAGGTCTGAGAGACAAGCAGCACGTAAAGGTCAGGTGTGCTTTATTTTTTACTTTAAATAAGTTTTTGGTTTCGGTTATGGCGTTTCCCTGAAAGAGGGAGCTGTCCTTAAAAAACAAAACACCACCGCCTGGAGGGCGGTGGTGTTTGTTCAAAAGTCAACAAAACTTTTTCCGAAGGAGTCTTAAATATCTTTAAGAACAGAAGCAGGACGGAAAGCTGCTGACGTTTTGGCTGGAATGGCCACTTTTTCACCTGTTCTTGGGTTACGTCCCTCACGTGCTTCACGATGTTTGGGATAAAAAGATCCAAAGCCTGTGATGGCAATCTGATCACCTTTTTTCAGGGTATCAACAACAACGTCGACAAAAGCTTCAACATTTTTAGCAGCCTCTGCTTTGCTCACGTCTGTTTTGGATGCCAGGGCACTGACAAGTTCTGATTTGTTCATAATATTCCTCACTTAACACTGTGTTAGATGGTTTTCCTCATAAGGATGACACTATTATTTTTATAAATCTTAGGAATAAAGCAAGGGGAAAAATGTGTTTTTCTGCACGAAAAGCTTAAAAAAACTCTTTTTTAGGGTGTTTTTGTCATATAACAGCTCAAAAAATGAAAAAAATAGAAATAAATTTTGAATTTTTTCCCCTTGAGCTTTCCTGAAAACCATGCGAATCACATTTTAAATGTGCTGTATGATCATGCTTATGAGGGTATTGCACCTATAAACAGGGTGAAGACTTTGACAAAAATACGCAAAGCAGGCGTTATCGGGGCAGGTGTCTTTGGACGATATCATGCACAAAAATATATCGGGCACCCACAGATAGAGTTTCTGGGAATTTTTGATGTTTGTCATGATCAGAGTCAAAACCTTGTGGGTGATCTTGGAGGGCATGCGTATGAAAGCGCAGAGGCACTTTTCCGGGACGCTGATATGGTAAGCCTTGCAAGCCCTGCTGTGACACATGGTGTTTACGGTATTTCTGCCCTCAGACATGGTTGTCACCTGCTTGTCGAAAAACCCCTTGCGCACACAAGCAAGCTTGCCTGGGAACTTGTAGATATGGCCTGTGAAACAGGGCTCATCCTCCAGACGGGGCATCAGGAACGTTTTGTTGCCAAAGCCATGGGTTTATTTGAGATTACTGAAATTCCACAGACCATCACAACGCGCCGCTTTGGCCGGCCCTCACAGCGTGGCAGTGATGTTTCGGTCACGCTTGATCTGATGACACATGACCTTGATATGGTCCTTGCCCTTATGAAAGATCGTCCCACACACCTTGAAAGCAGTCTTGTAAAAACCCCTTCAGGACATATAGAGGAAGCCCGTTCTACGCTTTTCTTTCCCGGGGGACGCAGGGCTGTGCTGGAAGTGAGCCGACAGGCCAGAGATCCGGAGCGTTGTATGCAAATCACCTATCAAACAGGGGAGGTCAGGATTGATTATGTCCGAAAGGCCTGTGTGAACGAATCAGGGCATACACTCCATCAGGATTTTGCGGATACAGAGCTGGCGCGAGACAGTTTAGGGGCCAGCATCCATAGTTTTGCTGAGGCTGTAATAACAGGGGGCACCCCCGTGATCACGGGTGAAGACGGCGCTATGGCCGTTAGTCTGGCTGAAGCCATTGATCAGAACCATACAAGTCTGGAGACAGTGATACCATGACATCTTCCCTGCATTTTGTAGATCTGCAAGCACAACAAAATCGCATCCGGTCCAGAATTGAGTCACGTTTTCAGGCCATTTTGGATCATGGGCGCTATATTCAGGGCCCTGAGGTTGAAGAGCTTGAAGCCGCTCTGGCCCAAACAACGGGGGCTCAGGACTGTGTTGCCGTTGGTAATGGGACACAGGCCCTGATCATGCCTTTGATGGCCCTCAATCCCGGGGAAAAAGATGCCGTTTTCATTCCGGGATTTACGTATAATGCGACAGCCAATGCTGTCCTGCTCTCAGGTGGCCGGCTTGTCTTCACAGATGTCAAAGAAGACACGTATACCATGGATATGGAGGATCTTGAACGCCGTCTTGAACAGGCCAAAAGGGAAGGCTTAAACCCGGTGGCTATCATGCCCGTAGATCTTTATGGCCTGCCCTGTGATTATGACCGTCTTCACCAGCTTGCTGAACACTATGGGTGTCATATCATCGCAGATGCGGCCCAAAGTTTCGGGGCTTCCCTGAAAGGGCGCAGGGTGGGATCTCTGGCGCCTGTCACGGCGACCAGTTTTTATCCCGCTAAACCTCTTGGCTGTTATGGGGATGGGGGTGCTATTTTCTTTATGGACAAAGATCAGGCAGAGTTGGCCCGTTCCCTTCGCTGGCATGGCACCGGGGAAGACAGGGGGGAGTCCCTGCGTGTTGGTATTAATGGCCGGCTGGATTCACTTCAGTGCGCTGTGGTTTTAGAGAAACTGGCCATTTTTGACGAAGAATACAGGCAACGCTGCCGGTTTGCAGAGATGTATGAGGCCCGCCTTAAAGGTCATGTGGGTCTGGCTGTTCTTCCTGAAGGGGGGCGTGCGGGGCATGGTCTTTTCACCATAAGAACATCACGGCGCGATGCACTCCGGGCACATTTAAAAGAGGCCGGTATTCCCAGTGTTATTTATTATCCAAAATCCCTGCATACTATGCAGGCTTTTAAAGCTTGTGCGCCTCAGGGGGGGCTGCCGGGCTGTGAGCGCCTGTCTGAAACTGTGCTTTCTCTTCCCATGCACCCATATCTGACAGAAGAGCAGGTTCACAGGGTTGCTGATCATGTTGTGGAATTTTTAAAAGCCTGATCCTCTTATAAAGAAAGAAGACAGGCAAAAGATATTTTTCTGCTGCTTGCTGTAGGAAAAGAAAAAAGGGGTGGTGGGCGCAGCTGGGATTGAACCAGCGACCCCTACGATGTCAACGTAGTGCTCTCCCACTGAGCTATGCGCCCCTGAAGGGTTTTTCCTATACTGAGACCTGGCGTATATGACAAGGGGCTATGTTGAAAAAACTGTGACATACCTGATTTATGTGTTGTTTTATTTTTAAAGCATGGCTCCCTTTCCTGTCAGTTTCCCTGCATTTTTTTATGATGAAAGAGAAAGATACTCTTTGTCCTGAATTGTCCTGAGATAAAGAGGTTTTGCAGTTTTGAGAAAAATGGCTTAGAGTTTTCATAACTCTGCCTTGAGACATGTTTTTTGATCTGGTAGGCAGATGAGAGTCTGTCCTGATACAGAAGGGGAAATTTCATCATGCCTGTCCTTAAAAAATGGTTTGCCCTTGCTTTGTGGAAACGCGTTTTTCTTGGACTTATTCTTGGACTTATACTCGGGCTTGTTTTGCGATGGACATTGTCGGCAGAGCCTGCAACCCAGATAGTGGAAACCTGGATTAAGCCTTTTGGGGATGCGTTCGTGCGCCTTATCCGTATGATGGTGACCCCCCTGATAACCACAACCTTAATTGCCGGTGTTGTTGGCATGAGCAACCCCAAAAGACTGGGCTCTATTGGGGCGCGCGCACTTGGCCTTTATATGCTTACAACATTTTTTGCGGTTATTTTAGGCCTGATTGTGGGGAGTATTCTGCGTCCCGGTCAGGGTGTTGTGTATCAAAATGCGTCCCTGGATGTTGCCGACGCCCTTCGCGACAAGCTTGAAGCAGGTGCACAAACAGGGGGGATTGGGCAGCGCCTGCTTGAAATTATTCCAACCAATCCGGTAGAGGCTCTGGCACAGGGTGATGTTTTGGCCATCATCTTTTTTTCTATTCTTCTAGGCGTTGGTATTCTTCTTTCAGGATCTTCGGGAAAACCTCTGGCCTCTTTTTTTGAGTCTGCCGCTGAAGCTGTCCAGAAAATGACCCTTCTTGTGATGGAGACAGCACCCTTTGGGGTGATGGCCCTGATGGCATGGGTCACCGCAACCCAGGGGCTCAGCATTCTTCAAAACCTTCTTCTTCTGGCTCTTTCTCTTTATATCGCCCTGTTCCTTCATGCTGTGCTGGTTTATGGCGGGCTTATCAAACTTGTGTTGAAATTGCCTCTCATGCCTTTTTTTCGTGGCATACTGGACGCACAAACTGTTGCCTTTTCAACTTCATCTTCTAATGCGACACTGCCTGTTACCCTCTCCTGTGTTCGGGAAAATCTTGGTGTCAACCGTGTGGTTGCCGGAGCGGTTCTTCCTCTGGGCGCTACGGTTAATATGGACGGGACAACCATTTATCTGGGGCTCATAGCTCTTTTTGCGGCCCAGGCCTTAGGCCTTGATTTATCTATGGCGGATTATGTGTTGATAGCACTGACAGCGACACTTGCCTCTATTGGAACAGCAGGCATTCCTTCCGTCAGTCTTTTTCTTGCTGCTACAGTATTGGCCGGTATTGGGGTCACCGAGGCGCAAACCGTGATGATCATTGCTTTTATTTTTCCTTTTGACAGACCTCTTGATATGGGGCGCACTGTTCTTAATATTACAGGGGATGCTGCGGTAGCCTGTGCTGTGGCAAAATGGGACAAGTCTCTTGATGAAAAGGTTTATGTAGAGGAAGACAGGATTTAGAAAGATCCTCTTTTCAGTTTAAGGCAATAGTCTCGTGTAAAAAGGTATGAACACCATCATGTCCACCTTCCCTTTGCATCATTTTTTGTCCATTAAGCAACTCACCCGGGATCTGGCCATCTCCCTTCTGGACAGGGCGGATCACTATGTGACGGCTTTGCAAAACAAAGATTATACGCAGTCGTCAGACTTTACAAACAGGCTTTTGATCACTCTTTTTTTTGAGCCATCCACACGGACACGCACCTCCTTTGAGATTGCGGCGCTCAGATTAGGGGCGCGTGTCGTTAATTTTTCTGTTGCAAACTCCTCTATGAAAAAAGGAGAAAGCTTCGTTGATACAGCACGGACACTGGACGCTATGGGGCCTGACTGGATTGTCATGCGCCATGCAGAAGCCGGGTCTGTGGATCATGTAAGCTCTTATATCAAAGCACATCTTATCAATGCGGGGGATGGAGCGCATCAGCATCCAACGCAGGCTCTTTTAGACGCTTTGGTCCTTCGGCGGCATTTTAAACACCTTCAGGGTTTGACTCTTCTTATTTGTGGAGATCTTCGCCATTCCCGTGTTGCGCGCTCTCAGGCAGAGCTTTTCAGGCTTTTGGGTGTTGACGTGCGGCTCTGTGCACCGCCTGATCTTCTCCCTCCTGAGAGTGCTTTTCCAGGCATGCCTGTCCTGTCAGATTTTGATCAGGCTCTTCAAGGGTGTGATGCGGTTGTGATGCTCAGAATTCAAAGGGAACGTATGGAAAAAAACCTCTACCCTTCGGAAAAAGACTATCATCAGGCCTGGGGCCTTGATCATCAGCGCCTTGTGCAGGCAAAGCCGGACGCTGTTGTTTTGCACCCCGCCCCGTTTAACCGCGGTGTTGAGATTTCTTCTGAACTGGTTGATGATGCTCAACGCTGTCTGGTGTGGCAGCAGGCTGAAGCAGGGGTTGCGGCACGTATGGCCATTCTGGAAGCTTTGATGTCTTCTTCCTGAAGACAAACCTAAAGCCTCACGCTTTCAGGAAAGCTGTCCTGTTTTCTTAAATCTTTTTATCTTGAGGTGAGCGATCATCTCCACCATATAAAGGGGGAAGCTGTTTTTATACCCCTGTTTGGAGACGACAGTGTTTGCGGGGAAAAGGCAAAACAGTATGGAGATGGATGATGAAAAAAATATATGCAGTTTTTGCTGTTATCTCTGTTCTTGTTGTGGGCGGTGCTGCTGTTCTTCTGTTTGGAGATGGAACGCCCTCTTATACAGGGTTCGCCCGGGACGGGCTTAAAAAACTTACTGTTGTCACAAACCCACCACCCCAGCCGCAAACACCCTTTTCTGATTCTGAAGGGGAGACATATAAGCTTCAGGATTTCCGGGGTCGTGTTATTCTTGTCAATCTCTGGGCGACATGGTGCCCGCCCTGCCTTGAGGAACTTCCGGGTCTTGATACCTTAGCTGAGGCCTTTGAGGGGAAGGGTTTTGATGTTCTTGCCATCAGTGTTGATCGTGATTTTGCAGATGCAGAGGCTTTTCTGAAGGATTTAGGCGTTACACATCTCAAACCTTACAGCGATCCAAAATTTGCCCTTGCGGCTGCGCTGAAAACCCGTGGGGTTCCTGTGACGGTTCTCTATGACCGCAAAGGGCGTGAGCTTGCGCGCCTTGAAGGGGGCGGGGACTGGAACAGCAAAACAGCCCACGCCCTTGTGCGTCAGGCCCTGAAGGAGTCCTCATAATTGTTTCATGAGCTCATTTCACCTCTTCCGCCTGTGTCACAAGCCTCTTTTTAAAACCCCTCTTTATCCACACAAACTCTTGTCTTTAAACGGATGCCTGTCCGTCAGGAAAAACTTTGATGGCATGAAAATTCCGTAGTCTTTTGTATATCTCAAAAATATATTTTATTATATAAATTTTTAGGTAAAATGTCAGCAAGGCAAACAGGCATGATCTGACATGTCTCGACAAAGGGATGGTGTCTCAGAACCTCTCCTCCATTTTATGAGACTATGGTGAATCCATGACAAAAAAATATCACAAACTTACACTCAAAGACCATAAATTGCATGCGGAAAGTCTGATGATGGGGTATGGCTATGATCCTCATTTATCTATGGGGGCTGTTAAACCCCCTGTTTTTCAAAGCTCTACCTTCACTTTTCCCTCTGCTGAGGCCGGACATGCCTGTTTTGCAGCGGCCTATGGCCTGCAGGAAACGGGGGCTGATGAAGAAGAAAGCCTTGCTTATACACGTATTGACAACCCAAATTTATCCATTCTGGAAGACCGTCTCAGGCTTTTTGACGGGGCGGAGAATGCTGTTGTCTTTTCTTCGGGCATGGCTGCTGTCACAACGGCTGTTCTGGCGTTTGCGAGGCCAGGACAGGTTGTTGTGCATTCAGAACCTCTTTACGGGGGAACAGAGCATTTTTTTAAAAACCTGCTTGCACAATTTGGGATCAAAACCCTTGGATTCCGTGCCCATGAGAGCATGGAAGATCTGGACGTCAGGATAAAGGAGGCAGCCTCTTCTGGTGACATAGCACTTCTCTATACAGAAACACCTGCTAACCCTACCAATGATTTGGTTGATCTTGGGGCCTGTGCTGCGCTGGCAGAGAGGTTAGGCCAGCGACAAAGCTTTCGTCCCCTTTTGATAACAGATAACACTTTTTTAGGCCCCATCTGGCAACACCCCTTGCAACATGGTGTTGATCTGGTTCTTTATTCGCTCACAAAATATATAGGCGGGCACTCCGATGTTATAGCTGGCGCAGTTCTGGGGGCATCGGATCCTATCAAAACTTTAAAATCTTACCGTACAGTTTTGGGTAATGTTCCTGATGTGCATACAGCCTGGCTTTTAATGCGATCTCTGGAAACGGTTAAAGTGCGTATGCAGGCTTCAGCCGAAGGGGCACGCCAGACAGCAGACTTTCTTAAAAACCATCCTAAGATCAGCAAAGTCAGTTATCTGGGGTTTCTGGAAGAGGGGTCACGCAATAAGGCTGTTTATGACAAACAATGTCTCTCTCCCGGCTCCACCTTCTCTTTTGATGTGAAGGGGGGACGTCCTGCAGCTTTCCGTTTTCTCAATGCTTTGGAGCTTATCAGGCTTGCCGTGAGTTTAGGGGGCACAGAAAGTTTAATATGCCATCCCGGTTCCACAACCCATATTGCCATGCCAAAGGCATTGCAGGAACGTCTTGGCATGACAGAAGGTCTTGTCCGCCTGTCTGTTGGGCTTGAGCATCCTGATGACCTTATAGCGGACCTGAAACAGGCCCTTGAAAGCGTGTAAAACAAAACACGCATGCCCAAAGCCTGGGAAAAACCCTGTTATGATCATCATGCAGACTATGTGAGATATAAATTTCCTGTCATGGTGATGTGAAAGGAAGAGGTGAGCTCGCCCTGACAGGCATCCACCGCCACAATCTTATAAGGCCTGGGTGCCTCCTTCGTTATATAAGCTTTGAGAGATCAGATTAAATCTGGAATGGCTTTTGTGATAAAAAACAGGTTTGAAAAATATGCGAACAATTCCTGCTTGCATATTTTGAAAAGCAAATTATACTTTGACTATTTTTTGATTCGTAGATTTGACGAACCTATATTTTAAGGCATATGATGATGAAGTTTAAAAAATTTTTGCTTCTCCTGTCCGTGATTGTTACAGGTCCACCACACATCCTTCTGGCACAGGCTGAGACAGACAAAGAGAAGGAAGTTGACGAAATTGTTGTGATTGGACGCGCACAGAGGCTTTATCGTGTTCGCGAAGTCACGTCAGGTAAAATCCCTACAGAGCCTTTAAATTCAACGCACATCATCGCAACGATCAACAAACAGCTTATTGAAGACCAGGGGGCACGTGATGCCGGGGATCTTTATCGTAATATCGCAGGCGTTAGTCTCTTCAGCTATGCAGGGGTCACAGCCAGAGGTTTCCGTCAGGAAGAAATATTCTTCGATGGTTTGCGTGGTGATCCTTATATAGGTTTTAATGTTCCACAACTTTTTAATGTTGAACGTGTTGAATTTCTCAAAGGTCCTGCGGGCATGCTTTATGGCCAGGGCGCACCAGGTGGCCTGTTCAATTATGTGACAAAGAAGCCATCCTATGATTTCTCAGGTGTTGTGAAAGGGATTGTGGGGACAGAGGCCCGCTATGGTGGCTCACTGGAGATAACAGGCCCGATTGGTGATGCAGTTGCAGGCCGTCTGGGTGTATTTTATGAGGATCGCAACACACCCAGAGTGAATTCAGCAAGTCGTGTGACCATTTATGATGCAGGCCTGTCTTTCAACTTATCCTTTGCTGAGCTTATTCTTCAGGCCACTCGTTATGAACAGGATCTTGATGGTAACCGGCTCCGCGGTGTTCCCGTTGATGATGAGGGTAATTTTCTCACGGATCGTCGCTGGAATCATAATGAAAAAACAGATTTTTTAAACCTTAGGTCCAATAATTTTCAGGTCATCCTCAAAGGCGAGATAGGAAGAGAACTCACCTGGGATGCCACACTCCGCCACACCAACAGCCGACAGGCCCAGGATTACCACGAACCGCGTTCACTGATTGATATTGAAGCACTTCTCGGCCAACCAACGGATGGATCTTTTGATCTCGCAGGCCGTGAATTTCGTCGACAAAGCCGTAAAGAAGAACAGAGCAGTTTTGGAGCAAATCTGATCTGGGAGCGTCGTTTTTCACACTTCGATAATCGGTTACTTCTGGGATATGAATATTTTCAGGGCAAAGCAACTGCAAAAATTGGAGGCACCCGGTTCTCCCGTGCGTTTGTCGCCCGGTTTCTCAAAGGTACGTCTAAGCCCGGGGACATTATTCCGCTTTTCCTTAACGGTTCGAATTACGGACAGACCAATCCAAAAAATTACAGGATAAAATTTCGTCCTGAGCGCATCAACAAGACAAAACTTCATGGTCTTTACGCGCTCAATGAAGTCTCCATAGGCCGATTTATTTTTGTCGGTGGCGTGCGTTTTGATCGTGACAGGATCATGAAGGATGACCATACATCCTTCCGTGTTGGTAGCATTTATAAATTAAGGGAAAATATTGCCCTGTTCACGCAGTTCGCTGATTCCTATACACCGCAAACCGCCAGCAATCAGAACCCCGATATTGGTGGCCCTTTTGATCCTGTCACGGGAACGATTCTTGAAGGGGGGGTGAAGGCAGAACTCTTTGATGGAGGTACATATGCCAGCCTTGCACTCTACCAGATTAAACGCAAGAATATCCTTCAGGACACCGGTGTTGAAGGTTCGGCAGGTAGAAATCTTCTGGCCCCTTTAGGTGAGGTGACCAGTAAGGGTATTGAGCTGGAACTCAAAGCAGATATGACACCAAACTGGGTCTTCACAGCCTTCTATGCTTATAACGATACGCGAATCACAAAACTGCCCAGGAAAATTGTACCAGGTGCAACAACGCGGGGTTTCAGAAACAGTGTTGGCGAACGTTTTGCGAACGCACCGGAGCACCAGTTTGGTTTCTGGACACGTTATCAGGTGCCTGCCATCAAAACAGCCTTTGCCCTTGGGGGGGATTATGTTGGTGATCGTCTCAGCCTGTCTGGTCAGAAAGTGAAATCTTACTTTATTTTTGATGCGTCCATTATTTGGAACCCCGGTCCTTTTGATGTTTTGCTACGTGTTGATAATATATTTGATACTGTTTACGCCGAGTCCGGTTTTTTATCACGCACAGGACATTTTCCAGGTCATCCGAGATCAATTTTCCTTGAAATATCAAAAAAGTGGTAGCCCTCTTCTGTTCTTTGTCTCATTTCGGGATGCTTCGACAGCTGAAGACTGAAGTGGTGATGGCTCTCCATAAGAATTTTTGCAACATATTTATATGTTTCACATGATATTTTTTTTCGGCAAATCGTGAAGAAGAGCCAGATGAAACGCAAACAGCTTTACGCCCTTCATACATGGGTGGGATTTCATTTAGCCTTTGTTATGTCCCTCATCCTCTTTACGGGAACATGTGCTACGATTTCTCATGAGATTGACTGGCTTTTTCAGCATGATATGCGTGTAACGCCCGGCTCAGAGAAAGTTTCATGGAGCAGGATGGAGGCAGCAGTCAGGGCGCATCGACCCCAGGATACGCTTGTAAGTTTATTTAAGCTGGGCGGGGATCATTTTGCCTATCGTGCACGTATGGTTGATGAGTATGGGCGCCATATGTTTGTTCATGTTGATCCGTGGACAGGGAAAGTGACAGGTGAGACACATCCTTTCACTGTGCAGCGTTTCTTTCGGGATTTACATCGTTATCTCTTCATGCCCAATTTTATTGGTCTCCCCCTTGTCACCTCTTTTGCGTTTATTCTGGCCATATCACTTTACACAGGTCTTAAAACAACACGGAACTGGAAAAAGATTTTATTTCGTATACGCACAGATAAAGGGCCACGGATCATGGTGGGGGATGCCCATAAGGCAGCAGGACTTTGGTCAATCTGGTTTTTTGTGGTTATCATCGTAACATCTCTTTGGTATTTGCTTGAATTTGGATATGCTGTTTCCGGGGTGAAGATAGATCCCCCCTCCCCAAAACTAACACATGAAGAGGTAATCAAATATGGATCAGTCATAGATCTTAAAAGTGCTGATCATTTTATTGCCGCAGCACAGGCCGCTTATCCGGAACTGCAGCCAACCACGCTCTATTATCCTACAAATCCCCGGGATACGATGCGTGTACAGGGCAAAATCGGCAACCCTTTTTTACGTCCACGTATTAATCAGGTTTTTCTAAATCCGGAAACACTGGAAACTGTTGGTCTTAGAACATCAAAAAACGTTCCAGTGGTAGCATTTCTTAATAATATGGCAGATCCTCTCCATTTTGGAAATTTTGGGGGTCTGACAACAAAACTGATATGGTGTGTTTTTGGTCTTGCCATGACAGGGCTGTCTCTGACCGGGGTCTGGTTAACCTGGAAGCGTTTGAAAAACCTGTCTCCGAGCACAGTGCAATATGCGACATTACCCGTTTTGGTGTTTTCAATGTATTGTTCAGCACACTGGTATCAGCGCCTGCAGGGTCCTCAGCCACCTGTCTCTGAGATTCGCCTGACACAACACATTCTGGAAAAGACGACAAAAGTTTATGTAAGTTTGCCACGCCATAGATATGGGGCATCAGGGCAAAGCGTGCGGGTAACCACCACCACACCCACGGGGCTTCCTAATTTTAAATCTGCTGAAGTTATTCTGGGGGATATGGTGTATACACATACCTACAGGAGGCTGGGACGTTCAACCAGTTTCACGTTTCATGTCAGGGAAAAGGATTTTCAGGCCAGTAAAATACTGTCTGTCAGGTTTATATACTATGATGGGAAGAGCCAAACGGTAAGTTGGGATTTTGCTAAAGAGAAGATAAGTCAGGACACGGATCCCGTACAGGTTTTCTGAGACTGTAAAGAAATTTCAGGTGAATGGTCTTTTATGAGAGTATGCCGTATAAAGTTTTAGCCGAGCTTAAAAAAACCGCCGCCCTGAAACAGGACGACGGCTTTGCATGCTTTAAGACATTAACACGACAGTTCTTAGAAGCTGTAGACGACAGCGAGACGTGTTGTGGTGTCTGTTTTCTTGGTACCAAGAGGCGGATCTGTGTCATGCTCTACGAGAATACCGAAGCGAGCTGACAGATTGCCCATAAGCTTTGCTGTAATATTGGCATCATTTTTAAATTCTGTGTTGTCTTTGGTCCAAATGACAGAGCTGTCGTTGGTAAATTTCACAGAATCGTTGAATTTGTAGGAAAAGCGGCTGGCACCACGAAGGGCAAAATAGTCTCTTTTCTTCTTGTTGTTTTTCAGGATACCAGCATCAAAGGCATCGCGACGCCAGCCTGCACCAGCCTCAACAAGCCATTTCATTTTATCCTGATCGATAACCTTATACCCGATACCAGGGCCGAAATAGGTACGATAGTCATAGGTTTGAAATTTATCTTTTTCGTAAGAGGCATTAACAAAACCATATACGCGGTCTGTAAACCAGCGGCTTAACTGATAGCCGAGATAAAGACGATCTTTATCTTTAACGCCATCAGACTTACCATAATCATAGTCAAGACGGAAACGGTTGGACCATTTCCCAATATTTTTATTAAGTGTCAAACCCACACCAATATCTGTGGATTTTGTATTACCAGACTTGACGTTAGCACTGGCAGAGGCTTCACCAGACCAGCCTTCAAGAAGCTCAGCATGCGCTGTGCCGACTGTCATGGCTGCCATGGCCAGAACAAGAGCTATTTTCTTCATGGATAATTATCCTTTTTTAAGTGACTCCAGCAGCAAGCTTCAAACATGCTTGCTCCACAAGAATGTTCAGAATACACTCCTTTAAAAGAGAAGTTCCTGAATGTAATCTGAACAGGCTTCTTCCTGTCACCCTTCATATAGGGTAAGATTGTCAGGAAGGGGGGGATGTTATAAATACGGTTTTTGATTTGTAAAACAATGATGTGGTTTTTAATTTAAAATTTAAATAAGGTGATGCTTTTATGCAACATAGTGGACATAAAATATGTGCTGAGGAACGCAAAACCTTAGACTGGATCGAAGCACAAAATGAAGATATGATCGCGCTGGTCAAGGCGTGGTCACAGATCAATTCCGGAAGCACGCATTATGCAGGTTTAGAACGTATGCGTGGAAAACTGGAAGAGGTCTTCGCGGATCTTGGCGGTGATATGTGTGCGGCTGCTCTGCCCCCGAATGAGAAGGTTGAATCGGATGGGACTGTTTCTATGGAAGAGCGACCCCCTTCCTTTCTTTTAACCAAACGTCCTGAAGCTCCTGTACAAATCCTGCTTACAGGGCATCATGATACGGTTTTTCCACCCTCCAGTCCTTTTCAGGATTACACATTGCTTGATGACGATACATTAAATGGCCCCGGTGTTGCTGATATGAAGGGTGGTTTAATCGTTATGTTTTATGCGCTGATGGCTTTAGAGCGCACATCCCATGCTCAAAACATAGGCTATCGTGTTCTGATTAGCCCTGATGAGGAGATTGGCTCCCCGGGTTCAGCTTCTCTTTTGGAAGAATATGGTCGCCGTGCCGATTTAGGTATGACCTATGAGCCCTGTCTTGCAGATGGCTCTCTCGCCGGGGCCCGTAAAGGATCAGGTAATTTTACGCTTGTGGTGCATGGTAAAGCGGCGCATGCCGGGCGGGATCATCATCTTGGACGCAATGCTTTTCAGCCCTTAAGCTTTTTTATCACAGAGCTTCAGGAACTTAATGGGAAACGTGATGGTGTGACCTTTAATACGGGGAAGGTCGAGGGAGGCGGGCCTGTGAACATCGTCCCGGATCTGGCCATAGCACGCTTTAATGTCCGCATGCCCGAGAAAGAAGATATGGCCTGGATCGAACAGGCTTTGACCCGTCTTGTGAGCAGGATCAATGAACGGGAGGGCTTTCAGGCAAGTCTGCATGGGGGGTTTACACGTCCTCCTAAACCTATGGCCCCCAAAAATGCCCGTCTTTTTTCCTGGCTTAAAGAAGCTGGTCAGGCTCTGGGTCTTGAGATAAGGTGGCAGGATACAGGCGGGGTGTGTGAGGGAAACAATCTCTGGGCTGTGGGGTGTCCCAATATTGATACGCTGGGCGTGCGGGGGGGCAGGATCCATTCCCCGGAGGAATATGCTCTTTTGTCCAGTTTTGTAGAAAGATCTCAGTTGTCAGCGCTTATGCTCATGAAGCTGGCATCGGGGGAATTTGATATAGAAGCTTTGAAAAAAGCCTCTTAAATCCGGGTGAAGTGACAGACATCTTTGAAATAAGGATAGCATATGCTTTCGGTTCGTTCAGCACGACGGGATGATCTTGATGCAGTTATAGAGTTAGCTCAGCTGGCGGGTCCGGGCTTTACCAGTCTTGCTGTTCCCCCTGAAGAGCTGGCCGCGCGCCTTGAGCTTTCTGAAGAAAGCTTTCAAAAAGAGGTGACAGCGCCAGAGTCAGAAGTTTACATGCTTGTCCTCGAAGACTCCACAACCCGCCGTGTTCTTGGTATCAGTGCCATTAAGGCGGTGGTCGGCATCAAAAAGCCTTATTATAATTTCCGGCTTGTAAATCTGTCTCATACATCTTCTTCTGTGAAGCGACGCCTTGATCAGGATGTGATGTTTCTGGTGACAGATTTTGCAGGGGCGAGTGAGGTGGGAACCCTGTTCGTCCGTCCGGAGAATCGTTCCGGGGGGACAGGGCGTCTGATAGCGCAGGCCCGCTATATGGTGGTTGCTGCGGCTCCCCATCGTTTTGGGGATACCGTGGTTTCTGAATTGCGCGGTTGTGTTGACCATGAGGGGCATTCTCCTTTCTGGGAGCATTTGGGCCGGCGATTTTTTGATATGGATTTTGGAGAAGCCGATACTTTAAGTGCTTCAGGGAATAATCAGTTTATTGCTGATCTGGCACCCAAATACCCTCTTTATGTTGAGCTCTTTCCCAAAGAGGCACGTGATGTGATAGGGGTCACGCATCCTGATGGGGTGGGGGCCCGCAAGCTCCTTGAATGGGAAGGGTTTCGCTATAATCGTGTTGTGGATATTTTTGATGCTGGTCCTTTGGTGTCCTGTCGGCGTGATCTCATCCGAACCCATCGTGAAAGCCGCCGTGTGACCTTCAGGGCCAGAGACAATCTCACCAGTACGGTGTCCGGCATTATCAGTTCTGATCGTATGAATAATTTACGTATGACGTATGGAGATCTTGAAGATCAGGGAGAAGATATTTATCTTAAACCAGAGATTTTGGATCTTCTTCATATGAAAACAGGGGACGCCGGACGCGTCTGGATACGCTCATGAATATAGAAAAAACAAGTAAAGGCCTTTATCTTGATGGGGTTTGGCAGGAAGGAACAGGGGCTGGTTTTGCCTCGCATGATCCTGCTTATGGTCATGTTATCTGGCAGGGAAAAGAGGCAACACCTGATCAGGTCGCAGAAGCTTTTGGTGCGGCGCAGCGCGCTTTTCCCGCCTGGTCGCGGCTGTCTTATGAAGACCGTCGTGCGATTGTTCTGACCTATAAAGCCTTAGCAGAAGAGCGTGTTGAGGACATGGCACGGCTTATCGCCTCTGAGACAGGCAAACCTTTGTGGGAGACACGCACAGAGGCCAGAGGTCTCGCAGCAAAAGTTGATATCTCCATCAAAGCGTATGAAGAGCGCACAGGTGCGCATGAAAGCACAGCACCTTTCGGGCGGATGAGTCTGCGCCATAAACCCCATGGTGTTCTGGCGGTTCTTGGGCCATATAATTTTCCGGCCCATCTTCCCAATGGTCATATTGTACCAGCCCTTTTGGCAGGAGATACACTGGTCTTCAAGCCCAGTGAAATAACCCCTGCGGTGGGGGAAGCTCTGGTGCAACTCTGGCATGATGCGGGCCTGCCTGCGGGTGTTCTCAATCTTCTTCAGGGCGCGCGCGGTCCCGGGGCTGCTATGCTGGAGAGGCCAGAACTTGATGGCGTTTTGTTCACAGGTTCTGCCGAGACGGGGGCCTTTATTCATAAGACCTTTGGGGGGCGCCCTGAGATTCTTCTTGCTTTGGAAATGGGTGGATTTAATCCTCTTCTTGTCTGGGATGCCGGCGATGATGTCGGGGCCCTGGCAAGTCTTATTTTACAATCAGCCTTTATCACCACGGGCCAGCGCTGTTCCTGTGCCAGACGGCTTATTGTAAAGGAGGGGGAGGGGACAGAGCGCCTTATCACAACCCTGTTAGAAAAAATGGATGGACTTGTCATCGGGGCCTGGGATGAGGAGCCCCAGCCTTTTATGGGGCCTTTGGTAAGTGAGAAGGCTGCGGATCAGGTTTTACAGGCTCAGGACGCCCTTATCACACAAGGGGGTCAGGCCCTTCGCTCTGCACGCCGCCTGGACCGTGGTCCGGCTTTCCTAAGCCCGGGCCTTGTGGATGTCACGGGTCTTCAGACTCCGGACAGGGAGACTTTTGGTCCCCTTCTCCAGCTGAGGCGTGTGGAAGATTTTGATGCAGCCCTGACAGAGGCCAATAACACACGTTTTGGCTTGTCTGCGGGTCTTATTTCAGAAAATTCTGAGCTTTGGGAGCGTTTTAAAACAGACATTCGTGCCGGGATTGTTAACTTCAACCGCCCCACAACAGGGGCAGCTGGCAGCATGCCTTTTGGAGGGCCCGGCTTATCTGGCAATCATCGCCCCAGTGCTTATTATGCTGCGGATTATTGCGCTTATCCTGTGGCAAGTCAGGAAGCAGACAGGCCAGAGCCTGTGCATGTTCCCGGTTATCCTGATTAAGGGCCTATGTCCTGACAGGCAGACCTTTGAGACGTCAAAAATGGCGGAGACTTTTGGGCTTTTTAAGACAGGCTCATATTTTTTAAACTATCCCTTCCTCCGCCTTTTTTGGTGCAGCACACGCAGGCAAAGCTTTGCTTTAGCACATGTGTTCTCACCTCTTCCGGATCTGTGGCGGGGTGTACTGGCCTGTACACATAGTCTATATGCCTTGTCTGTGTGCGATGTCTCTTTCAGGCTATCTAAGAGGGGAAAATACCTAAAAATCCTGTGTGAAGTTTCATGATCAATTTTTCTTATTCCGGGGGGTTTTGAGAACAGAAAGTTTTTCTTATAGTGGCACATGTGCATGACATGTTGAGGGTGCAGGGGCACGCTTTTAAGCACAGACAAAAAAATGAGGAGAAAGCATGACGAAGGGCACCATGGCAGAGGCTGTTGAAGTGAATTATGATGGTCTTGTTGGTCCCACCCATAATTATAGCGGCCTATCAGCAGGCAATATAGCCTCTCAAAACCATGGTGGTGACATAGCCTATCCTCGCAAAGCAGCCCTTCAGGGCCTCAATAAGATGAAAATTCTTTATGAGGCTGGTTTTACGCAGGGGGTTTTGCCGCCCCAGGAACGCCCGTTTTTTCCCCTTCTCCATGCTCTCGGGTTCTCAGGGGATGAGAAGACCATATGGGAGAAGGTGTGGCGTGAAAGCCCTTTTCTGGCACGCAATCTTATTTCAGCTGCAACCATGTGGACGGCGAATGCCGCGGCAGTCTCCCCGGGTGCTGATACCGAAGATGGACGTCTGCACCTGACACCTGCCAATCTTTTAACCATGCTCCACCGCTCTGTAGAAGCAGGACAAACCCACAGAGCTTTGAGACGGGCTTTCCCCCGTGAGGACCATGTTGTTGTGCATGAAGCCCTGCCTCCCCAGGCTGCTTTTGCCGATGAAGGGGCGGCCAATCATGTCCGCTTATGTGCTCATCATGGCGCACCGGGCATAGAGATTTTTGTTTATGGGCGATCCGCTTTTGAGAAAAACGCGACACGTTTTCCAGCCCGTCAGACCCTTGAAGCCAGTCAGGCTTTAGCACGCCTTCACGGGCTTAAGCCTCAAAGGGCGGTTTTTGTTCAGCAGTCGGCTAAAGCCATTGATGCCGGGGCATTTCATAATGACGTTGTCTGTGTTGGCACACGCACCTGCCTTTTCTTCCATGAAGAGGCTTTTGAGGATAAAGAGGGCGCTCTTAAGGCCATTTGTGCCGCCAGTGAAGGGCTTTTTGAGCCAGAATTTGTGGAGGTTCCGGCCGCAGAGGTCCCCCTTGAAGATGCTATTCAGTCTTATCTGTTCAATGCTCAGCTTTTGGTATGGCCGGGTGAGGATCGTCTTGTTCTTCTTGCTCCTTTGGAGGTCAGAGACAATCCCCGTACCCGGGCTTATTGTGAACAGCTTGTCAAAGACAATGGTCCCATAGGACGGGTGCATTATGTTGATGTTCGCCAGTCCATGGCCAATGGCGGGGGGCCTGCATGCTTGCGTTTGCGTGTTGTGATGACACCTGAAGAGCAGGCACAGGCCCATGGGGCTATGTTGTTTGATGAAGTGCTCTATGATCAGCTCACCCACTGGGTTAAAACACATTATCGGGAAAGCCTTGCGCCAGAGGATCTTGCGGATCCTGCTCTTCCTGATGAATCCCGTACAGCTCTTGAGGCCCTGACAGACATTCTTGGCCTGGGGCAGGATTTTTATCCCTTCCAGCGGGGGGGCTAAATGTCTGGTATATGTGTTTATCTGTCCTGCTCCTTTTGCAGGGTATGACGGGAAACACCTTAAAGAAATCAGGAATTTTCATAAAAGGAATATCATCATGAAACTTGGAGACAATATCAGTGCTGTGATCACAGGCGGGGCTTCGGGTCTTGGGGCTGCTGCGGCGAGATCCCTTGCAAAAAAAGGTGTCAGGACGGCTCTTTTTGATCTGAATGAAGCGGAAGGGACGGCATTTGCGAAAGAGCTTGGGGGGATGTTTATTAAAACAGATATTTCTCATCCTGAACAGGTTGCAGAGGCTTTTCAAACTGCCCGTAATGCTCAGGGACAGGAGCGTATTTTGGTAAATTGCGCAGGGATAGCTGTTGGGGAAAAACTTGCAGGACGCTCCCGCACGACAGGGGCAATACGCATGCATGATCCGGCTTTGTTTTCTAAGGTTATTGCCATTAATTTGACGGGGAGTTTTCTGTGTGCAGCGCATGCAGCGGCCGGCATGATGGAACTTCCCCCCTCCGGCGATGACGGGGAGCGTGGCCTGATTATCCACACCTCTTCTGTTGCCGCAGAGGATGGACAGATTGGTCAGACAGCTTATGCAGCCTCCAAAGGTGGAATTGCCAGCATGACCTTACCCATGGCACGCGATTTGGCTCAGGAAGGTATACGTGTGATGAGCATTTTGCCAGGCTTTTTTGAAACACCTATTTATGATTCCTTAAAACCAGAAGTGAAAGAGAATTTAGAGCAACAAACCCTCTTCCCTAAACGTTTTGGGAGACCAGAGGAGTATGGTGATTTTGTTGTGGCTCTGTGTGAACATGCTTATTTGAATGCTGAGACGATACGTCTGGATTCAGGGTCCCGCATGCCACCGCGTTAGAGCATGAGAGAGCCTTCTGCAAACATGTTTTAAGGGCGTGGCTTTGCCTTGTCTACGCGCGTCTGTATGTAAAAGAGTTTTATGATCCGGGAAGGATATATATCAGGGTTCTTGTACAGGGCTTGTTGTTAACCCTTTTCTGGCTGTTTTACAGGCCTGAGAATCATCAGGTGTGTTATAACAGGCCTCATAAACTCCTTTGAAGGCACCATACTTTTGAATATAATAGGCGACAGGTTTTTGTGTGCTGCACCCTGTGCAGGCTGTGAGGGTAGCACATATTAAAAAATATAGGATCTGAGATCTGTTTTTCATGAAAAGCTCCTTGTCAAAAAACATGTATTGGGTCTCCGGAACTTCCCCCTTCGTCTTTTTTATGGGCTGAAAACCCGTCTTGATTTTTGAGGTAAAAGCTGCTTAGACTGAAACAGGTTTAGTTTTCATGTCTGGAAAAGACATCATAAAGGCTTTTGTGGGAGAGTGCGTTTTACGCCACCGAAGGAGCAACCGCCCCGGAAACTCTCAGGTATCAGGGACCGCGAAAGTCTCGAAAACGCTGGAAAGGGCTCCGATACTCATAAGAGTTAAGTGTCCACCGAAGGAGTAAGCCTGGGTCCTCTCCCCTGTTTGGGAGATCCCCTGTGTGAATCTCTCAGGTTCTGAGACAGCGGGGGCGCAGAGCTCTCATGCCCTGGGCATGAGAGGTTAGTTTGCGCCCGAGGATCATCTCCTCCCCTTGCGCATTTTCATGGGGTAACATGCTGTGGATAGGAACAGGTTAAAACATACATCTCTTTATGACTGGCATCAGTCTTTGGGGGCACGCATGGTGCCTTTTGCAGGATATGCCATGCCTGTACAGTATGAAGGTGTGCTGGCAGAGCATGAGGCCACCCGCAAAGGGGCCGGTCTGTTTGATGTCTCCCATATGGGACAGGCGCGTTTGAGAGGCAACTGGCGTGCCCTTGAACGTGTTATCACGGCTGATCTTGGGGCGCTTGCCCCCGGGGAGCAGAAATATACCCTTCTTCTGAATGATGAGGGCGGTATTAAAGATGATCTGATGGTATCACGGCCTGATGAAGATGGCCTTTTTCTTGTGGTCAATGCGGCAACAAAGGACAGTGATTTTGCATATATTGCAGAACGTCTTGAAGGGGTCGCTGAGCTTGAGGTTTTAGAGGAGCGGGCCCTTCTCGCCCTGCAGGGGCCTCAGGCTGCAGAGGTGATGAAACCCCTTGCCCCTGATTGTAACCGGCTTGTGTTTATGCAAACCGCTTCTATGTCTGTGCACACGATCCCCTGTCTTGTTTCACGCTCAGGCTATACGGGGGAGGATGGTTTCGAAATTTCTATACCCCGGGACAGGGTACAGGAAATAGCAGAGGTTCTTACAGACCATAAGGCGGTCCGGCCCGTTGGGCTTGCCGCCCGTGATAGTTTGCGGCTGGAAGCCGGCCTTTGTCTTTATGGTCATGATATGGATGAGACACGCACGCCTGTGGAAGCGGCTCTGACCTGGGCTCTCGCTAAAACACGGCGTGAGCGGGCTGATTTTCCGGGGGCTCAGAAAATTTTATCCCAGATTGCTGAGAAGCCTTCCGTCAGGCGTGTAGGGATTCGCCTTGAAGGGCGTGCTCCTGCACGTGAGGGGGCAGAGCTTGTTTCTGAGACAGGAGAGGCCCTTGGCCATATTACCAGCGGTGGTTTTGGACCCAGTCTTGGACAGGCCATTGCTATGGGCTATGTTCAGCAAACATCTGTACGCCCCGGCACATCTGTACAAGCCATGGTGCGGGGACGTGCTCTTCAGGGTGAAATTGTTAAACTTCCCTTTGTACCGCACCGCTTTTATCGTGGTGGATAAATTATAACAGGATGAAAAAGGACAGAATATGACCACATATTATACCAAAGATCATGAATGGGTTCGCCCGGAGGGTGAAGAGGCTTTTGTTGGTATTTCTCACCATGCAGCACAACAGTTAGGTGATGTGGTTTTTGTTGAGTCTCCTCAGACAGGGACCAGTTTTAAAAAAGGTGATGAGGTGGCTGTGGTAGAATCTGTCAAGGCAGCCAGTGAAGTTTATGCGCCTTTGGATGGAGAGATAACGGCTGTCAATGAGGAGCTTGCTGACAATCCCAATACCGTTAATGAAGACCCTGAAGGCCGTGGCTGGTTTTTCAAAATAAAGCTTAACACTTTGAAAGATTTGGAAAGTCTTATGTCTTCTGAAGATTATACCCGCTATCTTGAAACCCTGGAGTAACTCTTTTGCGCTATCTTCCTCTCAGTACTGATGATCGTAAGGCCATGCTGGACCGTATTGGTGTGTCCTCTGTGGATGTTTTGTACAAAGATATTCCTGATGAGGCTCTTTTGCATCAGCCTCTGGATTTGCCATCTCATAAGACAGAAAAAGAGGTGGAGCGCCATATAAAAGATCTGGCAGCACGCAATATGTCTGCGGGTCAGGCTGCTTTTTTTGTAGGTGGCGGGGCATATCGTCATCATATTCCTGCAAGTGTTGACCATCTTATTCAGCGATCTGAGTTTTTAACAGCCTATACACCCTATCAGCCGGAAATTTCTCAGGGAACTTTGCAGACCCTGTTTGAGTTTCAGACACAAACTGCCCTGCTGACGGGGATGGAGGTGGCCAATGCCTCCATGTATGATGGCTCTACGGCCTGTGCGGAGGGGGTTTTGATGGCGGGGCGTCTTACACGTCGCTCCAAAGTTATTTTGGCGCCTGGCCTTCATGCGCATTACAGGGCTGCGATAAGAACGCTGGCAGGCCCCCGTGGGTTGACTGTGGAAACGCTACCTCCGCATTATGATTCTGACAAAAATGTCCTTGACCACCTTGACGGGGAGACAGCCTGTCTGGTTGTCCAGAACCCCAATGCTTTTGGGGGTCTTGTTGATCTTGAGCCTCTGGCTGAGGCCGCCCATGCCAAAGGGGCGCTTCTTCTGGCGGTCTTTACGGAACCTGTGGCTTTTGGAGCCATCAAAACCCCCGGTGAGATGGGAGCAGACATTGTCGCAGGTGAAGGACAGTCTTTAGGTGTCGGGCTAAATTTTGGGGGCCCTTATGTGGGGCTTTTTGCCTGCCGGGAAAAATTTGTCCGCCAGGCCCCAGGGCGCTTTGCCGGTGAAACAGTGGATGCAAAGGGTCGCCGTGCCTTTACCCTCACCCTTTCTACGCGGGAACAACATATTCGCCGTGAAAAAGCGACCAGCAATATTTGCACGAATGCGGGCCTGTGTTCGCTTGCTTTTTCTATCCATCTTGCGCTGCTGGGTGGGAGAGGGCTCCATCAGCTTGCCCGTCTTAATCATGCACGGGCATGTTTGCTGGCAGAGCGTCTCTCTGCCCTTGACGGGGTAGAGCTTTTGACCCCCCGGTTTTTTAATGAATTTAGCCTGAAACTCGCAAAACCTGCGGAAGAGGTTATAGACCAGCTTGTTAATCATGGTGTTTTGGGAGGTGTTCCTGCCTCAAGGCTCTGGCCTGATATGGGTTTTGATGATGTGTTGATTGTGGCTGCCACAGAAACCAATACGTCTCAGGATATACATCTCTATGAAACAGTTTTGAAGGAGGTTCTGTCATGAGTCTTAATCGCCAGGGGCGCCCGACCTCTTTTGAACTCACAGATCCACAGGACAAGTCTTTAGAGGATGAGATCTCTCCTCCCACGGTCTCAGGCTCAAAAGGTTTGTCGCAGGAAGAACCCCTTCTTTTTGAAACCGGACGTCTGGATGTGACAGGTGTTGACTTTGAACAGAGTGACCAGGGAGATGATCGGTTAGGGCATTTTAAGCGTGAAGAATCTCCCCGTCTTTCCGGTTTGACCGAGCCGGAAACCCTGCGCCATTATGTACGTCTCAGTCAGAAAAATTATGCTATTGATCTTGGTCTTTATCCCCTTGGCTCCTGCACCATGAAGCATAATCCGCGCCTGAATGAGAAACTGGCGCGGCTTGAGGGATTTGCGGATCTTCACCCCCTTCAGCCTCAGAAAACAGTTCAGGGAGCTCTTGAACTGATGGGGCAGCTTGCAGACTGGCTGAAAGTTTTGACGGGGCTGCCTTCAATTGCCTTAAGTCCAAGGGCCGGTGCACATGGGGAGCTATGTGGCGTGATGGCGATTTATGCGGCATGTCAGGCACGCGGGGAGACAGAGCGTCTTAAAGTTCTTGTTCCCGCTTCTGCCCATGGAACCAACCCTGCCACAGCTGTCCAGTGTGGTTTTAAGGTTGAAGAAATCCCCGGGGATGCAACAGGGCGTGTAGATAAAACAGCTTTTCTTGAAAGACTTGGTCCGGATGTGGCGGCTGTGATGATCACCAACCCCAATACCTGTGGTCTTTTTGAGCGTGATATGGCCGAGATCTCCAAAGCCGTTCATGAGGCAGGGGGATATGTCTATTGTGATGGGGCCAATTTCAACGCTATTATGGGGCGTGTGCGTCCGGGTGATCTTGGTGTGGATGCCATGCATTTTAATCTGCATAAAACATTTTCCACACCCCATGGCGGGGGGGGGCCAGGTTCCGGACCCACGGTTTTGTCAGAAGCTCTTGCACCTTATGCCCCTTTGCCAAGGCTTGAAAAGGGTGAAGATGGCACCTGGTGTCTGATTGAACGTGGCCGTTATACGGAGGATGCGCCCTTTGGACGTCTCAGTGCCTTTCACGGACAGATGGGCATGTTTGTTCGTGCTCTGGCCTATATGTTAAGCCATGGTGGTGATGGTCTGCGTCAGGCCGCTGAAGATGCTGTTTTAAATGCTAATTATATTTTGGCTTCTCTTAAGGATGTTATGACGCTTTCTTATGACGGGACATGCATGCATGAAGCTTTGTTCGATGATCGTTTCCTCAAAGATACAGGTGTAAGCGTCATGGATTTTGCCAAAGCTATGATTGATGAAGGCTATCACCCGATGACCATGTATTTTCCTCTGGTGGTTCAGGGGGCTATGTTGATTGAGCCGACAGAGTCAGAATCTAGGGCTGAGCTGGATCGCTTTATTGCTTCTATGCGGGCTTTGGCGCAGGCTGCACAGGATAAAGGGGCCCTCGGGAAATTTAAAACGGCACCCCGCTATGCTCCTCTTGCACGTCTGGATGAGACACGTGCCGCCCGTAAGCCTGTTTTGCGCTGGAAAGACTCTGAGAACAATCAAAAGAACGCTGATGTTTAGAGTTCATTAATCTGGTTATGGGTTTATCTGACTTAAAGGATTTACCAAACCAATAAAAACCAGCTTTTTTTAAAGATCAAACATCATGGATGATGATAACAGACCAACAAGGATAGCCATAACAGGGCGTGCCGGATCTAAAAAAGCTTCATATCTCGAAAGGGTGAAGGCTTTTCTTGTGCGTGTAGGATCTTTGATTCTTGGGATTTTTTTTATACTTGTCGGTCTTGTCCTCACCCCTTTGCCTCTTCCTCTTGGTCTTCCTTCTTTGCTTTTAGGTGCTTTTTTTCTTTACAGAGCCTCACCCTTCTTTCGCCATCGTTTCCTGCTTTTTCTTCGTCGCCACCCCGTTTTGGCACGGCGTTTTCGGCGTATTTTGCGGCGCTATCGTGTTCCACGTCATCGTTAATAGAGGGTATCATGATTTCATTATTTTTTAAAAAGTTTTTGGTGTGATGTTTTTTTATCACACATTATGTTTTGAATTTATGTTTTGGTTTTTTTATAAAAAGTAAAATTATTTTTAATTCCTTATGTGAACTGAATTTTTTCCAACATTTCCTCTTCATTAATCTTTTGACATGAAAATATTCCGGGGGTTGTGGAATATTTTTTCTTCAAAGAATTTATTGAATGCCAATAAATCTGGTCGTGGGAACATGTCTGATCAAGTCTTGTAAAAATTGACATGAATATATGTATAGTTTTTTATTTCTAAAATCTTACAAATTTGATCTTGAACTATAGCTTTTTGTCGTCCTGCAAAATGCTGAAAAAAGGAGTTCCCCATATGTCCTCAATTCTTAAAAAAACACCAGCAGTTTTTAAAACTGTTCTCTTAAGCGCAAGCTTTCTTGCAGGCGGCGCGATGATGACACCAGCTGCTCTGGCAGAAGAAGGACAGGGAAAGAAAACGGAAGAGGTGTTAGAGCTTGCCCGCTTACAAACTACGAATCAGGGTGTTGAAGATCAGGCAGGGGACGCGACAGAAGAGGCTGCTTCTCAGGTAGAAACCCTGGTGGAGGAGGCTGAAGCCCCTGGTTCAGACTCAGGGGACAGAATTGTGGTGACGGGGTCACGGATCAAAAGGGCAGGTTTTGATACACTTCAGCCCGGCAGTGTGATCACAGATGAATTTCTTAAAGAACGGGGTTTTGAGAATCTTGCAGATGCCCTTAATCAGGGGGTCAGTTTTGGGGATACACAAGACCAGTATGGTGGTCAGTCAGGTTTTTCTGTGGCACAAAACTTTGTCGACTACCTGGATTTAGGCTCTCAGCGTACGCTTACCCTTGTCAATGGGCGTCGTTTTGTCTCCTCCAACCCCATCACGCTGTTTTCAGGGGCCAACCCCGGTGGACAGGTTGATTTAAATGTTATCCCGACACCTCTGATTGACCGGACAGAGATTATTGCAACGGGTGGGGCACCGATTTATGGTGCTGATGCTATTGCGGGCACGGTCAATATTTTATTTAAACAGGATTTTGAGGGTGCAGAATTTAACTATCAGCATGGTTTTACGGAAGAAGGGGATGGTCAGGAACATAATTTTTCTGCTCTTTTAGGAAAGAACTTTGCTGGGGGTCGCGGGAATGTCACATTTGCGGCCCAGTATCAGAAAACAGATGGCATCACGGATGCAGACAGAGATTATCTTCTACATGGCTGGTCTGCCCAGCGCCCGGTTGGAAAACCTTCTATCCGTCAACTACAATATGATTTTCGTTACACAGATAACACATATGGAGGGCTTATTCTTAAAACTCCTTATTATGATCCGGATGGTGAAGACGCTTTTGTGAATTCTGCGGGAGAAAAGGTGTCTTTGCACTTTGATCAAGCAGGTAATGCTGTCCCCTTTAACCCTGGAAAACCAACGGGAGGAGATTATATTGGGCTTGGCGGTGACGGTCAGAACGTTAGTGATTCTTCTGTTATAAAATCTCCTCAGACACGTTTTCTTCTGGCTGGAAATGCACATTATGATATCACAGACCGTATCCGCTTTTTCCTGGAAGCCAATTATGCGGATACCAAAGGGACAGAAGAGCGTAATCAGCCTTTTTATAACAGCCCCAGTTTTGGAAGCAGAGGCGTTAGCTCTCCCCTCAAGTTTAACATCAATAATCCTTTCCTGACGGCACAGGCCAGACAGGCTTTGGCAGATGCCGGCGTTACCGGGGATTTTTATCTGGGACGTGCTTCACGTGATATTACGAATAACAGTCCTGATGAAACCAAAGTGAAACTCTGGCGTGTGGCAGGTGGTTTTGAAGGGGATTTTGACCTGCTGGACAGAACATTTGACTGGAATATTTCTTACCTCACAGGGCATTCTGAATCCAACAGCCACAGACGTAATATTATCCAGAAACGTTTTGAATATGCTCTGGATGCTGTGCGTGACCCGGCAACAGGAAATATTGTCTGTGCTGCAACTCTGGCTAATCCTGGTTCCACAGACCCTGCTATCCGGGACTGTCAGCCTCTTAATCTGTTTGGGGAAGGCTCCCCCAGTCAGGAAGCCAAAGACTATATGCTCACAAACTTTAATGCTAAAGCCACCAATGAGCAAAGTGTTATTAGTGCCAATATCAGTGGGGAGATCTTCCAGCTTCCTGCGGGTGGGTTTGCTGTGGGTCTGGGTTATGAACACCGGCGTGAGAAATCCAGTTTCAGACCCAATCAGGCCTATCAGGATGGTATAGGTCGTTCTGTGCCCATCGGTGCAAACTCTGGTAAATATAATACGAATGAGTTTTATGGAGAGTTTTTTGCCCCCATTATTTCTCCGGAGATGGACTTTAATTTTCTGCACAGTTTCTCCCTTGAAGGGGCGTATCGTTATGTGAAGCATTCTACGGCGGGTGGAGATTCCACCTATACCATAGGGGCGCGTTTATCTCCTGTTCAGGATGTTGAGTTCAGGGGAAATTACACCCGTGCTATTCGTGCCCCGGCCCTGACAGAACTCTATCTCCCACGGAGCTCTGTGTTTAATAGAGCTTCTGACCCCTGTGACCCCACATATATTGACCGGGGGGAGCATGCAGCAACACGGCGGAAGAACTGTACCGCAGCGGGTGTTCCCCAAGACTTCCAGTCCATCATTGTGAACGCGACACAAAGGGGAACAACAGGGGGTAATGCTGAGTTAAAGAATGAGAAATCGGATGCCTGGACGGTGGGCTTTGTTCTTCGCCCCCACTGGGTAGAAGGTCTGACCTTCAGTTTTGATTATATCAATCTGGACCTGGAAGATGCTATCTCTGACCTTTCCGTGACGGAGGCTATGGAATCCTGTTATGATAATGAGGAATTCCCCAATCAGTATTGTAACCTGTTTACACGTGATGCTGATTTTCAGGTCACAGGCTTTAACACCGGTTATGTGAATGCTGGCTATGTGAAGAAAGAGATTATTCTGATGAAGCTGGATTATCAGTTTGATCTGGCGGATGCTCTCAACAGGAAAGCGGATTATGGTCGTGTTACGATTTCAGGAAGTCTTGCCAATCTCTTAAATGATGACAGTTCTAAAACCGGGATTGATATTTCCGACGATGAAGGGCTTGATGATCACCCCAACTGGAAAGGTCAGCTTAATCTTGGCTGGGCACGTGGGCCTTTAACTCTGTTCTGGCAGACCCGTTATCGTGGTGGTGGTAAGATAAGCAAGACAGCCAGATTTGGGTCTTATCTTGACAGCAATGGGAAGCCTTTTAATGAGATGGATCCCTACTGGCTCTTTAACTTTGGGGCGACCTATACCATCAGGGACCGTTTTACTATTCGCCTGAATATTGACAATGTCTTCAATTCACGCCCCCTCCACCCTGTGGATGATTACTTTGGGACATATGGTGTTTCTGGTGAGATAGGTCGTTCTTATCGTATAGGTCTTGGAATGAAGTTTTAAGACAGAAGACCGGGCCCCCTGCTGAAGGGACCACACCCTTCAAACATGTTTAACTCCCCCCAACCAAAAGTGGGGGGAGTTTTTTTAAGGTTGGTCTCTTACGCCCGACCTTCAATAATCACTCTTTATATTCCTGTAAGACGCTGGAGGGCCTCTTTATACTTAAGGTGTGCATCCTCATAAGAACGCCTGCGCGCACGTTGTTCTTCTACAACAGAAGCGGGAGCACGGGTAAGAAAGCTTTCATTCTTCAATTTTTTATCAATTTTCTCAAGCTCCTGATCACAGTCTTTCATAGCTTTTTCCAGACGCGCTTTTTCTGCCTCAACATCAATAACCCCCTGCAAAGAAAGGGCCAGCCTCACACCATCCACAACAGTCTCTACAGAGCCTTCAGGTATAGCATCGGCAGAAGACCAGGAAGAAATCCGCCCCAAAGCTTCAATCAGCATACTATGCTGTTTAAGGTGAGACAGACTGACCTCATTTGCACCGACAAGAGTTAAAGGAACAGAGGCTGAGGGAGGAATATTCACTTCTGCACGCAAAGAACGCAGCTCACGAATAAGGCGCATCACCCAGTTAAGAGCCGTATAGTCCTTATGATATATCTCTGATAAAGAGGTATCTGCCTCTGGCCAGGTCTCCCTTATCAAAAGTTTTTGACGGAGCTCTTCTGCCATTTCTTTCCATAAAGCTTCACTGAGAAAAGGCATAAAAGGATGGAGAAGCTTCAAAATCTGATCAAAAGCCCAGGCAGCACAGGCGCGTGTTTCCTGTTGTTCTTCCTCATCCTCTCCCTGAAAAACAGTTTTTATGCTTTCAAGATACCAGTCACAATAAACCCCCCAAATGAGGTGATAAACAGTACCCGCAGCCTCATTAAAACGGAAAGTTTCTAAAGCTTGTGTTACGTCTTCAACAGCCTTAAAAATTTCTACAACAAGCCATTTATTAAGTGGCATGACAACAGAATGAGGTGTAAACCTCTTTTGAGGGCGGCACTTATGATGTAAAAGAAAGCGCGCTGCATTCCAGATTTTAGTTGCAAAATTTCGATATCCGGCCACCCGCTCTTCAGACAGTTTAACATCACGGCCCTGGGCAGCCATAGCTGCCATAGTAAAACGCAAAGCATCCGCACCATAACTGTCAATCAGCTCTAAAGGATCAAGTGTGTTCCCTTTGGACTTAGACATTTTCTGGCCTTTTTCATCCCGCACCAAAGCATGGATATAGACTTGATGAAAAGGAATATCCCCCATAACATAAAGACCCTGCATCATCATGCGGGCGACCCAGAAGAAAATAATATCAAAGGCTGTAACGAGGGTTGAAGTGGGATAAAAGCGCTGAAGGTCTTCTGTCTCTTCTGGCCAGCCCAGAGTTGAAAAAGGCCAGAGTCCTGAAGAAAACCAGGTGTCCAGGACATCTTCATCCTGACGTAAGGGCGTTGGGGTTCCATAATGCTGTTCAGCAGATTTGAGGGCTTCTTCCTCTGTCTCCTCAACAAAAATATGACCATCAGGACCATACCAGGCAGGGATACGATGCCCCCACCAAAGCTGACGTGAAATACACCAGGGTTCAATATTGTTCATCCAGGAAAAATAGGTTTTCTCCCAGGTGCGGGGGATAAAGTCTGTTTTACCCTGTTTGACTGCTTCAAGAGCCGGTTGTGCAAGAGTTTTCGTATCAACAAACCATTGATCTGTAAGATAGGGTTCCAAAACAACGCCAGAGCGGTCACCAAAAGGCTCTGCATGACGGATTTTTTCTTCACCCCGTAACAAGCCAAGCGTTTCCAGGTCTGTAAGAATTTTTGCGCGGGCTTCAAACCGGTCAAGGCCACGATAACCTTCCGGAACCTCCGCCGTGATACAGGCACGCTCATCAAAAATATTTATCATGTCAAGGTCGTGGCGCTGCCCCACCTCAAAATCGTTAAAGTCATGTGCCGGGGTAATTTTGACGGCTCCTGTGCCTTGCTCAGGGTCGGCATGTTCATCAGCAATGATAGGAATAAGTCTCTCTGTCAAAGGCAGGCGGAGCTTTTGGCCAATCAGGGCCCGATAGCGGTCATCATCAGGATGAACGGCTACAGCCATATCGCCTAACATGGTCTCGGGACGTGTGGTGGCAATCACAACCTCCCCGTCTCCTTCAGCCAGAGGATAAGCAACATGCCAGAGCTTGCCCTCCACGTCACGCATATCAACTTCAAGGTCAGAGAGCGCCGTTTGAAAATGGGGATCCCAGTTGACAAGCCTTTTATCACGATACATCAGACCATCTTTGTAAAGACGGACGAACACTTTACAGACTGCTTTTGACAGCCTTTCATCAAGTGTAAAACGTTCCCGGCCCCAGTCACAGGACGTACCAAGCCGGCGTAACTGTCGGGTGATGTGCCCGCCAGATTGTTTTTTCCACGCCCAGACACGTTCTATAAAAGCTTCACGGCCTAAATCCTGACGAGACAGCCCTTCTTTTGCAAGCTCACGTTCCACCACCATTTGTGTGGCAATGCCCGCGTGATCCGTCCCAGGCTGCCATAAAACAGCTTTCCCTCTTAAACGTTCAAAACGGGCCAGAATGTCCTGTAAAGTTTGATTGAGGGCATGCCCTATATGTAAAGATCCGGTAACATTGGGTGGAGGCATCATAAGGCAATATGGGGGTGCGTTGGGATCCTGAGATGGCCTGAAAGCCTCTTTTTCTTCCCAAAGGCGGATTATGGGATCTTCCAGGCTTCTGGGGTCATAACGTTTATCAAGCATATCATGTCTCTCAACAGCGCAATACGTCTTTGAGCCACACAATGAGGCAAGTCAGAGAACATGTCCAGATCTTTCATGATCATGGAGGGGATCAAGCTCTTATGACAGAGGAAGAAGCATACAGATCTTCTTAAAAAAACTCCCCCCACTTTTGGTTGGGGGGAGTTAAACATGTTTGAAGGGTGTGGTCCCTTCAGCAGGGGGCCCGGTCTTCTGTCTTAAAACTTCATTCCAAGACCTATACGATAAGAACGACCTATCTCACCAGAAACACCATATGTCCCAAAGTAATCATCCACAGGGTGGAGGGGGCGTGAATTGAAGACATTGTCAATATTCAGGCGAATAGTAAAACGGTCCCTGATGGTATAGGTCGCCCCAAAGTTAAAGAGCCAGTAGGGATCCATCTCATTAAAAGGCTTCCCATTGCTGTCAAGATAAGACCCAAATCTGGCTGTCTTGCTTATCTTACCACCACCACGATAACGGGTCTGCCAGAACAGAGTTAAAGGCCCACGTGCCCAGCCAAGATTAAGCTGACCTTTCCAGTTGGGGTGATCATCAAGCCCTTCATCGTCGGAAATATCAATCCCGGTTTTAGAACTGTCATCATTTAAGAGATTGGCAAGACTTCCTGAAATCGTAACACGACCATAATCCGCTTTCCTGTTGAGAGCATCCGCCAGATCAAACTGATAATCCAGCTTCATCAGAATAATCTCTTTCTTCACATAGCCAGCATTCACATAACCGGTGTTAAAGCCTGTGACCTGAAAATCAGCATCACGTGTAAACAGGTTACAATACTGATTGGGGAATTCCTCATTATCATAACAGGATTCCATAGCCTCCGTCACGGAAAGGTCAGAGATAGCATCTTCCAGGTCCAGATTGATATAATCAAAACTGAAGGTCAGACCTTCTACCCAGTGGGGGCGAAGAACAAAGCCCACCGTCCAGGCATCCGATTTCTCATTCTTTAACTCAGCATTACCCCCTGTTGTTCCCCTTTGTGTCGCGTTCACAATGATGGACTGGAAGTCTTGGGGAACACCCGCTGCGGTACAGTTCTTCCGCCGTGTTGCTGCATGCTCCCCCCGGTCAATATATGTGGGGTCACAGGGGTCAGAAGCTCTATTAAACACAGAGCTCCGTGGGAGATAGAGTTCTGTCAGGGCCGGGGCACGAATAGCACGGGTGTAATTTCCCCTGAACTCAACATCCTGAACAGGAGATAAACGCGCCCCTATGGTATAGGTGGAATCTCCACCCGCCGTAGAATGCTTCACATAACGATACGCCCCTTCAAGGGAGAAACTGTGCAGAAAATTAAAGTCCATCTCCGGAGAAATAATGGGGGCAAAAAACTCTCCATAAAACTCATTCGTATTATATTTACCAGAGTTTGCACCGATGGGCACAGAACGACCTATACCATCCTGATAGGCCTGATTGGGTCTGAAACTGGATTTCTCACGCCGGTGTTCATAACCCAGACCCACAGCAAACCCACCCGCAGGAAGCTGGAAGATCTCCCCACTGATATTGGCACTAATAACACTTTGCTCATTGGTGGCTTTAGCATTAAAGTTTGTGAGCATATAGTCTTTGGCTTCCTGACTGGGGGAGCCTTCCCCAAACAGATTAAGAGGCTGACAGTCCCGGATAGCAGGGTCTGTGGAACCAGGATTAGCCAGAGTTGCAGCACAGACAATATTTCCTGTTGCCGGGTCACGCACAGCATCCAGAGCATATTCAAAACGTTTCTGGATAATATTACGTCTGTGGCTGTTGGATTCAGAATGCCCTGTGAGGTAAGAAATATTCCAGTCAAATGTTCTGTCCAGCAGGTCAAAATCCCCTTCAAAACCACCTGCCACACGCCAGAGTTTCACTTTGGTTTCATCAGGACTGTTATTCGTAATATCACGTGAAGCACGTCCCAGATAAAAATCCCCGGTAACGCCGGCATCTGCCAAAGCCTGTCTGGCCTGTGCCGTCAGGAAAGGATTATTGATGTTAAACTTGAGGGGAGAGCTAACGCCTCTGCTTCCAAAACTGGGGCTGTTATAAAAAGGCTGATTACGCTCTTCTGTCCCTTTGGTATCCGCATAATTGGCTTCCAGGAAAAAGCGGATACGGTCTGTGATATCATAATGTGCATTTCCAGCCAGAAGAAAACGTGTCTGAGGAGATTTTATAACAGAAGAATCACTAACGTTCTGACCGTCACCGCCAAGCCCAATATAATCTCCTCCCGTTGGTTTTCCAGGGTTAAAGGGGACAGCATTACCTGCTTGATCAAAGTGCAAAGACACCTTTTCTCCCGCAGAATTCACAAAAGCGTCTTCACCATCCGGATCATAATAAGGAGTTTTAAGAATAAGCCCTCCATATGTGTTATCTGTGTAACGAAAATCATATTGTAGTTGACGGATAGAAGGTTTTCCAACCGGGCGCTGGGCAGACCAGCCATGTAGAAGATAATCTCTGTCTGCATCCGTGATGCCATCTGTTTTCTGATACTGGGCCGCAAATGTGACATTCCCGCGACCCCCAGCAAAGTTCTTTCCTAAAAGAGCAGAAAAATTATGTTCCTGACCATCCCCTTCTTCCGTAAAACCATGCTGATAGTTAAATTCTGCACCCTCAAAATCCTGTTTAAATAAAATATTGACCGTGCCCGCAATAGCATCAGCACCATAAATCGGTGCCCCACCCGTTGCAATAATCTCTGTCCGGTCAATCAGAGGTGTCGGGATAACATTTAAATCAACCTGTCCACCGGGGTTGGCCCCTGAAAACAGCGTGATGGGGTTGGAGGAGACAAAACGACGCCCATTGACAAGGGTAAGCGTACGCTGAGAGCCTAAATCCAGGTAGTCGACAAAGTTTTGTGCCACAGAAAAACCTGACTGACCACCATACTGGTCTTGTGTATCCCCAAAACTGACCCCCTGATTAAGGGCATCTGCAAGATTCTCAAAACCCCGTTCTTTAAGAAATTCATCTGTGATCACACTGCCGGGCTGAAGTGTATCAAAACCTGCCCTTTTGATCCGTGACCCCGTCACCACAATTCTGTCCCCTGAGTCTGAACCAGGGGCTTCAGCCTCCTCCACCAGGGTTTCTACCTGAGAAGCAGCCTCTTCTGTCGCGTCCCCTGCCTGATCTTCAACACCCTGATTCGTAGTTTGTAAGCGGGCAAGCTCTAACACCTCTTCCGTTTTCTTTCCCTGTCCTTCTTCTGCCAGAGCAGCTGGTGTCATCATCGCGCCGCCTGCAAGAAAGCTTGCGCTTAAGAGAACAGTTTTAAAAACTGCTGGTGTTTTTTTAAGAATTGAGGACATATGGGGAACTCCTTTTTTCAGCATTTTGCAGGACGACAAAAAGCTATAGTTCAAGATCAAATTTGTAAGATTTTAGAAATAAAAAACTATACATATATTCATGTCAATTTTTACAAGACTTGATCAGACATGTTCCCACGACCAGATTTATTGGCATTCAATAAATTCTTTGAAGAAAAAATATTCCACAACCCCCGGAATATTTTCATGTCAAAAGATTAATGAAGAGGAAATGTTAGAAAAAATTCAGTTCACATAAGGAATTAAAAATAATTTTACTTTTTATAAAAAAACCAAAACATAAATTCAAAACATAATGTGTGATAAAAAAACATCACACCAAAAACTTTTTAAAAAATAATGAAAAATCTTCTTAAAAAGAATGCTCCCGCCTGTCTTTAAGGTGAGAATATGTTTTCTCACAGACTATATATGTGAGAAAAATAGCCTTTTTTTTATGAGGTAGAGAAGCAAAAAATTTACTTTGTTCAGCATAGGTTTATAAGAAGGAGATACACTTTTGCTGATGTCTTCTTCCCTGTTCGGAGTTTGAGTTACCATCATGATACGTCCAAATCTGTTCCTTTTTGTTGTTATCCTTTTTAGCTTTTGTTCTTTTATGAGAGCAGAGGCCCAGGACAAAAGTACACCAAAATTTCAGGGGGCTTTTAAAGACTGGTCCGTCTATAAGCGCACAATGGGTAAAGATGTTATTTGTTATGCTTTGTCAAAACCTTTTGATAAAGCCCCTAAAAATGTGCGTCATGGTGATGTTTATTTCCTTATTGCAAGCTGGAAATCTGGTGCAGCTCTTGAACAGCCAAGTTTTCTTGCAGGCTATCCCCTGCGTGTGTCTGTGAACCCTGAGATTCAGGTTGGATCTGACAAATTTTCTATGTTTGTTGCCGCTCATGAAGCTTTTATTGACTCTGGCACAGATGAAAAAAAACTGATCACAGCGATGAAACGCGGCAGTGTTATGCGCCTTGAGGCAACCTCTGTGCGGGGAACAAATACAGCCTACCAGTTTTCTCTCAAAGGGGTGCAGTCTGCTTTAGAGAAAGTCAAAGCTGTCTGTTCATAAGAGGCTCTGCTTCTGAAGAGGACAAAGCCAGATGATTTCTTCTATAATGAAAGGTAACACAGAGAAAATTTTATGAGTACACACACCATAACCCAGCCTCAGAAAGGAACAAAAAATTCATCAGCCCTTGTCCCCCCTGTGGTTAAACCTTCTCTTGTGGGGCTGACGCGATCTGGCCTTGAAGACAAGCTTATGGATTTTGGGGTGCCTCCCTCAAAAGCACGCATGCGCACACGACAACTCTGGCGCTGGGTTTATCACTATGGCGTACAGAATTTTGACATGATGACGGATGTGTCAAAAGAGATGCGGAAGGGTTTGGAGCAGGCCTTCACACTTGAAAGGCCAGAGGTGATTGACAAACAAATTGCCCGTGATGGTGTTCGTAAATACCTTATCCGTTTTGCACCAGGTGTTGAGGCTGAGACTGTTTTTATTCCTGGTGTCGGGAAAAGTGGGGCCCTTTGTGTGTCCTCTCAGGTTGGATGCACGCTCACCTGTACATTCTGCCATACAGGATCACAGAAACTTGTACGTAATTTAACATCTGCAGAAATTATTGCCCAGCTTATGATCGTGCGTGATGATTTAGGCGAATGGCCTTCACCAGAGGAAGGCCGGCAGATCTCCAACCTTGTTTTTATGGGGATGGGGGAGCCTCTTTATAATCTGGATAATGTTGCTGAGGCCATTGAGGTTATCAGCGATGGGGACGGTCTTGCCCTTGGCCGGCGGCGTATTACAGTGTCCACATCAGGCGTTGTGCCCCGGATTACAGAGCTTGGTGAGCGTACAGGTGTTATGCTGGCAATTTCTTTGCACGCTGTGACAGATGAGGTGCGTGAGCAACTTGTGCCCCTTAATAAAAAATACCCGATTGCAGACCTGCTTGAAGCCTGTCGTGCCTATCCGGGGCTCTCCAACTCTAAACGTATTACCTTTGAATATGTCATGATTAAAGGGGTGAATGATTCTTTAGCTGAAGCAGGGGCTCTGGCACAGCTTCTTGCGGGTATTCCTTCTAAAATCAACCTTATTCCCTTCAACCCCTGGCCTGGTTCTTCCTTTGTATGTTCAGATTGGGACCGTATTGAAGCCTTTGCAGAGATACTTAATCGTGCAGGCTATGCTTCCCCCATTCGAACCCCACGGGGACGCGATATTCTGGCAGCCTGCGGGCAACTACGCTCGCAATCCCTTAAAACCCGTGCCAGCCTTAAGCGAAAACTTTATCAGCCTGTCTCTTCCTAGGGCTTTGCTCTAGTCTTCCAGCTGGTATGTTATGGTATTGACCACGCGGACTGTTTTGAAGATTTGCGTACTTTCCTTTTCACCGACCACCGGATCACGCGGTAAAATAACAAAAACACCCTGATGTGCTGTGTTAATGCGACCTATCAGGCTTCCGGAATCCTGAGAAAACTGGACAGCGGCCTCCCGCGCTTTTTGGGTGGCTTCTGCAATCATGGCAGGTTTGATTTCATTGAGGCCCGTAAACACATAAACCGGGTCACGGCTTTCCCAGTCCTGATGGAGCACAATACCCTGGCGGACCAGAACACCAAGCCTGCGGCTGACATCAGCCACAAGATCAACATTATGGGAGCGTACTGTAACAGTTTGTACAATCGCATAACGATCCCGTTCAGCTTGCTCACTATACCGCTTTAAATCTTCTACCCTCAGACCACCGGGCTGAATTTCTGCCTGATCAAACCCCTGTGTCTGAAGAAAGGAACGGATTTTTTGGAGGTCCTGATCAAGTGTCTCCTGGACCCCAGCAAGATCATTACCCGATGCTGTAAAACGGATCGTCCAAAGGGCGAGATCTGCCTTCACGTCACGCTCTGCAAGGCCCTTAACTGTCACACGTCGCTGAACATTTTTACTCTCAACCATACCTTTCTGGATTTGCCAACCTGCTCCTAAAAAGCCAGCTGAGAGAAGAAAAGCAGCCAGGAGACCTGACGCAAAACCTGAATTTCCGTGCATCATTGGGTGTAACCTTTATATCTTCTTGAAAGAAGCGTCATCTTCAGGACAGAATAGCACCTGTATGCTAACATAACCTTCCTGTCCCTGTCATAGTCGATAAACTTCTAATTCCCGAAGAGTCCTTTGAGGGTCTCTTCAAGTTTTTTCTTTTTACCTTCCTTTTTCTGGTCTGACTGATCTTTGCTCTGATCTTCTTTTTTCTTCTTATCCTCTTTTTTCAACCCAAGAAGGTCTTTAAGGAGATCCCCAGCTTCGCCGCCAATCTGTTTGTCGATGAGCTTTGTGCCCTCTTTCTGAAGGGCTTTTCGTGCTGCCCGTTCAGCCGTTTTCTCAAGGGCATCTATGCCAAAAGAGGTTGTAACAGACTGCCATGGCCCTTTAAAGATAATGTCAACAGGGGCCACACCCTGAATGTCTGTCTCGCCCCCCTGTCCCTGTGAGCTGGCAACAAGCCCCGGGTTCAGTCGATAGTCAAGGCTTTGTCCCCCCACATCTACAAAACCATGGCCCTTAACCCGTATAAGAGGCGCCAGAAGCACCAGGTCATCATTGTAAGCAATGCCTTCTTTGAGAGAAAATGTTCCCCTAAGTTCTGTAAAGTCTGTTTTTTCTTTTGTCCCAAAATTCTTAGCCAGAGAGCCATCTGCAAGACCGTGCACACCCTGTTTTAAGAAGCTCTCAACATGGCCATTTTCTAAAAGAGTTTCAAAACTTCGTGCAAGGGCCCCCAGATTGACCCCCACAAGAGCGCCATCTGTAAACGTGAAATTCCCTTCCCCTGAAAGGGTGTGCATAAGACTATCTAAATTTTTTCCCTGTCCTTTGATATCAAGCTGTATTTTCCCCTGACCTTCAAGTTTTTTAAAATCTGCGGCATCTTTAAGAAGGGAGAAAACCCGGACCTTGTCCAGCAGAAGGCTCATGGTAAAAACCGGTTTTTCTTCATGTGTATTAAGGTAGACAGCACCATGTCCGGAACCCTCATAGAGATCCAGTTTTTCAAGATCAAGGTTCAAAACACCCTTTTGAAGGCGGGCCTTAAGAACACTTTCCCCAAGGGTGATGTTCTTAAATTTAATAAAGGGTGTGGTGAGGCTGAAGGAGGTGTCAAAAGCCTGAAGGGCCAAGAGGTTAAACTCTGTCACGGGCCAGCCAGTCTGTGGTGCATCGGAACCAGCTTGGTGTGCATCAGACGGGGTGGAGGAAGGTGTAGGGTTTTTGCCCTGATTTGTCTGATTCTGTTTTGGCTGTTTTTTCATATAAGGTGTGAGATCTAAACCCTGAAGGTTCAGCATGCCACCTAAATTTAATCTTTCCCCCGGAGGAAAGCTTACCTTGAGACTTCCTTCACCTTTGATGGCGTCGAGAGTCAGTCTGGCTTTTTCAAAATTGATATATCCCATGCCTCCGGCAGCAATGCCTGTGATAGAAAAGTTCTTATAGACCTGACCGTCAGGAAGTGTGGTGCCCAGTGTTGCTGCTATAGCATGCAGGGAAGGGATGGTAAGGTTCAAATCACCTGAAAAATCAGGGGACTCACTTTGAAGAAAATGACCCTTGAAATGTGCTCTGGCAAGATCGCTTTTGAAATCAAGAACCAGGGGCGTTTTCTGTCCTTCAAAAAAACTCTTCAGCGTATCAAGGTGAATCTGGAAAGAAAGTGGCTCATAATTGAAATAAAAACTTCCTCCAAGAGATAAAGGCTGATCAAAGGCCACCATGGACAGATCAAGATTGATTTTTGTAAGTGTATATTCTTTTTCTGTTGTAAAGTTTTTATATACAGCTGTCCCATCAACAAGGGTAACTTTACCAAGGCTTATATCAAAAGGAAGCTCACCGGGCTGGCGCCTGAAGCTTTGTTGTGTCTGCTCCGCTGGATCAGGTTTTGGTGAAGGTGCCGGGTGGTCAGAGGGGATAATAATCCAGTTTTTACGTCCATTTTCGTGCTGCTCAAGGTTCAAACGTGGTTTGATCAGGGAAAACTCACGCACCTCTATGCGCCGGGAGAAAAGGGGTAAGAGTTTCAGAGATGCCCTCAATTCCTCCATATTTGCCAGGGTTTCGGCCTCAAAACCCTTCTGATTGTCAATGACAACATTTTGAGCTTTAACACTGACAGGTGGCAATAGAGACAGGCTAATATCGCCATGAATGGTAACGGGACGTCCAAGGACCTGACCTGCCGTTTTTTCTATTTTCTCCCTATAGAAACTGCTGGGTATCATAAAGGGGATCGTCACGGCAGCGAGACAGAGAAGAAGAAAAAGAACCCCTGAGCCTAAAAGAATTTTTTTCATAATTACAGTCCCAAACATCTGGGGGCAGGCTTTTGTCTGATAAGGGTGCAGAACAGAAAAACATAAATTCGAATATTTTCCTGCCAAACCCGGACGGGATTTTATCGCAACCTTTTAAAGAACACAAAAAACCACAAATTTCAAAAGGAAATTTGTTCCGTGTCAGAAGATTAATAAAGTTTCAGGGAAGACAGAGGGCTTCTTGTGCTTTTTATAACAAAAAAAATCCACAAAGAAAAGGGTAGAAAGGCAGATGATTTTTGGACTTTTACAGGCACTCATTCCTGTATTTCCAGCGAAAAAGCGTTAGCTAATTCATAATAAAGGGTGGAGTCCTCCTTATCCTGACTGGCACTTAAAGGCGATATGCGGGGAGGGGGAGAGGACAGTGGAGCGGATTTGAGAGGCAAGAGCGGTAAATCTTTATGGGCAGCTTTCATAATATCAGCCCAGATTTCTGCAGGAACTCCTCCTCCGGCAACTTTCTTCATGGGTGTATTATTGTCATTGCCAAGCCAGACGCCAGCACTATAGTCTGTCGTAAAACCCATAAACCATGCATCCCGCCAGTTTTGACTTGTGCCTGTTTTTCCGGCTGCCTCGCGTTGTCCGGGCTGTGCAGCACGTCCTGTACCAGAGAGGACAACCTCATGCATGAAACGTGTCATCTTTAAGGCCAGATCCTCCTGATAGACCCGCCTGGGCTGGATATCCGGCCGTTTATAAAGAAAGCGTCCCCATTCATCCTGAACACTTTCAATCAGATAGGGTGTATGCCGTAAGCCCCGGGAGGCAAAGACTGCATAAGCACCAGTCATCTCCCATAAAGACACTTCTTCTGTCCCAAGGGCTAAGGACGGAAGGGGTTGAAGAGGAGAGCGAATACCAAAACGTCGTGCTAAATCTATGACACTGTTCTCACCAACTTCCTGACCAAGGCGTACAGCAACTGTATTGATAGAGCGTTTGAAGGCTGTTAAAAGTGTAACATGGCCTGCATATGTCCCGCCATAATTTTTGGGGCGCCATGATCCTATATGTAAAGGAGTATCTTTACGAATATCATGGAAGCTTAAACCTTTTTCTAAAGCTCTGGCATAGACAAAAGGTTTAAAGGATGATCCAGGTTGACGACGTGCCTGTGTTGCGCGGTTGAACTGGCTTGTTCTGTAAGAGCGACCGCCTATAAGAGCCCTTACAGCACCTTTGTTCTCCATAACTATAAGGGCACCCTGTTCTATGTTAAGACTTTTCCCTTTTTTATCCAGATACTGGTTGAGAAGGAAATCTGCTGTGTCCTGAAGGGATGTATTGAGTGTTGTGCGTATTGTGAGGTTTTTCTGTCTGAGGGAGAGCCTGGTGCGTGCATGCTCTAAGGCCAGGTCAAAAATAAAACCATATTTCTGAGTGTCCTTATTTTTGTGAGAGATAAAAGAAAGAGGCATTCTGGTAGCAGATTTTGCCTGTTGAGGCGTAATAAAACCGGCATCAACCATAGCACTGAGGACTTTGCGTGCCCGTCTTTTGGCACCTGTTTTATTAAGACTGGGGGCATAATATGAAGGTGCTTTGGGGAGTCCTGCAAGTAAAGCAGCCTCCGCCAGATTAAGATTTTGTGGAGATTTTCCAAAATAATGTCGTGCCGCAGCCCCAATGCCATAAGTTCCGTCTCCAAAATAGATGCGGTTCATGTAAAGGCTTAAAATTTCCTGCTTACTCAGATGTTGTTCCAGTTTTCTTGCAAGCCGGGCTTCCTGAAATTTTCGTTTGAAGGTTCGCTCTGGCCCTACCACAAAATTCTTAACCAGTTGCTGTGTGAGTGTTGAGCCCCCCTGTATAGTCTCCCCGGCGAGACTGTTCGCCCATATAGCTCTAAAAATTGACAAAATGTCAAAGCCTTTATGCTCATAAAAACGTTTGTCTTCGATGGCAATAAAAGCGCGGGGCAGGTAAGCGGGTAAGTTAGAGGGACGCACCATAGGCCCATAAAAAGCTCCCCGATGGGCAAGTTGTTTTCCGTCTTTGTCAAGTACAGTGATGGAAACGGGTTTGTTTACATGCCAGAAATACTGCTTATTCGGAAGATGAGGCATATCCCGGGACCAGGACCAGTAGAACCAGAGCACCGTGCCAAGAACTATCAAAGTAAAAACAAGAAAAAAATCACAACAAAGGAAAATGACACGTTTCCATAAAGAATTTTCGTTTTTATCCTGTTTTTTAGGGGGGATATGAACATGGTTAGATAACATACGGCTTATCTCTGTGAATAACCATGAGCACAACACCAGGTTGAGTCAACATAGTTCCGGGTGTTTCTCTCTATCCTGATCACGGATGAGACAATATTAACCCTAAAAATTTAATATAGTCTTGAGAATCTATCACCCAAAACAGGGGCACTATAAAAATGATACAAAGGGTAGCTTAGCCAGAATTACGCAAGAGACGCGCTTTTTGGCGCTGCCAGTCACGTTCTTTCTCAACAGCACGTTTGTCATGAAGTTTCCGCCCTGTGCCAAGTGCCAGTTCAAGCTTGGCCAGTCCCTTTTCATTAAAATAAAGTTTGAGGGGAACAAGCGTGCGCCCGCGTCGCTGAATGGCACCGATAAGGCGGTTCACTTCACGCTTTTTTAAAAGCAGCTTTCTCTGCCGTTTTGGTGCATGGTTAAAACGGTTTGCAGGGGGATATTCAGGGATGTGGGCATTGATAAGAAAAATTTCCTGTCCATCTTCTGCAGCGTAAGATTCAGCAATATTGGCCCGCCCCTGGCGCAGGGACTTGACCTCAGTTCCTGTTAAAACAAGCCCGGCTTCAAAAATATCTTCAAGCTCATACTCCCGACGTGCACGACGGTTATCGGCAATCAGGGTTTTAGAGGTCTTTTTCATAGGGCCTTCTCATAATCAAAGTCTATATCTAAATCTTGCAACACCTGTTTGATTCTTATCCGGATCTCAGGTGCGGGAGGGGTCAGGGGAAGACGCATGGTCATATCCATCTTCCCCATAAGATGCAAGGCATATTTTGCAGGACCAGGGCTTGGTGAGGCGAAGAGAACCTGATGCAAAGGCATAAGCTTTTCATGAAGACGACGTGCCTCGTGAAAATCCCCCTGACGACACAGAGCCTGAAAACGTGCACTTAAGCGCGGGGCCACATTGGATGTAACAGAGATACACCCATCTCCACCATGTGCATGAAAAGCCAGAGCTGTTGGATCATCTCCTGAAAGCTGGACAAAGTCTTCTCCACATAAAAGTCGTCTCCGGGTCAGGCGCGATGGATCACCTGTGGCATCTTTTATACCTATAACTCCTGGCAATCTGGCCAGACGTGCTACAGTCTCTTCAGCAAGGTCCGTTATGGTGCGTCCCGGAACATTATAGAGGAGAATGGGAAGTTCTGTTGCCTCATGAAGGGTTTTGAAATGGGCATAAAGGCCTTCCTGATTAGGTTTGTTGTAATAGGGGACAACGGCCATGACTCCATCTGCCCCATATTTGGCTGCCTGGAGAGCGTTTTGCATAGTTTTTTGTGTGTCATTTCCCCCAATACCCACAAAAACAGGCACTTTCTTTTCTACCAGTTCAACGCAAATCCGGAGAACGCGATTTTGCTCTCCGGAGGAAAGTGTTGCCACTTCGCCCGTTGTTCCGCAGGCCACAAGACCGGCTGTTCCTTCTTTTATCTGCCAGACCAGAAAATTCTGCAAAGCTTTTTCATCGATATGCCCGTCTTTATCCATGGGTGTTACAAGGGCTGTCAGGGAATCTTTGAGCATGATATGATCTCTTTATAAAGAAGGAAGTCCAGAGCATTTTGTACTATAAGGACCATAAGATACTTCATCAAGATATAAAAATTTATATGATTTTTATATCTTGATGAAGTAAAAGTGGAATGCTTTCTGCATTAAAAATAAATAATATTCTTTGTGGTGATTTTTATGGTTTATTTTTTACTTTTCTTTATTTTGTTATGTTTGAATCTACTTACTTTTGTTGTTAATTTCGCTAATAGAAGGAAAATAAAAATGAGTAGTCTATCCATTGAAAACAGGCGTGAGCTTTCTCTAGAAGAAATCACCAGTGTTAAGGGCGGTACAGGTCTCGGTCTTGCCTATGGTGGACCAGCCCTTCAGGAGGCTGCTAAACAGGCAGAAGAGAAATCACAAGATGGTGAAGGTGGTGGAGCTGATAATTAGTACATAAACAAAAATTGAATCCCTTGCAGGGATAAATTTCTGTTTTACGTCGTCGGTGGTGTGCTTTGCATTATGATTGACTGGCGTATTCAGTTTTCTAACGAAACGGTGTTCTCAAAAAAAGTCAAAACTTTTCTTTGCTTTTGTTTTTAAAAGTTGCAAGATTTTAACTGGTCTTTTGCGTAGTTTTGAAGGTTTAAAGTAAAGTTAATTTTCCTGCACTTTTCGTGTTCCTTACTTAGGTTCATGTCCAAAAGTGTTTTTTTGAGAACAGGGATGGTGGCGCGTTGCTGCTTATGCCGAAGGGCTGTAGTTTATTGCGTCACCACCCCTTCCTAAGAAAGTCAAACAGCAGGTTCGCAGAGATTCAAAGAAATAAAAGTTTTGAAGGTTTTATCTGTTTGCGTTCCTGTTGTTTTTTTGTTTTTCCTAAAAGATGTACCTTAGTTATAGGGAAGGTTTTTCCTTCATCATCAAGGTGTTTGGATGCCGCCGTGCCTGAGGATAAGAGTGCGGGGATTTAAGTTTATAGTGTTTCTTCAAAAAACCATTTCAAAACAAAATGTTAAAATAAAAATAAAAAATTTTAATTATCGTCTTGACAAAACATTAAACATTTAGATAAAATCTCCTTAATAAATCTCCCCGCCTGTTTTTTGGGAGTATGAGCCGGCCCTGTTTTTCGGCCTTTTGTTGGGGAACGGGCCTTTGTTTGGGGGCTTCCTGCGACTGTCAAAGCTGACATTTTATTTGAAAGAGTCTGATGACAACAGCATGGCAAACCCCCTCTTTGTGGGAACATAAAGAGGAAGAGCAAAGGAGTTCTCATATGATAGCTCAGTTAAACAGATGGCTCGACAGATCTTCAGCCGATGTTATGCTTTTCTTTGTTCTTACCTTATCTTTGCTTTTGTTCGGGGGGAGCCATGGAAGACTTTTTTCCCCTTATGGCCTTACGGTCAGCTGTATTGGGGGCCTTTTTCTCTATAAATGGACCATGGTTTTCCTGAAAGATGTTGGGATTAAAAATACATATCCCGCTCTTATCCTTGCTCTGTCTTTTGTTATGGCGGCTCTGTTGTTTCTGGGCGTTTACAATCTTGCTATGTGGGCTGACATGAGATGAGATCACGGCAGGGTTTCCGGACCTGAAAAAGTGAAAGGAAGAAAATTTATGAAGTCTGTCTGGCCTGTTTTTATGTATACTCTAAAAATGCTTTTGGTTGTTTTTTACGGTATCACCTATCCTCTTTTTGCTCATTTCACACTGGTCAGGCTTGGGTTTGAGGGAGAGTTTTTGACGATATGGCTTCCTGCTATTGCCACGACTGTTCTGGGGGGCGGTGGGATTTATTATTTTGTTCTGGGTTGGGGGTATGACCCTGATCGAAAAAACCGTCTTCTGGCGGATTTAGGCTGAAATCCTCATCACGGTCTTTGGGTGTCACGCTGCCTGACATCAGGGGCGCTTGGGAGGATAAGTTGACAGTTTTTCTTCAAAGAGCCTTTTAAAACAAAATGTTAAAATAAAAATAAAAAATTTTAAATATTGTCTTGACAAAATGTTAAACATTTAGATAAAATCTCCTTAATAAATCTCCTCACCTGTTTTTGGGGAGTATGAGCCGGCCCTGTTTTTCGGCCTTTTGTTGGGAAACGGGCCTTTGTTTGGGGGGCTTCCTGCGACTGTCAAAGCTGACACTTTATTTGAAAGAGCTTGATGACAACAGCATGGCAAACCCTCTCTTTTTGATGACTAAGGAGACGATATATGCAAACTTTATCTTTTGAGAACACGGCAGGCTTTGCGCCCACACCTCTTCCCGCCACCACCCCGGCCGGCATGCGTGAGCTTTCTATGGATGAGATTGACCATGTCAGTGGGGGGAACCCCGTCCTCGCTGGTGTTATTCTTGGTATATTAATTGGAAAAATAGTTGACAATTTGACAGACTAATCAACAGCATTGTTAAAAATAGTGTTGAGATCTGGATCAGGTGGAAAAATTTCCACCTGATCTGGAAAAACCTGACCTTAAGTGTCAGAACTGGACTTTAGTTTTGCTTAAACGGAGGAACAACTATGTTAAGCGTTGAAGATCATGAAAAACACCAAAACCCTATGCTTGAACTTTCTGATGAACAAATTCAGCAAGTATCAGGAGGGGGAGAGGCTGAGGATATTCTTAGATTCATAAAGAGGGTTATAGAAGAAATTAATGATCTGGCTTACAAACGTCCTCAGCTTTGAAGTTTCTGATAAACAAGTTCGACATGTATTAGTTGAGAATAATTGAAAATGTTCTTAACTTCATAAAGGATGATGTGGAAAATTTAGAACGCAGGTTTGTTAAAGTAACTATGTTAATACCTGACAGCCTCATTTATTAGAAAAAGGCTTGTTATATGAGAGAAATAAACTTTTCTCTCATATAACAATAAACGCAAAGTTATGAAACCAATTTTGTTGTTAAGATCACATAAAACTGTCTTTCTTTTTTATGTTCTGATTCTCATCTTAATAGATGCTCTTGATCTCACATCAACTTTTTTGGGGCTCAATGCCGGGTATGGTGAGCTCAATCCCTCTCTTCCTGATTATAAGAATTACCTTTCACCTCTGCCTTTTTTGCTTTATTTCGGTCGCATTTCTTTTCTTTCTGTTTTCCTGTTTAGCTTTCTTTTTTATATTTCCCTTCTGAAGCTGGAACACTATAGACCCCCAACGGGGGAGAAGAGCTTTTTAGCTTTTCAAAACTATAATTTTAAGGGAGGTTTCTGGCGTCAGCTGGTGTACCCTGTATTCCCTTATAGAGGGTGGTGTTTGGGATCGGGCCTTCTCGTGTCTTTGATGGTTCCTCTTATGTCTTTCTGTGCTGCGTCGAACAATTTCCTTATTTATTTTACAGGAGAAGGGGGGAGGAATATGATTCATTTACTTTTGAGAAAGCTCGCATTTTCTCAACATATCGCCTACCCGATTTCCATTATTCTCTTTTATGTTCTGATAGGGATTATAAGCTATATATTTGCCTCCTTCATCGCCTGGAAGCTTGTCTGGTCTCTGGAAGATCAAGAAAATCCTCCTCAGCTTCTGACCTGGCTTTCCAGAAGAACGCCTTTTTTACTTGCTGGCATTATCTTCATTATTCTTGGTTTTATGTGGGGGACAAATATGCTGTTTTAAGGCATGTTTGGGGCCTGATGGTGCCAAAGAAGATGACAGATTTGTCCGATCTGTCGGATTTATCACAGGTTTTTTCTCTTTTTGCAAAAATCGGGCCTGATATGACTGTCTTTTCAGCGCCCACTTTACCTTTAAAGTTCCTGATCCATAAAGTCAGTCCTTTTTATTTTCTTCTTTCCTGTGCTTGTGCCTTCGTGTAGATTTCTTTCTTTTATCACGTCACAACAAAACAGTATGGTATAAAAGTATGGCATCATGAAACTTCTGACAGGTTTTTCCAGAACACTCCCCGTGATCCGCCAGGCAGAGGCTGCGGAATGTGGTCTTGCCTGTATGGCAATGATTGCGGTGTTTCATGGACATAAGACGGATCTCAACAGTTTAAGACAGCGTTTTTCCATGTCGCTGAAGGGGGCAACACTCCGTGATATCATGGGCATGGCCGATGAACTGGGCTTTGGGCCACGGGCCCTGCGTCTTGAGCCTGAACACCTCAAAGATCTGAAGACACCCGCCATTCTCCACTGGGATCTCAATCATTTTGTCGTGTTGAAAGCTGTGCGGGGACGATATGTTTTTATTCATGACCCCGCGCTTGGCCTGCGCAAACTCAGCCCTGAAGAAACAGCCAAACATTTTACAGGCGTGGCCCTGGAGCTTACCCCTGCTACAGATTTTAAACCCGTTCAGGAGAGCCGGCGGGTTAAAATGACAGATCTCTGGAGCCGTATGACCGGCCTCAAACGTGCCTTTGTACAGATGATTATTTTATCTGTCATTTTACAGCTTTTTGCCCTTGCCTCTCCCTTTTATCTCCAGCTTGTTGTTGATGAGGGGGTCACGCGTTTTGATAAAAGCTTTCTTCTGCTCCTCGCTTTAGGTTTTGGTTTTTTGTATATCATCAATGCGATAACAGAAGTGCTGCGATCCTGGGTTATTCTGGTGTTAGGTCAAAATCTGACCTTTCAGATGGCAGGCAATGTTTTACGCCATCTGTTACGTTTGCCCGCCGATTTTTTTGAAAAACGCCATGTGGGCGATATTATCTCACGGATGGGGTCCATTCTTCCCATACAAAACGCTTTGACGCAAAGTGTTATCGCTGCTTTGATTGATAGTGTGATGGCACTTGCAACGGCAGTTCTGATGCTTGTTTATAGCTGGAAACTGGCCCTGATCGTCTTTATCAGCACCCTGCTTTATCTCGTTATTTCCCTGGTATCTTTTCCCTTTATGCGCAGGCGTGAAGAGGATGAAATAACAGCCCGTGCCAAAGAACAAACGCATGTGATTGAAAGTATCCGGGCCTCCCGCGCTGTGAAGCTTTTCGGGCGTGAGGCACAGCGTGAAGCAACATGGCGTAATGCGTTTTCGGATGTGGTGAATGCCGGTATCTCGACAGGGAAATTTGATCTTGGTCTTGCCTTTGCAAAACGCCTTTTATTTGGTCTTTCCCTTGTTTTGGTTGTGTATTTTGGGGCACGGCTTATTTTAGAAGGGGAGTTCAGTGTCGGTATGTTGTTTGCCTTTATGGCACATAGGAACAATTTTGCACTGCGTGCGGAGGGCCTTGTCACACGTGGTATAGAGTTTCGCATGCTGGGCCTGCATCTTGAGCGACTTTCTGATATTGTCCACACAGGGCAGGAAGAGGGGCTGGATGCCCCGGCTTCTTATGATCGTCCTGTTAAAGGGGCTTTGTCCCTGCAGAATATAAGTTTTCGCTATAGCCCCCATGATCCCTTTGTTTTTGAGCATGTTTCCCTGGATGTTAAACCCGGAGAATTTCTGGCCATTAAGGGGCCTTCCGGGGGTGGAAAAACCACGCTTTTTAAAGTCATGCTTGGTCTTCTGCCTCCTGAACAGGGAGAAGTACATATTGATGGTTTGCCGCTCAACAGTTTTGGGGTACGTGCCTTAAGGGCTCATTCAGGTGTTGTGATGCAGGATGACCAGCTTTTATCCGGCAGTATTGCAGATAATATCAGTTTTTTTGACCCTGAAATTGATATGGAACGTGTTATGACATCTGCAGTCACTGCCTGCATCCATGAAGATATTATGCGCATGCCTATGAATTATTCGGGCCTTGTCGGGGATATGGGGACGGCCCTTTCAGGGGGGCAGCGTCAAAGGCTTCTTCTTGCCCGGGCTCTTTATCGTCAACCCTCTGTTTTGTTTTTAGATGAGGGAACGGCCAATCTTGATGAGGACTCAGAAAACGCCATTGCAGACATTCTTGCTGCTATGCCCATGACGCGTGTGGTCATAGCGCACAGACCTGCACTTATCCAAAGGGCAGGGCGTGTTTTTGAAATGCGTGATGGACAGTTAACAGAAAAAACGCCTGTTCAGGAAAAGGTTTGATCCTGTGAAGACTTTCCGGTGTTGAAAAGGGAAGGGGGAGAGGGTAACTTTCCCGCTTATCTGATCTAAAAAAACATATACCCTTCATGCATGCAGGGGATAAAACCTAAGGCTTGAGATGATGAACCCTGCTAAACGTCAAAACCCTGCCCCTTATGCAAGTCATCCCTCCCTGTCACGCGGGCGGCGCTTTCCTGAGAAAACAGGGATAACGCGGACAGCTTTCCAGCATGATCGTGACCGTATTGTCCATGCGACGGCCTTCCGCAGGCTTAAAGGGAAGACACAGGTCTTTGTGGCACATGAAGGGGATCATTACCGTACCCGTTTGACGCATTCTCTGGAGGTGTCTCAAATTGCACGTTCTATGGCCCGTTTTCTGGGGGTAGATGAGGATTTAACAGAAGCCCTGGCTCTGGCCCATGATCTTGGTCACCCCCCTTTCGGTCATGCAGGCGAGCGGGCTTTAGCCGCCTGTATGGAACCTTATGGAGGCTTTGATCATAACGCGCAGACTTTACGTCTTTTGACATATCTGGAACAACCTTACCCGACATTTGATGGTCTGAATCTCACCTGGGAATGCCTTGAGGGTATTGTCAAACATAATGGCCCCCTTGCACTTAAAGAACAGGAACTTCCCTGGGCCCTTCGTGCCTATGAAGGCTATCAGGACCTGGAGCTTGATGGCTATGCCTCTTTAGAAGCCCAGCTGGCAGCGATTGCTGATGATGTCGCTTATCATAATCATGACCTTGATGATGGCTTGCGTGCTGGTCTTTTTTCTCTTAAAAGTCTGAAAGATTTGGCTCTGGTGGGGGAAGTTTTGTCAGCTGTGGAACAGGACTATCCCGCTCTTGATGAGGACAGGCTCATCCGTGAAATGAACCGCCGTCTTATAAGTTTTATGATCAACGATATTCTGGAAGAGACACAAAAGCGCCTTCAACAGGCTGATCCTAAAAATGTTGAAGATATACGTGGATTCGGGGCACCTCTTGCTGGTTTCTCAGAGGAGGTAGGTCCCTATGAAAAGGATATCAGGCAGTTTCTTTTTAAAAATATGTATCGCCATTATAAACTGAATCGTCTCTCTTATATGGCACAGAGTATTGTACGGGACTTATTTGGGGTTTTTGTAAGCACACCTTCTCTTCTACCCCCTTTTCGTTATGAACGGCCGCATGATCCTAAAACACCTGAAACGGCACGCTTTGTCTGTGATTATATCGCCGGCATGACAGATCGTTTTGCTCTTGAGGAGCATGCAAGGCTTTGTTCCCCGGGGTCTCAGCGGTCATACAGGTGAGTTGTCTGGCTTATGTCTCTCAGAATTTTTCAAGGCCGCACTGGTCTTTGATAATAAGAGCGGTACCTTAAAAACAGAACCTCTTAAGTGATGGGTAAGAGATATTATCTGTCCTCAGATTCCCATCAAGCCATCCAGTCCCTTACAGTACAGTCTTTGAAAGAAGAAGAGCAGACAGGTTTGTACATAACAAAAAAAACATGGTCTGGTTTTTTGACAGCAGACCATGCCCCTGCCTGTTTTTCAAAAGAAGCCGGAGGAAAGGCTACCCCTTAAACAAGAATCTTTATTCCTGTGAGGTCTGGCTTGAATCCTGATCCTGAGATCCTGCCTCTTCAGATATTGTTTCAGGTTCCTGCTCAGACTGTGAAGCGGAATCTACAGTCTCCTCCACCGGATCAGGTTTTTGGTTACCATAGGCATCAAAATAGATCTGGCAACGTTGTGGAACTTCAATCACAATTCTGCCTTCTTCATCCACAGTGCCCTGTAAGACAGCCTGATCCCTCAGACGTTTCACGGTTAAGCGACATTCTTCCCTGACAACAGTCTTTTTAAACTCTTCTTTCTTCTTTTCTGCTTCAAATTCACCCTGAATGAAATTGATCCAGCCCCGACATGTCTGTGTTGAGGAGCACTTTTCAAAAGTGTCCAGAGCTTTTCTTCTATCTCCACGTTCATAAGCGGTGGCCCCAATCAAAGCCCAGAGATCATTGGCCCTGACCCCCCCCATTTGAATAGCCTGGCGGAAAGCATTTTCTGCCTGCTGATACTGACGCAGTTGAAGATAGGCTTCCCCCATTCTTTGATAAAGTTTACCAGAAGGTGCGGCTTTAACAGCCTGCTGAAGGACGGGGATGGCCTTTTTATATTCACGGGAAGCCAGCCATAAATCAATGAGTTTTTCTCTGTTTTTCGCAGTATTTTCAACCCGATTCGCATTTATTTCCCGTGAAAGAATCTGGGCAGAACGATACGGCACATCAAAATAATTGAAGTAATCGACAACTTTCATAATGTCTTTTGTATTTTTAAAAAAGCCATTGAGATACATGATTTTATTGGCTTCAAACAGCTCTTTTTCTTTGTTGGCCTGGGCCAGAAGAGAGAGCCAGATATCCCAAAGCTTGCGATCATCAGGCCATAACGTCAGCATTTCTTCGACAAGTTTTGCCTGCTCAGCTTTCAGCTCAAGTTTATTATAAATATAATTGAGCAAATCAAAGTGTTTGCGCTCTTTTTTCTTAGTCGTATTATATGCACGCTCAGCATAGGTTCGTGCTTTTGGAAAGTTTTCAATCTGGGCATAAGCCTGCGCCATCATCATAAAGACACGATCATTGGTTTTTCCACCTTCCTGAATCCAGGATTCCAGTTCTTTAAGGCCTTCCTGATAACGCTCTTCTGCGAGATAAAGCTGGCCAATATTAGAACGTAAATCTAAAGCCTGTTTTTTATTTTCTTTGTCCAGCTCAATCGTTTTTCTCCAGGATTCGATGGCTTTTAAATTCTGGTCAAGATTGTAATATGCCATGCCCTGAATATTATAGATAACAGAGGCTTCATAGTCGCTGGGGTTTTTTCCAAGAGCATTCTGAGTAAGTTTAAGCACATCCTGCCAGCGCTCTGCTTCAAAAGCTTCCTGAGCCTGCGCAACAATTTTTCCGATTCTGGGTGTGAAGGCACGGCCCTGACTGTTCTGTGTTTCCTTATTATCACGCTTGGTTCTCTGGGCCCAGGCTGTTTGCCCGGACGCCACAAAACAAAACCCCATAAGAAAAAAGAGGGTCGTTATCAAAGAGCAGAGGGATCTAAGATCTTTGGTTTTTTGTTGGGGCAAGCATTTGGCTCCCCGGATTTGTCTGGTGGGGCACTTATCTTGTTTGCTTTTTGTTACTATCTTCAAATCTGGTTCCTCACAACACTACCAAAAGGGGAAGATTTTTCCTTAATCCTGTAAGATTTCTTTTACTTGGGATGTATCCTTTTTTATACATCCACGCCTGAAGTTTTTCCTGAGATTTCTCCCAAACTCCCTAAAGATTTAAGAGCATAAGAACGCATCACAGGTACACTTTTTGTATTGCAGTTAATCCCCTTCCAGTCTGAAAGGAATTTCCGTTTGCCAGCCTTTACGGATGATAGGCTTCCCATCACGAATACGGGGTCTGTACTTCCATTTTTGAACAGCTTTAATAACAGCACGCTCGAAAACTGAGCTTGTACATTTTGCAGTTATATTAAAAGGTACACCATTGGTACCAATGTCAAAATACGCTGTGCACTGACCTTCTGTTCCCCGCTCAGCAGCACGTGGCGGATAAACAGGTGGAATACGGACCAGGGGTTGTTCATCCCGGTCAACGATTTCAATATTTCCTGTGTCGGATTTGTTAATTTCCGGTTTTTCAAAATCCGGAATTGCCCCTGCAAGACTGGCTCCGAGATCTTCATTAGGTTTATCTGCACGGGGCTTTTGAATTCTTGGGGGCGGAGGTGGCGGTTTCACCTTTTCTATCGTGTCAATCTTGGTTTGACGTGTCGCAGGAGTATAGTCATCAATAATAGGATTGATCTCAATTTGCGCATACTCTTCTTTTTCCTCAAGAAGAACATCTCCGGTTTGGATCAAAATAATCATGAGGAAAAAGAGACCCAGGGTGACAAGAATGGCCCCTGGTATACTGATCAGCCAGCGTTTCAAAGTATTTGCCATGCTTTTCTCTCCTCAGCGTTCCCTGGTTGAAACATAAACAGGAATATCAAGATCCTGGACAATATCCTGAAGCTCCAGAACATGGCCAACCTCTGCATCGATATCACCCTGAATCACAACTTCTGCTTTTGGGTTTTGATCCCGCATATCTTCAACAATACCACGAACTTCATTGACACGATAAAGCTTTTTGTTGATCCAGATTTCATTATTACCCGTCACCGCAATAAGAATGGAAGGATTACGTTCTTTAAGAGTTTTGGTGTCAGGCCTTGTAATGTCAACACCCGGTTCACGTACAAAGACAGCTGTTACGATAAAGAAAATAAGGAGAATAAAAACAACATCCAGCATAGGAGTCATATTTAATTCAACATCTTCATCATCAAAATCTATGCGGCTATTTCTCGCCATAGACTTTCTCCTTCCTGGTGTATGGTACCATCATTGTTATCCACTCAGGATACATTAAGTACACTTAAGGCACATAACTGTGCTTTACGGCTCATCCTTACGTTTGACATTGACAGGAATGCTCAAAGACCGAAGACCATCAACGATAGAAATCGTAATACCGTGTCGCGAGGTGTCATCAGGTATTAAAATAACCGCAGCCCCGGGTTTGTCAGCACGCAAACGCTCTACAGCAGCCGTGACACGAAGAACATCAGTTTGCCTTTTGTTCACAAAAACATTGTTATCCTGATCGACTTCCACCAGAATAGTTGGGACATTTCTTTGTGGTGTGTTTTCATTAGGCGGAGGCTGGCGGAGGTCAAGGCCTTTTTCACGTAAAAAAGTGGCTGTTACGATAAAGAAAATAAGAAGAATGAACACAATATCAAGCATAGGGGTCATATTCACCTCTGCCTCATCACTGCGCTTTTTAAAATGTTTCCGCATGGTCACCCTCTATTCTAACACCAAATGATCCGCCAGGTGAGAGGCTTCCACTTTGGCGCGTTTCTCCAGGTTGTGTGAGAAGAAAATACCAGAAAGGGCAGCAACCATGCCCGCCATGGTGGTGATGGTCGCTTTAGAGACACCTGAAGCCATAGAACGAACGTCAGAAGCCCCCGTACTGGCCAGAACATCAAAAACTTCCACCATGCCTGTCACAGTTCCTAAAAGCCCTAAAAGCGGCGCAACAGCAACAAGAGTTTTTATAATACTGACATTTTGCTCTGCTTTCAGGCGCACCTCTGAGACGAGAAGATCACGAATCCAGTGCGCAAAGCGTGATTTTCGCTCAGAGCGTTTTTCCCATTCTTCCATAGCTCTCCGGACATGGTTTTTATGTGCAAACGCGTAATAAGCCCATCTTTCCATGATAAGAGCCCACATCACAAAAGTGGCCAGCATAATCACCACCATAATGGGGCCACCGTCAGAGAGAAAGTCAGTTAAGCCCAGAACAGCGGCCCTTGGGCTGAGAAGACTCATCCATGAATCACCCATAAGACTCTCCTTTTATAGTTTTCCCTTTGAAGAAAGAGGAAGTTTTAAAAACGCTTTCCTCTTTCAAAATAAGGGGATAAAGAGCACAAATTTCATCTTTTAAGAGTGTGCTCTATGGGTTTCTTCTGCGTGACGGGCGACCATACCAGCGGCCTGTTCTTCCAGTGTGGCCTGAACGCTGCGTGAGAAGCCAGTACAGAAGCTATGCAGGAACATGATGGGGACAGCCGTAATAAGCCCTAAAACTGTTGTTATAAGAGCCTGAGAAATACCCCCTGCCATAAGTTTAGGGTCACCTGTCCCGAACAGTGTAATCTGATCAAAGGTAATAATCATACCTGTTACGGTCCCCAAAAGGCCCAGAAGAGGTGCAATGCCCGCCAAAAGTTTCAGAAAGTTAAGGCCAAAGTCCAGTTTTGGGGCTTCCTGCAAAATGGCTTCATCAAGCTTTAATTCAAGGGTTTCTTCATCAGAAGACTTTGCCCCTTCATAGGCAGCCATAACACGTCCTAAAGGGTTTCCCTTTGAAGGTGCCTGAGAGCGCTTCTGGCGACCAACAGCAGATTTAACCATAAACAGAACAAAGAGACGCCAAAGACCAACAAGAACACCTATAATCCCAATGATCACAATGATTTTACCAATCATGCCTCCCTGTTGGAAGCGTTCATAAAGACTGGGAACGTCTTTGAGAACTTCAAGCAACTGACCACGTGAAGGGTCAAGAGGGCCTGCAACCAGTTCACTCTTCGGGGATGTGGCGACATTTTTTGCTGCCCTGATATAAGCGGAAGATGGTTGACGGGTAATGGGAGCAAGAAGGCGTACCCCTCCTTTTTCCTGATCTGTTCCCCATTTGAGAAACTCCGGGCTCCCTTCAGAGGCAAACAGAGTAAAGGGTCCCACACGCGTCACAGCAACGGGAGCACCATCATTGCGGTTGGCCACAACATGTTGGAAACTTGCTGTTTCGCCCTGGGCTGTCATTTCCTGCAATATACCTTCCCATATCTGATCCAGTTCTTCATGGGTTGGCAAAGTTCGGCTTTCTGCAAGTTTTTTCAGCGCTTCAGCACGTCCCGGATATTGAGCAGAGATAATAGAGTTTTCAAAAATGGCTCCAATTTCAGCGCCCTTCTGACGCGCAATACCAAAAAGCTCTCCAAACTGACCTGAACGGTTTTTGAGTTCCTCTTCCAGCTCAGCAATGCGTTGCTCATTAAGGTCATATGTTTCACGCAACTGGGTGGATCTGGCCTCGAGAGCATTAAGCTGAGCACGTGCATTTTCCAGAACTGCGACCTGTTCATTGCGATTTCTTTGAAATTCTGCAAGACGTTGCTGGTTTTCAGCCTTAGCTTCCCGGGCATCACGTTTAACCCTTTGCAAAACTTCACTTAAGGAGGAGGCCGGCTCCTGTTCCTGTGCTGAAGAAACAGAAATGCCCAGAACGGCCAGAACAGCTGTTACAGATAAGGTTAGAAGTGTTTTTCTCATGGTTAAACCTCTTAAAATCTTCTTTTTTCAGCAACAGATTATTGTGCGGCCTGAGCGCCAGAAACAGGGCCCAGAAATAATTGTGGTGCGGTGACTTCTTTGGCTATTCTGTAAGCTTTGCTGATATCAAGGGCAAAGCGACCTGGAAGGGTCTCCCAGCCTTTTTTCTCTTTTCTCCAGATAAAGAGAGAGCCATCTTCCTTACGGTGAAGAAAGGCCAGACGACCAATTCGGAGGAATTCCACCTTCTCACCTGTATCAAGTGTGCCTTCCCAGGCCGCCAGACCACGTCCATACCCCATCTCAATTTCGTAAGCGTTGAGAATAAGGCGATAACGCTCTGCCTGATTGAGCGCATGGTTCCCAAGAGCCTCTTTAAGGCGGGCGAGACGTTCTTTGCGTACATCCAGAAGAAAGGGGGTGTCCATGTCAATAAAGGCTTCAAGAGCATGAACCATTTGACGCATCATGGGCAGGATTTCCTGCTCAATCGTATCGACGCGGGAAAACTGATTGACAAGGCCTGCAAGCTCATCTTCCTGAGACTTCAGAAAAATTTCCTGTTGCCCGATCTGCAGTTTGAGTCCTTCAATTTGCTGAAGAATAGCACGATATTCCCGCAGAGCATTGTCGCGTTCATCATCGAGACTATTGATGCTCTCCTGCACCTGAGCACTTTCCTGTGTGGACGTCTGGGCTGTTTTGAGGCTTTGATCAAGATTTTGTGCCTGAGTGGCCCCCAAAGGCACCATCAAAGCAAAGGCCATACACCATGCCTTTAAAAGTTTTAGAGACGTATGCTTCATGAGTTCCCTTGGCTCCCTTTCTAAAATCCAACAGTGTACATCATAAATTTTGTATTTCTTTCATGCAAGGCTAAATTCCTTTTGCCTGTTTCAAATTAAAAGGAAATAAACCAAAATCGCAAGAGCGTATCACAGGGAATTGTGATTTTTATAGCCTGAAAAATATTGGCTTGATGCTTGCTGCGTTCTATAATAACCTTACCTTATGATTCTCTCATTAATAAAATGATGATTCTTTACTATACTTTACTTCCCTTTCTTTTTAAAGGGGAAGAAAAAAGGGCAGGATGGACCAGCCTTTACACAACTCTATCATCTTCTTCTTTCTGAATCAATACCTGTAAAATTTTTTCTTATATAGATATAATTTTTACGAAAAATACATATTTCTTCTTGTGATCTGAAGGTTTTAAAACGAAAAATTCTGCTTTGAGAAAAAACTTTACATAGAGTAAGAGTGTATAAAATCGTGAACAGAACGTCATAATATTTGAAGGCAGAACTTAAGGAGAGGTAGATTTTATGGAGATCTGTGTTAATGGTCAGATCCAAAAGACCCCTGACAATCTCACACTTGAGGGCCTGCTGGCCTGTTTGGGGGTGGAAGCTCAAGGTACAGCCATTGAGCGCAACCATGCCGTTGTACCGCATTCCCTTTTTAAAACGACCTTTTTGTGTGAGGGTGACCGAATCGAGATTATTCGCTTTGTTGGGGGCGGATAAACGGACAACAAAACCGGGACGAAATCAATGAAAGATACAACAGAGACCACAACAAAGGACAGAAGAGATACGGATCCTCTTGTCATTGCAGGACAGAGTTTTCAGTCCCGCCTGATTTTGGGGACCGGAAAATATGCAAGCTATGCTCTGAATGCTCAGGCTCTTGAAGCAGCAGATGTCGACATGGTGACAGTTGCTCTGCGCAGGGTCAATCTCAGCAATCCGGCGGAGCCTAAGCTGACGGATTATGTTTCTTCTGAACGATATGTCTTCCTCCCCAACACGGCCGGGTGTCATACGGCAGAAGATGCTCTGCGGACCCTGCGTCTGGCGCGTGAGATGGGCGGGTGGACTCTCGTTAAACTTGAAGTCCTCTCCGATCCTAAACATCTCTACCCTGATATGGCCGAGACATTAAAGGCTTCAGAGGTCCTTATCCGGGAGGGGTTTCAGGTCATGGTCTATTGTAATGATGATCCTGTTTATGCAAAACGCCTGGAAGAAGCAGGGTGTTGCGCCATTATGCCTTTAGGGGCCCCCATCGGATCTGGTCTTGGTATTCAAAACATGGTCAATATCCGCCTTATTGTAGAACAGACAAAGGTTCCTGTTATTGTGGATGCTGGCGTTGGCACGGCATCTGATGCGGCCATTGCTCTGGAGCTTGGCTGTGATGGTGTCCTGATGAATACGGCTGTTGCCGGGGCACGTGATCCTGTAGGCATGGCACGTGCTATGAAACATGCTGTGATCGCGGGGCGGGAGGCCTATCTTGCCGGCCGTATGCCTAAAAAACTTTATGCTGATCCCTCTTCCCCCTTAGCAGGTCTCATTTAACATCAGGGCGTTTTAAGCGTGTGGCCGTACAGGAAAATCTGAAGGATTCTCTTAAAGCTTATAAATACCTTTTGGAAGTTATACCAGAGCTTCTCCCTGTTTGTGTGATTCCTTGTATGCTCGTATGGTATTCCATAAAATCACAGAGATTTTTTTGCTTTATCAGGGGAATTTTCAGGGAGAAGGGCTGTGTGCAAATCTTCCCAAAACAGGGGAGAGGACGCAAGAAGACCATTTTTATTCTCATAGATCTTGTGATAGGGAAGTCCATCAAAATAAGCAACACGACCGCCCGCTTCCTGAACCAGAAGAGCTCCCGGTGCATGGTCCCATGGTTTCAGGCGCCAAAAACCCAAAGCATCAATATCCCCTGTGGCAAGACGCCAGTAATCAAGGCCTGCACAATACACTGAATGATTACTTTTAAAGCGTTGGGTTCTTTCCCTGATCACAGCCTGCCAGTGCGGTGGCCAGTGCCGTGTGCTGATGGAGAGTTTGAGATCCTCAAAATGGGAAGGCGGAGGGGGGAGGTGGAGAGAATTTCCGTCAATTTCAGCACCTTCTCCCAAACGGGCTTCAGCCAGACGCCCTGTTGGAGGGTGCACAATCCAGGATGCCTTAAGGCTGCCCTGCCAGATCAAAGCCACCATCACAGCAAAATCTTCTGATCCACGGGCGAAATTTTTTGTTCCATCAACAGGGTCAAGCAGAAAGACAAACGGTTCTTTATAAAGAGATTTCAAAAGATCCGGGGTTTTGTAAACCCCCTCCTCTCCTATAATAACAGCTTCAGGAAAAAGCGCTTTTAAATGTTCTGCCAGTGCTGATTCGGCGGCCATATCTGCTGTTGTAACCCAGTCATGGGGGGAGGTTTTTGTGTGAACATCCTCTGGTCTGAGGGCTTGAAAACGGGACATCACCTCATCCTCGGCTATGGTGCTTATAATTTTGCCGACCTGGTTGAGGCGTTCTTCTCTGATAAAAGCAGACATTCTATGATCCTGATAGTGAAGTTTTGTCCTGTCTTAAGGTTGAAGCGAAAGTTTTACACACTCTTTTATGCATCTGACAAGGACATATAAGCCCGTGTTCTTTCAGGGAATATACCCCTCTCCTTTATTAAGCATGACAGGGGCCGGGCAGGCTGTTATGGTACAGGCTTATGCGGTAGATTTCAGGGTTCTCTTCTTATGTGAGGGGATATTCTTTAAGGGGGAGTTTGGGAAACAGGGCCTTAAAACGCCCCAGATTTATGGTGTTGAGGTGAAAAGACAGGGTCCACATGCGCGTGTTTGTTGTTTCCCGGACCCTGCTGCCATGCTTGTAAGCCCAGGCCCGTACGCGCCCCTGTGGTGCAGGAAGATCCAGCTGGCATGGGATTTCATCACGCGCAAAAACATGGTCAATAGCGCCAAGAAGGTTATCAATCCCCTGACCTGTTTGTGCGGAGAGAGGAAAAGCCCCAAGGCTATGGGCCCGCTCATGAAGAGCTTTGGCATGCCCCTCTTCTAAACAGTCTATTTTATTCCAGACCTCTATCAGCGTATGCTCTTTTTGTGAGGTAGATTTTATGGTTTGAAGTATATCTTCAACATCACGCCTGTGGTGTTCCCAGTCCCCTTGTGTGACATCACGCACATGAAGAATAAGATCGGCCTCAGCTACCTCTTCTAAAGTGGCACGGAAAGCTGCAATAAGCTCTGTTGGAAGGTCTGAAATAAACCCTACAGTGTCTGAAAGAATACAACGGCGGTTTTCAGGCGTCCGAACAAGGCGCATAGTGGGATCCAAAGTCGCAAAAGGCATATCTCTGGCAAACACACGGGCTTTGGTGAGACGATTGAAGAGTGTTGATTTTCCAGCATTGGTATATCCAACAAGGGCCACCAGAGGAAAGGGAACACGTGCACGCTCACGACGATGTAGGGCACGTGTGCGGCGGACATCTTCTAAAGCCTTTTCCAAATGTTCTATACGGGTGGCCAGAAGGCGACGATCTGTTTCAATTTGTGCCTCGCCCGGACCTGCCAGAAAGCCACGCCCACCACGCTGGCGCTCAAGGTGGGTCCAGGTTCGCACAAGGCGGGAACGCTGATAGTGTAAACGGGCGAGTTCCACCTGAAGTCGTCCTTCTTTTGTGCGTGCCCGCCTGGCAAAAATTTCTAAAATAAGGCCTGTCCGGTCGATCACCTTAACCCGGAGGTGTTTCTCAAGGTTCCGTTGCTGCACGGGAGAAAGAGCTGCATTGACCATGAGAAGCTCAGCTTTTTTCTCCTGAAGACAGGCAGAAAAATCATGGATTTTATCCAGACTGAAAAAATGAGCGGGGTGAAGACGCCGGACAACCGGACTTTCTGAGGCACAAACCTTCATGCCAAGGGCGACAACAAGGTTTTCAGCCTCCTCCAGTTTTGAGTGCCACGTAAAAGAGGGAAGAGGGGGCATAGTCTCCTTGTCAGACGGGGCAGGACAAGAAGCCCGTGCAGCAGGTGAAGAAATATCATGCCCGGGATTTGTAGGAGGGACAACATCACTGCATCCGGGATTGGCGGTGGAGGCAGAATGCGTGGGCTGGGAATTTCTTCTGTGCATAAGGTGTGACGCCAGCCCGCGAGGATGAAGAACCATCACAGAGATCGGAGCCTGGCGTCTTACATCCATATTTACAGATCCTCTTCCCCGGTTTTCCCCTCAGGATCAAAAAGACGTATGCTTTTTGAAGGCATAATAGTTGATATGGTATGTTTATAAACAAGCTGAGAGACATTATCTCTGCTTAACAGAAGGCAGAAATTATCAAACCAGGTCACAACACCAAGAAGTTTAACGCCGTTGACAAGGTAAATTGTTGAAAAAATTTTCTCTTTGCGAATAGCGTTGAGGAACTTATCCTGTAGAGCCTGTTTTTTTTCATTCGACATGAAAATCTCCTAAAAATGATCAACCAGCTTCTCTGGTATTATAAAAAACGATTTCAACCTATAAAGCATGTGTTACGGTACATGCGATTTATACACGAATAGTTTCCAGAGCTGTTTTTTTAAAAAAAGCCTGCCTTAACGTGTTGACAACAGGCCCGGGACTCTCTTTCCCTATCTTTCTTGTGTTAATGTATGCAACAGGGATGATACCGCGTGTTGAAGATGTGATAAAGGCTTCTTCTGCACAAAAGGCCTGTTCGAGTGTAAACGGTTCTTCTTTAATCCGGATGTTTTCTTCCGCAGCAAGCTCTAAAACAGCCTGACGGGTTATACCGGGGAGAATGTCGTTTGAAAGAGGCCGTGTCTGTATATAGCCCTTTTCAGAGACAATCCAGGCATTACTGGACGACCCTTCCGTGACATGGTGTTTTTCATCAAGGAACCATATTTCCTGGGCTCCGTTTTCATAGGCTTCCTGTTTGCCAAGAACATTCGCCAGAAGGTTAATGCTTTTAATATCACATCGCTTCCAGCGTAGATCTGGTCCGGAAATGACAGAAATGGGGAAGACAGCATCAGGTTTAAAAGGGTGATGAAGAAAAGGTCTTGCAACAGCAACAATGCCTGGCATGACATGGTCTTCAGGGAAAGCATGATGACGCCGTGCGACACCGCGGCTGATCTGGAGATAGAGAAATCCATGGCGCACACGATTACGCCTTATTGTCTCTGACAAAACGGTTTTGAGAGCTCTGAGATCCATAGGAAAAGGGATGCGTAGCTCTTTTAAAGAGCGCTGAAGACGAGCAAAATGCCAGTCTTCATAGATCAGATGTCCTTCAACAACAGCCCAGACTTCATAAACACCATCTCCAAACTGATATCCACGATCTTCCACAAGAACACGTGCATCCATCTCATACTTATACAAACCATTGACGTAAAAACAACGTGCCATAACATATGTCCATATCTTAAAAAATATCTAGTGCCGCCAGAAAGAGGGAAGGAAAATTGCAAAAACTGCCAGAATTTCAAGACGCCCTAAAATCATCCCTCCTGCCAAAACCAGTAAAGCGCCTTCAGGAAAATTGCTATAAAGTGATGTGGTTACCTGACTGAAAACAGGGCCAGCATTACTGATGCTGGCCAGGGAAGCCACGACTGCATTCACAAAATCAACATCCCAAAGTGTCGTCAGGATAATCATGGACGCTAATATAAGCATATATGCCATAAAATAAGTCCACAAAGCAATCAGGGCGTAACCATCAAGAACTTTTCCACGGAAAGAAAGGGGAACAACACTTGCGGGTCTTGCAACGCGGGCAATTTCAACAGAGCTGTAACGTAAAGTCAGTAAAAGACGAACAAGCTTAATCCCCCCTGCGGTTGATAAGGCAGATCCTCCTATTAACACCATCACCAGCTTTAAACTGTCAGGAAGGTAATCAAACCCACTTTCTGAAAAGTTATAGGCTGATGTTGAGAGAAAAGACGCCGATTCTATGAATGTCAGAAAAAGTGTATTCAGTTGAATATAAGGATCTAAGGCCATACCTAAACATGTGCTTATGACTATAATGATAAGAAAGGTTTGCGTTTCAAAATTATGCCAGAGGGAGGCCACGTGTTTGCGCACATGTAAAGCATCCCAGTATCGTGCAAAATTGAGGGCCCCAAAAACGCAGGCAAAGGCAAGAATGAACAGGCCAAAATCTGAAACCCAGACTCCGAGAGGACCTGTTCTTGGGGATATGCCGCCGGTCACAGGTGCAGAAAAAGAAAAAATAACAGCATCAAAAGCTTTCATCCCTGAAAGGAAAAGTGTCAAAAAAACCAGGCCTGAAGCCCCTGCTAAAATAAGAGCTATAGCACGGCCTACCTCTGTAAATCGTGTTAAAACTCCTTCCTGACCTATGGTAAAAAGAGAAGAGCGATAAAGACCCGGACCATCAGCATTAATCGCAGAAAAAACTAAAATTGCCATCGTAACACTTGCCCAGCCGCCAAGATATTGAAGCATAGAGAGCCAAAGCATGACAGAGTGGGGAAGGGTTTCCGGTGAAAGCGTCGTGGCCCCCGTTGTTGTCATCGCAGAAACAGATTCAAAAACAGCACGCACACCATGTGTAACACCGGCCATGCTTAAAGGAATAGCTGCAAATAAAGGAAGAACAAGCCACCCCACCACGATGACAAGCAAAGCCTGACGTATGTTGAGGGCCTGCTTTATATCCCGTGAGAACCAAAGACCTCCCATGCTGATGAAAAAAGCAAGAAGACCAAAGGCCAAAAAGGCACGGGCAGCACGTTCTTCCCCAAACCCTACTCCCGACAGGCAGGCAATCAGGGAGGTAAGACTAAGAAAGAAAAATCCCCATAATAATGTCCGTGCTAAATAGATCATGTCGGCGCCATAAAATGCTTATAGTTTTTGAGCCTTAAAATTTTCCGGAAAAATACATATAAAAAGATATATAAGGTTTAGGGGACTTTTACAGAGCTATCATAGCCTCTGTATCTTTTGAAGATTTCTATAAACTCTATACCATACATATATGGTACTCAACCTGATTTTTGGTTTAAAAATATTCAGGACTTACCCTGAAAAGCTGCTCTACAGTTCGGATATCCTCTTCAAGAATAAAAAGAATAACATGGTCATCGGCCTGGATAATAAAATTTTCGTCCGGTATAAAAATTTCATCATTGCGCAAAATGGCTCCTATAGAAAGACCAGAAGGGAGATTCATTTTTCCAAGGGGCAAACCGACAAGCGGGGAGGTTTTTAAGGCCACAGCTTCAATAGCCTCTGCCTGCCCCCCATCAACAGAGCGCAGAGAGACAATACGTCCACGGCGAACATGTTGTAAAATAGTTGAAATGGTGACACTGCGTGGATCGACGAAGACATCAATCCCAAATTCTTCCTGCAGGGGGATGAAGAAATGCTCATTGATAAGACAAATAGTTCTTCCGGCTCCCTCTCTTTTTGCAATAACAGAGGATAAAAGATTAACCTTGTCTTCATTGGTCAGACAAATCACCGCCTCTGCCTCAGCAATGCCAGCCTCTCGTAAAGTGGCCCAGTCAAGGGCATCGCCCTGTAAAACCATGGTGTGATTCAGCTGCAGGGCGGCTTCTTCAGCTTGTTGCTTACCGATTTCAATAAGACTCAATCGAAGTCCTTTTGCTTTTTCAAGGCTTTGGGCGACATAGGTTCCAATATTTCCTCCTCCGACAACTAAAATACGTCGCGCTTTTTCCTGATTCTTTCCAAAAAGATCAAGAATGCGGGGCATATAGTCTGAAAATGTTGTCACATAGACATGATCCTTTGCAAGAATTTGGTCCTCATTTTGAGGAATGAACCATCTCTCTTCGCGTTTTATTGCCGTAATATGAGCAGAGTTAAAATCAGGGAAAAGCTCTTTTAACTGGTGAAGAGGTGTCTCTAAAAGGGAACAGTCTTCATCAACCTGAACACCAACCATGGAAACACGGCCTTCAGCAAAAGAGAGGCTGTCATAGGTCCCTGGTGTCTCAAGGCGCCTTAAAATATTTTGTCCAACTTCAATTTCCGGGGAAATAATAACATCAACGGGGAGTTTTTGTTGGGCGTACAGATCCCGCCATGCGGGATCTAAATATCCCTGTGCCCGCACACGTGCAATTTTAACCGGAATGTTAAACAGAGAATAGGCCACCTGACAGGCAACCATATTAACTTCATCAACATGGGTCACGGCTATGAGCATATCAGCCTCAGCCGCCCCGGCTTTTTCAAGAGTTTCCGGATAGGCTCCGTGACCAACAAAGCCCCGGACATCAAGATCTGTTGTGATACGCTGAATAAGTTTGCTGGAAAGGTCAATAACTGTGACCGTATTTCCTTCTTCTGAAAGCTTGCGGGCAATACCCTCTCCCACACGTCCGGCACCACATACAATAATTTTCATGATCGCTCCCTGATGGTCATGATGAAAAAAAATCCGGAAGTCTAATCATCCGGATAATTTTCCTCCATGCGGTCTTTAATGCCTAAGGTTTTAAGTTTTCTGTGAAGAGCAGAACGCTCCATGCCAATAAAGGCAGCTGTGCGTGAGATGTTTCCTTCAAATCGCTTAATCTGGGCTATAAGATACTCTTTTTCAAACTTCTGGCGTGCCCGACGTAAAGGCATGGCCACAAACTGTTCAGCATGAAGAAGAGGATTTCTCATGGTGCCCTCCTCCTCAGCAGGCAGGCTTTCCCCTGTTTTTTTCTGCTGTTCAGATTTTTTCCCTGTAATCAAAAAACGTTCTATATGGTTACGTAATTCACGCACATTGCCGGGCCATGCTTTAGACTGCAGAGCGGAGACCACCTCTTCATTCGGCAGGCGGGAGGTCAGGCCGCTGGCAAAAGAAAGGCGTTCTGTAAAATAATGAACAAGAAGGGGAATGTCTTCACGACGCTTTGATAAAGCTGGCATGGACATGGAGACCACATTAAGGCGATGATACAGATCTTCTATAAAAGCACCTGTTTTGATAAGATCCTGGATGTTTTTTGACGATGAGGATAAAATACGAACATTGACGCGGACATCCTGAATGCCCCGCTGTCGGCGAAAACTGTTGTCTATAAGAACCCGCAAAAGTCTTTTTTGAAGATTATCAGGTAAGTCTGTGACTTCATCAAAATAAAAAGATCCATTATGGGCCTGTTCTAAAAGACCAGTTTTGAGAACCTGTCCTTTGCCATCTTCTTCTCCGAAAATCTCCGTCTCCATACTCTCTGCGGGGACAGCAAGGGGGGTAAATTTTATAAACCGGCGCTCAGAGCGTGGAGAACTTGTATGTAAAAGACGCATGGCAAGATCTTTTCCTGCTCCTGAAGGGCCGGAAATAAAAACGCGACTGTTAGATATAGCTGCTTTTTCAAGTGTCTGACGGACAAGCTTTATAGCAGGTGTTGTCCCGATCAGCTGTGTTTCAAAAAACGATTGCTCCTTAAGCTCTGCATTTTCACGCCTGAGTCTTTCAGCTTCCAGCGCGTGCCTGACCGTTAACAGGAGCTTATCAGTTTTAAAAGGCTTTTCAATAAAATCATACGCCCCCCTTCGAATGGCTGCAACGGCTGTTTCAATGGTCCCGTGGCCTGAAATGACAATGACAGGAAGATCCTGATGATTTTTTTTCAGGACAGCAAGAATGTCCAGCCCGTCCATTGTGCTGCCCTGAAGCCAGACATCCAGGATGACAAGAGAGGGTAAACGCGCACCAAGGGCTTCCATCACTTCATCCCCATTTGAAGCCGTGCGTGTCTGATAGCCCTCATCGTCTAAAATGCCGGCAATAAGTTCACAGATATCTGCTTCATCATCAACAATAAGAATATCAGGTCCCATAATCAGAGGCTCCATGTTGAGAACCAGCCTGTTGATTACCCTGCCCACCAGAAGAAAGAGCAGGATTTGTTTTTTCTTCACCTGCACTTAAAAGGGGCAGGGACATGCGTACCATAGCTCCTGTTTCATAATGGCTGGACTGTGCAAGTTCAAGACTGGCATGATGATCTTCCAGAATACGTTTGACAATGGCGAGGCCAAGTCCTGTTCCTTTCTGACGTGTTGTAACATAAGGTTCCAGAAAAGAGTCTAAATCCTCCCCGGGCCAGCCGGGGCCATTATCTTCAATCTCCAGGACTGCTTCATCCCTGTGTCTGTTTTTTTGACGGTAAAACCGCAGGATAATGTGCCCTTTTGATGTTCCCTCTCCTTTTGCGTATTTTTCCATAACCGATTCTGCAGAATTTTTGATCACATTAGAGAGAGCCTGGACGATCATACGCTCATCACAGGCAAGTTTTAATACATCTCCGCCTTCAAGAGTAAAATCTATATCCGGACAGGCAAGACGCTGTGCAAAAAATACTTCCTCTATCAGCGCATTCAGATCAGTTTCTGCAATTTTTGGAGAGGGCATACGTGCAAAAGAAGAAAATTCGTCAACCATACGCCCGATATCATGAACCTGCCGTATGATTGTTTCCGTACACCGTAAAAATGTTTCAGGGTCTTCTGTGATCTGAGATGTATATTTTCGGCGAAGACGCTCTGCTGCAAGCTGAATAGGTGTTAAAGGATTTTTAATTTCATGGGCAATACGCCGTGCGACATCACGCCATGCCGCAACGCGTTGCGCTGCAGCAAGTTTTGAGACATCATCAAATGTGACCACATGACCAACTTCGTTCTGCCCATGCATATCCGCTGCAACCCTGACATGCAGGGTGAGTTTGCGGCCTCCCCGTGTTAAGGTAATTTCTCCGTTAGGACCTGGCTTCATTTTCTGATGCAGATGCTCTAAAATAGGAGAAAATTCAGGTATGACCTCAGACCATGTTTTCCCATAGACTTCAGTGGCATCAAGTGTAAGAAGGCGTTCTGCGGAATGGTTCATAAGGGTAATACGTGCCTTCGAGTCAAGTCCTATAACACCAGCACGAACCCCGGACAAAACAGCTTCTATGAAAGAGCGACGGTTTTCTGCAACAGAACGGGAGAGAATCAGCGCTTCCTGCTGATTTTGAAGGCGCTGTGTCATGCGGTTAAAGGCTGAGGATAATTCATCCAGTTCATCACGTTCGTGATGGACCTGAACCCTGGCGCTTAGATTGCCGCCCCGAACCTCTTCTGTTGCTTTGGCAAGGCGCTGTACAGGTTCTGCAACACGTGAAGCTGCCGTAAACCCGAGGCCCACAGCACCAAGAAGAATCATGAACACAGCTTCCCCATAAATAAGTAAGGTGAGATTTCTCAACTTATCCTGTTTTTGGGTTGCTTTGTCATAATCACTTGTGGCCAGTCGTGCTGATTGTAAATACCCTAAAAGGCCAGGTTTTACAAAGCGAACAACATAAAGATAGGCATCATCATAACCTGCAAGCCGTATCATGACACGGATAAAATCATCCCCCTGTGATGCCTTAACATACATTTTCCCTTCCTGTGCAAGCTTAAAAGCTTCCTGTGAGGGTTGCTCATAAGGGGGGGCTTTGGGGGATTCTGCCCGGGCCATGATCTGTGTGTCAGCTTTGAGAATATAAGCAGAGGCAAAACGGCGATAAGCTGCCTGATCAGCCAGGAATGTCTCGTAAGCTGTCCTGTTTTGAAGCAGAAGGTTACTTTCCCTGTCCATATCCACAGCCATAGCACGCAATTCGGCACGAATATCCTGTATTGTTTCCTCAACATATCCTTCCGCAACAGCCTCAGCATTGTTAAGGGCTGTTTTGACAGTATCCCTGAACCAGTAATCCAGAGCCTGGGTAAAAATAAGACTAAGAAAAACACCCACAATGACAGCAGGTAAAAGGGCGGCCAGGCTAAACCACGCAACAAAGCGAACATAAAGACGATGGGCACTCTGTTGAGCAGGGTTCCAGAAAAGCTGACGTAAAATACGCCAGATAAGAAGACCGGAAAGCCCCACTAAAAGTATAAGATTAGCAATGAGAGCTTCTTCAATCCACCGTGTCCAGGTTAAAATTTCTCCACGTGTCGCAAATAAAGAAATGAAAATATACGTCAAAAGACAAGCCGAGAGACTATAGCTTATCAAAAAAACGTTTGAATGGACAAAAGTGTAGAGTCTTCTTAAACGTGACGATTTGGAAAGCATCTGTGCTTTCATATGTTTTCTTTCAGATTGATAAGAGCAGGAAACTTTTCCTCTAAAGGCTTTTATAAGATCTTTAGAGGGAAGAGAAAAGGGGAAGCCCGTTTTTCATGTGCTAAGACGACATATATCAAACTTGCCCGGTCTTGTTGAGATAGTCAAGAACAGTTTTTGCAGCACTCAGACTTGCATGATCTTTCCCCCCCCGCATGGTTCTGATGGCCCGGGCAAGCTTTCCCTGACGTTTTTTACGTTCTTTCGGGTCAAAGAGGAGAGGCTTCAGAGCGCTGGCAAGGTGCTCTCCTGTACACACTTCCTGAAGATATTCAGGAAAGACGTCCTCATTTGCGGCGATATTAACAAGGCTGATATAGGGGGTACGAATAAGTCTTCGGGCTATGAAAGCTGTAAGAGGACTTAAGCGATAGGCCACAATGCCAGGGACACCGGCCATAGCAAGTTCTGTCGTGACGGTACCTGAACAGGCCAGAGCAGCTGTGGACGCAGCAAAAGCATCGTATTTTTCTTTTTCCCCGACAAAAATGAGAGAATCCAGGCGGGGATCATTGTGAGCCAGGGCTCTGACATCTTCCCGCACGGCGTCTGAGAGGAGAGCTATGCTCTCAAATTTATGCCCTTCAGAACGTAAAAGGGCCAGAGCCTCTGCAAAAGGGTCCACTAAACGTGTCACTTCTCCTGAACGACTTCCGAATAAAAGAGTTAAAACAGGGTGTTCGGGTCTGAGCCTGTGGCGTTTCAGGAATTTCTCTCTATCTCCATGATCGACCCTGCGGGCCAGGACAGGATGACCAACAAAATAGGTCGGCAAACCTTCTTTTTCAAAATAAGGAGCATCAAAACTATGAATGGTCATCAACATATCAACGCTTTGTGCCAGGGTTCGTGCACGGCCAGGCCGGCTGGCCCAGACCTGGGGACCAACATATTTTATGAGGGGAAGGTCCGGAGACAAGCGTCGTAAATTGCGTGCGACACGTAAAGTAAAGCCCCAGGAATCAATCAAAACAGCAAGGTCTGGCTGTAAAGTATGGGCAAGCTCCGCTATTTCCCGTGCACGACGAAGAACGCGGGGGTAAATACGTAATCCTTCCCATAAACCAAGAACTGAAAGCTCCTTAATATCAAAAGGGCTTTCAATACCCTGTTCAGCCATAGCTGGCCCACCTAAACCAACAAAATCTATCCTGCCATCTGTCTCAGTTTTAAGAGCCTCCATAAGTTCAGCCCCCAACAGATCACCGGAAGGCTCGGCCGCAACAACAAAAATGAAAGGATGTTCTCTTTTTTTCCTCACCCTTCAGACTCCACCCCCATGAGAAAAAGGCCCTTGTCATCGGCCAGTCTGATAAGCTCCTCACGCTCAAGAAGAAAAGATTTCCCAGCTTCAAAAACAAGACCTACAAGACCTGCCTCTGCAGCCTTTTCAAGGGTTTTTGGCCCAAGGGTTGGGACATCAATACGCGTATCCTGTGTTGGCTTGACCATTTTTGCCAGAACCCCAAAGGGGTGTTCCGGCGTGCCGCGCAGATGCTGTTCCAAATCCATAAGACGCCTCAGCATGGCGTTTGTGCCTTCCTGAGCCTCCACAGCCAAAACGACCCCCCTGCAAACGACAACGCCCTGGCCGATATCAAGCCGGCCGATAGCACGTGCAATAAGGCAGGCTTTTTCTATATCTTCTTCATCTTCCGGCCTGGGAGAGACGGCTCCTAAAACCCCTCTGCCTGCCAGAAGGTTGTGGGCCATGTCTTTTTGAGAGATATAGGTAAAACCTTCTTTTTCAAAAATATGCATCAGACTACGCAGCAAAGCATCATCTCCCTGCCGTGCTGCAGAGAGAATATGGGGAAGACGGCGCATCCCCCCCCAGTCAATCTTAAGGCTTTTAAAATTAGGGCGCCTGACAAGCCCTGCAAAACACACGGCTTCACATTGTTCTTTCTTCAGGGTTTTAATGACGCGTCCCAGTTCTCCGAGGCCAAAACGGGCCCCTTCATAAGCATCAAGGCGTGTATCTGCAAGGCCTTTTAAGGCGATAATATAGGTGGGCAGTGATCGTTCGGCTCTGTCTCTGGCAATCCAGAGGGGGAGGTCCCCCCCACCTGCGATGAGGCCGATTTTACCGGAATTCATACTATAACCTCTCGGATCCTTAAGGTGTTTTGGATGAAAAATCACCTAAAAACTATAGAGTTACAGGATAGAAAAATTCTTTTTACGCTTAGTCAGGTTCTCACAAAAACTTATTTCGGCATGCAAAGGGCGCGTGAGGCATCAGAACGGATAAAATGCACAATCTCCATCACTTCAGGCTTGTCTTTAAAAAGCTCTTCCGCATCATCAAGACGCTCACGAAATGTTCCTTCCCGTGCAAATAGAAGACGATATGCCGCACGTAAATCATGAATAATACGTCTTGAAAAACCACGCCGTTTAAGACCAACAATATTTAATCCTCCAAGATAGGCATGATTTCCAAGAGCAGAACCAAAGGGAATAACATCTCCTGCAACCGCTGCCATGCCCCCTATGAAAGCATGACGCCCTATGCGGGTATATTGATGTGTGGCAGATAAGCCCCCCATAAAGACAAAATCTCCAACCTCAACAAAACCACCAAGTGTTGCATGATTGGCAAAAATCACCCTGTCACCAATTTTGCAGTCATGGGCCACATGGGCTCCCACCATAAAGACGCCATCATGCCCGATGCGGGTTTCCTGAGAGCCGACGTCTGTTCCGGGATGCATGGTGACGTGTTCACGGATAATGTTGCGTTGTCCGATAATAAGGCGGCTCACCCCACCTTTATGCTTTAAATCCTGAGGGGGGTGACCAAGAACAACATAGGGATGGATAAGGCTGTCCTCCCCAATCTCCGTATCCCCTGCAATATGAGCCTGGGCCAGAATATGGACTCTGTCTTTTAAGCGCACTTTCGGCCCAACAACACAATAGGGGCCAATAATAACATCTTCACCAAGTTCTGCAGAAGGATCGACAACTGCTGTTGGATGAACACTGACAGCCATATTTTGCCTTTCTTCCTTTAAGCGTTTTTGCGTGCTCTTTATAGTTTTGTGAACACTGTTTAAAAAGAGCCTTTTTTTCTTTTTTGAGGTTTACTCTGTTCCTTTAGAAGAGACACTTCGCGAAGCCATTGTTTGACAGGCTTTGCCGGAAACCCCCCCCATGTTTCCCGGGGAGGGACAGAATTCATGACCCCGGATCGCGCAGCAAGAACGGCATGATCACCAATTCGGATATGATCCGCTATACCAACATTACCCCCGATAAGGACACCACGCCCTATCCTGACACTTCCGGAAATGCCTGACATGGCAGCAATCACAGTGCCTTTTCCAATACAAACATTATGTGCAATTTGGGACAGGTTATCTATTTTTACATGATCTTCCAGCACAGTATCTTCCAAAAAACCTCTATCGACTGTTACACCTGCACCAAGAGAGACGTGATCGCCAAGAACAACACGACCAGGATGAAAAAGATCTTTCGGGCCCTGAGGTGTAAGGGCTATGGCAAAGCCGGATTCTCCTATAACAGTTCTGGCGCCTATATGAACCTTTTTTCCTATGAGGGCACACTGAGCACTAACACCATACCCAAGAACGCTTTTTTCCCCAAGAACCACACCGGGGCCTATGACGCTGTTAGGCCCAATATGGCACTGATCTCCAATTTCTGCACCTTCTCCAATAACCACACCAGGTCCCAGCCTGACGCCATGCCCAATCTTAACACTCGGATGGATAGAGGCGGTCTGAGCATGAAATGTTTTGAGAGTATATAAAGCCTCAAGAATTAAACCAAAACTCCCACGAGGGGAAGAAGATATAAGAGGAAGAATACCCGCATCATGAACAAAATCTGCATATCTTTTGTGAACAAGGCAGACTGTTGCACGGCAGTCCTGTAGAGAGGGTAAATCTTTTTTGCTTTCTAAAAAGCATAAAGCCCCCGATCCTGCCCCTTTTAAAGGAGAAACGTGATCAATTTCAACATCGGGGCTTTGAGAAGATAATAAAAACTCAGCATGGGTAAGCTCAAGAAGTTTACCCATGCTGAGGGGAGAGTGAATATCATAAAAACGTGTATCGACTTTCATGACAACAATCTCATAAACAGGGATCCCTAACCCCTGAAGGAAAAAGCCCTGTTTTTAAGGCAGAGAAACACGCTGAACAGGAACACTGGTCAAACGCGTGTCCAGACGACGAATAATATCCCCTGTTAGATCGACACTGTTGCTGACATAAATAGCAGCACGCTGATCCAGAATAACCTGGGCCTTACGCTCTTTAACTACTTCTTCAAGAATGGCTTTTAGAGCGTTATCAACAGGTTCAAAAGCCTTGGTTTCAGTTTGCTGGATTTCCTGGATACGTTTCACATTTTTCTGTTCAAAAGCACTTCCTTCCTGCTGAAGGCTATTAATACGTTTGATCAGATCAGGACGTTTTTGAATGGCCTGAGGCGTCAGAGCTTTTGTTTCTGCTTCAAGACTGTTCTTTTTAGCCTCTAAGGCACTGCGTTCTTTTTTAACCTGTGCTTCCATTTGTTTGCCGATGGCCTCAATACGCGTTTTAATGTGACGACCAACTTTGGAGTCTGAGAGAACACGCGCCTGGTCAACAACAAAAACCTGTGCCTCGGCTATGGCCCCTAAAGGACTACATAGAAGAGCAAAAGCACCCATAGCCATTAAAAATCTTTTCTTCATGTTAAAACCTCGTTCTTGCACCAAATCGGAATGATTCTGTTTCATCATACTTTTCTTTCTTAAGAACCTTGGAGAAGTCAAAACGAACAGGACCAAAGGGTGAGTCCCAGAAAACACTGAATCCTACAGAAGCTCTCAAAGAGAGATCATCGCGTACATTAGCCTGTTTATCTGCAGGGTCAAGGCGCCCCACTGTTCCAAACTCTGTAAAAACGCTCCCTAAAATACCATATTCTTCAGGAAGCCCCAAAGGAAAACTGACCTCTGCTGTCCCAATAGCATAAACTTTCCCCCCCAGCGCATCGCCCGGAACCTGTTGACCGCGGCTGTTTTCCAAAACGATGCGTGGACCAAGACCAGCTGTTTTAAATCCACGAAAACTATCCCCACCCTTAAAGAAACGATCATTGATAGGAATGTTTTTTGGGGTGGTACCCCAGGATGTAATATAGCCTGCAGACCCTGTAAAGCTTGCTATCACGTCATCTCTGTAGATGCCATAATAAACACCACCGGACAGTTCTGTACGGAGAAATTTCACGTCACCTCCAAGGCCCGCAAAATCCTGTGAAAATCCAAGATCAAACCCGCGTGTTGGTCTTAAAGGATCATTCCGTCTGTCCCAGCGGAGGGAATAGCCCAGGATAGAATAAAGACGCGTCCCTTCCTGACGGCAGATAATATCTGTAATAGGACAACGTCCCCTTCCATCATATCGTGCGCCGGAGGCTGTGACCTTTTCACGACGCAGGGTGTAATCTACATTCATACGAATGTTTTTAGACAGAGGAAAACCAAAAAGAATGCGTCCCCCTGTACGTTTTGTCTTAAAGCCTGCTTCTCTGATATAGTCTGTATTGACATGAAAAACTTCAAAACCTGCTGCAAGATTGCGTCCTAAAAAACGGGGTTCTGTAAAACGTATGTCAACAACCTGGGTCCGTTTTGATGTTGAGGCCCGCAAGCGCAGGAACTGACCCCGGCCGCGAAAGTTTCTCTCAGACACTGAAAACTCAAAAAGCCATTTGTCTGTTGAGGAAAAGCCTGCCCCAAAACTTAATTCTCCTGTGGGTTGTTCCTGAACCTTAACCCTGACAACAGCGCTGTCAGGTCTGGAGCCTTCTAATTCTTCAATTTTAACATCTTTGAAAAAACCAAGACGACGAACATTAAGACGTGAGCGTTCCAGCAAAATACGGTTGAAGGCATCCCCTTCCACAAAAGCCATTTCACGACGAATAACGTGATCCAGTGTTCTTGTATTGTCCACAATTTCAATGCGTTCAATGTAAACGCGCGGGCCTTCATTGACCTCAAAGTTTATATCGATCGTATGATCTTCACGATTATAACGAAAACGAGGGCGAACATCAACAAAGGCATAGCCTTTAGCACCAGCTGCAAAAGTGAGGACATCAATAGAGTTTTCAATCAGCTTTGAGTTGTAACGCTTTCCCTTTTTTATAGGAAGAAGAGCCTTTAAATCTTCGGCATTTAAGGCATCTAACGTTGTGCTGACATTGATATCATTGAAGGTATAAACTTCCCCCTCATCAACAGTATAGGTGATATAAAAAGCCTTTTCATCAGGCACAAGCTCTGCAACAGCAGAGACAACACGAAAATCAGCATAGCCTCTTTGTGTATAAAATTCGCGGAGTTTCTCACGATCATATTCAAGCCTGTTGGGATCATATTTATCGTTGGAGGCAAAAAACTTCCACCAGCGGGACTGCGCGGTTGAGAGCTCACCACGTAAACGCCGGTCAGAAAAAAACTTATTGCCAATAAAGTTAATACTTCGAACTTTTGTAACAGGCCCTTCAGAAATATCAAAAATCAAATCAACGCGGTTTTGATCCTGTTCAACGATATTGGGGCTGACAACGGCTGAAAACCGCCCGAGGGCACGGTATAATTGTAAAATACGTTCGACATCTTCCTGAACCCTTGCCCGTGTAAAGACTTTGCGGGGGCTAATGCCAAGTTCTTTTCGAATTTTATCTTCCTTAAGGGCTTTGTTCCCATGAAAAATAACCCTGTTGATAATAGGGTTTTCAACCACACGAACACGAAGAATGCCGTTTTGAAAATCAAAGCCAACATCAGAGAAAAGACCCGTTGCATAGAGTGTTTTTAAAGAAAGATCTAAACGTTGGGGGTTATAGATGTCACCGGGCTGAATCAGGAGATAAGACAGGACAGTTTCAGGCTCAACACGCCTGTTCCCGTCAACAAAAACCTGCCGCACCACCTCCCTTTGGCGTGTAGATGGTGTTAAAGGTTGCGAACTGTCACCACCAGGTAACCCGGTCTGTGCAAAGCTTAAACCAGGGAGGACTAAAGACAGCAGGCTACAAAAACAAGCAAGACGAAAATGAGAAGACAAATTCATAAAATTTCCTAAAAACGTTTTTCAGGAATGAAACATCTGCAAATAACGTATATCATTCCAGGTTGAAAAGAAAAAAACAGACAATAATACAAAAAAACCAAAATGGTAAGCCCATCTCTTCAGTCTCAGTCCAGGTGGCTGCCCTCTTAAAGCTTCTAACAAATAAAAGAAAAGATGTCCGCCATCAAGAGCTGGTATTGGCAGGAGATTAACAAAGCCCAGCCCAACAGACAAAACACCTATCAGGTAAAGCAGGCGTATACCTGTTGCCTGCAAACGCTCGGAAAATGTTTGTGTGTCCGGAGCATTTTTCATAGTTTTAACTGCTGTAAGGCCAGATATTGTTGCAATACGCAAAGGTCCACCAAGCTGACTAACATCTGCGCGTCCTGTGACCATACCCTTCATATATGCTCCTGTCATCGCAATAAGCTCCCATGTCTTTTTGAAGCCTGAAAACAAAGCATCAGCAGATTTAAGCTCTACTTTCTCATAAAGAACAGAAATACCAATCTGGCCGATATCCTCCACACCTCCAAAACTGTTGTTTTTCCTAACAGATTCGGGTGTTATTTTGACGGTGAAGTTTTTATTATTGCGCTCAATGCCAAGTGTGAATGTCTCACCGACACTCTTTAAAACACGTTGATGAAAGCGTGAAAAAAATGTGAGAGGTTCACCATTAACAGAGACAATATAATCTCCTGCCCGAAGGCCTGCTTTCTCTGCCGGGCTTTCAGGAAGAATACTGTCTATAAAATTTGTTGATCTGTAATCTCCCTGAGACCAGGCAAGAAAAGCAAAAATAAAAACGGACAAAATAAAATTCATCAAAGGGCCGGCTGCAACAATAACAGCACGGCGCCACAGAGAAAGGGCAGCAAAAAATTTGGCTCCTTTGGAGTTTCGCATCTGCACAAGCTCGGCACATGAAAAGCTTGCAGGATCCATATCACCTTCAAATTTGACATACCCTCCTAAGGGCATGGCCGAGATGCGCCAGTCAACCCCTGTTTTTGCACGAAAACCTAAAAGACGTGGCCCAAAGCCAAGAGAAAAGATATCAATCTTTGCACCTAAAAGGCGTCCAGCCCAGTAATGGCCCAGTTCATGCAAAACGATGATGGTCGAAAAGACGAAAAGAAAACCTGAAAGGAAAGTAAAAACGGTCAGAATACTTTGCATGGACTTTATTCAATACACTTCATAAGGCTATAGCGTTTTGCTTTCTCCCGCGCCCAGAGATCTGTTGACACAACATCCTCAAAGCTAAAAGAGTTAAAGCCGGCTTCTTTTTCATAATCCTTCATACAGTCTTCAACAATAGCAACAATATCTAAAAATTTTATACGCTGGTCAAGAAAAGCCGAGACAGCAACTTCGTTGGCGGCGTTGAGGACTGTCGGCATACCACATCCGGACTTTAAAGCATGGCGGGCTAAGCGTAAAGCAGGAAAACGCTGTTCATCTGGTTGTTCAAAGAGAGCCCCTTTCAGAGAGAGAAGATCCAGGGGAGCAACCCCCGTTGTTATACGTTTAGGAAAGGCCAGGGCATAAGCCAGCGGAATCCGCATATCCGGTTTGCTCAAATGGGCAAGAACGGAACCATCTGAAAATTCCACAAGGCCATGAATAAGGCAGGGGGGGTGGATAAGAATATCCAGACACTCTTCCTGCACGCCGAAAAGATAGTGTGCTTCAATGAGTTCCAGTCCTTTATTCATGAGTGTTGCGGAGTCAATGGAAATCTTGGCCCCCATTGACCAGACAGGGTGTGCTAACGCCTGTTCAGGTGTCACGGTCTGCATATCTTCATAAGACCAGGTTCTGAAAGGCCCGCCTGAAGCCGTTAAAACAAGCCTGGAGACCCCGGTTTCAGGTTCATTTTTGAGCGCCTGAAACAGGGCATTATGTTCTGAGTCAACGGGAATCAGGTGCGTGCCACTTTTTCTCACCTCCTCCATAAACAAAGGTCCGGCACAGACAAGGCACTCTTTATTGGCAAGCGCCAGAACACCCCCGCGCCTGACTGCTGCTAAAGTTGGCTCAAGCCCGGCTGCTCCCGTGATGGCTGCGATGGTGACACACGCTTCCCTCTCAGCAGCTGTCTTTAAAGCTGAGGGACCGGCCCCTGTTTCAATGCCCGTCCCTGACAGTGCTTCTGCCAGGGGGGCTCCCAAAGCGGGATCTGCTATGGCCACAAAGCGGGGATGAAACTCCTTTGCCAGGGCCACAAGATCATCAAGGCGTCGCCCTGCCGTTATGGATTCAAGCTGAAAAGAGGAGGCATGGCGACGTATAAGGTCAAGAGCACTGCGGCCCACAGAACCTGTTGCCCCTAAAAGGGTCACACGCTTTGGGTGTTCAGACGTGTTGTCACATTCCTTCAAAATCTGTACCCCCACAGAACAAGAATGCCAGTTAAGATCAGGACAGCAATCATAAGACTGTCCAGACGATCTAAAACACCCCCATGTCCGGGAATGAGGCCCCCGGTATCTTTGACGCCAAAAAATCGTTTGAGGGCAGATTCTAAGAGATCTCCTGCAACGGCTGATAAAGTTATACAGAACGCCAGAACTGTGAGCAAAATAATATTTTCTTTTAAAACAAAAGCAAAAAGGGCACCGGCAGCTGTTCCCATAAAAAGTCCGCAGATAAGTCCCGACCATGTTTTGTTTTTGCTCACACGTGGCCATAAAAGTGGGCCTTTTAACCTGGATCCCCCAAGATAGGCGCCTGTGTCATTGGCATAGACAACACAAAAGAGGAAAAAAACAGGATAGGGACCGAGACCGCGTAACCACAAAAGAGCAAGGCAGGGAATAAGAATATACAGCATGCCAAAAAAAGCACACAGGGCTTTGTGACGTGGCAGGGCTTCAAAAAAAGCTAACAGGGCTGCCAAAAACGCTAAAAGAAAAGGATAAGGCCATATACCAAATACTCCACCCAGAAGAACCAGCACAGCAAAACCGGGAAGAAGAAGATAGGTTTTAAGCTTGGCTTGCTGGTCTGAAAGTCTTATCCATTCATAAAACATAAGGGTCATGAACATGACAATAAGAAAGAAAAAAGACGCTCCCCCTAAAAGGGTTGACACAATAACAAGGGGAATTAAAACAAGCGCTGAGAGAAGACGTACCCGAAAGCTTGTTGTTGATTGATGGGTCACATTGTTCTCTTTATTATGATGTGATGAGGTCATGATGGGTGTGCCCAAATCTTCGGTGGCGTTGTGAAAACTGATGCAGAGCCTCCTGAAAAGACGCCCTGTTAAAATCAGGCCACATGATGTCTAAAAAAACAAATTCTGCATAAGCTGACTGCCAAAGCAGAAAATTACTGATGCGTTGCTCCCCCCCTGTTCGAATAACAAGATCAACATCTGGCCATTCCGGGGCATCCAGGCAGGATGCTAAAGTGCATTCATCAATATCCTCAGGGTTTAAATCTCCCCTCTTCACATGTTCAGCAAGCCTGCGTGCTGCACGGGCAAGCTCATCACGGGAACCATAGTTGATGGCAACGGCAAGGTGAAGACTGTCATTGTCCTGGGTTTCCTGTTCTGCTTTTTCGAGAAGACGCAGAATATCTTTGCTCAGTCCCTCTCGTGAGCCAATAACCTTAATGTGAACACCATGTTTCTTTAAAACTTCAAGATCACTGTCCCCAAAATGTTGCATCAGGGCGAAAAGATGGTTGCGCTCTTCCTGAGGTCGCTTCCAGTTTTCTGTGGAAAAGGCAAAAAGTGTCAAATAGGGAATTTTAAATTCCTTCGCCAGACGAACCGTTTGTCTGACAGCCTCAACGCCCTTATGGTGTCCAAAAAGACGTGGCTTATGCCGTGTTTCAGCCCATCTCCCATTTCCGTCCATAATCACAGCAATATGGCGGGGATGCCGTAATGTGGAAGAGACAGAGACCATAAAATTTTGCCTTTACATTTAAACGTCATCACAAGAAAGTATTTGTAAGGAAAGATTTATGTTTTAAAACATTTTCTCATATCTTAAATTTCCGGAAGAGGAATAACAAAGGCTGTTCAGGTTTGTTGCCCCGGGGCAGGTTTTGCCCTGAAGACGCCTACACACGCATAATATCATCCTGCTTAGCTTTCAAAACTTCATCAACACGCCTGATCATATTATCTGTGAGTTTCTGAACTTCTTCTGCGAGGGTGCGGCTTTCATCTTCGCTGAGCTCCCCTGATTTCTCCATTTTTTTTAAGCGTTCCATGCTGTCACGGCGGACATTACGTACAGCAATACGTCCCTGTTCTGCATATTGTCCTGCTTTTTTGGCCAGTTCAGCACGACGTTCCTCGTTAAGAGGAGGAATGGGGAGCCTGAGGAGCTGACCCTCAACAACGGGATTAAGACCAAGATTAGCATTTAAAATCGCTTTTTCTACGGCCGGCACCATGGATTTATCCCACACCTGAACGGACAGAAGACGCGGCTCTGGAACACTAATACTGGCGACCTGATTAAGGGGGGTGTTCTGGCCATAAGAATCCACAAAAACTGATTCAAGGAGCGCAGAGCTGGCACGCCCTGTGCGCAGGCCGGAAAATTCAGTATTCAAAGCCTGCAGAGCGCCTTCCATACGGCGCGTAATATCTTTAATATCCAGAATAGTTTTATCATCCTGCATGATACAGTCTCCTCAGGAAGGTTGGGATGTTACGATAGTCCCTATAGGGGTGCCGGCAAGAAGCTCCCCCAGCCCTCCCTGTTTTTGAATGGAAAAAACGATAATGGGAATAGCATTATCACGCATAAGGGTCACAGCTGAAGCATCCATGACGCGGAGATTTTTGGACAGAACCTCCATATAGTCAAGCTTTTCATAGCGCCTGGCTTCGGGGTGTGTTGCAGGATCACAATCATAGACCCCATCAACTTTTGTTCCTTTTAAAAGGGCATCACACCCCATTTCAGCAGCCCGCAGAGCTGCTGCTGTATCCGTTGTAAAAAAGGGGTTTCCACTGCCGGCAGCAAAGACAACAACGCGTCCTTTTTCCATATGGCGAATAGCACGTCGCCTGATATAAGGTTCACAGACGGTTGTCATGGGAATAGCGGACATAACACGCGTTGCGACATCAAGACGCTCTAAAGCATTTTGCATGGCTAAAGCATTCATAATGGTAGCCAGCATGCCCATATAATCTGCTGTGGCACGGTCCATGCCATCTGCTGCGGCCGAGAGGCCCCTGAAAATATTGCCCCCCCCTATGACAAGGCATATTTCAACACCATGCTGTTCACGTGCCTGTTTCACTTCACGTGCGATACGATCCGTCATGGTAATATCAATGCCATACGGACGGTTTCCCATGAGGGCTTCACCTGATATTTTAAGTAAAATACGGCGAAAGGGCAGAGGGTGTCTGTCCTGCTTATTGTGTAAAGCTTTGTCCATACTGAACCCTCATGCCCTGTACTTTTCTCAAAATCAGGAGCGTTATTCTGCCATAGCGGCAACTTCCGCCGCAAAATCAGATTCTTCCTTCTCAACACCTTCACCAAGGGCAAGATAGACATACCCTGTGAGGTCAATGGGCGCCCCTATATCTTTTTCAGAATCTTTGAGAACCTGTGCAACGGATTTATCTGTATCCATCACAAAAGCCTGTTCTAAAAGTACAGATTCTTCATAAAATTTTCTCAGGCGCCCTGTGACCATTTTCTCAATCACAGCTTCAGGGCGACCAGAGGCACGGGCCTGTTCATAAAGCACATGACGTTCCCGCTCAACATCTTCAGGTTTAAGATCCTCAACCTTTAAGGCCAGAGGCTTAAGGGCTGCAACATGCATGGCAATCTGGCGCCCAAGCGCCATAAGCTTAGTCTTATCTCCTTCAGACTGCAAGGCCACAAGAACACCAAGACGCCCCATATCCTCTGTTGCAGCATTGTGAAGATAGCTGGCAATAACCCCTTTGGGGACAGAAAGGCGCGTCAGACGGCGCAGAGTCATATTCTCCCCAATTGTGGCAATTAAATCTTTCAGCATGGCCGCAACGCTTATCCCTTTGGGCGTTGTCTCATCGGCTAAAGCTTCAACAGAACATTGTGTTTTCAGAGCAAGGCGTGAAATCTCACGTACCCCTTCCTGAAAAAGGTCATTGCGGGCCACAAAATCTGTTTCCGCATTAATCTCCACAAGTGTTCCGGCCATGCCTTCACCACGTTCTTCCACAAGAGCACCAACAAGGCCTTCTGCTGCGGCACGACCTGCTTTCTTCGCAGCTTTAGACAAACCTTTCTCACGCAACCAGTCTACGGCTTTGTCTATCTCACCGTCCACCGCCTTAAGGGCCTGTTTGCAATCCATCATGCCTGCGCCTGTCATGTCACGTAATTGTTTGACAAGGGTCGCTGTAATCTCTGCCATTATAATCTCCTTAACACATATATCTGAAAGCTTTCCTCTTCAAAAACACCTCTTATGTCCGTGAGAAGAGAAAGAAGCTTTATCTCATAAAACATCCTGCATAGGGCCTCATCATGTCTCACCCTGTAGAGGGTCACAGATTGATATCGAGACCAGAGTGCTTTTAGCTGGCACTCTCCTGTTTTTTTTCTGTTTCCTCAGATGATGCAGGTGTTTTCTCTGTCTTCTCCTCAGGCTGGGACAAAGTGCCCGCCTTGTCTTCCGGTTCAGTTTTCTGTTTGGTGTCAGAAGCTTCCGCATCGTCCGGTGCCACACGCTCTGAAGCAAGGTCAGGATCAACAGGGTTTTCCGAAGCCCCTGGATCAAAACCAAGATCGGCCTGACTTTGCGCCATGCCGTCCAGGACCGCATCGGCTATCAGTTCACAATAAAGCTCAATAGCACGTGAAGCGTCGTCATTGCCGGGAACAGGATAATTCACATCATCAGGATCACTGTTGCTGTCAACAATACCCACAACAGGGATAGAAAGCTTACGTGCTTCTTTGATGGCAATATCTTCACGCACAGTATCAATCACGACCATAATATGAGGGGTGCCTCCCATATCACGAATGCCCCCTAAAGACAGGTCAAGCTTGTCACGTTCACGTGTGAGTTTGAGAATTTCCTTCTTGGTCAGGCCTTCCGTATGGCCCTCTTCTGAAAGGAGGGAATCAAGACGATCAAGGCGTCGTACAGAGTTGGAAACTGTGCTCCAGTTGGTGAGTGTTCCCCCAAGCCAGCGGTGATTGACATAATACTGAGCACACCGTTTGGCAGCTTTGGCAACATTTTCTGAAGCCTGTTTTTTCGTCGCCACGAACAAAACACGTCCACCACGGGCGGCAACATCACGAACTTTGACCAGAGCCTGATGAAGCAAAGGCACAGTTTGAGAGAGATCAAGAATATGAATGCCAGAGCGCTCTCCAAAAATATAGCGCCCCATCCTTGGGTTCCAACGATGTTTCTGATGACCAAAATGAACGCCGGCTTCCAAAAGCTGGCGCATGCTGAAATCGGGTAAAGCCATGTTTTTTCCTTTTCCGGTTAGCCTCCGCAAAGCCTGTCTGGCGTTGAGGCAGATTTCCCCTGCCTTAATCTTCCAGCACCGGTGGAGCCTCACCATCCTGAAAGAAATCTAAGGTGAGCCCCCGCGCCTTGCGTGCGAGATAAAATTCCCCCATCCTCAAAGATGAAGGGTAACGAAGCGCTTTATAAGCGCAAAGTGTATGTTATTGCAAGTCCCCGGGTCTTTTCTTCTTGCAACAGGGCTCTGTTTTTAAAACATGGCTTTATATGAAGGGGATGAGGATCGGTTTCCTTTTTACCATGTGTTGTCTTAAAAGTTCGTTGCTCCTGGCCCCGTATTTTTCAACGTGTGTAAAGACATGAAGGTGTCACACACGTCTCCAGCTCACCCCGTCAGGGCCGTCTTCCAGAACAATACCCTGTTCTGCCAGACTGTCACGAATATGATCGGCTTTTGTAAAGTCACGTGCGCGGCGCGCGGCTTCACGTTCTTCAAGATGCGCCATAATGTCCTCTTCAGAAACTCCCGCACCTGTCCCTGCAAACCAGTCTTTAGGGCTGTGTTCCAGAAAGCCCAAAACCTGCCCTGCCTGTAAAAGGGCAGATTTTGCTCTGGCTTTTCCCGCCTGTGTCTCTTCTTTCTCAAGACGCAGGGACGCCTGATGAAGGGCTGCAAAAGCTTTGGGGGTGTTGAGGTCATCGTAAAGGGCAGTTTCTATTTCCTCTGTCATTTTTTCTGGTTGTGCAGGCAGACCGTCCACAGAGGCGAGGCGCCTGTAAAGTCTGTCAAGGGCGCGGCGGGCATTCTGCATCAGGGTGTCTGTCCACTCCAGAGGCTGGCGATAATGTGCTGACAAAAGGGCATAGCGGATAACCTCCCCGGGTGCTTTTTTCAAAAGATCATGGATGAGAACAATATTTCCGAGACTTTTGGCCATTTTCTCAGAATTCATACGTACAAAGCCATTATGTGTCCAAAATCTGGCAAGAGGACGTCCCCCATGCGCACAATGTGATTGTGCACGCTCATTCTCATGGTGGGGGAAGAGAAGATCCTGCCCCCCACCATGGATGTCAATGGTCTCTCCAAGACAGGTCCTTATCATGGCAGAGCATTCAAGATGCCATCCGGGCCGCCCATCTCCCCAGGGGCTGGGCCAGAAAGGCTCACCGGGTTTAGAGGGCTTCCACAGAACAAAATCAGAAGGATCCTGTTTATAAGGGGCTGTTTCAATGCGGGCCCCGGCGATCATATCCTCCCGCGAGCGTCCGGAGAGAGCCCCATAATCAGAAAAAGAGGGGGTGTGGAAAAGAACATGGCCCTCAGCCTCATAAGCATGCCCTTTTTTGATAAGGCGTGTCATCAGGTCCTGCATAGCTTCAATATGATCTGTCGCTTTGGGCTCAAAACCGGGGGAAAGGACGCCAAGGGCTGCCATATCCTGATGGTAAATCTGTGTGTACTGTGTGGCAACATCTTGCCAGGAGATGTTTTTTTCTGCGGCGGCCCTGATAATCTTATCATCAATATCGGTAAGATTGCGGGCATAAAGCACATGATCTTTCCCATATATCCAGCGCAAAACCCGATAAAGCAGATCAAAAGCCACGGCCGAGCGTGCATTGCCAATATGGGGATAAGAATATACGGTTGGGCCACACACATAAAAGCGCACGTTTTGGGGATCAGAAGGCTTAAAAATCTCTTTCTGCCGCACCGCAGCATTATAAAGGACAAGACTCAAGGCGTTGACTCCTCACACCATATAAAGGACCAGATACCTCCTTTTTGAGCATAAGAGGCGTGTAAAGGCAAATCAGTTATGAGAGAAAAATAAAGGTATCAGGAACAAACTGCTCTGTTTTTTATGTCTTCCCCCTTTCCCCCTGACAGGAAAAGCCATAAGGAAAGACAGTCTCAGTTTTCATATCTGTCTGAGCCGTGAGAAACAGGAAGAAAAATGGTCAGATCGGTTTTTATAACAGCGACGGGCTTTTGGGCGCCCCCGGATGTCGTCAGTAATGAAGAGCTCGTCCAGGCTTATAATCTTTATGCTGCACGTTATAATGAACGTTACCAGACGGAAATTGAGGATGGCAGGCGTGAGCCACGCTTGCCATCCTCTGCAGATTTTATTGAAAAGGCTTCCGGGATTAAAAATCGTCATGTCCTTTCAAAAGAGGGATTGCTTGATCCCGAAATTCTGTGCCCACGCCTGCCTGAACGCTCTCAGGACGATCTCTCTGTTATGGCAGAAATGGCGGTGAAAGCCGGAGAGAAAGCCCTTGAGAAGGCTGGCCGTCACCCGCAGGATATTGATGCACTTATTATGGCGTCTTCCAATCTGGAGCGTGCTTACCCTTCTTTAGGGATTGAGGTTCAGTCTGCCCTTGGTACGGGTGGGTTTGCTTTTGATATGAGTGTGGCCTGCTCAACCGGGCTTTTTGGAATCAGCATGGCCCATGATCTGATCCGGGCGGGGCGTGCACGCTCTGTCCTTGTGTGTACGGTTGAGCCCTGTACGGGCCATGTGAATTTTGAGGACAGGGCTTCTCACTTCATTTTTGGGGATGCGGCTGTTGCTACGCTTGTTGAGTCTTCTGAGCGGGCCTCCAAAGGCGGATGGGCGATTGAGGATATCAGGCTTTCAACACATTATGCCACCACCATCTGGAATGGTTTTGGCTTTTTGAACCGCACGGCCCCTGACGGGATAGGCAAGCCAGATAAACTCTTCCAGCAAAATGGCCCCAAAGTCTTCAGGGATCTTGGGCCTCTGGCTGTTAACTTCTTAGAAGGTCACCTCAAAGAACAAAATCTGAAACCTCAGAATATCAGGCGCTTCTGGCTCCATCAGGCCAATATCCATATGAATGCCTGGGTGATGAAAAAAGTTTTAGGTCGCGCCGCAACACAGGAAGAGGCCCCCCTTATTCTGGATGAATATGCCAACACAGCCGCAGCAGGGGCTCTTATTGCTTTTCATCAGTATAACAAGGACCTGGCCCCCGGAGACAGAGGCCTTTTATACACCTTTGGGGCCGGATATTCTCTGGCCTCTTTGCTTCTTAAGAAAACAGAGGTTCCTGTCCAGGGCAGAGCATTGGTCTGACAGCCCTGTTGTGGGGGAAGGTTTTATGACGCCTCTCCCCCTCACCAGTTTTGGGTTTGTACACCTGAAACCGGTAGAACACGCCTCCTCTTTTTAAAACACAGCCTTCTATTCTGAACGTTTCGCAGAAGGTTTTGGGGGTGGGGTCCATCCGCGCTCAATTCGGTTGTAAAACTCCATATTTTCTCCATGCATGGCCTGATCTGTTTTCGCATTACGCTCTTTGGCAACAGCTGCATAAGCTTTGTTTTGAAGCACAGGAATATCAGGATCCCAAACCTCGGCAAGACGCTGCAGGGTTTCTCTGTCATCCCGGATAAAAACGCGGGCAGCCTTTTCTACCCGGAAGGGATGCACACCTAAAACTTTTAAAGCGTATTTTCCGGCACGGACTGAAGAATCAAAGGTTTCGCGAACAATATCATTCGCCCCTGCATTATATAAACCATAAACATGGTGGCGATCGACAGCACGGGCAATAATATGAAGTTCGGGCCTTTTTTGGCGTGCATATGTGACAATATCCGTGATGGTGTCTTTGTTATCAACTGCAACAACAAGAATTTTCGCATGATCAAGGCCCGCAGCATCAAGAAGATCTGGCCTGGATGCATCACCATAAAAAGTTTTAATGCCAAAATGGCGTGCACCATCAACAAGATCAGAATGGTGATCCAGCACAACAGTTTTATAGCCATTGCTCCGTAAAAAACGGTTGACGATTTGTCCGAAACGCCCATGGCCTGCTATGATGACAAGACCTTTCTCATCAATCTTATCTGCTTCTCTGTTGTCTTGTGATGCGAAACGTTGTGCAAATACTTGCTCATACAGAATAAAAAGGAGAGGGGTCAGCAACATAGATAAAGCAACGACCAGAAGAAGGGTTTGACTTAAACCTTCCGGAAGAACATTGTTCTGGACCGAAAAACCTAACAGAACAAAACCAAACTCCCCTGCCTGAGCAAGGCTTAAAGCAAACAGCCAGCCGTCTCTCCCCGGTATCTTAAACAGTCGTGCAATGACAAGGAGAACAAGAATTTTTGTTAGCATAAGGCCAAAGGTGAGACCTGCGATCAGGAAAAGATTATCAAACAGAATAGTAAAATTGATTCCGGCGCCAACAGTTATAAAAAACAGCCCCAGAAGAAGTCCTTTGAAAGGTTCAATGTCAGACTCAAGCTCGTGGCGATATTCACTGTTGGCCAAAACAACACCGGCTAAAAAGGTCCCTAAAGCAGGAGAAAGACCGACCATGGTCATCAAAAGGGCAATACCGATCACCAAAAATAAAGCTGTAGCTGTAAAAACTTCCCGCAAACGTGCCTGGGCTATAAAACGAAAGAGGGGGCGGGTGAGAAAATGTCCCCCTAAAACGATGACGCCGACAGCCCCCAGGACCATAAGGCTGGATGCCCAGGAAGGGAGCTTGTGCACAAAACTAAAAGCTTCATCACCATGACCTGCCTGTTGCGCCAGGGCGTCACCCGTATTGCCTGCAAGTTCTGGCATGGCCAAAAGGGGAATCAGGGCCAGCATGGGGATAACAGCCATGTCCTGGAACAAAAGAACGGAAAAACTTGCCCGCCCGCCTTCCGTTTTATCCTGTCCATTTTCGCTGAGCGTTTGAAGGACAATCGCTGTTGATGATAAAGAAAAGATAAGGCCAATGCTGAGCGCGACATTCCAGCTCAGCCCCATAAAGAGGGCAAAACCTGTAATCAGAGCCGTGGTAACGCCCAGCTGTAGCCCGCCAAGACCTACAAGTCGTCTACGCATATTCCATAAAGCCCGTGGTTCCAGCTCAAGACCCACAAGAAACAGCATCATGACAACGCCGAATTCAGCAAAATGCTGAATATCCTGTGTCTCAGATCCTACAAGACCCAAAAGGGGCCCTATGGCAATGCCTGCGATTAAATATCCAAGGACGGAACCAAGCCCCAGTCTTTTGGCGATGGGGACAGCAATCACAGCCGCGGAAAGATAAATAAAGGCCTGTGCCAAAAATCCTGTCATATATCCTAATCCCTGTTATGTTCCCCTGAGTCTTCTGGTTTGGCACTATGTTGTTTTTGATGACATGTTTTTGTTAAAAAGGACATCAGTATCAATCACGTTATGGCATCCTTCTCTTTCAGAAAAGAGGTGCCCCACCAGGCCAGCGCACCCTGAGACTCAGGAAAAACCTGTTTTTGGGCTAATCTGAAGCTTTTAAATCCTTCATATCCGGCATGGCCATAGCGTGATAGCCTGCATCAACATGGATGACCTCACCGGTCACAGAACTACTGAGATCTGAGAGCAAATACACAGACGTTCCCGCGACAGATTCCATCCGGGTCTCTTCTTTCAAAGGGCTGTGTACCTTTGCCCAGTTGAACATATCCCGCGCCCCCCCGATGGCAGAGCCGGCAAGGGTACGCATGGGCCCTGCTGAGACCGCATTGACCCGGATTTTATGTCCCCCCAGATCTTTGGCCATATAGCGTGTTGAGGCTTCCAGCGCTGCTTTGCATACCCCCATGACATTATAAGAGGGGACAACACGTTCTGCCCCAAGATAAGACAAGGTTACCATAGCACCACCTTCAGGCATAAGCTCTGCGGCACGGCGTGCTGCATCAACAAAAGAAAAGCACGAAATTTCCATAGACATAAGGAAATTAGAGCGGGAGGTATCAACATACCGTCCTTTCAGCTCATCTTTTTCAGAAAAAGCAATGGCGTGGACAAGAAAGTCCAGACTGCCCCACTGTGTTTTTATCTGATCAAATGCACGGTCCATAGAGACATCATCGGCAACATTACACTCTAAAAGAAAATCAGACCCCGCCTGTTGAGCCAGAGGTTCAACGCGCTTTTTAAGTTTGTCATTCTGATAGGTAAAAGCAAGCTCAGCCCCCTGCCGCGCCAGGGCAGAAGCAATCCCCCAGGCAATGGAAGAATGATTGGCAACGCCCATAACAAGGCCACGTTTGCCCTGCATAAGTGTCCCATGTGGTGTGTCCCAGTCTTTTGATACCATAAAACTCCCTTTCCCGTTTTAGAGCTTTTTGTCTGAAGTTTCCCTCTTCATTGTACAAAGCCTGGTTTTTAAAGCAAGGCTGAAGAGTGGGGGCATCTTTCCTGTTTCCCTTTCCCAAAGGCTGTATTCTATTTGCCTCTGCCTGTGAAGCCTTGTTCTGCATAAAAAGATGAGGGGGTGATAGCTGTATTTTTGAGATAAAAAATGCTTTCAGGGTCCCGTAGGGTAACAGGCGACGGGTCTGTTAATTCAGCGATAAAACAGGGGGATGGTCATGGTTTTTGAGGGGAGGGAGTACATACTTGAGTGAAAACCTTTTTAGTGAAAACCTTTCCAAACCAAAGATACCAACCTGTCTGTGTCCCACGAAAAAAAGGCGGCGTGTGACATGCCTGTGGCAGGGACGCCCCGGGATGCCAGAGGGGGTGAAAACAGGGGCATAGGGTTTGAGGCGATATTTTTGTGGACAAAAACCATTGAACAACCTCCCCTTATGAAAAATTTTAAATATTGTCTTGACAAAATGTTAAACATTTAGATAAAATCTCCTTAATAAATCTCCTCACCTGTTTTTGGGGAGTATGAGTCGGCCCTGTTTTTCGGTCTTTTGTTGGGGGACGGGCCTTTGTTGAGGGGGGGCTCTGGCTGTCAAAGCTGACACTTTATTTGAAAGAGCTTGATGACAACAGCATGGCAAACCCTCTCTTTTTGATGAAGAAGGAGACGATATATGCAAACTTTATCTTTTCAGAGCACAGCAAACCCTGTCGGGGCTTTGGTACCTGCGGCGCTTCCCGCCACCACCCCACACGGCATGCGCGAGCTCAGCATGGGTGAAATTGACCATGTCAGCGGTGGTTTTGTTTGTGGTGGCTTGTGTATTGCTGGGGTTGGGTTTGCTGCTGGAGCTCTGTTTGGTTCTGGTCTTGTTATTGCTCTTATGAAGAGATAAAGGCTCATTAAAATAAAGGAAAAAAATGATGGATATTCGAGAATTAAGTCAAGATGAGATCAACCATGTCAGTGGTGGTTTTGTTTGTGGTGGCCTCTGCGTTGGAGGTTTTTTTGTTGTTGGTGCTCTTGTGGGTGGCGGTCTTACCTACGGAGCAATCAAGCTATTTAGATAATTTTAAGGAGGCAGATGATGGAAATTCGAGAATTAACCCCAAATGAAATCGACTATGTCAGTGGCGGTTTTATCTGTGGTGGCCTTTGTGTTCTTGGGGGTATTGCTGCTGGTATAGGTTTTTTTACAGGCGGTTACCAAGTTGGTTCTATATTACGTGAGGCATTTGACTAATGTTCCTGGGGCAGGTGTTGTGCGCCAGCCCTTTCAAATAGCCATATTTATTGAATTGGAGAAAAATCATGTCCATGTTGCAAAAATTTCTACAGGCTCGTTCTTCTGGTGAATTGACGCTGTTGGCAATTCTTGCAGGAATTTTCATATTTACTGCGGGAGCAAATATTGGGAGTGCTTTGGCCGCTATATTTTCCCGAACATGAGCGCGTTATAAGAGACAAGCTTATGAAAAAAAAGCACGTGACAAGATCATACATGTGGCTCTTATTGCTCTTGATAACCATATTTATTGAATTGGAGAAAAATCATGTCCATGTTTCAAAAATTTATACACTCTCATTCTTCTGGTGAATTGACGCTGATGGGGATTCTTGCAGCAATTTTCATTCTTTCTGCGGGGATAAATGTTGGGAGGGTTATAGCGGATATATTTCTCTGAACATGAACGCATGATAAAAAGGCAGGCTTACAGAAGCCTTAAACAAACTTTTTACAGAATGAAAAGGCGTATTCTGTCAGAGGATACGTCTTTTTATCTGACGCGATAATTTTCATAACAAAGAGAGTTGTGCCATGGACAAGATTGAAACCACAGTTCTCGTCCTTGGGGGCGGCATGGCGGGGATGAGTGCTGCCCTTATCCTCGCACGTTCCATGATAAAATGCTCTGTTATCAATGATGAAAGCGCGGGCCGCACCCAGGACAATTTTACGCATAATTTTATCACCCGTGATGGCCTTAAAAAATCAGAAATTTTACAGAAAGCAAAATCTGATCTCTCCCCTTATGAAACAGCTTGCTATCTTGATGATCGGGCTGTTCGCGTTGAGAAAAACACTTCTGGTTATCAGGTCCACTGCCAAAGCGGGCAGATCGTTACGGCCAAAAAGCTTATATTTTCTCCAGGACTTTCTTTTGATATCAGTGCCATGGGCCTTGAGGGATTAGAAGATATCTGGGGGACGTCTCTTTTTACCTGTCCCTATTGTCATGCTTATGAATATGCCCACAAAAACATCACGGTTCTTGGTCGATCCGAACAGGATTTTGATTTTCTGCGTCTGATGACAAACTGGTCAGACAAAGTTCACTTTCTCACCCATGGTCAACCTTTTTCTGATAAGGCGAAACAGCAGTTTTCTCACCTGTCTCAGGGAGAATTAAGGGAGGAGAAGATAACAAAAATTGTGCATGATTCTGGTCATGTCAAAGAGATTGTTCTGGCCTCTGGGGAAAGCCTGAAAACAGATGTTGTGTTTGTTCCGGATATGCACTCTCACCCCCATGATCTTATCGAATCTCTGAAGATACGAAAAGTAATGAATCCTCAACTTAGGAAAATGACCTATGAAACAGATCCTGTGGGGAGAACAAAGCTTAACGATGTTTTTATTGTGGGTGACGCGCGAACGGGTTTTTCAACTCTTGTTGGTGCCGCCCATGAAGGGGTGATTGCTGGTGTGATGCTTATCAATGATTTGGTCGATCAGAAAACCAGAGCGCAACTTTCCCCTTAAAAACCAGAGCCCACATATGAATTCCAGCTGGTGTTAAAGAGACCTTAAGAAAGGCAAGGAGTGTTGACAACCGTGGTTTTTATACCTCATTTTATATCTTTTCTGAACATCCTGTCCTGATATCTTGCCAAAAATCTCTCAAACGCTTTATGGTGCTTCTGCCCTCGTTCTCGTCTTGCATGGAAGGTAAAGACCATGAGCCCTGTTTTTCCTGACCTCCGTCTGCGACGTCTGCGCCAGAGCCCCTGGCGCCGCCGGCTTGTGCGTGAACATCAGCTCTGTACAGACGATCTGATCTGGCCTTTATTTGTGTCTGACAGCACGACCCCGCGTACACCTGTCCCCTCCATGCCGGGCATTGACCGGCTCAACCCTGATGAACTTCTTCAAGAGGCACACAAAGCTTTTAAGCTCGGCCTGCCTGCCATTGCCCTGTTCCCCCATATAGACCCGCGTCTTAAAACACCTGACGGGCGTGAAGCCTTAAACCCTGATGGTCTTGTCCCGCGCCTTGTGAGAGCGATAAAACAGGAGGTTCCGGGCCTTGGGCTTATGGTGGATATTGCCCTTGATCCCTATACAGATCATGGCCATGATGGCCTTCTTCAACAGGGCAGAATTTTAAACGATGAAACCCTTGAAAAACTGACGGATATGGGCCTTGTCCTGGCGGAGGCGGGTGCTGATATTTTAGGGCCTTCTGATATGATGGATGGCCGTATCTCTGCCCTGCGGCAAACTCTGGAAAAAGCCCGGTTTACAGACACCCTCCTCCTTGCCTATACGGCGAAATATGCTTCATCTTTTTACGGGCCTTTCCGTGATGCTGTGGGAACCGCCAAAACCCTGCAGGGAGATAAAAAAACCTATCAGATGGACCCCGCCAATGTGCAGGAGGCGATAAGGGAAGCTGCATTAGACATAGAAGAAGGGGCTGATATGCTGATGGTCAAGCCCGGTCTTCCTTATCTGGATGTTGTGCGTGTCCTGAAAGACCGTTTTCAGCTTCCCTGCTTTGCATATCAGGTCTCCGGAGAATATGCTATGATTATGGCCGCGGCGGAGCGTGGCTGGCTTGATAAAAAAGCCTGCATGCTTGAGAGTGTTCTTGCCTTCCGGCGTGCCGGGGCGGATGGTATTCTGACCTATTTTGCAGCTGAGATTGCAGAGATTTTGAAGGAAAGAGAGGAGAGCGTTTGAGACCATCTGTCGTCTCGTCCTTCCAAAAGCCCATCGCCTCATATGTAGATTACTTAAATAGTTTCACGTGTTTCCCGCATGCACAGTGTCCGTGTTAAAAGGGAAAATTTTCAAATATATAAAGAGAATATTTATGGATAATTTTGACTCCTTTGGGCTTCCAGAGGCCCTTCGTCATACCTTGCAGCATATGCAGTTTGAACACCCAACCCCCATTCAGGCACAGGCTATTCCCCATGCGCTTGAAGGAAAGGACATTCTGGGGTCTGCCCAGACAGGAACAGGCAAGACAGCCGCCTTTGGCGTCCCGCTTGTTGCGCGTCTCATGTCGAACCCACATGGCACGGCCCTGGTGATGACCCCAACGCGTGAGCTGGCAAAACAGATTATGACACAGATGCAGGCTATGCTGGGGAGACGTTCAAAAATAAAAACAACCTTGTTGATTGGTGGTGAGTCGATGACAAAACAGATACAGAACCTGCGTAATCAGCCGAGACTTCTGGTGGGGACACCGGGACGTATCAGAGATCACCTCGATCGTGGCAGCCTCAAACTTCACGACACTTGTTTTCTGGTGCTGGATGAGACAGATCGTATGCTGGATATGGGGTTTACCCCACAGATCGAGCATATTCTTAAATTTCTGCCGGAAGAACGTCAAACCATGTTGTTCTCTGCGACTTTGCCGAAAAATATCACCAAAATCTCTGAGAAATACCTCAGAAATCCGATTCATGTGTCGGTTAACCCTACATCGTCTCCCGCGGCTAATATTAAGCATGATGTGGTGCACGTGTCTGAGACAAAGAAGTATCAGGGCCTGCTCTCAGAACTGGAATCACGTCATGGCACGGTCATTATTTTTGTGAAAACAAAATATGGTGCCGAAAGAATGGCCATAAAACTCTCCAAAACAGGATATAGCGCAGAGGCCATCCATGGTGATTTACGCCAGAATAAACGTGACCGGGTTATTGCCAGTTTCAGAGATAAGAAATACCGCATTCTTGTGGCCACGGATGTGGCTGCACGTGGACTGGATATTCCGCATATTGAGCATGTCATTAATTATGATTTACCCCAATGTGCTGAGGATTATATCCACCGTATCGGAAGAACAGCCCGTGCAGGGGCAAAGGGCTCTGCTCTGTGTTTTCTCACACCCTCTGACAATCATAAATGGCCTGCCATTCATCGTCTTCTGGACCCACATGCCCCCCTTGAAAAAGCGCCTCAGAAACACAGGAAAAAGACGTCACAAAAATCAGCTGGATTTAAGCGAAGGGCTCAGAAGTCCCGGAGAAGCCGCCGCAGAACATCACCCTGAACGTCTCTTTGAAGAACAGGCGTGAGGCTTAACCTCATCATGACATGGTCGGAGCAACTGGATTCGAACCAGCGACCCCCGCCTCCCGAAGACGGTGCTCTACCAGGCTGAGCTATGCTCCGTTATCATAACCAACAGGTTTTTCCTCAAAAAAGCTTTCTATAAATTCTGCTGCACAAAGACGCAAGGTTTTTCACCATTGCATTCCTCTGGTAAGTAGGTTATGAGGCTTTTTTTCTCGTGAAGGCCAGAAGAATTTGCATTCTGAACAGGCTTGCTTTATGGAAAAGGGTTCGTTCAGATGAACAACCTGAACACACGCATAATGGGGCGTAGCCAAGCGGTAAGGCAACGGGTTTTGATCCCGTGATCCCAGGTTCGATCCCTGGCGCCCCAGCCATTTTTTAATCGTTATATTTTTATTTGTTGTTGTCTTGGGATCCTTTACCACCATCATAAATCCCTTTTGCAGAGCTGGTGATACAGCTCGGACTAAGCGTTATGAACACAGAACGCAGGTAAATAAGTGGTATAGGGGGATGTATATCTAAATCGCTTTATGATTTTATTGTCATTAACAAAGTTATGGGATAACTTGCACATATGGGTGAACAAATTCCTGTAAATAAAGAGATATTACGATGGGCACGTGAAACCCATGGTTTTTCAATTGAAGACCTTGAGAAGCCTTTCCCGAAACTAGCTTTATGGGAAAGTAAAAACCATAAAGACTGCCCAACATATTCTCAATTGGAACAGCTGGCATTAAGATATAAAAGACCTTTAGCCATCTTCTTCTTTCCTGATCCCCCCGCCGAAGAATCGATTAAAAAGTCATTGCGGTCTGTATCAGAGAGGGATTTTGAAAGTCTATCACCAACAATGCACCATATTTTTAGGAAAGCAAAAGCTTTCCAAATTAGCTTGCGTGAACTTTACCAAAGTGATGAGTCCGAACAAAAAAAACGAATTTCCTGGCTGCCAGAATTAGATACCAGCACAGCTATTGTAAACCTAGCAGGCAAAGTTAGAGATATATTTGGTGTGACTTCTGAAGAACAAGAATCATGGAAACATAGTGAAAAAGCTTTCAAAAAGTGGAGAAGCGTTTTATCTGATAATGGTTTGTACGTTTTTAAGGAAGCTTTTAAGACTGATAAAATCGCTGGCTTCTGTATGTATGATCAATTGTTTCCGATTATTTTTATTAATAACACCAATCAATCTGTTAATAGGCAGATCTTCACGTTATTCCATGAGCTGGGTCATCTGGTTTATAAAAACAGCTATTTAGATGTTATTGAAAATCGTACATGGGAGCATGAAAGTCCGGATACTCAAAACATTGAAGTAAAATGTAATAAGTTTGCAAACTATGTCTTGATCCCAGAAGAACATTTTAAGGAAAATTTTCTGTCCAGTAAACCAATTAAGTTTTCAGATTCATATATTGGTCGGATTGCTCATGAATACTGTGTTAGCCGTGAAGTGGTATTAAGAAGGTTGTTAGACAGGAAGTGTATTTCACCTCAGTTCTATAAATCCAAAGTAGAGGAATGGAATTCTCAATACCTTGCAGAAAAGAAAAAAGCTAACAAAAAATCTGGGGGCCACTATGATAATACTAAGATGTCATATCTTGGGGATGCTTATTTATCGTTAGTACTGAATAGGTATTATGGTGGTAGCATAACTCTTGATCAAGCATCCAGTTACTTAGATATACCGACAAAGAGTTTTAATAGAATTGAAGATTCTTTCCTTCAAAGGAAAGGAGTGTAAGTGACATACGTTTTTGATACAAGTAGCCTTCAGGAGCTTTTTCGGTATCCCCGTAGCCGTTTTCCTACTCTATGGAAAAGATTTGAGTCAGTGGTTCAGGAAAGTAAGTTGATGTCAGTTCGTGAGGTTTTGAGGGAAATAGAAAGGCAGGATAATACAACTTTGAAAGGCTGGGCAAAAGAAAACAAGAATCTATTTCCTCCTGCTACTGAAGAAGAAACTGAGAAGGTGAAAGAGATATTTCAGAATGAGCATTTTCAAGGACTCATTAAGGAAACTACAATATTAAAAGGGGGGCCTGCAGCTGACCCATTTATTATTGCCAAGGGTGCCGTAATGGAGTTAACGGTTATTACACAAGAGAAGTTAAAAGAAAATGCAAGTAAGATACCGAATGTATGCAAATTTTTTAATGTAGATTGTACTAATTTAGAAGGTTTTATGACACATGAAAACTGGGTTTTCTGAAGTAAAAATAAGAAATCTCTGATACATTTTGAAGTCATGGGAGTAGGGTTGTAAGAAAATCAAGAGCCTTAATAATTCAGTGCGATCCCTGGCGCCCCAGCCATTTTTTATCTGTTCTAACTTTTTTCTATTTTTCTGTTTCAGGACATGGGGGTGCTCCTCTGACCTGTCCCTTAAAGCCTGTCTTTCAGAGAGGGGCCTTCCGGAATATTTCACGTTCTGCACGGGTCTTTAGGAAAAAAGAAAGACATGCGGGAAAACCGGGTTCAACAGGTTGTGTAGTGGAAGGGCGCAGATCCATAAGGATATTGTCCTGATGCCCCCGTTTCTTTTGTGGGAAAGGCTATGCTGTTATCTTTTGAGGGCAATATTTTTGAGCGCTTTATGGCTCCCCGGGCCGGACTCGAACCAGCGACCCAGCGGTTAACAGCCGCTTGCTCTACCAACTGAGCTACCGGGGATCAGGATGTGGTTTAACCTGACGCCCTATACCAGACCCGGGGGAGGAAAGGCAAGCCTTTGTCAAATAGAAAGATAAAAAAAACTGTTCTTCCTTAAAAACCTTTAGCTTTCAGGACATAACTTTCTTCTCCCACACAAAGGGAATGTATGAAAAAGCAGATAACCTGTTCCTCTTTCAGGATCATCAATGTTGTCAGAAGATTTTTTCTGGTATCTGCTAAGGATTCCCATCCCTCTCTTGATGGTTTTGAAAAGAAAAGGTATGAGAAAAAGAAGCTCATGTGAAAAAGTGGTGAAGGTTTTATGCGATACAGCCTGTTTTTGTTTCTTCTGCTTCTTGGGGTATGGTTTCTTCTTTCAGGCTATTGGAACAACATGCTTCTGGTGGCTTTAGGCTTTTTCTCCTGCTGTTTTGTTCTTTTTCTGTCTCTGCGCATGAAGATTGTTGATTCTGAGTCCATGCCTTTATCACGTCTTCCTTCTTTGTTGCTCTATTGGGGATGGCTGGGAGGTGAGATTGTTAAGTCCAACCTGGATGTTTCACGCCTTATTTTAACACCTGACCTTGAGATTACACCGGGGCTTGTGCGTGTGAGGACAGATAAGCGCTCTGATCTTGCTTCTGTCGTTTTTGCGAATTCTATTACGCTCACCTCCGGGACAGTGTCCGTAGAGCTTGAAGATCGGCATATTATCATTCATACTCTCACGGCAGGCATGGCAGACCTGCAGGCTTTTCAAACAATAGGTGCTTCTGCACAACAGGCTGTGGATGGACATATCACCTTAAGACCATGAAAGAACAGAAGGCATGATGATGGAATATTGGTTATCAGCAGCAGCACTTGGCGTCTTAATGGGGATGGCCCTTGCTCTTGTCCGTCTTTTGCGTGGCCCGGGGCTTTATGATCGTGTTCTGGCGTCCAATGTGTTCGGGGCAAAAACGGTTGCCTTTTTATGTATTTTCAGTCTTATTATAGGGCGGGCAGATGGTGTGGATATTGCCCTTCTTTATGCGCTTATCAATTTTATAACGACGATTGCTGTCCTGAAATTTTTTCATTATCGCACACTGCGTGTTGCCCTCTCACCGCGCCGTTTTTCATACAGGCAGAATCCGGAAGATGTTTCGGGGGAGGGACAATCTGAAGAACAGGAAAAGCCTCCTTCTGGTGAACCCCCCACGCATAAGCGGAAGGAGGAGATATGACCTTTATTCCCTCTGTGGAAATTATACAAAATATTTTTGTTGTCCTCCTTGTCTTCACAGGTGTCTGCTTTGTGCTTGTGGGGAGTGTGGGGCTCCTCCGTTTTCCGGATTTTTTTACACGTCTTCATGCCGCAGGTATTATCGATACCCTGGGGCTTGAGCTTATTCTTCTAGGCCTTATGGTGAAGTCTGGCTTCTCTCTGATCACGTTAAAGCTGGCCCTTGTGGGTTTTGTTCTGTTTTTAACCTCTCCCACCGCCACCCATGCAATTACGAATGCAGCTTATAAAGCGGGTCTTAAACCGCTTTTAAAGCGTTATCGTGCTCCCGATCCTCAGGATCTTACAGGGGACAGAACAGATGGAGATTCCCAAAAAACTCAACAGGAGGAACAGGCATGACACCACCTATTGAAGCTTTTGAGATTTTTTTTATTGTCCTTTTACTCCTTATCGGTCTTGCCCTTATTCGCACGCGCCATCTTTTTGCAGCGGCTATGCTCACCAGTGTCTACAGCCTGGTCTCAGCAGCCTGGTTTGTGGTGCTGGATGCGGTTGATGTCGCTTTTACAGAGGCTGCCGTAGGTGCCGGGATTTCTGGTGTTCTCATGCTGGTGGCGATGCTTCTGACAGCACGTCATGCGAAAAGACCCCCTCCCGGGCGGCGTTATGGTCCCTTTTTTGTAACATTCGCTGTTGGGGCTGTTTTGTTTTATGCGATTGGTGACATGCCTGTCTTTGGTGATCCCAATGCGCCGGTTAATGCTTATGTGGGACGGGATTATCTTCAGCGTGCAATCCCTGAAACCGGTGTCCCCAATGTTGTGACTGCCGTTTTGGCCAGCTATAGGGGGTATGATACGCTTGGAGAAACGCTTGTTATTTTTGCGGCAGGTCTTGCCGTCCTTTTGCTTTTAGGCTTTGGGACAGAAAAGAGGGAAGACGCGCGGGAAAAAGAGGAAGATGACTCCCCTTTACCTCACCAGGGGGGTGACTCTGTTCCACAGTCTGCTCCCTCTATCCGGTCAGCTGAAAAGGAGGGCCAGGTATGAGCGATCTTCCTCATGATTCTCAGAAACATGATGCGCCCGATGATCTCAATCCCCATAGCGTTTTGCGTGTGGTTTCTAAATTCCTGATTCCCTTTATTCTGCTTTTTGCTTTTTATGTACAGTTTCACGGGGATTTCGGGCCGGGGGGCGGTTTTCAGGCGGGTGTTATTTTTGCAGCCGGGGTTATTCTTTATGCTCTTGTTTTTGGGATGGAGAAGGCAAGAGAGGCTGTCTCTCCTTTTCTTGCCTCTCTGGGCATGTCTGTTGGTGTTCTTCTTTATGCCGGGGTTGGGGTAGCCACCTGGATAATGGGAAAAAACTATCTGGACTATGATGCTTTTTTCCCCCATGCCCACCATCCTTTAGGCCAGCATATCGGTATTATGCTGGTGGAGCTTGGTGTTTTGATAACAGTTGCCTCTGTCATGCTGGTGATTTTTTATGCCTTTGCAGGGCGTGAACCTGATATTGATGATGAGGACTGGTGACATGGTGATGGAGTGGATTGCAGAGCGCTTTAATTATGTCGCTGTCATCATTCTTATGATGACGGGGCTTTATATTGTCATTGCCTCGGGTAACCTTATTAAAAAACTTATGGGGCTCAGTGTTTTTCAGACCTCAGTTTTTCTTCTTTATATCACGATGGGGAAGGTGAGGGGGGGTCTGCCCCCCATTGTTCCCCCTGAAGGCTATGTTGTCCCTGAAGAAGGACAGATGGCACAGGGTGCACAGGCTCTGGGTGATATGGCCCAACCCCTTTATTCTAACCCTTTACCACATGTTTTAATCCTGACGGCTATTGTGGTGGGGGTGGCGACCCTGTCTGTGGGGCTTGCGCTGGCTGTGCGCATTCGTGAAGTATATGGCTCCATTGAAGAGGATGATATAGACCGTGCCGATTATGCAGAGGAAAGCCCTCTTTCTCCGGGTAAGGGAGCCTCTTCATGACAGGTTTGCCTGAATTTATCGCGCTGTTCGGTGCGGGTGCCGCAGGTCTTTCTGAGGGGGCAGGGGACTCCCTCCCCTGGATTTTAAAGCATGCCCCCGCCCTGATCGTCGTTGTGCCGCTTATTATGGCGCCTGTGACCGCTCTTTTGGTTTCAGGGCGTCTGGCATGGCTAAGCACGCTTATGGCGACGGGCCTTAGCGCCTTTTTCTCCGTTATACTCCTGATACATGTTCTTTCACACGGACCTGTTTCCTACGCTCTTGGGGGGTGGCCTGCCCCCTGGGGGATTGAATATTATGCAGATGCTTTAAGTGCTGCTATGCTTGTTCTTGTCAGTATAGCTGGCTTTTTGTGTTCCATCACAGCGCTCCCCAGTGTATCAGATCAGGTTGAGAAGAGACGGCAGGCCCCTTTTTATGCCACTTTTCTGGTCTGTTTGACGGGCCTTCTGGGGATGTGTGTGACCGGGGATGCCTTTAATTTCTTTGTCTTTTTAGAAATTTCTTCTATTTCCACCTATGCGCTGGTGGCTATGGGGGGGCGCCGTGATCGCCGTGCCCTTGTGGCCTCGTATAACTATCTTATCATGGGCACGGTGGGGGCAACTTTTTTTGTCATCGGTGTGGGCTTTTTATATATGGTGACAGGAACCCTTAATATGGTTGACATTGCTGCCCGCCTGGCAGAGCTTCACCCTGATAACCGCGTTGTGGATGTGGCTTTTGCCTTCATTGTTATTGGACTTGCCCTCAAAGTTGCGGTTTTCCCCATGCATATGTGGTTGCCGGGGGCATATGCCTATGCGCCTTCTTTTGTATCGAGCTTTCTGGCCTCCACAGCAACAAAAGTGGCGTTTTATGGTCTTGTGCGTTTTGTTTTTGGCGTTTTTCATGCGGAGCATGCTCTTCAGGGGGTGGGGCTTGTCTGGCTGTTGGCTCCTCTGGGTGCTGTGGGCATGATTGCAGGGTCCTTTCAGGCCATTTTCCAGACAGACATACGCCGGACTTTAGCATTTTCCTCCATCGCCCAGATTGGCTATATGCTGTTAGGGATTGGCATGGCGACATTAGCAGGTCTTTCAGCAGGTCTTTTACATCTTTTCAACCATGCTCTGATGAAAGGGACACTGTTTATTGCTCTCGGTGCTATGACGCTCAATCTTGGGATCACACGCCTTGCGGATTTTCGGGGTCTTGGGCGGAGCATGCCCTGGACCATGGCGGCTTTCACGCTTGGGTCTTTATCGCTGATAGGCATACCGGGGACAGCAGGCTTTGTGTCGAAATGGGCTTTGTTGACCGCAGCCTTAGAGAAGGGCTGGGTGTGGGCCGTGGCGGTTATTGCTTTGTCTTCGGTTTTAGCTCTTGTCTATTTAGGGCGCCTTTTGGAACAGGCTTATTTGCACGCCCCTCCGTCATCACAAACCGGTGAGGTTTTAAAAAAACGTGCCTCTCTCCTGCTTCTTCTCCCCCTTTGGGTGATGGCCCTCGCCAATCTTTGGTTTGGTCTGTGGGGCGCGGGGGCTGAGATAGATGTGATACGGGCTGCTGCGGAAGCTGCCTCTCAGTCCGGGGGGCGTTTTCCATGACTTCTTTTGCAACACTTCTGACACCAGAGACGGCCTTAACGCTCCTTCTCTTCCTGCCTGTTCTGGGGGGGCTTCTGGCTGGTCTTTTGGGACGCTGGCCCAATCTGCGTGAGGGGGTCAGCCTTGTGACAGCTCTTCTTCTTGCTGCTGATGCTGGCTGGCTTTTTTCTCTGGTGGCAGGGGGGGAGAGACCTCATCTTGACCTTCTCACCTTTGGGGGAGGCTTTGAGCTTACCTTAACCCTTGAGCCTTTAGGGGCTCTGTTTGCTCTGGTTGCCAGCAGTCTCTGGGTGCTCAATACGGTTTTTACCATCGGGTATATGCGTACAAACAGGGAAAAAGACCAGACAAGATTTTATATGTTTGTCTGCTTTGCTCTTGCCTCCACGATGGGGGTTGCAGCTTCTGGCAATCTTCTCACTCTGTTTTTGTTTTATGAGGTCTTAAGTCTCACCACATATCCCCTTGTTGCTCATAAAGGTGATGAAAAAGCGCGGCGCGGCGCACGTATTTATCTCAGCGTTTTGATGGGAACCTCCCTTTTGCTGTTCCTGCCTGCTGTGGTGATGACCTATGTTTTTGCGGGATCAGGAAATTTTGAAGTCGGGGGACTGCTCTCTCCTTTGGTGATGGAGGGGCATCTGACCTCAGCCATGGCAGGGGTTTTGCTGGTGCTTTATGCTTTTGGAATCGGCAAGGCGGCCCTGATGCCTGTGCATGTCTGGCTGCCCAATGCTATGGTGGCCCCAACGCCGGTAAGTGCCCTTTTGCATGCTGTTGCTGTTGTGAAAGCGGGCGTTTTCTCCATCCTTAAAATTGCCCTTTATGTTTTTGGTGCGGAGGCGTTGATGGCAACGCCTGTTTCTGTATGGCTGGCCTGGATTGCGGCGGGGTCTGTTGTTCTTGCTTCCCTTATTGCTCTGACGAAAGACAATATTAAAGAGCGCCTCGCATATTCCACGGTGAGTCAGCTCTCTTATGTGACACTTGGTGCCATGCTGGGCGTCATAGCAGGGTTTCAGGGGGGGAGTTTGCAAATTGCGATGCATGCTTTTGGAAAAATCACACTGTTTATGGCCGCAGGTGCTATTTATACTGTTGCTCACCGCACACGTGTCAGCGAACTCAATGGCTTAGGTAAAGCCATGCCCATGACCTTTCTGGCCTTCACGTTAGGGGCGGCCTCTATTATAGGTCTTCCCCCTATGGGTGGCACATGGCCTAAATTTTTTCTCATGCTGGGGACTGCAGAGGCTGGTCAGGCATGGTTGATGGTGGCGCTTGTCCTCTCTTCTGTCCTGAACATTCTCTATCTTATGCCCCTGTCCGCGCGTGCTTTTTTCCTCCCCGCTGGGGATCCACAGGCTGACAGCACTCTTAAGGGAAGCTGGCTTTTATGGTTGCCACCGCTTTGTGCGGCCCTTGGGGTTTGCTTTTTATTCTTTCTTACGGGACATATGCTTGACTTTCTTCATCCCGCTTTACCGCCGGAGACCATGCCATGAATGATTTGCCTGAAGAGAAAAAGCCAGACAGTCTGCCGGAGGAGAAAACGCACCCTCTGGCCAGGCCTTTTTTGTGGACATTAACACCATGTGCACGGAAAGCAGCTCTTCCTGTTTTGGGCGTTTTGATGCTTGTTCTTGTGGGGGCTGAAATAGTCTACCCCTTTAAAGGGCATACTCCTTTGAGTGGCGTGAAAGGTTTTTACGCTCTGTTTGGTTTTATAGGTTTTGGCCTGATTGTTCTTTCTGGCTGGCCTTTACGGGTGCTTTTGTCCCGCAAGCCGGATTATTATGGAGATGATGATGGGGCCTGAAGCGTTTATCAACAATTTGGGGTCTCTTACTCCGGCAGTTCCCCTTATTATAGCTGGCCTGTTTGCAGGTTTTCTGCCTTATTACGGGCGTAAAGCTCTGATGTTGCTGGCCCCTGTTCTTGCTATGGTGATGCTGTTTGGGACAGATTTTGGCATGCATGGGGCTTATAGTTTTGCTGGTATAGAGCTTGTCAGCTTCCGTCTGGACGCTTTAAGTCGTATTTGGGGTGTTGTTTTTATTCTGGCAGCTTTTCTCAATGCTATCTACGCTTTGCATGAACGTGATCGGTTAAGCGATTCTATGGGGCTTCTCTATGCGGGTTCTGCTGTGGGTGCGGTTTTTGCAGGGGATTTTCTGACCCTTTTCTTCTTTTGGGAAATTACAGCTATAAGCTCTGTTTTCCTCATTTGGCAAAGCAGAACAAAAGCGTCTTATGGGGCGGGGCTGCGCTATCTTGCTTTTCACATTGCCTCAGGTGTGCTTTTGCTGGCAGGTGCTGTTTTGCATGGACGGGAGACCGGAAGCTTTGCTTTTAACTCCCTCACCCTCTCTTCTTTAAGCAGCTGGCTGATTTTTATAGCTTTTGGCATTAAATGTGCCTTTCCCCTTTTACATAACTGGCTCCAGGATTCTTATCCTAAAGCGACGGTGACCGGGGCTGTGACCCTTTCTGCTTTTACAACAAAGCTTGCTGTATACGCCCTGGCACGTGGTTTTGCTGGTGAAAGCCTTCTCATTTATATAGGGCTTACTATGACATTGTTTCCTGTCTTTTTTGCCCTGATTGAAAATGATCTCCGCAAAGTTCTGGCCTATAGCCTCAATAACCAGCTGGGCTTTATGGTCACAGGTATAGGGATAGGATCTGCGCTGGCTTTAAACGGTGTGGCCGCCCATGCCTTTTGTCACATTCTCTATAAAGCCCTGTTGTTTATGAGTATGGGGGCTGTCTTACACCGGACGGGAACTGTGAAAGCCTCTGAACTGGGGGGATTGTTTCGTACCATGCCCTTAACCGCTGTCTTTTGTGTCATTGGGGCTGCCTCTATTTCTGCTTTTCCCCTCTTTTCAGGCTTTGTTTCCAAATCCATGATCTTAGCTGCTGCGATGAAAGAGCATTTATGGGGCGTGTGGCTTGTTCTTCTTCTGGCCTCTGCCGGTGTTCTGGAGCATTCCGGGATCAAAATACCTTATTTTGCTTTCTGGGGACATGATTCAGGTAAACGCCCTAAAGAGGCGCCCTGGAATATGCTTTTGGCTATGGGCCTTGTGGCGTTTTTATGTCTTTATCTTGCCTGGCCCTGGGGGGGGTACCAGACTTTGTATAAGCTTTTGCCTTTTTCCATGGGCTCTGCCTTCCAGCCTTACACATATGATCATGTTCTTGAGCAGATGCAACTTTTGATTGCAGCGAGCTTTGCCTTTGCTTTTTTGATGAGAGTCAAACTCTACCCCCCGGAGAGGCCTGCGCAAATTCTGGACACAGACTGGATTTACAGGCATGTGGGATATAAGTTTTCTCTCTGGCTTTATGCCATGCTGACGCGTCTTTCCGCGCATATACAGTATGGTTTTTCACGTGTCCTTAAAGTTGCAGGTCAAAAACTTTACGCCATGTGCAGCCCCTCTGGCGCTCTCAGTGAAGCTTTTCCAACAGGGGCGGCTGCTATATGGGCTGCTCTTCTTTTAGGGGCCACTTTAATGCTTGCCTATTTTATTGTAGGCTAGTTTTAAGAAAGTTAAATAAATAAATTTTTCTATTATATATAAAAATTACTCTTTATTTTTAAAAAAAACTATGTATAATTTTCATAATATCGTTTATTTTATGAAAAACTAAAGATTTTTTGGGTGTCGGTCATGAAAAACAATAATGCACTTATAGAAATGGCGGCAGATATTGTTGCCGCTTATGTTGGCAACAATGCTGTCCCCGCCAGTGAACTTCCGGAACTTATTCGGGGCATTCACACAGCCCTTGTTCAAACCTCCGGGGAAGGAGAGGGAGTTCAGCCTCCTCCTGACCCTGCGGTTCCTATAAGTGAATCTATTTTTCCTGACTATATCCTCTGTCTGGAAGATGGGAAGAAGTTTAAGTCTTTAAAAAGGCATTTGCGGACAAAATATAACCTCTCCCCTGAAGAATACAGAGCAAAATGGGGACTTTCGCCGGATTATCCTATGGTGGCGCCAAATTATGCAAAAGCACGATCCAATCTTGCCAAACAAATGGGGCTGGGACGTGGGCGCAGAGCGTGACGCCTCATAGGTGTTAAGGTAGCCTGATTTAAAAAGCCTGAAGGGGGATAAAAGAGTCCCCCAATTTTTTCTTTTGGTGGTGTTGAAGACTATAAAGAAGAGTCTTGAGGGTTAGGAGAGAAAAATCTAAATCTTTCTTTCTCCTCTTTTAATCTCTTCTTTTCGGGACCTGAAAGGCAGCTTCTGAGGCGTGATGTTCTCTCCCCCTTTTAGGGTAGGTTTATGTTTAGGATGAGCAGTCTTTTGTTGACATAGCTCTGCCATACAACGAGATGCCATATAAGGGACACTTTTTGTGCAGAATGTAAAGTTTGTTTTTGGCCTGTTTTGGAAAGCCTGGATTCTGTAAACTTCGCCTTTAAGGGGTTGGCTGGGGTTTAAACCTGAGGAGAAATGTCCTCAGCTGCCAGAACCAGTTTCTGTAAAAAAACAGGCATTTATAATGCCGCCAGTGAACGGTTTAATACACATAGTAAGTTTCAGGAGTTGGTCTTATGAAAAACATTCTTTTTTCTGTCTTAAGCATGATGTTAATGTCCATGCCCTTTAGCGCCTTTGCAGCCGCTGATGCAAAAGGCGACCCTTCTAAAAAATTGATTGTTATCACCGGGGCTGCTTCCGGAATTGGCAGGGAGACAGCTATATTTTTTGCAGACAAAGGCTATAAGGTTGCTTTGTTTGATCTTGATATAAGCCAGATTGATGATGTCAATAAACCTAATTTTTTCAAAAGAACTCTGGATGTCAGAGACAGAGATGATTTTGTAAAAGCCGTCAATGGGGCAGAGGAGCATTTCAAATTGCCTGTGGATGCTTTCCTCAATAATGCGGGCATTATGCCTCTTGGTGATTTTTTAACCCAAAACCCTGCTGACTGGGATCGTCTGGTTGATATTAACATTAAGGGGATGCTGAATGGTATTTATGCCGTCTACCCTAAAATGGCCAGAAATAAAAAAGGTCATATTTTCAATACCAGCTCTATGGCAGGTGTGAAGATTTTTGATAATCACGGTGTTTATGTCGCCACAAAACATGCCGTCCATGCAATTTCTGATCAGTTAAGAAAAGAAGCGGGTGCTTACGGCATTTGTGTTTCAACAATTGCGCCGGGGGCTACAAAAACAAATTTACTGAGAAGAGACAATGATGCCAAAACAGTTGAGGACTATGAGAAAGGTGTAAATTCTGGTGGTGGTTATATGGATGCCAGAAGAATCGCTGAGTCCATATACTTTATCTATCAAATGCCAGACAATACCTGCATTCGCCAGATACAAATCACCTCTACAGGTGGTGAATAACAGGACAGGCAAAGACAATCAGACTGAAGGGGGTTAGGGTGAACCATATACACGAGGAGAGGTCCTAACCTTCTTCCCCGGTTTTCCTGAGGCAGGCCCCATCGTCAAAGCTCTGTTTTCAGCCGGCAGATGTTTCCGCATCTAAAACCCGCCCGACGGCATGCACAACAGACGCAATTTTTATAGCCGTTTGAATGGCTTCAGGACTCATGCCGGCTTTGCGCAAATTCGCTTCATGAGAGGCCACACACTGGCCACAGCCATTTATGGCAGAAACGGCAAGGCACCAGAGTTCAAAATCCAGTTTCTCAACACCAGGACGGGCAATAGCATTCATACGGAGCCCTGCTGGCAGAGAGGTATAATCACCATGCCCAACAAGATGGGTGAAACGGTAATAAATATTGGTCATCCCCATCATAGCAGCAGCTGTCTTAGCGCCCTCTATGGCTTCCCTGCTGAGGACATCCTGCGCTGCTTTCTCAAAGGGCGCAAGAAGGGAAGAGGCACCCAGAGCATAAGCACTGGCTAAAAATGTGCCCCATTTTTTCTGGTCATCAAGCTTGTCTTCGCGCGCTAAAGAGGAAAGATTGAGTTTCAGGTCTTTCGCATATTCCGGAAGGGCAGCCTGCACAGACTCTAGCTTCATCATATATCTCCCTGAGATGTATCTCTCTGACTGGTGGAGAGAGGCAGGATCAGACACAATCCTGCCCCCTTGTGTTCGTCCCTTAGAGCGTCTCACCACCAACGGGGCGGTTGCAGGGACATAACTCATCTGTTTGGAGACCATCAAGAACACGCAAAGTGTCACCGGGATTACGGCCAACACTTAGGCCATTGACAGAAACATGCTGTATAACATTGTCAGGATCCACAATAAAGGTTGCCCGTAAAGCGACACCTTCTTTACTGCGTATACCAAGAGCATTCATCAAAGAGCCTGTTGAGTCTGCAAATTGCCAGGACTGAAGACGGTTTAAGTCAGGGTGTGCCCTGCGCCAGGCCAGCTTACAAAACTCATTATCCGTAGACCCGCCCATCACCACGGCATCACGATCTTCGAAATCCTTATTCAGACGTGTAAACTCAGCAATTTCCGTCGGGCAGACAAATGTGAAGTCTTTTGGATAAAAATAAATAATTTTCCACTTTCCTGGAAAACTTTCTTTATTGAGGGCTTCAAAAGCTGATTCCCCATTTTCTTCATGATCATTAAAGCCCGGTTTCACACCAGTCACATCAAAATCAGGAAGTGTATCACCAATTGTCAGCATAACATTATTTCCTTTTATTATGAATATTTCCCAATATCTGGAATATAGGTGCTGTGTTCTAAAAATTAAATTGAAGGGGGTGTTAAATTCCTGACATAATTTTACAGGGTTTTTATGCTCTGACCTGATGGTGTCCCTGCAAAAACCGCCCTGGGCCCTCCCCATGTTCTGAGGCCTCAGAGCTCAAGAAAAAAGATCGGACAGCCTGTAAGCCGGGTTCTGTCTCTCTTCAAAACCAGAAGATATGACGGTCATTCATCTGGGGCGTTCATTACTGAAGGCCTCATGCAACCTACCCGAATGGTCAAGCGCAGAGACACGCCGTCTGACATATGTCAGACGCCATTCCTATTTGGTTTTGCTCCAGGCGGGGCTTGCCCTACCATCTTCATTGCTGAAGATGTGGTGCGCTTTTACCGCACCTTTTCACCCTTACCATCCTGTAAGCTCCTCTTATCAGAACAACAAGAGGGCTCAGAGGGATGGCGGTTTGTTTTCTGTGGCGCTTTCCCTGGGGTTACCCCCGCCGGGTATTATCCGGCACCTTGCCTCTGTGGAGCCCGGACTTTCCTCTCTTATGGGAGGTTTTTTCCCATAAGAGCAACCGCCCGGCTGTCCGATCACAGGAAATTCTTTTCGCCTGAAAAAAGACAGAGGTCAAGAAGAGTTTTGGGGGAGAGCGGTTGACAGTGAGCATCCGGTCTGTTGGTCACCCCTCACATTCTTACCGGGAGATAGGTGTGCTGTGCGCTTCCTGTCTGGCCTGCCTCTGTGTGAGAAAGTGCTGCTATGACTGAGCGCTATAGCAGTTCTGATACGCCTCTCTTTTTGTGAAGGTTCAGGGTTTTTGGTTCTTTGAGTTGTCTGTCTTCTGTCCAATAAGATTATATTTACGTGCGAGACCACGAAACTGGTGATAGGTCAGTCCCAGTCTTTGAGCTGCCCGCCCCTGATGGCCCTTCTCTTCTGTAAGGGCCTCACGCAGAAGGCGTGTTGAAAACCTGTCTGTCTGTGCGTAAAAATCCAGATGATCTTCTTTCAGAGGGGCGGCAGGCTCAGGCCTTACAGGTGTGTCTGTTTTGTGCGGGGCCCACCCTGCCCGGGGGGGTGTATGAGAGAGATCAAAAAGAACGAGGTCAATCTGATCAAGAGGTTCTGATATGCTTTGTTCAAGAAGGTGGAGCGCTGTATTGCGTTCAATGGTATGTTTAAACTCACGAATATTTCCTGGCCAGGCATGATGATGCAGTTGCTCCAGAGCATGGGGTGTGAAACCAGGGAACAAGGCTTCCCCGAGTTCAGCAGTTATTTTTTCAGCAAAGTATTCAGCCAGAAGGGGAATATCTTCACGGCGTTCCCGTAAAGGAGGCAGGGTGACGACGTCAAAACTCAGGCGATCTAAAAGATCGGCACGAAATTTACCTTCTCTGACACGTGCCCCCATATCGGCGTTGGTGGCGGCGATGATACGTACATCTGCCTGTAAGGTTTCATCACCCCCTAACCGCTCATAGTCACCATATTCAAGAATACGTAAAAGGGATTCCTGAATCTTAAGGGAAACATCCGCAATTTCATCCAGGAAGAGACTCCCCCCTTCTGCGCGTTCAAAACGCCCTGCGCGACGTTTAGTGGCCCCTGTGAAAGACCCTGCCTCATGACCGAACAGCTCAGAAGCTAAAAGCTCGTCAGATAAAGCCGCGCCATTGACCTGTATATAGGGGTGATTCCATCGTGGTGAGAGAAAATGTGCACGCCGTGCTGCCAGATCTTTGCCAACGCCCCTTTCCCCTAAAATAAGCAAAGGACGCTGGAGTTTGCCTAAAGCTGTCACCCGTTCCATGGCTTTCAGGAAAACAGGTGACTGCCCAATAAGGGTGGGTACGTTATGATCATATTGCATAAGGTTGGATTAGCTAAAACATAGGTGTAAATCAACAAAAAAATAGTATTTTATACTAAATTAAAAAATATCTGAAAACCTTCAAAAAAAATAAACACAATAAAAACATATAGTTATAATTTTTTTTCCTAAAATGGCACGGTTTTTGCTTCATATAAGGATAGGGGGTCATCAAACGACCTCTAACAAAAAAAGGAGCCCGGTTATGCGACATGACACCACGACGACAGAACCAGATGCCAGGGCACAGGGATCAAGAATGTTCCGGCATTTTTGGCGCTATGTGCGGACCAGACGTCTGGAATGCTGGGGCTTTTTTCTGGTGGGTCTTTTTATAGGAAGACTTTTTTTCTAAGGCCCGTTTTACCTGCCTGCCCTTATAGACTGAGGGGGCGTTTTATAAAGAAGGAGAACATTATGGGTGTTTTTTCACGTTTAGGAGATATTATTCACGCCAATGTCAATGCACTTTTGGACAAGGCTGAAGATCCTCAAAAAATTGCACGTTTGATGATTCAGGAAATGGAAGATACGCTGGTAGAGGTCCGCACAGCAGCGGCCCGTTCTATTGCAGAGCGTAAGCATCTTACGCGCCGTTTAGAGGATTTTGAAGCCTCAGCGCAGGAATGGCATGAAAAAGCGGAACTGGCTCTTCAGAAAAACCGTGAGGATCTTGCGCGCGGTGCTCTGGCGGCCAGGAAAAAAGCACAAAGCCAGGCTGAAGCCCTGCAGAAGGAAATCAAGCGTGTTGAGGAGAGTGTGCATCAGGCTGATGAGGATATGGTCAAGCTTCAAACCAAGCTGGATGAAGCCCGTGCGCGTCATAAGGCCCTGATGCTTCGGCAAAAGACGGCCCATAATCGCGTCCGCATGCGTGAACATATGCAGTATTCCCGTGTCGATGAGGCCCTTAACCGTTATGATCTGATAGAGCGTAAAGTAGAGGGTTTAGAAGCCAAAGCAGACTCTTTTGATCTTGGCGGACAGCCTTTGAATGAGGCTTTGCTGAACCTTGAAACCGATGAGGATGTTGAAAAAGAGCTGAGTGCTCTCAAAGAACGCGTGAAAGGCAAACCTGCTTCTTCCACACCAAAAGAAGAGATCCCGGTATAAAGCCAGGATTTATAAATATTGAAAGGAAAATATCATGAGTACTGGTATTGTAGCGATTGTTTCCCTTTTTATCGTTCTGCCTGCGGTTATTTTGCATTATGTCACAAAAATGCGTTCTCAAAAAGGCTTAAGCCCGGAAGAAGAGCATATGCTGAAAGATCTCTGGCGGGATGCCAAACGTATGGAGGACCGTCTTGAAGCTATGGAGGCTATTTTAGAAATTGAGCCCCCTAAATGGCAGGATATTCAGGACAAAACGCATCATGCAAAGCGTTCGGGACGCCCGCATTAAACACCACATGTTTTTATCACCTAAAAATCAGGAAGGAGTTTCTCTTATGTCTGACGATCTCAATCATTCTCCCAACCCGCACCGTCTCTATCGTGATAAGGAAAAAGGTATTATAGGGGGCGTATGTGCCGGTTTGGCTGAGTATGCAGGGTTTGATACATCTTTGGTTCGCTTTGCTGTGATTATTTCTCTGCTCTTTTTCTTTCCTATCACTGTTTTAGGGTATGTGATTGCCTGGGCTGTGATACCAAAGCGCCCTGCATACAGAAACAGCGTGTCTTCAGAAGAGGGTGTCTTCTGGCAGGGTATCACCCATAACCCAAAGACCCTTTTGTCGAACATCCATTATCATTTCCGCCAGATGGACAAACGCTTACAGAAAATGGAGCGTCTGACCACCTCAGAGGAATGGCGTCTGCGTCGACAATTTCGTGAACTTGAGGATGAAAAGACCTGAAGCGGGGAGGGGCATGCCCCCTGCCCATTTTGGCAGCACAACAGCCCTGTCATAACTTTGGCAGAGGGTTTTTCTTAAAAGGAGTGGACAGATGAACAGCTTTTTACAGGCAGGTTTAGCTTTGCTGACAGGTTTTGCTCTTGGAGCCTATATGTTTTTAGGGGGATATATCAGGGGCCCTGTTTCCCCTTCTTCAAACATTCCGGTGCTTAAGAAGGTGGCATTTCTCCCTCCTTTGGCACGGGAGATAAATTTCTCATCTTCTCTGCTCTGTTCTGTCAACCTGGGTCAGATGAAGGACCTCCGGCACAGGCCTTTTTTTAAAACAGCTCATAAAGGGCCTGTGATCAGGATAACATTTGGTTCTGCTGTTTTGGGCCTGTCTTTACGGGAAGGCCGGATAGTGCCTCTTCCTTCTTATGAGGATCCTCCCCTTTTTGGACTTGATATGTATGATGGCAGGCCCTGGGTTTCTCTTCGACTGTAGGGGGGGAATTTCTGTCATATCAGAACGTCTCTGCAGGAGACCAGCCTCTTGCCAGCACAATATGCACTTTATGGGAGCTACACACAAAAAGGAAGAGGTTAAATAAACACAGAAAGGAAGAGGTTAAATAAGCTTTAATAAAGTAGATGTATTTTAAAGCTTTACTGGTTTTCAGACCTTCTCACAATAAGGACAGGATATAATGCTTAAAAAACTATGGTTTCAGGGTATGTTACTTTTCGCCTCACTATTTTTGGTAAAGGGGGCTTTCGCAGTTGAAGAAGCGCCATCAACGGTTAGGGCAAAATATGTTGAGCCCTCTGCAACGCGTCTGTTAAAGCCAGGTGAAAAAATTGGTGATCTTTATACACGTAATGTGAAGCAGGATTATATTCTTCAGCGCCTGACAAAACGCACATACTGGTTTCAGCGCCAGTATTACAGCACCATTTTTTATGTGGGTGATCAGGGGGTCCTTGTATTTGACCCTTTGCAGGGAAGCGAAAAACAGCTGAGAGAAGCTATCGCCAGTGTCACACAACTTCCCGTGACTGCTGTTGTTTATTCCCATGACCATGCCGACCATATTGGTGATTCTACCCCCTTTATTGAGGGCATCAAAAAAGATTGGGGGATGCCGCGTGTTATTGCGTCTAAAGCCACAGCGGATAAAATGGATTTTTTGGACAGTTCTTTTTTGAGACCTACAGAAATTGTAGACTGGCCAAACGGATCCTTTACCTTTGAGGGAATGAAAGTTGATTTTCATGGTTTTCAACATGCTGCACATACCGATGATCATGGTATATGGTACCTTGCCCAGGAAAAAACAGTTCATCTCCCGGATCATATTAACCCTGATCAGCTTCCTTTTTTTAGATTTGGGGGGTCAGAAAACTATGTTTACTACCCAATCAATCTTGAAAAATTAGCGGGCCTTGACTGGGTTTATCTCAGTTCTGGTCATGGCAATATTGGCTCTAAAGCTGATATAGAGTTTTATCAAACCTTCCTTCAGGATCTGGAAAAGGCTGTGCGTGAAGCCATGGCAACAACCCCGTGGGGAACAGGTGTTGATCCAGAAAAAGTAAATGCGCATACGGCTTTTTTTAACGCATGGCACAAGGCTGTTGCCAAAAAAGCAACGGATGCTCTGCGTCCAAAATATGGTCTTTATTATGGTTTTGAAGATGCAACACCGTCTAATGCTGAAATGGTATCAGAAGCCCTCTTCTCTTATCAGTAAACAAGACCATAAAACACATGCCAACACACATATTTTAAGTATAGGCTAACGCGTGAGCAATGCCATCTGTGAGAGCCCGGCCCCGGGGGGTGACACATAAACGCCCTGAGGTCGTGCTCAGCAGGCCTTCCTCACAGACCACAGACAGGCTTTCACCATCAAGAGGGTGGCCCGCCTCCTCTTCAAGACGGGCTCTGTCCACCCCTTTTTGTGTCAGGCGAAGCCCCATAAGAAGGCGTTCATTTGCCCTGTCTTTGGGGGTCAGGGCTTCAAAAACTGCAAGGCCAGACCTGTGATCCCGGAGGTGGTCACAATAGGTTTCAGGTGTTTTGACGGTTTCAAAGGCATAGCGTACACCCTCAAGGGTTAGCCGTCCATGAGCCCCGGGCCCAAGGCCTAACCAGTCACCACTTTGCCAGTATACAAGATTATGACGTGAATATGCTTCAGATGTGCGTGCATGATTTGACACTTCATAAGAGATATAACCAGCCTCTTCACACAGGTTTTGGGTGAGGTCATAAAAGTTTTCAGACAGGTGTTCATCAGGTAATAAGACCCGCCCGCGCTGTATAGCCCTGTCCAGAGCTGTCCCTGTCTCCCGCGTTAAGGCATAAAGGGAGAGATGTTCTGCCCCCAGTGTAAAGACCTCTTTTAACTCTCTTTCCCATGCTGACAGGCTCTGCCCGGGGCGGCCATACATCATATCAAGAGAAACACGGGGAAAGACGTTCAGGGCCTTTTCTATACCCTGCCGTGCTGTTGTGACCGTATGGGTGCGCCCTAAAGTTTTAAGGGCCTCATCCTCCAGGGCCTGGACACCTAAGGAGAGACGCTGAAGCCCTAAAGATGCCAGGTTTTGAAAATGATCCTGATCATCGGGATTGGCTTCAAGGGCAAGCTCTGTATCAGATAAAATACCCCAGGCTTCATCTGCTGTTTCAAGGCATTGCGTGAGCCAGCCAGCCTGCATAAGCGAGGGTGTTCCCCCCCCAAAATGAAGACTGACAAGGCGTCGGGGCCCTGTCTTTTCCCGCCACAGGCGCATATCCACACATATAGCCTCTGCAAGAGCTGTATGATCACGGTTGCGATGACGATACACATTAAAATTGCAGTACGGGCAAATTTTTGTACAATAAGGCCAGTGTATATAAAGGGATAAGTCTTCATATACATGATCTGTCATTTTTGTATGTTCCTTCTGCATGATTGCCTGTTCTTTTTTATCGGGAAAAACATAAAAAGAAAAGTATGATAACCTATGTCCAGTCAGTTTGCCCTTTTACGATCCCGCCGTTTTTTCCCCCTTTTCACAACCCAGTTTCTGGGGGCCTTTAATGATAATCTTTTTAAAAATGCACTGGTCATTCTGATTGCCTATAAGATAGCAGACAAAGCCGGGCTGGATGCTTCTGTGATGGTGACGCTGGCGGCGGGGGTTTTTATCCTTCCCTTTTTTCTCTTTTCCGCAACAGCTGGCCAGCTGGCAGACAGATATGAAAAATCCCGCCTGATTCGTCTTATTAAGCTTTTTGAGATTGTTCTGATGGCTGCGGCGGGTCTGGGTTTTTATCTTGAAAGCATTTCGATGTTGATGGGAATATTGTTTCTGATGGGGGCACAGTCCAGTTTTTTTAGCCCTCTGAAATACAGTATTTTACCAGAACATTTACATGAACATGAACTGGTTGGTGGGAATGCTCTTGTTGAAGCTGGCACATTTCTCTCCATTTTGCTGGGTAATATCGTGGGGGGGCTGCTTATTTTGCAACAGGGGGGCGTGATGCTGGTCTGTGCCCTTATTGTTCTGGTGGCCGCAACTGGCTATGGAACGAGCCGTTTTATTCCATCTGCCGGGCCTGCGGCCCCTCATTTGACTGTCAAATGGAATGTTGTGACACAAACCTGGAGTATTATAGCCTACATACGGCGTTATGAGCGTGTGTTCCTCTCCATTCTTGGCATTTCCTGGTTTTGGTTTCTTGGGGCTGTTTTTCTCACACAATTTCCTACCTATGCCAAAACTATTCTCCAGGCTAATGAAGAAGTGGTGACTTTGTTTTTAACAGTTTTCTCCGTTGGAATTGCTCTGGGATCTCTTTTATGTAACTGGCTTTTAAAAGGTCAGATTAAAGGAAACTATGTTCCCTTCGGGGCTTTGGGCATGATGTTCTTTACGGTTATCCTGTTTTTTGCCAGCCGCGCTGCAAGCCTCCCTTCAGAGGGGGAGCTTGCAGGTTTTATCAGTTTTTTAAGACATCCCCCTCACTGGCTTATTCTTTTTAGCCTTTTGATGATCGCTGTCTCAGCGGGTCTTTATATTGTCCCTCTTTATGCCATGATGCAGGCCTGTTCTGATGATAGCCATCGCGCACGCGTGGTTGCTGGTAATAATGTTCTTAACTCTTTGTTTGTGGCTTTATCTTCTGTGGTGACCCTTGGCCTTTTTGCTCTTAAATTTTCTGTGACAGAGATTTTTCTCCTGCTTGCCCTTTTGAATATGCCTGTGGCCTGGCTGGCACGGAAACTGATCAGAGACAGGCAAGAATAAGGGGAGGGATCTCTATGATAAAAACTATGGTTAAAACTTTATTTCGGGGCGTGTTGAAACTTCTTTATCGTGTTGATGTACAGGGATTTGAAAATTATGAGAAAGCAGGAGACAGGGTTCTTATCATTGCGAACCATCTCTCTTTTCTGGATGCCGTCCTTTTAGCATCTTTTCTTCCCGGGCGTCCTGTTTTTGCTATCAATACCTTTATTGCAGAGCGCTGGTGGGTCAAACCTTTTTTGTCTCTGGTTCGTGTTTTTCGCCTGGATCACACACATCCCATGGCTGCAAAAACCATGATTGAGAAGGTCAAAAGCGGTCAAAAATGTGTTATTTTCCCAGAAGGCAGGATCACAGAAACAGGCTCTTTAATGAAGGTTTATGAAGGTCCTGGCATGATTGCAGACAAAGCCCGTGCCATGATTCTTCCTGTTCGTCTTGACGGCGTTCAGTATAGCCCTTTTTCACGCCTTAAGGGCAAGGTGCGTCGGCGCTGGTTTCCTAAAATACGCCTGACCATGTTAGAGCCACGATATTTTGATGTGCCAGAGACCCTCAAAGGACGAAAGCGCCGCAAATATATGAGCCTTAAGCTCTATGATCTCATGACAGATATGCTGTTCACCACATCTGATACAAACCTGACCCTTTTTGAGGCTCTTTTGGATGCACGTGCTCTGCATGGGCGCCGGCATGTTATCGCAACGGATATTGAACGCGCATCCCTCACCTATCAACAGCTTGTCCTGCGAAGCTTTATTCTTGGGCGACATCTATCCCAACAGACAAAACAGGGGGATTATGTGGGTGTCATGCTTCCCAATATGGCAGGCAGCCTTGTCAGCTTTTTTGCCCTGCATGCTGTGGGTCGTGTGCCGGCTATGCTGAATTTTTCTGCAGGCTCTGTGGCCCTGGCTTCGGCGTGTGGAACAGGTAAGATCACCATCGTTCTCACAGCGCGCCGCTTCATTGAAAAGGCAAAACTAAAAGCTGAGGTTAAAGCCATGGAAGAGGCCGGCGCCCAAATGCTTTATCTGGAAGATATCGTCTCACGGATAGGGTTTTGGGAGAAAATTAAAGGCTGGGCTGTCTCTCAGCTTGCAGGCCCTGCTTATCGTAAGATGACGACATGCACACCTGATGATGCGGCTGTTCTCCTGTTCACATCGGGGTCAGAAGGGACACCTAAGGGGGTTGTCCTTTCCCACCGCAATATTCAGGCAAATTGTGCGCAGTTAAGGGCCCGCATTGATTTTGGACCAGCGGATAAAGTCTTTAATGCCCTGCCTGTATTTCATGCTTTTGGCTTAACGGGGGGCACACTTCTGCCCGTTTTATCGGGGATTAAGGTCTTTTTCTACCCCTCTCCTTTGCATTACCGGATTGTGCCAGAACTGGTTTATGATACGAATTCCACGGTTTTGTTTGGCACAGATACGTTTCTTTCCGGGTATGCACGCATGGCCCATGCCTATGATTTTTATAGCATACGCTATGTTTTTGCAGGGGCTGAGAAACTGAAAGAAGAGACACGCAAAATCTGGTCAGAAAAATATGGACTCCGTCTTTTTGAGGGCTATGGCGCGACAGAGACGGCCCCTGTGATTGCTGTTAATACGCCTATGCATCATAAATCCGGAAGTGTCGGGCGAATTTTGCCAGGGATAAGCTGGCGCCTTAAACCTTTAGAAGGTTTTGAGGAAGGGGGGAGCCTGATGATAGCTGGCCCGAATGTTATGAAGGGCTATCTTTTTGAGGACAAACCTGGTGAACTGCATCCCCCTGAACAGGGATGGTATGATACAGGCGATATTGTCAGTCTTGATGAGGAAGGCTTTGTCACGATCAAAGGGCGTGTTAAACGCTTTGCAAAAATTGGGGGGGAAATGGTTTCTCTGGGCGCCATTGAGAGCTGGCTTTCAAAACTCTGGCCCGATCATGACCATGCTGTCCTCAGTGTTCCGGACCTGAAGAAAGGGGAGCGTCTGGTCCTTGTCACAGAGTATCCCGGGGCCCGCCGGGAGGATGTGCTGGCCTGGGCCAGAGAGCATCATCTCCCGGACCTGTCTGTCCCGCGTGTCATCCACCATATTAAGAGCCTTCCCCTTTTAGGAACAGGTAAAACAGATTATGTCAGCCTTGAGGCCCTTATCGAAGAACTCTGAAGCAGGCTTGAGGGTCAGGGTACTTTTCCTCTTCAGAAAAAAAGTGCCCGGCAGATCACAGGAACAGGGTGATATGGTCATCTGTTAAATCCAGAGGGGCGGTTCTGTGCGTTGCGAGAAACAGCGTGCGTGAGGGCTTGCTTTCAAGCCAGTTTTCCAGCCCCCTTATGACGTGTTTTTCTGTTTCGCTGTCGAGACTTTCTGTGGGTTCATCAAGCAGTAAAACAGGGGCATTTTTTAAAAAAGCCCGTGCGAGAGTGAGGCGTCTCGCCTGCCCACCAGAGAGTTTTTCCCCCTTAGCACCGACCCAGGTTTGAAGTCCTTCAGGGAGATGGGTGACAAGGTCTGCTGCACAGGCCTGTTCCAGGGCCTGCCACAAAGCCTCTTCTGAAGCCTGGGGAGCGGCCAGACGCAAATTTTCCTCAATAGTTCCTGATATAAGGCGTGTCTGCTGGCCTGCCAGAGCAAAATACTGATGGCTGGTCTCATGTTGCAGGGTTAAGAGATCTTGTCCTCCAAGGAAGATTTTTCCCTTTTGGGGATCATAAAACCGCATGAGAAGATTGAAAATGCTTGTTTTCCCGCAACCAGACGGGCCCAGTACGGCCAAACGTCCCCCTTCCTTCAGAGTGAAGCTCATATCATGAAGGGCTTCTCTTCCCTCCGGATATGTCAGGCTCACATGCTCAAAGCGCACATCATGATTTTGGGGGGGGGATTGTGCTGTTGTCTCAGGCTGTGAGGCTGTCGGTGTCATGGTCCGAAGTTCTAAAAGATGGCGCGCTGCTGCTTCGGTCCGTCCCATAAGCTGGGCTGCCTGCAAAACCGGTGGTACGGTTTCAAACAAAGCAAGGGCTGCAAAGCCTGCCATCATGCATAAGGGGGGGGAAGCGCCCTCAAGAACAGCACTGCCCGTGATCAGCAAAAAGGCAGCGGGTCCCATGAACATAGCCAGCGCACCACTTAACCCCATGCCGCCCATAAGGTGTTCTTCTGCCCTCAGACTTTTTGTCCGTGCCTGCATAAGGTGATGCAGGAAAACATGCTCTGCCTGGAAAATTTTTATTTCTGCAAGCCCCTCACACATATCTGTGACAGTTGTGCGCATGTGTTCACGTGCCTGAGAGAGGCGTTCCCCGGGCTTTTTCCCTGCACGAAGAGCAAGCAAAGGTCCCACAAGGACAGCTGTCAGAAAGACAACAGCAAGACCCAGCCCTGCTTTGGGGGAGGCATAAAAAGCCAGAGCTTCAGCGACGAGAAAAGCGGTGACAGCTGCCATCACGGGGGCTGCTATCCTTAAATAGAGATTATCCAGAGCCTCCACATCTTCAAAAACACGGGATAAAAGGCTTCCCGGTTTCAGCTTTCCAAGACGTCCGGGTGCCAGAGGGACAGCCTCGCGAAAAACAGCTAAACGGAGATCAGTTAAAATCCGAAAGGCAGCATTATGACTCACCAGACGTTCCATATAGCGCCCGAGAACACGTATAAGGCCCAGGTTTCGAAAAGCTGATCCGGTTTGAAAACCATAAAAGGTAAGCGTGCCCACAGCCCCTAAGCCTATGCCTGTGAGAGCCCCGGCTGTGATGAACCAGCCCGCAAGAGCCAAAAGGAGAATGCCTGCCACAGCGGTCAGAGCAGAGAGGAAAGTCCCCAAAACAAGGCCCCATGCATGAGGTTTCGCCTGTTTTATAAAATGTGAAAGCTCTTTCATCAGGCCTGTCTCTTTTCTGTTTTCATCACAACACCGTCTTCAAACCAGGCCAGATGATGGGCCAGGTCAAACACAGCAGGTTTATGGCTTGCAATCACGACGGTATAGTCCCGAAGATATTTTCTAAGATAAGTCAGAAAATCCTGTTCGGCCCCGGCGTCAAGGAAGGCTGTTGGCTCATCCAGAAGAAGAAGGGGAGAGCCCGGCACAGGGGGGGTGGTCCGGGATGTCGTATTTGCCGGGAGGTGGGAAGAAGAGAGTTTTAAAAGCGCCCGTCCAAGAGCGACGCGCTGTGCCTGCCCCCCTGAGAGACCATGTCCTCCCCGGCTCTGACTGTCCTCCGAACCCTTCTCCCCTGTCAAATCCTGCAGACCGAGTTTGTGCGCGATAGCCCGGATATCTTCCTCTGAGGCATCCGGATTTCCAAAGCCTATGGCTTCCTTAACCGATCCGTAGAAAAGATAGGGAGTTTGAGAGCACCAGGCTGTATGGCGTCTGATCTCCTGAAAATCTTTCAGTTCTCTCCCCTGCCAGAATATTTTCCCCTGTGAGATGGGAGCAAACCCCATAAGACTGTTTAAAGCTGTGGATTTTCCTGAACCGGAAGATCCTGCAAGAACGGTCACACACCGGGCAGGTATATCAAGTGTAAGACCTTTTAAACCATAGCGGCCATCTTCATAGCGGGACACGACATGATCAAAGCGAAGCCAGGGGATCCCGTCTTTGTCAGATTCTGATTGTTCTGAAGGCGTGGATCCCGTGGAAAAAGATGTTGAGGAGGGAAGAGTGTGGTCTTGTGTTTCACCTGTATGCAGCAGGTCTAACAGTTTTTCTCCTGCACTCACAGCACTCACCCTGTCATGATAAGCGCTCGCAAGACGGCGGAACGGTATATAAAATTCTGGAGCCAGCATAAGGAGAAAAAGCCCCTGTTGAAAATGATGGCTGTCCTGCTGGTTCAAAGCTCCGCTCCCTATAAGGGGAAGGGCTACATAAATAAGAATAAGGACAAGGGACAAAGCTGATAACAGTTCAAGGGTTGCAGAAGAAAGAAACGCAAAACGTAATACGGACATGGTTTTACGCCGGAAATCTTCCGCACGGCGTGCCAGAACTTCCTCCTGGGTTTTTACGGCGCCAAAGCTTTTCAACATGGGTAAAGCTGTCATCCGATCGTGAAAAAGACCTGCGAGACGACTCAGCACATGAAACTGACGTCGGCTTGCTCTTTGTGCGCTAAGTCCTGTGAGAGTTAAAAAGAGTGGTAAACATGACACAGTTGCAAAAAAAAACACGGCAGCTTTCCAGCTAACAACAGCACTCGCCAGGATTAAAACAAGAGTGGCGGGTCCCAGAGCCATCATGAAAGGGCGATATCGATTATAATAGCCTGACAGAGCCTCCACATCGTCAAGAAGGGCTGTATGAAGGACACCTGTTTCATGACATCGGGTGAGTTTTGGGCCCTGTTTTAGAAGGAATTTTGCTATAAGTGCACCGATATGGAGACGTACCTGCTGACTGGCCTGAAACCCTGCCCACACGCTTCCAAAATGTAGAAGTGCCTTAAGGGCTATAAAAAATATGGCCCACAGGAAAGCCACAAAAAACACCTGTTTATCCTGCTGTTCAGGCTTTATCAGGCTTGTGAGACCCCGGGCTGCAAAAAAGGCAAAGCCTGCATAAAAAACCTCTTCAAGAATAAGACATAGTACAGAAGCCCGTGTCCATAAGGTGGCAGAATTTCCCTGTAACGCAAGCCATTTTTCTGTTTTTTGAGCTTGCCGGGGAGGCGATGCTTTTCCCTGTCCTTTTCTTGTTCCTGTTTCAGAGTTTGCCTTCATCCTGCTTTCTCTTTCCTAGTCAATCACACCTTTTTTATACGCTTCTTAAGCTTCAAGGCAAGGGAAACAGGGACATAGTTTTGAAAACAAAATTTTTAAAAGAAAATATAAAATCTTATATCGTATGACACAATTTTATAAAATATTTTAATATTTTTTACAAAAAAAAATAGTTTTACTTATAGATCTATAAATAATTATTTGATAATCACCTTCAAATTACATTACACTATAAAAGGAATTTTATGTTATGGGGTATGATTTTAAAAGTCTAAAAAAAAGGATTCTATCTTCCGGGAGTTTAAGTGCACTTTCTCTTAGTCTCGCCTGCACTTCGTTTGTTGTTGTTTCAGGGATCAACAGTCCTGTTTTGGCGCAGGAAGTTTCCAGCTCAGTTGGAGGCATTCCTGGACCCAAGGGTGATACTGGTGCTCCCGGTGCTCCTGGACCCCAGGGGGAACCAGGCCCTGCCGGCCGTACCGGGCTAACTGGCGTGAATGGTAATCCCGGACTTCCGGGTCCTGAAGGGCCCAAGGGTGAAACGGGTGACAGGGGTCTACCTGGTCGTGATGGTACTCCCGGGGACCCCGGCCCCAGAGGTCAGAGAGGTCTTCCGGGCCACCCTGGTTCTACTGGCCCCACAGGTCATACCGGCCCTGAAGGTGAAAAAGGGGATCCTGGTTCTCGTGGTGCCACTGGTTCTCCTGGTGCTGATGGTGCTGATGGTCGTGACGGTGTTCCTGGTGCTGATGGTGCTACTGGTGCTCCTGGCTCCCGGGGTGATGTTGGTGCTCCCGGAGCTCCGGGTTCTGTAGGTGAAAAAGGTAATCCCGGGCCTCAGGGCGAACGGGGTTCTCCTGGCCCTCAGGGCCCAGCTGGTCCTCAGGGTGAAAAAGGTGATACCGGTGCTCCCGGAGTTCCGGGTTCTATAGGTGAAAAAGGTAATCCCGGGCCTCAGGGCGAACGGGGGGCAAAAGGTGATCCCGGACCTCAGGGCGAACGGGGTCTAAGAGGTCATCCCGGGCCTCAGGGCGAACGGGGTTCTCCTGGTGCCACTGGTTCTCCTGGTGCTGATGGTGCTACTGGTGCTCCTGGCTCCCGGGGTGATGTTGGTGTTCCTGGTGCTCCCGGAGTTCCGGGTTCTGTAGGTGAAAAAGGTAATCCCGGGCCTCAGGGCGAACGGGGTTCTCCTGGCCCTCAGGGCCCAGCTGGTCCTCAGGGTGAAAAAGGTGATACCGGTGCGCCCGGCATTCCCGGTTCTGTTGGTGGGGTTGATTTCTCTTTCCTTGATCTTCCTCATTCTGAGGGAGTTACAGGTTCGCTTGTCTACGACGTATCTGGAAAAGGTGATGTTATCGCTGGCCTTCAAAAAGGCAGCAAAGGAACATTTCCTTCCTATTGGTTATATGATGGTAATCTTCAAGTTTATGAGACAGGAGTTGACACTGTTCGTCTGTTAGGTGGTGGGAAAAAGCGTAACAGAGTGATAACTGCTGTGTCTGGGGATGGAAAACAATTCCTTTTAAATGGACTTAAATCTATTTTGGTAACACGATCAGAAGAAGGTATGCGTGTTGTTGTTGTTGACCTTACACCTGACGGCAAAAAGCGCTCTTTTGGTACGGATCTTTCCCATAACGGTTTAGTCGCCGTTGGGTATTACAACCTTCGAGGTAAAAGACCTGTTGCTGCTTATTATGATGCCAAAGTAGACAGAACTTTCAAGCCCCTGCCTGGTTTTGGTGGAGATGATTATAAAGAGAGCAAAGCTTATGGTGTCTCTGGTGATGGTTCTGTAATTACTGGTTATGTCAGGAATGACCATGACAAAAAGCAGGCTTTCCGCTGGGAAAAAGATGCCCATGTCCTCCTTCCTTTCCTGACGGGTGCAGACCCTGTTGAGAGTGAAAGTCTGGCCTATGCTATTTCCAGGGATGGATTGAGCATTGTTGGCCAGTCTCATGGCTCTGGTACGCCAGCACAAATGTTCCCCACGCGCTGGATTCCTGATGGTGAAGGTCAATATAAGGCTGAAAGTCTTGGTCGCCTGGAGGGTTCTGGAGATCACATTGCTGATGCAGTTTCTGCTGATGGTTCTGTGATTGTTGGAGAAAGTGGTGGTCAGGCTTTTCACTGGACAAAAAGAACGGGACTTCAGGCTCTTTCCAGAATTTTGACGGACAATGGTATACATGTGGGAGACTGGACTCTGAAAAGAGCTACAGGTGTTTCTGATGATGGGCGTATCCTTGTAGGAAATGGTCAGCGACTTCATGAAGTTTCAGGAAAGAATATCGACAGTGGCTGGCTTGCTGTTGTTGATTACCGAAAGGTAAAAGAAGAGGTTCAGCCTGACCCTTCGGTTGGTCGTCTTCCTGGTGTATCCCCCACTCCCCGTCTTCGTGTTGGTCTTATAGCTCCTAAGTCTTACACACGTTCTGTTGGAACTTTGTCGGGGCTTGGATTTGATGGCTTAAGCCTTGGCCAGGTTTCTCTTGGCAGTTATGAGGAGGTTGCACGCCATTATGACTGTGCCAGTACACAGGCTGGTTTGAAGGGTGTGTATCCTGCGGTATGTCCTTTTATCACCGGCTCTTTCTCCAAAGGTCTTGATTCTCCGAAGACGGAGAGTTTTGAAGGCTCTGTTGGCCTTTCTGTTGCTGTTTCCCCTGGTTTCCGTGTTGGTTTTGGAGGTATTGCCTCCAGCTCTAAAGGGAAGACACGTGAAACGGTTCTTCAGTCTTCTTATCAGACAGAAGCGAAGAGCAAAGGCTTTGGAGTGGGTCTGTTTATGGCGTATGAGGATGTTTCTGGCTTTGAAGTTTATAGTACCCTTGTTGGCCAAACCCTTGAGGGTGATATGGTCCGTGGATATTACAATGCCGCAACGCTTGAGAAGGTTTTTGGCAAGCCTAAGGGTAGTTTTTACGGAGGCACCCTGCGCCTGGCCTGGGCTTTTCCCATGCAAAGTAACGTTAAGCTGAAGCCTTTTATCAGCTATCGTGGTGGTCGTGCACATTATAATTCTTATAAGGAGCGTGGAGGCGGAATTTTTGCAGGCGATGTTTCCAAACAATCTCTCCGGCTTAATGAAGGTCGTCTTGGTTTTGAAGCGTCTTATGATGTTTCGAAAGACCTCCGTCTTTGGGGTGAGCTTGCCTTTGTTCATTCCAGAAGGAAGGGTGATGCACCTTATGTGACGGTTTCTGTTCTTAACGATATGGTTTTTGGTCGAGGTCAGAAGATAAAGCGTAATTCGAATTATGGTGCTCTTTCTCTTGGTGGTCGTTATACGTTAATGCCGAATGTTGCGTTAAATGGAAGCCTTCGGTTTTCCAAAGGCAAGAAGAGAGATGCTGTCTCTGATATAGGTGCGCAGCTTGGTATTTCTGTAGGTTTTTAAGGCTTTAGGCAGGGGTATTTATATCTTTTAGGTATCCTGCCCCTGCCTCTTTAATCAGAAAAGAAGATTGCTGGAAGATAAATCTTTCAGAAATCTTCTTTCTTGGAAGAGTATTTTTTTACTTTTTTAGGATGTTAATTATGGATTTTTTTTTACTTAACAGGAAGCGTAAATGCCTCTTTTACACCATTTCTGCTGGTGTGTTGTGTAGTTCGCTCTTTGTTGTTTCTGATGATAATTTAGCCTTTGCTCAGGATTCTGACAAAAAATATGACATCAAAGCCAGGTCTATTTTAGAAATTCCGGAGGGCTACAAATCATCTACTATATTTGGTATTTCCGGTGATGGAGCAACGATTATAGGGAGTGTTCAAACAAACTCTCATCGTGATTATTCTTTTTACTGGAAATATAACAGAGATTCAAAAATTGCTTCTTCTCCCCAGCCTTTGCTTGAACCAATAAAGGACATTTTCGTGCCAGAATCTGTACTCTATGGAATCTCAGGTGACGGCTCCGTTGTGGTAGGAGAGACAGAGGCTGCTGATGACTTAAAGCTTGCCTTTCTATACCGTTTTAAAAGCGAAGGAAGTACTGAGATTGCTCAAAAACTCTTAAGTAATGGGAGAAGTGGAGCTTATGCTGTTTCCTATGATGGTCAGACGGCAGTAGGTTACGACACTGGTGGTAGTTTGGGACTTCCTGTAGCATCCTATTATGTTGAAGGAGAAGATGAAAAGTTTAAGCCCCTTGCTTCTCTGGAAGAGAAATACATGTCTAACGCTCTTGGTGTCTCTGGCGATGGCTCTGTTATTGCTGGTTGGTACCTTAGTAAAGTAGGGGATATAAATATACGTCCTTTTCGCTGGACTGAGGAAGAGAGAGTGCAGGAACTTCCCTCCCTCTACAATTTTGCTGGTTCTGCCACTGCAGTTTCACGAGATGGAAAAACTATTGTGGGGTGGCTCCAAGATATAGCCAGGGATAGGGAAAAGCAGTTTTATGTACCTGTCCGCTGGCTTGCTGATAAAGATGGCAGTCAAAAAGTTTATCCACTTTCTCCTCTGCCTGTAAACAAAGAAGGTGTTCAAAAACCTTATGCTGTTTCTGGTGATGGTTCTGTGATTGTTGGGGAAAGTTTTGGTCAGGCTTTCCGTTGGGACGCAGAGGCTGGCATGAGAGCCATTGCTGATATTCTTAAGGAAAGTAAGGTTAATACCGAAGGCTGGACTCTTAAGGTTGCCAGAGGTGTTTCTGATGATGGCAGGATTATTGTAGGAAATGGTGAATATGAGGTAGCAGGTAAAAAGATTCAGCATAGCTGGCTTGTTGTTATTGATGATCTTCCTGTTCAGCCTGACCCTTCGGTTGGTCGTCTTCCTGGTGTATCCCCCACTCCCCGTCTTCGTGTTGGTCTTATAGCTCCTAAGTCTTACACACGTTCTGTTGGAACTTTGTCGGGGCTTGGATTTGATGGCTTAAGCCTTGGCCAGGTTTCTCTTGGCAGTTATGAGGAGGTTGCACGCCATTATGACTGTGCCAGTACACAGGCTGGTTTGAAGGGTGTGTATCCTGCGGTATGTCCTTTTATCACCGGCTCTTTCTCCAAAGGTCTTGATTCTCCGAAGACGGAGAGTTTTGAAGGCTCTGTTGGCCTTTCTGTTGCTGTTTCCCCTGGTTTCCGTGTTGGTTTTGGAGGTATTGCCTCCAGCTCTAAAGGGAAGACACGTGAAACGGTTCTTCAGTCTTCTTATCAGACAGAAGCGAAGAGCAAAGGCTTTGGAGTGGGTCTGTTTATGGCGTATGAGGATGTTTCTGGCTTTGAAGTTTATAGTACCCTTGTTGGCCAAACCCTTGAGGGTGATATGGTCCGTGGATATTACAATGCCGCAACGCTTGAGAAGGTCTTTGGTAAGCCTAAGGGTAGTTTTTACGGAGGCACCCTGCGCCTGGCCTGGGCTTTTCCCATGCAAAGTAACGTTAAGCTGAAGCCTTTTATCAGCTATCGTGGTGGTCGTGCACATTATAATTCTTATAAGGAGCGTGGAGGCGGAATTTTTGCAGGCGATGTTTCCAAACAATCTCTCCGGCTTAATGAAGGTCGTCTTGGTTTTGAAGCGTCTTATGATGTTTCGAAAGACCTCCGTCTTTGGGGTGAGCTTGCCTTTGTTCATTCCAGAAGGAAGGGTGATGCACCTTATGTGACGGTTTCTGTTCTTAACGATATGGTTTTTGGTCGAGGTCAGAAGATAAAGCGTAATTCGAATTATGGTGCTCTTTCTCTTGGTGGTCGTTATACGTTAATGCCGAATGTTGCGTTAAATGGAAGCCTTCGGTTTTCCAAAGGCAAGAAGAGAGATGCTGTCTCTGATATAGGTGCGCAGCTTGGTATTTCTGTAGGTTTTTAAGGCTTTAGGCAGGGGTATTTATATCTTTTAGGTATCCTGCCCCTGCCTCTTTAATCAGAAAAGAAGATTGCTGGAAGATAAATCTTTCAGAAATCTTCTTTCTTGGAAAGAACAACCTCTTTAAAAGAGCAGAATTTAATCTTTCTAAAATCTAAAAAGGCAATATTCCACAAGATCTTAATTAATCTGTGCCTGTACCGGTACGATGGATTATCCCTTTTAAAGGAGCTTATTATATAAGCTCCTTTAAATTTGCTAGATAAAGAAGAATTACATCTTATGATCTTTATACTTCAGGACTTATGATCAGAACAGTTTAACACTTATTAATTTTAATATTGGAGAAAATCTTTTTTAAAGAGAATGATATTCATGCCATATATCCCTTCAAAAATATTATATGTTATTTTAAGCCTTTTCTTTGTTTTGAGTGCCTGTGGTGGCGGAGGGGGAGGATCCTCAAAACCCGTACCGCTTCCTTCACTGGGCAGGACACTTCCCACACCATCCCCCCGGACTTCAGGGCAAAACCTTTCTCCAGCACCAGGTAGTCCTTCTTCTGCCTGGGAGACTCAGGAATATCGTACCAACAGAGGGCTTCCCACCATAAAAGCTTCTCATGCCTATGCGAGAGGAGCTACAGGGGCAGGGGTCACTGTTGCTGTTCTTGATGGTAACCTTAATGATAACCATCCTGATTTGGCCCCGGCCCTTCATCCGGAAAGCCGTGATATTGCAGGTTCAAGAGGGCTTAGGGGTGATGACTGGCATGGTACTTTTGTGGCAGGTGTTATAGGGGCCCGTAAGGATGGAAGAGGCATGCACGGTGTCGCCTACGAATCGCGAATCCTTTATCTCAGAAGTGATACCCCGGGTTCATGCGCGCGTTATTGTTTGTTTTCGCATTCTAATATGGCGAGGGGTGTTGATTATGCTGTGCGCCATGGGGCGCGTGTTATTAATATGTCTTTAGGAGGAGGTGATTCCCTTACACCTACGCTTGAGCAGGCTTTCAGCCGTGCCGTTGAGGCCGGTGTTATCCTTGTTGCAGCTGCTGGAAATAGTGGGAGGTCACAGCCTACAGGTGGGCCTGCCCTTTTTGCACATAACCCTTCTGCGCGGGGACGTGCTCTTGTTGTTGGTGCTTATGATATGACAAGTGGGACGATTGCCGGCTTTTCCAATCGTGCAGGGGAGGCAACAAAAGATTTCTATATTCTTGCTCCGGGAAAATGGGTCACCAGTACCAGCCAGGGACAGCCTTATGAGCCGATGGGGTACGGGACATCCTTTGCAACCCCCCATGTTGCAGGGGCTCTGGCACTTCTTCTCCATAAATTTCCGCGTCTTAGAGCAGAACAGGCTGTTGATATTCTTCTAAGAACGGCGGATGACCTGGGAGAACCGGGACCTGACTCCACTCATGGGCATGGTCTGATGAATCTTGAACGTGCTTTTCAGCCCGTGGGTCTTACAACAGCATCTCTTGGAAAGACGTTGCTTACCAACCCTGCTGAGCTTATGACAGGCCCTGTGCAGGGGGCTTTTGGAGACTGGGCTCTAAAAGGGAAGGTGTTTGAGGGGATGATGATTGAGGATTCTTATGAGCGTCCCTTCTTTATGACACAGTCTGTCCCTGTTACCAGATTAAGTGAAAGTTATTCTGGCCTGTTAGCGCATCGTGAAGATCTTGTTTCACATATCTTTTCTTCTGAATTGCCTCATGGCTCTTTGTCTCTGCGACGTAAGGTAGATATGCCTGTTTTTAATCGGGGTGCTGAAGACAAAGAAGAGGTACAGGCATTTTCCTTGTCCTGGCGTTTGGGGAAAGTTGATTTAAAGTTTGGAAAAGGTTTGTCTTTCCAGAGCGGGCAGAAGAGACGATATGGAGGATATACCCCCTCCTTTCTCTATGGTTTCTCTCCCCTTTTGGGAACAACACACTGGGCTATGGCCACCTATCCTTTTGGAAGCTGGGATCTGACAGCACGTTTTGAACAGGGGAGTCATGCCACAGCAGCTACAACACGCCTGTCTAAATATCTGGGTCAGCATACTATAGGGGCAGAAACAAGCTTCATTCATGAAAAGAAGGCCCTGTTTGGGACAAGAAATTTCTATAAGCTTGGCTTGTCAGGGGGGAACAACACACCAGCGATTTCTCTCTTTTGGCAGGGTCCTGTTGGACAGGGCTGGTATGGTAGCATTCAGGCAAGCCTGGCACGGCCGGATTTGAGAAGTAGGTCGGGTCTTACACTGAAAGAAAATCCCTGGGCCAGTGCCTGGTCTTTAAACCTTTCGCGCCGTTTTGGTGCCTGGTCTTTCACGACACGTCTGTCTCAGCCCTTACGTTCTGAGTCTGGCCTGCTTGATCTTGATATTCCTACTGGTTTCAGCACAACAGGAGAAAGGCTTTATGAGACACGCTCTGCAAATTTAGAACCATCAGGGCGCTCTGTTCAGTGGCAGTCAGGTTTTTCTGCATCCCTCTCCCCTTCGTCTTACCTTAGTTTTTTCTGGCGTATGACACGTGAGCCCCGTCATGTGCGATCAGCGAAAACTGAACATATGCTCTGGCTGGGCTTAAAAATATCGGGATAAGGGATCCTGTCCGTCTATACATGTTCTTAAAAAGACATATATTTAAAAACCTGAAACACCCCTACGGATTTTATCCTGGGGGCGTTATCTTTTTTATGGTAAGGGTAGGAAGAAGATTGACGTGTTGATAGTCCCTCACTTTTTTGAGGAATTTTCAGGATAATAAACAGCCTGGACACGGTTTTTCTGACCCTCTATCAAAACAGTATCGTCTGCAAGATTATACAGCAAACGATCACCTTTAAGAACATTACGTTCCTGCTGGACAAGGGTCACATCCCCTGTGATAAGGACTGTTCCTGCACGGGCGTCATAGACCCCGTTTTCACCATAGGCAATATCACCACGATTGATATAAAAAACATGACCTTCAGCCTCAATACGGCGAATATTATTCGGCAGGTTATCGCCCTCTTCAGCATAATAGAGTGTAATTTTATCGGCTTTTATTCGCTCCTCACCCTGCTCAACTTCTACATTGCCTGTCAAAACAACACGTTTTTCCTTTTGAAAGACTTTCTGATTATCTGCAGCAAGAGCAATCGGAACTTTTATCTGTCTGGACTGGGCAGAACCTGCACCCCCGCAGAACCACAGACTAAACCCTGCCATGCAGATAAAAAAGATATGCATTTTTCTTTTCAAAATCTTCAACATAGAACATCCTTATAAAAACTGAACAGGGAGCGTATACCTATACAACACATTTTTTCTTAAAAAACTATACGGTAAAGTCCGGGTCATGGGGTTATTTCTGATCTTGTGGATCCTGAATATTTGTACGTACTCCTCCCTTGAAAGTATAGCGATTCCAATCGTCTGTAATTTCAAAGCCTTCCCCGCGAATATTTCCTAAAGGGCCAAAACCCTGAACCCGGGAGCTACCTTCAATACGGTTTTCATGAAGAAAGATACGGGCATGCTCTGTAGAGAAATCATAACCTTCTTTAGTTTGAAAATGAACCTTATCATAAAGATCGAGAATATTAAGGCTTCGATTATAAACACCTCTTTGGGCTTTCACCTGAGAAAAGTGTTCTTTTCCTTCAGGATTAAAAACAAAAACAGGGTCCTGTAAGTTAAAGAGATCTTCAGATTGTGCAGAGCGTACAGCACGCTGTGCTGACATGTGAAAAGGGGCACCTTCGGCATCGCGTCCGGAAAAGCGGGGATTGATCATTTCAGAAGGCGCTGTTGTCTGACTTAAGGACATGGGGTTTTTCTGGCGTGTTGACAAAACCAGTGTGGTGAAAACATAAAGGGCAAGTACACCTGCTGCTATGATGAGGAAGAGTCGAACAAGCTTCAACAGAAAAGAGCGTCGCCGGGCGGCACCGAGCGTTAAGGCCCGTTTTCTTTTCCAGATATGTGCATGTTTCAGATAAGTAGGCTGGATCATAGCGTTTTATCTCATCTGGCTGGTGGTGATGAATGTATTGAGTCTCTAACAGTACAGAGTTTATGTTGTGAATACTGTCCTGGTTTTTTAACAGACTGGACATATATCTCCGGACATAAAGGATGAGTCATGTATTTTCCTTTTCCAGCTTCTGTCAGGGGCAGGGAGTGTGCCTCACTTTTTTCAAACCACACTATGTGCAAAAATATCTTTATTATTCCACCCTGCAAGGTCTAAAGCAGCCCGTGTTGGAAGAAAAGAGAAACAGGCTCTGGCAAGAGGAAGCCGGTTTTCTCTTTCCAGCATAGCTGTTAGCCTGTCCTTGATGGTATGCAAATAAAGAACATCAGAAGCAGCATATTGTAACTGCTCTTCTGTCAACTCCCCTATGGCCCAGTCAGAGCTTTGTTGCTGTTTAGAAAGATCAAAGCCAAGAAATTCCCGGACAAGTTCTTTAAGGCCGTGGCGGTCTGTATAGGTTCTGACAAGCTGTGAGGCGATCTTTGTACAGAAAATGGGCTCTGCCCACACACCAAGATGTTTGGCAATCATGGCAAGATCAAAACGTCCGTAGTGAAAGATTTTTTCAACATGAGGGCTGGCAAGAATATTTTTAAGATTGGGACATGCATAATTGTGGTGATCAAACTGGACAAGATGGGCCTCCCCATCACCCACAGAGATCTGAACAAGGCATAGCTTGTCCCTTGTCAGGGACAGGCCCGTGGTTTCTGTATCAACAGCTATGGCACCATGAAAAACAAGATTGTCAGGCAAATCGCCTTTATGAAGATGAATCACGATCTCTCTCTGTAAATAACATATCCTTATCTTCTTTTTAAAGAGGTTTCACAAAACATGCAAATCCTCACTATGTTTTCCGAACAGAAACTAAAGGCAACACACATCTACACCATGTGTGGCATCCGGGACGTCTGAAAAAAGCTCCCGGAGGTGATGCAGAGGTCCAAAACCATCCCTGTGATCCTCTTCGGGCTGTTAAAAAAAATACGCAGGCATACACATGGCAGGAAAAGGTTGCGGCACAGGGGCATGTCTGCGCACAGTACAATCCGGGCAGTTTATACCGTAATGGTTAAAGGCGTGGGCATGACGGGAATACGGCACACGTCTGTTTTAAAAAAAACGTTCAGCAGGATCATGATGTGGTATACTATCGTCCTGGTCAAATCTACCAAGACAGTGAAGGTGTTGCCCATGATCTTAACAGGGTCTGACAGCATTATGCCTGTATAGCTGAAAAGGGTTTCCTGCCTGAGACGGAGTATTCCCTGCGTGAAGTTGAAGAGGTTTTAAAGACATAAAATGGAATCTTATAAGGGTGGTCTTTTGAGGGGCGGAAGGTTAAGGTGCTCTCTTTGACATGTTTTAACTTGTTGATGGTGACAACATGCGCTGCTTTGTTGTGGAAGCTCATTATTCGCTCTGTCATGAGACAATGAAGGCTTTGCTATAGTTTTTATGCAGAATTTTTCCTTGTCTTTCTCCTCCCTTTTTTGCTAATCCTACAAAACCGGATGGGTGGCCGAGCGGTCGAAGGCGTCAGTCTTGAAAACTGAAGTGCAGGGAACTGTACCGGGGGTTCGAATCCCTCCCCATCCGCCATTGACTTATAATGAAACTTGCTATGCCCGATAGCGTATCGGCGCAAAGGTCCAGTAAATGCAGGCTTTCCGGCGCATCAAGTCCTGACCTTGCCCCGCCAAAAACACTCCATTTTTCTCTATTTTTTCCTTTCTTATCCGCTCTCTCCTGAAAAACCCGTACTTGGAAAAACGCAGTACGGCATTTTTAGTCAAGGAACCCAAGACTTCCAGCCCGTACCGTTTGTAACTGTCTATGGGTGGCGGTTTTATTCATCCGGCGAAATATTGAACTTAGAACGGTAGTAAACCCGCTGCTTATGATCCTTGAAATTTTCAAATGGATCGCTGTCATAGATGCCAAAGAACTTCTGAAGTACCTTTTTGAGTTCCTGCTTTTGCTTTTTTTGATTCCTGTTTGCGCGTGAGTTTTCCTGTGTGAACTGACCTCTTTCATCTGCAAAGCCCTCCAGCAATATCCACTGTTTGTTAGGTGATGCCCTCCTGCCGTCAGCCATTCCCATTTGGGTAAAACTATAAACCTGAGAAACTCTGGTGTTTCCTGAATTGCAGGTGGCACGTACTGTGTGACCATATGTAAATTTGATGGTGATGTTTGACCACTCGGCCCCCGGAGGAGTCGGAAACAGTTCACAGGGCACATCTGGCATTGGATCGTCCTGACTTTCATGGAATGCTTTAAACGCATATGAATATACTATTAAGAAAATGGCCACCACACTGGCTCGTAAATCCTGGTATGAGCTGAAAGATTATGCTGCATCCAGGCAGTATGGCATTGATGGCTTTACGCTGATGATTGAGCGTAAAGAAGTCCCCGGGCAGGAACAATGGCATGGCATTTTTGAAGACGGCAGCAAAAACCTGAAAGTTATTGCAACACTGGAAAAGACTTAATCCTGATGAGTTTTTATATCCCAGCCGGACGGATGTATGTCACCGGTTTGATAAAACTGGCGGATGAGCTTGATATAGTCCAGAAAGTCCCTGTTTTCTTCGGTCAGCCTGTTGGCCGTATCCCAGTCAACCTCACTGCGCTCCCTGGCTGGGATCATAATCTGACTTTCTGAGGGATTTTCGGCATCAAGACGCATAAAACCGATACCATGAAGACTGGAAAGCATACGGAGTTCTTTTAAGGTATCAGCGCCCTCAATCTCGCTGGCCACCAGATAGCCAAAATTAGCCCATGAAGAATTGCTGACCGTCTGGAAAAACACTTCACGCACGTTTGAGCGGTTGACCAATATCTTAACCTCAAAGGACCAGATCCTGGTTTTCCTGTCAGCATATTGTTGAACGCAATCTTTTATTTCACGGTGCCAGTCGCTACTGAGATCCTCTATGCCAACAAGATCAGGATAAAGCCATTTGTTGCCACCAGCGCCACGAGAGTTGCGGGAACGCTTTTCATCAATACGCTTGCTGTATAACTCAAGTTCTGACCAGAGAAATTCAGACAGGATCGGATAAAGATCGTGTTCTTTGACAACGGAGCCATTGATCTTTGTGGCGGGTGAAGCTTTATGGCTCTCCGCGTGGTCAATCTCGGCACCGTCCATGGGTTGAGTGAAGTAATACTTCCGGGGACGACCTTCCGTGGTTTTAATTTCCGGATGACGCTTTTGCAGCCGCGGGCGCTGGGAGCCAATTTCAGCAACTATCTGCTGTAACAGAGCTGTTTCATTGTCCAAAGGGTTGACTGTTGCGGTCGAACGCTTTTGCTTTTGGCGGCATTCATCCGGATAGGTTTCAAAAATCCAGTTGGCGATGTCCCGGGCGGTAAATTTTTGCTCCGGGTTCTGCTGTAAAAATCGGGCCACAACACTGGCCAGGTTGAGCACCATGTTTCCATACCTCCAGCTTTCTTACTAGGTCATTTTATCAGCTGGGATTAAAATCACAAGAAAAGAGGAGAAATATGAGGAGTATAACACAAAATGGAGTGGAGCTGATCAAAGGGTTTGAGGGGTTGGTTGGAGAAGTTTATTTTTGTCCGGCAGGCACTCCTGCCATCGGCTACGTCTATGTCGTCAAAGATGATGAGGAGTTCTCAGCAGGTATTGATGAGGTACAGACAGGGGAGCTTTTGCGCCAGGGTTGTTATTGCTGAAAGCACCGTCCTGCGACTGATCAGTGTACCGCTGACAGACGGTCAATTCGATGCGCTGGGTCTGGGCGGATGGACGTAAGCTCAAAGGGCTGGTTCGGCGATGGGCTGCAGAAGCTGGATTATACGCGGTTTAAATTAAAGCCATTTCAAGCTTATGTTTCCGTTTCATCCAATCAGGTAATGTGCGGTCGAGCAATTTATAAAATTCAGCCCCATGGTTATGGTGGATAAGATGACAAAGCTCATGAATGACAACATACTCAATACACTCCTTGGGCGTTTGAATAAGACTGACATTAAGCGTGAGCTGACCCTTTCCTGATAAGCTACCCCAGCGCTTATCCATTTTTTGCAGTTTCAGATTTGGTTTGTTGAGGTCTCCTTTTTTGAAACTGTCCCAGCAATCATCAAAGATTTTCGACAGGTACATCTTCGCCCGTCTTCTATACCAAGAATCCATAAGCTTCTCTATATGCTCCGGTTTGCTCGAAGTCGCCTCGATACAGAAATATCCATTTTTCAAAAGCACTTTATCTTTGTCAGACACCTCTATTTTAAGTCGGTATTTTCGACCAAGATAGAGGTGGCTTTCACCACCAACATATTTCCTGTCCGGGGTCCTTGGATCAAACTGGTTGAAATAAGCAATTTGCCGTTTAATCCATCGGGCTCTTTTCTTTATCTTGCCTTCAATAGCTTCAAGCGATGAGGTTTTCGGCGCCTTGACCACCACACTTTTATCAGGATGAACCGCAATTTCTAACGATTTACGGTTCATCATCAAAAGTTCGTAGTCAATTTCTGTTTTGCCGTAGCTGATGGTGCAGGCAATACTTTTCATTATGCATGCCTCCTGCTTTTGGCTATCTGCATCGTTTTTTCAATGATTTCATCCATTTTCTCTAAACTTAACGCCATATCAAACTTGTCTTTAACCTCGTCATAAAGGAAGTCGTCTATATCGTTAATGGCAGATTTTTGAGCATCATCATCGGTCCAGAAATCAACCTTCCAATGATCTTCAATAATGCGCTGAATAGCCAGAGATGTTTCTGCGGATACAGACTCAATCTCCTGTGTTTCTGCCTCATATTTCATGAAATATGGCTTGATTACACCATAGTAGGCGCATGCTTCATCATTACCGCTGATGCTTTCTGGTACGTCATCATGCTTTTTCGAAACAACTGAGTCACGAATATCACTAACCTTGTTAAGGTAATCGAGATCAGAGATACGACGCGCTTTAAAGTCATCAATGGCTTGCTGAATCAGTTTTGAAAACTTCTCATAAAACGCGGGGTCTTCATCCATCTTTTCGTTGATGACCCTCTTCGTCGCATGAGCGATGGTGTCAGCCTTGGCAGCGGTTGATTTACCAGAGTGGATACCTTGCCCTTTTTTGACAGCATCAAAATTTTGATCGTCAAAAATATCGACAGGCGCATTCAGCTGAATAACCTCATTGGCCTGAATATGCGTATCGAGCAGTTTTTTAATCTTAGGCTCGTAATCACGGTAGTCGATGGCCTCTGCATAGCGCAGCTTTACTGATTTTTTCAGATTTTGGAATCGTTTCAGATCAGACTTATAGTTTCGTAGCTTGGCTTCATCCGTTTCCATGATGAATTTATCAGTTGAAAGCGCAATCCCGAGGGTTTTACTATATTCAGCCAGTCTTTCGTAAAAATCCTCACGTAGCTCATCATCTGCCAGAAGAACCTCGAAAGATTCTTCATCATGCTTGTTTTTGACTTCTCGGAAGACATCCCATAAATCAGAATAGCGTTGCGATAGCATTTGCACTTCTTCGTTAACCGAAGTCAGCGTGCCTAAAAGGTCTTCTTCGTCAAAGCCTTCAAACGCATCATACATGGTTAGCGCTTTATCCAGCTCACCCAGAACACTGGCATAGTCAACGATATACCCGAAGTCTTTGCCTTCGTGTAAGCGGTTCACGCGGGCAATGGCCTGTAACAAGGTATGCTCGCGCAGCGTGCGGCACAGATAAAGAACTGTGTTCTTTGGGGCATCAAAGCCGGTCAACAATTTATCAACAACGATCAGAATTTCTGGTTCTTCACCATATTTGAACTGGTTGATGAGCTGCTTGGTATATTCCTCTTCGGAACCAAAGCGCTTCATCATTTTATCCCAGAACTTGCCAACCTCATCTGTTGGGCCTTCATCCACTTCCTCATGACCTTCACGAGTATCCGGTGGGGAAATAATTACTTCTGATGTAACAAAACCAATATCCTTAAGGTGCTCATGATATTTAAGCGCAGCTGCTTTGCTTGGAGCCACAAGCTGAGCCTTGAAGCCTGTGCCTTGCCAGTTGGCGCGATAATGCTCGCTGACATCAAAGGCCCGCATATAAATCACCTGATCGGATTTATTCAGCATTTCGGCGCGGGCATATTTCTTTTTCAGGTCAGCCTGCTGGTCTTTGTTTAAATCTGATGTGTGACGATCAAACCATAGGTCGATGGTCGCTTGATTTTGCTCCATCTCTACGTGACGGCCTTCATAGAGCAATGGCAGTACAGCCTTGTCTTTCACCGCTTGTTTGATGGAATAATGCGGCTCAATCAGCCCTCCAAATTTTGAGAAGTTATTCTTCTCTTTTTTCAGCAGCGGTGTGCCTGTAAAGCCCAGATAGCAGGAATTGGGCAGCATCTGGCGCATTCTGGCAGCAAGCGAGCCAAAGTTTGTCCGGTGACTTTCATCCACCAGCACAAAAATATCCGGGGATTCATCGACATATTTTTCCGATGCCCAGCCCTTATCAAATTTGTGAATGAGCGTGGTGATAATGCCTACTTTTTCTTTTAGGTGTTTCACAAGGTTGCGGCCTGATGTGGCGCGTTCTTTAGAAAGGCCGCAGGCAGCAAACGTATTGCCCAGCTGCTTATCCAGATCATCACGGTCCGTTACAAGAATGATGCGCGGATTTACAACTTCTGTATCCAGGGCAAGTGCTCGTGTCAGCATTACCATGGTTAGAGATTTACCAGAACCTTGCGTATGCCAGATAACACCACCTGTTCTAATGCCTTCGCGGTCGCGGCGCTTAATACGCTCAACCGTGGAACGGATCACAAAGAACTGTTGGTAACGCGCAATTTTCTTAATTCCCGCATCAAACAGCGTAAAGCGATAGGTCAGTTCCAGCAGCCTTTCCGGACGACAAAGGCTGTAAAGCGCTTTGTTCTGTTCGGTGAGCATGCGCTCGCCCTCATTTTCTAACGCATCAAAAAACCCACGCGCAGGCGCAAATTCACCAGAGAATAGCGCATTTTTTTGATCATCACTTAAAGGCGTATTGATGATTTTGGTGATCTTGTCTTCTTTGTCTTCCAGCTCATTCCACACACCCCAGAATTTGGCAGGTGTACCTGCAGTTGCGTACTGAGCCGCATTCTTATTCACACCCATCACCAATTGCACATAGGTGAACAGTTTCGGGATGTATTCATCACCCTGATTGCGGATGTTTTGCGAAACGGCCTGCTCAACTTCCACCTTGGGGGATTTACATTCAATCACGGCCAAAGGAACGCCGTTGACGAATAGAACAATGTCCGGTCTGGCCGTCTCCACGCTGCGGTTACGCTCCACGGCAAATTCCGGCACGACATGGAACACGTTGTTGGACGGTGTTTTCCAGTCGATATAATTCAGGTTAAAACTTTTGCTGTTACCCTCAACCGTCTGCTCCAGTGCTGTACCAAGGGTAATCAGGTCATAGATAACCTCATTGGTTTTTTGCAGCCCGTCATATTTGACGTTTTTGATCTTCTGGATGGCTTCCTGAATATTGGCTTCCGAGAAATGATAGTCCTTACCCTTGTAGTGGATGCGGTTGAATTTCTTCAGTTGCTCACGCAGCACGCCTTCCAACAACACATTGCTGTTTTTACCGCCACGCATCGCCAATGCTTGTTCAGGCGAGAGATACTCATACCCTAGCGCGATAAGCTCCTGCAGTGCAGGAATTTGCGACAGATATTTTTCGTTAGAACAAAAGCCTTGTGTATTACTCCCTGACATTACGCGACCTCCTTGTTTTTAATGTGCCATTCGCCAGACAACAGCTTTTGCATCAGCCCACGCTTTTGCGTGCGATATTGATCGGCCAGCTTTTTGAGGAGGGTGATTTCCTGTTGAGCTGTGTTGAGGGTGTTCGCTATATTTTGCTGAACAGAAAGTTCAGGAAGGCAAATTGGAATTGCCCCTAGATCACCGAAACTAACCGTCTCACGTACGCTTCCTTGTGCGCTCTTTTTAATTCTCTGCTTTGCTTCGCTTGATGAAAGCCAGTGTAAGAAATAATCGCTATTCGCTATTTTCTGGTCCAGCTTAAAGACTGTGTACATCGGGCTTAATATTCCGTTGTCCCAAGCATCTAATCGTGCAATGGAACCCACATTAATACGTGATGGGTTATAGGCATACTGGCCTTGCTGTACGACTTTGTAATTACTTACATTCGCACTCGCCACACGGCGTTCAAATTGATCTTCAGGCAATACAAATCCACTGTGGTTGGTAACACTCAATACGCGATCAATCTTGTTACCACGATTTCTCACAGAAACTTCTGAGATAAAATCAGAAAGCTGTTTTTTCTTGTGTCCGGATTTATTGATTAATCTCGTGACCAACCAGCCGAACTGACGCTCTTTAGCATTAATCAGCGCTTCGGTTTTTTCAATGGCCGTGTCCCATTGTTCCAGAGTATTGACAATGAATTCTTGCGTTTTCCTATCTGGGAGGTTAACTGGAAACTTTGCGATTGTTGACAGGTTGAGACCTGACTTTGCGCCAGAGTCATTAAGCCTGTTTAACAAATTACGTTGAGCTTGAGAGCTCAAATAATATGCTAGAAACTTAGGACTCAACCTGTCTTGAATGGGACGAACTAAACATACGTGTTGATTCACATATGCTTCAGAATCAGGGAGTTTTTCTACAAATCCAATTTTCCCAAGCTCAGCGGTAATTGATATCAGAATATCACCATCTTGAACCGCTGTTCTTTTGCCTTCATTCGACTTTTCAGGCAGTTGAACATATTTGTTGTCGTCTAAGAGCAGCTTTATCCCATTCTTGGGTAGATTAGTCATGCGTAGAAACAATGCACCAGAATCTGCATAAAATGAAGCCCATCCGCGAGAGCCGCTGGTAACAAAACTTGTGATATCGCTAATTTTCACATTGCCCATACTACCACCCCACTTTTCTTGTCTGATATCTGTCTTTGATGTGGTTGTGGAAATAGCGCCCTTTGGAAGCCGCAGACATCAGGCCTTGGTAAACATGTTCAGGCACATTGGAATACTGGTACACGCCACCATCAACAAATGCGATTTCAAGCGTGTCATTCTCATAACCAACACTGGCAATATTACTTGATCTGACAGATGTTCTATTCATCCTCAACCCCCGATCTGACCTGCTTCCTGTGTTGTTTTTCAAGGGCTTTGACCTGCTTGTCGAAATCAGATTCTATTTTTTGTAGCTTGTTGAACTTCTCATATTCAGCCAGTGCTTTCTCTTCGGCCTGTTTGCGGGTTACTTTGCCGTACCCTTCCAGTACCTGATATTCGTTGAATTCAAGGAACTTGTTCACGCTATCGGCAAAGCCTTCCATGGTAAAGGTATTGCGACGTTCAATAATGCCTTCAATATAATCAAAGAAAGCAGATACTGCCCGTTCCAGACGGCGTATTTCATCTTCGGACAGGTAGTTTTTTCCAATAGTCGTGTCAGATTGCAGAACACGACCATTCGGCGCATTCTTAAATGTCATCATGCCCATTAATGGCTTATCGCTATCTGCTGAATGGAAAATCTTCTCTGAAGAGGTTTGCCCTGTGATGGCATAATGGAATTTGTCCTGCACATGGGCATAAAACAGCTTGGTTGTTTCTGACCTGGGGTCATAATCGATACTACACTCAGCAAAAATATCAGTGATTTGCTGATAAACACGACGTTCACTTGCGCGGATAGAACGGACGCGTTCCAGCAGCTCCTGAAAGTAGTCTTTCCCGAAATAACGCCCGTTTTTCAAGCGCTCATCATCCATGGCAAACCCTTTGATGATATATTCTTTTAGGAGCTGGGTTGCCCAAATGCGGAACTGGGTGGCTTGGGATGAATTTACACGGTAGCCGACCGAGATAACTGCATCGAGATTATAATATTTTGTTGGGTAAGTCTGCCCGGTCTCCCCCACATGTTCCAGAATGGAACTTGTGCCTTCCTCGTCCAGTTCACCCGATTCATATATATTCTTCAAATGCTTAGTTATGGCGGGGCGCTGTACGCCAAATAGGTCTGCCATACGCTGTTGCGTCAGCCATATGGTTTCATCGTTTAGGATGACCTCGACTTTTATGTCGCCCCCCGGAGCGGTGTAGAGCAGGAACTCTGTGACTTCATCTTGAACAGTTAGGCTTTTTGATTCTTTCTTGCTCATGCTGCCACCTCCTTTAGAAGGTTAGCCATTTTGCCCCGTACTTCTGCCAATTCACCTTCAAGCGTGTCGATTTCTTGCTGAACGGCTTCGATATCGATTTCTGCTTCTTCTTCGAAGGTATCGACATAGCGTGGGATATTCAGGTTGAAGTCATTTTCTTTCAGTTCGTCATAGCTTGCCAAATGAGCATATTTTTCTTGTCTCTGACGCGCTTCGTAGGCGTTTAGGATTTTCTCCATATTTTCATCCATCAGGGCATTTTGGTTTTTGCCCGGCTGGTAATCTTGGCTGGCGTCAATGAAAAGAACATCTTTGCGGTTTTCATTGACACCGCCTTTCTCACGGGAGCGGTCGAAGATCAAAATAGCGACCGGGATTGATGTTGTTGGAAACAGATTACCCGGCAGGCCAATGACGGCATCCAGCAAATTATCTTTGATCAGTTTTTCGCGGATGCGTCCTTCAGCTGCGCCACGGAAGAGAACACCATGCGGCACAACAATGGCAACGCGACCTTCTTTTTCGACGGCTGCTTCAATCATGTGACTGATAAAGGCGTAGTCACCTTTTGATTTTGGCGGCACGCCGCGCCAGAAGCGGTTATATGTGTCAGCCTCAGCTTCGTCAGCGCCCCACTTATCAAGCGAGAATGGCGGGTTTGCGACGATATTGTCGAATTTCATCAGGCGATCATTTTCCACCAGTGTTGGTGAGGTCAGCGTATTACACCATTCAATTCGGGCAGAGTCGGCACCATGCAGGAACATGTTCATGCGGCACAACGCCCATGTACTGCCGTTCACGTCCATTCCGTAGATAGAATAGTTGCGGTCACCCACAGCCTTGGCTGCCTCAATCAATAAGCCGCCAGAACCACAGGCCGGGTCACAAATACGTGCGCCAACCTTTGGCTTGCACAGCTTGGCAACTAGCTCTGATACTTTGTGCGGGGTGTAGAACTCCCCAGCCTTTTTACCTGCATCAGAGGCAAAGCGTTCGATCAGGTAAATATAAACATTACCGATAACATCTTCAGAAATGCGGCTTGGGCGCATATCAAGCTGAGGCTTGTGGAAGTCTTCCAGCAGCATTTTCAGGCGGCGGTTACGGTCCTTGGTTTTGCCCAGATTAGCTTCTGAGTTAAAATCAATGTTACGGAACACGCCTTCGAGCTTGCTTTTATTGGATGTCTCAATTGAGTCCAACGCGATGTTAATCAGCTCACCAATATTGGCTTCATTGCGCTTTTCATAAAGGTCGTAAAAACTTGCATCTTTCGGCAGGATAAAGCGTTCACGCTCTAGCTTGCGGCGAATACGCACATCGTCATCACCATATTGCTTACGATATTCCTCATAATGATCCTTCCATACATCCGAGATGTATTTCAGGAACAGCATCACGAGAATATAATCCTTGTAACCAGCTGCATCCATCACGCCACGAAAGGTGTCACAAGCAGCCCAGGCAGCGTTGTTCACGTCTTGTTGTTTAATGGGTTCATTTGTCATTTCTGTGCTCCTGTTAACTTATTTGTGTTCAACGATGTCATCTGCATTAAAATTCCTTGGGTGTAGATCGCTTTGCGATTTTTAATCTCTTCTAAGAGTTGCTGCTCTCGCATGGAGAGACTGAAAAACTCAGCCACTTTTTTTTGCTGCTCTAATGAGGGCAGATTGACTTCTAAATCTTCCAAGCCTTGCTTGCTGACCATCTTGACCATGGTGCCTTTTGATCTGGACGCGAGATAAGACTGCGAAGACGGTTGGTTGATCCACCAAAGCAAAAACTCTGGTACAACCTTTTTTATATCTGGCCGCACACGGAATAATGGAGCAGCCACGATTGTGCTCTCCACGTCCTCATTAAGTAGTGCTGCAGTGTTTGTCTGGCCACGAGAGCGGAAAATAATATCCCCTAGCTTGGCAAGCTGATTCGGCTTAGGCTTAGCATGGTCGATGTGGATGCTTTCGCTCAAGTGCACGAAGTTGTCGTCACCAAGGTCTTTCATCTGAATGACCCTAACGTTACCATCCTTAGATGCCTCAATCCGAGAGCGAAACGTCACTCCCGATGAAACCATTGCTATATCTTTTAACTTCAAAATCATCTCGACAAAACCCTGTAATTCGATTACTGTTATCATAAATGTATCGCAGGATGTTCTGCGTGTCAACTATAAAAATACAGTAATAGCGTTTTTGTAAAAATAATATGCAGCAATACGGTAACGATCAGATTCTCTACTCACCATCGGACTTGGTCACCTTTTTGGGGTGTCACCATGCGAGCTTCCTTGATGTGAAGGCGTTGAGCGAGAGCATGGACAAGGCCGAGGCTAGCACGACTGCTCAGCTGCTGCAGCAAAAGGGCTTGGAGCATGAGGCGTCTTATCTCCAGCAGCTCAAAGACGAAGGCAAGTCTGTCGTTGAAATCCCCAAAGATCGTAACCTGCAAGACTGCGCCCAGCTGACATTGGAGGCTATGCAGTCCGGTACGGATGTGATTTATCAGGCCGTGTTCTTTGCGCCGCCTTGGCGGGGTGATGCTGATTTCCTGATCAAGTGCGCCACGCCGTCCGACTTAGGTGATTTTAGCTATGAGGTGCTGGATACTAAACTGTCACGAACAGCCGAGCCCAAGCATATCATGCAGCTTTGTGTCTATTCCGAGTTGCTGACCGATCTGCAGGGACTGCGCCCGGCTGATATGCATTTGTTTCTGGGTGACCATGAAAAACAGCTTCCGCGTGGCTGATTTTTTCTATTACTACACCCGCGCCAAAGGTCGTTTTGAAACCTATCTGCAAAACCTGCCAGCAGACTCATATCCTGAGCCTTGCGGTCATTGTAATTTCTGCCCATGGCGTGAAGGCTGCAAAGCGCAGTGGGAACAAGATGATCATTTAAGCCTTGTGGCCAATATTCAGCGCTCACAGATGGACAAGTTACGTAAGGCTGGCATCCGCACTGTTGCTGAACTGGCCACCACAGCGCCTGACACCAAAATTCTAGATCTTAGTCGTGATGTGTTTTTGCGTTTGCGCTCGCAAGCCGTCCTGCAACATCACAAAGCCACCACTGGTGAGAATAAGTGCGAAATCATCCCGTTCCCTCAGGGCAAGGGCTTTACCCGCATGCCTGTGCCGGATGATGGCGACCTGTTCTTTGATATGGAAGGCGATCCACTTTATCCGAATGGCTTGGAGTATTTGTTTGGGGTCTATTATTTCAAAGATGGCAAGGAGCTTTTCCTTCCGTTTTGGGGGCATGATCATGAAGAAGAGAAAGAGACCTTCAAACGCTTCATGGCGTTTCTGGCTGACCATTTGGCCAAACATCCGCACGCCCATATCTATCATTATAACCACTATGAAACCAAAGCCCTGAAACGCTTGGCCTGCCGTTATGCTGTGTGTGAAGAGCAGCTGGATAATCTGCTTCGCAATCAGAAATTCGTCGATCTGTATCTTGTGGTGCGTGAGAGCATTCGTACCTCTGAACCCGGCTATTCCATCAAGAACATGGAAACCTTCTATATGGACAAGCGGGCCAATGCTGTGGCAACCGCTGCCGATAGCATCATCGTTTACAACGCATGGCGCGAAACAGGTGCTGATGAATTGCTGCAAGAGATTTCTGATTATAACGAGGTGGATTGCGTTTCCACGCACTTGCTGCGGGATTGGCTGCTGACGCTTAAGCCAGAAGATGCACCATGGTTTAAGGACCTGCCTGAATATGCCGAGGAAGAAGAGCTGCAGCGCAAGGATTGGGAAATCGAATATGAGGATTACCAAAGCCGCCTTGGTGTGACAGAAGAAAGCCCGCCGCCGATCAATGAGCGGCTGTCGCATCTGCTGGAGTTTCATAACCGAGAAGCCAAACCACAATGGTGGAGCAGTTTTGAACGCCAGAACAAATTTGAAGATGAGCTGATTGATGACACTGAATGTCTGGGCGGCTTGCAGCAAATTGGCAGCCCCGAGCCTGAAAAGCGCTCTCTGATATACAGCTACCGCTTCCCATCACAGGAATACAAACTGAAGGTTGGCGCTCAGGCCGTTGACATCGCTGTGATGGAAAATGCGGGCACTATAGTTGAGATTGATGAAGATGCCTGCATCGTCAAGATCAAGCGCGGGGCCAACAAAGAGCCATTGCCGGAAAGCCTATCGATTGGCCCGCCGGGACCAATTGACAGCAAGATCATCCGCTCAGCGATTTATCGCTATGCTGATCATGTGCTGGAAGCGCCGGAAGGCACTCACGCCGCGACAGAACTATTGGCACGAAATGTACCGCGCATTCAGGGTAAACAAGCGGGTGAAGCGGTTATCACCTCGGACGATCTGCAAGGCGATGCGCTGGAAGCCATAGCTGCGTTAGAAAACAGCTATCTCTTTATTCAAGGCCCACCGGGTGCAGGTAAGACTTATACCAGCAGCCATATCATTGTGGACCTGATCAGACGTGGCAAGAAAATCGGGGTTACCTCCAACTCACACAAAGCCATTCATAATTTACTGGAAAAAGTGGAGAGCGTTGCTGCTGAAAAAGGCGTGCATTTCCATGGCATCAAGAAAGCCAGCGGTGGGAATGACGAGACCATCTTTGATGGGCAATTTATCCGCTCAGAAACCAAGACTGATAATATGAGCCTTGGCGCTGATCTCTTTGCAGGCACAGCTTGGACTTTTGCCAGCCAGCACTTTGATGGTCAGCTTGATTATCTGTTCATTGACGAGGCCGGACAAGTTGCCACGGCCAATGTGGTTGCCATGGCTACAGCGACCAAGAACATCATTCTGGTGGGGGATCAGATGCAGCTGGGGCAGCCCATCCAAGGCATTCATCCGGGGGAGGCTGGCTTGTCAGTGCTGGAATTCTTGTTGGGCGATCATTCTACGATTCCGGCTGAGCGCGGTATTTTCCTTGGTCAGACACGCCGCATGCGTCCAAGCATCTGCCAGTTTATTTCTGATGCCTTTTACGATGGCCGCCTGACAGCTCATGAGAGTACCGGCGAACGCAGTCTAAATCTGCAAGGCGCTGAACTGCCCAGTGAGGGGATTGGCATGATCCCGGCAGAGCATGAAGGCTGCTCACAAAAAAGCGTGGAGGAAGGCGAAATCATCAAAGCCAAATATGATACCTTGATCGGTCAAGAATTTACCGACCGTGATGGCACCACACGCCCGATCACCGAGGACGATATTCTGGTGGTCACGCCATACAATGTGCAGGTGAACTATCTGCGCTCCATCCTACCGGATAATGCTAAGGTTGGCACCGTTGATAAGTTCCAAGGCCAAGAAGCGTCCATCGTGCTGATTTCCATGGTGACATCCAGCGCCGAAGATCTTCCGCGCAACATTGAGTTTCTCTACAGCAAGAACCGCCTGAATGTTGCCGTCTCACGCGCACAGTGTTTAGCGGTGGTGGTTGCCAATCCCAAGTTGCTGGAAATTCCATGTGGTACTGTAGAGCAGATGAAATTGGTAAATACATTCTGCTGGCTGGATGGGTATTCAAATAAGATAGGATAAGGACATGAACTACGATTTACTGATTGATCTGCACAAAGGCAACAAACGCCAAGGCCCGGGTGGCGATGAACAAACCATACAGGCATTGCAGTTGGCAGGTTTGGCGGGCAGATCTGAGACTTTAAAAATAGTCGATATTGGCTGCGGTACCGGAGCCTCAACGCTTACATTAGCTGAACACTTAAACGCCGATATAACAGCAGTTGATCTGTTTCAGGACTTTCTGGATATCTTGAACGCCGATGCAAAAAAGCATGGAGTTGCTGATAAGATCACAACGCTGGCAGGCCCAATGGAAGAGCTGCCTTTTGAAGAAGGAAGTCTTGATGTTATCTGGGCTGAAGGAGCCATTTACAATATGGGCTTTGCCAAAGGCGTGGACTATTTCAAGCGCTTCCTAAAGCCCAGTGGCATATTGGCAGCTTCTGAAATCACATGGTTGACCAAAGAACGTCCCGCTGAAATACAGCAACATTGGGATGCAGAATATCCTGAGATTGCTGTTACCTCAGAAAAGATTAAGGTTCTTGAAGCTCAAGACTTTCTCTTAAAGGGCTATTTCCCACTCCCTGAATCTTGCTGGATGGATAATTACTACACACCACTGGAAAATGCTTACGATGCCTTCCTTGATAGGCATAACTCTGATGATGCCCGAGCAATCATTGAGTCTGAAAAAGTGGAGGTTTCCCTCTACAAAAAATATCAGAGTTACCTCAGCTACGGCTTTTACATCGCTCAGAAGATTTAATGATGCGGTGAATAGCAGTCTTAATCACCGCATATTTTGCAGCGATTGTCCGTTTCCAATGAATTCCAAACAGGGATTCGAACTTGCGATTAGTACCGTACTTTCGCCGCTATGATTGAAGCTATGCCAAGAACGGAAATCAAATCCGCACAAGGCGTTGCAACATAAAACTTGCTTTCTATTGTTTTTAGGGCAGTTATTTGTTGCAACACAATGGTGGGTGTAGAGGATTCGAACCCAAAGGGGGTCAATACACCGCCATTAACCTGTTTTTCGCTGAAAACCCGGATTGTGTTTATATGACAACATAGCCTGGTCAGGCAATAAATTTCCAACGACATTTCTGGGTTTTGCAGCCAGTTTCCCTTTTAAAAAATTGAAGATTGTGATAAAATTTGTTCCCTCATTCTTTTTATGTCTGTTCCCAGGATAAAATTATTTAATATTGTAGTATTTTATGGAATTAAAAAGCATAAAAATCAGTGACTTGCAAGTAAATCGATCCAATGACAGGCACGGTGAACTTGAACATGAAACAGCTGCAATTGCGTGGCTTTTCAGGAATCATGAAAGACATATGAAAAACCTGGCAAGGGATATTGCCGAAATGGGAAAAGTCTATGAGCCTCCTCTGGTGTTCACAGACAAGGGGAACTTTGTTGTTCTCGATGGTAACAGGCGTGTAACGTGCCTGAAATTGCTGGACCATCCCTCAAAGGCACCTACAACAGATTTGCAGAGATACTTTGAGAAGCTTCGATGCGGATGGAAAGGGAGTTTTCCAGAGAGCATTCAGTGCTGGGTTGAACGTGACAGAGATACAGTTGATGAAATTTTGTACCGTAGGCATACAGGTACACTAGAAGGAGTTGGTCAATCTAAATGGAATGACCGCATGAAAGATAATTTTGTTACAAGAACCGGTAAGAAATCAGGTTTCAACGTTGCAGACGAAATAGAGAGTCGTTTGGAAGACGCGGGTATGCTTCCAGATAAAAAGATACCCCGATCCAACATAAACCGTTTTTTCTCTGCTGAAGAGTTCCGAAGCCCTGTTGGCTTTAGTGTCAGGAAGAAAAAATGGTATTATACGCACCATCCGGATGAGGTTTTGAAAGCACTTCAAAAAATTGCAAACGATTTTGCATATGGTGCAGTGGTTCTTGGAGATATATGGAATTCTAGCGGAAAACGGAAATATCTGGACCGTCTGGATAGGGAAGGTTTTTTGCCAGAACATGACGATGTATACGAAGATAAAGACTCTTCGACAAACAAGCAAAAACCTAGGGACAAATCCTCCAGACCCAGGCTAAAACCACAGCCTCAAACTCCCAAAAACACAACGCTGATACCACAAGAAGAATTTGGTATTGAATGGACAGGAGAAATGGAAAGGCATAGGGCAATTTGGGAAGAGCTACAATTTCACCTGTCTATAGAAAAGCATCCAAATGCAATTTCAGTTCTGTTCCGTGTACTTTTAGAAATATCCATTGAACACTATATCGACAAAGAGAATCTTCCACATCTTCAGAATAAAAACCTGGCCTATTGTTTTCAGAGTGTGGGGGAGAGACTGGTGCGCGGTAAAAAAATTGATAAAAAGGAATGGACAAAGATTAAAAAATTCAGGGATGCAGACCAGCTTATATCAGCAGATACGTTCAATAAATATGTTCACGCAAAGGATTTTGCACCTTCCCCTGAACACCTGAAGGTTTTGTGGGGTGGACCTGCACCCTTTATTCTCGCCAGCTTAAAAAAATAGAGACTCTTTTTTATTTTTTTATGTTCTCCGGGGCCTGTATCCAAACCGGTCTCCGGACATATTTTTAAAGGTCAGCTTTATCAGGAAAAATGTGGGGATCTGATTAAGGTGTGTTTTTTTACCCCTTTTAAACTTTCTTGTTCACAAGTTTACGGTACTTAACCTGAATACAGGTTTGGGTAATTAATTTTCCTGAACATGTCCGGCGCTTCATTCATGATAAAGCACCATCTTAAAGAATGAAATCATAAAAAAACATGATTGTTTTGGAAGATAAATTTTTTATCAGGAGAGTCGGGACGTTAGAGGAAAAAATCTATCTCATTTATAAAGATAAAACTGTGTGGCCTGATAGCGGGGCTTATGTGTGTGTTGTGATGTTGATAAGTTTAAAGGGAAGGTATTTCGGGGTCATGTGCATTTATAGAAGCTTTTTTACGCAAGGGTTTTGTTCATAACAAAGTGATAAGATTTTATCTGAATTCGTCTGTCTTTGCTGATTAGGTCAGGGGGTCAACACCCCTTGTTGAAAATTTTATCATAAAGGGTGACATCATCCCTTATAGGAACATCAATTTATTCGCGACGGAAGATTTTATCTGTCAACAATGTTCCCCACCAGGAGGCCATAAAATCGCGCTTTACAGCTGCGGGATCATAAACCTTTTCAACCCAGTCCAGAAAACTGAGGGGTGTTTTGGCCGTGTCTTCAAGATAGCGCTGGAAGGTGTAATCGATAATCCCTGTTTTCCCCTGACGCATATGAAGATATTTAAGACTAAGCTGTTCCATAGCATCCTCAACAGGGCGGTTTTCTGCAAGAATTTTATAAAGAGTTCCCATCAGGCCTGTCCGGTCGGCGCCAGATTTACAGTGCATCACAAAAGGTTTTTCAACTGTCTCAAAAAGCTCTTTTGCCCCTCTGATCGTTTCTTTAGAAGGGGTATCGCGTGACCAGACACGAAAATTGATAAGCTTGAGGCCAAGATCTTCACAGGCCTGTTTTTCCAGAGCATAAGCATGAGGGTTGGGACCACGAAGGTTAACAATACTCACAATACCCTTATCCCGCCAGGCTTTCAGCTGACGTGGGCTTGGTTGATTGCTCCGCCATACACCCGGAGCAATTTCATGTTTATTCTGAAAAAGAACACGCAAAAAACCATGATCCACCAGCATAAGATGTCGCCAGGCTTTCCGGTAGTCCTGAGGGGTCATATCTATATCCACTATCAAAAATCATATCCCGGCTGGGTGAGGGGTGTAGTCTCATGCCATGTTTTACGTTGTTTTTCAAATTTTATTTGCGATATGCTTATTCAGTGTCTTAAAGTTCTGTTCACTATGATGCGAAGACTTGTATCTTGAGACCTGTTTTTTTATGCTTGTGAGTGAGGGTGTTGATGGCGCAGGAGATGAAGAAAAAAGAGAGGTATATTTTTCCTGTCTTCAGGACGTAGAAAACCACAAAGGTCAGATAGAGATTGATGTTTAAAAAATTCTTACGCCACACGCTGACACAAAAAATTCTTGGCCTGCTTTTGGTCTGGTATATTAGTTTTGTGCAGAAGACAACGCGCTGGAAGGTTATCGGACAAGAGAATCTGGAGAACACAGATGCCGGAGCAGTTATTGGATTTTGGCACGGCCGTATTTTGATGAGTGTCCATCTCTGGCCAAAAAAACTGAAACCTCAGAGTCTTCTCATCTCTCTTTCGCCTGATGGTCAGTTTATCGCCAACAGTGCCATATTTGCAGGAGCCAGAGTGATCCGGGGATCCAAACACAATAAAAAAAAAGATAAAAAACAAAAGGGCGCAGAAAATGCTTATCGCCTGATGATAAAAGATGTCAGACAGGGATATGCTGTATGTGTAACCCCCGATGGCCCACGTGGCCCACGTATGCGGATGACAGAAGGAACCATCAGGCTTTGTAAGGCAACAGGTGAGCCTTTTATCGCCATGGCCTGGGCCACCAGTCGGCGGATTGTTTTTAAGTCCTGGGACAGGTTTATCCTTCCTTTGCCTTTTGGGCGTGGGGCTATGGTCTGGGCTGGTCCATTATATCTGGATCGTCATGCCAGTCCGGAAGATATAGAGAATTTCCGTCTTAAGGCAGAACATCTTCTCAACACAGCCACGGCTGAGGCTGATCGTGAGGTTGGTGCTGAGATCATACACCCGGAGCCTTTGGCAGATGAAGAAGATAAGAGACCGCCGGATCGGGAGGAGAGGGTATGAGGTGTGGGCTCAGGCTCTACCAGATGGGCACATGGCTTATGGCGCCGCTGGCGCCTTTTCTTCTTAAAGCTCGTATGAAAAAGGGAAAAGAAGATAAAACCCGCCTGCGTGAGCGTTTGGGGTATGCCCTTCATGCACGACCTGAAGGTATGCTGGTCTGGATGCATGGCGCCAGTATAGGGGAGGCGCTGGCCCTTTTGTCTTTACAAAAGGCTCTGGCACAACACCGTCCGGATCTTCACTGGCTTTTAACCACAGGCACTGTGACCTCAGCGCGCCTTCTTGCTGAGAGAATGCCCCCTCAAACTATACATCAGTTCATCCCCCTTGATACGCCCTCTTCTGTCAGACGTTTTTTAAAACACTGGCATCCTGACGCGGGGATTTTCCTTGAATCGGAGCTTTGGCCTAATCTTCTTTTCACAGCCCATAAAACGGGCTTGCCTCTGGCCCTTGTGAATGCGCGGATGAATGCCTCGTCTTTAAAACGCTGGCAGCGTGCTCCCCATTTTCTACAGGAGCTCCTTGGTGCATTCAGGCTCATTCTGGCAGATGACCCTGCAACTGCTGAGGGTCTTCAGTCTCTTTTGGGGCGCCCCGTTCAGGCTTTGGGGAGCCTGAAGGCCGGGCAGGGGTATGACGTCACACATCCTGCGCATGTGCGGGCCTTCCGTGATCAGCTGGGCTCCCGCCCTGTTTGGTGTGCTGCCAGTACACATGAAGGGGAGGAGGAGCTTATTCTTCAGGCGCATCACAAGATCTTACAAACACAGCCGGAAACCCTTCTCTTTCTGGCACCGCGTCATCCGGAGCGCTGTGATAGTGTTGAGCACATGATCAAAACGCAGGGTTTTTCTCTTGTCAGACGGACAACACAACAACCTGTAACACCAGAGATAAAAGTTTGTCTTATCGATACGCTGGGTGAGCTTGATCTGTTTTACCGGCTGGCTTCTGTTGCGTTTATAGGGGGGTCCCTTTTTTCCTCTTATAAAGGACACAATCCTTATGAAGCCGCGCGTGCAGGATCTGCCCTTATCACAGGGGTTTATACGGAGAGTTTTGAGGAGGCGTATAAGACACTGGAGAATGCAAACGCCGTGCGGCGTGTTATGGGATCTGATGATTTGGCGACAACAGTTGAAAACCTTCTGAGAGATGAGAAAATGCGTGATGATCAGGTGAGAGCAGCACGTGAACCTGCCCATCTGGCAGAGGGGGCGTTCAGGCAGGTGGTTGAGGCATGTTTATCTTTTCTTCCCGAGGCGTCCTGTGATGCAAGTTTATCTGAGGTCTTTCATGCACCCTCCTGATTTTTGGATGAAAACGCAGGGACGGGAAGCAGCCCCTGTTTTACGCACGCTTTTAAAGCCTCTCTCCTGGATTTATGCAGGGATTGCGGCATGGCGTTTTACAAAAACCCGGGCTTATCAGGCCTCTGTTCCTGTTCTTTGTGTGGGAAACATTTCTTTAGGGGGAACAGGAAAGACCCCTCTTGTGCGTGCTATAGCAGAAGATTTTCGCCAGCAGGGTGTTGACGCTCATATTCTTTCACGTGGCTATGGGGGGCGTTTGTCAGGGCCTTTGCATGTTAACCCTCAAAAGCATACAGTCCGGGATGTGGGGGATGAGCCTCTTATGCTGTCTCAAACCCTGCCTGTCTGGATTTCCCGTCATCGCGCTGAAGGGGCACGGGCTATTGAAAAAGCGGGGGGGAAGTTCATTATTATGGATGATGGTTTTCAAAACCCTCAGCTTTATAAGGATGTTTCTCTTCTTGTTGTGGATGCTGTGATGGGTTTTGGGAATGGGTGTGTTGTCCCCGCTGGTCCTTTGCGGGAACCTGTTCACACAGCCTTTAAGCGTTGTGACGCCCTTCTTGTGATGCGATCCGGTCAGGCTGATGAAGAACAGGCTGAAAGCCTTAAAAGTATGCTGGCTTTACCATCTTTTCAAAAACCAGTCTTTTATGCCTGGCCTGAACCAGAGGGGCTGCCGCCTCATGGCCCCCTCCTTGCCTTTGCCGGGATTGGACGACCAGAGAAATTTTTTGAAGCTTTAAAGAAATCAGGGGCGGAGCTCGTCGAGAGTGTAAGTTTTCCTGATCATCATCCCTATACACAAAAAGACCTTGAAGAACTCCACAATCTGGCGCATGAGTATCAGGCCCGCCTTGTGACAACAGAAAAAGACTGGATACGTCTTGATCCTCAAACACGAAAAGAAGTTTTGATCTGGCGTATATTTTCATGTTTTTCAGAGGAAGAAAGTGTAAAAGAGTATTTAGATCATGCCTTAAAAAAGGCCAAAGTGGTTTGATAACAAAAAAATGTGTGGTTAAAGTTTCATGAAAAAAAGCCTTTTTCAGGATCTGTCCTGGCGTCTTCAGTCTTATGGCTATGATGCTTATGCAGCTTTGTTGCACTCTTTTCCCCTTGAGGTGGCCTCAAAGGGGATGGGACGTTTTTTTGAGCGTTTGGGACCTCTTACACGCTATCACCATGTCGCCCAAACAGGTATGCGTCTGGCTTTCCCCGAGGCGGATGAGGCCTGGCTTGAAGAAAAGCTTGGTGCTATGTGGAATAATGTTGGACGTGTTTTTGGTGAATTTCCTCTTATGCACCGGATGAAAGCTTTTGAAGAGGGCGCTCATATTCATGTGACGGGAACGGAGGTGTGGCAGAATTTGCTTGAGCAGCATCAGGGGGCTGTTTTTTTCTCAGGCCATTTTGCAAACTGGGAGGTTATGGCCTGTGCAATGACCCGGTTTGGCCTTCCCTGCCGTATCACCTACAGAAAAGCGAACAATCCCTATTTTGATGAACGTGTACAGCGCGAACGCCATGCTTATGGCATTAAGCTTTTAACCTCAAAATCAGGAATTAGGGGTGTTCGGGAACTGGTAAAGGCTTTGCAGGACGGTGTGAGCATTGCTTTGCTGAATGATCAAAAGTTTAATGAAGGAATTTCTGCTCCCTTTTTTGGTCATGATGCTATGACACTTCCAACAGCTGTGCGTTTGGCACTTTGGGCCAAAGTGCCCCTCATCCCCCTGTCTGTTCGTCGGGAACAGGGCGTTCATTTTAAGGTAACAGTACACCAGCCTCTGGAGCTTGACCATAAGGTACCTCAGAAAAAGGCTGTTTACGATGGGGTTCTTAAGATTAACCAATTTCTGGAAAAACAAATACGTGAGGCACCTGAACAATGGTTCTGGGTTCACAGAAGATGGCCTAAAGAACTTTACAGGGAAGGACAGAAATATAAAAGAAATCTGTGAAGGTGAAAATATAAAGCTGTTCTGTGTGGATTTAGCCCCTCCTCAGGTTTTTATGGAGGCGATATATTCTATCTTCAAACTGTGATTTTCTGTTTAGTATAAGCAGTGTCTGTCCCTCAGCCAGATAGAAATGTACTCCTGACGTGAAAGACAGTATTTCCGGAATTTAAAGATTATACAGAACTTTTACGGAAGGTTTTGTCTGTGAAGACAAAGAATTTTTGTGATCGTGCTTAAAACTTTGCATCTTTGTTCATAGATTTTTTATATATTCTCATAAAAATGGCCCATTGCTTGATTTGTATCCTTGTGGTTTTGGTTCTAAAGTCAGGGGATACGTCGTTTATGAAGAGTTTCCGGGTTGGGCAGGATTGTTTATGATAGCACTTGCTTTGTTGATGTTGTTTGTTGGGGCGATGGTTTTTGCAGCCTATCGTGACCTTGTCAGCTACACCATCCCAAATTTCCTTTCTCTTTTTCTGTTGGTCCTTTTCCCATTTTTTGCCTTTGCTTCAGGCATGTCTTTCGGGGATGTGGGTGTTCACTTTCTTACGGGGGGGTGTGTTTTGCTCCTTGGTATTCTTGCCTTTGCTTTTAATGTTTTGGGGGGAGGGGATGCAAAATTACTGTCAGCCGCAGCCTTATGGTTCGGATGGCCAAATGTTTTAGGTTATGTTTTGATGGCTGCTTTTTTTGGTGGTGGTTTGGCCTTCTTTCTTCTTTTAGCACGTAAGGCGACATGGCCTGCAAAGGCTTATGCTATGGGGTGGACTGCACGTCTTTTAGATAAAAAACAGGGCGTTCCCTATGGTGTCGCTTTAGCTTTAGCGGCCATCATGCTCCTTCAGCAGTCCAGGGTTTTTGAGATAGCGATCAGTGTTTCTGCCAGGTAATTTTTTGTATTGTATAAGTTTTTTTTAATTTTTTAACTTTATGGTATTTTCTTAACAGGTAACTTTATAGAATTTATTTAAAGAATTAAGAGGTTTTCCTATGGGGTTTTCACGCCGTATGGTGGTTCTGGTCGGCATTGCCTTTTTGATGGCAATGCTTGTAGCGTTTTTGGTAAGCTCTCTTTTTACAGGCGGGGAAAGCCCTCAACCTGTTGTTGTAGAAAAGCCAACGACAGAAATTCTGGTTGCAGGAAAGGCTATGTTGCCCGGAGAGAAGGTCAGGCCAGGTGATCTTGCCTGGCGGGAATGGCATAGTGAAACGGTTCCGTCAGAATTTTTTACACGTGAGATTCTTAGCTCTGGCAAGGAGGGTATCCCCGTTTCTGATGATACTGTGGAGACTGTCTCTCAGACAGAGCAAAAAGAGGTGGTGGAGGGTGTTGAGGGTGGCACTGAAGCCCCGGTCGTGGAAGAGTCACTGGCCTCTTATGTTGAAGGGGAAGGAAATTCTTCTGAGGAAACAACTCTAAATACAATGGATACATTAGCTTCTGATAATGGTGAAGAGGAGCTTTCTGTAACAGATGTGTCTGTTGAGGACGGTGTCCCCCTTGAAATTCCGGAAGGTTTTACAGGCTCCTATGCGCGCACAGAGATTGTTAAGGGAGAACCGATTACGGCACGCAAACTCGTTATTGTTGGGAAAGAGGGGGGAAGTATGGCTGCTCTTCTTAAGCCTGGCATGCGTGCTGTGGCCCTTGCCATTGAACCAGAAGATGCTGCTGGTGGGTTTATTTATCCCAATGATCATGTTGACATTTTGCTGACCCGGGCGCTTGGACCTTCTGATGATACTCTGTCTTCCGGGGGCGACAGCTATATGACCAGTGCCGTTTTAACCAATGTTCGTGTTTTAGCTATTGGAGCGGAAAGGAATCTGGCCGAAGATTCCAGGAAAAGCCAGGAAGGTGTTCTTATTGAAGACACGGCTACTCTGGAGCTTAATCCACGCGGTGCAGAGATTTTGTCCATGGCAGGTTCCATGGGGCGTCTTTCCCTGGCTCTGCGTAGTGCTGCTGATTCTGATGAAGAGCGTGCAGCTTTCGGAGCTGTACAATCCTGGAGCCCACCTAAGATTTATCGTTTCGGGAACCAGCAATAAAAAAGATAGTTTGAGGTTTAAGGATGACAGGAATGATGTTTTTTATCAAGACAGTTTTTTTAAGATGGGTTTATCTTTCTATCTTTTTTGTCTCGTTTTTAACGGCAGGGGCATTTGCAGATGACACGCCTCGTCTTGCTGGTGGCTATGTGGACTCAGGTGTCAGCAAAAATATGAAAGAATTTTTGGGACACTCTGCACCACGTGTTCTTGATCTTCCTCCCGGCCAGTCTGTGGTTGTCCAGCTTCCTTCTGATGCACGTGATATTATTATTTCAGACCCTGAAAAAGTGAGTGCCGTTTTGCAAAATCCAAGGCAGGTATTGCTCATAGGTGGTGATCCCGGGTTAACCAATGCTTTCTTTTTTGGGGCCGGGGGGAGAGAAATTCTTAGTCTTGAAATTCGCGTTGAACGTGATTTGGGGGGGCTGGAAGAGGCTATTTTACGTTTGGCTCCGGGGGCACGTGTGCAGGCTGAATCTGTGGATGATCGCGTGATTTTAAGCGGTATGGTTCCAAATAATGCCACTGCTGATCGTGTTTTCAATCTCACAAAAACCTGGATTGGCGCCGATAATGATAAGGTTCTCAACCTTGTCTCTATTGAAGGGAAGGATCAGGTTCTTCTTAAAGTCCGTGTTGTTGAGATGGAACGTTCCGTGATTAAGCAGTTGGGGATTAATCTGGATGCACTGGCAAGCTTTGGCAGATTTGTAGGAAGAGTCGTGACCGCAAACCCTTTTAATATTGCAGGATCCAGCCTTGGGGGGCTTAATTCAACTCTAACATGGACGAGTGGGCAGGATCGTGTTGGGGGGACTTTGCGTGCTTTGGAAAGGGTGGGGGTAACCCGCACTTTGGCTGAGCCTACACTGACGGCCATTTCCGGGGAATCTGCAAAATTTCTTGCAGGGGGAGAGTTTCCTGTTCCAAGAGGGCGGAGCGTCAATTCTGACACGGGACAGGTGACTGTTGATGTGGAATATAAGCCCTTTGGTGTTGGGCTTGGTTTTACACCTGTGGTTTTAAGTGAGGGGCGTATTTCTCTTCGTGTATCAACGGAAGTGTCAGAACTTACAAGTGAGGGGGCACTCACCCTGAGCGGTGGTTCAACCATTATCGATGGCCAGCTTGTAACCATTGACTCTCTTACGCTTCCGGGCCTTCGGGTTCGTAAGGCGGATACAACGGTTGAAATGCCTTCCGGCAGCAGTTTGGTGATTGCGGGCCTGATTAAAGATGAAAATAAGCAATCTCTCAATAGCGTACCTGGAATCAAAAACCTTCCTTTTCTTGGTGCGTTGTTCAGAAGCCGTGACTTTCTCAACAATCAGACAGAGCTTGTTATTATCGTGACACCTTATCTCGTTGACCCTGTTAATCCACATGTTTTGAAAGAGCCAGGGGAGGGCATCGTGACTCCATCAGATGCCAGCACTGTTCTTATGGGACGTCTGACAGAAGTTTATCGTGCACCGGGTGCTCAGACTAAGGGGCGTGCTCTTGTTGGCCCTCACGGTTTTGTTGTTAAATAAAGGAGGAAGCTCATGATAAATCATAAAGCTTTCAAAAAAAGTGTGTGTCTCCTGGCCTGTCTGATTCCGGTCTTATCAGCCTGTTCCTCCACAAAGGTACAGCCAGGGCATGAGGTTCGGGTTGAAAAGAAAGTGGAGCGCCTTGATATCATTAATGATGGAATACGTCCCCCTGTTCTTGGAGCTTCTGAACGGTCGGCTTTGCAGAATTTTGCCTCTGACTACAAGAAAAGTGGTGAGGGGTCTCTTACGATTACCTATCCGGGTATTCAGCCCTATCTGAAGAAATCCCGCGCTTTGGCTGAGGTTTTAGCTCAGGGTTTAGAGGGATATGGTGTGCACAGATCACATATCGCTTTCCAACCTTATAGAGTAGAGAAATCTGGTGAAAAAACTGTCACGAACATCTTCCTTTTCTTTAGCCGGTATTACGCGCATCTTCCTGACTGTTCCCTGGAAAAAGGTGACTGGGCTTTTAGGGGGACCAACAATACCACACCTGATCTTGGGTGTGTGACCCTGTCTAACCTGGCAGCTATGGTTGCAGATCCCCGTAATCTTCTTGTGCCCCGTACGGCAACACCTCCTGATACAGGGCGTCGTGATGTTGTTTTAGAAAGGTATCGTCAGGGGCAGGCCACGGACACACAGCGCTCTGATCAGGAGAGGGCTGCGGTCAGGCAAAATGTAGCAAATTAGGTTTTAGTGTTCTAAAGGAAGTAAAGCTATGGTAAAACCTGAGCAGAATGTTTTCCCCCCATCCGGGGGCTCTCCTGTGGGGCATGCTATGGCCCTCATTCCAGACATGAAGGAAGGGGGGCATACCTCCCGGGATACGAATGTTATGACTCCTTCTCCAGCTCCTTTTGCTCAAGAGGGGCGGGGAGAACAAAAAGAACACGGGCAGGGCTTTTCTCATGGACCAGCCATAAATGCCGCTCCGTCCGCCGTCCCTCAACCCTCTTTTGTTTCCGGTGCCCATCCCTCCCCTCAGCCTCAACATGATATGATGCTATCAGGGGAGGCTTCAAAACCTGAAGGTTTTGATGTGTCATTTCCTCCTGCTTCTCCTCTTCCTGACTATCAGCAGGGGGGAGATTTTATTGCTCCGGCTATTTTAATTCATGCCTTTTGTGAAGGGCCCCATCTTGCTGATTTGATCCGCGTTGTCCAGGGTGATCGTCGCTTTCGTCGTCCGACCATTATGTGTCAGATGGGGGGTATGCAGGCAGCCCTTGAACGCTATAGTCATGAGGCGACCCCTGATTTGCTTTTGATCGAAACGAGCATGGTGGGGCCTGAGCTGTTTAGCCAGCTTGATGCTCTTGCCAGTGTCTGTGATGAACGTACACGCCTTGTTCTTGTAGGTGTTTCTAATGATGTTGCTCTTTATCGTGATCTCATCCGTCGTGGCGTCAGTGATTATCTTATTCAGCCACTTAACCCTCTTCAGCTTATTCATGCTATTGCTCAGCTCTATAAAGATCCTGAACAGGCTTTTGTGGGGCGTTCTCTTGCTTTTTTAGGTACAAGGGGCGGTGTTGGGTCCTCTACACTTTGTCACAATATTGCATGGTATCTGGCAGAGACGGCAGGGTTTAATACATTGCTTGTTGATTTTGATCTGGTCTGGGGGACAGCGGGGCTTAACCTGAACCAGGAAAGTGCATTTGGTCTTGCTGAGGCTGTTGAAGATCCTGATAATCTTGACCAGACTATGTTTGAGCGTCTTATTTCTGAAAGGACAGAGCGCCTTAAAGTCCTGCCAGCACCGGCAAACCTGCAGAAAAGCTGGCATATATCTTCTGAGACAGCTGAAAGTATCATGGCTGCGGCCCGTGGGTTTGCGCCTTATGTACTTTTGGATCTGCCCCATGTCTGGCATGACTGGCTCCTTAATACACTCCTTGATTCAGATCAAATTGTTCTTGTTGCGACCCCGGATCTGGCCAGTCTTCGTAATACAAAGAATATGCTCGATATTTTACGGAATGCACGAAAAAATGAAGCACCTCCTTTTGTTATACTCAACCAGGTCAATATGCCCCGCCGGCCGGAGATAACAGTTAAGGATTTCAGTACAGCCCTGAATATCCAGCCGAGTCTGGTGATACCTTTTGAGCCCGGTATTTTTGGTGTAGCTGCGAATAGTGGTCAAATGCTTGCTGAGGTTAATCTTAAGTCTCCTATTGTCACGACGATCAATAATTTTTCTTCAACACTGGTGGGACGTCAGGAGTCCAAAGATTTAAAAAAGACGTCTCTTTTCGATAAAATCTTGAAAAGGAAATAGATTATCATGTTTGGAAAACGTCAGGGCCCTTCTGCTCCCCAACAGGCGGCGAGACCTAACGGCACAATTAACCCACAGCAACAGACTGTCCCCCACGGCCTGCCACCTTCGGGCATGCCTCCCCGGCAAAATGTCGCCCCTCCTCCCTCTTCCCCCCCTGTCCCTTCTGTTCCTCCTGCTCCAGCGCAGGGTGATCAGATGCCTGTTGCACCGTCTTCCGGGCAGGGAACTGTACAAAACACTGCCGCCCCTGCCCCTAAAAAAACGCGTTCACCAGCGTTTCTTGAGGCCAGGTCCCTTATTTATAATACACTTATGGAAACAATTGATGTGAGTGCCCTGGCTGCTCTTAATGCAGATGCAGCTAAAGAGGAGATAAGATCCATTGTCAGTGAGATTATCTCAGTCCGTAATATTATGGTCTCTCTTACAGAACAAAATGATCTGGTGGCAGGTATTTGTAATGATATTTTGGGTTTTGGTCCTTTAGAGACCCTGCTGGCCCGTGATGATATTGCAGATATTATGGTCAATGGAAGTCATGATGTCTATATTGAGGTCGGTGGTAAAATTCACCGTACGGATGTTGAATTTCGTGATGAACAACAGCTGTTGAATATATGTCGACGTATTGTGAGCCAGATTGGCCGCAGGGTGGATGAGGCGTCCCCAATTTGTGATGCACGTCTTCTTGATGGTTCACGTGTTAATGTCATTATTCCCCCTTTGGCTGTTGATGGAACAACGCTGACTATTCGGAAGTTTCGTAAAGATAAACTCACCATGGACAATATGGTGAGCTATGGTTCAATTTCACCTCTTGGAGCGCGCCTGCTTTCTATTGTTGGGGCTTCCAGGTGTAATGTTTTGGTGATTGGTGGTACGGGATCTGGTAAAACAACACTTCTTAACTGTATGACGTCGTATATTTCTCCGCATGAAAGGGTTGTGACCTGTGAGGATGCTGCTGAGCTTCAGCTGCAACAGCCCCATGTTGTTCGCCTGGAGACACGGCCCCCTAATCTTGAGGGAAAAGGTGAGGTGACTATGCGTGATCTTGTTAAGAATTGTCTGAGGATGCGGCCTGAACGCATTATTGTGGGGGAGGTGCGTGGCTCTGAGGCTTTTGATCTTCTCCAGGCTATGAATACAGGCCATGACGGTTCCATGGGCACACTCCACGCTAATAATCCCCGTGAGGGCATATCCCGTCTTGAGGCTATGGTCACAATGGGAGGATTCAGTCTGCCAGCAAAAACAATTCGTGAAATGATTGTAAGCTCTATTGATGTTATTGTTCATGTTTCCCGCTTGCGTGACGGTAGTCGCCGTATCATGCATGTGACGGAAGTGGTTGGAATGGAAGGTGAGGTTCCAACACTTCAGGATCTTCTTGTCTTTAATCTCCATGGAGAAGATGAACATGGTAATTTGGTAGGACAGCATGAATTTGCATCGGCAACCCGGCCTAAATTCTGGGATCGTGCTGTAGGGGCGGGATTACAAAATGAACTGGCCTCTGTAATGGCTGAAGGGGGAGCAAGGTGATATTTCTTACGTTTGCCGTAATTTTTTTTCTTGTTTTTCTGGGTGGCCTCCTTTTTATGAGAAAAGGTGCAGGGGGGGAGGTTAGTGAGCGTGTTCGGAATATGGGAACACAGAAAAAACCCAACCAGGGAAAATCCAAAGGGAAACATAAGTCCCTCCTGCAAAAAGATTTAAAGGAACTCAGAGGGGAAGAAAAACGTGGAAAACGTAAAACGGCAAGCCTTAAAGCACGACTTTTGCAAGCGGGCCTTCCTCTTTCACCTTCTTTTTATCTGATCATTTGCGCTCTTCTTTTTGGTGGAGTGACATTTTTCCTTCTGATTTTTACACAGAAGTTTTTAATATCTCTCGGTCTTGGTTTCGCACTTGGTGTTGGTTTACCTTTTTGGGTTTTGGGTTTCTTAAAAGGTCGCCGGGAGAAAAAATTTGCACGTGATTTTCCTAATGCCGTTGACATTATTACACGTGGTATGAAAGCAGGTTTGCCTCTGGGGGAGTGTCTGCAAATGGTAGCCAGGGAAATGGATCCGCCTTTATCAGGTGAATTTCAGCTTCTGGTTGACAGTGAATCCCTGGGGCTCACCCTTGAACAGGGGCTTGAACGTATGTTCGAGCGCGTTCCCTCAGCTGAGGTTAACTTTTTTGCTATTGTCCTCAGCATTCAAAGGAGCACAGGAGGTAATCTCGTTGAAACGCTGGAAAACCTCTCGTCTCTTTTAAGAAGCAGGAAGCTCTTAAGTGAAAAAATTAAGGCCTTATCTGCAGAAGCAAAAACTTCTGCTTACATTATAGGTGTCATACCTTTCCTGATTGGTCTGGCCCTTTTTTTCCTTTCACGGGATTATATCATGCTTTTGTTTACAACACCGGTTGGTAATATTGCTACGGTTGGTGCCCTTATCTGGATGGGCCTTGGTCTTTTTGTTATGACCCGTATGGCCAATTTTAAGTTTTAAGCTCTGGGAAATTTTATGGTAGATTTGCTTACGCAGCCCCAGTTTCTTTTAAGCCTTTTGGCTGCTTTTGGGGTTTTTATAACACTTTTCCTCGTTATTTCTCCGTATCTTCAGGGGCAGGATACGAAAAAGCGCATGGATCAAATAGCGAGACAGGAGGACAAGTTACGCCAGCAGAGCCTGCAAACTTCTCAAACCAAAACTCTTCGCTATACCCAGGCAAAAGGCTTTGTCCGTAATATTGTTGATCGCTTTGATCTTAAAAAGGCCCTGGAGGCTCCAAAACTTAAGGATCAAATGGCTGCTGCGGGTTTGCGTGGGGAAGGGGTTGTTTATACATATTATTTTTTCCGTTTATTTGCGCCTGTTGGTCTGTTCTTTTTTAGTTTTATTTATTTGAACCTTTTTAACCCATTTGGTTATTTCTCAGATCTTCTTAATGTCCTCATAGGATCTATGGCGCTGGCTCTTCTTGGGTACTATCTTCCTGGTCTTTATATCAAAAATCTTGCTCAGAAACGTTTGACAGATATTATGCAAAGTTTTCCTGATGCCCTGGACTTCCTCTTAATTTGTGTTGAATCAGGCATGTCGATAGAAGTGTCTCTTGATCTTGTCGCGAAAAGAATTGCCGCTTCTTCACCCAATCTGGCAGAAGAGTTTATGTTAACACGTGCTGAACTGGCCTATCTTCAGGACAGGCGTAAGGCTTATGATAATTTGAGTAAGCGTATTCCTCACCCGGGTGTGCAGGGTGTTGTTATGGCTCTTGCTCAGGCAGAACGTTATGGAACCCCCTTAGGTCAGGCCCTTCGTACTATGGCCAAGGAAAACAGGACCATGCGCATGATGGCTGCGGAAAAGAAAGCGGCCAGCCTTCCGGCTAAATTAACAGTCCCTATGATTCTGTTCTTTTTGCCTGTTATTTTTGTTGTTATTGCGACACCTGCGGCCATTCAGGTTGTGGAAACTTTCTCTTCATAATCACAAGTGACCTATCTTTTATAACTGGCTTTGGTTTATGCCTGACAGCCATAATGATAAACATCGTTTTTTAAGCTCATACCACAAACCTGCTAAGCTTTTTGAGATGATGACATGGTTTTGAGGGCCTGCCCTTCTGGTAAAGTTTTTCTTCTTTTTGTTGTCTCCTGTATTCGGGACAAAAGCCTTACCGGAATTTTTTAAGAACGGGCTCGCCCTTTTAAATAACAGGAACAATCTTTATGAAAAAGACAGGGTTTCCAAAGTTTCTTAAAAGAGTTATGAAGAGGCAGGCCGAGAGGTTTTATTGTGTCAGAAATGTCATGACACCTTTTTCAATATCCATAAGTGTGAAGCAAAATTATGAACATACATGAACATCAGGCTAAAGAGCTTTTAAGAACCTATGGCCTTCCTGTCTCACGGGGTAAGGCGGCTGTGACCCCTGAGGAAGCTGTTGAAATTGCAAAAGAGCTTGGGGGCCCTGTCTGGGTTGTCAAAGCACAAATCCATGCCGGCGGGCGTGGTAAGGCAGGAGGGGTGAAGGTTGTGAAATCTCTTGAAGAGGTTCGCACCCAGGCGGAGCATATGCTTGGCATGCGCCTTATCACGCATCAAACAGGGGCCGAGGGACGTCTTGTCCGCAGACTGTATATTGAAGATGGTGCCTCTATCAAAGATGAGTTTTACCTTTCCATGCTGGTGGACAGGGCAACAAGCCATATTTCTTATGTCGTCTCCGTTGAGGGAGGGATGAATATTGAGGAAGTTGCCGCAAAAGAGCCGGAAAAAATTATAAGCTTTTCTGTAGATCCTGCCACGGGTGTTCTGCCACACCATGGGCGTCACCTGGCCAAAGCTCTTGGTCTTTCCGGGGATCTTGCCAGACAGGCTGTTCACATGACACAGGGGCTCTATAAGCTTTTTACAGAAAAAGACATGTCCCTTTTGGAGGTTAACCCTCTGGTTGTCACAGAAGAGGGACAGCTTTTATGTCTTGATGCAAAGGCAGGGTTTGATGCCAATGCTCTGGGCCGCCATCCTGATATTGCAGCTCTTCGGGATTTAACAGAAGAAGACGAAAAAGAAATTGAAGCCTCTAAATATGATCTGTCTTATGTTGCCCTTGATGGTGAAATAGGGTGCATGGTCAATGGCGCAGGGCTTGCCATGGCGACTATGGATATCATCAAGCTTTATGGGGCAGAGCCCGCCAATTTTCTTGATGTTGGTGGGGGGGCGTCTCAGGAAAAAGTCTCTGCTGCTTTTAAAATTATCACCTCTGATCCCCATGTGAAGGGAATTCTGGTGAATATTTTTGGAGGTATTATGAAGTGTGATGTGATTGCGGAAGGTGTTGTTGCGGCTGTGAAAGAGACAGGTCTGTCCGTGCCGCTGGTTGTACGTCTTGAGGGCACAAATGTTGATGCTGGTAAAAAGATTTTGGCTGAATCTGGTCTTGATGTTGAGCCTGCTGATGATCTTGATGATGCCGCACAAAAGATTACAGCTCTTGTGGGGGGGAGATAAACATGTCTGTACTTGTCGATCAGAATACCAGAGTTATCACACAGGGGATTACGGGCAGGCATGGTAGTTTCCATACGGAACAGGCTCTGGCTTACGGAACGCATATGGTTGGAGGGGTTACACCCGGTAAAGGTGGGAGCTCTCATCTTGGCCTGCCTGTTTATGATACGGTTTCAGAAGCTGTTGAGGCCACAGGGGCCACGGCAAGTGCTATTTATGTACCTCCTGCTTTTGCGGCGGATGCGATTGCAGAGGCGATAGAGGCTGAAATCGCGCTGATTGTTTGCATTACAGAAGGTATCCCTGTTTTAGATATGGTGAGGGTCAAGCGGGCCCTGTCGGGATCCTCCTCACGCTTAATAGGTCCGAATTGTCCGGGGGTTATCACGCCTGATGCCTGTAAAATAGGTATTATGCCGGGCCATATTCATAAAAGAGGATCTGTTGGTATTGTCTCGCGTTCAGGAACCCTGACCTATGAAGCCGTGGCCCAGACAACGGGTGTTGGGTTGGGCCAGTCCACCTGTATTGGTATTGGTGGTGATCCTGTTAACGGGACAAATTTCATCGATTGTTTAGACATGTTTTTAGGTGATGGTGAGACAGAGTCTATTGTCATGATTGGAGAGATTGGGGGCTCTGCGGAAGAAGAGGCTGCGGATTTTCTCAAGCACTCTAAGGTTAAAAAACCTGTTGTGGGCTTTATTGCAGGGCGGACGGCCCCTCCGGGACGCCGCATGGGTCATGCCGGGGCCATTATTGCAGGTGGTAAAGGGGGCGCTGAAGATAAAATTGAGGCCTTGCAGTCAGCTGGTGTCAGCATTGCTCCTTCCCCTGCGAAAATTGGTCACACGCTCGCTGAACTTTTGGGAAGAGACAGATCTTGAAAACTGTTTTTAAATGGCGCAAATTCTTTTTAAAGGAATCGTGAAGAGAAAAGTGTCATGATGTTTTCATCACCAGGAAAAAGGACGGGATGATGTCTGGCAAAGCCTTACCCCGCGCAGTTTTAAATCAAAATTTTCTCGAGACCAGCTTTCTCTATAGTGCTAATGCTTCCTATCTTGAGGAAAAATATGCGCAGTATGTGAGGGATCCTCTCTCTGTTGAGAGGGCTTTACAGACTTACTTCTCTTCTCTTGGGGCCCGGGGTGAGGAAAGGGCTGTTGATTATAAGCCAGGCTGGGACCCTCATCGGGGGAGTCCTGATACGATTCATCATGGTCAGGCGTATTCTGATTCTCAGGGAGAGAACCACAAAGAGGCAGGGACACCTTTTCCTCTCTCTCGTGCAGAACAGGACACAACGCAGGATTCTGTGCGTGCTTTGATGCTTATTCGTGCCTATCGCGTTCGGGGGCATTTGGCGGCTGATCTTGATCCTTTGAACCTGCAGGCTATGCCGGATCAGCCAGAACTTGATCCCGCCAGCTATGGCTTTGGACCCGGGGACAGAGACAGGCCTGTTTTTATTGATGGTGTCCTTGGGCTTCAAACGGCTTCTATCCATGAAATTCTTGAGGTTTTAAAGAGGACCTATTGTGGCACGCTGGGTGTGCAGTTTATGCATATTTCTAACCCTGAGGAAAAAAGCTGGATACAAAACTATCTTGAAGGTGCAGAAAAAGGGATCCGGTTTACGCCAGAAGACAAAAAGGCGATTTTAAAAAAACTTGTTGAGGCAGAAAGTTTTGAGGGCTTTCTCAATAAGCGCTATCCTGGTGCCAAGCGTTTTGGTCTTGACGGGGCGGAGGCTATGGTGCCTGCTCTCGAAGAGATTATCCGCCATGGTACAGAGCTTGGCGTGAAGGAAATTGTTATCGGCATGCCCCATCGTGGGCGTTTGAATGTTCTGTCCAATGTTATGGGAAAACCACACCGTGCCATTTTTCATGAATTTCAGGGCGGTGAAGCGGTCAATGATGGTGATTATGGCTCAGGCGATGTGAAATACCATCTTGGTGCCTCTTTTGATCGTGTGTTTAAGGGGGAGAATGTCCATCTTTCCCTGACTCCAAATCCTTCTCACCTTGAGGCTGTGGATCCTGTTGTTCTGGGGAAGGTCCGCGCGCAGCAGACTTTTGCAGAAGATTCTGGTTTTGATACGCCACGTGCTAAGGTTATGCCTCTTTTAATGCATGGGGATGCAGCCTTTGCGGGGCAGGGTGTTGTGGCGGAGTGTTTTGGTCTCTCTGGTCTTAAAGGGCATCGCACGGGGGGGACGATACATTTTATTGTCAACAATCAGATAGGCTTTACCACAGCCCCCAAAGATTCCCGTTCTTCCCCTTACCCTTCTGATGTTGCTTTAATGGTTGAAGCCCCTATTCTACATGTCAATGGAGATGATCCAGAGGCCGTGGTGTTCGCCGCAAAATTTGCGACAGCCTATCGCCAGCGCTTTGCCAAAGATGTTGTTCTGGACATGTTTTGTTATCGCCGTTTTGGGCATAATGAGGGGGATGACCCCACTTTTACACAACCTTTTATGTATAAGCGTATTAAAGCACATGAGCCTGTATGTTCTCTTTATGCCAAACGTCTTGTTAGGGAAGGTGTTCTCTCTCAGGAAGAGGCAGACAGCCTGAAGGGGGAATTTGAAAGCTTTCTTGAGGCAGAATTTGAACAGAGCAGTTCTTATAAACCTGATGACGCCAAATGGCTTGAGGGCCGCTGGCAGGGTCTTGGACTTCCCGAAAGCGACGAACGTCAGGGCGATACGGCTGTTAAGCTCCGGCGTTTAAAAGATCTTGGGCAGGCTGTGACCTCCCTGCCAGAAGACTTTGAGGCTCATCGTACGGTAAAACGCATTTATGCGCGACGTCTGGAGATGATAGACAAAGGGGAGGGGCTTGACTGGGCGACGGCAGAAGCCCTGGCCTTTGCTTCCCTTCTGGATGAAGGCTTTCCTGTACGCTTGTCTGGTCAGGACAGCAAAAGGGGCACTTTTTCTCAGCGTCACAGTCATATCATCGCCCAAACCTCTGAAGAAGAGCATTATGTTCCCCTCAATGCTATACGGGAGGGACAGGCCCAGTATGAGGCCATTGATTCTATGTTGTCTGAAGAGGCTGTTTTAGGCTTTGAATATGGTTATTCCCTCGCCTCTCCTAACACGCTTGTTTTGTGGGAGGCACAGTTTGGGGATTTTGCCAACGGGGCCCAGGTTATTGTTGATCAGTTTATCTCTTCTGCAGAGCGTAAATGGCTTCGTATGTCAGGTCTTGTGATGTTATTGCCCCATGGGTATGAGGGTCAGGGGCCGGAACATTCATCTGCGCGGCTGGAGCGTTATCTCCAGCTCTGTGCTCAGGACAATATGCAGGTGGTGAACTGTACAACGCCGGCCAATTATTTTCACAGCCTCCGCCGCCAGATTCACCGCAATTTCCGTAAACCCCTGATTATCATGACGCCGAAATCCCTTTTGCGCCATAAGCTTTGTGTCTCAACCCTTGAAGATATGGCGGAGGGGTCTTTCTTTCACCGCCTTTTGTCGGATGATGCGGAGCTGAGGCATTCGGATGATTCCATCAGGCTTGTTGAGGATAAAGCTATCCAGCGTGTTGTGCTGTGTTCTGGCAAGGTTTATTATGATTTGTATGAAGCTCGTATGAAGGCGCGCAAACATGGTGTGTATCTTTTAAGGCTTGAACAGCTTTACCCGTTTCCGGCAAAATCCCTTATTCAGGAATTAAAGCGTTTTCCGAAAGCCGATCTTATCTGGTGCCAGGAAGAACCACGTAATATGGGGCCGTGGAGTTTTGTTGAGCCTAATCTGGAATGGGTTTTAGGCAAGGTGAAGATGAAAAGCAAGCGGGCCAGATATGTGGGGCGCCCCCCCTCGGCCTCAACAGCGACGGGCCTGATGAGCAAACATAAAGCACAATTAGAGGCTTTCCTTCATGAGGCTCTGGGCGTAGAGTAGAGTATAGCGCCCTTGTCCAGGGGCATAAATGGTATAAGAACAACAGAAGCTTTAGGAACAAAGCATGATAGATATTGTTATTCCTTCCGTTGGTGAATCCGTGACAGAGGCCTCTCTTGCGGAATGGCTTAAAAAGCCCGGTGAGTTTGTTAAAAAAGATGAAGCTCTGGTGACCCTTGAGACAGATAAGGCAGCACAGGAACTTGTGGCACCTGAGGCAGGTATTGTGGCTGAAATTCTTGTTCAGGAAGGTGAAACTGTTGCTGTGGGGACCATTATCGCACGTCTTAACCCTGAGGCTGAAGCTTCAGAAAAACCCGCCGGGACGCAGGGTCAGCAGAAGAAAGACAAACAGGGAGAGGTGACGGAGGCTATGCTTCATGAACTGGTCGTCCCCAGCGTTGGTGAATCTGTCACAGAAGCGGTGCTTGCACAATGGCTGAAACAGGCCGGGGAAGCTGTCGCAAAGGATGAGGCGGTTGTTGTCCTTGAGACAGATAAAGCAGCACAGGAGCTTGTCGCCCCTGTTGCCGGGGTGATGCAGGATCAGCTGTTTAAAGAGGAAGCTGTTGTCAAACCGGGGGATGTTTTGGGGCGCATTGCAGGTGGAGCACAGACGACGGCCGCAGAGCCTTCTCGAGGTGCAGGACAATCTTCAGAAAAGACAAAGTCCACCCCCCAAAACCCCGTTGCTACGGGGGAGAAGGCGCCGGTTGTGATGCCTTCAGCGGCACGCCTTGTGGAAGAAAACAGGCTTAACTCCTCTTCTCTTTCAGGAACAGGACGGGGGGGCAGAATCACCAAAGGGGATGTTCTTGCGAATCTGGCTTCTGGTGATGTAACAACATCGGTCTCACAGGCTATTCCTGTTTCCGGACCTGATATGCGTGAAGAGAGGGTGCCGATGAGTCGTTTGCGCCAAACCATTGCGCGACGCCTTAAAACAGCGCAGGAAACGGCAGCTATTCTCACCACGTTTAATGAAGTTGATATGACGTCTGTTATGGATTTGCGCACACGCTATAAGGAAGTTTTCCAGAAAAAGCATGGCGTTAAGCTTGGGTTTATGGGCTTTTTTGTCAAAGCCTGTGTTCATGCTCTGAAAGCTATTCCCTCTGTCAATGCTGAAATCGACGGAACCGACATTATTTATAAGAATCATTACGATATGGGTATTGCTGTGGGGACAGAACGTGGTCTTGTCGTCCCTGTTTTACGCGATGCAGATCAGAAAACTCTGGCTGAGATTGAAGAGGAGATTGCAGCTTTAGGCCTGAAAGCCCGTGATGGGAAGCTTGGCCTTGAGGATATGCAGGGGGCCACCTTCACCATTTCTAATGGAGGGGTATATGGCTCTCTTTTGTCTACGCCTATTCTTAACCCTCCTCAGTCCGGCATTTTAGGCATGCATAAAATTCAGCAACGCCCTGTGGTGGTGGATGGTCAGATTGTCGCGCGGCCTATGATGTATCTGGCTCTGTCTTATGATCACCGTCTGGTAGATGGCGCGGGGGCTGTGACGTTTCTGGTGAAGGTCAAAGAGAGCCTTGAGGATCCACAACGCCTCCTGCTGGATCTTTAAGACAGCGCCATAAGAAGTTTTAAGGGCTGGCTGGTTCCGGGTTTTTCAAGATGTACCCCCGGATCCGTAATATCTGTAGACATAAGATAAGGTAAGCAAAGATGACAGACTATGATGTCGCGATTATCGGGGGGGGGCCGGGTGGTTATAATTGTGCTATTCGCTGCGGCCAGCTTGGTTTAAAAACTGTATGCATTGAAAAACATGATACGCTTGGCGGGGTTTGTCTGAATGTTGGGTGTATTCCTTCCAAGGCCCTTTTGCACGCCTCAGAGCTTTATAAAGAAGCTCAAACCAGCCTTCCTGCCCTGGGTATTAAAACAGGTGATGTGGGCCTGGATCTGGATGCTATGATGGTACATAAGGCTAAAACAGTTGATGGTCTTACCAAAGGTGTTGCCTTTCTTTTTAAGAAAAACAAGGTTGAATCTTTGCAGGGAACTGCACAGATAACATCCCCCAACAGTCTCGGGGTTGAGAGTGCTGATGGTGTGAAAACTTCCCTGAAAGCCCGCCATATTGTAATTGCTTCAGGTTCAAAACCAACCCCTCTTTCCGGGGTGGAGATTGATGAGGAGCGCTTTATTTCTTCCACCGGTGCCTTATCTTTGAACAAAGTTCCCAAACACCTTCTTGTCGTGGGGGCCGGGGTGATTGGGCTCGAACTTGGGTCGGTCTGGCATCGTCTTGGGGCTGAGGTTACGGTCATTGAATACCTGGATCAGATTTTACCCGGTATGGATGGGGAAATTTGCAGGCAGGCCCAGCGTGTTTTTAAAAAACAGGGTTTTCATTTCCGTCTGGGTCAAAAAGTTGTGGGGTCTGAGAAGACCAAAACAGGTGTCCGCCTTGTTGTTGAGCCTGCTAAGGGGGGGAAGCAGGAAAAGCTGGATGCTGATATTGCTCTGATTGCCATTGGACGGACGCCTTATACAGAGGGTTTGGGACTTGAGGCTCTGGGTGTTCAGCTTAATACGCGTGGTTTTATTGAAACCCGGGACTTCCAGACCTCTGTTCCTGGAATTTGGGCGATTGGGGACTGCACGACGGGTCCTATGCTGGCGCACAAAGCTGAAGATGAAGGGGTTGCCGTTGCTGAGCGCCTTGCAGGTAAGGCAGGCCACGTCAATAAGGAGACGATACCCGGCGTTGTCTATACCCATCCGGAAATTGCAGCGGTTGGGAAAACTGAAGAACAGTTAAAAAAAGAAAGTCGTGCTTATAAGGCAGGAAAATTTCCTTTTACAGCCAACAGCCGTGCCCGTGCCAGTGCCTGTACAGAAGGGTTTGTTAAAATTCTTGCTGATGCTGACACGGATGAAATTCTTGGGGTTCATATGATGGGTGCCGGCGCTGGTGAGATGATTGCAGAGGCTGTTTTAGCTATGGAGTTTAAGGCGTCTTCTGAGGATATTGCCCGCACCTGCCATCCTCACCCAACCCTGACAGAGGCTATACGTCAGGCTGCCATGGGGGTTGAGGGCTGGACCATGCAGATGTAGGGGATGTTTTTCTGAGAATTGGGGGCTGAAAATCAGGTCTCCTGACCAAAACCAGCCCCTTAGTAACACTTTGAGGCAAGACATCAGGGTAACCGGAACAAAATCAATTTTTACAGGGTGAAAAATTGCATCACGACACTGTCTTGACATGTTTTTCTTTTTCCAGAAATGTTTATGATGCATATCATCAGTGAGAGAGGAAGGTCCTGTGTTCCACGGTTTCAAATTTTTCATCATTTTGAGTTTTCTTTCCTGGCCTTCTCTGGCTTTTTGTCAGGAGACACATTCAGGACTGCCTATACCGCGTTTTGCTTCCCTTAAATACAATATTGCCAATGCGCGGCGGGGACCTGGTGAAGATCATCCTGTTGTCTGGAAATATACGCGAAAAAACCTTCCCCTTCAGGTGATAGCAGAAACGCGCAACTGGCGGCGTATCCGGGATATGGACGGGGATGAGGCCTGGGTCCATAAACGTCTTTTGGAGGAGCGGCGCTATGTTGTAACCTTAGGTGAGACCTTTTTGCGCTATAAACCTCTTGATCAGGCTAAACCACGTGCTATTGCGGAGGGGGGTGTTCTTTTACGCCTTCTTGACCCGTGCCAGAAGGATGGCTGGTGTCATGTCAAAACAGAAAAAGGCAGGAAGGGCTGGATGCGTCGTGAAGTTTTGTGGGGTGTTGAGCCTGCTCCCTGAAGTATAAAAAGGTAAGGTTTTTTCTGCCTTAAGAAGGGAAGGGTATATCTTTTTGATGTTTCCACTTTCCGATAGCATGTTTTAACGTAGTTTTTTTCTGGAACAAGGCAATAGTTTTTCTTTCCTTTTGTTTCATAAGCATTTACATATTACGGAAGTCTGGCCGATAAGGTGCATTGCCTTGAATATCATGCTTCTGGGTTAAGAGGCACAATGTGAGAGAAAATTTTATGAATCAGGAATTGACCTCTTATACGTATGATCAACTTATTTCTTCTGGAAAAGGAGAGCTTTTTGGCCCTGAGAATGCTCAGCTTCCTCTCCCTCCTATGCTGATGCTAGACAGAATCTGCGGGATCTCAAAGACAGGAGGGCTTTATGATAAGGGTTTTATAGAGGCCGAATTTGATATTCATCCTGATCACTGGTTTTTTAAATGTCACTTTCAGGGAGATCCCGTTATGCCGGGTTGTCTTGGCCTTGACGCTATGTGGCAACTTGTTGGGTTTTATTTAGGCTGGTATGGTGCCCCTGGAAAAGGCCGCGCTTTAGGTGTCAGGGAAGTTAAATTCATGGGGCAGGTCACACCTGAAACACGTAAGGTACAATATCTTATTAATATTAAACGTCTTATCATGAGAAAGCTTGTTTTGGGGATTGCGGATGGTGTTCTCATGGCGGATGGGAAGGAAATTTATACAGCAAAAGATTTGCGTGTTGGCTTATTTCGCCCTGCCGGTGAGCAAAAGAAAGAATATGGGGATCATCCTATAGAAAAAGATGGAGCCTAAAACATATGCGTCGTGTTGTGATTACAGGTCTTGGTATTGTGTCTGCCCTTGGGGATGATAAGCACAGTGTTTGTGAAACTCTTCGCCTTGGTCGTTCAGGTATTACGGCTTCCCCTGATTATCGCGAAAGGGGGTTTCGAAGTCAGGTTTATGGAAGACCGGCTCTTGATCCTAAAGATCATTTAGATAAAAGGAGTCTTCGTTTCATGGGGGAGGGCTCTGCCTGGGCTGTGGTAGCTATGAATCAGGCTATTGAGGACTCTGGGCTTGAGCCCCGACATATATCCCATGAACGCACAGGACTTATTGTCGGATCTGGTGGCCCTTCGACGCGTGCTATTGTTGCAGCTGCTGATATAGCACGTGAGAAAAGCCCGAAACGCATTGGCCCTTTTGCTGTCCCTAAGGCTATGTGCTCCACTGCTTCGGCAATTTTATCCACGCATTTTAAAATTCTGGGTGTGAATTATTCTATTTCTTCAGCCTGTACAACATCTTTGCATTGTATAGGCGCTGCTTATGAACAGATCCAGACAGGCCGCCAGGATATTATGTTTGCTGGTGGGTGTGAAGAACTGGACTGGACACTTTCTGTCCTGTTTGATGCGATGGGGGCGATGTCGTCTTCTTATAATGGAACACCTGAGCTTGCCTCGCGTCCTTTCAGTCAAAACCGCGATGGTTTTGTGATAGCAGGGGGCGCAGGTCTCCTTATTTTAGAAGACTTAGAACATGCCCGTGCGCGTGGGGCCAGGATTTATGGTGAAATTACGGGGTATGCTGCTACATCAGACGGGTATGATATGGTGGCCCCCTCTGGGGAAGGGGCTGAGCGTGCCATGAAACAGGTTCTGGAACAGATCGGGGGGCGCCGTGTTGATTATATTAACCCTCATGCCACGTCGACGCCTGTCGGTGATATTGTGGAAGCCAAAGCTCTTGCCAGTATTTTTAAAGGTTCATCCATGCCAGCGGTTTCAGCAACCAAATCTTTAAGTGGGCATTCTCTGGGCGCCGCTGGTGCTCAGGAGCTGATTTACACACTTTTGATGATGGAAAATAGCTTTATTGCGCCAACCATCAATGCTGAGGACCTGGATCCTGACATGCCTGATCTTCATCTTATCACAAAAACTGAAAATAAAGAGATCACGTGTGCCCTGTCCAACAGTTTTGGTTTCGGGGGCACAAATGGAACTTTAGCCCTTGTAAAGGCTGACTAGGCTAGTATACTTATCTGGTGTGAGAGAGGGGCCTCAGGGGCTGGCTTTTTCTACACCTCCTTGCCTCTCCCTGTCCTTTCTTTCGGCCCTATGGGATAGGGGCCCCACGTCAAAATTTCTGTGATGCCCTCAGACTCCTCACACATATTGCAACCTGTCTTACGGGAAGTTTTGTAAAGCTTCTTATCCTGAACGATAGAAAACGGCATTGCATCAACAGTATGGTCCCTGAGAAAAAACTGTAGAATTTTCTTCTTTTTATCCCTTCAACCTTTTACGGCCTTCTTGCTTGTTAATCCCACTGGCTTATAATACATATAATAAAAAATTAAATCATCAGGGAACAAGGATCTTTTCCTGTTCATGGGGGATAAACATTATGGGGCTATTTTTTAAAACATATCCTGAAAACCGTCGTTATCTCGCTGCTCTCTGGGCCGGCTTTTTAGGGGGAAATCTGGCCAGTTTTGTCAAATGGGGCACAGAAATTCCTTTCCCACCCCGTACACCAGATCGTGCTATTCCACCTCTGGAAATGCTCAATGATATGGGCCTTCAGGCTCAAAATTTTATCTATCATTATTCCGGTCATACGATCAACTGGGGCGTGGCGGGCATTCATCACCTTTTTTCAATTGGCTTTGCCATGTTCTACTGTTTTATTGCAGAGATTTTTCCGCGTATTAAGCTCTGGCAGGGGGCTGCCTTTGCTCTTTTTGTCACGCTTGCTTTTCATGGTATTCTTTTACCGTTTTTTCACTGGGCACCTCCGATTTGGAAATTACCCTTTGAAGAGATTTTTTCAGAACTCTTTGGACATATTGCCTGGATGTGGGCTATTGAAATTATCAGAAGGGACATACGTAACCGTATAACACAAGAGCCCGATGCAGAATTTATACAAGCCTAGATAGTCTTTTATGCCGGGACTGGTCCCCATAACCTGTGGTCTTTTCAGGCACGGTGGAGGGAAGAGGTGTTACGGGCCTTACCAAGACAGCTCAGGGCCTGATCTGTAATGTGTTGGGCATTCAGCTCAGCCCAGTCATATTGTCTTTCAGGTGAGGCCTGATCAAAAAACACATCTGGTAAAACCATAGGGCGAAATTTAAGGCCTTTATCAAAAAATCCCTTTCGTGCAAGATATTGCATCACAAAAGCTGAGAATCCGCCCCGTGCCCCTTCCTCCAGCGTTAAAAACACCTCATGCTCACGCGCCAGGCGCTCAATAAGGTCTTCATCCAGGGGTTTGGCAAAACGGGCATCCGCGACGGTGGTAGGAAAGCCCATAGCGGCAAGATGATCAGCAGCTTTTAAAGCCTCATAAAGATGAGCTCCATAACTGAGAATGGCGACAGAGCTTCCCTCCCGCATTATCCGGCCTTTGCCAATTTCAAGGGGCAGGGGAGTTTCAGGAACAGGGACACCGGGACCATAGCCACGTGGATAACGAAAAGCACTTGGCCTGTCCTCTATGATGGCAGATGTGGCTATCATGCGGGCCAGCTCTTCTTCATCAGATGCAGCCATTAACACAAAATCCGGGAGGCTTCCCAAATACCCAATATCAAATGAGCCCGCATGTGTTGCACCATCAGCCCCAACAAGGCCTGCCCTGTCAATGGCAAAGCGGACAGGCAGGCGCTGGATAGCAACATCATGAACAATCTGGTCATAGGCACGCTGGAGAAAGGTGGAATAAATGGTTGCGAATGGCTTTAAGCCTGCTGCTGCGAGACCCGCGGCAAAGGTTACGGCATGTTGTTCTGCAATGCCCACGTCGAACATGCGCTCAGGGAAATGTTCTGCAAAACGATCCAGGCCTGTCCCGGAGGGCATGGCGGCTGTAATAGCAACAAGCTTTTCATCTTTTTCTGCAAGCCTGACAAGCGTATCTGAGAAAACACGTGTGTAAGAGGGAGATGTGGTTTCCGTCTTCTTCTGTTCACCCGTGACAATATTGAATTTACTCACACCATGATATTTATCTTTAGCCTCTTCCGCAGGGGTATATCCTTTGCCCTTCTGGGTGACAATATGGACAAGAACGGGACGGTCTTTTATATCCCTGACATTGTTTAAAACAGGAATCAGATGATCCAGATTGTGCCCATCCACAGGCCCCACATAATAAAAGCCCATTTCTTCAAAAAGGGTTCCCCCTGTTGCAAGCCCGCGTGCATACTCTTCCCATTTACGGGCTGTTTTTGTCAGGGGTTTTCCAAGCTTCTCTGTGAAGTTTTTTGCCAGTTTTCTTAAAGATCGGTATTCCCGGGAAGAGACAAGCTTTGAAAAATAAGCACTCATGGCGCCGACAGGCGGGGCGATGGACATATCATTATCATTCAGGATGACAATCAGGCGCTTATGAAGGGCACCGGCATTGTTCATTGCTTCATACGCCATGCCCGCAGACATAGCACCATCCCCAATAACGGCGATGACATGGTTGTCATCTCCTTTAAGATCACGGGCTGAGGCAAAACCAAGGGCTGCTGAGATCGAGGTTGAAGAATGTGCTGCCCCAAAGGGATCATAGGGACTTTCTGTCCGTTTTGTGAAGCCTGAAAGCCCCCCTTCCTGGCGTAGGGTACGGATACGATCGCCCCGTTCTGTAATGATTTTATGAGGATAAGTCTGATGCCCGACATCCCAGATAAGAATATCTTCCGGCGTCCTGAAAACATAGTGTAAGGCTACGGTCAACTCGATGACGCCAAGACCTGCCCCCAAATGCCCCCCTGTGACAGAGACCACACGAATAAGCTCTTCACGCAGGGCCTGTGCGAAGGGGAGCAAACTCTCGCGTGGTAATTTACGTAAATCCTCAGGACGTGTTACCTGATCAAGCAAATTAAGCTCTGGTGTTTTCCTGTTCATGTCCTTGTGTCCATACTATGGTGTGGTTTTATGTTTTTTAAGGTCTTCCTGTGTATCATCAAAAATTCTTCTTGTGTGCAGACTGCTTTAAAGCTTAAAGTAGGTAAAACAGGATCAGTTTTCCTCAGGAAATTTATAAGTATGTCATACAGGGACAGTTTTAAGATTTTTATGTTGTTTTCCCTTTTTTGTAAAGAGAACACGTAAAAAACAGAAATGAAAAAAACTTCTTTTCTGGGAGAGGCTTTTAAGGCTATAAGGAGGGGTTTCATCACTTTCTAAGGATGCATAGCATGGACACAGCCCTCCTCCTTACTTTTTTAACGACACTTTTTTCCATTATGAACCCTTTTGGAGCTGCGCCCATTTATTTAGCTCTGACAGGGTCTATGACGGCGAATGAGCGAAACCGTGTTGCCAGACAGACAGTTTGGGCTGTTTTTATTATTCTTTTGGTAAGCCTGATTGCGGGGCAGGTTATTTTAAATGTTTTTGGAGTAAGTCTGGATAGTTTTCGTGTGGCAGGGGGTCTTATCATCATTTTGATGGGACTTTCCATGTTGCGCTCTGAACCAAGCCCTATAAAGCATAGCAAAGCTGTGCGTTCCAGGCTTGAGGCAAAAGACGTCACAGATGATATGTCGTCTCAGCATATTCAGAACAATCCGGCTTTTACACCCCTGGCCATGCCTATGATCGCCGGACCTGGATCGATTGCTGCTGTTATTTTAAACAGTCAAAAGGCTGAACCTCTTGAAGCTGTCTTTTTTGCGCTTATCATTTTTCTCATGTGTGTTCTGCTTTTTGTGGTTTTGACAATAGCAGAAAAACTTCAAAATCTTTTAGGTGAGGAATCTCTTTCCTTGCTGACCCGTTTTATGGGGCTTATTCTGACGTCTTTGGGTGTTGGTATGCTGGTGGAGGGTCTTGTCCGCCTTATGCCCGGTCTTGCGGGATAAAGCCTTGCAGGGTACAAGAGAGAAGAGCCATGCAAAAAGCACAGTAGAGGTCCATAGAGAGACAGAAGTTTTTCTTTTTTCCTTGACGAAGCCTGAAACTTCTGGACCATGAGCGTGGGGGTAAGAGAGTGTCTTTACCAGAATACATCCTGCTTTTTTGTTTTTCTCCCGAACCCTGAGGGTGTTTGTTCTGTCTCAGTTTTAAGGGGCATTATGCTTATGGAGCATGCTTTAAATCTTGTTGTTTTTGATCAGGATGGAAAACGTCATGATTTGCCGGCTCTTGAAGGCTGGCGTGTTATGGAAATTATTCGTGATTATGGGTTGTCGATAAAAGCAGAATGTGGCGGTGCGTGTGCGTGTGCGACCTGCCATGTCTATGTTGATGAGGCCTGGTGTGATCGTCTTGAACCTCCGCGAGAGGAGGAAGAGGATCGTCTGGATGAAGCTTTCGAGATCAAAGATACGTCACGTTTGTCCTGTCAAATCCTGATGACAGAGGAGCTTGATGGTCTTGTTGTCAGGCTTGCCCCTTCTGGCGAATAAGGTTTGTGCCGGTCTCTAATTTCTCCAGAAATTTGGTGAGAAAAGAGCCAGAACCACCATAATCTCCAAACGCCCTATGAACATATTGATACACAGGATCCATTTCATAACATCAGACAAAGGTTGAAATGAACCGGAAGGGCCAATAACAGGGCCAAGGCCTGGTCCAACATTCGCCAGGGTTGTTGCGGCACCTGACCAGGCTGTCAACATATCAAGGCCAAGGGCTGAGAGGAGAACAGCGCTAATCGTGAAGCATACAAGATATATAAAAATAAAATTGAGAACGGAATAGACGTCAGAGGTCTCAAGATTTTTGCCTGCATAGCTGATAGGTACAACAGCTTTTGGGTGTGTTAATTTATAGATATAAGCTCTAAGGGCCGTCATGGCGATTTGATAACGGAAGATTTTGATCGAGCATGAGGCTGATCCTGCGCATCCCCCAATAAACATGGCCAGGAAAAAGGCAGCCTGAGCAAAAGGTCCCCAAAGACTGTAGTCTGCGGAAGCAAATCCGGTTCCTGTGACAACAGAAACAGTATTAAATGCCGCAAGACGCAGGGCTTTATCATCGGCTCCGGGGACTTTTTTGACCAGGATATAAAGCGTGATAACAAGTGTTAAGCTCAGAAGAATAAAAAGGAAAAAACGAATCTGGGGATCACGCCAGACATGGGCGAAGTTTTTCCTCAGAAGAAACAGATAAATTGTGAAAGGCAGAGCCCCAAGAATCATAAAGAGAATGCTCACTCTGTCCGCCCCTGTGTCCAGCAGATAGGCCATAGCAGAATCTGTATTTGCAAACCCCCCTGTTGATATCGTTGTCATAGCATAACAAACAGCATCAAAAAGGGTCATACCCACCATGAGATAGGCGATAATATTCAAAAGGGTAATGAGGATATAGACGAAGAGAATAGAACTCGCGATTTCCCGGGCTCTCGGGAAAACTTTTCCTGAAGCATCAGAGGATTCCATCTGGAAAAGTTGCATGCCTCCGATTTTGAGGATAGGAAGAACAGCCATGGCCGTGACAATAATTCCAATGCCCCCAATCCATTGTAAAACAGCACGCCATAAAAGAAGGCCCTTAGGAAAACTGTCCAGCCCTGTCAGGGTTGTTGCCCCGGTTGTTGTCAGACCAGAGAGAGATTCAAAAAAGGCATCTGTGAAGCTGATGCCTTTGTTCGAAAAAAGAAAAGGAAGAGCTGCAAAAAAGGTCATGACCAGCCAGGAAGCTGAGGTCAGAATTAAGCCCCCACGCAGGCTTAAGGTCGTCCCTTTTCCCCAGTTGGCTAAAATCATGGTCATGCTGATAAAAAGTGTTATGCCGGCTGCGGCTGCAAAAGCAAGCCAGTTCAGAGACCCTGTGACAAGGTCAACCAGCATGGGGATGATCATAATCCCCCCCAGAAAAAGCAGTATAAAGCCAAGAATAAGAAAAAGCGCACGACGATCAGACATGGTACATCTCTTTGCTTTTTTCAGTTCCTGCAAACCGGAACTGTTGAAAATACCATACCTGGTTTTTTAGAAAAAGAATGACTGTTTTTGTCAAAAAATATTCTTTCCTCATAACGTTTTTACCGTCTCAAAGCATGAGACTTAAAAAATAAAGGAGACTTAAAAGCTTTCTTCATAAAGCACTCTACCCTGTCTGATACTAAAGCAAGTAAGGCCATGAAAGATAAAGCATGGTGCCGCATGGGTGACTCGAACACCCGACCCCATCATTACGAATGATGTGCTCTACCAGCTGAGCTAATGCGGCCTGTGTCTTTCACAGAATTCTGGTGTTATACAGACGTCTCTACAGGCCGTAAACCAGTATACAGGACAGCCTGAGCATGACTGAAATGCTCCTTCAGAGGCTATAGCCTATACTTCTTATAAAAACCAGACTAAAAAAGCTCTTAAATCTTCAAATATGACACTTCATATCAAAAACATCCAGGAAAGGGATGAAACTGACACGTGCCCGCCTTAGCTGTTCAAAAGGCTATACCACAAAAAAAACCGGGGGAATTGTAGCCTCTTCTCCCCATAAATGCGATGAACAGGAAAAAAAGGAAATACGATGACGAATCATGAGAATGAACACCAGGACTATGAAAGCATGGACTATGATGTTGTGATTGTCGGTGGTGGCCCGGCGGGTCTTGCCGCAGCACTTCGCTTAAAACAGCGTGCTGCAGATTTGGGGCAGGATATATCTGTTGCACTTTTAGAGAAAGGGTCTGAAATAGGGGCCCATATTCTCTCAGGTGCCGTGATGGACCCCCGTGCTCTGGATGAGTTAATGCCTGACTGGAGGGAACAGTCTTCCCCTCTTGAGACACCTGTCACGCAGGATCATTTCCTGATGTTAGGGCCTTCAGGCTCTTTTTCTATCCCCCTTTTTCTCCTGCCAGGGTTTATGAAGAATAAGGCATGTTATATTGTTTCTCTGGGAGATGTTTGCCGCTGGCTCGCTGAGAAGGCTGAGGCTTTGGGTGTAGAAATTTACCCCGGTTTTCCGGCAGCAAAACCCTTTATCGAAGATGGCTGTGTTAAAGGTGTGTTCACAGGCGCTATGGGGGTAGGTCGTGATGGACAGCCTAAAGAGGGGATGTATCAGCCCCCTATGTTGTTAAAGGCTAAATATACTCTGGTTGCAGAAGGGGCGCGGGGAAGCCTCAGCAAAATTCTTATCGACCAGTATAAGCTGGATGAGGGGTCCGAGCCCCAGAAATATGGTATAGGCCTTAAGGAGTTGTGGCGCCTTGCCCCGGAAAAGCATACATCTGGCCTTGTCCAGCACAGTTTCGGCTGGCCCCTTAAAGGGGCGACAGGCGGTGGCTCTTTTGTGTACCATTTTACGTCAAAGGGGGAGCGATATGCATCCCTTGGTTTCGTGGTTCATCTGAATTATAAAAACCCTTACCTTTCTCCTTTTGGTGAATTTCAGCGTTTTAAGACGCACCCCATCATGCAGGATATGCTGGAAGGGGGAGAGAGATTGTCTTATGGGGCCCGGGCCATTACGGAGGGTGGACTGCAATCTGTTCCCCAACTTATTTTCCCCGGGGGTGCTTTGGTGGGCTGTGCTGCGGGGTTTGTCAATCTCCCCAGAATAAAAGGGTCCCACAATGCTATGAAAACGGGAATGCTGGCAGCAGATGCTGCTTTTGAAGCCCTTGAGGGGGGGCGTACCCATGACATGCTTGAGACGTATGAAACGTCTTATCGTCAAAGCTGGGTTTATGAGGATTTAAAACCCGTGCGTAATGTTAAACCCCTGTGGTCAAAATTTGGCCTTTGGGGCGGTGTTCTTCTGGGCGGCTTTGACATGTGGATGCATGAAATATTTGGCTTTTCTTTTTTTGGGACACTCAAACATGGAAAGAGTGATGCGGCCTGTACAGAGCCAAAAGAGAAGCACAGGCCCATAGATTATCCCAAACCAGATGGTGTGACCACATTTGACAGACTGTCTTCTGTTTTTGTGTCCAATACCAGCCATGAAGAAGATCAACCCGTACATTTGCGTCTTCAAAATCCAGATATTCCGGTAGAGGTTAACCTTCCACGTTATGACGAGCCGGCGCAGCGCTATTGCCCCGCTGCGGTTTATGAAATTGTTCATGAGGGGGAAGGGAAGACGCCCCGCTTTCAGATCAATGCGGCGAATTGTGTCCATTGTAAAACCTGCGATATCAAAGACCCGGCTCAGAACATCACCTGGGATCCACCAGAGGGAGGGGGTGGGCCGCGTTATCCCAATATGTAATTCAGAGCAAAAAGAAGTCTTCGAAATGTTTCTGGCTGTTTTTTATAAGAGTGTGCAGGGAAAAAGATGGAGGCAGTCTAAACAAAAAGCTTTCAGGTGAGAAAATATACTCAGCGTATACTTTTATAGGGGGATATATTGCCTGCTTTGGAAAAGACAATTTGCCAGAGATTTAAACGGCCTATCCTGAATGCTGCTGCGAAGCTGAGTAAATAATAGCTCCACATTCTGAAAAACTCCGGAGAATACTGTTCTTTAAGGTCATCCCAGTTTCTCTTAAAATTCGCATGCCATGCCATCAAAGTTTTGTCATAGTCATGCCCAAAATTATGCCAGTCCTGAAGGATTAGGGTGGTCTCACAAGCAGCGCAAATTTGCCGGGGCGTGGGGAGAACGCCATTGGGAAATATATATTTCTGGATCCACGGATCAGACTTACCCGATAGGTTCTGGTTGCCTATGGTGTGAAGAAGAAAAAGACCGTCTGGCTTAAGACACTGATATACTTTTTTCATGTAGGTTTTGTAGTTTTTGGGACCAACATGTTCAAACATGCCGATGGACACAACACGATCAAACTGTCCCTCCACATGTCTGTAATCCTGTAGTTTTATAGAGACAGGAAGATCCTGGCATACGGTCTGTGCTCTTTTTTTCTGTTCTTCTGAAATAGTAATTCCCATAACATGGACGCCATAATGTTGTGCAGCATATTGTGCAAACCCGCCCCACCCACACCCAATATCCAAAACCTTCATCCCTTTTTCTAAAAAAAGTTTACGGCAGATAAGATCCAGTTTTTGCTTTTGCGCTGTATCCAGATCATTTGTGTTTTCCCAATAGCCACAGCTATAATTCATCCCTGAATCAAGCATGCTTTGATAAAGGTTATTGCCAAGATTATAATGTTTTTCTACAACCTCAGAGGCCCTCGCCACACTTTGAAGATTTATAAGCCTGGCCCTGAGAAGAGCTAAAATGAAGCGTTTCGGCCGTTTCACTTTTATATCCAGCTTCGCGGTCAGGAGTTTCTCAAACATTTGATCGAGAGCAGAAGAGCTCCACCACCCCTTCATATAGCTTTCCCCCAAACCAAGAGAATGATCAGAGATAATACTCCTGTACATTCTTGAATCATGTTCACGGATATCCCATGGGTTGTGTCCATTGATTGTAATGCCGGCGCTTTCAAGTATTGTAGATATAATTTCTTTTTCCATGCCTATGATTAACATAAATTGGGTAATTCTATACTTAACACTACATTTAAATTATCTCGTTTTTATTTACTTTGAACGTACAAATAATTGTTTCCGTCAGGCAGGTATAATGTGTTTCTTTTTACCTTCTTGTTTTATACGTTAGGTATATAAAAACCTAACCGGATTGTCCTGTTGATGATGTAAATTCCAGAGTATTTTGGGTGTTGCTCTTGTGTGAGGAGACTTTTCTCGAAAGGAGAAAGAAAATTTAAAAACATCGTCTTCTTTTCAGGAAGTTTATCGGGCATACCAAAAGAAAAAGGGATATATGATGTTTGTGTCCATCATGGACTCCCCACATTTTCCCAACATGTTGAACACGCCTCAGGGCAGGAAAATGCATGTAATTGAAGCCAGTCTCGAAGATTATTTTTCTTTTCATGACAGTTTTTTGTTCAAAATAATAAAAAACTGTCATCAAACTGTCACCATATACTTGTAAGAGGTCAGGCAGCATTCACTTTAAGAAATCGGAGTTGACGTTGGTGACACATAAAAAATTGTTTTTGTCTTTAAAGACTTCTTTTCCTGGACTGGCCTTAGGGTGTCTTGTCTTAGGTTTTTCTGGCCCCGGGCATGCAGCAAAAGGAAGTCCCGCCGATATTGTTTTTAAAGGGGCCCCTGTCTGGAAGGATCCTAAAACCGGGGATAGTTTTAAAATACGTGGCCGTATTTATTATGATGGAGCTTATATTAAAGACAATATCAAGGCCAGGGATTCGGTGTGGAAAACAGAACTACGTACAGCGCGTCTGGGCGTGGAAGGCCGGATACAGGCCTTTAAATATAAGGCTGAATTTGATTTTGCGCCTGATGATGTGACAGCTAAGGATGTTTATCTTGAATATGTCGCCAAAAAGTTTTCTGTTATTTTGGGGCAGCATAAGACACCGAATTCTTTGGGAGAGCTTACCTCTTCACGTTATACAACCTTTATGGAACGTGGTATGATGACGGACCTTGTTGCACTTAGCCGTCGTCTTGGTGTATCCGTCAAAACCAGTGGAGAGCGTTATAGTTTCAGAGCTGGTGTCTTCGGGCGGACCATCAATGATAAAAGCAGGGAAAAAGACCCTTTTATAGCTGCAGCACGCCTGACCTATGCTCCTCTTTATGAAAAAGGCAAAAAAGCACTCCATCTGGGGGCGCATATCCGTTACTACCATGCTAAAGACAGACCCCATAAGCTTCAGGTCCGCCCCAATACACATCAGGCAGACAAGATCATCAAAATCAAAGGTGGGCTTGGGGATACAAGCACGCTCTACGGGCTTGAAGCTGCCTGGGTCAATGGCCCTTTTCACGTTGAGGCTGAAGGTATGATCGAGACAGGGGACCATGACCGGCGTGCAGCGGGGGGATATGTTCAGGCTGGCTATTTTCTCACGGGTGAAGTACGTCCCTATAGTCCGCGCAAAGGTGTTTTTGGACGTGTGAAGCCCCTTCACCCTTTGCATGAAGGGGGGAGAGGTGCCCTGGAAATTGCAGCACGTTATGATCATGTCTCTGTTTCAAAGACTATAGGTGCCTCACTGACGACGGGTACTGTGGGGCTTAACTGGTATCCGGAACCTTATGTCCGCTTTATGGTCAATTATGTTTATGGTAAAGGGTCTCCGGCAGGATCATCCAGGTCTGATGATTTCCACGCTTTCCAGCTCCGTGCCCAGATTGACTGGTGAAACCAGAGAAAAAATTTTACGCTTAAAGAAAGGTTGATAAGATGAAAAAAACAGGATGGTTATGGTGTTTATGTTGTGCCCTGGTTCTTGTGCCGGTTATAACTGAAGCAAGAGAGAAAATTCATGTTGTGGGTTCCTCCACAGTTTTCCCCTTTTCCACGTCAGTTGCAGAACATTTCGGGGCGAAAACCTCCTTTTCGGCCCCCGTGGTGGAATCAACGGGTTCTGGCGGCGGGCTCAAGCTTTTTTGTAAGGGAACAGGCCCTGAGACACCTGATATTACCAATGCGTCCAGACGTATAAAAGCTTCAGAGTGGAACATGTGCCATAAGGCTGGTGTGAAAGATATTGTTGAGGTGAAAATAGGTTTTGATGGTATTGTTCTCGCCAATAGTCTTGAAGGGCCCGTCTTTGATCTGACAGAACAACAGATTTTTCAGGCTTTGGCTGCCTATGTACCAAAATCTGATACGGAATGCACACTTATCCCAAACCCTTACACCCTCTGGTCTGATATTGACCCCCGTCTGCCTGCAGAGAAAATTGAAGTCTTTGGCCCTCCCCCGACATCGGGAACTCGTGATGCGTTTGTTGAAATTGCGATGGAAGGTGGTGCAGAGAGTTATACATGTCTTAAAGACCTGAAAAAGGGAGCACCAGGAGAGAAGACGTATGACAGGGTTTTGGCTGAACTCCCTCCGGCGCGGATCCAGGGTAAGGATGGTCAGGCCCTGAAGGGGAAAAAAATCTTTCAGTCTGTCGCCCATGAAATTCGTGAAGATGGGGCGTGGATTGATGCCGGTGAAAACGATAACGCTATTGTACAAACTTTGGTGAAAAACCCTTCGACCATAGGTGTTTTTGGGTATTCTTTTCTCGACCAGAACGGGGACCGTATTAAAGGTGCGGCTATTGATGAGGTAAAACCCGATTTTGAGGCGATTGCTGAAGGTGATTATCCTGTTTCCCGCTCCCTTTATTTCTATCTCAAAGGGGCCCATTTAGATCTTATCCCAGGGCTTAAAGACTATGTTATGGAATTTACCTCAGAAGGAGCATGGGGGACCTATGGATATCTTGCTGACAAGGGGCTTATTCCTCTTTCTGAGGAGGCACGGCCAGCCGCTGCCCAAAAAGCACGGGATTTGGTTATCATGACAGCAGAGGATGCACAAACACTTCATTAAAACAAAAAGATATTTGTTATCCTATGAGGGGAGACAGAGGTTCGATGCCTCTGTCTCCCTTTTTTCTGAACAAAGAATTAGTTTGGTCTGTTCAGATTATTGTGGTGATACAGGGCCTCGGGGAGGCAAGGCTTCCGCCTGGAGATGCTCTCATAAAACAGGGCAGGGATAAAATTCACAGGAAAAATTCCCTGACCACAAAGACTGGTCTGCACAGACAAGCATACAGGTCCAGGTCTTGCGGCTTTAGGAGGAAGACACTTCTTAACGGAGGGTTTTGTGAGGACCCCCGGGACTATAGCAGCGCCATACTAAAATATAAGGGAGACTTTACTGTATAAAGCTATATATGAGCACGGGGTGATCAGGCAGAGTTTTCCTTCTTTTGGACAAAAACCGCGGTTCCCGTGGCTGTCACCATCAACATGGACCCACCCTGACCCACTGTTTCATAATCAAGATCGACGCCAATAACAGCATTTGCCCCCAGTTTTTCTGCATTCTGGCCCATTTCCTGAACGGCATTTTTACGTGCTTCTGCAAGAATTTCTTCATAGGATTCTGAGCGTCCCCCCACAATATCACGAACGCCTGCAAATAAATCCCTGACAATATTCGTCCCAAGAATTGTCTCTCCCGTGACCAGGCCATAATAGGTCTGGATTGTATAGCCTTCAAGTCCAGGTGTTGTTGTTGTTAACATGTGTCTTCTCCTTAAAATTTAGGGGAATATATAACCCCTGTGAACATAGGATGAGGGGAGAGTACCGTTATGAACATATGTGTCAGCTTTAAGAGGGATAAGCATGCTCTTTAACCTCTGCATCTGACCTGAGAGCTCCAAAACCATAGGCAGCCATGGAGGCCATCATGATAATATCCCCTACAGGTGCTCCAAGACGGCATATCTGAACAGGTTTATTAAGTCCTGTTAACAGGGGGCCAATCACAGTTGCTCCCCCAACACTTTGTAAAAGTCTCGTTGCAATAGAAGCTGAATGAATGGCCGGCATGATAAGGGTGTTGGCTGGCTCTTTAAGGCGGGAGAAGGGGTAAGTATCACGATGGTGCGGGTCAAGGGCAATATCCGCAGAAATATCCCCTTCATAAGTAAAGTCAACCTTGCGGGCATCAAGGATTTCAACAGCTTTACGAACTTTGTCTGAACGCTCTCCCCGGGGATTTCCAAACGTGGAATAAGAGAGAAAGGCAACCCTTGGTATAAAGCCAAGGCTTAAGGCCGAAGCCGCAGCACCTTCGGCGATATCTGCCAGGGCTTCTGAGTCTGGAAATTCTGCAACATTGGTATCAGCGATAAAAAGAGTATGCCCTTTGGACAGGACAACAGACATCCCCATAACGCGTGATCCCGGAATGGGATCAAGAACTAAAGAGACATCTTTGAGAGCAACATCATAATTGCGTGTAACACCTGTGACCATACCATCGGCATGACCAAGTGCCAGCATACAGGCAGAAAATACATTCCGATCCTGGTTCACCAAACGCTGAACATCACGTTTAAGATAGCCTTTTCTGTGAAGGCGTTCATAGAGATAATCCACAAAGCTGGTATTATGGTGAGAGAGTTTGGCATTGAGAATTTCAAGATTTTTCCCTTTAAGGCCAAGTTTTTGCATATTATCCTGGACGCGATCTTCACGTCCGATTAAAATAGCGCGGCCCAGCTGATTGGTGACAAAGCCGTGGGCTGCACGGATAACGGCAGGCTCTTCACCCTCTGCAAAAATAATAGTCTTTTTTCGGGGGCGTATAATGTTTTGAACGCGCTGGATTAGGCTTGCTGTTGGATCAAGACGACGTACGAGAGATTCGCGATAGGCCTCCATATCCCTGATGGGCTTACGTGCAACCCCTGTTTTGATAGCAGCCTCTGCTACATACGGGGGAACATAGCTGATAAGACGGGGATCAAAGGGGGCAGGAATAATATAGTTCCGCCCATATTGAGGACGCATCCCCCGGTAAGCAGCTGCCACTTCATCAGGCACATCTTCACGGGCAAGTGCTGCCAGGGCATGGGCGGCGGCAAGCTTCATGTCTTCATTAATGGTGCGGGCCCGAACATCTAAAGCCCCCCTGAAAATATAGGGAAAGCCTAAAACATTATTCACCTGATTGGGGTAATCAGAGCGACCTGTTGCAATAATAGCATCATCACGTACAGCCATAATATCTTCAGGAAGAATCTCAGGGTCCGGGTTAGCCATGGCAAAAATAATGGGATTTTTCGCCATAGAGGCCACCATATCCTGTGTGACAATGCCAGAAACAGAAAGACCTATGAAACAATCTGCTCCCCTGATAGCTTCTTCGAGGGTTCGGCATCTTGTCTCAACAGCATGGGCCGATTTCCACTGATCCATCCCTTCTTCACGTCCATGATAAATGACACCATGACGATCAAGAGCAATTGTATTTTCAGGACGAACTCCCAGTTTTTTCACAAGGTTAAGAACGGCAAGCCCCGCTGCTCCTGCCCCGGACAAGACCAGCTTCATATCCTCAAAACGTCGTCCGGTAATATCACAGGCATTGATAAGGCCTGCTGCGGCAATAATGGCTGTCCCGTGCTGGTCATCATGAAAAACGGGGACATCAAGGGCTTTGCGCAGGGCCTCTTCAATAATAAAGCTTTCCGGCGCCTTAATATCCTCAAGATTAATGCCCCCAAAGCTATGACCCATGCGACGCACACATGCGATAAAATCATCAGGATCTTCTTCTTCAACCTCAATATCAATAGAATCAATATCAGCAAAGCGTTTGAATAAAACGGCTTTACCCTCCATAACGGGTTTGGAGGCTGCTGCACCTAAATTTCCAAGACCCAGAATAGCTGTCCCATTAGAGATAACAGCCACCATATTGCCCTTTGAGGTATAGTCATAGACTTTTTCAGGATCTTTAGCGATTTCTTTGACAGGAACCGCAACCCCCGGGGAATAGGCCAGGGAAAGATCGCGCTGGCTCGCCATGGGTTTGGTGGCACTGATCCCAAGTTTTCCAGGCTTTGGTTTTTTATGAAAATCCAGAGCTTCCTGTTCCGTAAAAAAACGTTGGTCGGCATTGTCTATAGGCATGATATACTGTCCTGTCCCGAAAAAAGTCAAAGGGCACCCTATGCGTATTTCTAAGCTGGGTTTACCCTGTTTTTTTTAGAAAAAAGAAGAAAAATGTTTCTTAGAAAAAGTTTTGTTCAGTCTTCTTTTCTCCCCAAAAAACAGGCCTTATACATTTCCTTCACATGAGGAAGACCTCCATTTTGTTTATAGGAAAGATACGGGGAAGGCAAATAAAGCCCATAAGGATATGCAGGTGAGTTGCCTTTATTGGAAGTGAGAGGGGAGATGCTAAAATCATAAATTTATGCTACAAGAATTTCCCCGATAATCCAGGCCTGTTCCCCTGCTTTGTTGAGATGGTCAACAAGACTGTCTGCGTTATGAGCATCTGCAACTGCCAAAAAGCCGACACCATGATTAAACACACGCAGGGCTTCTTCTTTCCTTAAACCCCCTGCTGTTCCAAGCCATTGGAAAAGAGGGGGAGGTGTCCAGGAGCTCTCATCAAACCGGACCGTGAGATGCGAAGGCAGCATACGCGGGGGGTTGTCCACAAGTCCTCCCCCTGTAATATGTGCACAGGCTTTGACACGCCCCTGCTGTAAGAGAGGAAGAAGAGATCGAATATAAAGACGTGTCGGGGTCATCAGGGCCTCTCCAAGAGATGTTTCCGGAGCAAAGGGTGCCGCATCTTCCCAGGAAAGTCCCTGATCCCTGACAATTTTTCTAATAAGAGAAAAACCATTGGCATGTGCCCCGGAAGAGGCCAGCCCCACCACAAGATCACCCTGTTTTAACGCATGTTTTTTAGGCAGAAGATTCTGGCGGTCTACAGCCCCCACCACAAAGCCCGCAAGATCAAAAACACCATCCGGATAAAAGCCCGGCATTTCTGCTGTCTCTCCACCAATAAGGGCGCAGCCTGCTTCCTGACACCCTGCTGCGATACCACCTGCTATTTTGGCAGCATGCTCAGGTCTCAGCTTTCCTGTCGCAAAATAGTCCAGAAAGAAGAGAGGTTCTGCCCCCTGGGCAAGAATGTCATTGGCACACATAGCCACGAGATCAAGGCCTATGGTTTCTACAAGGCCTGTGTCAAAAGCGATGGCAAGCTTGGTGCCGACACCATCGGTGCCTGAGACCAGAAGAGGATCTTTCCAGCCTGCGGCTTTAAGATCAAAAATGCTGCCAAATCCTCCAAATTCTCCCCCGGCCCCGGGGCGTTGTGTGGAGGCAATAAGGGGTCTTAAAAGATCGACAAAATGGTCCCCGGCATCAATATCAACACCCGCTTCACGATAGCTGGATACATTTTGTTTGTCCGTTTCGCGCATCACCAGATCCTGCCAGAAAATAATGAGATAAAAGTTTGATGTTTTCTTTCAATAGAGGATAATCACAGCATAATCCACCCCTTGCCAGGTTAGGGGGGGCTGTGTACTCAGTCTCTCACAATATGGAGTCTGAATATCTTATGTGCTGTGTTATAGGATAAGGGAAAACGTGACGGAAGAAAAAAACAGAACACATGGTGTCTTTTATACGATGACACCGGATGTGATAGACAAAGCTGTTGCCTGTCTTTGCCGTGGTGGTCTTGTAGCCCTGCCCACAGAGACCGTTTATGGCCTGGCGGCTGATGCCTGTCAGGATGATGCGATAGAACGTCTTTATGCTGCTAAAGGGCGGCCGGCTTTTAATCCCCTTATTGCGCATGTGCACAATCTGACCGCAGCACAGGAGCATGGTATTTTTTCACCCCTGGCAGAGCGTTTAGCACACACCTTCTGGCCGGGACCTTTAACACTGGTCGTGCCTTTTCAGGAAGCAAGCCCTGTGTGTTTCCGCGCCCGTGCAGGGCTTAAAACCATTGCTCTTCGCGTTCCGGGGCAGGCTTTGACACGAAAACTTCTGGAGGTGTTCCAGGGACCTCTTGTCATGCCAAGTGCTAATCTTTCCAACAGGTTAAGCCCAACATGTGCTGAGCATGTTGACAAAGATCTGGGGGATAAAACTGATATGATCCTTGATGCGGGTCCCTGTTCTGTTGGGATAGAATCCAGCGTTGTGATGGTGAGGGGGGAGCATGCCTCTCTTTTACGTCCCGGCGGCCTGCCACGTGAACAGATCGAAAAGATAACAGGGCCTCTTGAGACAGGAACCTCAGAGCCAGAGTCGTTTAAGATGGGGGGGATGAAAGAGAAAGGGCAGGACTATGTACCCCGCTCTCCTGGTCAGCTGAGACATCATTATGCCCCCCGAACACCTTTAAGGTTTGAGGCCAGAACAACAGAGAAGGGAGAGGTTTATTTAGGCTTTGGTCCTGATAGTCCGGGTCAGGCCCTCAATCTTAGTCCTTCTGGCAATCTGGAAGAGGCCAGCAGACGTCTTTTTGCATATCTCCACCGTCTGGATCAGGAAAAAGCCTTGCGGATTGCAGTGGCCCCTATCCCTAAAACGGGTCTTGGTGAGGCCATCAATGACAGGCTAAAACGAGCAGCAGGAAAAAGGACAGAGACAAAAGACGGGGCATGAACAAAAAAACATAGTCCGGAAGATAACACGTGTTTTGCTTTTAAGCACATCACGCCATCAGGCTGTCATTGCCTTAATACGCCGGGACAGACGTGAAATTTTACGGGATCCGGTGTTTTTATGAAAAACACCTTTAGAGACAGCACGCATCATTTCTGGCTGGGCGGCCTGTAAAGCTTCCTGGGCTTCTTTCTGGTCCCCGCCTGCAATAGCTTCTTCAACACGGCGGATATATGTCCGCACGCGGGAGCGCCGATTGCGGTTAACTTCTGTTCTGCGTTCAGTTTTTCTAACAGCTTTTTTTGCTGATAATGTGTGAGCCATAGGGGTTTTTACCTTAAAACAAGAGGCTTGTATATCAAAGAGTGCCCTCCATACCCCATGTTTTAAAAAAATGCAAACCCTGAAAAGTTCTTTTTTTCTGAAAACACCCAAAATCTTGAAGGCTTTAAAAAAGAGAAGAAAAAATTTTGCCTGCTGCAAAAAACTATAATACAGAAAAAAACATTCTACAACCAGCTCTGTCTTAACACGGTAATGTCTCAGTTTGGAGTAATTATTTGTCAGGCATTTTTTTCATTTTGAACATAGGAACGGACCCCATCCATCATTCTCTTTTCAGACCAAATTGTCTCTTTTGGTTTGATATTATCAAATTTTTCAATGCGTTTTAAAAATGCCTCTATGTGCTTTGAAGACATGGGATACTTTTTAGTTGCTTTTACTTTTTTTGTAAGTGCCATAGGACTCTCCTTAAAACCCGCTAGTATGGTGATGTAATAATAATCCCATACGCATACGATCGGCATAAGATGTTAAGGAATCATTATATTCACGGATTGCGTTAACTAATTTCTTGTTATTGCTGTAATCTTCTATTTCCAATCTGAGCGCTTTTAAACGCTTAATATCAATATGTCGACCATGTGAATGCCAAAGAGTATTATCGGACAACATTTTCGCGATTTCACGAGCACGTTCCTGTTTTTCTTCATCTGTTACAGGCTTGTCTTTGTTATGAGTTCTATGTACGTCCCAATTTTTAAATTTATATTTTACGAGCCAACTTTTTAAAAGATCAATAGAAAGTTCTCTAGCTTGTTCAAACCAGCCTAGCTTAGCCAAGTCAATGCTTTTTAAGAAGACAATATCGGCTTCTGTTAAATTGGCCTTTCTGGTAATCTCCTCCACCTTGTCCAAATATCCCAAAGCTGGAACAAAACCACTACCATCAGCAGCCATCACCTGTGGGTCAATAGGGCCTAAGCTGGATGCGTAATCCATATATATTTTATCGCCCGACATACACCAGATTGTTCCTGCAGACATGGCCATATCAGGAACAACAAAGTATACTTCACTGTAATGATGTCTTAAAATATCTACAAATCGCTCCGTAGTTTCTGCAACTCCGCCAGGTGTTCGTAGTACAATTGAGATTCTATTTTCTTGACGTTTAGAGCTTGCTTTTACGTTCTCCACAAAATTTCTGAACATGCGAACATAGCTTGGAGATATGACACCAAAATAGGATATAACATCACTCTCAAGAATGCCCTCTAAAGCTAAAGACTTTGCGTTAATAATATTCTCAATTGCATCGTCGAGACCAGGGCTACTCATTTTTTTTACCTATCTTCAGCGGCATTTTTAGAAATTTTAGAACGCTCTTGATCAGTTCATAAGGTTTCCTGAACCTTAGCACCAGCCAACCCAGACTTGCAGCAACCAGAAACCTTGATGTCTTCGGTCTAACCAGTCGCCGTTTGAGTTATCATGCCAACCGCACCTATTGTGGCGGCGGAGTTCTTCATTCGGATCTTTGAACATGACTTTCCTTCAATCCCACGTAAAATGTATAACTATATTATGTTTTCAAATCAACAGGCGTGGATATATCTTTCTAATTTGACATTTCAAAGCCAACAAATTTCAAATTGAGACATTACTCTTAACACAAAAGGTTCTGAACCCTCACAACCCCCACACGCGGGGCGGGGCGCAGGATTTTCCCATAAGGTCCGCCTTCTCCCCTCCTCCCCTCAACTCTATCTTTTGTCTTGGTGAGCTCATCATATCATTTTTAAGAGAGATAGATTTCAAAAAGATACATATTTCATCAATTATGCCCACAGGGATGATGATCTTATCTGCCATAAAGGGGGTGTTTTGCTCTTCTCTTATGAGGCGTGTTCTCCTCGTTTGGCTTTAGTGCATAATGACCGTCAGGCAGGTTTTGGGGGAGATGATAGACCGGGTTTTCAATGATTTTGACAATATCAGGATCCATCTGGCGTAATTTTTCAGGTGTTGGTGCCCGCCATTCTTCTGCAATCTCGCCTTGTCGCCATGCGTCTTTCTGTGCTCCAAGATAAGATGTTAGGGCCCAGTAGATATACTCTCCTGCCTGACAGGCATAATCACAGGTTGGGTCATCATAGCTGTACCATGCTTTTTGAGGATAAGAGCGGGGAATGGTCAAAAACATACCTCCCCGTGCCTTATCCATGGCTTTTGACACGGCTGTTCCGGGATGTGTTCCGAAAATGTCGGGATAGAGGCTTTCATATCCGGCATGTGTGATCAGATGTAAAATTTCTTCAAGAGAAGCATCAAAAAGCTGATGTTTCCTTCCATCAGGGTGCATCTCCGTGACGTATAAGTCCTGGCCAATACGGTTTTCAATGGTCTCAAAATCAAAATTCTCCGCTGATGTTTGATCCCGGAACAGCACAAGAACAGCTTTATTATGACGTAATGCGTTTTCTATATCCGGATGATCCGCCCCACCATCTTCATCATTATCGAGATATTCAGAGGTTATTGTCACCGCATGATCCATAGCCCATTGAGGAACAGACTGTTCAGCACAAATATCTATGCCAAATACATGGGCTGTGTTCTGTGTGTGGGAGGGTGGGCAGGCTGAAAAAGCACGTGATGGTGTGATCAGTATCGCGAGAAGACATACTATTTTTACCATAAGATTTCCTTATCTGTTATTCGGGACAGACTATAGAGAAAGTCTGTCTTAGACATGATTTTTCCATGTGGGCCCACACAGAAAAAGAAGGGCTGATAGGCAAAGACGATCACCTTAGCGAAGACGATCACCCGGGCTGAGGGGGGTCCCACGTAAAAAATCTTCAGCCATCATAGGTTTTTTCCCATGTCTCTGAAGCTTCAAAAGCCTGAGTGCCCCGTCTCCACAGGCGATAAGCAGACCCTTTTCCAAAACTGTACCAGCCTGTGTATCGGAGGGAAGAGAAGGGGTTTCAACCCGGCTCATCAAAGCTTTAACTCTTAAAGATCCCTGCGGGGTCTCCATCATGAACCACGCCCCTGGAAAAGGGCTTAGCCCCCGTATTTTTCTGTCGAGATTAACCGCGGATTCAGTCCAGTCAAGGCGTGCTTCTTCTTTGGAGATTTTTTTGGCATAGAGAACACCCTGAGACGCCTGGGGGGTTGCAAAAAGTCCGCCACGCTCTAAAGCTGCCAAAGCTCTTGGCCAGAGATCTGCTCCCAAAATACTCAGGCGTTCATGCAGGCTGGCTGATGTGTCGTCAGGAGAGATAGGAAGGGTCTCAGACAGGAGAATGGGCCCTGTATCCAAACCTCTTTCCATACGCATGATCTGAGCGCCTGTCTGCTGATCTCCTGCCATAATGGCCCGTTGAATGGGGGCCGCCCCCCGCCAGCGTGGCAGAAGAGAGGCGTGGAGATTAAAACAGCCATGCTGAGGCATGTCTAAAACAGATTTAGGCAGCAAAAGGCCATAGGCAACCACCACAAAAAGATCAGCTTTCAGATCAGCGAGCTCATCCTGAGAAGCTTTGTCTTTTAAGGTCGCCGGTGTCAGCACGTTCAGCCCAAGAGATTCCGCACAAAGATGGACGGGGGTTTTGCGCAGAGTTTTGCCACGCCCGGCAGGTTTAGGGGGTTGTGTGTAAACAGCAGCTATCTCATGACCTGCCTGCGCCAGGGCCATAAGGCTCGGGACCGCAAAATCAGGCGAGCCCATAAAAACAAGACGCAAAGACATAAAGACAGTGTCTCCGGAATAAAGGGAAAGGGTAAGTGTCAGGCCTGCATGCTTTCCAGACGGCGTGTTTTTTTAAGCCCGGTCAGCACCCGATCCCGTTTGAGACGGGAAAGATGATCAATAAACAGAATACCATTGAGATGATCCAGCTCATGCTGAAAACAAATGGCATAAAGACCTTCTGCCCATTCTTCTGTTGTTTCGCCCTCAGCATTTAAATAGCGCACACGGCATTTTAAGGAACGATCTATGGTATCAACATAACCGGGGACAGAAAGACAGCCTTCCTGAGATGCTGTTGTTTCTTCTGAAAGTTCAAGAATTTCCGGATTGATAAAAGCGCGGGGCTGAGATTCTTCATCCCCTCCGGCAAGATCCATCACAACAATGCGTTTTGGGACACCTATCTGTATGGCTGCGAGGCCTATGCCCTTCTCCTCATACATGGTATCAAACATATCCTGAACAAGGGTATGTATTTCTTCATCAATCTGTGCAACAGGTTTGGAGACTTGTTTTAAAAAACTGCCGGGTGCTGTCACAAGTGATCGAACAGCCATATCTGAATCCCTTATTTTGAAAAACCGGGTCTTTATGCTGGACACAAAAACACCCTGTAAACTATAGTTTTTAAGGCCTGAATTCTATCACAGATCAGATAGAGAGTCTAACATGAAAAATCAAGATGCCTGCCTTAAAAGAAGTCAGGATATATATCCTTCATGACAGGAGAGAATATCATGGAGCCCCTTATCAGGTTTGGACCCGTCGAGATCACAACTCTGGAGATTACCATCATTTTGGCGCTGTTTTTATGTGCTCTGGCGCTTACCTGGGCTCTTGTGCGGCGGCGTCATCCGTCTTCAGAACAACAGGCGCACTATGCGGAACTGCAGGATGCTTTAAGAGAAGTCCGTGAAGCCCAGGCCGATATGCAGGGCCGTTTCAGTCAGATTGCAGAATCTCAAATAACTGCCCATACCACGTTACGTCAGACTCTGGATGAACGGCTGGACCATGTCTCCAAACGTGTGGGAGACAGTCTCACCTTGTCGGGTGAGCGCTCTCATGAGATTTTGCAACGCATGCATGAACGCCTCGCCCTCATCGACAGGGCGCGGGAGCAGATGGATGTTTTGGGGGGTCAGGTGAGCGATCTGAAAAATATTTTCTCCAGCCATCGTCACAGGGGAGCCTTTGGTGAAATGCAGATGCAGGATCTCCTGCGGACTTATCTTCCCCCAGGGGCGTATGATATACAAAAAACACTGTCCAATGGCCGGCGCGTTGATGCCCTGATCCATTTGCCAGATCAAGAGGAAGGCCTTGCTGTGGATGCTAAATTCCCACTTGAGTCCTACCGTGCTTTTGTCAAAGAGGGAGATGAAAACCCTCAGATTCCTGCCGGTCGATCCTTTCGTGATGATGTAGCGCGTCATGTGCGTGATATTCCAGAGCGTTATCTCCTTCCCGGAGAGACGCTTGAGCCTGCTTTAATGTTTCTCCCCTCAGAGGCCATTTATGTTGAGCTGCACACCAGGTTTACCCAGCTTGTGGAAGACAGCTTTAGAAAAAAAGTCGTGATCGTGTCCCCCAGTACCTTCATGGCGTCCCTTGTGACGATTGGCGCACTTTTGAAAAATGCGCATATACGGGGACAGGCAGAAAAAATCCAGAAAGAACTCCACCTTCTTCTTAAAGATGTCAGCCGTTTAGATGAAAGGGCCGGGAAGCTCCAGCGTCATTTCACGCAACTTGAAGACGATGTTCGTCTAATCCGCCTGTCTTCAGAGAAAATAACACGCCGCACAGAAAATTTTGAGCGCCTTGATATAGGGGAATTACCTGAAGGAGAGGGAAGAAGAAAGGAAGTGTGACGTTCCCGCTTATTTCTCTTTTTTAGGCTGAAATAAAAGGGTCATGCGGTACACGACCTCATCTTTGTTAAAAAAGCCGTGTTTTAAAGCAGCAAGAATATGTAAAGCAAGAAGCCCTATCGTGGTAAAAGCGAGGATTTCGTGGGTTTGACCAAAAAAGCCACCCAGAGTTTTTCTCATTGTTTCGGAAAGTTCCCCAAATCCTGGCAGGAGGGGCCATTGAAAAAGCCCGAAAAAACTTATGGGATAACCTCCTGCAGATGACATGGCCCAACCGGACAAAGGCAGACCCAGCATCAAAACATAAAAGCCCCAGTGGGACAGACGAGAAGCCAGTTTCTCCCAGCCTGGCATGGTTTCAGGTAAAGGGGGAGGAGAATGCATAAGACGCCAGCCAAGACGCACAAAACTTAACAGTAAAACCGTAATACCTGTTGCTTTGTGGAGAGCATAGACCTTGTATTTCTGTGGCCCATTGGGAAGATCTCCCATGATAAGGCCCACAACAAGAAGGGCGATGATAAGAACGGCTATCACCCAGTGTAAAATAATAGCTCCATAAGTATAGCGTAGAATTTGAGAGGCCATGATCTGCCCTTTCCTTTTTGACCTTTGAGATATCCAGTAAATATTTTTTTATTTTTTATAACAAATTTTCCCTATAAAGACAAAACTCTTCTGTGTTGAGAGAAATTTGTATGATTTTTTTAGCGTGGGTAAAGGTATGGGGGTCTCACAAACAGTATCCCTGTTCGCTATGAGAGAAGGTTTTCTGTTTATATTTTATGGGTAACAGGAAGATTGGGGGATGTATAGCTATGCACAGGGTCATGCCCTTTCAGCGTGGAGAAACCCGGTCATTTTTAAAAAATTCCTGAGGGGAAGTCTTTATGGGCTGATGCTTTCATCAAGCTCCTCCAGAAAACCCGGAAGGGCAGGGGGTTCTGTATTTTCAGGGGAGTTTTTGTCGTTTTTTTTGAAGACACCGGCGTCTTTCTGAGAAGGTTTTTTATGGAAGGGAATCGGGGGTGTATATGGAAGGGGAAGAGGTTTCGAAGGGGTTGTCTTTAGGGAGTTACGTGCAAAATTATGCCAGATGCGTGCTGGCCAGTTCCCTCCTGTGACTTTATCCATAGACCCCCCTTTATCTCTTCCCAGCCAGACTCCTGCAACAAAGTTATCTGCATATCCAATAAACCAGGCATCCCGATAACCATTTGTGGTCCCGGTTTTCCCCCCCACCATACGCCCGGGCAAACGCGCACGTCGTCCGGTTCCCTGACTGACAGCACGTGTCATCAAAACCGTCATGCGTTTAAGGCCTGCATCACTGATAACAGGGTCTTTTTGGGGATCTGCCTGAAAAAGAAGGGTGTTTGCGTCTGTTGTGATGCTTAAAATGCCATAGGGTTCTATACGCTTTCCCCCATTCGCAAAAGGAACATAAGCCCCTGTTATGTCTAAAAGTGTTGTCTCATGGGTACCTAAACTCAAAGAACGGTGAGGTTTAAGGGGGGAGCTGTATCCTAAACGTCGTGCCGTTTTAATAATATTATTCCGCCCTACCTCTTCCCCCAGAAGAACGGTGGTGGTGTTGAGAGAACGTGCAAAAGCGCCCGCAAGCGCAATTTTACCAAAATAATGATGGGTATAATTTTTAGGAGACCAGCCGCCTAAAGAAACGGGGCGATCTTCACGTTCCGCCCAGGGACTTATGCCCTTTTCCATGGCCGTAAGATAGACAAAAGGTTTGAACGCGGATCCCGACTGTCTTTTTGCATAAACAGCACGGTTAAAAGCGCTCTGCCGATAAGAGCGCCCCCCAAGCATAGCAAGAACAGCCCCGGATCCATCAAGGGCAAGAAGGGCCCCCTGATCAACCCCCTGGCTTTCAGCCCCTTCCTGAAAAGCTTTGGAAAGGGCATGTTGCGCACTGGCCTGCATCTCCATATCCAGTGTTGTCTTCACAGTCAGACGTGATGTTTTTGCCCCTGCATAGTTCTGGACAAACGGGCTGACCCAGTCCAGAAAATAGTTCACACTGTCATGGCGTGCATGTGTGAACACCTCAATAGGCTTCCTGAAAATCTTCTGCCGCTCTTCGGGGGAGAGAAAGCCGGCCCCCACCATGGCTGCAAGGACGGTATTGGTGCGTGTGATAGCCTGCTCCGGGTCTGCGGCAGGATTATAGCGTGAAGGGGCTTGCAGGAGACCTGCCAGAAGCGCGGCTTCACCGGGGCTCACAAAGCGGACGGATTTATCAAAATAACGCTGTGCTGCCGCTTCTGCCCCCCAGGCCCCCGCCCCAAAATAAACACGATTGAGATAAAGTTCTAAAATATCATCCTTGGAGAGTCTTTGCTCCAGCCAGTATGCAAGCCAGGCTTCCTGTAATTTTCGCCTTAAAGTTCTGTCTGTGCTGAGGAAAAGACGTCGGGCAAGTTGCTGGGTGATGGTGGAGCCCCCCTGGACTGTCCTTCCTGCACGCATATTCGCCACAGCAGCGCGGGCAATACCTTTGACGTCAACACCATGATGGGTATAAAAACGCCTGTCTTCCACAGCAAGAACTGCCCTGATAAAAGAGGGAGACATGCTGTCAAGCGTCACAGGTGTCGAGCCCGGAGCAAGGGGCCGACCATGCCGGTCAAGATAAAGAATACTGATGGGCGTGGTGAGCTTAGCTAAACGTTCTTCTTCTTTGGGCAGGCCCTGGAAAGTATAAACACCATAGCCTGCACAAAACAGACAGAAACAAGCCAGGGCAAATAGGAAAAACCTCCATGGTTTCATAAGAAAAACCAGGATTTGCCAAAGGACAGAAAAAAAAGATGACCAAAAAGATCGGGAAGGTGTTTTTTTCTTTCTCCTTTGCCCCCTGCCCCCGACAGGTTTTTGAGGGGAGGGTGTTTTTTTCTTCTTTTTTACAGGAGGAGACGCCATATGTCTTCAAATCTCTTAGGATCTTTATATCAGAACAAGAAGGATAAGAATCGTCCACAATGATACAGTATGTTTTTATGTCTCATGATTGTCTGGTTTTTGGGGTTTAGGGGGGAAAAAGCCAAGAAGAACAGACCCTGCCCCGCCTTTGGGAGGAGAGGAGGGGCCGGTGAAATGTAGGGATCCATCGGGACGCTTTTCTGCAAAGAGATCAAAGCCATCCCCACGCTGGTCAAAATAGTCCTGAAGAGTATAATCTTCCGTTAACTGTGTTGTACGAAAACGCCAGCCGCGCCACCAGTCATGGTTCAAAACATCATAAGACCGTCCACGTGATCCCAGGGTACGCCCCCGTGATGTGAAGGCAATGGTATTGGGATCTGCCTCATCTTTTTCCTGGATGGAAAGCTGAAAAACACGGTGACGGCCAAGTTCCGGGGCAAATTCCGTACAGGCCAGAGCATTATAAGCATCATTGGGGGTGACAGCGATAAGGTCATTAAAGCGCGTATGATCCAGCCGGTGGTCAGCTGCCTCTGAGAGAATTTCTCCAAAATAGACATCATAGCCTTCCAGACGCGCTGTGCGCAGGCGCCGCCAGTTGGAATCTGCAAGAATAACAGGGAAACCGGTGTCCTGAAGAGCTTTGGCAAAACCAAGACTCCATGGTGTGGCTCCTACCATCAAAACACCATTTTCAGAAGGTGCAGACAAGCCTAAAATTTTTGCCAGAGGTGTAATGGTAAAGCCATGAAGAAGGACCGTTGCAAAGACCATGCCAAAGGTTAAGGGAACAAGGGCTTCTCCATCAGAACGGCCAAGGGCCACAAGTTCCGTTGCAAAAAAGCCGGCAATGGCAACGGCCACAACACCTCTTGGTGCTATCCAGCCAACAAGCAGGGTTTCACGCCAGGAAAGACCAGAGCCAAGTGTTGAGAGAAAAACCGTGAGAGGGCGGACAAGCACCATCATAACCCCCACAAACAACCAGACCTTAAGATCGAAACGCTTTAACATATCAGGTGTAATACTGGCCGCTAAAGCAACAAAAACGCCAGAGACTAAAATAATCGCAATGCTTTCCTTGAAACGACGCATCTCAACAATGGAGGCAAGACGTGCATTGGCCAGAGTGACACCCAAAGCCGTGGCAGCAACAAGGCCTGTTTCCCTCTCAAAAAACTCTCCAGTAATATAGGCCGCAAGGACAGTCGCTAAGATCAGGGGAGCTTTAAGATATTCCGGGACATAACCATGGCGAAAGGCACGGGCCAGTCCAATACCTGCGCCAAGGCCCACAAATATACCCCCAAAAGCAGCAAGAACAAGTTTGATAAGACCCGTCTCCCAGCTTTCTCCGAGTGTTGTCAGGCGTATGGTCTCAAAAGCCGCTACGGCAAACAGGGCCCCCACAGGATCATTGACAATACCTTCCCATTTCAGAAGATTAGCTGTGCGTCCTTTCAGGCGTGCCTGTCTTAAAAGAGGCATAATAACCGTGGGGCCCGTGACCACCAGAAGCCCCCCCAGTAAAATAGATAAATCCCAGGAAAGACCCCCGGCATAATGAGCGGCCAGGCTGCCAAAGACCCATCCCACAGGGGCCCCTAAAAAGATCATGCGACGTACGGGGACAGAGGCATCACGTAAATCAGCAAAGCGCAAATTAAGCCCCCCTTCAAAAAGAATAATCGCAACAGCAAGGGCAATAGCCGGGCGCAGAAGAAATCCGAAATCACGTTCAGGAACAAGGCGTAAAGCTTTGACAAAGAATTTCGTGGTCTCTGTTGGCATCATATGTGCCAAAATTCCAAGCCCAAGGCCAAAAATCATGCCTGCAAGGCCCATAAGGACAATAGCAGGCCAGCGCAGGCGCCAGGCCAGCCATTGCGCAGCAATCCCCAAAATCAGAACAAGGGCAAGTTTATAGGGTAAAAGCTCAATGGCGCGGTGGGAAATATCGTGTAGGGGCATAAAGGGTACTCTCTCATTGCTGAAATGACATACGCTTTCTTAAAAAGGGTCGTGAAGCTCTTTGTATCCGGGATGCAGCGCTTCATGTTTCCTTCATTGTGAGGGCGCTTCGTTTTCCAGAAACTGCCTTAAGAACATAACGCCAAATTTTCATCTGTCTATAAAAGGAAGGCTTAAAAAGAAGGTTTATGCCTGAAATATGGTCAGGTAAAAGTATTTTAAGTGAATCTTTACTCTTTTCAGGAGGGTAAATTTAGTGTATAGTTAAAAAGGTTTATATGGGATGATCTTACGCGGAAAAGGACAAAAATATGAATACAGGATCTGATTTTGAAACTTTAAAACAACGCTTGAAGTTTCTGCGTGGAGAACATCGTGACCTGGATGGGCATCTCCAGGACCTTTATAAACAGGGAGAGCGTGATCAGCTTAAACTTGCCCGCATGAAAAAAGAAAAACTGCGGCTTAAAGAACAGATTGTTCACCTTGAAAACTGGCTTGTTCCTGAGATTATTGCCTGAAATTTTAGAGAACAAACATCTTGTCCTGGATGTAAGAAAGAGTATTGTTGGAGCTCTCACCTGTCTTTTTGGCTTTTTTTTCTAAGATAGACCTTGCTCTTTCTTTTGACGCTCTGTCCAGCTGCTTCCCTAAACATAGAGAAAGTTTTTTTTAAACCTGTATCACAGCATATTATACCTCTACACCCTTTGATTTTGATAACATATTGACCCTTTAAGGGAAGGGAGGTAGACCTCTGTTGAGTTCAAATTCACCATCTCTGTTTTTCTGATGCGGTAGGATTGTTCTTAAAATTTGTCTTTCCTTTTTTCATGAAAAAATGGTTCTTTTCTCATGACATATTTAGTTACTGATGCCTGTGTGCGGTGTAAATATATGGATTGTGTCGAGGTTTGCCCTGTAGATTGTTTTTATGAAGGTGAAAACATGCTCGTCATTCATCCTGACGAATGTATTGACTGTGGTGTTTGTGAACCTGAATGCCCTGTGGATGCAATTTTACCTGATACAGAGGATGAACATGGGAAATGGCTGGCTATTAATGCTGAATATGCAGAGACCTGGCCAAATATTACAGAAAAAGGGGAGCCCCCTTCTGATGCTGAGCAATATAGTGATGAAAAAGGAAAGTTCGAAAAATATTTTAACCCAAAACCGGGTTTGGGATCATAAAAGAAGGCTATAAGGAAGGCGGATCTATTCTCGTTCTTTATACCTGGGTTTGCCCCTCTTTATACAAAAGTCTCTCTTCCTCTGAATCTTAAGTTTGTAATTTTTATTTAAACATGATATAGAAGACAGATAAATTTTGAACAGAAATTTTTGGGATAAAGTCTTTAAGCTTCAGGGGGGACTTTTAAGCCTTATCTTTTCGTAAGGTTTTTCCGTTCACAGGGGTGAGGGTGTTTGAGGTTTGCTCCTTATCTCTAAAGGATAAGGATGTGCAGGATTTTTTTGAGAGCACCTGAAAAAAAGGGGTGGGTGTTCCAGGGCGGTTTTGTATGTTTTTTCCTGTTTTTCAGAAGGGCTTTAAGAAAATATCTTAGGTGCAGAAATGACAAAAACAGCAAATGATAACACAGATTTTCAGGTGGGTGACTATATTGTCTATCCTGCCCATGGCGTTGGAAAGATTACGGGTATAGAGCGTGAAACCATTGTCGGGTTTGATGTTGAGGTTTATATTATCATGTTTGAGCAGGAGAAGATGGTTCTCCGTGTCCCAACAGATAAAGTGCAGACAGGAGGCATGCGTCCTCTTGCTGATGATAAGATTGTTAAAACAGCCCTGAAAATACTCGGAGGCAAGGCTCGTATTCGCCGCGCTATGTGGAGCAGACGTGCCCAGGAATATGAAGCCAAGATCAATTCCGGTAATATGCTCTCTCTGGCAGAAGTTATTCGTGATCTCTATCGTGGTGACCAGCAACAGGAACAGTCTTACTCCGAACGTCAGCTCTATGAGGCTGCCCTGGATCGTTTTGCCCGTGAAGTGGCTGCTATTGATCAGGTGGACCTTGACACAGCTCTGGAACGTCTTTCCCACTCTTTCCGCAAAGCAGCCTGATTCATAGACCACCTGCCTTGTGCCATGATACTTGAATTGAAGATAAGGTCATGCTGATGATGCAACTTCTTTGAAGCTTAAATATATGCTTCGGCATTTAGCGCAGGGGTCTTCCAAAAGCCTGAGTGACAACATTGATCAGAATGAAAAATGCACATATTTCCCCCATCTTCCTGATGGGCTGGATTTTATTTTAGCATAGAACTTTTTAGAAAACAGGCAACCAGAATGGGGAAAGCCTGTTTTCCTCACACGATAAAAACAAAATTATCTCAAAACTTTGAGATAACAAAAGCACTTTCATACCCCATAACTGCAAGGCGAAGGCGGGCTTTATCTGCCTCATCACGGGACGTATAAGGGCCTAGCAAGACACGATAAATGTCTTTTTGAAGGACCCTGGCTGGCTGGATAACAGCACGACCCGTTGCCTGAACCCGTTGCAAAAAAAGTTCTGCTTTAAGGTGTTCTGCAAAAGAAGCGACCTGGACATAGTGTTCACCCGTCAGGGAAGGTGAGGGGGGCAGTAATTTGTCATGGTGTAGGGGTGGGGGTGTTTGCGCCTGCACTGGAAGAGGTTTTACATGACGCTGGGAAACAGATGGTTCTGCAACAGATGTTATGTGTCCGGGCCTGGAGGCTTTTGAAGCCTGCTGTGGAGGAGAATCCGGAGAAGGAAATGGTTTGGAATGTGATAAAAGAGGCTTGGCTACCACAAAGGGCGCTGGTCTGCCTCTTCCCGGGGGCGGGATATTTGGACGTGGTTGAGAGATAAATTTTGATGCATGAGATGTCACGGATTTAACAGTTTTAGGAAGGGTTTTCAGCTCCGTTTTTGCCTGTTTCGCAGATGTTATCCGTGCAGGGGAAGGAGCAGGTTGAGAGTTTTTTCGTACAGGACGTTTTACCTTATGAGGTGCCCCGCGGGATGAGGCATATTGAAAGCGTCTCTTTTTCTTGTGTGAACGCGGCAGGGCGGTGCCATATTTTGTTGCTTCACCAATATATTCAACGCGAACGCGAGCTTTGCCCTGAAGATAAAAGCCCAGTTTTTTAGCAACACCTTTACTGACATCAATAATACGCCCTTTAATGAAAGGACCACGATCATTGACACGTACAACAAGGCTGGCTCCATTTTCAAGATTGGTCACACGGGCAAGACTTGGCAGGGGAAGTGTTTTATGAGCCGCTGTATCTGTGTTTTGATTAAAGACTTCCCCACTTGCTGTTTTACGCCCATGAAACTTCCCGCCATACCAGGAGGCAATCCCCGTTTTTTTATACTGAGGTTCATGACGCGGTTTATATCTTTTTCCTAAGGCTTTATAGGGGCGTCCTACTTTTTGTGGGACAGCCGCCCTGTTTGAGATGACAAGAGGGGCCGGTTTATACGTGGCTTTTTGGCCTTTTCCGTGACGGGAGGAGCATGCACTAAGAACAAGAACAGCACATAAAGACAGAAAAATCACAAGGCGCATGAGAGGAGACCCATAAGAAAAAGGATGATTTTTATCATCAGCCTGGCCGTGGTGTTATTCTTTTTTCTCTATATATCATCTTTTTTTACATGAATATATTATTTGTCTTTATCCGGAGATCCAGGCTTTAAAAAAAATCTCCAGACAGAAGACGGAAAAACAGTATTTTAAACATAGTCTTAAAGCTTAAGCAAGAAGGGGGATATACCTTCCCTGTTTGAGGGAGACAGGCCCCGTAAGTTTTTTATTTCCTTTGTCAGGGAAGTTTCTTTTTTGTTCCCTGAGGTTTTGAGAGAGGTGATCATCTGAGGTGTGAGGTCCGGAAGAAAACCCCATCTCTTCTCTCTTCGAGCCCTATACTTTTGACGGTGAAAGGAAGAGGCGTTTATGAGATAAACTGTTCACGGAAAATGCGTTCATTTAAGGGATAGACGGAATCAAACATAAGACGCGCTTTTTTTGTACGATCAACCTTAACAACAATTTCTATGGCATCACGATGTTCGCGATTGTCTGCTGTTGCGCTGACAGGACGGTGATCGGAATCCAGAATTTCCAGCATAATTTCAGCGTCATAAGGCAAAAGTGCCCCCCGCCAGCGCCGTGGTCTGAACGCACTGATAGGGGTGAGGGCAAGAATACGGGCATCAAGAGGTAAAATAGGGCCATGAGCAGAATGGTTGTAAGCTGTAGAGCCTGCAGGTGTTGCGACAAGAACACCATCCGCCACCAGTTTTTCCAGGCGTATCTGACCATCCACGGTTATTCTTATTCTGGCAGATTGATGGGTTTGACGTAAAAGCGCCACTTCATTGAGAGCATATTCTTCAAAAGATCGGCCGTGACTATCCTTCATGGTGACATGCAAAGGGTGAATTCCGGCAAGTATTGCTGTTTGAAGACGCTGATAGAGTTCCTCTTCATCATAGGCATTCATGAGAAAACCTACCGTTCCTTTGTTCATGCCATAAACAGGTTTTTGGGTGATTATGGAGCGTTTCAGAACATCCAGCATAAAGCCATCGCCCCCCAGGGCAACAAGAATATCAGCCTCCTCAGGAGCGACATGTTCATAACGTTTCTTTAAAGCTTCACAGGCTTGCAGAGCTTCCGGGCGGGGCCCTGCCAGAAAAGCAAGCTTAGGTATGTTCTGCGTGTTCATGAGGTCTCCTTTCCTGACAGTGTGAGCTGAAAAAACACTGAGATCCGGATGGGGCATGCCTTTAAAAACCTGCCATGATGGCATGGCCTTGTCAAAGAAAAGGTATCTAATGTCAGAAGGAGAGGAAAAAACAGGGCTTAAGAAAAAGGGGAACAAAGCCGTGATGTGCACAAGGCCATGTCCCCTTCTGATGATCTCTCAGGAAGCAGGATCAAAAAGAATATTTTTATGGTTTAGGAGGAATAGAACTCGATAACGAGGTTAGGTTCCATTCTGGCCCCATAAGGTGTTTCTGCAAGATCCGGAAGACGGACAAAGTTTGCTGTCATGGCTTTGGGATCCACATTAATATAGTCCGGAATATCCCGCTCTGCGGATTCAAGGGCTTCAAGAACCAGAGCCATAGAACGTGATTTTTCTCTCACCTCAATAACATCCCCGGGCTTACAGCGGTAAGAGGGGATGTTGACGCGTTGTCCGTTGACCTTCACATGGCCATGATTGACAAACTGACGTGCAGAAAAAACGGTAGGTGTAAATTTTGCTCTGTAAACCAGGGCATCAAGGCGGGATTCAAGGAAAGCAATAAGATTTTCAGCCGTGTTGCCTTTGGCACGGGCAGCATCTTTATAAATGCGTAAAAATTGCTTTTCTGTGATATTACCGTAATAGCCTTTAAGCTTTTGCTTGGCCATAAGCTGGAGGCCGAAATCAGACATTTTTCCACGGCGGCTTTGTCCATGCTGGCCGGGGCCGTAGGAGCGACGGTTAAAGGGGCTTTTGGGGCGTCCCCAGATGTTTTCCCCCATACGGCGGTCAATTTTGTATTTGGCTGTGTGACGTTTGCTCATAGAAATCCTCTTTTCGCGGGGCCCGGTGGCGTGTTGACCACAATAAAAACGACGGGGAATCCGCACTCGTTGATCAAAATATGCATGCCCCCTTTAGGGCGCATGCAGACCCATCTGTGAGCGAGGCTCCGGAAGGGCAGAAAGCATAGATACGGTTTTCTTCTCTTATGTCAAGGCTTTTAAGGGACAAAGAGGGAAGAGGTCGGCAGAACAGGACCCACGCTTTCCTATGCTCCTTTCTGATCCATCAGAGGAGAGAGTCTTCGGTGTGAGAGCCGAAAGGTCATGTCTCATCCTGGGAACCAGAGGGCTGAAAACTTAAGCCCAAAGCCTGATAATACGCGGGATCCTCCATCCAGCGGGGCCGAAGCGCAATCCTGATAAAAAGATGGATATCTGTTTTGAAGATCTGCTTCATATCTTCTCGCGCTGCACGACTTATGGCTTTGGTGGTTTCACCTTTATGCCCCAAAATCATAGCACGATGACGTTCATGAAGAACATAGACAGTTTGTTCCAGACGCATTCCCCCCTTTTTCAGATGCTCTGTCTCATGTGTCTCAACAGTCATGACATATGGTAGTTCTTCATGAAGACGCAGAAGAATTTTCTCACGCGTTATCTCAGAGGCCATAAGCCTCAAAGGCATATCTTTGACCTGATCCCCGGGATAAAGCCACGGGCCTTCAGGCATATGACGGACAAGACCCTGTTTGAGATTCTCAAGCCCGTCCCCTGTTTTCGCTGAAATCATATACACGTCATCATAAAGATTTTCCTCATAAAGAGAGGCTGTAATCTCCAAAAGTGCCGGGCGTGCCAGAGCATCTGTTTTATTAAGTGTTAAGAAAACAGGTTTGTTTTTTCTGAGGCTTAATCTTTTTTGTACCTGACGTGTCTGAAGGCGTGCCTGCTGGTCAGCTTTTGAAGCTTTGCCCCGTGCCAGGCGGGCTTCGGGACAGGCATCAACCAGGTGAACAATGCAGTCTGCTTCCCCTGCACCAAGCCAGGCTGATTCTATCATCGCTTTATCCAGGCGGCGTCTGGGTGTGAAAATGCCAGGTGTGTCGAGAAGAAGAATCTGGGTTTTATCCTCAACCATAACGCCACGGACAGGAAAGCGGGTTGTCTGTACCTTGTGCGTGACAATAGCAACCTTTTCTCCCACAAGTTTGTTGATAAGCGTTGATTTTCCGGCATTAGAGGCCCCGACAAGGGCTGCAAGGCCCGCATGAGTTTGTAGGGAGGGGGACGGTCTGTCTTTTGTCATGAGGAAATATCATTTAAAAGGTTTTGGGCGGCGTCCTGTTCCGCTGCCCTTTTAGAAAAGCCTTTGCCCCTGCCACGGCGTTTGTTATCAAGGGTTACCTCAACATAAAAACAGGGATCATGATCAGGTCCGGTCTGTTTGATCATTTTATAAACAGGGAGGCTTTGTCCCCGTTTAAGGGCCCGGTCCTGAAGAAGACTTTTGGGATCAGACAGGCTTTGCGGTGATATATCCCGGGCTTTAGAAAAACTGTCGCCCCAAAAACGCAGGATGAAATTTTGTGCAGCCTCCAGACCACCATCCAGATAAAGGGCTGCAATAAAGGCTTCGCACGTGTCCCCCAAAATATTTTCCCGTTTGCGCCCCCCCTGGGCAGCTTCTGCCGGTGAGAGGCGAAGATAGGTCCCAAGACCAGCTTTTTTTGCAGCTTCCGCACAGGCTTTTTTACGAACAAGGGCATTGAGCTGAAGAGAAAGCATGCCTTCCTGGACATGAGGTTCCAGACGATAAAAATGCTCCGCAACAATAAGCCCCAAAATCCTGTCCCCTAAAAATTCAAGACGCTGATTATCTTCCTGTTCCTGACCATAGCTGGCATGTGTGAGGGCCCGAAGGGCAAGTGCAGGATTTTTAAAATCATACCCTATTTTAGCTTCCAGGTTTGTGAGAGGGTGTTTTTTTTTACTCATTCTATCTTTTTAAAGAAATGTCCGGGACGAAAATGATACCATGTCCAGGGTTTCAGGATACTGAATTTCTCATCAACAGAAAACATGATAAAACGAGCTTTTCCGACAAGGTTAACCTCCGGCACAAAACTGATACCCCTTGGGGGAAGAAACCGGCTGTCTGCAGAATTATCCCGGTTATCACCCATCATAAAATAATGATCTTCAGGCACAGTGAAGACCTCTGTATCATCTGCTTCAGTATTCGGTTGCGAATCACGAATAATATAACTGGCTCCGTTCGGAAGGGTTTCACGATAAAAGCGCACAGAAGGGGGCTCTGTCGTGCCATCCGGACTTGCCTCAAGCATGTCTTGCCGGACAGCTTGTCCATTAAGATATAAGACACCCCCACGCATTTGTACAGTATCGCCCGGCAGCCCAACAATACGTTTGATGAAATCACGGCATTTCCGGTATATACGGCCTTTAATATGAATACGACAATCATCAGAAGGAGTTTTGAAAACAGCAACATCCCCGCGTTTTGGAGCATGATTAAATAAGCGTTTGTCCGGGAGGGCATTGATAATCAACGGGGCGGAGGAATATTTGCTGTATCCATAGGAATATTTGGTTGTCATGATAAAATCACCCTCTCTAAGGCCAGGCTCCATAGAGCTTGAGGGAATGTAGAAAGGTTGTGCCAGAAGGCTGCGTATGACAAAAAAAACAAGCAGAAACCAAAACATATCACGCAGAAGGGTAAAAAAACTTTCTTTCTTTTTAGGTTTTTTCATCAGTTTCTTTCCGAATGGAGGTCTGGGGTGGCATGTTTATACGTGTATCTCTGTGGTGAAGATCAGGATATGTTTTTCATAGCCAGAAAATATCAACAAATCTGCTCCATACGGGAAATGTCCTCAAAAAGCAAGAAACTTAAAAAAGAAGCTGGTTCTTGAAAAAAGCAAAAGGGTCTTTTATTCTCTTTCTCTCAGACAGGATAACAAAGAGGTAAAACATGTATCATCGTGGAGACATGGATATTCGTTCACAGAAAAAGGGATTTAATGCATTTATGCATTTCCTGATTTGGTTTTCCGGTGTTATAGGCCTTCTTATTCTGGGGCTTACCCTTATTTTTGCGGCCGGGGTGCCCTGGTTTTTCTCCCTTGTGGTGACAGCGATTATTGGTATTTTTATTGGCCTTTTTACGGATATGAAGATAACATGGTATCTTTTTGTTGCGGGGTCTTTTGTCCTCACCAGCCTTATAGGCCTGATGATAAGACTGGCCAGCACAGCTTTGTGAGGTGTGCTCCTGTTATTTTGACAGAAAAGCCGGGGTGTAAGCTTTATGAGGGCTGTGGTCTTTTTGTAGTCCTGCATGCTTCATAAAAAGGCCAGAAGGAACCAGATTTTTTATCCGGAACATCTGGCATGATGATCTTCTAAAAACAAGGCTCTTTTTATTGTGTTTTTAAGGTTTTCTGTCCCAGAATAAGGGGCCAGGAGGCAGAAAGGTTCCCATAATGTCACGACACGAAAAAGATGCATCCCATCACCACGAAAAAAAGACTGGTTTCGGTGCATGGGTCCGCAATCGTCTTATCACAGGTATTGTGGTGGCAGCTCCTATCACCCTGACGGTCTGGCTGGTTTTTTCTTTTGTCAATTTTGTTGATCAACGTGTCAAACCTCTCATCCCTAAGCCATACAATCCTGAAACTTATCTTCCGTTTGCCATACCGGGGCTTGGGGTTGTTGTTGTTCTTCTTGTGCTGACCATTCTTGGAACTTTGACGGCTAATATTCTGGGGCGTACCCTTTTGAAATTTGGAGAAGGTCTCGTTGATCGTGTGCCCTTCATTCGGGCAGTTTACAGCACCATAAAACAGATTATCGACATGATAGCGTCGCAAAAAGAGCGATCTTTTCGTGAGGTTTGTCTGATTGAATACCCAAAGCCGGGTGTCTATGCACTTGGGTTTATTTCAGGAGACGCCAAAGGGGAGCTGAAAGAAAGTTTAGGTGAGGACTATGTCGGTGTGTTTGTTCCGACGGCCCCTAACCCAACCTCAGGCTTTCTTCTTTATGAAAAACGTGACAACTTAAAACTGCTTGATATAAAACCGGAAACAGGGGCCAGGCTTATTCTGTCCCTTGGTCTTGTCTCCCCCGAAGAAGCACGAAAAATGACCAAACAGGAGACATTGTGATATCACAAACCTTTACCGTAAGTTCTTTATAGAATCTGTTGTTTTTTATAATGTTTGGGATCAAAAGCCTGTATGTTCCCGTTCCTTAATTTAAGGTTGTGCTTTCAGGGGCAGGCCAGTTTTGATCCCGAACAGCTTCTCCATTAAGTGTTAAAAATCCGCGCTGGTCTGCGGAGACGTCTACCCTGTCTCCATCCCTGATCTTCCCGTCAAGAAGACTTTTGGCCAGAGGGTTTTGCAGGTTTTTCTGAATAACCCGCTTCAGAGGCCGTGCGCCATAGACAGGATCATAACCTTTCTCTGCAAGCCAGTCCCGTGCCTTATCATCTAAATCAAGTGTAATATGACGATCGCTTAGAAGTGCTTCTAAGCGCTGAACCTGTAGATCCACAATAAGGCGGATATGTTCCGGCTTTAATTGAGAGAACATAATAATCTCATCCAGACGATTGAGAAATTCCGGACGGAAATGCCCACGCACAGCTTCCATAACAGCATGATGGGCCGCTGTATCGGACATGTTCTGAACCAGAGCTTCCGAGCCGAGATTAGATGTCAGAATAATCAGTGTGTTGCGGAAATCTACCGTACGTCCCTGACTGTCTGTCAGGCGCCCTTCATCAAGGACCTGGAGCAAAGTATTGAAGACATCAGGATGTGCCTTTTCTACTTCATCAAACAAAATGACCTGATAGGGACGTCGACGCACAGCTTCTGTTAAGGCCCCGCCCTCTTCATAGCCCACATAACCGGGAGGTGCCCCCAGCATGCGTGAAACCGCGTGTTTTTCCATATATTCCGACATATCCAGACGCAAGACAGCCTTTTCATCATCAAAAAGAAAGTCTGCAAGGGCTTTGGTGAGCTCTGTTTTGCCGACCCCTGTGGGGCCCAGAAACAGGAAGGAGCCTATGGGGCGATCAGGATCTTTGAGGCCCGCACGGGCACGACGGACAGCATCTGAGACAGCATGAATGGCCTCTTCCTGCCCGATGACACGTTTTTTCAGGCCCTCTTCCATGTGCAGGAGTTTTTCCTTCTCCCCCTCCATCATTTTATCAACGGGGATACCTGTCCAGCGTGAGACAATCGCGGCAATCTGTTCTGCATCCACAGTTTCCCTGACTGTGACCCCTTCCTGCGTGCTCTCAGCCTGATTAACCTTTTCCTCAAGCTCCGGAATGCGAACATGCTGAAGACGCCCTGCGGTCTCATAGTCTCCACGGCGCACAGCCGTTTCCAGTTCAAGGCGCGCTTTATCCAGATCTTCTTTGGTTTTAGTAGAAAGCGCAAGTTTTTCTTTCTCCGCTTTCCAGGAGGCTGTCATTTCAGCCGATCGGGCTTCAAGCTCTGCAATATCTGTGCCCAGTTTTTCCAGACGTTCTTGTGAGGCCTCATCCTGCTCTTTTTTAAGCGCTTCTGCTTCAATTTTAAGCTGGATAAGGCGTCGATCCACTTCATCTAAAACTTCCGGTTTAGAATCCACCTGCATGCGTAGTCGTGCAGAGGCCTCATCCATCAAATCAATCGCTTTATCCGGCATGAAACGATCTGTGATATAGCGGTTGGAAAGTTGTGCGGCGGAAATAATAGCAGAATCTGCAATACGCACCCCATGATGCACTTCATATTTTTCTTTCAGACCCCGCAGAATGGAAATTGTATCTTCCACAGAGGGCTCCTGGATAAAGACAGGCTGGAAGCGTCGTGCAAGCGCAGCATCCTTTTCAACATGCTGACGATATTCATCTAAAGTTGTCGCACCCACACAGTGCAAAGAGCCCCGTGCCAAAGCGGGTTTTAAAAGATTAGAGGCATCCATGGCGCCATCACTGCGCCCGGCCCCGACCAGCGTGTGCATCTCATCAATAAAGAGGATAATTTCGCCTTCTGCAGACTGAATTTCGTTTAAAACAGCTTTCAGACGTTCCTCAAATTCTCCACGGTATTTAGCACCCGCAATCAACGCCCCCATATCCAGCGCTAAGAGACGTTTGTTGTTCAAACTCTCCGGAACATCACCTTTAATAATGCGGAGCGCCAGACCTTCTGCTATGGCGGTTTTTCCGACACCTGGCTCCCCAATTAGGACAGGGTTGTTTTTGGTCCTGCGGGAGAGGACCTGAATGGTGCGACGAATTTCCTCATCACGGCCGATGACGGGATCAAGCCCGCCATCACGTGCTGTTTGTGTAAGATCGCGGGCATATTTTTCTAAAGCCTGATAGGTGTTCTCAGCAGAAGCACTGTCAGCCTTTCGTCCCTGACGCAAAGAAGAGATGGCTGTTTCTAACTGGCTGAGCTCAGCGCCTCCTCTCTTCAGGGCTTTTTGAGCCTCTGTACCCTGAACGCGGGCAAGGCTTAAGAGAAGGCGTTCAACCGTGACAAAACTATCGCCGGCTTTTTGGGCTGCCTGTGCAGCATTTTGAAAAATTTCAGCTGTTTTAGGGACCAGATACAGCTGCCCCCCACCTTCTGTTTTAGGAAGTCTGCCAAGAGCTTTGGAGACCTCATCAAGCACATGATCAGCCCGTCCTCCTGCAGTGTTGATAAGATTGGCAGACAGTCCCTCCGGATCTTCCAGAAGAGCTTTTAAGACATGTTCTGGGGCAAATTGCTGATGCCCGGATGCAAGCGCCAGACCCTGTGCTGTCTGGATAAGGCTGCGTGCTCTGTCTGTGAAATTTTCGCTATTCATATGACCTTCTCAAAATAATAAGCCTGTTTGAGTCTGTGTTTTGTCTTACACTCCACATGTTTACAGATAGGGTGAAAAGGGCTTAAAACAAGGTATGTTCCTCAAAAGCCTCTTCCCTGAGGGGGCATATTTTCTGTGTTGACAGCATGGTTTTTTCGTTTATATCTGGCCCGCTTACATGCCTTTCTTCTCTTGAAACATGTCTTTTTTTATGCAAAACTGGCAGGCTTTCAGTTTAAAGAGGTCAGGCTTTTTAAAAATTAAGAGCGGCCAGTAAAAAGAAAACCCCTGTTCAAGAAGGTGGGTCTTCTCAATTAAGGATAAAACATCATGTTTGCAGTCATCAAGACAGGTGGAAAACAATATAAGCTTGCGCCTGAGGACAGTGTGAAAATTGAAAAAATTCCAGGAAATCCCGGCGATTCTGTCCAGTTTGATAAAGTTTTGATGATAGGGGATGGCGCGTCTGTGACCTTTGGGACTCCTTTTCTTGAAGGGGCGTCTGTCAGTGCAGAAATTCTTTCTCAGGAAAGATCCCCGAAAATTACTGTCTTTAAGAAAAAGCAAAGAAGCACCTATCGCCGCACTCAGGGGCATCGCCAGGATCTCACACGCGTGCGTATTTTAGGGATCGCTGCTGATGGTCAGCAAAAAAAGACAACCGCTAAAAAGACACCGGCAGCAAAACCTGCCCCGGCAAAGGCGGCTGCATCTGTTGCAAAAAGTGCGGACAAGGCAACAGCTAAAACCCCAGCACCGAAAAAAGCCTCTTCTGCAACAACGAAAAAAGATGATCTTAAAAAACTTTCCGGCGTTGGTCCTGTCCTTGAGAAAAAACTCCATGCTGCCGGCATTACATCTTTTGCGCAGATTTCTGGCTGGACCAAAAGCGATATTGCACGTTTTGATGAAGAACTGGATTTTAAAGGCCGCATTGAACGTGAAGGCTGGGTTAAACAGGCAAAAGAGCTTGCTCAGGATTAAAGGAGAGAAGACTTATGGCACATAAAAAAGCAGGCGGATCCTCCCGCAATGGCCGCGATTCAGAAGGCCGGCGCCTTGGTGTGAAAAAATTCGGTGGTGAACAGGTTATCCCCGGTAACATTCTTGTCCGCCAGCGTGGAACAAAATATTATCCGGGTGATCAGGTGGGGATGGGCAAAGATCATACTTTGTTTGCTCTTTCTTCAGGCATTGTCCGTTTCTCTAAAAAACGGGGTGATCGGGTTTTCATTTCTGTTGAGAATCAGAAAACCTCTTAAGGTTTCTCTCTCCCTTTTTTAGGTCCTTACCGGGGGGTATAATAAAGAGAATTATGTAGGATTGTGTGATGGGGGATGTTTTAATAATTTTGTTTTTATTTTAAAGGGAATTGGGGAGTTTTTTGGATTTCTCATAATGTTTTTTCTCCCTTAAAAAGGCTATTGGGATTAAACCGAATTTTTTGGGATGGAATTATTTCGGAGTATTTTTTAACTAACATTATTTTTTGTTCTGACGTGTCATGACTAGAAATCCTTACCACCCAGACTGTCAAAGGCCATTTGCCCGGCCAATTTGGCAAAACGCCCCCAATTCTGGTCGACAGAGAACAGGGAGGCGTTTTCAAGCAAGTGCATAACCTGCTTACGATTGGTCAGTTCAAAAACGGTGGCGCCAAACTCATCCATAAGCACAGATTTTGTGATGTTTTCATAGTTGAGTGCATTTCCGAAATTGCCGATGCCTGAGACAAAGTTCTCTGTAGCTTCACCGCATCCCCCCCATGTCAGATAGCCGTTGAGCCAGATATTGGGCGGGACGTTATTGACGGCGATGCCGCCGTAATTCAGCTCATGCACGGCCTGATTAACGCGGTCTTTGTGGCGCTCCATCGTCACGTCATCGACCACAATCATACAGCCTAATGAGCCGAGAAGCTTTTCGTTGCAAAAGGCTGTGGCCCTGGTCAGGTAATCATCAGCCTCATTTTCGGTGTCGAGCGGCAGCTCAGAGAAAATCTGACAGAAGGCTTCGTTCGTGACCGCGAAATCATCTTCTTTGATTCCGGGAATCAGGACACATTCGCCACTCGGATGTTTCCCGTCTTCGGGCTGTAACACTTCCGCTGTCGGCTGGTGCTCAAGGAAAGCCGCTTTTGTTGTATCAACGCCCGGATAGTATGTGCCTGTCGCAAAAGTATCTTCAGCAATCGCCTGACGCAGCGCCTCCAGAAATTGCTCACGTTGCGGCCAGTTTTTGGACGTGATGATGGTTTGTGGACGCCCACACACCGCGCCGCCATTGAGCTTGCCCACAGAAGCAATCATCACCGCATAGTGTTTGATTTCCTTATCCGTCCATTTTCGCCCCGGCACGATCAGGCAAGGGTTATTACCACCACACTCCGACACTAACGGTGCAGAGGCGGTCTCCTGAATAGCGTGGGCCACACCGGTCGAGCCGGTAAAATAAATGGCGTGTAAACCTTCCAGGGCAGACATGGCCTGCCCCTGATCCGCATCAATAAAAGCCAGAGCTTTGCGCTCAATCAGCGGCGCAAAAATCTTGGCCCAAATTTTATCGGTGGCTTCATTCAGCTGATGGGGCTTGTGAATGACCGCCTTGTTTTCTAAGAACAGCGCCATGGCCATTTCAATGGATGAGCTGTAATTGCCAGCGCCCAAGACAGCAATTACACTGGCCGGTTTATCCATGGGGCTGATCTGTTTGGGTGCACCTTCAACATGGATATAGCCTTTTTGCTTGCCCGCCAGCAGCTTGTCTTTCTTGTGCTGTGGGTAGACCAGGAGCTCATAAGTGTTGGCGTCAATTTGGCGCTTGGACAGGGCATTGGGCATCTCACCTTCTGCGAGGCTTTCATACAAGTGACGAATGCCCATCAATGTACTGCCCATAGCGTTGACCGTCGTGCCTATGCCTTCCTGATAGGTGACAAAATCCTCGCCAATGAGTTTGTTCTTCATCGCCGCATCGGTCTCGCCCAGTTCACGGGCATAATGTTTGAGATTATCCTGAATTTCTTCAATCAAAGCCAGGCGTTCGATAACTGGCGTGTTCGCCCAGCCCTGCGGGTTTAAACTGTTAAATGCGTCTTGAGCGTCCATGTCATTCTTCCATATGGTTTATGTGACTTGAGGGAGAAAATATCAAAAGCGGGGCCAGGGCTCAATAACGAGATGCACCATTCTATTTGCAGAACACGCCAAACACATACCGTTCATTTCGTCATTTTAAGCAAGATATATCAGTGTCCCAGCCCCTTACTTTTCTTGTCTGGACAGGCCTTTCCAGCCCCTGTTCTTTCTTATTAAAACGGGGTGACGGGCTTCCTGGAATAGTTATGGCCGTGGTGCCTCTCATAGGTTTTTTGAAGGAGATTTCTTTTGCAAAATCAACTAAGTCCTGTGCGTCCTGATGTTCAAAGCTGGGCGCCATTCTTTTTATATTTGTTTGTGTAAGGTTGTTTTTTTGGGTTATGGTTTTCTACTGTTTAAGAGCACGCCCTAACCGGGCAGGGGGTTCGTGAAGGTCTCTTGCCGTTAGGTTGAAATAAGGAGCGACCTCCTGACAGGTCTTAACGGCCTTTCTTACGGCCTGTATTTTTTTGAACATAAATGGTTTGGGTTTTGAGGCCAGTGAAGTGGAGGGAACAAAGGCTATATTTTCTCTGGCTTCAGGGCAATCAATGGAAGGTAAGCTCGCCGCATGGGTGAAAAGCTTCTCCCTTTAACTTTCAACAAAAGGTGTATGTTATGGCAGGGGATAACAGAGTCTTTTTAAAAAGTAAAAGCCAGCCCTGCTGCAAATGTTCTGCGTGTATAGAAAACGGGCTGTTTGTCTGAATAGTCTCTGTTATAGCCAAAACTACGGGTGTTTTTTTTATCAAAGAGGTTAGAGATACTTGCAAAGAAGACAGGGGAAAGCTGCCCCAGAGAAAGCTTTGTCGTCAAAGTCAGACTGGTTGTCCTATAATGGCTATGGCGTTTTGAATTCAGCGTGTCATCAAAAAGAGGCCGGTAACCCCGGGATAATTTTTCTGCCCCAACAACAGGTGTATAAAGAAGTCCAGGACGCATAGTGTGCATCAAACTCATCTGCGTCTTGTCCGTGATTCTGTAGGTCAGTTTGGCTTTGATAAAATAATCCAGGCTCTGCCTGTCCTTATAGCTTCCTAAAATTCCCTTCGATTTTGCAAGAATACCTGAATAGGATAATGTCATGGAAAGCTTATCTGTTATCCTGCCCTCAACTGCGGCATCCAGTCCTGTTATTCTCCTCGTTTGCCCGATCTGTTCCCCCTTTTCTTCCTTATAGTATATGCCTGCCTTAAGCTTTAGTTTTTCTAAACTATAAAGATAATCAAGGGATACCTGAAAACTTTTGAGGTTTTTGAGTGTTTCTGTATATGCCATGTCTGGAACATAATGAGAGGAATACTGACCAATTCCTAAAATAAATTTATGCTGTTTTTCCTTTATACGTATACTGAACTGATAAGATGCCGGTGCCTGTTTTCTATTGCTCTTAAGCTGTGTTCGCACAGCACCGCTTAAAGAAATTTTGTCACTTAAGTGATAGCGTGTGTAGAGATAGAGGCTGAGATAAGAGAGGCTTTGACGTGCCATAACAGGTTGGGCCGGATCAGATGGGCCCGGAGCGTAAAAAAAATTGGGGCCAACACCTAAACTTTTCAAAACAATATCTTCAAAGCTCACCCCTAATCTGTAAGACAGATGATCAGAGAAAAAATTGCCCCCAAGATCAAGATTAGCATAAACATATCTGTTTTTATTCTTAACATGGAGCACACCAAAAGCTTCCCGGTTGAATGTTTGTGCATAACTTCCATCGAGTTTTATACGAAAATTCGCCCGACTATAGTTGAGATTAACAATATGGTATGTTTTGGACTTCTCTCCTCTATATTCATCCTGAAGCGTGAAAAGATAAAGAGGATAACGGCCCTTTTCACGAGAAACAAAGCCAAAATACCGTATATCGCCTGTATCATTTTTTAAGGGTGTCTTAAGCGTCATCCCTGTGTCAAAAGTCCTATAGGTCTTAAGGGTATCTCTGATAGCAGGGTTAAGGGCTGTCATGAGGCTCATATCTGTAAAATTAGCGAATATTTTCGCAAACTGGTCAGAGTTATCCTTAAAGGCATGCTCATGTGTCATTCCAAGACCCGTTGTACCCACAAACAGAGTTGAAAGGTTTTGAGATATATGATCACTTAGCAGGCGCACAGCACCGCCGGATGTATTGGTCAGGTAAAGTGGTGGGTGAGAGGGGTAAACTTCAACACGTTCCAGCATGCTTGTGGGCACAAGGGAGACACTTTCAAGACTTCTGTCGATGGAAGATCCTTTGACTGTTTCATAAAGGGGGACATCATTTAGAAAAATACGATTGCGTCCCCTGGGGCTTCCACGCAATTCAGGAGCAGCTGACTCTTCAGGGTTCGTGGATACAGCAAGGGCATTCACCGCAAGAAGAGGATCAGCCTGAGCAGCCGGGTCTGCATAAATAGAAAGTTTCTCAAGAGAACTGATGGCATAGTCGCTGGATATACGTTTTCCAACAACAATAATTTCATCACGTTGTATGGTCTTGTCCTTCAGGGCAAGCTCTGTTTTATTGCCTTGTTGCAGGAAGGTTTCAAAACGTAAGCGCACGGCTTTGTGATCCACACTTTGTACCTGTAAAATAGCATCAGCCGGTGGTCTTATATCAAAGGTAAAATGGCCATCCTGCTGACTTGCGGCCCACAAGACTTCCGTGCCATAGCTGAGTTTAACCTCAGCCCCAAAAACAGGCCCATTCCTGTCATAAACATGGCCTGACATGCCCCTGTCTTCAGCCAGACAGGTTTGCGACACCACAACAGAACAGCACACACACAACACGCAGGTGATAGGAACCAGGAGAGAACGCCTAATCCCCGGTCTTTGTCTGCGTGTTGTTCTGCATATCTTTTTCCAGTCTTGCAAGGGCATAACTTTCCGGATAAAGGCCTTTTGCCTTTTCATAATAGTTGTGTGCCACATCAGGTTTCCCCGCATTTATGTAAAGCTCTGTCAGGAGTGCATAAGCAAAATCATGGCCCCAGTCCGGTGCGAATTGTGATGTCTGGTCATGGGGAGGAAGAGAAATGGCTTTCAGGAGATACTTTTCTGCTTTTTTCCCACCCCCATATTCTTTGGGCGTGTTATAGTCTGAAAGCGCATTGGCATAATAAGCCCGTATATTTGTGTTCCCCAGTTTAAGAGATTCTGACAGGTTTTCATTTAAGGGAGTAAGATAGACAAAGATCTCCTGTGGCGGTACGAATTGCAGATAAAGCCCCTGTGCCATGGCTAAAAGCGCTTTTACTTCAGAATCTCCGGGGGTTATCTTTTTAAGAAGAGTGATGGCCTGCTCAAGGGGTTTTTTAGACTGCTCTCTTTGTCCAAGACTCATCAGGTAAATGGATTGATGGTATTTCAGATAAGAAAGCCAGTAATTCTTATAGTAAAGCGTCGTACGGTCAGAATTGTCACCAATGGCCCCCAAAGTTTTTTCAAGAACTTCTAAATCTGTGAGAGAGTTGTCTCTGTAAGCTCTGTTGAGGGCTTTTTTCATCCTCACCTGAATATCAGTAAGGGCCTGTCTGTCAGAGGAGGGGGAAGCTGTATGCGAGATTTTGGCGTCACCCTTCCCTTCTGCAGCATGGGCGCAGAGCGATGTCATCCCCAAAACAGACAGCCCTGTCACAAGCAAACTGGCCCCGATAATCTTATGGTATGACGTGACAGATATCTTTGATATTTTCATCAGAACCTCCTGAGCTTCAATTTGTTTATGATAAGGATAAACATGGTTAAACTGGCAACAAGCCATACAGAACAATACAGCAGAGCTGTCATGTCTCCGCGCATGAACTGCAAAACCACTTTCAGAGGAAAGGCATAGCCCAGGGCATCAAAAAAAGGGCCACGTGCCGAGAGAACAAAAAAGGCATCCGAGAGAAAAATGCTTAAAAAGTAATAAACGCTCAGAATGCCTTCATCCTTACCATCGGCAAGACCAAAAAAGCTGACACATAAGGCTATCAGGGAATAAATGCTAAAACCTGTTATAACACCTGCCAGATAGCGCATAAGCGTAGGAAAATCTGGCAGATAGCCGAACAGAAAACCGGAAAGAAAAATAAGAATACAGGATGCGACAAGCACAAAAATAAGGCGTGTGGCGATAAAACAGAGAAAAAGCCAGGCGAGAGGGAGAGGGTAAAGCCTGAAATGTCTGACAATGTGCAGACTGTAATATTTCTTAATAACGGGTCCGACAGCGTGCAAAGCATCACTGGCAAAGACAGTCCCTATCATGCCGGGTAGAAAAAAGACGGCATAACTGGCATCAACTCTAAAAGCAAAACCAAAAATAACAAAGAGAAGGGCAGGCAAAAAGATTGTAAAGAAGACTGATGGAAAACTCCGCAAAGAACTTATCAGGTGTGCCCAAAAAAGAGAGGCAGGGCCCTTAATATTCATTTTGTTTCTCCCTTAAAAACTCATAGGAATCTATCAAATCAAGGGAAAAGAGCGAATATCCAAAGGGGGAAATTTTTCTTTGTGAACCGGATGCTTTCTCTATCAGTTCAAGGATAGCTTTTTTTTCATCATCATCAGAAAAATAAATATGAGTCTGCTCTCCAAAAGATAAACGTGTATAAGGAGCAAACATCTCCATAGCGCCTGCCTTTTGGTTCAGGGTCACCTTCCCTGAAAAAGGTATATTCTCCAAAAGCATAGCAGAAGACTGTGGTTCTGTAAGCAGGTGGCCTTCTGCAATAAAAGCAATACGGTCATGAACGGCCTGAGCTTCTTCCCATAAATGCGTTGTCAGAAAGACACTGCACTCCTGTTGTTCTAAAATCTGCCAGAAAACCTGCCGCAAGGCAGGGTCCATACCGTCTGTTGGTTCGTCTAAAATAATAAGCTGAGGTTTGAAGAAAAGAGCGGCATAAACACCCAGTCTTTTCCGCTCTCCCTTGGACAGCACCGAAAACTTCTTATCCAGTATAGAATCCACTCTTAAAGCATGCATTAAGGATTCATCACATGGTGCTTTATATAAGGCCTCTAAAAGGTTGAGGACCTCTTTCACCTTAAGAAGGGGAAATGTCGAGAATGTATCATAGGCCACCCCAACAGGGTGAGAGCCTGTGTTCATATGCACCTGACCCGTTCCTGATATATGCCCTAAAACAGCATCAATAAGGAGGGATTTTCCGGAACCACTTTCTCCGAGAAGGACAAATCTTTCTCCCTTTTTGACAGAAAAAGAAATGTCCTTAAGAAGAATTTCCTGGCCCTGACAGTAAGACAGATGGGAAACTTCACAGACTATATCATCGGGTAGAGTTTTTTTCTCCATCTGTCCTTTTCTCATGCTTTATGACCTATTACCATAACATTCTGAACAGCCTCTAAAAGACCATCTACCCCAAGAAATTCGTGTACCTCATCATCAAGATATCCCCCCAGCATACATGAACCTAATCCTATGGCTTCGACAATCATGGAGAGCTGATTTGCAAGCAGTCCTGTTTCAATCAGCATAAATTTATAGGCACGTTCCCCATATTTTAAAAAAACACGTTCTATAAGAGAGGTTGAAAAAATAAGTCCTCCAATGGTTTCAGGAGAGTGGATATAGGGCTCTACACCACATGACTGACGGACAAACTCGTTGAAATATCCTTCTTTTAAAAATTCAAGACTATGAATGTCAGGTCTATAGTGATAAAGCCCGGGCTTCATAAGTCCTTTAAGGATAAGCAGATAAAGCTCTGAGGCAAATAACCCCCCTGGTGAAGGTATTGGACGAAAACGCCATGGTATTTTTGCTTCATGAAGGTGTTCTGTTCGCATGACACCATAGGAATGGTAAAGAATATGACTTAATTCCACCATAGAAAGTTCTTTGTTGGTATATTTTTTTGTACTTTTGCGGTTTTTTACCAACTTAAAGATATTTTCATTGGGGGGGGTGCTGATATAGTTTCTTAAATCATAAACAGGTTTTCCTTCGTATCTTTTAAAAGGTTGTGCGGCACGAGCCTGGACATAAGGATTGTCCATGTTTGCTGTAAATTTTTGTGCAAGCTTCTTCAATTTGGCTCGTGTAAGCTTTGAGCTTAAAGCGTAATCGAGGGCGAGTGTTTCATCAAAAATATCAAGCTTATATAACGCTGAATCAAGCTCCCGGGTCTTCTCTGAAAACTCATGATCTTCACGAAAACGCATCATTGTTGCAAGCCTTTTTAATCATGGAAAAGGGTGAGGTAGATGGTTCAGCGTTTCAAGGGTGTGGCGAATATCAAACCCCATATTTTGTGGCGTTTCATATAAACGGCGCCCACCCAGATAGTAAGCCCCATAACTTCCATTTAAGTGAATAAGATTGGGGCATACAGCACGCATTAACGTAAACCCTGCCTGCTGTAGGTCGGGTGTTGTTTTGTCTTTAACAAGCAAAGGATAGCCTTTTTCCCTGAAAACAGAGACAATATAATTAATTTGGTCCAGAAAGGATATAGTATGTTGTTTATCAGGAATATCAATTTGAGGTTTTTTATGGAGCCATGTATCAAAAACATGCCATAAATCTTTCCTTTTTATATAAAACAGGCTGTGATCCTGAAAACTACGCACATTTTGAAAGTCTTCATAATCTTTCTTCTCTTCCAAAAGGCTTCTAAGATAGGGGATGGATTGACATAGTTCGACAACAGTCTTTTTTGCTGCTTCAAAAAGATTTAATCGTGTAGCAGCACACACCATAATAAATTCACCAAAATCATGCTTTCCCTTCAGAATGCCAAAAACGCTGGGTATTTTAATATCCGTTGTCATATCAAAAAGATGTAGCTCAAAGTGAGGGGGAATAATACGATTAACAAGATCGCTTAGCTTTCCAGAAATTTTTATTTTAGGAACAGGGAGCTTATTCATCCATGTGATCATAAAGGCGTCTCGTTCAACAACCTCAAAAACAGAACTTAAAAACGCTTTATTTTGATCACTATGAACAGCAAACCCCGTTGAAATTTGCTCTGATATAAGTGCATCATCTTCTTTAAACGGCATATAAAGAAAGATAGCGGGGCAATATTTTTCTTTCCCATCAACGAGATCCCGCACCTTATCCCAATATAAAACTGTATTGTCTGTGAAGGGAACAAAGGGAAAGTTGTCCTGTTCATATTGTTTGGGGTGAAAAAGAGAGAATTGCTCTGGCCCTATAACATTTTCCTCAGAAAAATTTGACCGCGTTGTTTTTTTTAGCTGGTTAAGATCATAAAAAGAAGAACCATATCTCTCAACAGCCTCCCCAATGGTTGCAAGAAACGCCTCTTTCCAGGTTAATCCGGCCCCTCCTGCCTGATGTAAAAAGCCATCATGACATAAAGCTTTGTTGTCACAGGTTGTAGCAGAATAACTTAAAATTTTTGGGTCACTATTTTGGCTATGGCCACGCCGAAGGTTTCTAATGATTCCAAGTTTGTTTGATATGAGATGCAAACTTCTGCTTATCTGAACATTTTCCCCTGTAAGGATCATGGCCCCTCTCCTTTCGGTAGAGTAATGGCATCCATCCAGGGTGCTGGCCGGTATTCAATATCCTGATAACAAATCTGGCAGAATGGTTTTTTATAAAGACGATGAGGTTTGACAGAATAATCCCTAAAATCAACTTCCAAAAGGGTGCCATAGGATTGAGCAAAACTATAATCCAGTAAAAATTTTTCAACTTCCATAACAACAAGTTGAGAAAGGAAAAGTTCATAAGAAGAAAGTGCTGTATGTGCAGACTTTGAAAAAGCTTTCTGATCCACAAGCCATGTTTCATATCTATCATATGTTTTCTGGGCCATTGTGTTGCTTCGCAAACGTGCCTTAAAGCATTCATAACACCCTGTTTCATGCGTATAGAAGAGGGGGCCCACATGTCCCATACCTTCGAATATACCCTGCACCAATAGCCACGGAACATTCTGATCAAAAGCAAGTTTATTTATGTTTGATAGTGTTTCTGGATGATAGGAAGAGGCATCTACAATAAGAAAATCTTTATTTTTTACGAATGAATCCAGATCAGATTCTGATTTGTTTTTCTTTATATCCAGGTATAATATTGAGTTTTTGAGGGAACAGTTCTTTAAATGAGTGCTGATCATACCATGACCAAGCAATCCTATGTGCTTTTTTTTAAGGTTTTCTTTGTAAAGTTCAGCAAGTTTTTCCCGCCCATAAATTTGACCATTGTCCAACTGGTCCTCATCATAAAAAACCAAACCTGCATCTTTGAGTTTGGAAAAAAAGGCATAAACCTGTTCTTTACCATAGGTTGCCATCAGTTTTTTAAGGGTAGGTTTGTATTTTTTAGGGTGCAGGCCAAGCAAGGCATCGAAAAGAGCTTTTTCTTCTTTATGGGTGAAAGAAACGTGCATAACGGCATGGCCCGCTATGAGTTCATAGCCACCATCGTCCAGTTTCAACACATCAAAATCCTTAAACATAAAAAAGCCCCTCCACATCTCCTCTTATTGTAATTTTCAACAGCATTGTAGAAAGTTAATAAAAGTTCCTCTGTCAGAGAAAGAAGTTCTATGTTTCTTCCTCTGACCAAGGCTGGATCTAACAGCAAGAGCTTGATGAGCTTGTACATTTGCACGATGTTGATGTGCTGGTACATATATCTTTTATAGCAACATTGCTGATTCCAGAGGCAAAAAGAGAAACAGAAAGAATATTCATCACCTTTTCCTTTCTTTAATATGTAGATTAATAATACAATATATAAATTTTATCTTTATTGCAACCTATTAATTAATTTTTTAATCGTTTTGATCCCTGTGCATTTGTACCTGCTTAATATATGAGATCTTCGTGCAACCTCCCCAGATATTAAGCAGCCGACTGTCTCTGATATGGAGAAACCAGGATGCGATCTGAAGCTGCCCTCTCCGGGAAGCATCCGGGGGTAAACCAGGCCTTTACATTGAACTTCCTGATGGAGCTCACTATGGAGTTTCTATGTAAGCGTTAATCTGTTTTAGTTTGTCGCATAAAGCATAATAAAACATATCCTTTAAGCTTTGTTCCGGGAGAGAACGGGGTATTTCTTTACCATGATGGGGACAAGTTTGATACCTGTTCAGGAACGCTCCCAAAAACATGTTTTTTAAAGCTTATGGAAGAGGTAAGACATATTCTTTCTTGATATTTTATGGTAAAACAACATGTTTTACGATGAGGGTGTTTATGCGTCTGTTTTTTATCTCTTTTCTTATATTTGTTTGTCTTCTTTCCGTGAGAGCGTATGCTTTTTTCTATACGGTTCCTCAAAACGGCTTTTCTCAGAATAATTCTTACTCTTCCTTTTCTGGTACCCCTTATGATGCCCCTCATACAGCTGATGCCGGACAGACAACACCATCAGAGACGTCATTGCAGGAAACCCCGCCCTTAAAACATGCACTTATCATGGATATTTTGTACACAATGGGGCAATTACATGCTCTGCGCATGTTATGTTACACAGAATCTGATCAGGCATGGCGTGACAGGGCCGGGCGTGTTTTAGAAGTGGAAGCCCCGGAGCCTGGCCCCCACCGCGATCGATTTGTTGAAGTGTTCAACAGGGGCTATTATGACGCCAGAGAACAGCATGGTTTTTGTACAGAGGATAAAAGACAGACAATGCGTGTCCTCGCCAGGAAGGGGCAAGATCTTGCTAGCAGGCTGATAGGTCTTAAGAGCAGAACAAATAAGCCTAAACCCTGATGGTTTTGAAAGACTCATAAAGCCTGGATACGGAATTTGTGCCAGGGATCTGACTGAAGGATTACGGTTCTTCTTTTTTTTCAGAGAATGTTTTGAGATAGGCAATTAAATCTTTACGATCCCCGGCCTTATGCAGACCAGCAAAGGTCATACGATTGCCTGGCAGGAAGGTTTTGGGATTCATCAGCCAGTGATCCAGCTGGTCTTCTGTCCAGACAAAAGAAGCCCCTTTAAGGGCCCGGGAATAGGGAAAAGTCTCATCAGATCCCACTTTTTTGCCAAAAATACCATAAAGATTAGGTCCAACCTTGTTGCGGCCCCCCTGTTTGACAGTATGGCAGGCCCGGCACTTTCCAAACTGAACACGTCCTCTGGCAAGCTGAAGAGAGCTGGCAGACATATTTGTAGGGGAGGTCGGAAGGGGATCCGGTTTTTTATTTTCTGTAGTGTATCCCGGTTTTGCAACAGGCTCTGTCTGTTCAGACGGTACCCGGTTTCTGTCCTCAGTAGGTTGTGAGTCAGAAGTTTTTTCACAGGAAGATAAAAAGAGTGTCAGGACACTAAGCCCCCCCCACAACATAGGACAGCAGTTTTTTATGAATCTTTCATGTTTCATAGAGTATGCTCCCTGCAGGACAGGTCACCGGCCATGCCTGTCAGTTTTTATCGCAACACCGTGTTTATACTGTTTTATCGGCAGAACTAAATTTTTTCCTTGTAATTTTGTGAGGGGGGCATAAAATTTTATCCTGAAGATAAAGTCTCACATATAGTAAAAAGGGTTTTTGCTCTTTTATGCTTCAGACCTGTTTTAACAAAAAACCTCTTCACGTAAAATGTTAAGGAATAACATAATGAAAATTATTACTCCCATTAAGCGTGTCCTTGACTATAATATCAGGGCCAGGGTTAAGCCTGATGGTTCGGGCATTGATCTCGCCAATGTTAAAATGTCCATGAATCCCTTTGATGAGATTGCTGTGGAAGAGGCTATTCGCCTTAAAGAACAGGGAGTTGCCGAAGAGGTTATAGCCCTTTCTATCGGGCCGGAAAAAGCACAGGAACAAATTCGTCAGGCTTTGGCTATGGGCATGGACAGGGGGATCTTAATTAAAACCGATGCTGTTCCGGAGCCTCTGACTGTCGCTAAAACCCTGAAAATTCTTGTTGAGGCGGAACAGGCAGACCTTGTTCTTCTTGGAAAACAGGCCATTGATGATGATTGTAATCAGACAGCACAAATGCTTGCCGCCCTTCTTGACTGGCCTCAGGCAAGTTGTGCGTATAAGATTGAGAAAGAGGGGGAGGGGCTCACCGTCACCTGTGAAATTGATGGAGGGCTTCAAACCCTGGCCCTCACTTTGCCCGCCGTGATCAGCACAGATTTGCGTCTTAATGAACCCCGCTATGCTTCTCTGCCTAATATTATGAAGGCAAAACGTAAACCTCTTGAGATTAAAGAGTTTGCAGACTATGGCCTTTCAGAAGAGGCAAGGCTTGAAATTCTTAAAACTGCGGAGCCCCCTCAGCGCAAGGCAGGTGTTAAGGTTGAGACTGTTGCTGAACTTGTTGATAAACTCAAACATGAAGCCGGAGTTCTGTCATGACTGTCCTTGTTGTTGCTGATCATAACCATGATAGCCTGGGTGAGGCCACCCACAAAACTGTCACTGCCGCTCAGGGCCTTGGTGGGGAGATTGATATTCTCATAGCTGGCGATCAGATAGCTTCCCTTGCAGAGGATGCCAGAAAGCTTACAGGCGTGCGCAAAATATTGTGTGCTGAGGGACCCGGTCTGCAGCATCAGCTTGCCGAAGCCATGGACGCCTTAATCCTGCCGCTTATGGAGTCCTATGATGCTGTACTTGCCCCCACAACAAGTATTGGAAAAAATTTCATGCCCCGCCTTGCGGCCAAACTGGATGTGATGCAGATTTCTGATGTTGTGGCCATTGAGGCCCCTGATGTTTTTGTGCGGCCTGTTTATGCTGGTAATGCTTTGGTAACCGTGCGTTCCAGGGATGAGAAGAAGGTTATCACTGTACGCCCTACGGCTTTTAAAGCTGTGGAAGAAGGTGGGCATGCAGAGCTTGAAAACTTATCTGCCCCCCCTGCACCTGCGCGCGTTTCTTTTCTCGGTCAGGAACTGACCAAAACTGACCGGCCTCAGCTTGCTTCTGCGAAAATTGTTGTCTCTGGTGGGCGCGGTCTGGGATCTGCAGATAATTTCAAACTGGTTGAAGCGCTGGCCGATAAGCTTGGGGCCGCTGTCGGGGCATCGCGTGCTGCTGTAGATGCTGGTTTTGCCCCCAATGACTGGCAGGTTGGCCAAACCGGTAAAGTGGTTGCGCCTGATCTTTATATCGCGCTTGGTATTTCCGGTGCCATTCAGCATGTTGCCGGCATGAAGGATTCAAAAGTTATTGTGGCCATCAATAAAGATCCGGACGCGCCTATTTTTCAGCTTGCTGACTATGGACTTGTTGGTGATGTTTTTAAGGTTATCGAAGAGCTGGATGCCGTCCTTGGGTAAACCCGCGGGCCTCTGAAAAGAGTATGTCAGGTCTATTATGAGTATCTGGCATTTTGTTTGTAAGGGGCTGTTCTGCCTGAGAGGTTTTCCACCAGAATTTTGACATATCCTCTCTTTATCCTGAAGCTTTTAGAGAGGTAAGACCTTAACCAGGGATAAGTGTACTCTCCCTGACCTGTACGGGTCCCTCTGGCCAATGTTTTCAAAGGTTGAAAATGTTCAAACCCTGTTTCAAAAGCCTTCATGCTGAGGATGTAAAAGTCTAAGAATAAGCACCACGTAAAGCCCTGACAGGTTCGCATCCCTTATGCCATATACTGCCCGCCATTGACGGAAAGAACAGAGCCCGTGATAAAGCTGGCGTGCTCGCTTGCGAGAAAGGCAACACAATGTGCAACATCCTCCCCCTTCCCAAGACGACCAGTGGGAATTGTTTTAATGATACTCTCTAAAACAGGGTGAGGTATTTGTGCCACCATATCCGTCTCAATATAGCCGGGTGCAACACAGTTGACCGTGATACCCTTGCGTGCAGTTTCAAGGGCCAGGGCCTTAGAAAAGCCTATCATGCCTGCCTTGGAGGCCACATAATTTGTTTGTCCTGCCTGTCCCTTCAGGGCATTAACAGATGTTATGTTAATAATGCGTCCATAATGACGTTCACGCATGCCCTCAATCACACATGAGCACATGTTAAAAATAGAATCGAGGTTTGTTTTCAGAACATCGCGCCATTGCTGAAGAGTCATTTTATGAAACATGCCATCACGTGTGATGCCGGCATTGTTAATAAGAATGTCAACAGGGCCGAGATCATTTTCCACCTGTTCTACGCCTTTTTGACAGGAAGCAAAATCACCAATATCCCATTTGTAAACTGATACGTTAATTTTTTTGAGAGTTTGAGCTGCCTGATCATTTCCGGCATAAACCGAAGCCAGTTTATAGCCTTCATCAAGCAGTCGTTGAACAATAGCCCGCCCTATACCTCGTGTTCCCCCTGTGACCAGAGCTGTTTTAACCATGGGCATGCTCCTTTTTTTTCTTATTTTCCAACGCTTAACGTTTTATATTCTTTCCCTTTTCCTTCATAGAACAACATTAAGAACACAGATATAAATATTAAAAATATAGTAAGCTTTTTATACCTCCTGTCAAGAACATATATATCATATTTTTGTAAAATTTATTGAAATTAAATAACCGCAAAGATGTAAAAAGCAAACAAAAATATTCATGAAAACACAAGATGTACGCTGTACGCTGTATGGTGGATTGTCGGGTATTTTTGAAACCTGAAATCTTTATTTTTATTATTTTAGTAAAATATAATATTTATATATTTATGATGAGGCCAAAATGTACTCTTATCCATTTTATAAGAATTTATTTTTACAATACTTGTTTCAGTTCAGAGAAAAGCGAGAGATTTTTTTTAAAGATACACAGGGTGGTATTGCCATTATGGGTACGTTTTTTGTCCTTATTGCGGGCACTCTTGCAGGTGTATCTGTAGATTATGCTCGTTTTTTGGACACACGGGCCCGACTAAGGTCTGCAACTGATTCTGCAGCTTTAAAGTTTGCAGAAAGCCTTACTAAGGCAAAGTCACAAGATGAAAAACAGGCTCTGGAAAAAAAAATAGGGGATTTTATTAAGGCCAATTTTTCCAGAAAAAATCTTGAATCTTTTGATACAGCCAACATTCAAATTACGCAAACCGAACAGGGGGGACGCAGGTTGAAAGTAACGGCGACTGCTACAGTCAGGCCCTATTTTGGTGCTTTCTTTCGTATGATGGGATCTGGATCACCAAAAGATAAAGGTGTTCAAATTTCATGGGAAACGGTCGCAGCGCCTGCCAGAACTATAAAACCAACAATAGAGATGGTTCTTGCCCTGGATAATACAGGGAGCATGAACAAGCACAATAGAAAACAGGATTTGGTCCAGGCCTCCAGAAAGCTCCTTGATATTATGTTTCCGGATGGAGGAGAAGATCTTAAGACCAGTATAGGGCTTGTTCTCTTTAACAATCTTGTTAAAGTCCCCGCCGAAGATCTTAATACTTCCTGGCTGGTCCACCAAAAAGGTGAATTGGATGTCACATCAAAATCATTTTGCCTTCAACCACGAAAACCTCCTTATAATATAAAGACTAATGACATACCTTCAAATAAGAATAGTCTTTTTCCTGTTTATGACGGTATAAAAAAAGAAAATTGTGATGAACTATCGCCTTCTGTGCCTCTCAGTAAAAATAAATCCAGCCTTCTTACTGTGTTAGATAAAATAGATAACACTGTTCTCCCGCCAGTAGGAACGGATGTCTCTCTCGGTATTTTTTGGGCTCTTCGCATGTTAAGCCCTGGTAAGCCCTTTTCTGGTTCCTCGAATTTTGGAGGTAATGATCTCAAAGCTATGGTTGTTCTGACTGATGGTCAAAATCTGTATAATCTTAGTGGTGATAAGGGCAAAGATACAAAAAAAGCTGATTCTGCTCAGCGAGCTCTGTGCCGGGCAGCTAAAGATAAAAATGTCCAAGTTTACACTATTGCTTTCAGTATTGGTAAAGGTGGGCGCAGTAAAACTGATAAGAAGAAAATAAAAAAGCTTCTTAAGGATTGTGCGTCTTCGCCCTCACATTATTTTAATGCGAAAGACGGCAAGGCTCTCAGTGAGGCTTTTGAGAAAATTGCAAATGATGTCAAGCGTGAATATCTGCGTCTTGTCCAGTGAAAACAGGTTTTGCCCGGGAAGGCAGGAAAGAGATTAAATAAGATGTCTGAGGTCGTCGTGTCCCACGTCAAAAATACCTTTGAGGTGACAGGGCCAGAAACGGCCTGTCACAACAAACAGGTCAAAGCGTGGCTGATAACAGGAAAACCTGTTTCCATCTCTTCCTTTCCAGGATGAAGCCGCGCGAATAAGGCGTTTTTTTTGTCTCTGTCTCAGGCTGGCTATGCCGTCTTCATAGTTCCTGCGCTTTTTGACCTCAATAAAAGCGAGGATATCCTTTTTGGAGGCTATAAGATCAAGCTCTCCATAAGGGGTTCGTACACGATGTCCCAGAAGAGTATAGCCTTTAAGGCGAAGACAAAATGCTGCAAAAGTCTCTGCCTGTCTGCCTGCTTTTTCCGCTCTTTTTTGAGGTGTCATGAGCTGTTCCTTAGTTTCAAAGCACGTGCATAAACTTCCCGCCGTGACCACCCGGAAAGGGCAGAAATTTCTGCAGCGGCCCCTTTTACAGGCTTATGCTTTAAGGTTTGTGTCAGGGCCTCATCAACCTGTTCTACATCCCAGAGACTATCTTTAGGGGATGCCCCAACAAGCAGGGTTATCTCCCCTTTAAAGGGGTGCTCAGGATCACAGGCTTCCCTTAAATCTGTTAAAGAACCCCGTAAAAATGTTTCATATGTTTTGGTCATTTCCCGTGCTATCACAGCTTCCCGTTCACCAAAAACGCCAAGCATATCCTCAAGGGAGGCTCTCAGTCTGCTTCCTGTTTCAAAAAAGACAAGGGTTGATCCTGAACTCTCTAACGTATGTAAAAACCGGCGACGTGCCGTCTGACGCGGCGGAAGAAATCCTGCGAAAAGAAAAGAGTGTGTTGGGAGCCCACCCCCCATTAAAGCCGCCAGACATGCCGAAGGTCCGGGGAGGGGAATAATCCTCAGACCTTTCTCCTGAGCTTCTCTGACAAGTTTATAGCCGGGATCTGAGATAAGGGGGGTGCCTGCATCGCTCACCAAAGCATAGGATGCGCCCTTCTCAAGGGCTTTTAAAATATCAGGTCTTTCCCGTTCTGCATTGTGTTCATGATAGGATTTTAAGCGTGTTGTCATCCCATAAGCCTGCAGGAGTTTACGTGTCAAACGTGTATCCTCTGCAAGGATAAGATCAGCCTTGTCCAAAACATCGAGAGCACGCAGGGTAATGTCCCGCAGGTTTCCAATAGGGGTTGCTATAATATAAAGGCCCGGGTCAAGCCTTATGAGAGGCTCTTGCCTCTGAGGCTCAGGCGCTTTAGTCTGAGAAGAGAATGATGTCTTTGTCCCCATGACGTTTTTATCCTGAACAATACATATCATAAGGTTGTTACAAAAATATTATGCATAAAAAACGCGCTGAATTTTCCCAAAAGTCAAGCTGTTTTGCCAAAAAAAACAAAACGCCCCTCTGGAGACATTTTTTTCTCTCTTTTGCTATCTTTGCCGTGGCGGCGTGTGAGAGTATACCGTCTCCTTCCTCTCCACCTCCGGGCCCTGTCTTTCCTCTTCTGCCTGTTCCCGGAGCAGATAAACATGATGGAGAAGACCTGCAAAACAACCTGAATCAGCAGGATTCTTCTGTGGTAAGTGCGGTTTTACTGTTACCTTTCAGTAGTCCAAATGCCAAAGCCCGGCATGAGGCTGCCAGCATGCTGAAAGCTGCTGAACTGGCCCTTTTTGATTCTGAAACAGATGATTTACGCCTTATTCCTAAAGACACACAGGGGACCCCACAGGGGGCACAACAGGCCTTTGAAGAAGCCCTTAAGGAAGGTGCTAACCTTGTTCTTGGGCCTGTTTTGGGGCGCAATGTTCAAACCATTGCCCCGAGGGCCCGTTCTTTTGGCCACCCTGTTCTTGCCTTTTCTTCAGATGCCACCATAGCGCAGCCAGACATTTACCTTATGGGGTTTCCCCCTGAAGACGAAGTACACCGTCTTATTTCTTATACTCTTCAACAGGGTATGGAGCATTTTGCCCTTGTTCGGCCAGGTACAGTTTATGGACAGCGCATAGCCGGGGCCCTGAACCATGCCATACGGGATACACAGGCGCGTCTTGTGGGCGAGAAAACATATAAAGAAAAAAGCTATGTTGCCCTTCAACCCATCATTGCAAGCCTTGCAGAAGGTGAACGACCTGATGCTCTTCTTCTCCCTGAACGGGGGAAGGGTTTGCGTCTTCTTGCCTCCCTTGTCCAGGACAGCCAGTCCGGAGGTCTCCAGCTTTTGGGGACAGACCTTTGGTATGATAAGGACAACCTCAAAGAGCCTGCTCTGGAGGGAGGTATTTTCCCGGGCCCTGATCCAGACGCATATGCCCGTTTTGAAAAAGCGTACAGAGCCAGTTATGACACGGCACCAACGCGCCTTGCAGGACTTGCGTATGATGCTGTTACCCTGGCGGCCTTTTTTGCACGTACGTCCCCTGATCCTTTATCATGGCATAGTGCTTTACAGGATCGTGCAGGTTTTTATGGTGTGGATGGTCTTTTTCGTTTTAAAGAAAATGGTGTTATAGAGCGGGGTCTTGCAATTATGGGAATACAGGGCGGACGCTTTGTTGTTCTTGATCCTGCGCCTAAGACATTTTTTGATGTGGGATCATAATGCTCTTCTTTCACGGCGCTTCCTGCGCTTTACATCAAAAAACAGGGCAAATAAACATGATGGCAAAGCCATAAAAACCTGTCTGTTGTAAAAAGCTAAAAGCAGAAGCCCCTTCACGTCATGGAAGAGCGTGGGACCTAAATTTTACCGGTTTAAGGGAAAAAACAAGGAAAGGAAGTTCCGTCATATGTGCCTCTTTTGGGCATGTTGTCCGGGAACAGCCTGGTCAGAAAATTTGCAAAAGAGCTTCCTTTCTTTGTCTTTAAACTTCTCACCTGTCATAATATCTGGCTAAAGCTTCTTCTTTTGTGAGCATTTCCGTTGTGGTATGAAAGTCATAATAGTCTGGTTTCTGATCTGTAAAAATCTGGGTCTCAAAACTTACGGAATCAGGATTCTCAAAAATACCGACAGGGACCATATAGCTTTCGTTCGCCTTTATTTTGTAGAGGTGTGTTCCACAGGTTTTACAAAATCCACGTTCTGCCCATGCAGATGATTCATAGCTCTGAATATTTTCCCCGCCCTCAAAGCTTAGTCCTGTCACACAGTCAAGTACAGGAAAAGGTCCCCCCATGTGCGACACATGTCACAATGACAGGTATTAAGATGGGAGCTTACATGTTCTGCTTTGATTTTGACCTTACCATACAGGCACTGACCCAACGCCTGATATGTTTCTGGCATCAAACTTTTCCTTATAAAAAAGACTTTTGAGAGGGTTAAGCCAAAATTTTGTCAAAAGCAATCAGCCTTTTACGAGCTTTGAGAGGGCATGCATGAAACAGCCAGAATAAAAAACTTGAAATGAATTTTTATAAATCTTAAGCTGGGACATTCTTTTTTGTGTTTTGAGGAGACTGGTCATGATAAAAAAGCTGTGTTTTTTAAGTGGTGCCGTTCTGGTGTTATTAGGTGGTGCACAGGCACAGGACAGCAAAAATGTACAGACGGCACCTTCTGTAGAAAAAACACCTGCCTCAAAAACACAGACAGAATCTGAGCGCCTTAATATCTGGTTTGCAGAACAGTTTAAGAAAGATCTTGAGCGCTCTCCTATGTCAAAAACATATCTTGGTATTAAGGATGCTGATTATGGGAAGTGGGATAATGCCTCTGATGATTTTGAGGTGGAAAGCTATCACTTAAGCCAGAAAGCAGCCGAAGACATGCGCCGTTTGTTTGATCCTCAAAAACTTGAAGGTCAGGCGCGCCTTTCTTTTCGTCTTTATGATGATCAGGCAAAGCATGAAAAACAGAGTTTCCCCTTTCATCGTCACGCCTATCTTTTTAATCAGATGTATGGTGCTCAGGCTGGGGCCCCGGCTTTTATGATCAATCAGCATAGCGTGGACACACTTTCTGATGCAGAGGCTTATGTCGCACGCCTTGATGGGCTTGGCACCTATCTTGACCAAAACACGGAAGAGGCCAAAGCACGTTTTGACATGGGCATTTACCCACCCCGCTTTGTTTATGACTATGTTTTACAGGATGCCAGAAACATCATCACGGGTGTGCCTTTTGACGTATCTGGCGAAGATAATGCCCTTTGGGCAGATTTTAAGGCTAAACTGGATAAGATTTCTTTGCCTGAAGATCAAAAAAATCAACTTCAGGACCAGGCAAAAACAGCCCTTTTAGACAAGGTTCGCCCGGCTTATGAACGTCTGATCACAGAAATGGAACGACAAAAAGGAAAAGCTGAGACCAAAGATGGCGCCTGGAAGCTTCCCGATGGAGAGGCCTATTATCAGCAAAGGCTCAAAAACATCACAACCACGGACATGACAGCGGATGAAATTCATGCACTGGGCCTTAAAGAGGTAGCACGCATTCATGATGAAATGCAGGCCATTATGAAAAAGACGGGCTTTAAGGGGACCCTCCAGGAGTTTTTTACCTTTATGCGGGAAGATCCACAATTTTACTATCCGAATACGGAGAAAGGGCGTGTAGATTATCTTCAAAAAGCGACTGACTATATTGAGAGTATGGAGGCGCGGCTTGATGAAGTTTTGACCCTTAGACCTAAAGCTGGCCTGGAAGTCAAACGTGTTGAGGCTTTTCGTGAGAAATCCGCAGGTAAAGCCTTTTACCAACAGCCTTCCAGGGATGGTTCCCGCCCCGGGCGCTATTATGCCAATCTCTATAAAATGGAAGAAATGCCGCGTTATCAAATGGAAGCACTTGCCTTTCATGAAGGGAGTCCGGGCCATCATATGCAAATCGCTATTGCCCAGGAATTAGAAGGCATACCGGATTTTCGTAAATATGGTGGTTACACGGCCTATATTGAGGGCTGGGGACTTTACTCAGAATATTTCCCTAAGGAGATGGGGTTTTATGAGGATCCCTATTCTGACTTTGGGCGTTTGGCTATGGAGCTCTGGCGTGCGGCACGTCTTGTCGTGGATACAGGACTTCATGCCAAAAAGTGGACGCGTGAACAGGCCACCGACTATCTTGTCAAAAACACCCCGAACCCTAAAGGAGACTGTGTGAAAGCTATTGACCGTTATATTGTTATGCCGGGTCAGGCCACAGCCTATAAAATTGGGATGATCAAAATTCTTGAACTTCGGGAAAAAGCCAGAAAAGAGCTTGGTCAGCAATTCCGGGTGCAGGATTTTCATGATACTGTCTTAAAAGATGGGGCGCTTCCTCTCTCTGTTCTTGAGGATCGTGTTCATGCCTATATTGATGACACGAAAAAAGGAACGAAACCTTAAAAAGAGCCTGAGTTTGCGTGAAGTTCTGGTGAAAGCCTTTTTTATGCTCCTGTTTGATGAAGACAAAGGACTGCCTGACAGGGATGGCTCCTTGTGTGGTGCTTTGCTGTAAATATGGTGATTTTTAAAAACTTTCCCAGACTTCACAAAAGAGAAAAGTTTAGGTATAAAGAAGAGGGCAGGTCTTATTTTAAGACTGTGTGCTGAGACCGGGCTGTTTCAGGCTGATACAGTACCGCCACAGGAAAGGATATGTGATGCATGAAGATAAGGAACACAACACAGGTTCTGAGGAGAAGGAAGCCGCAGAAAGTAAAGTTTCCCGGCCTGCTAAAAAGACATCTTCTAAGGCTTCTTCATCTCAGGCATCATCTGTAAAAACATCATCTGCAGAAAAAAAATCAGAGGCATCCTCTCCCGCATCACAGGCTTCTGAAAACCAAAGTTCAAAATTTGCTGCGGGTATGGAACAGGCCGGTCAGAAGATTGCTCAAACCCTTCAGACTGCACAGGAACATCTCAAAGATGATGCCGATCAGGTTGGAAAAGTGATCACGAAAGAGGATGATCATAGTTTCATTCTCATGCTTTATGGTCTTTGTGTCGCAGGTTTCATGATGGTCGGGGGCTTAGGTGTTGCCGTTATTGTGGCCCTTATTCTCACTTCTTTAAAAAAGAAGTCTTCTGATGATGACTGGGCAGATACACACCTTTCTTTTCTCAGCCAAACCTTGTGGATCGGCTTTGCAGGTCTTATTTTTGGTTTTATTTTATGCCTGACAGAAATAGGGTTTTTTATAGGCTTTCCTCTTATGGTTGCTGCGAGTGTCTGGGCGGTTGCACGGGGTGTAACAGGGGCCTTGTGGGCTTTCAGGAAAAAGCCTTATCCTAATCCTGGATCATGGCTGATATAAGAAGAGGGGTCTGATCTTTTAAAGACAGGTTCCTGCGTGCCGGCCTTAATGCCCCTATCATGCCATATGTACCCGGACTTAGACAGGAAGGGGTGTGCGCTACCCATAAACAATGAAACTGATAAAACAGACATACACTGTTATGGAAAATAGGGGTGTAGGAGGTTTTGTCCTGTGAAATATTTTTTAAGTCAGTTAGAATTATAGTGATTTTCTTTTCTCTTTATTCTCCATATACTTTCCTGTATAAGATTCCTCAGATTTTTCCTTTATATTCGATGCGAGAAGGTTTCCAGTCTGATGAATGCCATCAAGCCCCAAAGTTCTTCCCCACATGCCAGGTCACATTCTGCTGGCCTCAAACTTCTTTTGGTATGCCTTTTGACGGTTTTGATGAGTGTGCCCCTTTTTTTTGTTTTTCTTATCACGCTTGACAGATCTCATTATGCAGATCAGGCTCGCCATGAGATTGTCGATCTTGTGGGGGGGGAACAGTCTGTTATGGGGCCTCTTCTTGCTGTGCCTTTTAGTTCTGTTAAGACCTGGGAAGATGAAAATGGGGAGATTATTACCAAACTTAAGGAAGGTTTTGCCATTATTTTCCCTGAAAAAGGGGATATTCAGGCAAAAATTTTGGTGACAGAGCGCAAAAAATCCCTTTATCGCGAACCTGTCTACGAAGCCCAGATCAGCATTATGGCTGATTTTACGTCTTCTACTTTCTCAGACATTCAGGGTTTGCCGGAAAATGCTGTTTTGTCCTGGGAGAAAGCCCGTCTGGCTCTTGGGATCAGAAATACAAAGGGCCTGCGCGATCAGGTTCAGGTCACTCTGGATAAGGAAAGTTTTTCTCTTGATCCTTTTGGTTTTTTCACAGGCAATAGAGAATTCAGTGGCAATCGCTATACATGGTTAAGTACGCCTGTTCCGTCCCTGTCTCTTATGAAGGAAAAATATCATGTCACCTCATCCCTCAAGCTTACGGGGGCACGGCGTCTTGATCTGCCACCTTTTGCGGCCACAACAAAGGTGATGATGGAAGGCAACTGGCCTGATCCCAGTCTTGAAGGTGGTTTTGCAGCCATAACACGTGAAATTGATGATCAGGGCTTTAAAGCGAACTGGGAGATTCCCTATCCTGCCCGGGGCATCCCCAAAGCTGTTACGGATGAGGCCCTTCATTTTCAGGATTTTGAGGGACGTTCTACAGCTGTGCGCTTTATTCAAAAAAACAATCCCTATCAGTATGTTCAGCGTGCTCTTAAATATGCCCTTCTTTTTATCAGCCTTGTGCTTTTGTCCTATTTTCTTCTTGAAACTGTGATACGCAAACGTGTTCATGCGGCCCAGTATGTTCTTATTGGTCTTTTGCAGAGTATTTTTTATCTTCTCCTTCTGGCTTTTTCAGAATATACGGGCTTTTCTCTGGCCTTTCTTTTAGCGGCCGGTTCGACGGTTCTTGTCTCCTCTTTTTATGCCGGCACAGTCTTTGGGGGCTGGCGCTGGACAAGATATGCTTTGTGCATATTTACAGGCGTTTATGCTTTGCTTTACCTTTTGATGAGACTGGAAGACTTTGCACTTATGGTGGGGGCTTTGGTCAGCTTCTTTGCTGTGAGCATGACACTCTATATAACAAGAAAACTGGATTGGTATGGTGATGAGGATGCCACAAAAACTGATCTAAAAACATAAAAGACGGTTTTAAGGACACGGATTATGGTTGAACTTACACTTCCTAAAAACTCTAAAGTCAGGCGCGGGAAAACATGGCCAGCGCTTCAGAAAACAGGGCAGGTGACACGCTTTAAAGTGTATCGCTATGAACCTGATTCCGGGGATAATCCTTCCTGGGATACATATGAGGTTAATCGTGAAGAGTGTGGGCCTATGGTCCTGGATGCTCTTCTTTATATCAAAAATGAGCTTGATCCGACACTGTCCTTCCGCCGTTCCTGCAGGGAAGGGGTTTGTGGCTCATGTGCCATGAATATAGGGGGACGTAACACGCTGGCCTGTACCAAAGGCATTGATGAATTTAAGGGAAAGCAGATCACGATAGCTCCTCTCCCACATATGGAGGTTGTGCGTGATCTGGTTTCAGATTTAACACAGTTTTATGCGCAATATGCCCTGATGGAACCCTGGCTTCACACAACAAGTCCGCCACCTGAGAAAGAATGGCAGCAAAGTCCTGAAGAGCGAAACCGTCTGGATGGGTTGTATGAATGCATTTTGTGTGCATGTTGTTCAACCAGCTGTCCCAGTTACTGGTGGAATGGTGATCGGTATTTGGGACCTGCTGCTCTTCTTCAGGCCCACCGCTGGTTAAGCGATAGTCGCGATGAGGCCTCAGGAGAACGTCTTGATAAGCTGGAGGACCCGTTCCGCCTTTATCGTTGCCATACCATTATGAATTGCACAAATGTATGTCCTAAAGGTCTTAATCCTGCTAAAGCCATTGGTGAGATTAAAAAGGCTTTGCTGGAACGTGCTCTGTAGATGTGGATCGCAAAGTCTTTGTATCCTGACACAGCATAAGTTTCTCTTTTAGGAACGCCAGAAGTAGAAAAGAAGGCCTCAACACATGAAAAGGGCACTTGTTTTGTTCTCCGGGGGGCAGGATTCTTCAACCTGTCTTGCCTGGGCCTTAAAACACTATGACTATGTAGAAACTGTGGGGTTTGACTATGGTCAGCGCCATCACGTTGAGCTTCGTGCCCGCCATCGCCTGCGTGAAGCTTTTAAGACAGGTTTTCAGGACTGGGCCCGGCGTTTGGGATCAGATCATGTGTTAGATCTTCATGCCTTTGGAGCTCTCAGTGAAACGGCCCTGACACAGCCTTTGAAAATTAACTGGGAAAAACAGGGTCTGCCCAACACATTTGTGCCGGGACGCAATCTTGTCTTTTTGGTGTATGCGGCGGCTTTAGGTTATCGGCGTGGACTAACACATCTTGTGGGGGGGATGGGGGAGGCCGACTATTCCGGCTATCCCGATTGCCGTCATGCGACCATGAAGGCGCAGGAACAGGCCCTGCAACTGGGTCTTGACAGCCCTGTTAAGATTGAAACGCCACTGATGTTTTTAGATAAGGCCGGGATTTGGTCTTTAACCTATGAACTGGGTGGCTCTTCCCTTGTTGAGCTTTTTCTTGAAGAGACACGTACCTGTTATGAAGGTGTGGAAGACACACGCCATGCCTGGGGATATGGATGTGGGACTTGTCCGGCCTGTGAACTTCGGGCACGGGGTTTTGAGACCTGGCAAAGTCATAAATGACAAAGTCATAAATGACAAAGCCATAGAAATTCCTGAAACTCATTTAAAATACAAAGGGCCCTTTTTTGAGAGGACATGTTGAGGGGTCTTCGTCTCATTCTTTTTCTCTTTCAAAAGAAGAAAACAGAGGATTTATTTAAGAAACCCTCTTTTCGGGGCTTGCATCCCGTACAATCCCGTTTATGACAAGACATATGTCTTATGCTGTTAAAGAGCTTTATCTGACTGTTCAGGGGGAAGGAGCCCAGACCGGGCGCCCGGCTGTTTTTCTGCGTTTTGCAGGCTGTAATTTATGGTCGGGCCGTGAAGAAGATCGTGAAAAAGCTTTCTGCTCTTTTTGTGATACAGATTTTACAGGGCTGGATGGGCCAGGTGGCGGGCGTTATGACAGGGCGCAGGAATTAGCACAGGCAGCCCGTGCCCTTTGGCCGGATCAGGACCCTGAAGAACAACACTCTAAGGGTGAAGACCATGGGGGAGGTGGTTGTGAAGGAGAGCATTTCAGGCAGGGGGGGGATGATGAGGTCAGGCGCCCCCTGGGCCAGCCCTGGCTTGTCTGCACAGGGGGAGAGCCTTTCTTACAACTTGACGAGGAGCTGATTCATGCTCTGCACATGGAAGGGTTTTTCATAGCTGTTGAGACCAATGGATCCCTTCCTGCCCCAAAGGGTCTCGACTGGATCACAGTCAGCCCCAAGGCAGGTGTTTTCTTGCGTCAAACCTCTGGTGATGAACTTAAACTTGTCTTTCCTCAACAAGGTCTCCACCCCGAAGAGTTTGAAGGGCTTGATTTTCAGATTTTCTCCCTTCAGCCTCTGGATAATGCAGAGCGTGATGAGCATGCACAAAAAGCCTATGCCTATTGTCTTGAAAACCCAAAATGGCGCTTAAGCCTGCAAACCCATAAATGGATCCATGTGCCTTAATTTTCTCTTTCTCCTTTTGGTTTTTTTCTTAAAAAAGGTTTCAGCATTATGATGATATTTCCCTTCTCCCTCAAAGCCCGTGAGGGACAGGCCAGGACAGCTGTTCTTAAAACCTCAAGGGGGGACATACGAACGCCCGCCTTTATGCCTGTCGGGACAGCGGCAACTGTCAAGGGTCTTCTAACTTCTCAGGTACGTGAGACGGGAGCTGATATTCTTCTGACCAATACCTATCACCTGATGCTCCGTCCCGGGTCTCAGCGTCTCGAACGCCTTGGTGGTGTCCATAAATTTATGCGCTGGGAAGGTCCCATTCTCAGCGATTCAGGGGGGTATCAGGTTTTTTCTCTTTCCAAACTCCGCAGGCTTGAGGAGGAGGGCGTGACCTTTCGTAGCCATCTTGATGGTTCTCAACATGTCCTCACCCCGGAGCGCGCCATGATGATTCAGGCTGATCATTTAGGGGTTGATATTGCTATGCAACTGGATGAATGCACTCCTTATCCCTGTACATATGATGAGGCCGCACGCTCTATGGAATTATCTTTGAGGTGGGCTAAGCGATCTCGTACAGCTTTTGGAGAGAGAGAAAACCAAACTCTGTTTGGTATTGTCCAGGGGTCTGTCTATCCGGATTTAAGACAAATATCTGCAGAACAGTTAATTGAGACAGGTTTTGGGGGATATGCCATAGGGGGGCTTGCTGTAGGGGAAGGGCACAACATGATGTGCGAGGTTTTAAGTCAGACAGTCCCTTTTCTCCCTGAAGATCGTCCCCGCTATTTGATGGGGGTGGGAAAGCCCTTAGATATTGTAGAGGCCGTAGCCCGCGGTGTTGATATGTTTGATTGTGTTTTGCCAACACGTTCGGGGCGTCATGGTCAGGCCTGGGCGGATGAGGGGCCCCTTAATCTTAAAAATGCATGTTTTGCAGAGGATGATACCCCTCTTGACCCATCAGGCACCTGTTCTGCCAGCCAGGATTATAGCAAGGCCTATCTCCACCATTTGGTCAAAAGTGGGGAGCTTTTGGGTTCTGTCTTATTGTCCTGGCATAATCTTGCCTATTTTCAGGGGCTTATGGCGCGCATGCGTGCTGCTATTTTGAAGGGGGAGTTTGCAGTTTTTTACCAAAATTTTAAAGCACGTCAAAAAAAGCCCGGATGATCCTGAAGCTGGCTCTTTGTGAGAGAAGGAGCCGCGCAGAAAACAGCATATAAAAAATTTATGGGCATGAGTTTTTCTCTCTTTTTAAGTAGTATAAGAGGAGTATCTTTAGATTTATTGAAGATAAAGGTTTTTTTCCCTCTGATGTATCTTTTGAGGATCGTGTTATGTCGTCATCTTCTTTAAAAACAGTTATAAGCGTAAGCGAGCTTGATGAAGTTCTGGGAGCCTGGCGTTCTGAGGGATTACGTGTGGCCTTTGTGCCGACCATGGGGGCTCTTCATGAGGGGCATCTCTCTCTTCTTCGTCTGGCACGCCAGCGTGCTGATAGGGTGATAGCCAGTATTTTCGTGAACCCTGCCCAGTTTAGCCCTGATGAGGATTTTGACTCCTATCCGCGTCAGCTGTCTCAGGATCAGGAAAGACTAGCACAGGAATCCTGTGATCTTCTCTATGCTCCTCAAAACACAGATTTCTACCCCCCTCAATTTGACACATCCGTTACGGTTGGTGGTGTTTCTGAGGGACTTGAAACAGCTTTCAGACCCCATTTCTTTACAGGTGTTGCCACGGTTGTCACCAAGCTCCTCAACCAGACGCGACCTGATACCATCATTTTGGGGGAAAAAGATTATCAGCAATATCTCGTCATTAAGCGCCTTGTTGAAGATATGGATATGCGTGTTGATGTTCTGGGTGCCCCGATTGTCCGTGATAAGGATGAGCTGGCTCTCTCCTCCCGCAATGTTTATCTAAGCCCTGAAGAGCGCAAACGTGCCGTCATACTGCCCCGCACACTTAAAACCTGCGCTTATGCCCTCAGCACAGGTGTCCCCCCTGAACAGGCCCTCGCAAAGGCCCGTAATGTTCTGAAAGACGGGGGGATAGAAAAACTGGACTATGTTGAAGCACGCGATGCGGAAACATTAAGACCTCTGCCTCACGGAGCTTTAACCACACAGGCCAGAGTTCTGGCGGCCGTTTATGTCGGGACAACACGGCTTATTGATAACTGGCCTGCTGCACCTCAACAGGGGGAAGAGGGAGAGGAAAGAAAGATAACCTGAATGTAGAGAGAAAAATGAGGACTGGATGAAGGGGGTCAGGTGAAGACACGAAGCCCGTTGAAAAAAGATTGCCCTTTCCTCCCTCTTTTTGTTTAGACTTGTCCTTATGACAGATGTGATTCGCATTATGGGTGTGGACCCGGGGCTCAGACATTGTGGCTGGGGCGTTGTGGACAAACGGGGATGGGCACTTCGTCATGTCGCCCATGGTGTGGTCTCACCCCCTCCGCGGGACGTTATGGGGAAACGCCTGAAAGGGGTTTATGATGGTCTTGTTGAAGCCATGACTCTTTATACCCCGAATGCTTTTTCTCTGGAGACGGCGTTTGTGCACATCAATCCTGCCACGGCTCTGAAGCTGGGTCAGGCACGCTCCTGTGCCTTTTTAGCGGCGGCTCATGCCGGTCTTGATTGCGCCGAATATGAGCCCCGTGCTATCAAAAAGGCTGTTACAGGAACGGGGCGTGCTGATAAGGTACAAATTGCCGCTATGATAAGGACTCTTCTCCCCACAGCAGGGGATATCAGGGAAGGGGATGCCGCAGATGCCCTTGCCGTGGCCATCTGCCATGCACACCATTGTCCGGAACCTGAAAACACAATGATAAAGGCCAAACCATGATAGGGAAGCTTAAAGGTCTTGTGGAGGCCCTGGGTGAATCTGAACTTCTTCTTGATGTTGGGGGGGTCGTCTACCTTGTGCAGGCCGGTCAGCGCACGCTGCAGGCCCTGATGCCGGGGGAACAGGTGGGCCTTCCTGTTGAAACCCATGTCCGGGAGGATATGATCCGCCTTTATGGCTTTTTGTGTGAGGAAGACCGTGCCTGGTTTGTGCGTCTTCAGATGATACAGGGTGTGGGCCCCAAAGCGGCCCTTGCTATTTTGGATGTTTTAACCCCTGAAGACCTTTTGTCTGCTGCAGCTATGGAGGATTCAGCAGCCATTGCCCGTGCACATGGTGTGGGCCCTAAGCTTGCACAGAGGATTGTGACGGAACTGAAAGATAAGCCAGTGCCTGCTCTTCGGGTTATGGAAGAAGGGGGACCAGGTTCAACACCTCCCTTACAGGGTCACGCTTCTTCTTCCCCTCAGCCCCCGTCTTCCGAAACATCCTCAAAGACCATGATGGATAAGCGCCGTGATGCGCGTTCTGTTCTGATTAATCTGGGGATTGATCCCACAAAAGCAACCCGCGCTGTCGCTCAGGCCATAGGCGATCTGGGTGAGGGGGCTGAGCTTGACAGCCTCATCAAAAAGGCCCTTCATGAGGCGAGCTCATGAACATGCCCCCTCAACAAAGACTGGTTTCCGGAGCATCCCAGCCAGAAGACATGCGGGACAAAGCCCTGCGCCCTTTATCTTTTGATGAGTTTGTGGGTCAGGATTCTGCAGTTGATAATCTGAAAATTTTTGTCCAGGCCGCGGGTCTTCGGGGGGAAGCTCTGGATCATGTCCTCTTTTATGGGCCTCCCGGGCTTGGTAAGACCACGCTGGCACACATTGTTGCCCGGGAACTTGGGGTGAATTTTCGTTCCACATCAGGTCCCGTCATTGCCAAAGCAGGGGATTTGGCCGCCCTACTGACCAATCTTGAACCACGGGATGTTTTGTTTGTTGATGAAATTCACCGCCTGAACCCTGCGGTGGAAGAAATTCTCTACCCTGCTATGGAAGATGGGGCTTTGGATCTTCTTATTGGGGAGGGGCCTTCTGCCCGGTCTGTTCGGATTGAGCTTGCCCCTTTTACGCTTATCGGGGCGACGACGCGCTCTGGTCTTTTGACAACACCTCTCAGGGATCGGTTTGGTATTCCTGTACGTCTGTCTTTTTATGATGAGAGGGCTTTGACACGTATTGTCACGCGTGCAGGCCAAAAACTGAATCTGGAGCTTACCTTAAAAGGTGCACGGGAAATTGCACGACGTTCCCGTGGTACGCCGCGTGTGGCCGGGCGTCTTTTGCGCCGCGTGCGTGATATTGCGGAACTTGAAAACAGGAAAGAAATTGACACAGACATAGCGGATAGCGCTTTACAACGTCTGGAGGTGGACAGGCTGGGGCTCGATAGTCAGGATCAGCGTTATCTCCGTATTTTGATCGATCATTTCTCAGGGGGGCCTGTGGGCCTTGAAACACTTGGGGCAGCTTTATCAGAAACCCGGGATGCTCTGGAAGATGTTGTGGAGCCTTATTTACTTCAACAGGGTTTTATCGCACGCACCCCCCGCGGGCGTGTGGCCTGTGCTAAAGCTTATGAACATCTGGGCCTTACCCCTCCTCTTCCCGAACAAAGGGAGGAGAACCTGTTTCAGGACCATGCCCTTAAAGCCCGAAATGAGAATGAGACCTGAACCCTCCGGAATGTTCAGCATGCTCCGTCCTCAGTACGTATCTCATCTTGTGATATGTATGTTTTTTCTTTATCATCACCTCTGTGTTGTCCTGTGTGATTCACACAACAGGATGCCCTGACCCTGTTTCAGGTATCAGGCTTTTAAAAATATCATCAGGGAGAAGACTCTATGTCTGCTAAATTTCTTATCCAGCGTGCGAAAAATGATGAATTTTACTTCACACTTAAAGCTGCCAATGGTGAACCCGTTGGACGCAGCGAAATGTACACACAAAAAGCCAGCGCAAAAAATGGTATTGAATCTGTTAAGAAAAATGCCGGTGATCACAAGAATTATGCTTTTAAAGAGGGCAGGGATGGCCAACATTATTTTTCTCTGAAAGCAGGGAATGGAGAAATCATCCTGCAAAGTCAGGGCTATGCTTCTGAGGATGGTGCAAAACGCGGTGCGGAAGCTGTAGGCCGTGCTGCTTCAGAGGCTGAAATCCTTGATGAGAGTTAAGGGGCTCTGATTTCTGATCCGGCGTTTTGTGGTTTTATACACGGCCTTTTTTATGATAAGCAGGGGTAAGGGTTCCCTTTTTCCTCTGCTCTTATCCTTGTTTAACCTGTTATCTCAAACTTTGCAGTCTTCATTTTGGTGCGGGGGATTAAGTTTTTATCACAGCTCTGTGAGAGTGGTGTGAGGTTATATCACATATCGTGGTGTTGAGAAGGCCACAGCTTCAAAAAACAAAACCCGGTTTCTTTTCAAAACCTGGCAGCATTTGGGAGCGAGTTTCAAACAGGGTACGATAGCTTGTGTGATGGCCAGATCTGATATAGAGGCGGGCTTCCCCATATGTCTTTTGATGAACAATAACGGCGAGGCGGCCATGTTCTTGTGAGAGAAGCTCTAACCAGGCTTCAGGCACCCGCTCTACAGCACCATTGACAAAAATTGCATCAAAAGGTCCATGTTCCGGCAGGCTGTTCTCAAGCTTTCCTTCTATGACAGCATTATTATCAAGCCCGAGATTTGCCAGAATATGACTTGCTCTTTCAACACGTGTTGCATCATCTTCGAGAGCTATCACCATCTCGGCAAGATGAGAAAAAATTGCTGTCGAATAGCCCAGACCACAGGCAATATCCAACACAAGATCCGTGGGCTTTATATCAAGAGCTTCCACAAGCCTTGCAAAACTGCAGGGCCGCATAAGGGCCCGTCCCTCATCTATCTGTGTCTCACAGTCTGCATAAACAAAGGCTTGCCTGTTTTCCGGGGCAAAAGCTTCACGTGGTGTTTTTGCCAGAGCATCCAGCAAAGCTTTATCTGTTACATGATCGGTACGTATTTGGCTGTTGATCATAGCCGTACGTTGCGCGGCATAATCTTCCATGCCCGTCCTGTCCTGATTCATCGTGGTATAAGCCTCTGTCCTGATGGCGTGTTAATACAGCATACTCTTTTTTTATGCCTTATATCAATCAAAAAGCTTTGCAAGAGCCTTTCTCACAGATGAGGATAAAAAATGCATGCATATCACAGAATTTCAGACTTTTTTGAAAACAGGGCCTTAAAAATCATCTTGCACTCAGGCAGGAAGCACCGTAAAAGACTTGCTCATTCTCTGGAAGACAGGGTAAAAAAGAGATGGCAGGGGCTTGTACTTCTTCTTGAGAAGACCTGTCTTTTAAAGGGGCCGCGTGGCGGAATGGTGACGCAGCGGATTGCAAATCCGTCTACCCCGGTTCGATTCCGGGCGCGGCCTCCATATTTGTTAAAAAACTCCTGACATATCAACGGCTTAAACCTTGTTATGTCAGTCTCATCATCTTTCTGAGTTTTTTCCTGAGGTAAAAAAACTCTCCTGATAGCTCAGATTTTGTGCGTCTTTGTGTGTTGAAGGGCCGCAAACAGGCAAAGTCCGGAGAAGGTAAATTTACCTGCGTGTTCCGGTCCGCGCCAGCCTGTGTTCTAAACGATCAAGAACACGGGAAGTAACAGGTGCAAGGGAGAGTTTACGTATCGTCTCAAAACACCGCCAGTTCAGGTCTTCCAGCTCACCAGAGGGGGTAAAGTCTGAAAAATATTGAGCATACTGTTTTTCTGCATAAAAGAACCAGGTATCAAAGCGGCGTGCTTTTCCCGCCGGGGTGATGGCACGGGCAAACACCTGTAAAGGTTTTATATCTGGTAAAAACCCACGGGCGTGGAAAAAAGACCCGTCCGGAGACGACGCCTGAGACAGGCCAGAATCCTTTTTAACCAGAGCCCAACCCGTTTCTTCCCATGTTTCCCTGATGGCAGCGATGGCTGTAGCACGTGCATGACGTGGTGTGAGGGTTTTTTCCAGAACACGCCTTGCTTTGGGGGAGAACCGGCTGGCTAAGCTCACAAAACCGTCTGAGGTGTCGACACGACCACCCGGAAAAACATAGACACCCGGCATAAAAACATGGTGGGCTGAGCGGCGTCCCATCAGGACCCGCCAGTTTGTTCCGTCATGGTTGATAAGCGCTAAGCAGGCTGCGGGAGAGGGATGCGGTGCGCGGGGGCGTAAAAAGCCTCCCTGATATTTACGGGCAAACCATCGTGTCAGGTTTGACATGATGGCGGCCCTTTTTGACCTTTTTTGCGCCTGGCATGAGATGTGCGTGATGATGTTCTGTGAGAGGCCTGTTTTTTATTGCTTTTCTTTCCTTTTTTTCTCTTCTCAGCAGGTGTGAGATTTTCAAAAAGCAAGCCGCCGCTTACGGGATTTGCCGTTTTAAGACGTATTTTTACAGGGCCCCCAAATGTCCACACCCCTCCGGATCTGACCTCTGTAAGGGTTCGGTTTTTATCATCATACAAAAGACGTCCCCGGCTCAGAAAGCGTGCAGGAATAAACCCTTCGGCCCCATAGTCTTCAAGGCGTATGAAAAGACCTGAACGGGAAACACCACTGATTCGGCCTTCAAAAACCTCTCCCGTATGGGCACGCAGGAAGCTGGTGATGAAACGTTCCCTCGCCCCCCGTTCCACAGAGCTCGCACGTCGTTCTGCAAAGCTTAAATGTTCTGCCATCTCCTCACATAAAGAGGGGGTATATTCCTCCCCGCCTTTCCCTAAGCTTAACGAGGTAATAAGGGCGCGATGTACAAGAAGATCACTATACCGGCGTATAGGGGATGTAAAATGGGTATATGCCGAAAGATTAAGGCCAAAATGTCCGGTATTATCCTGATGATAAAAGGCCTGCATCTGGGCGCGCATGACAAGATCCTGCACCAGATGATATGAGGGGGTTGTCCGGGCCTGTTGAAGAAGGGTGTTGAACAGGGCTCCGTCAGGCTCTTTATCCGGCGCCCAGTGACATGACAATCCTGAAAGACCTGAAAGACTATGGCTGAGCCCCTCCAGCTTTTCCTCTGAAGGGGCAGGGTGGACACGATAGAGCGTGGAGAGCCCTGTCGCCTGCAGGGTTTCAGCAGCCGCACAATTTGCCTGAATCATGCTTTCTTCTACCAGCCTGTGTGCTTCAAGCCGCATGCGGGGTTCAAAATGTTCAACATGGCCATCTTCACCCAGAATTAAGCGATATTCAGCCGGGTCAAGATCCAGAGGCTGGCGCCTTTCACGCGCTTTTTTTAAGTCCTGATACACCTTCCATAAAGGCTGAAGTGTCTTTTCCATCAAAGGGATAGTTTTCTGACAAGGGGTCCCGTCAAAAGCTTTTTGTGCCTGAATATATGTCAAACGGGCGGCAGAGCGCATCATGGCGCGATGGAAACTATGATCCTTCTTCTCTCCACGGGCATCAAAAACAAGACGGACGGCAAGACAGGGGCGATCTTCATCTTCCTTCAGACTACAGAGATCTGTGGACAGACGTTCTGGTAACATAGCCTCAACACGATCGGGGAGATAAATGGAAAAACCACGCTCATAGGCCCCTTTATCCAGAGCACTGCCCGGTGTGACATAGGCTGCAACATCAGCAATAGCAACCCATAAAATATGCCCTCCGGGATTGGCGGGATCGGTGTCCTGTTCTGCAAAGACAGCATCATCATGATCCCGGGCGTCATTGGGATCAATCGTCACAAAAGGCTTCTCCCTAAGATCAAGCCGTCCTTCTAAATGAACAGGCTGACATGCTTTTGCCTGTTTTTCTTCCTCTTTTGAAAAGCCGGAAGGGGCCTCATAAAGCCTGAGTGCTATGAGACTATAGGCTGCTGATCCCTTTGCATGGCCTACAATGTTGAGAACGCGTGCTCTGGGAGATGTGCCCCGCCGATAAGGTCGAACAGGTGCTGCCATGCAGAGATCTCCAGCCCTGACATCAGGACTGTTTTTGGAAGGGGAGAGTTTAAAAACCTCTCTCATATGCCGTTCAACAGGGACGAGGTATAAAGATGCTTTCTCTCCTTCTGCATAGCATAAAACTGTTTCGGGTCCTATGTTAAGGCGTGTGATGATATGGGCTGTATATGTTGTTTGAGCTTCTCCTGCCTTTTGGGGGGTGTTTTTCTCCATGGTGTCTTCCCGGGTGTGAAGACGGACCAGAGCTGTATCCCCCGCTTTGACCCTGTAGCGGTCTTTTTTTTCTTTCCTGCCCGGGTGTTGCAGACGAATAGGCGGTGCCTCCCGTCCGTCCAGAGGTTTCACCCACAAAGTTTTATCGCCAGGGTGTTGATAGATCTCAACAGGCAGAACAGAGGGGAGGGAGGAGCTGTCCTGTGACGGAGGTTTTGCCCGTGCTCGACGATCAACAGACACAGATCTTCCTCCTTAAAGACTCGGTTTTATGTGTGATACACCAAATGAAAGGAATGAAAGGGAGGTGTTGAGACAAACAGGGCTTTCCCAGACAGGTTTTATAGATCATTTGATGCGTTTGACACGAATAGCACGCGCATAATCCCCGTCTTCATTCTCAAGGCGCATAGTATAGCTGCTCAGGGCACCTTTTTTAAGGGTGGCTTTGAGATCCCCGCGGGGAATACGCACTTTTTGCCCACTTAAAAAGCGCCAGACCTGTCCGTTGTCCATGGTGAAAACAGGGCCAGAAGGTGTTTTTTTCCAGCTTTTGAGATTTATAAGAAGTGTTGGCGTGTCTTTCTTCTTCATGCCAAATAAAGAGGGAAGACTGGGAAGAGAAAAGCCAAATGCTTCCTGTCTCAGTTTTTCTGCTTTTTGTGCATCTACGACAAGAAGGTTTTTCTGTGTCTCCTGCTCTTTAAGCTGGCTTATATTTTTGTCATAGCAGGCGAGACGTTCTTCTGCTTTTTTAATGTCCATACAGGCATAAATATGAGACAAGGGGGAAGCCGTCTTCACCTCAGCACGGGCAGGAAGAGCCAGAAACACTGTATGGAGAAGAGAAAAAGTCACGCACAAAGCGATAATTTTTGGGAAAGAGGGAAGAGAAGAAAAGATCGTCATACCGGACATCCCTATAGAATTAAACACGATAAGCCTTTTTGCAAAAAGAAAAAGGTCTGTGCAATCTTCCTAACATATTGGGAATTATATGTTAAGAAGAGGCATCACTCTTTATTTTTAGTGAGAATATAATCTTAATAAACGTTTCCATCAATCTTGTGTGTCCGGGGAAGGAGACTCTATAGCCCCCTGTTTTTTTTATGTATGACAGGGATCGTGAGGGTAGGAAAACATCTGAACACCTCATTTGCCCACAGGCTTTAAAGACTGTATTATGCCTGTCTCAGCCTGTGCCCTTTTCAGGTACAATACGGGCCTTTGTCTCAGATTCTCAGGAGAAGAAAGAACACGTATGGATCAAACTCCTTTTAAGCATTTAGCAAAACTGGCCTCACAGTATGGTATGCGGGCTTTAGAAAATTATACGCTGCCACGTTCACTGGCTGAACGGTTGCGTGATCGCTTTAACCTGTATCTCAAGGGGCCCGGCCAGTCTGTTTTTCTTGTTCCCCCCAAAGGGCCCTTTGGTCCGGGCAATGCACGATCCGGGGCTTTTTCTGTCTCAGGTCAGGGGATTTTGCCTCTTGAGCCTATTAGTTTTGGTCTCGCCCTTCGTCTTGCAAAAACAGGGGGGCTTTTAAGGCTTGTGGTCAGCTGCATGAAAGAAGGCAGTGTTATGCGCCTTAAGCTTGAGGGTGGTAAAACCTATGATCTTGCTTTAAGCACAGATGAGAAAAAACCAGCCAGTGATGAAGAACTTGATAAAGTTTGCCATTTTATGCATGACCATGCGACCCAGTGGTTTTCCACCCGTATTCAGGAATATGATAATGGGGAGTATGGATCACAAAATATAGGCTTTGATATTATCAGTTTTGAAGAAATGGAAGACGCTGATGATCAGGGGGAAGAGGTGAAGAAAAAAACCTGAAGCTTTTCAGAGCCTGTAAAAAATGTATAAAATTTTTCGCCTGAACATCAAAAGCGTATAAGGCTTCTCAGGGTAACAGAAAAGGGGAATATGATGATGATATCGCTGACTATGGTGGAGACGTCTGCTCTGATTGAGAAATATGTTGATCTGGCGGTCAGTTATACGCCACGTGTTTTTTCTGCTCTTATCATTCTTGTTCTTGGTTACTTCATTGCCAGATGGGTTAAAAACATCGTACGTAAGCTCGCCTCCAAAAGCAGGCTTGATGAAACTTTAAGTCTTTTTCTGGCCTCCATAATAGAATGGGCGGTTCTGGCTCTGGTCCTTATTGCTGTTCTCCAGCGTTTTGGTATTCAGACAACGTCTTTAGCTGCTGTTTTGGGAGCTACTGTTCTCGCTGTTGGCATGGCTTTGCAGGGAACCCTTGGTAATGTGGCCGCAGGTGTTATGTTGATTGTTTTCCGCCCTTATAAGCTTGGAGATGTTGTGGAAGTAGCAGGGCGTACCGGCACCGTCAAAGATATCACGATTTTTACCACAGAGCTCTCTACCCTGGATAATGTCAAAGTCATCATTGCGAATGGGCAGGCCTGGGGTTCAACCATTGCCAATTATTCTGCCTATCCAACACGTCGTGTTGATCTTGTTTTTGGTATTGATTACGGGGATGATATTGAAAAGGCTGAAGCTATTATTTTAAAAGCTATAGAAAATGATAAAAGGATTCTTTCTCAGCCAGAACCCTGGGTCAGGGTCACCAGTCTGGGAGAGTCTTCTGTTGATCTTACCTTGCGTGTCTGGGCCAAAAGTGAAGATTACTGGGAAGTTAAATTCAAAGCTATCAAAGCGATTAAAGAAGCCTTTGACCGTGAGGGCATTACGATTCCTTACCCTCATCAGGTCGAAATCCAGAAAACAGCTTAGCGCCACGATATAAGACACCTCTTTTTTAAGGAAGAAGCTTAGGTCTGTTAGGGGTTTTGAGGCATGCTTTTCGGGTATGGCGGGGATTATTTTGCTCTCAAACACATCTTGTGCTTGAGCCTGCCAAAAAATAAGGTATAAAGCAGAAAATACAGATTGCCTTCCTGTATCCCATACAGATCTGTGGTGAGGTGGCCGAGTGGTCGAAGGCGCACGCCTGGAACGCGTGTAGGCGGTGTCCCCGTCTCGTGGGTTCGAATCCCACCCTCACCGCCATTTTGCGTTATAGACTATACCCCTTATTCCATAGGGGTTTATATGTTCGAACACTTCATTCTCTTGACTTTATAAACTTTCGATGCACTCCATTTATTATGGTTCGCAATCCCATGCGGGTATGGTTATGAATGCGCGACGCAGTATTGGTGAAATATATGAAAGCCTATGCAACCGCATTCACGCACGGTATGCTGAAGATGGCGAGCAACTTACTGACAAAGAGGTCAGAAAAGCGGCTGATAACCTGCTTGGATTATGTAATAAGATTGTCGGAATTGAGATGAACAAAAAAGTGTTATATGCAGATTTTGTTGACCAGCTTGAGAAGTTAGTTCGCGGCCTTGAGAGTGAGTTTCCTAAACCAGATAGTGTAAGCTTTGATGGACGTTCAGCATATCGGCATGCGCCAGATGATCGTTCCGATATACTGGCTTCCTTTCTAAAAGCAGTTAGAATTGTTAGTTTATTAAATGCATCACTATGTCTTTTAGAAAAAGGTTTTTCACATGAAGTTATGATCCTATGTCGTGCCATTTATGAAGCGACAGAAGACATTGATTTCTTTCTTTTAAATATTGGAGAGACTGGCCCATCAGATAAGCAAAAGCAGCATCTCGAAGAATTTTATCAAGAACAATACGAAGACCCTAAAGATTTTTCATCATTAAAGCGACGAAAAAGGGTTCTCACAAGAAACATCCGATCTGCTATCTGTAATAATATCGGTAGTGGAGATTCATCTACTTTGATAAAGGGTGAAAAACACATTTATGCAACATTGTCTGCCTTTGTCCATGGAGCATATTTTTTTCTAATGGAGTTATATGGAGGAAGTCCTGCAAAATATCACATGAAAGGCGTTCCGGAACTGCCTCATATGTGTGGCTGGACTGGAACTTTTAAAGGCTCTCTTTATCGATCAATTCTAGCAGTTAAAGTAATAGCTGATCATGTTGACAGAAAAGATATTGTTAAACAAGCCATCCAATTAAGGATCGCCTTTGCTAAAGCTACTGGCCGCTTGAATGACGAGGATATTGCTAAGCCGGAAAAGCTCCGATCTAGTGTCTCTGAAGAGCCAGAATAGACATCCCCAAAACAAACAATCTTAATAACTCTTCAACAGTTCGCATAACGTCCATGACACTCCACCATCTGCTTTTGTTCACAGAGCCGGGATATGGAAGATGTGTTAATCAGATTTGAAAGAAGCATGGGGCCAACCTGAAAGGTAAAGCGGTTCTTTTTGTGCTGTTGAACAGGGCAGAACAAGGTAGTGTAAAATTTATAACAAAATTGGGGGGTATTTCACACTCTGTTTGCAAAGCTTTACGGGTGACAGTGCCTCATCAATATAGTCTATACATTGACCAGATTCAGGAAGGGGTGAGGGGAAATGAAGAAGAGTTAAACACGTGTATCCTGAAGCTTTTCTTTTTCAGAGAGATGTTCTTTAAGAGCATGAGCTAAGTGCAAAGCTGCGCGCCATTGTTTGACAAGGGGGAGATTATAAGGTGGCCCTATATCCGTTGTATTCACATCAACAACATAAAGGCGCCCTGAAGAACGGCTGCGTAAGACGTCAAGTGCCCCCCAGTCAACACCCATGGTCTCCGCAAAACGTCTCAGCTTTTCCTGCTCACTTTGTGAAAAAATATCTTCCGGCTTATGCAGGACAACAAAACTGTTGGAATTTGTAAAACGCTGTGAGACAGGACGCCGTTTAACAAAAACAAGGGGGATATAACCTTTAACAACAGAGCACCGATAATCAATAACATAGCCTTCATCATCAATATTATCAATCACATGCTGGTAAACATAACCGGGCTTAACATTGTGCGGGCAGGTGATAATCCGTCCGTCATGAACACCGTTTTTATCAGATTTTTCAACAGCCTCCCCCTGATGTGTATGAGGATCCAGAGCCAGGGGGTAAGAGAAAATATCTTCCTGAAGATGTGCTACCTGTGATTTTGAAATATCCTGACATCCAAAGTTCAAAAGCTGGTCAGCTGATTTCAAAAAAGGAGGTGTGTCATAAGAGCATGTCGTATCTTTAAAATGCATAATATAGTCAGCTTTTTCAGGATTTTTCTCAAAACGTATGCCTGCCAGAGCAAGAGTTGGCCATATCAAATACCAGGGGCGGGGAATATCAGGATAAAAAGCGATACGTATCTGTGATTTTGAAAAGATCTTCCTGGTTCGAAAGGCCTGAATACCAGAGAAAAACATATACCATCTGAGACAGCGATACAGAAAAGAGACATCCAAAGGTACAGAGACATCAGTCTTTTTCATATAGACCTCAAAGGATTTATCACGTCTTATGACAGAGAAGTCCCGTGTCCATAATTTGGAAATCATCATAACAACCTATATTTAAGTCTTTTTCATCGAGAGCAAAGTATGAAAGGGAAAATAACCATAAATAAAATTTTGAACAAGGCCCATGAAAATTTCCCTGAGTTTATGTTTGAGAAGCGGATGCGTTATCTTATAAGATGTGTTTGATATATAACATGTTTTCAGATTCCGGGAGGACAGTGCCCGCGAGTCTAAAATGTGAATTGCCCTGTTCTCATAAGAATAGGATAAGCTTAAGATAAAAGGTGTTAAAGCCCCATGCCTTGCTTTTATGGTGATAAAAGACCAGATTAGCAAAAAGGGTGGAAGAGAAGGGGCTGTGTGGAAGAAGGCCTTCTCATGCCCTGTCATCTGCCTTATATTGTTGTTGAGGGGTATTCTGATATGAAGAAATTTGGTCTTGTTCTGAGTGAAGCTGCAGCGCAGCGTCTCAGAGCCATTATGGAAAGCCAGGCTGAGGCCCCTTATCTCAGGATTGCTGTTGAGGGGGGGGGGTGTAATGGTTTTCAGTATGATTTCAGTTTCACCCATGGCCCTCAGGCTGATGACATTCTTGTTGAACGTGATGGTGCACATGTGGTGGTTGACCCAATTTCTGCAGAACTTATGGAAGGATCAACTATTGACTTTACAGAAGAACTTATTGGATCCAGTTTCAAAATCTTAAACCCTAAAGCAAAGAGTGCCTGTGGGTGTGGGACATCTTTTTCTCTTTGAGAGAATGTGCCTGCCCCGGGTTTGAAAAGCCTGATATAAGAAGTTAACAAGGCCAGTATTGAGATGACGCCCATGTCTTTGAGCCAGGATGAATGTAAAACGGTCAAAACCATCACCCTTGGCTGTCGTTTAAATGCCTATGAGTCCGATGTGATGGAGGCCCATGCCCGCGCAGCAGGTGTTGATAATCTTGTCATTGTTAATACCTGTGCTGTCACGGGGGAGGCCGTGCGTCAGGGGCGTCAGGCCATTCGCAAAGCCCGAAGGGATAATCCCGAAACCCGTCTTGTAGTGACGGGGTGCGCTGCAAAAATCACCCCTGAAATCTTTGCAAACATGGATGAGGTTGACGCGGTTCTTGATAATCTTGAAAAGCTCTCCCCCGAGGCGTTTCAGTCTTTAAACCTCTCTCCTTCTGCGGCAAAAGACGCTGTTTCTTCTCCACAGCAAAAAACACCAGACCGCCATACTTCTTCTCCTGTTTTTACGCCACAGCTGAGGCGCGCACGCGCTTATGTGCGTGTTCAAACAGGCTGTGATCACAGTTGCACGTTTTGTATCATTCCGCAGGGCCGCGGTGTTTCACAGTCCGTCCCCGTTGATGTGATCACAAAGGAAGTTCTGAAGCTTCATCAAAACGGGCACCAGGAAATTGTTCTAACGGGTGTTGATTTATCAGCCTGGGGGCAGGATTTACCGGGTCAGCCTGTTCTTGGAGATCTTGTGGCGCGTCTTTTGAAAACGGTACCTGACCTTCCCCGTCTTAGACTTTCTTCTCTTGATGCTGCTGAGATTGATGAACATTTGTTTCGTCTTTTCGCGGAAGAAGAGCGTCTTGTCCCCTATCTTCATTTATCACTTCAGGCGGGGGATGATTTAATTTTAAAACGTATGAAGCGTCGCCATTTGCGTCGCCATGCTCTTGCTTTATGTACGCGGCTGCGATCAGTTCGCCCGGATATTAAATTTGGGGCAGACTTTATTGCGGGCTTTCCTACGGAGACAGAGGAGCATTTTACGAATACGCTTGATCTTGTGGAAGCGTGTGACCTGACCTATCTTCATGTTTTCCCCTTTTCGCCACGTCCTGGAACGCCTGCCGCGCGTATGCCACAGCTTGACAGGACAACGATTAAACAGCGTGCCCAACGCCTCAGAGACAAGGCTGATGATATGCTCAACCGCCATCTTGCAGAACAAAAAGGAACACTACGGTCTGTTCTGGTCGAAAAACCCGGATCTGCGGCGAGGCCGGGATTTGGCCGTGCGGCAGACTTTTCTCCCTGTCGTCTGAGGGAGAGCACACCTGAAGCGGGGACACTCATGCGTTTTTATGTGACAGGCCATGCCCAGGGGGCTTTGGAAGGGCGGCAGGTTGTATGATGTGGTTTCGGCGCAGAAAGAAAAAGGAAGAGGACACACCTCCCCTATCTCCAAAAACACCATCATCCGGAACTCCAAAAGAGGAGACGTCAGGGCCGCAGCCTGAAACTGAACTTCCTTCACACGGGGAGCAAGCCGCATCCCGGACAGAAGAACAGACGTCCCCACTTTCTCCTCTTCCCCCTGTCTCTGACGGGGGGGCTCCATCCTCAGAGTCGTCTCAAACAGGTCTGTTGTCACGTTTGAGACGGGGTCTTCAGCGATCCTCTGTGCGCCTTGGATCTGTTTTTTCCCGGCATACACCTGATCCTGAAGCTCTGGAAGAGCTTGAAGATGAACTTATAGCGGCTGATCTTGGCGTGGGATTTGCTGAAGAAGTTCTGACCCACCTTTCCAGGGAAGCGCGTCGGGGAGACAGAGAAGATGGGGAAGCGTTACGCCCACTTCTTGCCCGCCTTATTGAAGGGCGTCTTCAACCTTTTGAAAAACCTCTTATACTGAGCGATCACAAACCAGAGGTTCTTGTCTTTGTCGGTGTTAACGGAGCTGGAAAAACAACAGTTCTTGGAAAAATTGCTGCACAGTATCAAAATGCAGGAAAGAAAGTTCTCATCGCGGGGTGTGATACATTTCGTGCCGCTGCTTCTGAACAGCTTGAAGCGTGGTCTCAGCGGGCCGGGGCCGTCCTTGAATCCCGCCATCAGGGAGCGGATGCAGCAGGGCTTGCCTATGATGCCTGTGCACGGGCAAAAAGGGAAGGTTTTGATCTTGTTCTGATAGATACAGCAGGCCGGCTTCATAACCGGCAGGAACTTATGGAAGAGCTTGCTAAAATCATGCGGGCTCTTAAAAAGCTTGATGCCTCTGCGCCGCATCATGTCCTTCTTGTACTTGACGCGACTGTGGGACAAAATGCTCTCTCACAGGCTAAAGCCTTTCAGGAAAGTGCAGGTGTGACGGGCTTAATTATGAACAAACTGGATGGTACAGCTAAAGGTGGTGTGCTCATTCCTCTGACGGAACAGCAAAAACTTCCTGTTCATTATATTGGCCTTGGTGAAGATGTTGAGGATCTGGCTCCGTTTAATGCACGTGCCTTTGCCCGGGCTTTGGTTGGTATGGATGACGAAAATAAGGTATAATTTCCGGGTCTTCTTCGGAACGCTTTTTAGATTTTAGGAAAGAACTTTTATGAATAAAAAACAGGACAGACAAAACCCTGCGCCCGCTCTCACGCCCCTGCAACGTTTTTTTATTGATATGGGGCCGATTGCCCTTTTTATGCTGGTTTATAATTTAGGAAAATCTCGTTTGGGGGAGCAGGCTCTCTATGTCGCAACGGGGGTTTTGATGGCCTCAACTCTGGCAGCTTTGGCATATAGCTGGATTAAGGAAAGAAGGCTTGCCCCCATGCCCCTGATCACAGCTGTTTTAGTTGTCGTTTTTGGGGGGCTAACGCTTATTTTGCAGGATGGTCATTTTATTAAAATGAAGCCGACAGTAATTTATCTCCTTTTTGCGGCTGCTCTTTTGGGGTCACTTTTCGTAAGGCGTAATATCTTAAAGACACTTTTGGGACAGAATATGGACCTCCCCGATCAGGCATGGCGAAGCCTGACCTTACGCTGGGGCCTGTGGTTTGTTTTTATGGCAGTTTTAAATGAAATTATCTGGCGAAATTTTTCTGAAACCTTCTGGGTGAATTTTAAGTTTTGGGGCGTTCTTCCTCTAACTTTCCTGTTTCTTGCTTTTCAGGCGCCCCTTATCATGAAGTACCAAAAACAAGATGAGAGCAGATCTTAAAACTGCAGAGGAGATGGCATCTGTACCCTGTACGGTCAGGTGACGTGTCAGGAAAAAGTTTTTAAGAACGTACCTTAGAAGATAATAAGGAAAAAATTTAAACAATGGGGCTTGCAGCAGCTTCTTTTTCATGTCTTCATACGCTTCGCTTCTCCCTATGATGGAAGTGCGTGGGATGTTGCCGTTCAGAGACAGCCACGTCATTTTTTTGTGAGAGGGGATCTTTTTAAGACTCTTTTCATTTTTTGAAGGCATGAGATGGTTTATGTGGGACATTTTTTTTTCTGCTTTTATAACCTTTTTTGTCGTTATTGATCCGATTGGTATTGCCCCCGTTTTTGCCAGCTTAACGGATGGGACCAGCCGTCGGCATCAGCGTCTTATGGCCTTTAAATCCGTTGCTGTGGCCGCAGGTGTCCTTCTGACCTTTGCCTTTCTTGGAAATATGCTGTTTCAGGCCATAGGGGTCAGTCTGGATGCTTTCCGTGTTGCCGGGGGCGTTATGCTTTTCAGTATTGCCCTTGAAATGGTTTTTGAAAAACGTGCTCAGCGCCGTGAAACACGGATAGAAGAAGTGATGGAGCAGGAAAGTGCAGATAATGTTGCCTATGAAGATATTTCTGTTTTCCCTATGGCTATTCCCCTGATTGCTGGTCCCGGTGCCATTGCGGCCATTATGCTGGATATGTCGGAAATTAAGGTGCCCGCTGATCAGGCAAAGGTTTTCCTGGCCATGGGCCTTAATCTTTTGATCTGCCTTGGCTTTTTCCTTGGTGCTTCTTATGTCATTCGTTTGGTAGGTGCCACGTTTGCCTCCATGATTACCCGTATTCTGGGGGTTATCCTGGCGGCTTTGTCTGTTCAGCTGATTTTTGATGGTATTCGTGGGGCTTTTTTCACAGGCAAGCTGGCTTCTCTTTCTTTGGGGTTTATGTAACACAAAGCTTTTTTATGAAAATCAGGGTTGAAACACCAGATAAGAAGGTTTTTTCTCTCCCCTGATACGTGTTGAAACTGAATCCGGCACTTTTGTGCTTATGATGAGAGCTGGCATATAAGGAAGATATACAGGCCTGTTCCTCTTTAAAAACAGGTGTAGAGCCATATACCATGCTGATGAGAAAGGGGGATCAGATATCAGCTTTACTGAGTTTTATTTTTCTGATTTTTTCTGCGGCGCTCAACCTGCCGCCAGCGCAGGACATTATTCTGATGTTCTACATAAGTTCTGGCAAAGGCATGACCTCCCTCACCATTGGCCACAAAGTATAAATCCCGCGTTGAGGCAGGTTGAAGAACAGAAAGCAGGGCAAGACGACCAGGGTTGCAGATAGGGGAGACAGGCAGACCGTCAATCACATAGGTGTTCCAGAGAGAATCATGTCGTAATTCTGAACGCCTGAGACCACGTCCCAGAGGTTTCCCCCGGGTGAGGCCATAAATGATCGTCGGATCGCTTTCTAAACGCATGCCACGATGGAGCCTGTTGATAAAAACAGAGGCAACACGTGCACGCTCTCCCTCAAAACCGGTTTCCTTTTCAACAAGGGATGCAAGAATGATGGCATCTTCTTTCGCAGAGAAAGGAAGATTATCAGCACGTTGTGCCCAGGCTTTCTCCAGAAAAGCCTTTTGTGCTGTTTTCATGCGCCTTATGACATCATTCCGTGATGTTCCAATGTCAAGATGATAGGTTTCCGGAAGCAGACTACCTTCTTCAGCAGGCTCCGTTATCTCTCCTTTAAGGTTTTCATCCTGCTGAAGAAGCTGAAGGATAGCAGCACTGGTCATGCCTTCGGGGATGGTGAGAGCATATTGAGCTGTCTCACCAGAATGAATGCGTTGATAAATCTCTCTCATACTGCTGTTTGGGGGAAGATCATAGGTTCCGGCTTTTAAGGTGTGGGCCTGACCCTTGAGAAGAACAGCAAGACGGAAAAGAAAAGGGTCATCAAGGGCTTTGTTCTTTTCAAGGTGTGTTGCAATATCTTCAAGCCCCATGCCCTTGTCCAGCTTCACACGTAGGGGAGTTTCAAAGGACCCCGGACGTTCAAAACGCCACATAAGCCAGGCATAGCTGCCTAAAGCAACCCCGGCGAGAGCCGTTAAAAAACCTGTCACAGCGATGAGGGTTAGCCAGAAAATATGAAGATTGCTGAGGCGTTTTCGTGGTGTGGGAGTGGGCACTTTTGTCTCTTTTTTTGTAGGATAGAGTATACCTCACCTCTTAACATGTTTTCCAGGATAAGAGAAAATTTTCTACATCAGGTTTAACGCAATACAGAAGGAAAAGTCTTCTTTGAGACAAGATTTATAATTCTATGGTAAAAAACTTATATCTTTTTACCCCCTCAAAACGAAGGACTATTTTATAGGGTTTTAAGAATAAGAGAGGCATTTGAACCCCCAAAACCAAAAGAGTTTGTCATTGCCGTCTTATAAACACCCTTCTTCGCTTTGTGAGCAAGCAGATCAACATCTGTGGGACGAGAAGGATTGTCCAGGTTAAGGGTCGGGGGTGCTATACCTTTTTGAAGGGTAAGACAGGTGAAAATTGTCTCAACAGCGCCAGCTGCGCCCAAAAGGTGACCAATAGAGGATTTTGTTGATGACATAGGAAGGCCTGCGGACGCGGGCCCAAAAAGGCGTTCAACAGCCTTTAACTCAACCTCATCACCCACAGGGGTAGAGGTTCCATGGGCATTAATATAATCAATATCAGATGGTCGCATATCTGCCCGTCTGAGAGCAGCCTCCATAGCCCTGTAAGCCCCATCACCATCTTCGGCAGGAGCTGTGATATGATATGCATCCCCTGAGAGCCCATAGCCGACCAGTTCAGCATAAATTTTTGCCCCGCGTGCACGTGCATGCTCATAAGATTCCAGAACCAGAACACCTGCACCTTCGCCCATGACAAAGCCATCTCTGTCCCTGTCATAAGGACGGGAGGCTTGCGCGGGTTTGTCATTAAAACCAGTTGAAAGGGCACGGCAGGCGACAAAACTGGCAAGACCAAGACGGCCGATAGCTGCTTCTGCCCCCCCTGCCAGCATGACATCTGCATCCCCAAGGGCCACCAGGCGTGCGGCATCCCCCACGGCATGTGCCCCCGTTGCACAGGCTGTGACAACAGAATGATTGGGGCCTTTAAAGCCATGACGGATAGAAATATGTCCGGATGCCAGATTGATCAGCATGGAGGGAATGGTAAAGGGACCAATCTTACGGGGACCTTTCTCCTTTAAGTCCAGACTTGCCTGATAGACAGTTTCAAGACCACCAATACCAGCACCAACAAGAACGCCTGTGCGTTCACGTGCTTCCCGGTCATCCTCTCCGGGCATCCAGCCCGCATCCTGAACAGCCTCCTCAGCTGCAGCGATAGCATAAAGGATAAAATCATCAATACGACGTCTTTCCCTTGCCGTTAAGACAGAATCCGGATCAAAAAGACCTGGGGAGGCAGGCGGTGTGCTGTCCCCCTGAACTCTGTCTGTGCGTGGGACCAGCCCCGCAATGCGGCAGGCAAGATCAGACACATCAAAATGCTCAATAGCATGAATGCCCTGATCTCCGGAAATGAGTCTGGACCATACATGGCTGAGACCACAACCAAGGGGGGTGACAAGCCCCATGCCTGTTATGACGACGCGACGCACAGATAAAGCCTAGCCTGTCTTTTCAGTGATATATTTAAGGGCGTCCCCAACCGTTTGAATTTTCTCAGCGGCGTCATCAGGAATCTCAATATCAAACTCTTCTTCAAAGGCCATAACCATTTCAACATTGTCAAGGCTATCCGCACCAAGATCATCAATGAAACTTGCCTCTTCGGTAACTTTTTCAGCTTTAATATCAAGATGCTCAACAACAATTTTTTTTACACGTTCAAAAGTATCAGACATAAATCCTAAAAACCTTTCTTTTTTTTAAGAATCTGTTTCATCAGGGATGTGATAAGCCAGAATCTACACAAGAAAACCCTGAAGTTAACCTTAATCCTCCAAGAATAAACCGCGCATACCATACTTTAAAGAAGATGACCAGCGCAAAAGAAAAATAAATAAAATGGCATCTATACCATCAGCATGCCACCATTGATATGCAATGTTTGACCTGTCACATAAGACGCTTCTTCAGAGGCCAGCCAAATCACACCTGCGGCTATGTCTTTGGCATGTCCCATTTTGTTCATGGGGATTTTTGTCAGGATTGCCTGTTTTTGTTCCTCCGTCAGGACATCTGTCATGGGGGAGGTGATAAAGCCCGGGGCAAGACAGTTGACAGTCAGGCCGCGACTGGCTGTCTCGAAGGCAAGAGATTTAGAAAACCCAATAAGGCCGGCCTTGGAAGCAGCATAGTTTGCCTGTCCGGCATTGCCTGTGACCCCTACAACAGAGGTTATGGTGATGATACGTCCCCATCTTTGTTTCATCATGCCTCTCAGAGAAGCTTTCGCAAGCTTGAAAACAGATTTTAAATTGAGCTCCATCACATGATCCCAGTCTTCTTCTTTCATGCGCATGACAAGCATATCACGGGTGATACCTGCATTGGCGACGAGAATATCAAGACCACCAAGAGCTGTTTCAGCATCTTTGATAAGGGTCTCAGCCCCTTCAGGTTTTGCAAGATCACACGGGCAGACAACCGCACGTTCCCCTAAATCCTGTGCCAGAGATGTGAGGTTTTCTGTCCTTGTTCCCGAAAGGGCCACATGGGCCCCCTGTGCGTGAAGGGCGCGGGCTATTTCTCCGCCTAATCCTCCTGTTGCTCCTGTGACCAGAGCACGTTTTCCTGTTAAATCAAACATAGATACTCTCCTGATTCTACTTCTGATAAAAGATATAAAGGCCCTGTCCCTGAGTTTATTTTTTACAGTCTGTGATGCCGGGGACAGACAGAAATATCTTAACCTCTGTGCTGTTTAGCAAAAGTTTCCAGTTCCTCTGGTGTGTGAAGGCTGGTCCCTCTAACGTCTTTAACAGTACGTTTGAGCATTTGGGTCAGCACTTTGCCAACACCTGCTTCTGCAAACTCTGTGACCCCCTTGTCAGTCATAGTAAGTATGCTTTCCCGCCAGCGCACGCGGGAGGCCGTCTGTGTGATGAGGGCTTCACGAATCTTCCCGGGATCATCAAGAGCACTGGCCGTAACATTGGCGATGAGGGGTATATTGGGTGTCAGAATGTCTGTTGTGGCAAGGGCGTCGCGCATCACGTCAGCAGCCGGGGCCATCAAAGAACAATGAAAGGGAGCAGACACAGGCAGCATAATCGCCTTTTTGGCCCCACCCTCACGGGCAGCCTCAGCAGCTGTTTCCACAGCTTTCGCTGTTCCTGAAAGGACAATTTGCCCGGGGGCATTGTCATTGGCAATGGCGCAAACCCCAAACCTGCGTCCCGCCTCACAGGCTTGTTCTGCAAGATCTTCATCCGCGCCTAACAGGGCTGCCATAGCGCCCTGTCCAACAGGCACAGCGTTTTGCATGGCCTGCCCTCTTTTTTTAAGAAGCCTCGCCGTCTCTGCCAGACGAAGAGAGCCTGCGGCTGTCAGGGCTGAATACTCTCCCAAAGAATGCCCTGCAGTGAAACGGGCTGTGTTGAGGGCAATATTGAAATCCTGCTTAAGGACACGAATGACAGCAAGAGAGACCGCCATAAGTGCAGGCTGCGCATTTTCTGTCAGGCGTAAATCTTCTTCCGGACCTTCCCACATCAAACGGGAGAGGGCCTGATTTAAGGAATCATCTACTTCTTCAAAGACGGCACGTGCAGCAGGAAAAGCCCGGGCCAGATCCTGGCCCATACCAACAGCCTGGCTGCCCTGTCCAGGAAAAATAAAGGCAAGCGCCATATGTCATCTCCCTATTTCTTCTCATATGAGGACGAAAAGCCGGGGAAGAAAGCATAAAGGACTGTTTCTTTTTTCCGCTTTCTTTGTTCCACTTTCCTGTACTTTTTCAGCTGAACAAAAATCTGATGTGAACATATCCGGAATTTTCGTGAGCTTATATCTTAGCCATTTTTCCGGGATAAGCTCTTATTGACCTTTGTTTTAAGGGCCTGAGAACTTTTAAACCCAACAACACGGCGTGCCGTGATAATTTTCTCTTCCCCTGTTCTTGGGTTTCGTCCTATTCTGCGTGCTTTATCACGAACAGAGAACACACCAAAAGAGGAAAGTTTTACAGAGTCACCCCGTTCCAGACTTTCCATAATTGTTTCAAAGAAGACCCTGACAAATTCCAGGGCTTCATGATAGGGCAGGCCTGTCGCATGCTGTATAGCTTTAGCAAGCCGGGCCCGTGTTAACTTATTTTTGGACATGATCCTGCTTGTCCTTACTGACATATATTTTTCACGAAAGAGGACCTATCATAAAGCAGATTTTACCTCCTGGGTAAAGTGGTTTTCTCTTTTTTGGGAGGATGAGGAAAAGAAGATAGACCAGTAAAAAGCTTTTTTAAAGAGAAACCAGAATATGCTAAATTACTTCTGTTATAGTTTTCCCCCTTCGGGGGTGAGGGCCTGGAAGCTTAAGGTGGAAAGGCGTAACACGTAAAAATTGGCAGACAGACCTGTTTTTTTCATTTTTTCCGGGTAGAATGGCTTCGAACTTCTTTTCATACATGATCATGGGGATGATACCCTTATGTCCGATTTAAAAGATCCAGCTCCAACGCGCCAGGTGAAGGAATCTCTGGATGAGGCTCTGTCCCAGCGCTTTTTAGCCTATGCTTTGTCGACCATAACCCAGCGCGCCCTGCCGGATGTGCGTGATGGCATGAAGCCTGTTCACCGGCGTATCCTTTATGCCATGCGGCTTTTAAAGCTGGATGCAGCAACGGGATATAAAAAATGCGCGCGCATTGTAGGTGATGTGATCGGTCGGTTCCACCCCCATGGAGATCAGGCCATTTATGATGCCCTTGCCCGTTTGGCACAGGATTTTTCTCAACGTTATCCCCTGATTGATGGTCAGGGGAATTTTGGCAATATTGATGGGGATTCCCCGGCTGCTATGCGGTATACTGAGGCGCGTTTTACCTCTGTTGCGACCTCTGTCTTGGAGGGGCTGGATGAAGATGCTGTGGATTTTCACCCCACCTATGATGGGGAAGATGAGGAACCTGATGTCCTCCCCGGGGGGTTTCCCCATCTTCTTGCCAATGGCACCAGTGGTATTGCCGTGGGGATGGCGACCAGCATTCCGCCCCATAATGCTTTTGAGGTGTGTCAGGCTGCCCTTCATCTTCTCAGGCATTCTGAAGCCTCTGTCGGGGAGCTGATGCGCTTTGTTCCAGGGCCTGATTTTCCTACAGGTGGTGTGGTGGTTGAGGCAGAGGAAAGCAGAGCAGAAGCGTATAAGACAGGGCGTGGTGGTTTTCGTTTGCGTGCACGCTGGTGCACTGAACCCTTAGAGCGGGGAATGTGGCAGGTGGTGGTCTATGAAATCCCGTATCAGGTTCCAAAATCCAGACTGGTGGAGCGTCTTGCTCATCTGATTGAGACCAAAAAAATTACTTATCTGGACGATATTCAGGACGAGTCAACCGGGGATATACGTCTTGTTCTCCAGCCGAAAAGCCGCAATCTCAATCCCGAAGCCATGATGGAAGATTTGTTCAGATTAACAGAGCTTGAAACCCGTATTCCCCTGAATATGAATGTTCTGGATGGAGGGCGCACTCCCCGTGTTATGAACCTTGTTGAGGTTTTACAGGCTTTTCTGGATCACCGTTTGCATGTTTTACAAAGACGAACCCGGTATCGTCTGAACAAAGCTTTAGCACGTCTTGAGGTTTTGGATGGCTATTTAATTGTTTATCTCAATCTGGATGAGGTTATTCGTATTCTTCGGGAAGAAGATGATCCTAAAGCTCATCTGATGGCAGATTTCAAGCTGACGGAGACACAGGCTGAGGCCATTTTGAATATGCGTTTGCGATCCTTACGCAGGCTTGAAGAGGCTGCTCTGCATCGGGAGCATGCAAAACGGCTTGAGGAAAAAAAGAATTATGAGGAGCTTTTGAGAGAGCCGGCTTTGCAAAGACAGAACATCAGCGAGGATTTAAAAGCCCTTCAAAAGGAATTTAGTCTGCAAACACCCTCTGGTGCACGAAGAACCGGATTTTCTGAGGCGCCAAAAGCCCCTCAGAAGGACTGGTCAAGGCTGGCCGTTGTGAAAGAGCCGGTTACTGTGGTGCTGTCCCAGAAGGGGTGGATACGAAGTCTGAAAGGGCATGTCGATGATTTGAACAGCCTGAAATTTAAAGAAGGAGATAAAGCAGGCTTTGTTGTGCGTGCACATACAACAGACAGGCTTATCCTGATGTCCTCCCGCGGGAAGGCTTATAAACTGGAGGTCGATAAACTGCCGGGCGGGCGTGGTCATGGAGAACCCATACGGGTCATGATAGATATGGAAGATGATGCCAGGCCTGTTGCCCTGTTCACCTTCAACCCGGACGGGCGTCGTCTTCTTGCCTCTTCCAAAGGGTATGGTTTTCTTGTCGAAGACAAGGTCATGACAGCGGCCAAACGTGCGGGAAAACAGGTTATGAATCTGGGATCCGGGGATCGTCTTGCTGTGGTGTCTCCTGTTGAGGGTATGTGTGTTGCTCTTGTAGGAGAAAACCGGAAAATGCTGATTTTCTCCCTTGATGAACTTCCCACCATGACACGCGGGAAAGGGGTTAAACTTCAAAACTATGCGGAGGGTGGCGTGCAGGATGTCAAAGTTTTCTCTCAGGAAACAGGTCTCTTCTTTACAGACACAGCAGGGCGACAGGTTGCTGTGAAGGACTGGCAGACATGGATGGGGAAACGCGCCCGGGTCGGACACCCTGTCCCCCGTGGTTTTCCGCGTTCTGGCCTGTTTTCTCCGCGTACACCCCGTTAAGGGACGTTGCCTGTACTCTGAAACAGAGAGAATATATCCGTATATATTAAGGGCTTTGCATCTTAAATTTTCCCCTTTGCAGAGAGAGGGAAACTTATAACCTCCCGCTTATGAGCCATACTGCGTTTTATGCTCATGAAAGTCTTCACAGACCTTTTGTAGGAAACATATTGAAGAATAAAGTTTTTTATCCCGGTCTTTTGTTGGTGCTTTTTAATAAAAAGCATGTTATGTTGTCGTAACTTAACCCTGTCCTGTTCCGGACAGAGAAAGCTTAAAAAATATAAAAAACACCCCTTCCTGAAAACGGGGTGAACTAAAAAGATGAGGTATGGAAAGTGCTGTTAGCCTTTCTTCTTGTTTTTTCTTCCCTTTTGAGAGATATGGAAGGGAGAAAAACTTATAGGGGTGAACCATCTGATCTTCTTGAAAATCAGCTGGTTTTATTATGGTCTTCTTCCCCGATCGGAACAGATCCTCAGATAAGATCACGTTTGCACCATACACGGTGCCTGAGGGTCAGGGGTCCTTCCACTGAACAAGTGCAGGCCGGGGCCACACTCTCTACAAAGGCAGGCAAGGCACGCCTTCCGCACTATAGCCCTTTGAGTGTAAGAAATAGTGTCCTCTCTGGTGATCTGCAAGAAAAAGGGGAGATTGTCAGCCTGTCTTTGCTCACCTTACCCTCTTTTCTTTTTTCTTCTCAAACCTCTCCTCTGTTTTCTGATTTCATCAGGCGGTATGGAGATGTTCTGTACTGGTTTTTCTGCCTTATTTCATGTCTTTTGTCTGTTCTAAGTCTGCGAGGGGTGCTCCGCAAAAAATTAACAAACATACCCCATGTATACAAATATGTACATGATCAGAAAGTGTATCTGGAGCAGGCATATTCTGCTTCTGAGAGAAGTAAAGCTTATCTTTTAGAGCGTTTGGCTGTTTTAGAAGAAGAGAGAAGGCATTTTCAGGAAGATTTTCCTCTTCCTTCTGAAGCGTATAAGAAAAACAGTGAAAAACCTGTTTCTGAGGATATATAAATGCTCATTTTCCTTAAAGGTTATGATAGAAAACATAGCCTTAAGCACCAGGTAGAAACATGTCCATTGTTTTTATGAGGGAAAAAGCAGGGGGAGGTCTCCCTTCTCCTCATATTTATAAAAAACTTTCCAAACACATCAAAATGGAGCACACTTAAAACATGCTTATGTCAAGCTGTCCTGTTCTGTCGCTGAAGAGTTTTTGTGCATGTTGAAACGTTTGTTTTTTTTGTTCATGCTGATTGTATTGCTCGGCTTTTTGGGAGGATACCCTGTTTTTACGACCCGCATTAAAGCCTATAGGGAAAAAGTCTTTCTGGAACCTGTTTCTGCAGAGGGAATTGTGGTGTTAACAGGGGCCGATGACAGCCGCATTCAGACGGGCTTAAAGCTTCTTAAGGCAAAAAACGGACAAAGGCTTCTTATTTCAGGTGTTCATGCTCAGATTCGTGACAGGGATTTGATAGCCTATACAGGTGAAGATTCTGCCCTGTTTTTGTGTTGTGTAGATCTGGGATATGCGGCCCAAAATACATGGGGCAATGCCCGTGAAGCAGCTTTATGGGCTGGAAAATATAAGTATCAGACATTTCTTTTAATTACATCAGATTACCATATGCCCCGGGCTCATATGATCTTTGAGGCTATGATGCCTGAATACAATTTCATGCCTTATGTAACTTCTTCAACACAACCTGTTTTCCAGGTTTTGGGGATACCTTTTTCAGGAAAACTTATACGGGAATATACAAAATTTATTCTCACGATAGTTTTTCTTAAATTTGACGTTGGCAGATAATAGGTAAAGATGACGAAGAGTGTGTATTAGATAAAATAATCATAAATCAATATATTTTTATATTTAAACACTGCTTAATAAACTTGAGCTATTGAAACTCAAACAAATCGGTAAGTTTGATCCCCGCTAAAAAGGGAGAAGAGCATGTTTAGTGAGTGGGCTTATTATGAGTCTTTTTTCAGTGCTGAAGAATGTGATTCTATTTTAGAAAAAGCAAAAAGCCTCCCTTTATCTGAGGGCACTGTAACAGAAGAATTAAAGGTTAATCATAAAATACGTCGATCGGAAGTTTCTTTTATTAACCGTAGAAACTCTGACTTTGCTTCTGTTTTTTCACAGCTGGATTATTGCGTCAACGAGGCCAATGATAAATGGTTCGGTGTTGATTATAATCCAACAGGCGCACATTATATGCAATTTACAGTTTATAGGGGCGGTCAAGAGGGAGGAGAGAACCAGTTTTATGGATCCCATCAGGATACAGGTCTTGTTTCCAAAAACTCTCTCACACAAAGAAAGCTCAGTATAATTGTACAATTATCTAATCCTGAAGATTATGAGGGAGGTAATTTTGTCATGGACCAGGTCGATAGTGCCCCGCCCGCAGATATGATTCGCAAGAGAGGATCCGTTATTATCTTTCCTGCTTTGGTGTATCACCAGGTAACACCTGTCACAAAGGGCACGCGATGTTCTCTTGTGAGCTGGTATCTTGGTCCCCCCTGGCGCTAAGTATGTCCCCAAAATGAACAGGTTTTTTGCACAGAGCCTGTTGTCAAAAATTTCCCCTCTCCTAAAAGACTGAGTCTCTCAGAACAGAGATTTTATGAGGTGGCCTGCTTGCCCTCAAGGGCTTTATTTGCTAGGATCTGCATGGGAAAAACAGGCATTTACCAGTTTGGGGGTGCTTTTTTACTCTGCTTCCTGACTTTCTTTGTATGTGGGATCTCTTTAGACACAAGGTTAGCCAGACGACAGTGATTTTGGAGATTTTTTCTCTTTTTATGTGACAGGGCAAGCATTCATATCATCTTGTCTTGTATCATCACAGGGTATTCAATATGATAAAAGTGATAAAAAAAGTTTTGATACTTGTCGGGGTCTTTTCAGGGTTTTGTTTGCAGGCTCAGGCACAATCCGAAAAAGGACAAACGTCTCCTCCCCGGGAAATCTTCTCCCTTGTTTGGGAGACAGAAAAACTTTCTAACCCCGAATCTGTTGTTTACGATCCGAATGCAGAAGTACTTTACGTTTCTGAAAAGGCTTTAGGTGAATCCATGGGGGCAGGCCACATCTCCAGGCTTGATACACAGGGCAGGATTCTGGAGGAAAGATGGGTTGATGGTTTGAAAGCACCTAAAGGGCTCCAGATTCTTGGCCCTAAACTTTATGTGGCTGATGTTACGGATCTGGTTGAAATCGATCGTGAGACAGGCAAAATTCTTGCCCACCATTCCGCAGAAGGTATAAAATACCTGAATGATGTTACTGTCGATAGAGATGGCAACATCTATGTTTCGGATATGCAAACAAGTGCCATTTACCGGTTAGATAAAAATGGCAATTTCAGTCTCTGGCTCAAAACCCCTGAGCTTGAAAATCCAAATGGTCTTTATGGCATGGGGGATAGTTTATATGTAGCCGCATGGGGCCCTGTTGAGGGAGATGATTTTCTTCATGCAGCTAAGGGGCGCGTGTTAAAGGTTGGTCTCAGGGATAAAAAAATAACAAAGATAACCCGGGAACCTTTGGGCAATCTGGATGGTATCCAGCCTGTTGGAGATGAGAGCTTTTATATCTCCGACTGGAAGACGGGCCAGATTTTTCATGTGCTCCGTGAAACGGGTGTTGTTGTGGAGAAACTGGATCTTGCCAGAATAACAAATCGTGAATCTGCCAGGGGTGTTGGTGATATTGCCTTTGTTCCACAAACAGGGGGGCTCTATTTGCCGATGACAGACACTGTGATTATGCTTAAACCTGAATAGCTCTGAAGGTGGGGGGGAGATCTGTCCTCTCTTTTTCTTAAAAGGAATGACAGAGACAAAAGCTTTGTTGGTATATAGGGCAGGGGTAGGCTGTTTCTTTCTTTGGGAGGAAGTTTCCCGTCATCCAGCCCGATGTGCAGAGCCAAACAAATTTGCAAAAGCGCGCTCTGTTTTTTCTGCTGTTTCTTCAAGACTCCACCCCCTTATTTCGGCCAGTTTTTGGGCAGTGTGGACAAGCAGGGCCGGTTCATTGCGTTTGCCACGATACGGGACAGGAGCAAGATAGGGCGCATCTGTTTCTAAAAGGAGACGATCTTCTGGCAGGGTTGTGACAATTTCACATAAATCTTTTGCATTTTTAAACGTAATAATGCCGGATAAGGAAAAATATGCCCCAAGATCTGCCGCGCGCTCTGCCAAATCTGCCCCCCCTGCAAAACAGTGGAGAAGAGGTTTAAAAGGCCCTTTTTTCATCTCCTCCTCCAGCATATCTGCGATAGCGTCATCAGCATTGCGGGCATGGATGACAAGGGGAAGGCCCGTTTCACGTGCAGCTTCAATATGGACACGGAAAGAGTGTTTTTGTGCCTGTTCAGCACTGTTATTATAGTAAAAGTCGAGCCCTGTTTCGCCGAAGGCCACCACTTTTGGGTGATTCGCCTGTTTGAGAAGGTCCTCCACGGTTAAATCAGGGACCTTATCCGCCTCATGGGGGTGTATACCCACACTACAGCTCAGCGCGTCATAGCGCTCAGCCAGACGTGTGGCCGCTTCCCCATCCTCAAAAGAGCAGGCAATGGTCACCATGTTTTTAGTGCCAGCTTCCAGTGCACGCTCAATAACATGGTCAACATCTTCAGCAAAAGCATCATGATGCAGGTGAACATGACTGTCTGTCAAAGAGACAGACCAACCAGGAGGGGGGGAGAGGGGAATAGGGTGTGTCATGCCTTTTATCCTTTTATGAGGGCCTGACGGGCTGAGAAAAAGACACCCTGGACAAGCTGTGCCGGGTCAAGATTAAGAGCTTCAGCATCATCAAACAAATCTTTGATCTGTTCGTGCACTGTAAGCCAGGTGGAAGCAGCGCCCGGGTTGTGGTGTGTTTTCTCCTCTGTTCTATCTGTTTTCGGAAGATGGTCTCTAAGGGCGGCTTCACGGGCAAGGCGTGCGGTATGTTTCAGACAGGTTTCATAAAACAGGGCCTGCAGAGATCTTTCCGCGTTCTTCTCAGACAATCTGGCCATGAGGGCCTGTAAGCGTGCAGAATCCAGCCCGGGGAGCGTTGTAAACAGTGTGTGAATATTATCCAGAAAAGAGAGAACCTCAGAACAGGCGAGCTCCACGCCCCGGCCTGGCGAACCTTCGGCAAGATGTGCTGCCTGTTTAAGCGTCTCCTCTTCTTTGTCAGGGTGAAGGCTCTGCAGGGCTTTCAGGGTCAGTTCTTCTGATAACGGGTTGAGAATTAAAGACCGGCATCGCGACCGCAGAGTTGCCATAACACGGCCGGGGGCATGGGAGAACAGAAGAAACAGAGTTTGGGGAGGAGGTTCTTCCAGGGTCTTTAAAAGAGCATTGGCGGCATGAATGTTTAGACCCTCTGCAGGGTCAACAAACACAAGACGCCACCCACCCTGATGCGTTCGTTTTTGAGAAAAAGTCCTGATAAGCTGGCGGACGGCATCAACAGGAATATCTTTTTTTCTCTTTCCTGTTTTCTCATCAGTCGGGGCTTCAAGGACAAAAAGATCGCCATAAGTGCCCTCTGCAAGACGCCGGGCAAGAGGGTCATCGGGATCTGTTCCTAAAAGACCGTATGTTGCATCAGGCCTCACGCCCACAAGAAAACGGGCAAGACGAAAGCCCAGTGTAGCTTTGCCAATGCCTTTTGGACCAGAGATAAGCCAGGCATGGTGAAGCCTTTTGGTTGTGAGGGCCTGAAGAAAAGTCTCTTCAGCTGCTTCATGTCCAAAAAGCCAGGGCTGTGTTTGAGGAGAAAGAGCATGGGTCATGGACAGATGTCTAGCAGAGAGAGGAGAGAGGAGAAAGGGGGGAGGTAAACTATCAGGGCAAGGCGTATATTTTTTAAGGTTCCGGAAAACGTTTTTGCACACATGCCCAAATTCTCTCCGCAACCACCTCTTCTGTGCCTTCTGCATCAAGAAGAATGCACCGTGTGGGATGTGTTTTGGCCTGAAGGCGATAACCCGCCCGGAGTTTTTCCTGATAGATTTCTCCTTTTTTTTCATAGCGATCGGCGTTTTGTCCACGTTGTTTGCGACGTCTGGCCGCTATGGGGCCTTCCAGATCCAGGATAAATGTGAGGTCTGGTGTAAATCCCTCAAGGATAAGATCGTGCAAAGCCTGAAGACGATCCAAAGCCATATCTCCGGCATGGCCCTGATAGACAAAGCTTGAATCAAAAAAACGATCAGAAAGAACCCATCTGCCCTGTTTAAGAACTGGCCGGATAAGTCGGTCTATATGCTGTGTCCGTGCTGCATAATGAAGAAGAGTTTCCGTAAGCGCAGTCCAGTCTTTCTCTTCAAGAAGAAGCTTGCGTATGTCCTCTGCTTCGGGGGTGCCTCCGGGCTCTCTTGTGAGAAGAACGTCAAAACCTCTTTTTTGAAGTGCATCTTTCAGCCGGTGTATCTGGGTAGATTTTCCAACACCGTCGGCCCCCTCAAAACTGATGAAACGCCCCTGTGTCATACCTGGTCATGACCCTTTTCGAATAAGGGTTATCAAAGAATCAAAAGCACGACCAAAGAAGTTTTTGCGCTCAACAGTCTCCCCCGCAAGCAGAGGAAAACTATGCTGTGTGCCCTGTGGCGTCTCCACAACAAGCTGAGCAACGAGATCACCTTTTTGAACAGGGGCAATGAGGGGAGACTGATACACAATCGAAACAGTCATGCCATCACGTTCCGCTTTATGAAGACCGGGGCGTATTGCTTTGTCTGTGATAAGCGGGAGTTTTTTAACCTGACCGGAATAGACATTTGCCTCTCCGACTTTTTCCCCTTCTTTGAAAAGGGAATAGAGCTTAAATTCTGTGAAAGCGGCCCGCATCATGCGTTCTGCTTCTCTGGTTCTCTCTTTTTCAGAGGAGAGGCCGTTGAGCACAATAATGCGTCTTTTCCCCTCACGTTCAGCGGAGGCTGTCAGGCCATAGCCAGCTTCTTCTGTATGGCCGGTTTTGAGGCCGTCTGTACCTTTAAAGCGTCCTAAAAGAGGGTTGCGGTTATATTGCTTAATTCCATTCCAGGTAAAGCTTTTTAAGACATAGAAAGGATAATAGTCGGGATAATCCCTGATGGTGATACGGGCCAGTTCGGCAAGATCAGAGGCACTGATTTTATGTTCCGGGTGAGGCAGGCCCGTTGCATTCCGAAAATGTGCATTTTTCAGGCCCAGGCTTTGTGCAAATTTTTCCATGTCTCTGGCAAAAGCCTCTTCGCTGCCTGAAAGGCCTTCAGCCAGAGCAATAGAGGCATCATTTCCGGATTGTGTGATCACACCGTGGAGAAGGTCTTCAATGCTGGCTCTGCTCCCCACTTTTAAGAACATGGTGGAGGAGCCGGAAGCTGCCCCCCCTGTCCGCCAGGCATATTCGCTGACAGGAAAGGTTTCATCGAGAGAGAGTTCCCCTTTTTTGAGTTTGTCAAACACCATAAGAGCGGTCATCATCTTGCTCATAGATGAGGGAGACATAGGGATGTGGGCCTCTTTTTCATAAAGAACGACCCCTGTCTCATAGTCCATAATAAGGGCATGTTGTGCAGGTGTCTCAAAAGGCGGTTTTACAGATGCCTGAGATGCAGGAGAGCTTTGTGCATGCGCCCCTGTTATAAAGTGTGTGGTGAACAGAAGGGTGAGAGAAAAAAACGTCAAAGAAGACATACGCATAAGAAACTCCGTAAGTCCTAAAAAAATCCTGAAAATCAAACATGACGATATTTCCTCCGGTCCGTCAAGATATTTGTGTTAAACTGGTCAGGAAAAGTTTACTTTTTTTGTTGCGTCTATCATGACAGAGCATCTGCTTTTGTATTTTGAAGGCAAAAAAGCCAGATGTATAAGAGAGACTCTTTATAGACTCTGATCACAGGGATAATATTCTTTGAAACAAGGGTTTTGAGTATATTCATCATGATAAAAGTTGAAGAAGGAGAAGGTTTGTGACTCCTGTTTTGGATAGTTCTTCCTGCCTCATAATGCTGTGGAAGGACGGAGACTGGCATATCAGCCAAAAATCAGGTCCCGGACCTTTTGACAGGGGGTTTACTCTGGGTGATGGCCTGTTTGAAACCCTTTTATGGTATGAGAAAGGCATCCACCGCCTTGCAGAACACCACAGACGCCTGTCACAATCTGCCCATAGTCTGGGTTTTCCTCCCCCCCCTTCCGTGGAAGTTCTTGCTAACCTTAGCCAAAAGCTGGCTCTGGCCAGAACGATAGAAGGGAAGGGGGCTTTGCGCCTCAGCTTAAGCCGTGGGGCAGGTCAGAGAGGTCTTTCACCCCCCCCCTACCCCTTCTGCTGTTCTGGTCCTGACTTTACAGGAGATTGAGGAGCATACGGGGGGAACACAGCTTTCCACGGTCTCTCTGCGTCGTAACCCTCAAAGCATCACATCACACCACAAGACTCTCAGCTATCTTGATAATGTGATGGCGCACCGGGAGGCTCATCAGAAGGGCGCTATGGAAGCCCTTATGCTCAATACAAAGGGAAATCTGACCTGTGCGGCGGCGGCAAATTTATTCTGGAGCCACGGGAGAAAGCTTTATACACCTGCTTTAGAAGAAGGTGCCCTGCCTGGCATTACCCGTTCTTTTGTTCTGCAAACTGCTCCGGGGGCTGGTTTTGATGTTAAGGAAGGCGCATGGCCTCCTTCCGTTCTTTTAGCAGCAGAGTGTGTTTTCCTCACCAACAGTCTTATAGGGTTACGCGAGGTGGAGAGCCTTGACGGTGTTCAGTTATCCTGTAACCTTTCCGTTGTGGAAGCTTTAAGAAAGACAGGTTTCTCTCTTTAATGTCACAAAAATACCCGCGCGGGGTGATGTGGGAAAGGGAAAGACAGGCATCGTGCTGTCCCCTGTAAACAGATATTCCGGATTTGAGAAGGGAGAAAAGGGAAGGCATGGCAGTTTTTTTTGTAACAGGATCCGGGACAGATATAGGAAAAACATGGGTGTCCTGTCTTCTTATCCGTCAGGCACAGGCGCGTGGTGTCTCTGTATCAGCTTTCAAACCTGTGTTAAGTGGTTTTGATCCTGATAAAGCAGAACAGAGTGATGCAGGTCATCTCTTAAAAGCTATGGGGCGCCCTGTTCAGCCACAGACACTTAATCTTGTCTCCCCCATGCGCTTTCGTGCCCCTTTATCTGTGGATATGGCTGCCCGTCGTGAGGGGAAAAGCCTTGATTTCGATGATCTTGTGCAGCGCACACACCATTTTGTAAAAAATACAGATTCAGGACTTATTGAAGGGGTTGGTGGTGTCATGGCCCCACTTGATGCAGAGCATACAGTTTTAGACTGGATAGAGGTGGCGGATTGTCCTGTACTTTTGGTCTGTGGAACCTATCTGGGGGCTCTCTCCCATGGGTTGACAGCCTATGAATCTTTAAAAACACGTGGTGTGAAGGTTGGCGCCGTTTTGATCAATGAATCTGAAGGCAGTTATGTCGATCCTGAAGAAACACGGGAGAGTTTTCGTGTCGTGATCAAACAGACCCCCCTTGTTCTTGTGCGGCAGGAAGAGAAGAAAATTCCTTGCGCCGATCAGCCGGGCGCCGATCAGCCGGATCTGGCAAAGCTTTTCTTTGGGAAACACCTGATATAAGAAGAGAAAAGAAGGTCATAACGTCAATGACCCTGTGCAGGGTTTTCTTCAGCCACACCATCGTGTAAGTTTATTGTCTGGTGTCGGTATAATAGATGGTGGCCCTCTACAAGGCCTTCCCTTTGCCTTAGTAAGGCTTTCTTCGTTGACATAAAAACCCCATCTTTATTAAGCTTAAAAGGGGCGGGTTAGGCTTGTCTTTAGGTTTACAATTTAAGATAAAAAAGGGTTGTCGACATTTTATTTTACGCACATTCATTTTTACGATGGCGGATCCTGAAAACTCTTTTCAACAAACACGGCAGGTTTTCAGAACTACCCCCTTGTTTTGAAAATAAAATTGTGAGGAAGGCCGGATATGTCAGGACCTGATATTCTTCAGTTTTCTCCCTTTCTTTTTGCCTTTGCCGGCGGCTATCTTCTTGGATCTGTGCCTTTTGGGCTTGTTATAACACGCCTTGCAGGTCTTGGGGATATCCGCCTTTTGGGATCCGGGAATATTGGGGCGACCAATGTTTTACGTACAGGACGTAAAGATCTTGCGGCCCTCACCCTTGTTCTGGATATAGGTAAGGCAGGCTTTGCGGCTCTTCTGGCCTGGTGGTTTTGGGGATATGATGTGGCACTGGTTGCAGGAGGGGCCGCTTTTTTTGGGCATTGCTGGCCTGTCTGGTTAAAATTTAAGGGAGGCAAAGGTATAGCAACTTTTTTTGGCCTTCTCTTTGTGGCAAGCCCGTGGGTAGGGCTTGTTTGTGCTGTACTGTGGCTTCTTACAGCTTTTTTGACACGTTATTCCTCGCTGGCGGGTCTGGTCTCTGCCTGTGCTGCGCCCCTTATGGCCTGGCTTTTGGGACCCTTATCTTTATTTTTTCTTACTTTGGTCCTTTTGTGTATGATTGTCTGGAAGCATCGCCCTAATATTATGCGCCTGATACGTGGTGAAGAGGATAAAATTGCCCGAAAAAAAAACGACTCTCAAAAAAAAGATCTTCTATGATTTGTTGTAAAGTTTCGCTAAACTCATCTTATGTTAAAACCTCTCAGCTTTCGTCAAAAACTGGCCTGGCTTCGTCTTGCACGGACACGCACGGTCGGGCCTGTTTCTTTTCAACGCCTGATCAAACGGTTTGGGGGTCCTGAATCTGCTCTTGAGGCTCTTCCTTCTTTGGTACGTCGTGGCGGGGGGCAGGGATTGAAAATTCCCACTCAGTCTGAGACTGAAGACGAACTGGCCGCAGTTGAAGCCTCCGGGGCGCGTCTTTTGGCATCCTGTGAGCCTGATTTTCCAACTTTGCTTGCAGCCCTTGATCCTCCCCCTCCTGTTATCACCCTTAAAGGGCCCCTCAACCCGGACTCTAACCCCTGTCTTGCTATTGTTGGGGCACGCAATGCCTCGGCTTTAGGCCTGCGTTTCGCTGAAGATCTCGCGCGTGATCTTGGCAGGCTTGGCTATACACTTGTTTCAGGCATGGCACGGGGGATTGATGGGGCTGTTCACCGGGGCTCTCTTCCAACGGGGTCTCTTGCTGTTCTTGCAGGTGGTGTTGATCATGTCTATCCGCCCCAGCATCAGGAACTTTATGATTCTCTGTCTCAGACGGGATGCCTGGTGTCTGAAATGGCTATGGGCTATAAACCCACCAACCGTGATTTTCCACGGCGCAACCGGCTGATTTCGGGGTTAAGTCTTGGCGTTATTGTCAGTGAGGCTACAGTGCGCTCGGGCTCTTTGATCACGGCACGTTGTGCGCTTGAGCAGGGGCGTGAGGTCATGGCAACCCCCGGATCTCCCCTTGATCCAAGGTCTAAAGGGGCGAATCTTCTTATTCAGCAGGGAGCTTCCCTGATTGAAACGGCTGAAGATGTTCATACGGTTATGACGCATATGCGCCCTCCTGAAATCTATGAACCTAAAACCACACTTTTTGAATTTGGTGAAAAAGAGGACACAACACCTCCGGACCATGTTCCTGATGAGGCCCACACACATCTTCTTGAGCTTTTATCTCCAACACCTGTTGATCAAAATGATATTATCCGCCAGACGGGTCTGCCTGCGGCTGTTGTTTTTGCAGCTTTTGTTGAGCTTGAACTTGCAGGGCGTCTTGTCTGGAGCGCAGACGGGCGTGTCGGTCTTCCTTATCCACAAAGGCAGGATGAGGCCTGACACACCTTTTTCCTGAAGGGCAGGTGAGGGCAGTCAGGCTTTTTTTTGCTGCCTGTGGGAGGCGTGCCTTGCTTTTCTTTATGAAGCCTTTTATGTGATGAGATGGTATAAAAGGGTGTATATCATGGCTATAAACACTGCAGTTCTTGATCACATCGCTCACCTTGCACGCCTTGTGATCAGGGAAGAAGAAAAAGAAGGTCTTGCTCAGGAACTTTCCGGCATTCTCGAATGGGTGGAGGCTTTGAATGAGGTGGATGTTGAGGGGACAGAGCCTATGGTCTCTCCTCTGGATGGTCTTGCACCTCTCAGGGAAGACCGTGTTGATGATGGGGATAAGCGTTCTCATATCCTCTCTAATGCCCCGCATACACAAGAGGGGTATTTCGTTGTACCGAAGGTGATTGAATGAGTGCTGAGCTAACAGAACTGACTTTGGAGGCTGCTCTTAAAGGGCTTAGAGACAAAGAGTTTTCGGCGCGTGAGGTGACAGAAGCGCATCTTCAGGCCGTGCATGAGGCCGATGCCCTTAATGCTTTTTTGCATATCAGTGAAGAGGAAGCTCTTGAAGCTGCTGAACATGCAGACAGGCGTTATGCGGAGGGGGAAGCAAAGCCTCTTGATGGGATTCCTCTGGCTATCAAAGATATGTTTTGCACACAAAACGCCCCTACAACAGCGGGGAGTCGTATGCTTGAAGGCTTTTCTCCGCCCTACGAATCAACGGTTACAGCCCGTCTCCGGGAGGCTGGTGCCGTCATGCTGGGCAAGACCAATATGGATGAATTTGCCATGGGCTCATCCAATGAAAACAGTGCTTTTGGCCCCTGTCTTAATCCCTGGCGCTCTCAACAAACAGAGAGTCCGTTAACGCCCGGAGGATCTTCCGGGGGCTCAGCTGCGGCCGTAGCGGCCCGCTTGTGCTTTGGGGCCACCGGCAGTGATACAGGGGGTTCTATTCGCCAGCCCGCGGCCTTTACAGGTCTTGTTGGTTTCAAGCCTGGTTATGGTCGTTGTTCACGTTTTGGCATGGTGGCTTTTTCGTCTTCTCTGGATCAGGCAGGCCCCCTGACACGCAGGGTAAAGGATGCTGCTTTGATGCTGGAGGTGATGGCAGGGCATGATCCTCAAGACTCAACCTCACCTGATCTGGAGGTTCCTCTGTTTTCCGCGGCGTGTGGGCGTTCTGTCAGGGGATTGAAAATTGGTCTGCCGAAGGAGTATCGTCTGGCAGGTCTTTCAGAGGAAATTCTCAAACTTTGGGATCAGGGACTTGCCTGGTTAAGGGAGGCCGGGTGTGAAATTGTAGACGTCTCTTTACCCCATACGTCTTACGCTCTTCCGACGTATTATATTATAGCACCAGCGGAGGCTTCCTCCAATCTCGCCCGTTATGATGGGATGCGTTATGGTCTCCGTGCAGAAGGTGAAGATTTGACACAGGTCTATGAACAAACACGTGGACAGGGATTTGGGGCTGAGGTCCGCCGCCGTGTTCTTGTGGGAACCTATGTTTTGTCTGCCGGGTATTATGATGCTTATTATGTCAAAGCACAAAAGGTACGTCGCCGCATAGCTCAGGACTTTAAAGAGGTTTTTCAGAAAGTGGATGCTCTTTTGACGCCTTCTGCACCTTCAGCGGCTTTTCCTTTAGGGGAGAAAACACAGGATTCTCTGGCCATGTATATGAATGATGTGTTTACAGTGCCTGCAAGTCTTGCGGGTCTTCCGGCCGCGTCTGTGCCGGCAGCTCTTAATACAGAGGGGTTACCTTTAGGTCTTCAGGTTATTGGACGGTCCTTTGATGAAGAAACGGTTTTTGCGCTCAGCACAGCCCTTGAAAAGGCGGCAGGGTTTAAGCAAAAGCCCTCTCTATGGTGGAGGCAGGCATGACGGAGAAAACCATGTCTCACCAACATCTCATCAAAGGCTGGGAAATTGTTATTGGTCTTGAAGTTCATGCTCAGATTACCTCTCAGTCCAAGCTGTTTTCCGGGGCATCTGCGACCTATGGTGGGGCACCCAACACGCATGTCAGCCTTGTTGACGCCGCTTTTCCGGGCATGCTGCCTGTCCTTAATCATTTTTGTGTGGAACAGGCCGTGCGGACGGGGTTGGGGCTCAATGCCCATATCAACCTGCTTTCGCGTTTTGATCGCAAGAATTATTTCTATCCTGATTTACCTCAGGGATATCAGATTTCTCAGTTTACCTCCCCTGTTGTAGGAGAGGGATATGTTGAGGTGGAGGATGAAGCCGCGGGAAGTTTTGTGGTTAATATTGAACGTCTCCACCTTGAACAGGATGCAGGTAAATCCATCCATGATCTTGATCCCAAAGCCAGTTATGTCGACCTCAATCGTTGTGGTGTTGCCCTGATGGAGATTGTGACCAGACCGGATATGCGATCTGGTGAGCAGGCAGCAGCTTTTGTTAAAAAATTAAGGGCAATTTTGCGTGCACTTGGAACCTGTGACGGGAATATGGAAGAAGGCAGCATGCGTGCGGATGTAAATGTTTCTGTCCGCAAACCCGGGGCAGATTTGGGGACGCGATGTGAGATTAAAAACGTTAACTCCATGCGTTTTATGATGCAGGCTATTGCCTATGAGGCTCATCGTCAGATTGCCCTTTTGGAAGAAGGGGGAGAGGTTCAACAGGAAACACGTCTGTTCGATGCCACAAGCGGGGAAACACGTGCCATGAGATCCAAGGAAGAGGCACATGATTATCGTTATTTTCCTGATCCTGATCTTTTGCCTTTAAGGCTTGATGCGGATTGGGTTCAATCTCTTCGTGCTTCTCTTCCTGAACTGCCAGATGCCAGAAAAAAGCGCTTTATGACAGAATATGGTTTATCTGCTTATGATGCTGCTCTTCTTTGTGCTGAGGCTGAGACGGCCAGCTTTTTCGAACACCTCGCTCAAAACCGCAACCCCAAACAGGCTGCGAACTGGATTACAGGGCCTTTGTTCGGGGCTTTGAATAAGGCAGGGCTTTCCCTCAAAGATACACCTGTTGATGTGAAGAGTCTGGGGGCGCTTTTGGATCTTTTAGACAAAGGTGTCATCTCTGGCCGCGGGGCGCGGGATGTTTTTGACATTATGTTTGAAAAAGGGGGGACGCCTGAAGAAATTGTCAGGCGTGAAGGCTTAGAACAGGTGAGTGATCTTGCAGAGCTTGAGGCTATTATTGAAACCATCATAGCAGAAAACCCCAAACAGGTTGAACAGGTGAAGGCCAAACCGAAGACACTTGGCTGGTTTGTAGGTCAGGTGATGCAGAAAACAGGGGGGAAAGCCAATCCGCAGTCTGTCAATGAACTTTTGCAGGATAAGCTGGACCTGAAAGACGGTTGAAAACTTTGTTGTGACTGAGGGGGAGGAGACGTCAAAACTATAAACAGAGCTGTAATATGTAACAGGGGGCTCTGCCATATTCCCTCATATGGAGCACCTCTGTTTCTGAGGAGCAGCCAGAATGTTTCTGCTCTGATTTAAAAGACTATATGCACAAAGAAAAAAGAAGCTTTGGTTTGCTCTTATTTGTTTGTTTGCTCTCATATGGTGGAGCCAGGCGGAATCGAACCGCCGACCTCTTGAATGCCATTCAAGCGCTCTCCCAACTGAGCTATGGCCCCGTTATGTCTGCTGCTCGCTTTTAGCCAAAGCTGAAAAAAGTATCAAGCCCTTAAATGAGAGAAAGGCTATAATTTCTGCTCTCTTCTACTTTTGTCGATGCAGGACTTGAGAAAAAGACCTTAGTTTTCCACAATTTTTGAAGGTGTTCTCTGATGTTCTGCCATGCTTTTTTTTACCAGAATCCCTTGAAGGTAATCACGTGCGATAAGCCCTATACGGTGTGTTGTATTGTCATAAACAGCCAGAACACCTTCGGGGAATCCCCCTCCAAAATTATCTGATGACAGGGCAAAGGCATCTGCATTCTCAAGGCCCTGAGAGTCCAGACCCTGTTGAAAGTGAAGAACAGCAAAAGGCTTATTGTCCCTCAGAACAAGAAGAGAGGCCTGATCAGGGGTGAGCGTAAATATCTGGCCTTTAAAAGTGATGGTGACAGGGCATTCCCCCTCTTTCCTTTCTTCCGGAAGCCTTTGTGCCTGAAGTATGAAGGAAAGCCCGCCTGTTTCTTCTGCTTTTGAAGCATCCAGAACACCCAAACCTGCACGTCCCTGCCAGCTCAGCGTAAAAAGCCCTTGCTGATCTTCCCATCCTCTCAGACAAAAAGCCCGTGGGACAGACTTCATGGAGGTGGTTTCAAGAGGAATTTTAAAAAAATGCTTCTTATCATGATAGCCATAAGCTAAAAGGCGGGCACGTCCCCTTTCAAGGGATTCAAAGCCCAGGATCAGTGTTACAGACTCCCCCTTAAACACAAAATCAGGTACCGCAACCAGATGGGTCAGAGATGGAGTCATAAAAGGTGTGTCGTTCTCAAAATCACCAGAAGAAGATGAGGATGAGCCCCTACGGGCTTTGCCAGAAAGACCATAGGCAACAAGACCCCCTGTTTTCAGAGCCAGAATGAGGTGCCCCCTTCCGGGAAGATATCTGTCCGGGGCAAGTGCAAGGGCCGCAACAGCATGGTGAAGCTGGATGGAGGATGTCACGGTCACATCAAGCTGACCTGTTTGAGAGACAGGCTCTTTCTGAACATCCGATTTATCGCGTTTAACATCACAGGAAGAGCAGAGAAAAAACACCAGAAGAAAAAAAGATACAGGGAAAACTGTTCTCATCGGTCTTCTTAACATATGTTCTCTCCGGATTTTTGTGTGACGGAAGAAGAGCCTGAAAGAAAAAAAGGGGCTATAGTTTTCTTCCCCTTTAAGAGCACAGGTCTTTGTCTGGCACAGAAAGGGGTGTTAGAAAAACACTCCTGAACATGCATAGGCGTTGAAAGGTAACAAAAACCTTTAAGGCCAAAGCTTTTTTGACCCCGGTTATGGCGTGAATTAGGACGACAAACGTGTGGCGTCCTGCATGGCTTTTAATTCTTCCAGACGTGTCCCGGCATGTTTGCAGGCCACATCATCAGACAGGCTGGCCATATTTTTTTCTAAATCTTCCAGGTCCTGAGCAACAGACTGTGGGTCAATGTCTTCGACAGGTATGGCCTGTTCGGCCAGAAGTGTGAAACCCTCCGGGGTTACATCTGCGAGACCACCTGTCACAAAAAAACGCTGATTGCCCCCACTTTTAAGAACTGTCACCACACCCGGGCGCAGGGTCGTCATGAAAGGCGCATGATGGGGCAAAACACCAAACTCACCTTCAATGCCGGGCGCAATAATATGGTCGGCCTCTTCAGAGAAGAGAATTTTATCCGGTGAGACAAGATCAAAACGTATTGTATCTGCCATGGTCGTGAGCCTTTTCTTTCCCCCGAGGGCGTAAAAGCCTGGTTTTTAACATGGATGACACATGTCCTTCATCCAGGCTTTCAGTATCCGGGCGTTAAGCAGCCTCTGCTGCCAGAGTTCCAGCTTTCTTGATGGCCTCATCCATAGAGCCAACCATATAAAAAGCCTGTTCCGGGAGGTGATCATAAGCACCTTCGCAAAGACCTTTAAAGCCGTCAATTGTGTCTTTTAAATCCACAAGCACGCCGGGTGATCCTGTGAAGACCTCAGCGACATGGAAAGGTTGTGAGAGGAAGCGCTCTATCTTCCGTGCGCGTGTCACAACCAGCTTGTCATCTTCCGACAGCTCATCCATGCCCAAAATAGCAATAATATCCTGAAGCTCTTTATAACGCTGAAGAATTTCCTGGACTTTACGTGCGGTCTGATAATGTTCCTCGCCGACAATGCGGGGTTCCAGAATACGCGATGTAGAATCAAGGGGATCCACAGCAGGATAAATGCCTTTTTCTGCAATAGAGCGGGATAAAACTGTTGTTGCATCCAAATGGGCAAAACTTGCAGCAGGTGCCGGATCGGTCAAATCATCAGCAGGCACATAGACGGCCTGCACAGATGTGATAGAGCCCTTATTGGTGGAGGTAATACGTTCCTGCAATGCCCCCATATCGGTTGCAAGCGTTGGCTGATAGCCCACAGCAGACGGGATACGGCCAAGAAGGGCAGACACTTCTGATCCTGCCTGGGTGAAACGGAAAATATTATCAACGAAAAACAGGACGTCTTTGCCCTCTTCATCACGAAAATATTCTGCCTGTGCCAGACCTGTTAAGCCGATGCGCGCGCGTGCGCCCGGGGGCTCATTCATCTGACCATAAACAAGTGTACAGCGTGATCCCTCACCGCCACCTTCTTTATTCACGCCTGATTCTATCATTTCCCAGTAGAGGTCATTCCCTTCACGTGTGCGTTCTCCCACACCTGCGAAAACGGAATATCCCCCATAGGCTTTGGCGATATTGTTGATAAGTTCCATAATAAGGACGGTTTTGCCGACGCCTGCACCTCCAAAAAGGCCAATCTTACCCCCTTTGGCATAAGGGCAGAGCAAATCCACGACTTTAATGCCTGTCGCCAGAATTTCTGTTTCTGTCGACTGTTCTGTAAGAGCGGGGGCGGGCTTGTGAATGGGGGCACGCAATTTTGTCTCAACAGGGCCGACTTCATCGACAGGCTCCCCAACAACATTGAGAATACGGCCAAGTGTTGCTTCACCAACAGGGACACTGATAGGAGAACCTGTATCTTTGACCTCCTGGCCACGCATCAGACCTTCAGTTGAATCCATAGCAATGGTGCGGACTGTCTTTTCTCCCAAATGCTGAGAGACTTCTAAAATAAGCTTTTGCCCCTGATTTTCCAACTCAAGCGCGTTAAGAATATCAGGCAGGCTGTCTTCAAAGGCAACATCGACAACAGCGCCAATAACCTGAACGATATGACCTTTTTTCTCTGTGCTCATGGGCTTTCTTCCGTCTTTTCAAAAGCTAAAATTTCTTCAAAACACTCTGCTGCCGGACCGGCGGAGCATGCGGGGGAAATGTGAGATTTTTCCATATCAAAGACCGTATGAGAGACTCTCTCTTTCCTTCAACACAGGGCATAGCGCACAAAAGCCCAAATGTCCAACCCGTCAGGAGGGGAAAATACAAAAAAAATACAGAAAAACCGAAAAATCTTTTTATCTCCGGGGCCTCCAGAAGACAGGTTTTAAGGCAAACAGAGGGAGATGATGGTGTGTCTGCGGGGAAGAAAACAAGCCGGCATGGTGGTCTGATTGTTTGTTCTTGTACTTCTGGCTTTGTTCACGTAAACAAAAAGGTCAGAACTTTAAAGAGGGGACGTCATGCTTGTTCTTCTTTCTCCGGCTAAAAAAATGGACTTCTCCAGACCTCTTCCGGACATGTCTTTGACGATGCCCCGTTTTGAGGAGGAGACCAGCACACTTGTTAAGACAGCGGCGCGCCTCTCTCATGGTGAATTGCGCAAACTTATGGGCATTTCTGAAAGTCTTGCTGAGCTGACCTATCAGCGCTTTCAGGCTTTGGCCTCTCCCCAGTCTTCGCATAAAGGGGAGGGACATCCTGCTCTTCTTACTTTTGCAGGAGATGTTTACAGAACCTTAGATGCCCCATCTTTAAGTTCGGAAGAGCTTTTATATGCTCAGGATCATCTTCGTCTTCTTTCCGGCCTTTATGGTGTTCTACGTCCTTTAGATACTATAAAGCCCTATCGTCTTGAAATGGGGACAAGGCTTAAGACGACACGTGGCCATGATCTTTATGATTTTTGGGGTCCGCGTCCTGCACAAAGCCTGAACGCAGATCTTCAGCATCACAAAGCCCGTTTTGTTCTTAACCTCGCCTCACAGGAATATTTTAAGGCCGTTGATCTCAAAACCCTTTCTTCTCCTGTTATTACCTGTGCTTTTGAAGAGGTGAAAGAGGGGCGCTCCCGTCCATTGATGATTTTTGTCAAGCGGGCGCGGGGGCTTATGGCACGCTGGTGTCTTCAAAACAGACCTGAAAAGCCTGAAGATCTTCAGGGATTTGATCTTGGGGGGTATCAGTACAGACCCGGGGACAGCACAGATCAGGTTTTGATGTTTAAGCGAGCGCAGCCAGAACCTAAACGAAAAGGAGCTTAAAAATGACAGATTTGCAGGGACAGGTTGCGGTCATCACAGGGTCCACCAGTGGTATAGGCCTGGCTTTTGCCCGTACACTCCATCAGGCAGGGGCGCATATTATGCTCAATGGTTTGGGGGAGGCTGAAGATATTGAGGCTGTGCGCGCTCAACTGGAGGCCAAGGGGCAGGGGCGTGTGCGTTACCATGGGGCCAATATGCTGAAACCTCCGGAAATTTCTGACTTGGTCCATGAGACACAAAAAGAGTTTGGCCGTTTAGATATTCTTGTCTGCAATGCAGGGGTTCAGCATGTCTCCCCTGTGGAGCGTTTTCCGGAAGACGCCTGGGATCGTATCATGGCGATTAATTTAAGCTCTGCCTTTCATGCGATGAAGGCGGCTGTTCCTCTTATGCGGGCTCAGAAATATGGTCGCCTTGTTTCTCTGGCGTCAGCGCATGGCCTTGTGGCATCTCCTTTTAAATCGGCCTATGTGGCGTCTAAACATGGCCTTTTGGGGCTTATGAAAACTATAGCGCTGGAGGTGGCTGAGGACGGCATAACCTGTAATGCACTTTGTCCGGGTTATGTGAAAACGCCCCTTGTCGAAGACCAGATTGCTGACACAGCCAAAGCACGTGGGATAACAGAAGAAGAGGTGATGCGCGATGTCATTCTTCAGGCTCAGCCCACGCGGAAATTTGTGACATATGAGGAACTGGGGGCGATGTTACTCTATCTCGTCTCTCAACAGGCTGCCTCAGTGAATGGCGCTGCTTTTTCGATCGATGGCGGGTGGACGGCACGTTAGAAGGATGAGGCAGATTTCGCCCTGCCATGTTCATGCTTTCTCACATCTGGAAGAGGGGAGATTTGCGCCTGTTCACCAGACAGGTTTTAAATTTTCTGATCATACGCCCCAACTTCCGGGATGGTTGCCAGATGTGCTTCAAGGCTCCGGAACATGGCGATCATCTGATCCTCAGAGACAGGGCTTTCTACAACAACAACCAGATTAGGTGTGTTGGACGAGGCACGCACAAGACCCCATGTCCCATCATCCAGCGTGATGCGTATGCCATTAACGGTGAGAATATCCCTGATTTTTTGTCCTAAAATAAGCTCACCCTGTTCCGCCATATTTTGATAAAATTTTGTGATGTCTGCGATCACAGCGTATTTTTTTTCATCCGCACAGGATGGTGACATGGTCGGTGAAGACCAGGTCTGCGGTAAAGAGCGGCGCATATCTGCAAGCGACACAGAAGGGTGATGATCCAGCATGTCAAGGACAGCAAGGGCCGAGACAAGGCCATCATCATAGCCACGCCCGAGAGGTGGCTGGAAGAAATAATGGCCTGATTTTTCAAAACCTGCCAAAGCGCCCGTCTCCTGAGCGCGACGCTTGATATAGGAATGCCCTGTTTTCCAGTATTCTGTCTGAGTACCATTTTCCTGCAAAACAGGATCATGCATAAACAGGCTTGTGGATTTTACATCCACCACAAAACGGGCTTCAGGAAAACGGGACGATAAATCCCGTGCCAGTAAAACACCTGCCTTATCTGCAAATATGGCTTCGCCTTCATTGTCCACAAGGCCACAACGATCCCCGTCACCATCAAAAGCAAGGCCCAGATCAGCCCTATGGTCTAAAACAGCCTGTTGAAGGGCCGACAACATCGTCAGATCTTCAGGATTAGGGTTGTAACGGGGAAAGGTATGGTCTGGCTCACAGTCCAGGGGAATGACCTCAATGCCTGAGCGTTTCAGAACATCGGGTGCAAAAGCACCTGCGGTTCCATTGCCACAGGCAATAACAGCTTTCAGGCGGCGCCTGATCTGTCTTTCTCCAACAAGATCATCACAATAGCGCCTGTGCATACCCTCCACAAAAGTATAAGATCCTCCGGGACGTGCCTGTGCAAGCCCCTTAAGGACAATGTCTTTAAGGCGACTCATCTCATCCGGGCCAAAAGTGAGAGGCTTCTCAACCCCCATTTTAACACCCGTCCAGCCATTGTCATTATGACTGGCGGTCACCATAGCAACACAGGGAATATCCAGGTCGAATTGTGCAAAATATGCGGTTGGGGACAGGGCAAGGCCAATGTCATGAACCCTCACCCCTGCTGCCATAAGGCCTGTTATCAGCGCCTGTTTGATGGAAAGGGAATAGGCGCGATAATCATGGCCTGTGACAATTTCCGGCTGGACATCCAGTTCATGAATAAGCGTCCCAAGCCCCATGCCAAGGGCCTGAACACCATAAAGATTAATCCCGGCCCCAAACAGCCATCGCGCATCATATTCACGAAAACCGGAAGGTTTGACCAGAGGGTAGTTCTCATATTCCGGTGTGTTAGGGTAGAGATCTGTGCGGGGGAGAGGCAGCATAAGTTTTTCTTTCCTGAGGGGATGTCTATGAAACAAAGCTCTTAAAAATTATGAAGAGAGAAAGGTATCGAGACAATGAACCAGTCTCTGATTCTCTTCTTCACGGCCGATAGAAATTCTGAGCGCATGAGAAAGGCCATAGGCGCCAACAGGGCGGACCATCAGGCCCTTTTGGGCTAAAAATTTGTGGGCCTGTTCTGCCTGTTTGCCGGGCGTATCAGGGAAGTGTACCAGAAGGAAATTTCCAAAACTGAGGGGCATATCAAGGCTGAGCTTTTTAAGCTCTGCCTGAAGCCAGACCCGTTGTGTGGTGTTATGCTCCACAGAAAGGCGTACAAAATCCTGATCATCCAGAGCGGCAAGGCCTGCGGCCTGAGCGGGGGCATTGGTGTTGAAAGGCGTGCGCACACGCTCAAGAACAGAGGCAATGTCAGGAGGACAAAACGCCCATCCGAGGCGCAGGGCTGCAAGGCCATACACCTTGGAAAAAGTCCGCAGCATGACGGTGTTGGAGGTCTCTTTGACAAGTTGCTGACCCGGGTCATAAGCTTCCTGTTCAACATATTCTGCATAGGCCGCATCCAGTACTAAAATAATATCGTCTCTTAAACCCTGACGCAGGCGGCGTATTTCTGAAAAGGGCAGAAGGGTTCCTGTAGGATTGTTCGGATTGGCAAGAAACAACAGACGTGTTGTGTCGGTCACGGCAGCCAAAAGTGCATCTATGTCGGCGGTATAATCTTTCTCCCCGACCATAATGGGGTGGGCTCCTGCCTGAAGGGCAGCAAGGCGATAGGCTAAAAAGCCATAAGCGCTGATCACAATATCGTCGCCGGGTCCCGCATAGGCACGGACCAAAAGCTGAATCAGTTCATCAGACCCGGCCCCACAGATAAGACCTTCCACAGGGAGATGATGAAAATCTGCCAGCGCCTGTTTTAAAGCTCCTGCGGATCCATCCGGATAGAGATGAAGGAAAGAGGCAGAAGCTGCAAAAGCGGCCCGTGCTTTGGGGCTGCAGCCCAGAGGGTTCTCATTGGAAGAAAGCTTGGCCGGGTTTTCTGTCCCTTCAGGGGCAGAAGCCCCCGGCTTATACATGTCAATCTCCATAAGGCCCGGTTTTGGCATGGGTTTCATGGATTTACTCCTTCCTGGTATCACTCTTATAAAAGAAATTCTGTCAACAGGGTGATGATGCCTCTGGCTCCTGTGAGGCACACCTGTCAACTTCTTTAAAGCATAAAATAAGTCTTTTTCAAAATCATGGATGTTTTTAGGAGAAATAACCCGTGAAAAAATCCTGTCCTGTCTGTAAATCAAGAAGTCGGTCAGGAGATTTAACCAGATGAGAGATCGAATCTCTATGCCAGTGATATTATGGCAGTATATGAAGAAAAAGGTGACTGGGCGGGTGCAGGATTGAGGTGATGGTGCACCCAAAAATATATATCAAAAAACTCATCAGGGAGAGGACTGTTCCTCTGGCCAGGAATTCAGGGGTGAATGATGCATCATGTTTGAAGGAGAAAAGGATTTTTTATCTCTCACCTTTTATGAATGCGTGACTTCTTATATGACGGGGGGAGATTAAGTTCCCCTGAACACAAAGAAAGAGAGAGGTTGTTAAAGGCCCTTAGGTTTTATCAGCACCCTTTAAAAAGCCTTTGCGATCAAGCCAGTGATCCAGAGACAATTTTCCAGCACCATGAACAACAAGACCTGCTAATAAAATAGCCCAGTAATAATGTTGTAAATGATCCTGATAGGTGAACTGAATAACGGCTGTCATCACGAGCAGAGGGATGGCAGCAAAACGTGTGGCCAGACCTAAAACAAGGAAAACCGGGCAGACAAGTTCAAAAAAAGTTCCTGACAGGGCAGCAAAAGAAGGGTGGAGAAAAGGAACCTGATATTCTTCAGAAAAAAGAAAGACGGTGGTTTCAAAATCCTCAATTTTGGTGAGCCCTGCCTTAAAAAATATACTGGCGATCCAAAGGCGTACAAAGAGCCACCATGGTCCCTGCAGGAGATTTAAAAATTGAAACAGACTTTTGGCTGGCTTATAAATAGGCTTAATAATGTTCATAAGGAAAACCCTTCAATGGGACAGCAGGTTTATAGTTCTGCCGTCTTTAAAGAAAGGGATTGTTCAATATACCAAAAATATGTCAAAATAGTTACACGGAGAGCCGACCAGAAAAAAATATTCTAAAGCAGATTCTATCCATTTTATTTAAGGAAGCTCTCCGGAGATACACAAAACATCTTTAGAGCTTCTGTTTTGGCACTATATTTCCCCGATAATAATTTTTTAACAGGGTTAGAATTTGGTAAACATAAATATCTATGAGTTTGCTCTCAGGTAAAGAAATAGTTTATAAACTTTTAGAAAATAGTGTAACCCTAAATGAACTGGAAGAGAATACAAATTCGAAGCCGGGTAACGTTTTTACAATTTAAGATTTAAGGAGTTTCTCATGAATAAACTATTTTTGTCTGCGGCACTAACGGGTGTTTTGGCTGCAACAATGACATCCCCTGCTTTTTCTGAAGGAAAAAAGGAAAAAGAAAAATGCTATGGTATTGCCAAGGCTGGTAAAAATGATTGTGCTTCTACAGATGGAGCTCATTCCTGTGCCGGGCAATCAAAAGTAGATAATGATCCTAAAGAGTGGAAATATGTCAAAAAAGGTACATGCGAATCTATGGGTGGGAAGCTCATGGGGCAGGCTTCTAAAAAGAATGGCTGTGAAGGTAAAAATGGCTGTGACAGTAAAAAATAACTTTTAAGGTTAGGGGCCGGCAGCATATTGCCGGCCCTCTGTATAAACTATCATGCAAACACCTCATCTTGGTTTTGGCCTTGGTCTTCGTGCCCCGCATTATGATATATTTTTAAAAGAGCGTCCTGCATCGGTCGACTGGCTTGAGATTATTTCTGAAAACTATATCCACGCCCATCGTGGTTACTGGGAGCTTCTTGCCGATTTGAGACATGATTATCCCTTTGTTATGCACGGGGTTTCGCTCTCCATTGGCTCGACAGACAAACTTAATGAAGACTATCTCAGATCCCTTCGGGCTCTGGCTGACTATCTGGAGGTTTCGTGGATATCAGATCATTTATGCTATACAGGTGTTCATGATGAGAACACGCATGATCTTCTCCCCATTCCCTATACAGAAGAAGCCTTAAAACACCTCATCCCCCGCATTCACAAAGTACAGGAAGTGATGGGACGTACTTTCGCTTTTGAAAATGCATCCTCTTATCTGGAGTTTAAGGGCTCAACCATCAGCGAGCCGGAATTTCTGCGTGCTCTCCATCAGGCAACAGGGTGTGGCATTTTACTTGATGTGAATAATGTCTATGTTTCAGGCTTCAATCATGGCTGGGATCCACAAGCCTATCTTGACGCGATTCCCTCTGAGGCTATTGCTCAGTATCATTTGGCAGGACACACCAATAAGGGGTCTCATTTAATTGACACTCACGATGCACCTGTCATTGATCCTGTGTGGGATTTATACCAAACCACGCTTGAGAAAAAAGGACATCACAGCACGATGATAGAATGGGATGCTGATATTCCGGATTTTGCAGTTCTGGAGGCAGAGCTGGAGAAAGCAAAAACTCTTGCTGATATGATAAAAGATAAGGCTGCATAATGCCGTATGTCCGGGATGTGCGGGCCTTACATGAGGCTATGGTACGTGGTGAGGATGAGGCTGTGCTTCCCCTCATCAAATCTGTTCGTCCGGGTTCTTTTTCTCCTAAAGAGCGTCTTGAGGTTTATACCAGTGCTTATGTACAGCGCCTGACAGAGGCTATCAGGATGGATTACCCGGCGCTTTTACATTATATGGGCATCAACCGCTTTAGCAAAGCTGTTGATGTTTTTGTCCGGACAACACCATCGGTTTACTGGGATCTCAATCTTTATTCTCCTGGTTTTTCTGACTTTATAACAGCGACAGAAGAAGACAGGGCGGCCCATGCTCTGGCACAACTTGAAAGCAGTATTGTGGAGGTTTTCTGGGCAGAAGATACATCTCCTGTCAGCCCTCATACCCTGGCTTCTTTGACAGAAGATACATTTGGACGGCAGTGTTTTCGGTTCCGTAAGGCTTCAAAACTTTTGTGCTTGAATTTCGGAGCTCATGATTATCTCAGCCTGTTTAGACAGGGACACCCTTCGGAATTTCTTCTGAAAAAGAAAGAATACCTGTTTATACTACGCCATGATAATGAGGTGAAGCGCCTTGTTCTGGATAAAATGGAATACGATGTTTTGCAGTCCCTTGGACAAGGTCAGAATTTTTCTAACGCTCTGAATTCTGTCGGGAAGCGGGAGGAACTTCTCCCTCATTTATCAACCTATCTCCAGCGCTGGCTGGAGTTTGGTTTTTTTGAGGCTGTATATGAAAATGCCTGATAGCTTCCCCGTATTGCAAAAAAACCTGTGCTTACATTTTAAAACATATGATCGTCCTATACAGCCTTAAGAAATGGTTTTGTTATACAGACAAAGTCTGATCCTTTTTTCTTTCCCGGAGAAAGGAGAAAAGCATGACAGGCATCTTTTTATAGAGTAAAGAGGGAGACACGTCACAAGCATCATATTTTTTTCTTCGGGTTCAGATCATGAAAGATGCCATAAAGGGCCCAGCTCTTATTCTTGTGCGTCCACAAATGGGAGAAAATATTGGAGCCGCAGCGCGGGCTATGCTGAATTTTGGTTTGACGGACCTGCGCCTTGTCGCACCTCGTGATGGCTGGCCTAATACGCGTGCAGAGGCCATGGCGGCGGGGGCTGTGTCTGTGATACGTGCGGCCCGTGTGACAGAGTCTTTGGAAGAGGCCATTGGAGATCTTAATTTTCTTTTGGCAACAACGGCGCGTCCACGTCGTTTAAGCCAGCCTGTTCTTTCTCCTGAGGAGGGAACAGGGCATATCAGGTCTATGATGGCACAGGGGGCGTCCTGTGGTGTTCTTTTTGGGCCTGAGAATGCAGGTCTTGACAATGAAGCCCTTGCTTTGGCAGATGCTTTTGTGACCTATCCCGTAGCAGGTGACTATAGTTCTGTTAACCTTGCCCAGGCTGTCGGCATTTTTGCCTATGCCTTTCGGGCGCGGACTGTGTCAAAACCTTTAGCGTTCGAAAAAGAGAGGCAGCCTCCAGCTCAACGGGCGCGGCTTGGGGCGCTGGTTACATATCTGGAAGAAGCACTTGAGGACGCTGGTTTTTTCTTTCCCCCTGAAAGGGAGAGGAGCATGAAGCGCCACCTCCGCACAGCACTCACCCAGGCCCACTGGACAGACCAGCAGGTCCAGACCCTGTATGGTGCCCTCAAAGCCCTCCGTAAAATCAAAGGCAAAAAAGGTTAAAAAAAAGAAAAAAAGGACTTTCTGTGTCATTTTTAAAATTAAACCAGGTCACATTGGCCATGAAGGATTATGAGGGCTCTGTTCGTTTTTATAAAAAACTAGGGCTTGTTCAGATTGTGGCCTCTCCACCACGCTATGCCCGTTTTGAATGCCCCTCTTCCAGGGGGAAAGAGGGGGCAGGGGACAACCAAAATGAGGAGATTGCAACACTTTCCCTTCACAGTGTTGACAAGGATTGGGTGCCAAGCGCATGGCCTCTTATTTATTTTGAAGTAGAAGATCTTGATAACATGCTCAAAAAACTTGCAAAACAGGGGATTATCCCGCTTGCTCCTGCGAAGACACAGACCTGGCTCTGGCGGGAAGCAGATAGCCGGCAACCCTCTACGTCTTTATCAGGCAGGAAAAGCACGCCGGTTTCCCCCCTGGCGTCTTGTTCCCTGAAGATAATCTTTATAAAAAGGGTGGTGTGCTGCCTGATAACAGGGTTTTGGCTTTAAATCTTTTGGGAGATCATGTGGTGGAGAAAAAGGAGCGCATTGCTAAAATTATGGCGCGTGCAGGTGTTGCCTCCCGTCGTGAGGCTGAACGTATGATTGAGCAGGGTCGCGTTCAGGTGAATGGCCAGCCTCTTCAGACACCAGCCTTCACAGTCACATCCCATGATAAGATCCTTCTGGATGGCAAATCCCTGCCCGATAGCCCTCTGCCTTGTCTCTGGCGCTATCATAAACCTGTAGGTCTGGTGACCACGCATCAGGATCCTGAAGGACGTCCAACAGTTTTTGAACGTCTTCCCAAAACCATGCCGCGTCTTGTCTCTGTTGGGCGTTTGGATCTTAATTCAGAGGGCCTCCTGCTGCTGACCAATCATGGGGGTCTTGCAGGCGCCCTTGAAAATCCACGCCTCGGCTGGATACGGCGCTATAAAGTCCGTGCCTTTGGGGAGCTTCAGCCTGATGCTCTCAGTTCCCTTGAACAGGGTGTTCTCCTGGATGGATACCGGACACGTCCGATTAAAGCTGTTCCCGAACGTACACAGGGGCATAATCACTGGATCAAAGTGAGTATTTGTGAGGGGCGCAAGCGTGAGGTGAGAAGAGCCCTTGAGACATTAGGGCTTAAAGTGAACCGTCTTATTCGCATTGCTTACGGGCCCTTCAGGCTTGGGGATCTTCAACCCGGGAAAACTGAAAATATTGACCCAAAAGCCCTGGAAAAACATTGTGGTGATCTCCTGAAAAGTCTTCGTTGAAAGCTTTTTGAGAGGAGAAAGGCAGAAGTCACTACGATCATATCTCAAAACCTGAATTCGCATCCCCAAACTTTAGTAGGGAGATTCAAACCTGATAGGGTGACCATAACGTGGCGAATAATAGTATTTATCTGAGAAGGTAAGATCTTTTTTGATAAAAAAGTTTAAAAAAGCCGGGTATGTATACCGGGATTCCACGACGATAAGGTTGGCTCCGGCTTCAACAAGTTCCTCGGGAACAAAATCTGGGGAAGCTGGCAATGGTTTTTTAGGCTTTGCTCGTATTCTTGCGGCGAAGGGGGCAGTCTTATTTACCCAGCCGCTGATCATCAAAACATTAGTTTTTGTAGAATCTCTACTATCTCTTTCCATTTTGACAGAGGTCACAACTATGTTCAGATTTTTCTTGTTGGTGGGATAAGGTTCCATCAAACTTTGCCCGGCAAAGAAAATATCTTCCATGTCATCTTTGCTTAAGAGATCTTTTGGGCTCTGGGCTATCAGATCTCCTACAGAAGATGCGGCTGTTGAAGCTTTTGAACGTACCATATAGGCTCTGCTGAACTCTACAATGCCGAAGAAAAAAATGATAAGAATGGGGGCGATGAAAGCAAATTCTACAGCAACCACTCCCCTGGAAGAAGAGAAAAAACAGGGTAAGGCCTTCAGGCTTCTCAGGTTTTCTTTCTGTATTCCTTGACTTTTCATGATAAAGCGGGCTCTCTTTTTTAGCTGGCATATGGATATTTAGGCATGTTCCCAAACAGTGTCTTTATAGAAAAGGGAGTAATCATCAGGGTTCCCTTCTAAAAGCTGTTCCACTTACAATCCAATAGGAACTTTTATCCTGGCTATTTGCCAGGACTGTTCCGACAAAAGGCGTGAAAAGTTTCCATTTATAATAAAGATGAACGGTCATAATAGCACCTGGTTTTGCAGGATTAAACTGGAGGCGGTTTTCATCGAATGTCCCGTCTGTCAAAAAAGGTGATCTGTTTGGATCTCTGCCTCTAAAGCTGGTATATTCCACAACATCAAAATAAAGGTTTTGACAGTTCATAGGTTTCGGGAGAGATTGACACACTATCCTCTTATACTCCTGTTGTGTAGCATTGCCACTTTTTTGAAACTGGCCTGTACGGAGCTGACGTGAACTTGTCATAAGAAGGCTGTTGAGATTATTTTGTGCAAAAAAGAGAAGTCCAAACTCTACAATAGCAAAAATTATGTAAAGAAAAGGCAGGAAAACAAGCGCAAATTCTATGGCTGTGGCACCTTTATTTTCTTTGCATGAAAAAAAGGATTTGAAAGTTTTTAAAAAGTCATTGCTTTGAAAAAAAGATAGCATAGCTAACGTCTCTCCACTTTTCTCAAAAGCTTTACAGCTTTAGGAACCTATCTTTTCAGAAAAAAAGACTTCAAGCTCAGGTTTTCTCACCCTGCCTGGCTTCACATCTTGAAGAACAGTTATAATTCTTTTGCTCATCCCCAAGATAAAGAGAAACGGAGCTGCCATCACCCGGATCTACAACAGAAATTTTTGTGCTGTAAAAAGTTTTTCCGTGAGCATCAGCTACAGTTAAGCTGGTTTCACCATAAGACTTTCCAAACAACATAAGTGTTGTTGGGTTTAAAGCTTTAACATCAGCGACACTGTCATTACCGATAGCGATATGGGCTGCACTTTTTGGCAGGTTTATTGTATATGCCTTTTCAACATTAAGCCTGATCTCCGCAAATGCACCCGGGGAAATCATCATGAAGCACGTGGCAAGAATGAGCTTGTTTATCTTCATCTCACACCTTTACGGATTAAAAAAGTTCTTCAAATACAAAGAAAACCAACTAAAAGCAATCTTAAAAATACACCAAAGAATTTTAGTGAAGTTTTAAAAGAAGCGTTCCTTAAGACATAATTCTTTACATGAACCTCTTACTATAAGCTTAAAGCTGGTGCGGAAAATAAGGCTAATTTAAAAAAAAGAGAAGTGTTTGGGATTTTTGTTTTATTTTTTAACTATTTTGCAGGTTGCAGTTTTACATGTGTTCCGGAACTTCAAACCCTAAAATTTCAAAACCAATTTCTAAATGCCGCAAGACAAGGTGAATAAGGCTGAGGCGTGAAGTGCGCACAGCAGGAGAGACAGTTTCCGCTAAAACAGGGCAGGCTGCATAAAAACTCGAAAAGGCCTGTGCCAGCATATAAATATGATCACAAAGAATATGGGGTGTGTATTTTTTATATGTTTCTTTAAGGACTTCATCAAAGCCATCTAAAACACGTGCCAGGGCTTGCTCTTCCGGGGTTGAAATAATGAATTTAGTTTCTTGCCCTTCTATGATGATCTCTTTATTTTTGTGTTTTTTACAGGCTTTACGTAAAAGGGATTTAATACGTACCGCAGCATAGAGAAGATAGGGCCCCGTTTTGCCTTCAAAAGAGGTAAAACGATCCACATCAAAAATATAATTGGTGGTGCGGTTGTTAGAAAGATCAGCAAATTTTAAGGCAGCGAGACCCACAGAACGGGCTATAGTCCTGCGTTCTCCAGATGATATATTTTGTGCAAGTCCTGCGTCTTCAAGGCGTGCTTCTGCTTTTTCTGTGACCAGGGTGATGAGATCAGAAAGTTTTAAAACACCCCCTGCACGTGTTTTAAAAGGACGACCATCAGGCCCGTTCATCGTCCCAAAACCAATAAAGTCAAGCTGGCCCTCAAAAGTGTATCCGGCACGTTCTGATGCCCTGAAGACTTTGGTGAAATGTTCGTTTTGACGCTGATCAACAACATAAAGGGTAAGGTCTGGGTTAAAATTTTGACGCCTGTCTGCAATGGTTGCAAGATCCGTTGTTTCATAAAGGACTCCACCATCAGACTTTAACAAAAGAAAGGGGGGGATTTCGCGTTTATCACCCGCGCGACTGACACGGATAATGAGGGCACCCTGATCTTTCTCTACAATGTTTTTCTGTTTGAGATCTGTCACCATCTCAGGGATAAGGTGATCAACATCTGACTCTCCCTTCCAGAGATCAAAATGCACGCCAAGGTCTTTGAAATCCTTTTTTATCGATTCTGTTGAGAGGTTAACCAAACCCTGCCAGAGGGCATGATAACCCTTATCTCCCTTCTGGAGTTTAAGGGTTGCAGCACGTGCGTCTTCAAGGCGCTTTGGGTCCTGACGACATGCCAGAACTGCTTCGGGATAAAGGGCCTCAAGTTCATCGAGGCTGGTGTCTGGTTCGTCAGGCCAGGTTTGGGCTTTGGGATCAAAATAAGGCCAGTCGGGATATTTATGTCTGAAAGCATCAATAACCTGCCCCATCTGCAAACCCCAGTCGCCAAGATGAACATCACTGATAACCCTGTCCCCACGATAGCGGAACAGACGCTGAAGACAGTCGCCAAGAATGGAAGCGCGCAAATGTCCTACATGCAGAGGTTTGGCAATATTGGGTCCACCGAAATCTATAAGAACGGTGCGGGGGGGGGTCTGTTGAGAGGTGCCAGCCCTCTCATCCTGATAAAAAGCTTCAAGCGTTTGATTGTAAAGACTGTTTTTAGGGGTAAGGTTTAAAAAACCCGGGCCAGCAATTTCTACGTTTTCAAGCTCAGGGGCTGTTTGCAAATGCTCTGCAAGCTTATGGGCAATATCACGGGGCGCGCGCCCGGCTTTTTGAGCTGCACTCAGGGCACCATTGCATTGATATGGCGCAAGATCAGGACGGTCAGAGAGAACAGTACGCCCCAGTTCTTTTGGCAAACCAAGGCTTTCGAAGGCTTCCCCCACACGCTGTGAGAGCTGGTCTGTAACAGAGAGCATAGCTCATCTCCTATCTTTTTCTAACAATGAAAAGAGACGCTTTTCTTTCTTGCTTCCTTAAGGGGAGACGGAGATTAAGGAAAAACATCCTCAAATTTTGTCCTGTTTACGGTCACTTTATATCTTTTTTCGGCATATCCTGACCAGCATTCGCCCGAAAACGTTTGCCGGCACGGTTAAAGCTGATTTGCTCGGGGGTGAGGTTAAAGCCTGTGATAATTTCAAAATTTGATCCGGAAACTTTCTCATGGGCACGGGGAATAAGGATATGATCGTGTGTTTTTTGGATAAAGACTCTGTCCTCGCCCTGAGGAAAGCTGACCTCAAGGGTAAAACTTTGCCTGCTTAAAATCACACCAGCTTTATTCGTCACAGCAATAAAGTAACTATAGGTATGCGTGTTGTCGCTGGCGGCGGGCCCACGTCCAAAGCCAAAATCAAGAACAAGATTGGATTTTATAGGCCGATCGGCAAAATAGCGACAAAAGCTTTCCACATGATCAATTTCCCCCGTAAATGTGATATGAGAGAAGCGCTCCTGTCCCCCTTTAAAGGCAACAAGACGCGCCGCATCATGAAGGGCCAGACCACGGGGACAGGGTCCGGGATTGGGTTTGCTGGCTTCACCAACACCAAATTTGTCCTGGACATTTTGACAGCCTGGCACAAGAAAAAAACATATGAAAAAGAGAGAAAAACGTAGCATGGCTTTTGTTCCGGTGATCGTGATGAAAAATAAGTCTTATACAATTTTACAGTGTAAACAAGGTTTAAAAAGGAAAAACATACACATTTTTCATATCTGCTCTGCCTTCGTAAAATTTTTATAGGGGGTGTAGAAAATTCCTGAAGACGGGTAAGTCTTTTTTTAAGTCCAAATTAATTTTATACCAGTATAAAAGTTGTTTTAAAATTTTAAAGGTGTATTCATCATGCCGGCAACGGGTAGTACGACGCTTAAACTCCATCCGGGGGCAGTTTTTCCAGATATTGATGTTTATGGTCTGAATGATGAAACTGTCAGGCTTGGACAGCCTGCGCAGGGGACGGACTGGCAAATCGTGATGGTGTATCGGGGGCAACATTGTGCCTTATGTACAGACTATCTCAATCACCTGGAAGGCTTCAGACAGCGCCTTTTTGATATTGGGGTTGATCTGGTGGCGGTCTCTGCAGATAAAAAGCCCCAGTTACAGAAGCATTTGGAAAAGCTGACGGTACGTTTCCCCCTTTGTTATGGTCTGACAGAGCAGCAGATGAAGAAGCTGGGCCTTTATATTTCTACACCGCGGTCTGAGAAGGAAAACAACCACCCTTTTGCAGAGCCCGGGCTTTTTATTATCAATGATGAGGGGGTGTTGCATGTGGTGGCTGTGTCAAACAACCCTTTTGTGCGTCCTGATGCAGAAGGGGTTGTTTCTGGTCTGGAATGGATCCGAAATCCGGACAATCATTATCCGATAAGAGGAACCTACCGCACGGACTGAGGGCAAAAACAGGGGCAATAGCTGACATGTGGGAGGCGTAGGTCATAAAAGGATAAGCGTGCTGTTTCGTATGAAAGGCTGGACCAGAATTATGGCTGGGGCTTACTTATACTATTTCTTATTTTGTCTTCTTGTGCAACGCCCCTCCATGACATATACTTGTACTTGTACTTGTGCGTAAGAGATTTGTTGGAGAATTATCGTGGAAATTAACGTGTTTATTAGCCATTCATGGAACTATACAGAGCATTATGAAACACTAAGAAAGTGGATTTTTGAAGAAAACTGTGGGCCAGTTAACTTCTGTGACTATTCTATCCCAAAGGATGATCCAATTCACAATGCACGAACATCAGATGAATTAAAAGATCGAATTTTTGCTGAAATTCAAAAAAGCGATGTGGTGGTGATTCCCACAGGTGTTTATGTAACATACAGCAAGTGGATTAAGAAAGAAATTGACGGTGCAAAAGAATACAATCGCCCCATATTAGCAGTAAGTTTATGGGGTAGCGATCGTAAATCGTCGAAGGTTCAATCTGCTGCAGATGAAATGGTGGGCTGGAAAAAAGATTCGGTGGTAGAGGGAATATGTTCCCTTCATGCAAAATTGACGGTGCAAAAGAATACAAGCGCCCCATATTAGCAGTAAGTTTACGGGGTAGCGATCGTAAATCGTCGAAGGTTCAATCTGCTGCACATGAAATGGTGGGCTGGAAAAAAGATTCGGTGGTAGAGGGAATATATTCTCTTCATGCAGAATGGTATCATGGGTGCGGAAATTAAAAAGTCTCTTTTTCCTACAGAGGAGGGAGACTATGGTTCTGACTACAGGACGCACTATTTAGAGGTTTATAGAATCTATGTAGAGCGCATGGATGCTGTTAGTGCACGGCGAGAATCAGCGAATACATTTTTTTTATCTCTCCACACTGTGTTGATTGGTGTTATGGGCTATGTTGGTAACTCAGAAGTTTTCATGAAGATGATGGTTGGGGTAGTTGGCTGCATCCTAAGCTATTTTTGGTATCGTTTATTGTTATCGTACAGAAGTTTAAACGCTGCTAAATGTGATGTCATTCTTGAGATCGAAAAAAAATTACCCCTTTCGCCTTACGGTGCAGAGTGGCGTTGCCTGGGCTATAAGGATAAGAACTCAAATAAGTATAGACCCCTGACACACATTGAAGTTTGGGTGCCAGGCGTATTTATGGTCTTATACTTTTGTGCTGTTGTTTTTATATTAAGATCAGACCTTTTCTCAATTTTCCAGGGCCTGGTTTTGAAAAGGCCTGGTTTTGAAAAATTCTTAGCCAATACATCTATTCAAAGTGGTTTACTGTAGCACATAAAATAAGCCGGGCTTCATGTCATCAGGTAATGTTAGGGGCACAAACTGCACATCTGACGTGATGAGATTGAAAGAACCGGCATTCAGTTGTAGATACTTCTTACGATCTGGTAACGTCACCATATACGTTTTATCGCACCCCTGCTAGGGTTCTTCTTGCAGAGTAACCAGATTCAGTTAGACAGGCAGGTCTCCGTCTTGTCATCATCCTCCGGGCTATAGAGCATGTGGAACTTTAACCACTTTCTGCCCCTGCTCCCCTGATATGTTCAACACCCCACCTTCTGTTGCAGTGTTAGAGGCAAAGAAAGCCATGATGTTTTGGACTCATGCCGTCGCCGGGTGCTGGCAGGTGATGGCTGAGGCTGAAAGGGCTGGTGATGATAAAAAGCACAGGCCCGGCTTTATGGCCTTTTATGATGCGTGTCTTTGCTGACTGAAGACATGATTGTGCAGCCAGAGCTCTTCCAGCGTCCGGGCCAGATAGCTGATATCTTCCTGCGTATGTACTGCCGAAGCTGTCAGGCGTAGCCTTTCTGTACCTTTTGGTACTGTTGGGTAATTGATGGGCTGGACATAGATGTCATAAACGTCCAGTAAAATATCCGTGACTTCACGACAGCATGTGGGCTCTCCGACAATCAGGGGCACAATATGCGTATCACCATCATAGAATTTAAGCCCGGCCTTTTTAAGGAGGGATTTAAGGTATGCTACGTTGGCGTGCATGGTTTCCCGTTCCGTGGAAGAGGTTTTTAAATGCTCCACAGAAGCGTGTGCAGCAGCAAGGGTAGCAGGGGGTAAGCTTGTGGTAAAAATAAACCCGGGTGCAACACTGCGAATAGCATCAAGGATAATACGCCTGCCCGTAATGAATCCCCCCATTGATCCATAACCCTTACCAAAAGTACCTTCAATAATATCAAGGCGCTCCATCAGTCCCAGTTGTTCTGCAACGCCCCCTCCACGTGGGCCGTAAAGTCCGACGGCATGAACCTCATCAATATAGGTAAGGGCATGATATTTTTCTGCCAGTTCAAGAATGTCTTCAACAGGTCCAATATCACCTTCCATGGAATAGACAGATTCAAATGCAATAATCTTAGGACGCCTGCTGTCAACGGATTTGAGAAGAAATTCTAAATGCTCAGCATCATTGTGACGAAAGATGAATTTCTCACAACGGCTGGAAGAAATGCCATGAATCATGGAGGCATGATTTAATGCATCTGAGAAAATAGCACAGCCGGGCATCAGTTTTCCAAGTGTACTGAGGGTCCCCTCATTGGCCACATAGCCCGAGGAGAAAACCAGACCTGCCTCTTTTTTGTGCAAATCTGCAACCGAGTCTTCCAACATAGTGTGATATGTGGTGGTTCCCGAAATATTGCGTGTTCCCCCTGCGCCTGTCCCGGCGCGGGTAAGAGCATCCTGTGCAGCCTGGATAACCTTTGGGTGTTGCCCCATGCCCAAATAATCATTTCCACACCAGATAGTGACCTCTTTATGTTGTCCTGACGGGCTGGTATAGCGTGCACGTGGAAAGCGCCCGGCAATACGCTCCAGCTGAGCAAAATAGCGATAGCGACCTTCCTGTCTGATACCATCAATACAGTCTTGGAAGTGTTGGTTATAGTCAACAGTCACACATTGTCTCCGGTCTTTAGATGCTTATAATGTCCTTACGCATTCCATACACACCCACGCAGAAAGAAAAAACCCCCAAATATATGAAGTTATGTAAGGTTTTACTGCATTGACAGGTGATCCAAACTCAAAAATTTTTTCTTATCAGTTTTCAGTCTATAATTTCCTGACTTCCACCCAGTATAGAGCTGTTTTGAGGTGGTGTCTATGAGCTTAACACTCTCTTTAAGATTTTGTAGATATTTCTTTTGCTGAGAAGGTGAGCGGTCTATTCTTGCCCAGCCCTGATAACACCACAGGCAATGCGTGCACCGGATCCACCAATAGGCTGCGTTTTATGATCGTCTTCCTTGATATGAATCATCAGGACAGAGCCGTCCTCATCTAACAGGGCCGGCTTACCGCCACGTCCCTTCACAGAGACCAGATCTGTGTAAAGCTCAACATGTGCCGACCCGTCTTCAGCAACAATCAAATTCGGCAGGTTCCCTTCATGGGGCCCTTCGGGGTGTAAATATCCATGAGGTTTTCCTGTTGGCATAATATGGCCCTTTGCCATTTTAAACTGATCATGATCCTCACACGTTCCCACGGCATGAAAATGCATGCCGTGTTTTCCCGGAGGTAAGCCTTTCAACCTGATCTCCATAAGGACACCTTCTGTCCCCTGGGTATAATGTGCCCTGCCAATTTCTTTGCCCTGATTATTGATGATGCTGCTATATGCTTTTTCTTCGGTCTCAGAACTGGCATAAGCAATGTGCAGAGAGGCAAGGATGGTGCATACCACCGTCAGGATTTGTTTTTTCATGATATACTCACTCATGTTATGGATGAAGTGCTGTGATCATCTTTGCCACAGCGCTCTCCCAGCTTATCCTTTCTTTGTTTTGAGATCAAAGCGATCATGTGGACCAGATCATTTTTGTGGAATCTGCTGCAGGTGCTGGCTATCATGCAAGGAATATCAACATGATGCCAGCAGAGGCAGGTTTCATAAACAGGGTGTGTCCTGTCATGATTGTGACTTTACAGGTTAAGCTGCACTGGCGGCCAGCTGAGATGGGCTCATAGACTCTATAAGCAAGGCCTGAGCCGCAGCATTTAAGACGGAGGCAATACGAACAGAAGATTGCACACCCTGTTTGGAGATGCCTCCTTTGGTAACTTCCTGAATATGGGCATCAAGACACATGCCACACCCATTGATGGCAGAGACGGCAAGGCTCATCAGCTCAAAATCTGTCTTATCAATACCGGGATTGCCAATCACATTCATACGCAGGCCGGCCGGCATTGTCCCATACTCCTTATCACTGGAAAGATGGACAAAACGGTAATACACATTGTTCATGCCCATAATAGTTGCTGCAGCTTTGGCAGCATTGATCTCTGCATCAGATAATGTCCCGGCGACCTCGCCGCTCACCGCAGCAATGACATCGGCCTGTCTGGTTGCATAAGCCGAGGCCAGCGCGATACCATAAGCCTGATTGTGTGTAAGGCCCTCGACCTCTTCACCACTGACAAGTCTGCCAAGATTGAGTTTTGTATCTTTTGCATAGTCTGGAAGTTGATTGCGCAGGGTTTGAACAGACATAATTTTTCTCCTTTAATGTGATTTGTTTTTAGGTTAACGCATTCATATCCCGTAAGGGACATCTGGGGGCAGATGTGGCTTACCCTCCTTCCGGGCTGTATCCGTGATGTGCCCGGTGGGGGAGAAGGCAGACCGGTTTATGTCCCTGTTGCCTGTCACGTCCCCAGAGATAATCATGGAGGGCAAATACACCTGTTTGTACAATCGGTTCGATAAGTCCCAGTCCTAAGGCCATGGTCAGATTGCCAGTGATGGCGTAGGCAACAGCTGTCGCAACAGCTATGTGTGTGATGCCATAAGATATGGTTTTTAGAACAAGGCGCATATCACCCTCCTACCTTTATGAGGCCACTGTAGCTGTAGCTTCTTTGAGATCGATCACATTGTCGCCCTTATTCCAGTTGCAGGGGCACAGTTCATCTGTTTGCAGGGCATCCAGCACACGAAGCACTTCTTTAGGATTGCGTCCGACATTGAGGTCTGTGATCATGCTGAAGCGAATAATGCCATCAGGATCGACGATGAAAACAGCACGTTGGGCAACTCCTTCATTGGGGTCTATAATACCCAGTGCTCCCGCCAGTTCGCGTTTGACATCTGCAAGCATGGGAATAGAAAGATCGCGCAGCTCTTTTTGGTGTTTACGCCATGCCCAGTGTGTGAATTCTGAATCGGTCGAGGCCGTCAACAGGACGGTATCACGGTCTTCAAACTCTTCCCTGAGCTCTGCAAAGGCTGCAATCTCTGTGGGGCATACAAATGTGAAGTCTTTTGGATAAAAGAAAATGGTGAGCCATTTTCCTTTGTGCAGGTCGTTGGTGGCGTCAATGAAGACATTTTCAAGGGTGATGTCATCAAATTTTTTGCCATCTACTGCTTTGAGGTTAAAGTCAGGGAATTTTTGTCCTACACCAATGGTCATGATAGCTTCTCCTTTTATGTTGATATATGAGTGTGTCTACGTCTTACGTGGGGCGTCCTCAGGACATGGCATGATGAGTCTTCGCTCTGATCTGCACATGCTGCATAGCGATTCTGTTGCTGGTTTGAGCACATGTATGAAGTTTCTCATAGCGCCCGGCCTTACTGTGCATGATGGCTATGGTTCCGTATGTGGGCATGGCCGTCTTCTTATCTGAGTTAAAATTATTATAAGCCACACGATCAGCCTGAGAAATAAGAAACTTATCTTCAGGCTGGTTGTGACGTTCTGAAACAGGGTGTACATGTTTTTGTTTGATGTGTACAATCGTTTGTTTCTATGATAACAATAGTTTTTAACGAATGTTATCCGGAGGGGCTGATGAATATTAGAGATTTGAGGTATTTTCTGGCGGTTGCAGACCTGGAACATTTTCGGCTGGCTGCTGAGAAGTGTCATGTTAGTCAGCCAACATTAAGTGGTCAGATCAAAAAAATGGAACAGTCTCTGGGCGTTTTATTATTTGAGCGCACCAATCGCCGTGTGATGCTGACTGAAGCTGGTAGCCACATTGCCACATATGCACGGCGTGTTTTGCAGGAGGTGGAGGCAATACAGGAAGTTGCTGAGAGTTTTCGTGATCCTCTGGCCGGTAAATTTCGTTTGGGAGCATTTCCAACATTATCAACTTATGTGTTCCCAAAAATTGTCCCCGGGGTGAGGGAGGTTATGCCGGATTTAAGGCTCATACTGATTGAAGAGAAAACTGATAGTCTGCTTGAAAAACTTAAACATGGTGACCTTGACGCAGCCCTTCTGGCCCTTCCTGTCCATGATGATTTTCTTGTAAGCCATAAATTATTTGATGATGATTTTTACCTTGCAGTGCATCCGGATCACGAACTTACAAAATATGATCGTGTGGATCAGAAGCTTCTTAAAAACCACCGTTTGCTGTTGCTGGAAGAGGGGCATTGTCTACGCGATCAATCCCTTGAGGTGTGTCAGCTACACGGTATTGCAGAAGAGCAGGATTTTAAAGCGACCGGTTTGGAGACTCTGAGGCAAATGGTCAAAGCCGGCACCGGCATTACTTTTATGCCAAAAATAGCGATGCAGGAAAAAGAGACGGGGATTCGCTATCTTCCCTTTAAGCCCCCGGCGCCCAGTCGCACCATTGGACTGGTGTGGCGTAAAACAACCTTCAGGCAGCAGGCTATGAACCAGTTAATAGGCTTATTTTAGAGTCTAATAATAGGTAAAATAAAATAATTTTAAGAAATTAATAGACAAAACAACTTCTTTGGTCTATATCTGAATATATAGATAGCCGGGTGATATGCGATAAGACCTTCCAGGGTTGAGAGTTCTTATCCTGACGCCCCCATAAAAAGGAGTTCTATGATGAGTTCATGTCCATTTTCTGGCTCCCACGCTCAACACGCTGCCGGTGGGGGGAGGCGCAATAGAGACTGGTGGCCACAAATGCTCAATCTTGGTGTGTTGCGTCAACATTCTTCACGCTCCAGCCCCATGAGTCATGATTTTAAGTATGCTGAGGCGTTTGCCTCGCTTGATCTGGAGGCACTTAAAAAAGACCTGCGTGACCTCATGACAGACAGTCAGGACTGGTGGCCTGCGGATTATGGACATTATGGGCCATTTTTTATCCGTATGGCATGGCATGTGGCAGGAACATACAGAACAGGTGACGGACGTGCCGGAAGTTCTCAGGGGCTTCAGCGTTTTGCCCCAACCAACAGCTGGCCGGATAATGCTAACCTCGATAAAGCGCGCCGTTTGCTGTGGCCCCTTAAACAAAAATACGGACGCAGAATTTCCTGGGCTGATTTGTTTATTCTCTGCGGAAATATGGCCCATGAATCCATGGGCTTTAAAACTTTTGGTTTTGGTGGTGGACGTGAAGATATTTGGGAAGCTGCTGAAGATATCTACTGGGGGGAAGAGGCTGAATGGATGGGCAATGATTCACGCTATTCAGGACCACGTGAAGAACGGGATGCAGAAGCTTTGGAACGCCCACTTGCAGCGGTGCATATGGGGTTGATTTATGTCAATCCGGAAGGCCCGAATGCTCACCCTGATCCTCTGGAGTCTGCCAGAGATATTCGTGTGTCCTTTGGGCGAATGGCGATGAATGATGAGGAGACGGTAGCCCTGATTGCCGGTGGTCATACTTTTGGGAAATGCCATGGTACGGCACCGGCCAGTCATTTAAGTGCAGAGCCAAACGCAGCGCAGATTGAAGAACAGGGCTTTGGCTGGAAGAATACGTATAAAACTGGCAAAGGTACAGACACGATCACCAGTGGTCTGGAAGGTGCCTGGACACCAAACCCTATCAAATGGGATAGCGGTTATTTTGATATGCTGTTTAAGTATACCTGGGAGAAAAAGAAATCTCCTGCCGGGGCGTGGCAATGGTATCCGGTGGAGGTCAGAGATGAAGATTTGGCGCCGGAAGTCGATGGATCGGGAAAAAAAGTGCCGACCATGATGGCGACCACCGATATTGCCCTCATCACAGATCCTGAATATTTAAAAATTTCTAAGAAATTCCATGAGGATCATGCTTATTTTGCAGATGTTTATGCGCGTGCCTGGTACAAGCTTACCCACCGTGATATGGGGCCCATTTCGCGGTATCTGGGTACAGATGTTCCGGACGAGGTTCTGATCTGGCAGGATCCGCTCCCTGAGCGTGAGGGCTATCTGATCGGTGAGGCTGATATTGCATCACTTAAGGAGAAAATTCTTGCATCTGGTTTATCGGTCGGGGAACTGGTGAACACAGCCTGGGCTTCTGCGTCTACCTATCGTGATTCAGATCGTCGTGGTGGTGCGAATGGTGCGCGCCTTCGTCTGGCTCCACAAAAAGACTGGGAAGCAAATGATCCTGAACAACTTGCGAAGGTTCTGGCCGTGTATGAAGTTATTCAAGCTGGTTTCGCAAAGCCTGTTTCTCTGGCTGATCTCATCATACTGGGCGGGAGTGCTGCTCTTGAAAAAGCAGCAAAAGCAGCTGGATATAGCATACATGTTCCCTTCACACCCGGCCGTGTTGATGCGGGTGACGAGCACACAGATGCTGAATCTTTCGCACCCCTTGAACCAGAAACCGATGGGTTCCGCAATTATATGAAGACGCTTTATACCGTCTCAGCCGAATCTTTGCTTGTTGATAAAGCACAGTTGCTCACACTTACACCGCCGGAAATGACCGTACTGATTGGTGGCATGCGTGTTCTGGGTGCAAACCATAAAGGTTCAAAACATGGTGTTTTCACAGATCGTGAGGGGCAGCTGACCAATGATTTTTTTGTCAATTTGCTGGACATGGGAACTGTGTGGGAACCGATCGATGACAAAGTTCAGATATTTGAAGGACGTGATCGTAAGACAGGTGAGGTTAAATATAGTGCAACACGTGTTGATTTGATTTTTGGTCACCATCATGAACTGCGTGCCCTGGCAGAGGCTTATGCATCGGATGATGCCAGAGAGAAGTTTGTGCATGATTTTGTTGCTGCATGGGTGAAAGTTATGGAGCTGGATCGTTTTGATCTGAAATAAATGGTCCGCATGGGGCATTTTTTCAGGAAAAAACTTCCCCCGAAAAGAGGTATGGTATGCGTTCCCTGATGGCCATGTCCCTGTTTATATGTGCCAGACAGGCTGCAACAGAAAAGACAGAGACGAACATAGAGAAACAATGCGGCCCTGGCTCTTTTCTAAATGTTACACCCAGCCTTTCAGCTCATTTTCAATATAGCCACGCAGCAGTGTGATATGTGCCTCGCTATCATTAAGGCAGGGGATATAAGTATACTCCTTTCCTCCTGCTTTCAGGAAGGTGTTTTTGGCTTCCATGGCAATTTCTTCCAGGGTCTCAAGACATTCGCATACAAAGGCCGGAGAGAGAATGGCCACGCTTTTGGTGCCATTTTTTGCAAGCTTTTCCAGGGTTTTATCTGTATAGGGTTGCAGCCATTTTTCAGGTCCAAAACGTGACTGGAATGTGGTGAGCCATCTCTTTTCTGGCCAGCCAAGATTCTCACGCACCAGCCTTGAGGTTTTGAGGCAATAGCAGTGATAGGGATCCCCTTGTGTTAAATAGCGTTGTGGCAGGCCATGAAACGAGGTTAAAATCACCTCCGGTTCATGCCCGAATTCATCAAGCTTTGCCCGGACGGACTGGGCCAGAACCTCAATATAATGTGGATCATCATGCCAGGCAGGGGCTGTACGAATAGCCGGCTGACATGGCACGGTTTTAAGATATTCAAAGGCTTTTTCATAAGCCGTTGCTGTGGTTGTTGCGCTGTATTGCGGATAAAGTGCAAAGAGCAAAATTTTTGTACATCCCTGCGCCATCAGTGAGCTGAGCCCTGCGGAGGTTGAAGGGTTGCCATAGCGCATACCAAATTCCACCACGACTTCACTTTCCCTAAACTGGTCCGCCAGTTTCTGAGCGATTGAGCGCGTATATACCAGTAAAGGGGATTCATTGGTCTTTTTGTCCCAAATGGACTGATAGGCTTTACCACTACGAAATGGCCGGGAGGTTAAAATAACCCCCTGAAGCAGGGGTTGCCAAAACCAGCGAGGATAATCAATCACCCGCCTGTCGCTTAAAAATTCAGACAAATAGCGCCGGACAGAAAAATAATCCGTTGCATCCGGTGTTCCTAAATTCAGCAATAAAATACCGGTCTTTTGAGGTTTTATGTCCGGGTGATTTTCTGGTCTCATCCTATATGCCCGCTGTGTTTTGATTGTGACGTATAACAGACTGAGTGCTCAGACAAAAATGCATGGCGATATAAAGTATAGTGTGCCCTTTATCAGAACAAAAGCCTATTCTAACCGTGGGTGCGTATAAAGGACATGCCCCTGAACTCCTTAAGAGGTAAATCCCTGTATGCCTTGCTGCATGCAATAAAATGTGAGAATGGTCATATGTCCCACGCCCTCTTTTTTCGTAGGACATACATATCTTTAAGTCTTTTATATAAAAAGATTTTTGTGCATTTCATGGTGCAGTTAGCTGGAACAAACCAGAACTAAATTTTATTAATATTAGCGTCTCTTTGTGTTATAATAACTCATGTCAATATCAGATCAATTGGTCGAAGAAGCACTACACCTGCAAGCTATGGAAGATAATCCATTGGATAGCGCCGATTTGGCAATTTTCAATATGTTTGAGCTGGAGAATCATACTCCTGAAGAACGACGCGCTTACATCATGTCAGAAGCGAAGAAGTGATCTCAGTAAATTTGGAATAAAATAAGGTTGCCTGCCCTTTGGCGAAAACGGAGTTGGGAGGGGAAAAGAAACATCGCTTCCGTGGTGCGGGCCAGTGATTTTCGATCGCCACTCGGTCAGGTGCTGTTTTTCTTTTGGGGAGAGAAGAGGCAGAGCCTTTCGGCTTACCCACTTAAAGCATGGGGATACAACGGGGGCCTCGCCCCCTTGTCAAGTAGGTGGGGTGTGCCCCCACACATCTTGCCTTTTATAAGAGCCTCTAATTTTTTGTGATCGTATCTCAATCCTATTCTACAGGTAGATTGCGTAATAGTATAGCACGCCACCTGTAAACGGTTTATACATTAAAAAAGGAAAATTCGCGGTATTAACGAACACCCATAGTCTGGGTATATAAGACTACTAACGTGTCATCCCTCCTTCACCTAAAGGAGTTACTGCCGAAATCCCGGCATAATAGAACAATAAGACAAGATCTGCAAAGCCTAGTGGAGGAGAAACATTTGTATCTCGATGAACTATATTATGACGGTCATCGAATATTTGCGTAAATGTTCCCTTTAGCGAGCCGTTTAAAAAATTAATGTCACATTTATCTTGAAGCAACTTTCTTTCCAGATCAGCGAAAAAATCGAATTCATAAACATTCTTAAATTTTTTTTTTATTTTATCTGAACTCTGAAAATCATGAGGTGATGGCTGCCCGTTAGCTGAAAAAACGAATTTGAGAAGAGAGTCTAGTAAGGACACACAGAATACCATCAACATTTGTGTTGAGACCTTCAAAGACTTACTGTCGAAGTTTCCGCCAGAAACGGTCATTCTCTTAAGTGTGTGATCTTGCATCTCTCTTATGAGTTCGTGTTCTTTAATCCCTATATTTTTATTCAGTGCTCTTTTTTGCATTTCGTCATCCAATACGACTGCATGCAGTAATGAAGACAATGCCTGTATAAGCGCAACGCCTTTAATCTGTTTGCTTAGTAGGGCAAAAGCACTAGGAGTCTCATGAATTTCCAAGAAAATGTCTAAATTTTGTTGGGAATTACTTGGAACTATATGCATGTATCTTTTTACAAATTGCTCTACATTAGGAAGTCTTTGATTAATAGCCAACTTAGTATTAGGTCTCCCATCATTAGCAAGTCTAACAAAAACCTCAAAATCACTAAAATTCGAAGAAGACTCGAATGCATGTGGGAAAATAACAGTACGGGTGTAATCAAATAATTGGGCGTGGTAATTTTCTAGAGTATTCATAAGGCTCCTTTAAAACTAGAACTTGCACTTCAATTCCTCGCAAACCCTTGGGAACTATGTCAAACCGGTGAAATCACCCTTCGTAGAACAGTGCTTAGAGCGCCCTTTAAAGACCGTCTACAATGCAATCTAAATAATGGAGCTGGAACCCCTGACTTATCGTTACCTTTCAAGGCGTTAAGGGGCAATTCTACTCAAGGATTCTGTTTTGGTGCGGATGAGAGGACTCGAACCTCCACGGGGATTACCCACTGGAACCTAAATCCAGCGCGTCTACCAGTTTCGCCACATCCGCAACAGGTCCAGATCTGGACCAGTCAGCCCTCAGGGTCAAGGGGATAATTATGTGGGATATGAGAATTCTTCTCTTTTTGAGGAGATTATTCAGATTCTGGTATTTCTCGCACAGTCACAGGACCATATTTTAAGGTCCAGAACACAACAGCTAAGCCTGCAAGACTATTGGCCAGCGCTATAGCCAGCCAGGATCCAACAACCCCGGCCAGGGCAGCCCCCAGCCAGACACCGGGCATAAACAGGACAAGAGAACGGCCTATGGTCATCACCAGACCCGTCCAGGGACGCCCAAGGGCGTTAAAGCCTGCAGAAGCTGCAATAACACAGCCATAGCCTGCAAGACTGGCCGGGACAATAGAAAAATAAAGGGCTATCACCCTGATAACTTCAGCATCCTGACTGAACAGGCGTGCTAAAGGGGTTGCAAAGGGTATGATGGCAAGGCCAAGAGCAAAACCCCATACAAGACACATTGTGAAGGCCGTTATAAAAGTGCGGCGGACACGGTGTGATTTGTGTGCCCCTCCATTCTGTCCTGTCATGGGACCAATAACAGCACTTAAGGCAAAAAGAGGTGATGCTATGAACATTTCCAGGCGTGAACCTGCACCATAACCTGCAATGGCGGCCTCTCCTGCAAGGCGTGCCAGGCCTGCTGTTGCTAAGGTGATGGCGATGGGACCTATGGCATTGGACGCTGAAGCAGGAAGACCAACGCGTGCTATTTCTTTCCATGACTGTACCAAAGACTTCCGGGAGAGACAGCTAAAATGGATTAAAGCCGATCGCTTTAACAGAATAAACGCAAAACCCAGGGCAAAAATATTTCCAACAACTGTTGCAAGGGCAGCGCCCCCCATCTCCATACGCGGAAAGGGGCCCAGACCAAAAATAAGAAAAGGGTCAAGAATAGCATTGATAAGGGCGGCCAGAACCATGATCATGCTGGGCCAGAAAGCCTGGCCCGTAGCCCGCAAAATACTGCCGGCAATCATAGGAACAGAGCTTATAAGAGGGCTCAACAGCCAAATATGCATATAAGAACGTGCAAAGCCCTGTACGTTGTCGCTGGCCCCCAGAAAAGCAAGAATAGGATCAATAAAAATCATCCCCAGAACTGAAATGGTCAGCATTACAAAAAAAGTCAGACATAAAGACGCCATAGCACGCCTTTGCAGTTTCGCCTGATCCTTTTCGCCCGCAGCACGTGACACCACAGAAGATGCCCCGGCACCAAGGCCAATGGAAACACTTTGGACCAGAAACATAAGGGGAAGGACAAAACCCATAGCAGCAAGGGGCTCTTTCCCGAGGTGACCGATATAAAGAGAGTCCACAAGACCCGCAGACATCATCGCAAATAACGCAAAGCTGAAAGGAATAAGAAGACGTAAAAGGTGATGGAAAACAGAGCCCTGTGTTAAGTCTTCCTGTTTATTGTCTGGCATAGCGGTGTTCCACAAAACTCTTTCTTTGGGTATTTTTTCTAAAAAGCATGCTTTAAAACACCCTCAACTTTCCCCCATAGCATGTTTGGGGAGGAAGATAATATAGATTTTTATAAAAATATTCAGGATGGAGGCTAAACGTCAGGTTTTCAGTCAAAGATCAACAAAAGTCCGAACTCTTTCCCCTGTCTGAATTTTCCTGCCTTCCGGCAGGGGTTTGTCTTTCAGGAAAAGGTATATTGACTTTTTACCAGACTTTCCTGCACAAACAGCATAACAGACAGGGGGCCGCCGGCATAAAATTTCTCTTTTGTGCCCCTTTTTGAAGGAGAAACTTATGACATCTGTTCATGAACGTGCCCTTATCGTTGATTTTGGCTCTCAGGTGACCCAGCTCATCGCGCGCCGTCTGCGGGAACAGGGTGTTTATTGTGAGGTCCATCCCTTTCATCGCGTTGATCAGGATTTTTTAGAGAATTTCTCTCCAAAAGCTCTTATTCTTTCCGGGGGTCCTGCCAGTCTTTCTGATGACAATGCGCCGGAAGCTCATCCCGCTCTTTTTTCTTATGGCGTTCCTCTTTTGGGGATTTGCTATGGTGAACAGCTTTTATGTGCGCATTTGGGGGGCGGGGTTGAGGCCAGTGAGAAACGTGAATTTGGCCGCGCCGCGCTTGAAATTGTCTCTCCCAGCCCCTTATGGAAGCATGTTGCACAAGAGGGGGAGACAGTCTCTGTGTGGATGAGTCATGGGGATAAGGTCACGCGCCTGCCCCGGGGGTTCAGGGTTCTCGGGACAAGTGACCATGCGCCCTATGCTGCGATTGCTGATGAGGAACGTGGTTTTTATGGTGTGCAGTTTCACCCGGAGGTTGTCCATACCGTAAAAGGGACTCAGATTTTGAAGAATTTTCTCTTTGAAATAGCGGGCTTTAAGGGTGACTGGACCATGGCCGGCTTTCGGGAGGAAGCCATTGCCAAAGCACAGGCTCATCTTGGGGAGTCTCATGTGATTTGCGGGCTTTCCGGGGGTGTTGATTCGTCTGTTACAGCCGTACTTTTGCATCAGGCTATTGGGGATCGTCTCACCTGTGTTCTGGTGGATACGGGGCTGATGCGCAAAGGCGAAGCGGATGAAGTCGAACACCTTTTCCGTGAACATTATCATATTCCCTTTATTCGCCGCGATGCCTCAAAGCTCTTTTTAGATGGCCTTCAGGGTGTTGAGGATCCGGAGCGTAAAAGAAAAATCATTGGCAGGCTTTTTGTGGAGGTTTTTGAGGAAGAGGCCCGCAGGATTGACGGGGCTGGCTTTCTGGCTCAGGGAACACTTTATCCTGACGTGATTGAGAGTGTCTCAGCCACGGGCGGGCCTTCTGTGACCATCAAATCCCATCATAATGTGGGGGGGTTGCCAGAGCGTATGAATCTCAAACTGATTGAGCCTTTACGCGATTTGTTCAAGGATGAGGTACGGGTGTTGGGGGAGGAGCTTGGCCTGCCGTCCTCTTTTGTCCACCGCCATCCTTTCCCGGGTCCTGGCCTTGCCATTCGCTGCCCCGGTGCTGTCACAGAAGAAAAGCTTGAGCTTTTACGTGAAGCCGATGCTGTGTATCTGGAAGAAATTCACAAAGCTGGCCTTTATGATAAAATCTGGCAGGCTTTTTGTGTTCTTTTACCTGTACGCACGGTTGGCGTGATGGGAGATGGCCGTAGCTATGAATATGTTCTGGCGTTAAGGGCTGTGACCTCAACGGATGGGATGACCGCTGATTTTTACCCCTTTTCTATGGAGTTTCTGGGGCGTGCTGCGACACGCATTATCAATGAAGTTAAAGGGGTCAACCGCGTTGTCTATGATGTGACTTCCAAACCCCCGGGCACGATTGAGTGGGAATAAGTTTCATTGAAATTTAAGTTTCGAAAAACAGTTTCAGAAGACTTCAGCACACTTCATAAATGGCTTCATGAAAAGCATGTTAGAGAATTTTTTCAACCTGAAGACATAACTCCAGAACAGGTCATCTCCAAATATCAGCCCAGACTTGATGAAAACCACCCTGTAAAAATGCACATGGCTTTGTTGAACAATAATGCATGCGCTTATCTTCAGTCTTATAGAGTTATAGACTTCCCTGAACATGCTAAAACCCTTGAAGAAGATCATGGGTTTGCCATAGACTATTTCATAGGGGAACCTCTCAACATCAACAGAGGTTTGGGCTCTCAACTGATTGATTCTTATATCTCCTTTGTGGCAAAGAAGGCGTTTCCTGAAGAAAAAGTTTGTTTTGTTTGTGTCAGGAAGGACAATTTCAGGTCAGTCTGTGCTTGTAAAAATGCAGGGTTGAAGGAAGTGAGACGTGTTATTGAAGACGGTTACCCTTCTCTGGTATTAAGGAAAGACGTAGAGGACTGTGTTCCTCATGAACCACACAGTGCCAGTCCTGCCACTTTATTAAGGTAGGAGACAGGATCAGAACATCAGGTTAGGGGCACGCAGGTGAGAGAGTCAAGAGAGTACGCGCTGGGCTTGTTGGTCTGAAAAGAAGGCAAAGAGAAACAGTCTTGACCAGGATATGAACTTTGTCTCTCATGTTGAGAGAGTTTCAGAGAATGAATATGGTTGCAGCATTCAAAGCTCTGTTTTAAAGACAAAAACACAATGCCGAACCACAATGCCGATCACCCTTTCATCACTATAAAGCTTAAGAAAAAGACTCAATCATGAACATCATATCCCAACCTATGCTCCTCCTCAGTTTGGTTTTTGCTCTGTTTCTGTCTCCCACATATGCCTCTCCTCAAAACAGGTTGGACTCTGTTGCTCTTCCCCAGGCTGTGGACAGTGTGAATCGTTTGTGTTCTGCTGTTCGTGAGAACTATGTTTACTTTGACCAAAAACAGACAGACTGGAACCATGCCTGTGAACAATCTGTCAAAGATATGCAGGCCCTCAAAAATCCACAACAGAGTCTTTCTGTTTTGGAAGCCCTTTTAGATGAGCTTTATGATCCTCATATCTCCCTGAACAGACATCAGGAAACCTCCCCAAGAATAGTTCCTACAGGGGCGGATATGTGGGTTGATCTTTATCAGGGGAGATACATTGTTACAGGGTTGCGCCCTTTTGGCGGTGCCACCAGCAAAGGGATCAGGCTGGGCGATGAACTTATAAGCCTGAATGGCTTTTCTCCAATTGAGCTGGCGAAGACACGTATGCATTTTCTTAAAGAATCAGCTCCTAAAAAACGCATGCTATGGGCTCTCAATGCTGCCCTTGCAGGGTATAGGCACGAACCACGATATTTTGCAATCAGGAGAAAAGGTCAGCTTTTAAAGTTTGACCCCGGTGCACCAGAGCCAGCACCTGAAAAGGGAACGGTTTCATGGCGAAAACTCCAGAACAATATTGGGTATATTCGGATTGAAAACAGCTTAGGGAAGAGAGAAACGATCAAAGCTTTTGACGCAGCTTTAGAAGTCCTGAAAACAAGCAGGGGACTTATTCTCGATCTCAGAAACACCCCGGGTGGAGGAGGAACACATGTTGCTGAACCCATATTAGGGCGTTTTGTCTCCCAACCAGTGCCTTATCAGGTGAGTGTGGAAAAGGGAGGTGAATCCCATATACATCGCCTGAACCCAAAGGGCCCATGGGTTTATAATAAGCCTGTTGTTGTTCTGGTCGGACGCTGGACGGGCAGTATGGGCGAAGGCATGGCGGTTGGGCTGGATGGGTCAGGCCGTGCCCATGTCATGGGCAGCAAAATGGCAGGGCTTGCAGGAGGTATAGAAAAGTTTGAAATCAATAAGAGGACAGGCTTATCTGTTCAGATGCCCACCTATGATTTGCGTCACCTTGATGGTACTCCCCGCCATGAGTGGGGACCTCCTGACCTCTCACCTGCTGATTTTGGAAATGGTCCCGATGTATTGCTTAAACGCGCTATAGCTTATCTGGACAGTTGAGAAGAAGAGACTTTCCTGAAAAGGATATAAAAAACTGATTCACTATGTTTTTTTACGGTATGAAAAAATTTCCTGTTCAATTTTTTTGTCTTCTCTTGCCTTTCCTTTTCTGAAAGGTCATGCTGCAGCTTTTTGGGCGATACTGGCGAGATCGTCAACAATACGCCGGATCAGAGTTTCATCTTCACCCTCGGCCATCACCCGGACAACAGGCTCTGTCCCTGAAGCACGTACCACAAGCCGGCCTTTGTTTTTCAGAGCCAGTTCTGCCTCTTTCATCGCTGTTTTGAGCTGCTTGCTCTCCAGGGGGGAGGGACCATGATAGCGCACATTACGCATGATTTGTGGGGCAGGGGTGAATTTGCGGAGCAGTGTACTGGCAGGTTGATTCTCACGAATAAGGGCTGCCAGAACATGCAAAGCTGCTATCAGACCATCCCCGGTGGTGCTATAGTCTGAAAGAACAAGATGGCCAGAGGGCTCCCCCCCCAGATTATAGCCCTTCTCACGCATGCGCTCTACAATATACCGATCGCCGACACGTGTACGCTCCAGCCTGAGGCCCTGTTCTGTCAAAAAACGTTCTAACCCCAGATTGGACATAATTGTCCCGACAACCCCTTTTTTTGCCAGACGGTCCTGACGTGCCAGCCTCTCAGCAATCAGGGCTAAAATCTGATCTCCGTCGACAAGATCACCTTTCTCATCACAGAGAATAAGACGATCCCCATCCCCATCCAGGGCAAGGCCAAGATCAGCACGATACTCACGAACCATCTCCTGCATGGCCTGTGGATGCGTTGAACCACAGCCTTTATTAATATTAAGCCCATTGGGCTCAACCCCTACAGGAATAACCTCGGCCCCAAGCTCCCACAAAGCCGCCGGGGCCACCTTATATGTTGCCCCATGCGCACAATCCACAACCAGACGCAACCCATGAAGCCGTAATCGTTCAGGAAAAGAAGCTTTGACAATTTCAATATAACGTGCCTGAGCATCATCAATACGTTTCACGCGGCCAAGATCAGAAGGAGGCACCAGCCCCTCATCAAGCCCTTCTACCATAAGGCGCTCAAGGGCAAGCTCTGTCCTGTCATCAAGCTTATGGCCATCCGGTCCAAAAAGTTTGATACCATTATCCTCATAAGAATTATGAGACGCAGACAGCATAACCCCCATATCAGCCCGCAGGGAGCGTGTCATCATCGCGACCCCCGGTGTTGGCAAAGGACCGAAAAGGAGAACATCCATACCCACAGCTGTAAGACCCGCGACCAAAGCAGGCTCCAGCATATAGCCAGAAAGACGGGTATCTTTGCCAATAACAACAGAATGGCGCCCCTTATGCTGCTTAAAATGTTTTCCTGCTGCCATGCCAAGGCGCAAAATGGTCTCAGCTGTCATGGGGGAGGTGTTGATCTTCCCACGCATGCCGTCTGTTCCAAAGTACTTTTTTTTCATAAATCTTGTCTCTATAGTCGCTGTTCATGCAAAAAAAAGGTGATATGAGAGAGAAACGGACTTCTCTCCTCAGCTTTCTTTACTAAATTAAAAAAAGAAAATCCAGAAAACAAGGAAAAATCATGTGTGGCATTGTTGGTTTGGTTGGACATAAAAACACGGTGGACCGTCTTGTGGATGCTTTAAGACGTTTAGAATACAGAGGCTATGATTCGGCAGGTTTATGTGTTCATCATAAGGGAGAGTTGAAACGTCGCCGCACTGTAGGGCGCATCAGGGATCTTGAAAAAGCTCTCGAAAAACACCCCCTTGAAGGGCGAACAGGAATTGCGCACACCCGCTGGGCCACGCATGGGGCCCCGACAGAGAAAAATGCACACCCGCATTGTGCGGGTCGTGTCGCCCTTGTCCACAACGGAATTATTGAGAATTTCCGCCTGTTACGCAAAGAGCTTCTCCAACAGGGCCGTGTTTTTAAGACGGAGACAGACTCAGAAGTCATAGCACACCTTCTGGATGTAAAACTGGAGACCGTATCAGATCCTCTGACAGCATTTTCAGAGGTCTTAAAACAGTTGAGCGGAGCGTATGCCCTTGCCGTTCTTCTTGAGGGAGAAGAGGATATCATGCTGATCGCACGGCGGGGCAGCCCCCTTGTTTTAGGTTTTGGAGAGGGGGAGATGTTTTTAGCCTCTGATGCGGTCGCCCTTGCCCCTTTCGTCCAGACAGTTTCCTATCTTGAGGAGGGGGACTGGGGTCTTGTCCGTGCTGATGGTATAGAGCTTTTTGATGGTGATGACAGACCTGTTGTGCGCCCTGTGCGTGCTCTTCAGGGGGGACCGGCTCAGGCTGAAAAAGGTAATTACCGCCATTTTATGCATAAAGAAATCCATGAAGAACCCGAGGCCGCAGCGCGTACACTGGGCGTCTATATCAACCCTTTACAGGGGAAGGCTCTCCCTCCTCAACATCTTGATTTTTCAGAATTTGAACGTCTGGTCTTTCTTGCCTGTGGTACCGCCTGGTATGCGGGGCTTTCGGCACGTTTTTGGTTTGAAACCCATGCGGGACTGCCCTGTGATGTGGAAATTGCCTCTGAATTCCACCACAGAAACCCTGTTGTGCACCCAAAGACGCTGGCTGTGGCTATTTCTCAGTCCGGGGAGACGGCTGATACACTGGCTGCTTTGCGTTTTGCTAAGGCCCAGGGGCTCAAAACCGCAGCTCTTGTTAATGTGGAGCATTCAACCCTTGCCAGGGAAGCGGATATCTTTTTACCTGTTCATGCCGGCCCTGAAATCGGTGTAGCCTCTACAAAAGCTTATATAGCCCAGTTGACAGGCCTTGCAGGTCTTGCCTTAAGCGCAGGGCAGCAGCGCGGTGTTTTGAAGGTGGAAGAAGAAGAACGGCTTATCACGGATCTGCTGAGGGTTCCGGGCCAGCTTGGTCTTAGTCCGGAACAGGAACATTGTCTTGAAGCCTGTGCTGCGGATCTTGCCCGTGCCCGTGATATTCTCTGTCTTGCGCGCGGGGGGCTTTATCCTCTGGCTCTGGAGGCTGCTTTGAAGCTCAAAGAAACGTCTTATATTCATGCAGAAGGCTATCCCGCCGGGGAGCTGAAACATGGTCCCATAGCCCTTATTGATGAGAAGGTCTGGGCTGTTTTTCTTGCCCCAACCGGGCCTTTGTTTCAAAAAACCCTTTCCGGTATTCAGGAAGTTGCCGCCCGTGGGGGACGTATTTTGATGATTTCAGATAAAAAGGGCCTTGAGGCCGCCGAAGGTTTGCCAGCGGCCTGTCTTGAAGCCCCTGAAACCACACCTTTTACAGCACCCCTTATCTATACGCCCCTTGTGCATATGCTGGCCTATCACACCGCTGTTCATAAAGGGACAGATGTTGACCAGCCCCGCAATCTCGCAAAATCTGTCACAGTGGAGTGAAATTTAACGGACGGATCCAGATTGTTCAGAAACAATTAGCTAATGATATAAAAGTTAATGAGGGATGGTTTTGATTTTTTAGGGGGGGGGGTAGATGTGGATTGAAATTACACAAGAAGATCACCAACATGGTGGGCCTGGGTGGGAATATGGGACTTGTTTATGGAGTCCAACAACAAATAAAACCGGCATGAAAATTTATGATCTTATGAACCAACCTGAAAAAGGAGATAGGGTGATCCATTTTTATAAGATCGGAGGAAAACGTTTTTTTCATGGAACTTTAGTCGTATCAAAAAACTGTAAGAAAACCACTCTTTTCCCCCCTTCTCCAGGTAATTGGAGCTGGGCAAATGAATTTTATAGAATTGAGTTAGAATCATTTGAACAACTGAAAACCCCGGTTGAAATAAAGAGTTTTACAAGAATTTTTGATGCAGTTTTGAGGGAGGAAATAGTAAATGATTTACCGAAATTTTATCCATTCAATATATATAATCTAACAAACGGAGAGTCCGACATAAGATTGTCTCAAGGGAAATACTTATCTCAGTGTACTCAAAAGCTATTCACATTACTTAATCAATGCTCTGAGTTAGATTTTGAATTTTTAAAAAATGAGGTTGTTTTACAGGAATTTGCAGAAGGAAAGCGAAAAGAGCGAGAAACATATTTTTTTTTAGAAATCAGGCATTGGTTAAAGCAGCAAAACAAACTTATGGATACAAGTGTCAAGCGTGTGGGTTTGATTTCAAAAGTAAGTATGGCGAATTAGGTGAGGGGTATATTGAATGCCATCATGAAAATGTTTTATCTGAACGTCCCTCTTCAGAATGGAATCAAGAAATAAAAACCAGCCTTAAACAAGTTAAAATATTATGCGCAAACTGCCATAGGGTGGTCCATCGTAAAAAACCTGCATTAGGTTTTGAAGAACTTATTAAAGCAATTAACAAACAGTGAGCATATTTCAACAAGTGGATAACTGCCAGATCATTCGTTGGAACAAAGTTTGTTACAATTATGTGAGGCTTTAACCATTTTGTTTTTATGATCCTTACACAGAACCTACTTTTCTCCTATTGAGAGCCTCATATAAAGCTTTAATGAGGCTGAGAGGGCGGGGATCACCTAAAAGGTGTGAAGATTGCTGATTCATCACATAAGCTGCGGAAATGTTGCGTTCCGGATCCGCAAAAACACAGGATCCACCCCAGCCAGAATGCCCCACAGTCTTTGTTCCCGGTCCATAGAAAAAATGGGGTGTGTTACGTAGAATTCCTGCCCCCCAGGACAGGGTGAAGGGTAAAATACGATCTGCCCCTTCACGGCGCACCTGTGTCAGGGCATGGAGTGTTTGCGGGCTTAGAATTTTTTGACCTTTAAGAAAACCGCCTGTACTAATCATGGAAAAGGCTTCTGCAATTCCGCGTGCTGTACCATGGCCATTGGCGGCAGGAAACTCTGCTTCCCGCCAGGCTGTAAGATGTTGGCCCCGTCCCGGTGAGGACCAGGGCTCCAGAAAGGCTGCACGTTTTTCCGGTGTTATCTCCCCAAGGCGAGGTGGTTGTTTTGGTTTGAGAATATCACAAATGCGCCCATGTTCCTGACGGGGGAGACCAAGATGAACATCAAGATTATAGGGCTTGCTAAGTCGCTCACGCCACAATGTCCCGAGAGATTGTCCCGTGGCACGCACAACCATCTCTCCGGCCAGACTTCCCCAGCTGATGGGATGATAGCCACTATATGTCCCGGGTGTCCACCAGGGCTCCATCTCTTCAAGTCGCCGGACGACAGCCCGTGTCTCAAACCAGTCCACAGGTATACGAAACCCTGAGAGGCCAGCCTGATGGGAGAGAAGCTGAGCAAGGGTTAGATGTTCTTTCCCATAACCTGTAAATTCTGGCCAGATATCTTTGACAGGCTGGTCATAATCAAGCTCTCCCTCCTCAACTAAAAGCGCAAGAAGAAGAGAAGAGAGACCTTTGGAAACAGAAAAGACCGGGGCGAGGGTCTCTCTCTCCCACGGATGTTCGCCCTTTCGGTCTTTGGAGCCGGCCCAGAGATCAAGGATAAGCTCACCATGGTGATACACACAAAAAGCAGCACCCTGCTCTAATCCCTGTTCAAAATGAGAGATAAAAACGTCATAAACCTTCTCAAAGCCCGGAGCTATATAGTTTCTGTTATCCATGTTCCTTCTGTCTTTTAGAGGGGGAGGGCTCTTTTGCAGATATTTGTTCTGGGAGGTCCCCTTACAATAAAGAGTCGTTTATACACTGAAAGTGTTTTCAAAAAAAACCTGAGTTCATTTATCCCGGACGGACAATCAGGAAAGATATCATCCTGTTGTGCAGATTGTGAAGACCGAAGCAGAGAGGGGGCTCTCTCTATTTTTCTTTTTATCCTGAAGAAAGCCTGTCCTGCTCTTTTGATAGATGAGACAACAGTCCGGAAGACATATCAGGCATGTTCTTCTTCAGGACTGGATTGCTGAATGGCAGGCATAAACCGTGAGAATGTTTTAAGGGAGTGTCTGCCCTGTTAGATTTTGTTTTTGTGATATAAACTGAGGTCAGGTGTGGGGTCTTGGAGATGAACAACACGATGCAGGATAGTTTTGAAAAACTTCAAAATCTTTTAGGGCCAGATGGATGGACACGTGATCCGGACCGGCTAAGGCCCCATCTTGAAGAATGGCGGGGTCAGTATCATGGGGAAACTCCCCTTATGATTATGCCGGCTTCAGTGGAGGAGACTGCTCAGGCTGTGCGTTTGTGTGCTGAGGCCGGGCAGGCTATTACACCTCAGGGAGGGAATACGGGGCTTGTCGGGGGGCAGATGCCTCAAGGGGAAATTCTCCTCTCTCTCAGCCGTCAAACCCTTATACGCTCTGTCAATCCTTTAGATAACACCATCTGTGTTGAGGCAGGGGTGACCCTGAAAACGATACAGGAAGAGGCATGCAAGGCAGGGCGGCTTTTTCCTTTAAGCCTTGCCTCTGAAGGGTCGGCAACAGCAGGGGGAGCAGCGTCCACCAATGCGGGGGGTGTTCATGTTGTGCGTTATGGTATGATGCGTGATCTGGTTCTTGGGCTTGAGGTTGTCCTGCCGGATGGGCAAATCTGGTCCCATCTTAAAGGCTTACGCAAAGACAATACGGGGTATGATCTCAAACACATGTTTATCGGTGCAGAGGGGACACTGGGGATCATAACAGCCCTTTGCCTGAAACTTTTCCCACGTCCTCAGGAGCATATACTTGTCTGGACTGGTCTTGAGAGTCTTAAAAAAGCCCCTGAACTTCTGCATTTTATTCAGGAAAAAAGTTCTGGGAATCTTTCTATGTTTGAGATTCTCCCGCAGGCAGCCCTTGATTTGGTGATTGAGACAATTCCCAACACACGCAAACCTCTCAAACAAATCTGGCCCTGGCATGGTCTTATCGAGGTTAATATGGCTGAAGGCGTGGAGGCTCAGGCTTTCACGGAAAACATCTTAAGTCAGGCCCTGGACAAAGGGCTTATACGTGATGCGGTTCTGGCACAAAACGAAACACAGAAAAAGGCTTTTTATCGCTTACGTGAGAGTCTTTCTGAGGCCCAGAAAAAAACATCGCCATCTTTGAAATATGATATTTCTCTTCCGCTGGCCCGTCTGGAGCCTTTTTTTCAGGAGGCCACCCATGCCATCCAGAACGAAATCCCGGAAGCCAGGCCCCTGCCTTTTGGTCATGTAGGAGATGGTAATCTGCATTTTAATATCCTTCCCCCTCCTGGCATGGACAGCAGGCATTTTATGGGTTTAAGAGAAGATATGGATACGCTGATCTATGATCTGGTGGAGAAGCATGGGGGCTCTCTTTCAGCAGAACATGGTATTGGTCTTTTGAAAAAAGCTGAGCTTCAAAAACGGCAGTCCCCTGTGGGGCGTGCCCTCATGCTGTCTTTAAAGCAAAGCCTGGATCCTCACAATATTATGAACCCACGTGTCCTGTTCTGATACACAGAAGTGACAATATCAGACTTGCTCCTGATACGCAGAGGGTGACAGGTTTCACAAAGGTCAGGGGAAACTCCCTGCCCCCAAAACATGTTATTTTCTACATATTGATTTTAAGATGCATTCTTGACAAGCTGTTGAGCTTTGCGCCATAAGCTATGAGCAACTATCTTTTTATTGAGGGCTGCAAAGCCCAGGCAGATTTGGAATGAGAGGGGTATAGGTATCATGATTATATACAAAGGCGTGGGCAGGTTTTTATCCTGTGCGGGTGCTTTTTTCACTCTGATGTTTTTGACAACAGGTTTTGCCGGGGCAGAGAAAAAAATGTCTCAGAGCCTCAATGTTTATTCTGCACGTCATTATGACTCTGACAGAAAACTTTATAAGGCTTTTGAAGACAAAACAGGTATTCAAATCAGGCTGGTAGAAGCCGGCGGTGATCTTTTGATTGAAAAAATCAGGGCAGATGGATCCACAAGCCCTGCAGACATTATCATCACGGTGGATGCGGGACGTCTTTGGCGGGCAGAGCAGGCTGGTCTTTTTCAGCCCTTTGTTTTTGAGGCTCTTGAGAAAAAAGTCCCTCAAAATCTTCGCCATCCTGAGGGTTTTTGGTTTGGAATAACACGTCGTGCACGTGTTTTGGTCTATCGTAAGGGTGTTGTAGATCCTTCAGAGGTGAGCTCTTATGAAGGTCTTGCTGATCCACGCTGGAAAGGTAAAATTTGTATCCGCTCTTCCGGCAATATTTATAATCAGTCTCTTCTGGCTTCCATGATTGCAGAGCATGGTGCAGAGAAGGCAGAACAATGGGCCAGAGCCGTTCATGACAATCTTGCACGCAGGCCCCGGGGGGGCGACACAGATCAAATCAGGGCCGTTGGCGCTGGTGTTTGTGACATTGCTGTTGTGAACCATTATTATTATGCGCGTCTGGCTCATTCTGATAAGCCTGCTGATCGTGCCCTTATTGAAAAAGTGGGGCTGATATGGCCCAATCAGGACACACGTGGTGTGCATATCAATATTTCCGGGGTGGGTCTTGCCAAAGGTGCACCAAACCCTGAAGCGGCGAAAGCCTTTCTGGAGTTTTTGCTCAGTGATGAGGCTCAGCTTATCCTGGCGGAGGGTAATCGTGAATATCCTGTTGTCGGGACAGTTGTCTATACAGATCCTGTTTTGACAGAGCTTGGGAAGTTTAAGGTTGATCCCCTCAATGTTGCACGTTATGGACAATATCAGCGTGAAGCTCAGATCATTTTTGACAAGGTCCGGTGGCCTTAAGCAGGTTTAAGAAAAGATGGATGGGTCATCTGGAAGATGCGCACGGTCCCGGCGCTTTTTGAGGTGGCCCTTTTCCTTGCCCCGGTTTACGCCTGCGGGATGGGTCGCTCCGGCGGCTTTTTTAGCTGTCCTTCCCCTGTTCGCGCTTGTTTTCCTCGTGCTGTTTGGTGATAGTGAAGGATATACACGCCATTTTCTTATAACGCTGGCCCCTCATTATACGCTGACAACGCTTGGGGTGATGGTCCTGTCTGCGTGTGGGGCGGCGATCATAGGTGTAAGCACGGCCTGGCTTGTCACACGTTATGATTTTCCGGGACGCAGTCATTTTGAATGGTTGCTTGCCATGCCACTTGGGGCACCAGCCTATGTTCTGGCCTATGCTTATGCCGATCTTATGGGCTCCGGTGGGGTTGTAAGGCATGAGATGGCGGAGCTTTTTGGGGAGAGGTTTGCCTATAGTCTGCCAGATTTCAGCGGAGTTTGGGCAGTGGGCTTTATTTTTTCCCTTTCTCTTTATCCTTATGTCTATCTGATTGTTCGGTCTGCTTTTTTAGAGCAGGCCCATGGAAGCCGGGACGCTGCGCGCATGCTGGGCGCTGGCCCTTTTAAAACTTTTTTTCGTATTAGCCTGCCTTTGGCGCGACCTGCTCTTGCGACAGGCATGGCTCTGGTGGCCATGGAAGCCCTTGCTGATTATGGTACGGTCATACATTTGGGGGCGACAACGTTCACCGTGGGGGTGATGCGGGCCTGGGCAGGGGCAGGTTCTATAACAGCTGCTGCTGAACTTGCCCTTTTGATGTTGGGGTTTGCAGCTCTTCTTCTTACTCTTGAACGCGTACAGCGTGGCCAGACACATCGTTTTGCACAAAAAGATCTTGCACGCAGGATTTCCCGAACACGTCTTAAGGCCTGGCCTGCCTTTGGTGTGGTGTTTCTTCTTACGCTCCCCTTGCTATTTTCTTTGGGTTTCCCTGTTATGCGGCTTGTCTTTCTGGCCCTCACCAATACACCTCCCAGACCTTTTACAGACGCTCTTTTCAACAGTTTAAGTCTGGCTTTTTTGTCAGGTGTTCTGGCAGCTCTTTTTGGTTTTTTGGGGGCGTATGCACTGCGTACACGTCAAAAACTGGCGAGGATAAGCTTAAATCTTGCAAGTCTTGGTTATGCTGTCCCCGGTGCTGTGGCAGCCCTTGGGCTTTTGGTCATTTTTGGGGCTGTCCGGCATGTGCTGATGATGACGCCCCAGTCCGCAGGTTTAGGCGTGATAGGGTTCATAGCCCTCATATATGCGTATCAAACCCGTTTTGCAGCCCCGGCCCTTGGCCCGTGTGAGGCGGCATTCAGTAAAATCAGGCCCGAACTTGACTCTGCTGCACGAAGTTTAGGGGCCAGCCCCTGGCGCCTGATAAAGCGTATTCATATGCCTCTGGCGGCGGGGGGGATTATGGCTGCCTGGGCCATTGTTTTTGTTGAAACACTGAAGGAGCTGCCGGCCACTATGATTTTACGTCCTGCAAATTTTGAAACACTTGCGGTGATGACACATTCCTATGCTTCTGATGAGCGTCTTGCTCAGGCTGCTTTGCCCTCTCTTGTTCTGATAGCCCTTTGCCTTATTCCCATGACGCTGGCCTTAAGGTTTGTCCTTGTTCTTCAGCGCCGTCAGGAGGTATGAAGGAGTATGTTGCAGAAGGATCATATAGTTTTGAAGGCTGCTGGCCTTGTGAAAAACCTGAGCGGGCGCCCGGTCCTCAAAGGGGTGGATTTAGAGCTTAAAGCCCGGAGTGTCACGGCAGTCCTCGGTCCCTCAGGCAGTGGAAAGACAACTCTGCTACGGGTGATTGCGGGCCTCGAAAACCCTGACGAGGGGTCTGTTCATCTCGAAGGAGAGCTGGTGTCCGGATCTGGTTATACCCTCCCCCCTGAACAGCGCGGCCTTGGTCTTGTTTTTCAGAATTATGCTCTTTTTCCCCATATGAAGGTTGAAGAAAATATTGCTTTTGGGCTTAAGGGCAGATCGTCCCGAAAAGAGCTGGTGGAGCAAAGTCTTCAGGCCGCGCGTCTGGAAGGGCGGGGGGGTGCTTATCCTCACGAGCTTTCCGGGGGAGAGCAGCAACGCGTGGCCCTTGCACGGGCTCTTGTGACCTCACCCTCCCTTGTTTTGATGGATGAGCCATTTTCAAGCCTTGATGCTGCTTTGCGTCGTCATATTCGTGATCAGGCCCTGGCACAGGTCAGGCAAAGCGGTGCTGCTGTTTTAATAGTGACTCATGATGCTGAGGAAGCTCTTCTCATCGCGGATCAGCTTGTCCTGATGGCAGAGGGGCGTGTCCTGCAAACGGGGACACCGGAGGAGGTGTATCTGACCCCTCTTTCTGCTGAGGCTGCCCGTCTGACAGGGGCTGTCAATGTCTGGACAGGGAAAGTGCATGAGGGCTGGCTTGCAACCCCGTTTGGTCCTCTTCGTGCCCCCCCCTCTGTTCAGGAGAGGGAAGAGGCCACAGCTCTGGTACGGCCGGAAGGTCTTTCTCTTCACCCTTATGAGAAGGCTCATGAGGTTTGTGCACATGTTTTGCGCCGACGTCTTCGGGGAGCACTTGTTGAGGTGGAGCTTAGGGAAGAGAAGACACAAACGCTCTGGACGGCGTATACACACATAAAGCATGCCCCTGTGGAGGGGGAAAAGGTGGGTGTGGTTATAGAGGAGGATTTGTCCTCCGTGGTGACGTCCGGTGACAGGGCAGGCCGGAGGTGAGGCGGGGGGAAGAAACTATCTTGCTTTCCTGCCACACTTCCCCTAGCTTCTGTTGTCTGGAGTCTCTCTTGTGAGGCATGGCAGGCTGTGGGATTGTCCCTGGGCGTGTCGGGCGTCACAGAATTGACCGGTCAACGGGGTACAGTATGGCACAGGGGCTTTGGCCCTGGCTTCTCTCTGGTCTCCGGTCAGATTTTAAAGGTCCCGTAGCTCAGCTGGATAGAGCGTCGCCCTCCGAAGGCGAAGGCCAGGCGTTCGAATCGCCTCGGGACCGCCATTTTCACATAAGATACCTAGCTGGATAGTAGAACATAGCAACCCCATTTATGAAATGCCAGACAGCTCAGAATCTCTCGGTAGCGTGGAAAAACTGGTTGACGGTTTTGCTTTTAGGGCCCGACATTGGGAGTAACCCCTCCGACTTCAGTCGAAGACAGACTATGGAATATAGCAAAGTTTGCCACACGATTTTTCATTATCGCTATCATAAATGGCGTGCTTTCACGCGATCATGTTCACATAGCCTGCCCTGGCGTTAGTCGGTCAGTGGTTCAGGTGCGCACCTGAACGGGCGGTGTGGTTGCGCCATGTACCTGTCAAACCACTCGATCATGCTCTTCGGATGTTCACCAAAGAAATTGTAGCCGATGAAGCGCCTTGTATCTCCGTCTTCTATCCAGTGTAGTTTTTTATTCTCACCCGGAATCAAGTCATACGTGGTTTGCACATCGTCAGGAATTGTCCAGGCATCTTCTTTATTTTGAACGATGTAAGTTGGCATTGTGATACTGTTCGCATGAATATGAGGTGTCATCTGGTTCAGATCGACGCCTCTGATGGTTTTGATCTCTTTCGCCAGGAGATCATAGAACTCTCCCATCCCCAGACCATCCAATGCAATCTTCGACATTATGTTGATCGACGCTGGCTGTGCGCAGACAAATGCTTTCACATCTTCAAAATACTCCGGGCGCTCGGTCATGGCTCGCATGGCGGCCCCACCACCTGCGCATGGGTTGAACAGACCGATCTTCATATCTTTCAGCCTGTCGTTCGATTTTACGAAATCAAAAGCTGCCAGAACATCCCTGTATTCATCATAGAAGCCCTGTCCCCAGGCATTGTCCGGTGCGGTGTCACTTTCCCCGTGATTTCTAAGATCGTATGCAAGCACATTGTATCCAGCGTCATGTAAGGCTTTATGGATCCTGCCGAACTTCACCTCCACATCCTGAAAATCGCTCCACGGTTTTAAGTGACCCGGAAAGCCGTAGCGGTTGAAGGTCGCTGGGTGGTTGCAGATAACCAGCCGTTTTGAGCCCTCTGCCGGAATGAACCAACCGGCCAGTTTGAGGCCATCTTCGGCGGTGAAGGTGACATCTTTGAAATCGAGCCCATAGTCGTTTGGATTTTCTAAAATTGGAGGGCGGTCGCCGTCGATCGATACGTACATACGAGCCATAGATTTGATCGTCGCAAATTGCTCTTCGGTCGGTGCTGTTGAGGTGTTCATTTGTTGGTTTCCCTGATCATCGAGCGTAAACATAGTTGTTTACTTACGACATTCCTCCCACGTTTGTAAACGGTTTCGTTTATATTGTTCCCTGCTCATGACAGGCGAGCCTCATGAGTGCTAAACGAGAAGACATTGTCAGTGCAGCTGTCGAGGTCTTTCATGACAGTGGATTGAAAAGTGCACGCATGGAGCAGATTGCGGAGACTGCAAGAGTCTCAAAACGAATATTCTATATGATAAACGCTATCTATAGAAGATCAGCTTCACGCTATTCTGACAGCCTGTGTTTCAGAACCCCTGACTCCGAACAATCTCCAATACTCCTGCGGATCCTGACCGGGTTCATGCAGAATCCTGCCTCAGCGAAAGTGAAGGCCAGGCGTTCGAATTGCCCAGGGACCGCCATTTTCAGGCATTTTGGAGTGTGTAAACACGGGTAAATACACTAGCTATGTAGTCCAGAAATCTTCCATTGGAAGAGTATGTGTGTCCGTAAGTCTGATCCCAGCCACCTTCTTATCTTCTGGTAACGGCACAATTTCTATTTCATTGAAAGTATATACTGTGTGAACGCACACTTCTTTTGACTCTACTTCGCCGTTGCGCTCCTGTTTTTTGTATTCCACAAGCATTATTATATGATCATCTTTCCGGCTTTGTTTAAGAGGGTACCTGCCTCCAAGGAAGCCTTGCTTAAAATTCTTATCACGCATATAAGCCTTGAGGGACTTGCCGCTAATGGGGTCTTTAAATCGCCATATCTGATCCACATCAATATCGACAGGTGAAACAACAATTACTCTATGCAGAACAAAGTCTGACTTTACGGAGCGTACCTTTTCTTTGGATACGTGCTTAGGGAAGCTATCACGCCTAACAGGAAATTTGTGTTCGTCTGTGAAGCCAACCCCTGAGACAGAGCAGTTATGAATGCACTCCTTATAAAACTCGCTTTTCGCATGGAATGATTTGTCAAGATTCAGAGAATCTGGAACCATTCGTTCTAGTTCTTCTGTTTCTGTGGAGAAAAAGCCCGTAGTCAAATCTACAAGAAACTCCCCGGCCTTGTGAGTTGCTTCGTAATAGTCAATTTTCTGCCCCGTAAGTCCCTCCACTAGGCCTTTAACCAAATCGCTTTCTATTAGTGAGGCTACACTTCCTACTACCATTATGCTTGTCAAGGGTTTTTTTAAAACTATTCCTATAACACCTTTGAAAGAACCAATTTCAGAAGGTAGGACGACAAATTCATAATTAATGTTTTCCTGGAAAAGACGTTTGTTGAAGTCGGACAGGCAGGTCTTAAAGGAGTTAACTGCTACCAGATAATTGTCTGCATTCAGGTACTCAGACGGCACATCGAAATGTAGAGGTAATCTGGCTGTCGGAATATCCTGCATGCCTTACTTTATCTTTCCCAATAAATTGACCACAGCCAATTTTGCGTGTTATTTTGTTTGCGGGATCAGGTGTTCTGATTCTGGGGCGTAGTAACCTCTCGCATACCGGTTGGTGCCAACCGTAATGGTGCCTCCCTTTGCCTTATGGCTGGGGAGGCGTTGGCGCATGTCCAGGGCTTGCCTAAAGGCCAGCGCGATCGCGTATGCGCGGTTTACTAACTCCCCGGTCACCAGCAAGCTTAACTGTTGCTCTCTGGTGGCCGCTACCGCAATGAAGGGGAGTTTATTATGTTTTTCAGGAAAAAGCAAAAGCAACCGCTTGAGGAAGCGGTGAGTCTGATCAACCAGGCGATTGAAATCGCCTATACCTATAAGCGGGATAAAACTTACCAACCGACTGAAGAAGACCTTGTACTGTTCGAGCAGCTGGGTGAGGCGCTATGGAGCAACCACGCTACCGCGCAGTACATCGCCCGCTGCATGGGCCAACGATTTCGCGGAGAGCCGGAAGGCGCCAGGAAATTTACCGATCCAGAAGTGTTTGACTATCACTATCCCGGCTAGGACATGCCTCTTCTGAGTAGGAGAGGTTTACAGAAAATGCAAGCTCCTTCGGGTGTTCAGACCATGGATATATGATGGGGAACAGGATAATCGTTTTCTGCCGTTTTCTGCCCCGGTTTCTGGCCCCGTCTCTGGCGCAGATTCAAACTTTATATGTGCAGGATAAGGGAGCATAAGGTGTGATGCGGAGCCTGGAGGCATGCGCCGGTCTGTCATAAATTTGTTACAAAATAGTCATAGCCATCTTGTGAAAAACATGCCATGATGGGCAAAAAGCGGTCCTCTCAACAATGTCTCAGATGAAGAAAAATTTCAGGTTTTTGTGAAAATAGACCTCATTTGAGGAAAAAGAGTTTCAAATATGACTGGTTTTGTGGCGGTGTTTTTCCTCCTGGCAGCAGCTTTTGCCTTTTTTATCGGGCGATCTTATGCTCTATCCCAGGCTAAAAAATCAGATATGCCTCTCCATTCCCTTGCAGGATATTATGGCTGGTATGCTGTTTTAGGATCCCTGTCTCCCCCCTTTCTGCTTCTTTTCCTGTATGGGGTATCACACAGGTTTTGGGGCGGACCTGTATCCCAGAGTGGGGGGGGTATGCCTGTTGCCTCTCTTATATTGGTTCTGGCGTGTGTTTTAGGGCTTCTTGGTTTTTTCTATGTTTTGTGGCGTATCAGGCCCCGGCTTCGCGCGCGGCCTAAAGTAGAGCGTTTTATACGCCTTATCCTGATGTTATGTTCGGCGATTGCTGTGGCGACAACGCTTGGGCTTATTGCCTCCCTTTTGTGGGAAAGCCTGCGCTTTTTTACCTATGTTAATCCTCTGGATTTTTTCCTGGGCGCTCACTGGTCCCCCCAAACGGCTTTACGGGAAGATCAGGTGGGCCAGTCTGGATCTTTCGGTGCCCTCCCCCTTTTTTATGGAACAGGGATGATAACGCTTATCGCCATGCTGGTGGCGGGACCGCTGGGCCTGTTTTCTGCGATTTATCTGTCTGAATATGCAAGCCCCCGGACCCGTAAAGTGATCAAACCTGTTCTGGAAATCCTGGCGGGTGTCCCCACAGTCGTTTACGGTTTTTTTGCAGCCCTGACAGTTGCCCCTTTTTTGCGGGATGTGGCGGGTCTTGTGGGGCTTGAAGCCTCTGCACGTAATGCTCTGGCCGCAGGTGTGGTGATGGGGGTGATGATTATCCCGCTTGTCTCCTCTTTGTCGGATGACGTTCTTAATGCTGTCCCCCAAAGCCTGCGTAATGGCTCCTATGCTCTGGGGGCCACCCCTTCAGAAACGATCAAACATGTGATTTTACCCGCTGCCCTGCCGGGGGTTGCGGGGGCGTTTCTTCTGGCTGTAAGCCGCGCAGTGGGGGAGACCATGATTGTGGTGATGGCGGCGGGGCAGGCCGCTAAGATAACCCCTAACCCCCTTGACAGTGTCACGACCATCACGGTGCAAATCGTCGCCCTTATCACCGGGGATGATGCTTTTGACAGTCCTAAAACTCTCTCTGCTTTTGCCCTGGGCCTGACCTTATTTTTTGTAACACTTTTTCTGAATCTGGTGGCCCTTGGCTTTGTACGTAAATATCGGGAAAAATATGACTGAAACAGGGTTTCCGGGAACACAAAACCAGATGGCTTTACGCCGGAAGGGCCGCGATCGGGCTGAAGCGCGTTTTCGTCTGTATGGCAGGCTTGCTATTGGGCTTGCTGTGGGGATTCTTTTGATCCTGCTGGCTCGTATTGTCCAGCAGGGCTATCAGGCTTTATGGGTTTATGAATTTCACCTTCCTGTATCTTTGAAAGAAGAGGTTGTTGATCCGGAAGGAAAGCGTGATCCCGAAGCTTTGCGCCGTGCAGACTATGTCAGGCTTCTTCAGGGGGCTTTTCGAAGCCAGGTGCCGTCTGTTAAGGGACGCAGAAATTTGCGGGAGTTGTTTCAGCTTTATGCACCGCTGAATGCATCACGGCTTCTTAAAGAGGTTGTACACCATCCTGAGAAGACTGGCACGGAGATCATATTTTCCATGCCCGTTGCTGATGAGGCGGATCTTTACTTCAAAGGGCGTCTTGCAAAGCGGGAAGTTTCAGAGCCGGACACGCTTCTCTCTCTTCTTCCCGGAGGGGAGGAGGGGAAATCCCCCGGGCGATCTGCCGGGATTGTTTTTCAGGCTTCTTCCCCGGTTTTTGAACCCTTTTATATCTCCCTCAAAAACCAAATCCTTGCAACAGCAGAAAACCTTGAACGCCAGGCTGAAGAACAGGAAGAGCGCCTGAGACAGAGGGGACAGGGTGGAGAAGATTCAGGGCTTTGGGAAAAGAAAATCCATGCCCTGCGCCTTAAAGCTGAGAATCTAAGACAGGTTTATGACAAACAGGGCAGACTTACCCTGTCAGAGAGTGTTTTCTCCCTTCTTATTGAAGCAGGTGGCGGGATATTTAAAGTTCGTGAGCTTGGTCCGGACAATGTTGTGACCGTTCCTCTCATTTCCGGAACACAGGAAGAAGGAGCATTTCAGCCCGGAAACTGGCGCCTTATGAAAATTCTGACACCACAGGCACAAAGACGCCTGAAGGATCAGCAAATTGCCTGGCTTGAGGATTTGCACAAGCGCAGCCTTATTCGCAAAGATTTTAACCGCTATCTTTTCCTGAACCCCGATTCGCGTGAGCCAGAGCTTGCCGGAATAGCCTCAGCATTCTGGGGTTCTCTGATCGTTCTTCTGGTCACCATGGGCCTTGCGGTGCCGCTTGGTGTTGGCGCGGCCCTTTATCTTGAAGAATTTGCTCCACGTAATCGCTGGACAGACTTTATTGAGGTGAATATCAATAATCTTGCGGCGGTGCCTTCCATTATTTTTGGCCTTTTGGGGCTTGCTGTTTTTATCAATTTTTTCCATGTCCCGCGTTCGACACCACTTGTTGGTGGTATGGTGCTGGCCCTTATGACCCTGCCCACTGTGATTATTGCAACACGTGCAGCCCTGAAAGCTGTACCGGGATCTATCCGTCAGGCAGCCCTTGCTGTTGGTGCTTCCCGTGTTCAAACTGTATTTCATCATGTTTTGCCTCTGGCCCTGCCGGGAATTATGACGGGTTCTATTATTGGTCTGGCTCAGGCTATGGGGGAGACAGCTCCCCTTCTTATCGTTGGTATGGTGGCATTTATCGCCGATCTTCCCCCTTTTGCAGAAGCTTTTTCTCAGGCTTCCAATCTTGCCACGGGTCTTAAGGATGCTGTTGTGCATGTTCCGGATGCTTTTACCTCACCATCTACGGTGATGCCTGTCCAGGTTTATCTCTGGTCTGATGCTGCCCAGCGTGCTTTTGAGCAGAGAACAGCTGCTGCCATTGCTATTCTTTTAATCATGGTCATCCTCCTCAATGGGCTGGCCGTTTATTTGCGCCGTCGTTATGAGCGACGCTGGTGATGTCGGAGAAAAACTATGTCAGGAGCACACAACGACACCTCTGTAGAAGAAGAAAGCCCTAAAGCGACAAAGGGACAGGACATGTTCATGATGGACGGAAACCTTGCAAAAAATCCTGTAGAGCAGGCAACAAATATTCTTTTGGATGGGGGGGGGATTTTGTCAGAACAGGGAGAAGAACTTCAGAAACCCAGCCACAATATGATGAAAGTATGTGTTCGTGATGTGAATGTCTATTATGGCGCTAAACAGGCCCTTTTTGACGTTTCTCTGGATATTCCCGATCGATCTGTGACGGCTTTTATCGGGCCTTCTGGTTGTGGAAAGTCAAGCTTTTTACGTTGTCTCAACCGTATGAATGACACGATTGAAACCTGTCGTGTTGAGGGTAGGATTGAAATTGACGGGGAAGATATCACAGCCCGTCATGTGGATCCTGTGGCTTTGAGGGCGCGGGTGGGTATGGTGTTTCAGAAACCCAACCCTTTCCCAAAATCAATTTATGACAATGTCGCTTATGGTGCCCGTATTCATGGCCTTGCCTCAACGCGTGAGGAGATGGATCATCTGGTTGAGCGGTCTTTGCAAAAAGCAGGTTTATGGAAAGAAGTCGCTGATCGTCTGGACCAACCGGGGACGGGGCTTTCGGGGGGGCAGCAGCAGCGCCTTGTCATTGCGCGTGCTATTGCGGTGAGCCCTGAGGTCATTTTGATGGATGAGCCCTGTTCTGCGCTTGACCCTGTTGCGACGGCCATTATTGAGGAGCTCATCGATGAATTGCGGCGCAATTATTGTTTGGTGATTGTGACACATTCCATGGCTCAGGCGGCACGTGTTTCACAAAAAACAGCCTTTTTTCACTTAGGTAAGCTTGTGGAAGCCGGGTCTACGGAGGATATTTTCACCAATCCCCAGGACCAGCGTACACAGGATTATATTACAGGGCGTTTTGGTTAGGGCCCTGTTTTTTTTTAGAATATAGCATAGTTTATCATAGTCTTTTGAGGAGAGTTCGATGATAGAAACCCCATCCCATGATCACAAAATTACCGATCATATCGTCACCTCTTTTGATGAAGAGTTAGAACAGCTTTCAGACCAGATTGCCCGTTTGGGAGGTCTGGCCGAATCTATGGTCAGTGATGTTGTTGAGGCTCTTGTGCGACGGGATACGGCTATGGCTGAATCTGTTATTGCGCGTGATGAGGAAGCTGATGAACTGCAAAGAGAGATTGAACGTCATGTTATTCGTCTGTTTGCTCTGCGTCAGCCTATGGCTTCTGATCTCCGTGCGACCATAGGTGCTTTGAAAATTTCAACAGATCTGGAACGTATTGCCGATTTGGCTAAGAATATTGCGAAACGCACGCTTGTCCTCAACCAGTTTGAGCCCATTGGCCTCACACGTAGTATACGCCGTATGGGGCGTTTGGCAGCCCGTCATTTGAATGATGTTCTTGATGCTTACGCGGCCCAGGCCGTGCGGCGTGCTGTTCAGGTGTGGGTACGTGATGAGGATATTGATGAACATTATAACAGTCTTTTTCGTGAGCTCCTGACATATATGATGGAAGATCCCCGCATGATTGGAGCCTGTGCCCATCTTTTATTTATGGCTAAAAACATTGAAAGAATAGGGGATCATGCCACCAATATTGCTGAGGTTGTTCACTATCTGGTCACGGGTGAGGAACTGAGCCATGAACGTCCCAAACGTGATGGCCTGGCCCAGACAGAGTCTTAAAAAAACATAGTGTGATGTTTTGAGAAGAGTGTTCTTTCTATGGCGCCTTATATCCTTGTGGTAGAAGATGATGATGCTCTGGCTGAGCTTTTGCAGTATAATCTGGACTGTGAGGGGTATGAGGTTGCGCGTGCACACAATGGTGCACAGGCCTTGGCTATGGTGGAAGAGAGACAGCCTGATGCTATGATTTTGGACTGGATGTTGCCAGAACTTTCAGGTGTGGAGGTTTGCCGGCGTTTGCGTGAGATACGTGACACAGAAAACCTTCCTGTCCTTATGATGACAGCACGCGGAGAGGAAGAAGACTGTGTACGTGGGCTTGATGTTGGTGCTGATGATTATCTTATCAAACCTGTGAGTATGGCAATTCTGTTTGCCCGTTTGCGTACTGTCCTGAGACGTTTGCGCCCTAATCTTGTTGAGGAACGCCTTGTCTGTGGAGATCTTGTTCTTGACAGGCGTGCGCGGCGCGTCACACGTGCCGGAAGAGAAATTCATGTAGGCCCTACAGAGTTTCGTCTTCTGGACTATCTCATACAAAGTCCTGGCCGTGTCTTTAGCCGTGAGAAATTGCTGGATGCTGTGTGGGGGACTAATATTTATGTTGAAACCCGTACTGTTGATGTCCATATTGGCCGTTTAAGAAAAGCCCTTAATCAGGGTTTTGAAACTGATCCAATTCGTACTGTCAGATCTGCTGGCTATGCTCTGGAGTTTCAAAAAAACATGTAAAACGACATGTTTTCTATGCCAGATTCTTTTTTTTTAGAGGTGAAGAGACCATAGGGACAGAGAGGGCCTTTATAAGGGGAAGTGAAATATGGCCTTCCGGGTCCCTTCCCCATATCTTTTTTGGGACAGGACTTGTAAGATGACGCTGTGGATATGTTGGGTTTTCTCCCTTATTGATCCCATAAACTGACTAAAAAAAACGTAGTGTGTATATTTTTTTTAGTTTTTAGAAATTTAAAAATTATCTCTGCCCTCCGATTTTCCTTTATTTTACCTCAAAAAATGGAATTTATAAATGTTTTATACTTTTTTATGTTAAATTTTTATGTTTTTTATTTTAAGTTTGTTGATAATATGGAGATAAAGTAGATTTATCTTGAATTTAAGAGGATGAAAAATGAAAAATTTTGTTTCACGTTTTGTAAAGGATGAGTCTGGTGCAACGGCCATTGAGTATGGCTTGCTGGCCGGTCTTATTTCTATTGTCATTATTACGGCTGTAACGCAAGCAGGTGGGAGCATTAAAGCTATTTTTGAGAAAATTAGAGATGACCTCGCTGACGCAAAGACAAGCGCTGGAGCATAAAAAACGTAAATCTCTTTACGTTTTTAAAGCCTCATCTGGCTTTAAAATGACACGGAAAAACGGCAGGTTAAACCTGCCGTTTTTTTTGTTCAAAGATCATTTTTATTTTCCTGATTTTCCCTTATTTCATCTCAAAATTACGGATCTGAAAAGCAACCTGTTTCCTTTGTATTAAATTTATACTTCTTTTCTTTTTTATTTATTTACACTATGGAAATACAGTTCCTTTATATTTAAAATATAAGAGGATGAAAAATGAAAAATTTTGTTTCACGTTTTGTAAAGGATGAGTCTGGTGCAACGGCCATTGAGTATGGCTTGCTGGCCGGTCTTATTTCTATTGTCATTATTACGGCTGTAACGCAAGCAGGTGGGAGCATTAAAGCTATTTTTGAGAAAATTAGAGATGACCTCGCTGACGCAAAGACAAGCGTTGGAACATAAAAAACGTAAATCTCTTTACGTTTTTAAAGCCTCATCTGGCTTTAAAATGACACGGAAAAACGGCAGGTCTAACCTGCCGTTTTTTTGCATTTTGGTGGTTTTCCCCTGTGCCAGACCGGCCGGGGTCAGGGGATGTCAGGTATCAAAAGGGAGTTAAGGGTATAGTCTCCTTAACTTTTGTCTGCCTGGGATATGTTTTCCTTAAGGGAAAGAAGGTATATAGAGTAGAGAAACAGGGGGTATGGTAACCAACCGTCTCTTTTCCTGGGAATTTCTTCCTAAAACAGCCTAAAGAGGAGAAAATATATGCTCTAGAGAGAGCGTGCCTCTTCTGGTAACATAATGGGAATACCTTTGCGGATAGGATAGGCAAGTTTTGCAGACGGGCTAATAAGTTCTTGGTTATCCCGATCATACTCAAGGGGACCATGTGTCACAGGACAAACCAAAAGCTCCAGAAGGTGGGGGCTTATGTCTTCTGTCTTTTCAGTCTCTTCTTTTTGTTTTTTGTTGCTTTTTTCCATTCCACTTCTTCCCTGAAGGTTCCATTATGGGGATCATATATTTTGTATGCCCGTCTTTTCTATAAAAGTGAAAGCTTTTACACTCCTGATGGAGTGGTATAAAACACATCATGTTGATCGGGAAGGTGATCAAAAATGCTTTATAACACCCACTAAATCTAAGCCTTTTAGGGATAAAAGACAAGAGCAGGAGAGAAACACTCTATCCTGATAAACAGGGCTTATAGGAGGCTATCATAAAAAATGGTCTGAGCATGACAGAACATACTCAGACCATTTTTGGATTTAAAAAGATTTTTAATCGTTGGAATTCCCAAGGAACCGGAGGAGGAAAAGAAACAGGTTGATAAAATCAAGATAAAGTTGAAGTGCACCCATAACAGACATGCGTGCGGCCATTTCTACATTGCCTGCCACTTCATAATAGGAATGTTTAATTTTCTGGGTATCATAAGCCGTAAGAGCTGCAAAAAGCAAAACACCAACACCGGAAATAAGATAGCTCATAAAAGGGGATTTGAGGAAAATATTCACGATGGAGACAAGGATAAGGCCGATGACGCCCATAAAGAGGAAAGAACCCCACCCGGTTAAATCGCGTTTCGTGGTGTAGCCCCAGAGAGATAAAGCCCCAAAACTTGCGGAGGTAATAAAGAAGGTTTGCGCAATACTCATTTTTGTATAGATGAGGAAGATTGAAGCCAGAGACATGCCCATAAGAACAGAAAACCCAAAAAACCAGGCCCGTGCCGCAGCCACAGACATTTTCATAATGCGTGCACTCAGGAAGAACACAACACCAAGCGGGGCAAACATAAAGACCCATTTCCAGCCCGTTCCATAGATCATGTTAAGAAGATCCGGGCTTTGTGAGACCCCAAAAGCTGTAAGGCCTGTGATGGCCAGAGCCAGCATCATATAATTATAGACGCCCAGCATATAAGAACGTAGCCCCGCATCGCGGGAGGTATCCATGGCCCCTGACCGGATTGAAGTGTTTGGAGATGATTCAAACATAAGTGTCCTCTTGATTGGTAAAAAATCTTCAAAGAGTTTTTTCCACAAATGCGTCCTAAAGACGCATTTTCAGAGTAAGCCTGTAAAGAAAAAAAACTCTACCGGATAATAAGGTGTTTTCTTGCATTTTTCAAGGTTTAATGGAGAAAATTAAGAATACAACAGGGGTATAGATGACATAATAGCAGATTATGGGCAGCTGTGTTCGCTATTTTATCTTTCTTAAAGGGGAGGTATGCCTTTTAGAGGTGTCAAAAAGATCAGGATAAAGCAATGTTTATAAAATACAGAAGAGCACAAAACCCCTTTCAAAAAGGGAAAAACAGGCATATGCCTTGTGGTCTAACTGTGTTCTGGCATAGAGAGGGCTTCCCAGTGCTCAGAAATATCCATCAAAGTTATATTGATGGCTTCAACTTCAAGAGAGAGTTCAGCACCTCCTGCAAAAACAAGGTGCAAAAAACCACCGGGTGCTTTCTCTGCATGTTCATGAGGCGTGAAAAACATCGTAAGAAACTGAACAGGTTGCTGAGAATCCTGTGCAGGGAAATTCCGGGCCTTAACCTCTAAAACATCTTCGACACGGACCAGAGACCACACACGTTTTGAAGGGGCTTGTGGCGTGTTTTTTTCCTGTGCAGATGAATCATCATGCTGAGTTTCCTGTCTCACCTGTTCCCAGCAAAAGCGATTCATGGCCAGGGTCAGGGAAAGTTGGTGTTTATGATAAACAATCAGGCTTGGCCGTGTGAGAGAATCCTGCAGGACAGAGGCTATAACTTCAAGATCTTCACCATCATGAGCCATAAGACGCAAAAGATCAGATGTGGAGGGTGTCGTCATATCTTCTCCCTCTTTTAAGGTCTTATAATACTCTTTTACACAGGTCAAAACGAAGAAACGCCCTGGCAGGCCCTAGGGGAATCGAACCCCTGTTTTCAGGATGAAAACCTGATGTCCTAACCACTAGACGAAGGGCCCTCTCCAGAACAGAGGTTCCCTATATAGACTGTTGTGTCATGATGCAAGTCATAATCCCAAAAACCTGCTCATTTATTTTTGTTTCCCTTCTTAAAATAAAATATCTTATAGGTTTTCTCTGTACTTTAAGACAGGAAAAAAACCTTGTGTTTTTTTACACTCTTTTTATTTTAGTTCCCAGCGTCAGAAGGGTTATCAAAATCAGGATAGTCAGGCCATGCGTTATTTCATAGAAAATAATTTCCAGAAAATCAGACAGCTTTTTCCTGGCATTCTTGTCTCTGTTATGATTGCCTGGGCCGCTCTTTTTATTTCAGAGCATTATAACAGCCCTGTTATGTTGATAGCCCTCCTTTTGGGCATTGCCCTTAATTTTTTATCAGAAGAGGGGCCATGCAGGGCGGGTGTGCACTTCATGTCCAGGTCTGTTTTACGTTTTGGCGTTGCCCTTTTAGGTTTTCGTCTGGCTTTAGGGGATGTTTTCGCGTTAGGAGGCCTGACTTTTTTTGTTGTGGTCAGTGGTGTCGTGCTGACCATAATGGTGGGGGTGATTTTTGCACGGATGTTAAGGTTTTCTACAAGCTTTGGTCTTCTAACAGGCGGGGCTGTGGCCATTTGCGGGGCCTCTGCGGCTCTTGCTCTTTCCTCGGTGCTTCCTAAATCTGACGAGAGTGAACGAAATACACTTTTTGCCGTGATTGCTGTGACCACGTTAAGCACGGCAGCCATGATATTTTATCCCCCCCTTGTTGGGCTTTTGCATTTGAATGAAGTTCAGGCAGGTATTTTTTTAGGGGGCACTATTCATGATGTGGCTCAGGTGGTGGGGGCAGGCTATAGCCTCTCAGAAGCTACAGGCGATAATGCGACTTTGGTCAAACTTTTACGTGTTTCCATGCTGGTCCCTGTCACGCTTGCTCTTTCTTTATATTATGCCCGTGCGGGTCAGCGGGGTCAGTCGGAAGGTCAGCCAGGTTTTCGTCTTCCTGTTCCTCTTTTTATTTTAGGCTTTGCCTTCTGTGTTGCCCTTAACAGCTGGGGGGTGGTTCCTGAAAAGGCTCATAGTGTTGTTGTGAGCCTGTCTCAGTTTTGCCTTGTCAGCTCCATTGCAGCTTTGGGGGTAAAAACCTCTGTGAAACACATTGTTGATCTGGGCTGGAAGCCTCTGACCCTTGTGGTTCTTCAAACCTTTTTTCTTGCAGCTTACGTTCTGACTATCGTCATGTTTTTCTAGACTCATGTCTTAAAGGATCTGCCCTTTCACCATATCAAGAGTGTTTTTAAGTATACGAGTCACATAGTATAGTTTTTTTGTGTTTCTATAAAAATATTCGGACTTGTGGTGTAAAATCCTATTGTATGTCTTTGCTTCTTAAATTTAAGGTGGGTTTATGATCCGTATAAAATTTTTATTGTCAGTTCTTGTCCTGCCTGCGGCTTTTCTTCCTTTTTCACCATGCATTCCGGGTGTGATGTCTGCATATGCGCATGAAGATAAAACAGTACGTGCCCTTGACCATGCCCCTCTTGGCGTTATGGGGGATCACATGCACAGGAAAGGGGAGTGGATGGTCTCTTACCGTTATCAGCATATGTCTATGTCTGGTCATCTTGATGGAACGGGGAGCTTATCTGATCAGGACATTCTCTCTTATCCCAACAGATATCCGGGCCATAAGGGCATGATGATGGGGCCGAAAACCTTAAGGCTTGTTCCTCAGGATATGACCATGGGCATGCATATGCTGGGCATGATGTATGCGCCCTCAGACTTCCTGACCCTGATGGGGATGGCTATGTTCACCAGAAAAGACATGGAGCTGGAGACGTATAAGGGCATGAAGGGGGACAGCAGGCTGGGGCGTTTCAAAACGGATTCCAGTGGACTGGCCAGTCTCTCTTTCTCAGTCCTTTTTAAACTATATCAGACAAAAGGGATGAGAATGCATGGTCTTCTGGCCCTTATGCCTCCTGTGGGATCGGTGAAGAAAACAGGAGAGGTTCTTACCCCTATGGGCAAGCGTATGACCATGCGTCTGCCTTATGCTATGCAGGTGGGAGATAAGGCCTGGGCGATGAAAATAGGCCTGACCTATGTTGCTGACAAAGGGAAGTGGAATTTTGGTTTTCAGCCCCTCTACAAGCTTGGTCTCGATAAAAATGATCAGGGCTGGCGTTATGGAAATCACCTGACGGTAACAGCCTGGCTTGCCCGCGAGGTGGAACGTACAACAAGCCTGTCTGTACGTCTGGCTTATGCATATCAGGATAAAATAAAAGGCCATGACAAAAATATCATGGCCCCTGTTCAGACGGCCAATCCTGATTTTTATGGTGGCGAAAGCCTGGATCTGGCCCTGGGGGTCAATAAGCTTATGTCCCTTCAGTATAAAGACAGTGATCGTCTGGCTCTGGAGGTTTCTTTTCCCCTTTGGCAGGATCTGAATGGACCACAGATGAAAAGGCGCTGGTCTGTTATGCTGGGCTGGCAGAGAAGTTTTTAGAGCAGCTAAAAAGCTCTGTCTGTGAACAAGACTTCCCTCCCTAAAAGGCTTTGAAGGATATGTCTCTGAGGCTTTATAAGGTTTGAGGGGTCAGGGCCCTTTTTATGTCAGGCTGCCTGTGTGTGGGAGGTTTTTGGCAAAGGCCTTTATGCCCGCCGGAGGTGTGCGATAAAGAAGCCATCTGTTTTTGTGGTCAGAGGTGAGAGGGAGAGCATGCCCTTTTCCTTTTCTTCCTTTCTTAAAAGGGTAAGTGCCGAATCATGTACTGCCCCTGTGCTTTCAAGGGCATCACGGACAGAGCTGAGTGTGAAAGCCGGGTGTTTTTTCAGGAAAGCTTCAATACGATCCTCATTCTCTTCAGCCAGAACAGAACAGGTTACATAAACAAGGCGCCCTCCTGGGCGCACATAGCGGCTTGTTTCTTCTAAAATTTTGTCCTGCTCAGCCTGACGTTGTTTTAGATTTTGCTCTGTGAGGCGCCATTTAGCATCAGGATGTCGTCGCCAGACACCTGATCCTGTACAGGGGGCGTCTGCTAAAACGCCATGCATGCGGCCTTTAAGGGCATGAAGGTCAGGGTTTTCAAGCGGGTTTTTGATCTGAACATTGTGCACCCCCGCCCGTTTGAGCCGGGGCCAGAGATTTTTCATACGTTCAGGAAAAGCATCAAAGGCATAAATCTGGCCTTTATTTTTCATCTGCATCGCCAAAGCCAGAGTTTTCCCACCGCTGCCAGCGCAATAGTCAAGAATCTGTTCATGTTCACGGGCTGCGAGTGCAAGAGCTGCCAGTTGTGAGCCTTCATCCTGCACCTCAAACCAGCCTTTGAGAAAGGCAGGAAAATGTTCCAGATGCGGCGCACGCCTTTCAGAAGGCAGGGGAGGAAAACGTAACCCCGTACGTGTCAGAGGTGCCGGAGAAAAATCTGACAGGCCTGTCCATTTCTGCTGAAGGGCTTTCAGGGTTTTTTCAGGGTTTGTTTTTAACGTATTTATACGGACATCAACAGGGGCACGTTGTGACAGAGCCTCACCCAGTGCCTGTGCACTTTCCCCCCACCTGCGTTCCAGTGAAGAGTGGAGCCAGGCAGGGTAATTTCCACGAACCCAGGGAGGGGCTGTTTTTACATCCTGTTCAGCGAGGGCTTTACGCTCTGAAGGGGTCAGTGGAGAAGGAGCATGCGAATCTTCAAAGGCTGCTTCAAGGCGTTCATAAGGCCAGTTGAGGACAGAGAGGACAGCCCATAAAACCCAGGCACGTGGGTGATCCTTCTGAAAGACCCACCCTGCCTCGCCACGATGGCGCAAAGCTTCCCAGCACAGACCTGCAATAAAAGCCCTGTCCCGCGCCCCTGCAAAACGGTTGATACGACCCCAGTAGGAGAGAGAATCGCGTAAGGGGCGTTTCGTCCGGACCATGTCTTCCAAAACTTCTGTTGCGGCCCTCATTCGTCCACCATCGCGCATTAGATCTGATCCTTGTTATGCCTCAGTTTTAAAGGTAAAAAACAGCTTTTGGGTATGGGCAGACCTGCTGGTTTTTAAAGAAAATGATCTTGAAAAACACCCCTCCCTTTTGGTCCGGGGAAGGAGGTGGGGGTAAAGAGTGAGGACAATCCTCTCAAAGAGAAAAATTGTAGTTTTGGGGGAAGGATAAAAGAATATTCACCTCCCCCTTTACATCAGAATAGCTGTCCGCACAATTCTTAGAGGCCGGGAAGTTTACCGGATTTATCCTTATTGGTTTTTTCTTCCTGTTGTGCAGAAGGGTCAATCTGTACGCCACTGTTCTCCATGGTTTTCTGAGCCGCCTGTTCACGCTTTAAACGCTCAACCTGTGCTGTATCTTTGACCTCCCCGGGGGTCTGGGATAAAAGGCGCCGGGATAAATCTTCTGATTTGGTTTCAATCCCCGCTTCTGCATCAAGAACATTTCTTATGTCGGGGTTCGTTCCTCTGGCGCCTGCCTGTGCACCAAGAAATTCTTCAGCATCAGAACCTCGTTTTCCCTGTTCAAAAAGCGCCTGACGGGCTTTTTCAGACGATGACATTTCCTGGGGACGTGGGGCGCCTGGCTTAGGTGGGCGCAGGTTATATTCAGGGGGTATAACAAGGGGGGCTTTCGTGAGGACACGAAACTCATCAGGCGGGTTTTTCCCTGCTCCCATAGCATTTCTAAGACTGGAACAGGCTGGTAGGGTAAAGAGGCAAACGCATGCTGCACTCAGAAAAAATCTTTTATCCATGATGCTCTTAACCTCCTGATCATGGTCCATAAATCTTGGTCTTTAAAGGATTAATGTAAAGATTTCCACAGAAAAAGAAAGAGTGTTCTACATGAAAATTCTTTTGTTCATGCCGTGGGTATATATGTTCAAAGATTTTTTTAAAGGAATCTGTGAATCGTGTGATTTTGTGTTGTGAGAGTGTTGTACGGGGTACAAAGAGGCAGTCAAATTATGAGGGGGAAGAAATATGGTGCATGTATGCTTACAGTATGGCGTGTCAGGTAAGGGGGAAGAGCAGAGGAAAAATTTCGGCCGACACTATGATTGAGGTTGACAAATGAAAGCTCAGGTTTTACATGCTCATCTCTTCTCTAATTTTATTTTGTCGTGCGTTTGAAGGAGTGCGGAATCGTGAAGGTCAAAAGTTCTTTAAAATCCCTGAAACAGCGCCACCGCGCCTGCAAACTTATTCGTCGCAAGGGGCGTTTGTATGTTATCAACAAACAAAACCCGCGCTTTAAAGCACGCCAGGGTTAAGTCTTTATAAAACCCTGATAAAGACACTTATCGGGGCAGGATCAGCCTCTCCTCAGTTCTTTGTAATTTCCCCTGTTTTATGTCTTTCCCTGACTCCCTCTGGACCAGGCTGTGCGTGTTTGTCCATAAATCAGGGCAGGGTGAGGGGGGATGCCCGGCAGACTGTCAACACGTTTCATGAAGCGCGCGCCGAGTTTTTCCGCAACACCAATAGAAGCTTTATTGTCCGGTGCAATACAATGACACACTTCAGGCCAGCCTAACACCTCAAAAGCATAATCAAGACAAACACGGGCAGCTTCGCTAGCAAAACCGCGTCTCCAGAAAGCAGGCGTTATGGACCAGCCGATTTCACAAACAGGCCAACCCTCTGGTTGCCAGGGACCAACCCGTCCAACCCAGTGACCGGACGCTTTTTCAAAAACTGAAAAAAGGCCGGTCCCCCGTAAGGACCAGTGCCCCATCATCATCGCCAGATTACGCCAGGACCCAGCCCTGTCCAGAGGATCACTGTTGAAATTTTTCATAACACGGGCATCACCCAGCATAAGGGCATAGCCCTCAAAATCATCCGCAGAGGGTTTGCGGAGAATAAGGCGTTGTGTTTCAAGAACAGGGTCCATAAGGGGTGATCCTATGTTGTCTCTGTTTTGAAAACACGGTCAAAAATTGTATCCACATGTTTGAAATGCCAGGCCAGATCAAAGAGCGCATCAAGCTCTTTTTCTGTAAGATGGTTTTGGATAGCAGGATCTTTTTTTAGAAGCTCAGGAAAATCACCTTCCCCACGCCAGGCCCGCATGGCCTGTGTTTGCACGAGACGGTAGGCGTCTTCGCGACTGACACCTTTTTGGGTAAGTGCCAGCAGGATACGTTGTGAGTTATAAAGTCCCCCGGAACGGTTGAGATTGTTCAGCATATTTTCAGGATAAACAACAAGGTTCTCAATGACAGAAGCCAGGCGGTGCAGGGCAAAGTCAAGATGTGTTGTGGCATCCGGGGCAATGCCGCGTTCAACACTGGAATGAGAAATGTCGCGTTCATGCCATAAAGCAACATTTTCCAGAGCTGGCATGACACCACTGCGGACAAGGCGCGCAAGTCCGGTGAGGTTTTCTGTCAAAACAGGGTTACGTTTATGGGGCATAGCAGAAGAACCTTTCTGGCCTTTTGAGAAAAATTCTTCGGCTTCCAGAACCTCTGTACGCTGAAGATGACGAATTTCAACAGCCAGACGCTCAACAGAGCTTGCTATCACCGCAAGACTGCTAAAAAAAGCAGCATGGCGATCACGGGGAATCACCTGTGTTGAGATGGGATCGGGCACAAGTCCCATTTTTTCTGCCACATATTTCTCTACAAAAGGGTCAATATTGGCAAAAGTTCCCACAGCACCAGAGAGCGCACAGGTGGCGATTTCTTCGCGTGCTGTCTCAAGGCGCCTGCGATTACGGGAAAACTCAGCATAAGCCTGGGCAAGCTTTAAGCCAAATGTCACAGGTTCTGCATGAATACCATGACTCCGCCCTATGCAAGGCGTATACTGATGCTCAAACGCCCTTTTTTTGAGAGCAGCAAGAAGCCTTTCTGTACCTTCAAGGAGAATATCGCTGGCCCGCGTCAGCTGAACAGCAAGACAGGTGTCTAAAATATCAGAAGATGTCATGCCCTGATGAACAAAGCGTGCCTCGGGACCTATATGTTCTGCGAGAGAGGTGAGAAAAGCGATGACGTCATGCTTAACTTCCTGTTCTATTTCCTCAATACGCCTCAGATCAAAGCCCCCCTTTTGTCGGATGACTTCGGCAGCTGATTGTGGGATAATACCTAAATAGGCAAGGGCATCACAGGCATGTGTTTCCAGATCAAGCCATATGTGATATTTACTTTTATCAGACCATAAATCAACCATAACAGGGCGGCTATAACGGGGTATCATCAGAGTTCGTCCTTCAGAAAAAAGAAAAGTAAAAACAAAGAAAAAACAGGCGCTCTTACCCTTTAGGCCTGTGAACAGAGTGAAAGATAAGTTCCCCGCCACGATTGATCAGAAGAAGAACAGGTTTGTCGTTTTTTGAAGCTGCTTTGGCACGTGCATTGGCTCCTTCAGGTGTAGAAACAGCTTCCCAGGCAACTTTTTCTATAACATCACCAACACGGATTTTACCTGCTGCGTCACTTTTTGGGTTAATACCCGTTACCAAAACGCCCTCAACATCGCTGGCAATAGTATATTGCTCACGTAGTGTATCATCCAGACTGACAAGGGTAAGGCCTAAAATGGTTGTCTGATGAGAAGGGGAATTGTGGGGAGTCTTTATGTCTTTTTTTTCAGCTAAGACAGGCTTTTCCAAAGTGCCCACAATAAGTTGGGCGGAAAACCGTTCACGCCCTCTCAGGAAATCAAGCGTAACCTGTGTGCCAGGAGGTGTGGCAGCCGTTATGCGGGGTAACATACGATCATTCTCAATAGGTTTGCCCGACAGATTTAAAAGCAAATCACCAACCTGAAGACCAGCCTTATAGGCCGGACCATTCGGTTTTACAGATTTCACAAGGGCACCTGAGGGAGTTTTAAGGCCATAACTTTCCGCAATCGCAGGTGTCACAGTTTGAACACGTACGCCAAGCCAGCCCCGCCTTGTCTCACCATATTCAAGTAATTGCCGGACAATGGGACGCACAAGATTGGCAGGTGTCGTGAAGCTTATACCAACACTATAGCCGGTGGGTGAAAGAATAGCAGTGTTGACACCTATAACATGGCCCTCAAGATTAAAGAGAGGACCCCCTGAATTGCCACGATTGATAGCAACATCTGTTTGGATGAAATCATCATAATTACCCTGATGAATGTCTCTGTTTCTTGCAGAAATGACACCAGCCGTTAAAGAGCCACCATAACCAAAAGGATTACCAATCGCTATCACCCAGTCCCCGACACGAACAGAATCAGAATCACCAAAACTTACAAAAGGAAGGGGAGTCGTCGCTTTAACACGTAAAATAGCAATATCAGTTGCTTCATCATGACCAACAAGATCAGCAACCAGACGTTGCCCGTCGGAGAGTGTGACCTCAATAATATCAGCTTCTTCAATCACATGATTATTGGTGATGATAATACCATCCGGGTCAATAATGAAGCCGGACCCCAGGGCATTGGTTGTCCCCGATCCACCACCAAGGAAATCATTAAATCTTTCCAGGGGTGAACCTGGGGGAAAGGCTGGAAGTTCTCCACTTTCATGAAGATTTTGTGAGGTTGAAATATTCACAACTGCTGGTGAAAGTTTTTCTGCAAGCTCTGCAAACCCCTTAGAAAAATCACTTTGACGTGAAGAAGGAGGCTGCTGGGCAAAACCTGTAGGCCTTATCAGAGGAAAAAGAAAAAGACCCCAAATCAAAGCTTTAGAAAAAAAGCGCAGAATATTCATATGATATAATCCGTACACACATGTATGCCCTTTTTTGACAGAGTTTTGGGGCAGCAGAAGCAAAGGGCTTCTTTCCAGAAAAATACGTTATAAACGTATCAGTATTTTTAGCATATATTTTCTTTTTACATCTGTTTTTAGAGAATTTTACAAGAAAAAACCATCGAAACTTTGAGAGTTTATAAGAGACTCACTTTTCCCCTTCAGGGTTTTTCATATAACGGAAGAAATCACTGTCCGGGGAGAGAACAAAGGATGTTCCTTCTTTTAAAGCATGCTCGTAGGCTTTAAGGGAGCGGGAAAACGTATAAAATTCTGGATCCAGCTCATAAGCCCTGGCATAAATATCCGTCCGTTCAGCATCTCCCTGACCACGCAGACGTTCTGCATCGCGTTGTGCTTCTGCCTTAATTACAATAACCGCACGATCTGCTTCGGCGCGTCGTGTGCGTGCCCGTTCTTCACCTTCTGCACGGATGAGAGCTGCCTGTTGATGACGTTCTGTACGCATACGTTCAAAAACACGCTTTTCATTGGCATCGGGCAAATCTGCACGCTTGATACGGACATCAATAATTTCAAGGCCAAGCCCTGTTTCTATTTTTGATGTGTTTTTGTTATCTTCGCTTGCCTCTGAAGGCTCAGTATCTCCAGCCTGGACGCGTTCCTGTTGTGCAGCTTCATTGGCAAGGTTGCGAATAGCAACCATAAGATCTGCCCGTTTTCCAGAGATAATATCCTGACTTTCAGCCTTACCCAGGATGTTGCGGAGCGCAGAGTTTAAAATTTCTGATAAACGCAAACGTGCACCCGCCTCATTACGTACAGTGCGGTAATATTTCAAAGGATCAACAATGCGATAGCGTGCAAAAGCATCAACAACAAGACGCTCCTGGTCGGCAGCCACAATTTCTTTTGGCGGGATATCCAGTTCAAGGTTACGCTTGTCAAAATAAATAACTTCCTCAAGAAGGGGCCATTTGATGTGCAGGCCCGCCTCAGGAGGAGCATCCCATGCATTAACAACCCTTTGTGCTTTACCCAGTCTTAAAACAAGGGCCTGGCGCCATTGATCAACGATGAAAAGAGAGGAGCCAAAAGCCAGGACAGAAATGGCAAGAATAAGTAAAAAAACAGGCAAAATCTTTTTCATTTCTGGACTCCCCCACTTGTGTTTTGCTGGTGAGCGGTTTGCGTTTTCTTCATAAGCTGGTCAAGAGGAAGATACGGAACAACACCTTTTTGGGCAGAAGGGTCAAGGAGAATTTTGTCTGTTTTGTTCAGAACATCTTCCATAGTTTCCAGATAAAGGCGTTCACGGGTTACAAGAGGTGCTTTGGCATAAGCACTCTGGATGGAGCGGAAACGATCTGCTTCCCCTTCGGCTTCAGCAATAACACGGCTTTTATAAGCTTCTGCATTTTCACGGATTCTGGCTGCATCACCCCGTGCTTTAGGGACAACATTATTGTGATATTCATTTGCTTTGTTAAGCGCTGCTTCTGCATCCTGCCCGGCATTGACAACATCACGAAAGGCATCAATGACAGGGCTTGGTGGGTCTGCTTTTTGTAACTGAACCTCACGAATCTGAATGCCCGCATTATAATCGTCCAGGGTTTTTTGGATGAGGTTGAGGGCTTCATCCTGAATAAACTGACGCCCTTTTGTGATAATGGGCTCTAAGGCATTACGACCTATTGTCTCCCGCATAGCACTTTCTGCTACAGCTTTGACCGCTTTGGCAGGCTCATGGATATTAAAAAGATAAGCTTTGGCATCTTTGATTCGCCACTGAACCGTGAAATGAATATTCACAATATTTTCATCCCCTGTCAGCATATAGCTTTCTGCCTCTATATCACGAATATTAGATCCGGACTTGCCTGTCTTCTGAAAACCGATTTCATCTGTGTGAATAAGCTCTATATTGACGGTTTTAAGGCTTTCAACAGGAGAGGGAGCTTTCCAGCGTAGTCCAGGATCAGTCGTGCGTGCATATTCACCAAAACGTAAAACAACACCACGTTCCCCTTCGCGTACAACATACCATACACCTGTTTTGGGAAGAGCTATCCAGGCTATGAATAGCAGAAGTAAAATACCCATAACAATTTTTGTGATGCTAGGTCCATCTCCACCAAGAAGGTTTTGTTGCAGGCCCTTCATCAGATCATGAGGCTCAGGTGGTTCCCCATCAGGCTGTTGTTTCCAGGGGCTGTTATCTTCCTGAGAAGAGTTGTTTCCTGATTGCTGGGTCCAGGGCATAAAAGTTCCTTCATATTTTCTACAACAGAGAGATTTTATATTAGATAGGGCTATGATGTCTGTGAGACAAGAGGAAATATCACGAAGGTTGTTTTTAAAGGTTACGTTTCAGGGTTCTCATGATAAAATGATGATCATCCTTTGAGGTTTTTTTAAAAGTCAGACGCTCTGTCTCAGACCATTCATCTTCCTGAAAGTCAGGGAACCAGGTATCTCCTTTGGGGCGGGCCTCAACCTCTGTCAAATAAAGCGTATCTGCATAGGGCAGGGCAAGGCTGTAAAGGGCTTTCCCCCCCATAACAATAATTTCCTGAGCTTCGGAAGCCTGTGCCAGATTTCGTGCATGTGCAAGCATCTCCAAAAAATCTGTAAAAACCTCAGCACCAGAAGCCAGATAATCAGCCTTACGTGTCAGAACAAGGTTGGGGCGACCGCTCAGGGCAGATTTAAGGCTTTCCCAGGTTTTTCTCCCCATAAGAACAGGTTTGTCCAAAGTACGTTTTTTGAAGGTTTTCAAATCTGTTGATAAATGCCAGGGCAGTTTTCCCTGATAGCCAATCACGCCGTTTGTGGCGCGTGCAGCAATAAGGGCCAGGAGGGGGGGCGTATTGTCCTGCTTCATACAGCAACCTCCGCTTTGATATGGGGCCAGGCTTTATAATTTTTGAGTTTGAAGTCTTCATACTGAAAAGCAAACAGATCCTTTTTATCAGGGTTGATATGCATGCGGGGGAGTTCATAAGGACGACGTTCAAGTTGAAGACGCGCCTGATCCAGATGATTATGATAAAGATGGAGATCACCAAAAGTGTGAACAAAATCACCGGGTTTGAGGTTTGTGACCTGGGCTATCATGAGAGTTAAGAGAGCATAAGAGGCAATATTGAAAGGAACACCTAAAAAAAGATCAGCTGATCTTTGATAGAGCTGACAGTTAAGCCGCCCCTCAAGGACCTGAAACTGGAAAAGGCAATGACAGGGAGGAAGTGCCATAGCATCCAGTTCACCGGGATTCCAGGCAGAGACCACCATACGGCGTGAATGGGGATTGTTTCTGATCTGGTCGAGAAGAGAGGTGATTTGATCAATATGTTGTCCATCAGGTGTAGGCCAGCTCCGCCACTGGCGACCATAGACAGGGCCAAGATCACCTTTCTCATCGGCCCATTCATCCCATATTCGTACACCATTTTCTTTGAGATAGTTGATGTTTGTATCACCTTTTAAAAACCACAAAAGCTCATAAATGATAGAGCGGAGATGAAGTTTTTTTGTCGTCAGAAGGGGAAAAACTTCAGCAAGGTCAAACCTTATCTGACGTCCAAAAACAGATCGTGTGCCAACACCTGTGCGGTCAAGCCTGTCGACTCCCTTGTGGAGAACATTGTCTAAAAGCTCAAGATAGATGTGCATGGTGCTGATATCTCCTTATATGTTGTTCTTATCCCTGTTTATATCAGGTTGTGCAAGAATAATATGGTCTGGCCTCTTTTCAAAGGGAAGAGCATGGCCTATATTAAAAAGGCTGATTTATGTCAGCTATGGTAATAAACGCATGTAGAATAAGCGGGCTGGACCCGGGGGCGGTTCCCGGCGGCTCCACCAATCCCTTTTCTCCTTTATTTTGAGAAGAAGCTTTATAGGGGGCCGATATAGGATCGACAGACGTGTAAAGGCATGTTTTTACCCGGGTAGGGCCCGTTACAGGCCTAAATTTGATAGTTGCCAATGACAACTATGCTGAAGGGGTTGCTCTCGCTGCCTAGTCGGCGCAAGCACTCCGCTTGAAGTCCTGGGCCGTTAGCAGGCCCCGGCGGGGCCTGGGGGGTGCCTGGCAACAGAAACCTCCCTTTTTGTTTTGTATTTGACCTGTATTTTAGGTGAAAAAGGTTTTAAACAATATGTCTTGCCCTCTTGACAAAAAATGTTCAAAAGGGCGTATTCACCTTTTCACCATAAGGGTCCATTTATGACTCAGGATCTCATCCACTATGATGTTTTGACTCAACAGGCTCTGCGGGGCCTTATACAAAAGGCTCTTGCTCTTGTTGAGAAAGAGGGGTTGCCTGGTGATCATCATTTTTACATTACCTTTTCTACAGGATTTAAGGGCGTAGATATAGGTGATGACCTGTTGCAACGCTATCCTGATGATATGACCATTGTTTTAGAGCATCAGTTCTGGGACTTAAAAACAGAGGGTGAAGCTTTTGAAGTCACCCTCAAATTTGGAAGTGTCCCTAAATTTTTACGTATCCCTTATGAGTCCATTGTGCGCTTTCATGATCCTTCTGTAGGCTTTACGCTTCAGTTTCCCTCTCTCGATTCTTCTGAACAAGAACAGGAAAGCAAAGACACGCCTGCTTTAGGTGGTGAGCCAGGGGAAAAAGATCAAAAAGAAGAAACAGCAACCGCTGATGTCGTCTCCCTTGATTCTTTTCGTAAGAAATAGAATGCATGTTGGTTCGGAACTGATGAGCTTTAAGCTGCCAGAGCTGGATCAGTGGAGACACTGAGGGCATAGCCGGGGTCTTTCAGAAAGAGAAAGACGTTATATTCGTTGTAAAAGCCCGGCGGTTTTTTTTCTGTACTCCAAATTTAAGGTGAGGCATTTTCTTTTAGCTTCTCAAATTAAGAAGGGGCTGAGGAGAAGAGCCAATATCGCGTCTTTCCGGATGAGAGCGGTGTACCAGACCCGGGGTATAAACACCTGCCTGCCACTGGCTTATAAAATTTTATGTGTCTCAAACCTCAACACCCCGAAAAAACACCTCAGATCAATATATCTGCGATTTATTTCATAATTATTTATTAAAACTCTATTGACTATTTAAGATGAATATTATTTTATAAAGCAGGTTAAATTTATGTTTTTTTGGGAGTTATGATTCTATGTATTTGATTTCTAAGGTAAAATCCCCCCCCCCCTCATAGGGCGTGACGCACAGGGGGCTGTTCGGCAACAGTCATCATCTCAACACATCTCTCCTAAGGGCAGTTCGCAAAAAAAGCGTGCTGCTCTTTTTCGTTGTGCGAGCTTTCTTGGTTTTTCAGGTTTGCTCTGGTCAGAGGGTCTGTCTGCTGCTTTGCTTGGCGGTCTGGTGTTGTGTGGGCTTGGTAGCGGGTCTGCTCTTGCACAGGATTATACGACAGGTGGAGTCAATGGTCGTGTTCTGGATGAACAGGGTGTCCCCATTTCCGGGGCTCATCTGACCCTGCAATCAAAAGGCACAGGTTTGTCTCGTAAGGCCACCACCAATGACCGGGGGGAATATCGTTTTCCACGTTTGCCTGTTGGTGCGTATACTCTCAGTGCTGAAGCTCAGGATCATAACAACTGGACAGATGAGAATGTTGCCGTCAGTGTTGGCTCATCAAAATCTCTCAATATTGTGCTCTCAGGCGGGGAGATGACAGATCGCATTGTGGTGACAGGGTCACGCAGGCCGGCTATTGATTTTGACTCCTCGACCACAGGTATTGTTTTAGATGTTGATTCCATTTCTCAGGAAATTCCTGTTCCAAGAAATCTCACCAGTCTGGCCCTTCTGGCTCCGGGAACAGTTTCAGGTGATTCGAGCTTTGGGGGGGCCTCTATCGGTGGGTCTTCTGTGGCAGAGAATGCCTATTATGTTGATGGTATGAATGTGACAGATTTCCGGAATTTTCTTGGCAGTGCCAACCCACCTTATGAGTTTTATAAACAGGTTGAGGTGAAAACAGGCGGCTATCCCGCGGAATTTGGGCGCTCCACGGGTGGTGTTGTGAATGCTGTTACCAAAAGTGGGTCTAATGACATACATTATGGGTTCAATGCTTTTTGGGCTCCGGCACAGCTCAGGGATACATCTCCCGATACAAAATTCAGATATAATCGCCGCTATAAAAACAATGATCGATCCTTTAATTTTTATGCCAGTGGTCCTTTGATAAAAGATAAGGTGTTTTTCTATGCGCTTTATGCACCTCAGAAAATTACAACTGAAAGTTATACCGTCTCAGGGCGTAAATATGTCAGAGAATATGACAGACCTTTTTGGGGTGGAAAGATTGATGTCAATCTGACGGACAATCATTTGTTCAGTTTTACGGCCTATTCTAATAAAAGAACAGCCCGGCGTGATGTTTATAATACCAATAAAAACGGAGAGTTTATAGGCTTTACAGATTATGAGAATGGTGGTGAGGTCTATATCGCTAAATATACAGGTGTCCTGCGTGACTGGTTGACCGTATCTGCTCTTTACGGGCATCAAACCTCTGATGATTTAGGCAAACCCTCAACGATACAAAATAACTATATTTATGATTCCAGAGGAACTTCAGGCATACAGCTGGGGAATGTCTCATCGTCTACCATTGCCACGGATAAAGATACACGGAAACTTTTTCGGGCAGATGTGGATGTCTTCGTTAATTTCTTTGGCGAACACAGCATTCGCCTGGGGATGGACACAGAAGACCTTCAGGCCGAGACTCTCACACGTTATACCGGCAGTGGTACTGCTTATAATTATTATAAGACAGGTGCCAGATCTTCCTTTGGGGTTCCTGTGGGGACGGAGATAGCACGCCTTAGCCGCTATACCAATGGTGGGAGCCTCAAAACCAAACAAACAGCTTTTTACATTCAGGATAGCTGGACCATAAAAGACAGGTTAACCCTTAATTTTGGTGTACGTAATGAAACTTTTGATAATAAAAATGCCAAAGGCGAAAGTTTTGTGAAAGCAGATAATCAGATAGCCCCCCGTTTTGGCTTTGTTTATGATGTGTCCGGCGATGGTCAAAGCAAATTTTTCGGGAGCTGGGGGCGCTATTATCTTCCCATAGCCACCAACACCAATATCCGGATGGCATCACGTGAAAATTTTGTGCGAACCTATCATGTTTTGAACGGTTTAAATCCTGATAACACCCCGCAATTAGGACGCCTTTTGCGGACAACGGTTCTGCAGGATGGAAGTATTGCTGATGCCCGCACCCTACGCAGTGAAAATCTGGATCCCATGTATAGTGATGAACTGATTTTGGGGTATGAGAAAAATTTTGATCAGGGCTTTTTCTCAAACTGGACCTTTGGGATCAACTATACACGGCGTGAACTGCAAAGCCTGATTGAGGATGCTGCTGTTGACGCAGCGGTCATCAAATGGGCAGGAGAAAATGGCTATGATGTTGACGCTGTCAAAAAAATCTGGGCAGGCTTTCATCAGTACGCGCTGATTAATCCTGGTAAGGATGCAGTTATTTATACCAAAGAATTGCCCGGGAAAGAGGGGCAATATGTCCGTATGGATCTCAGTGCCGCAGATTTGGGCTATCCCAAAGGCAAACGTGTTTATGATGCCGTTGAGCTCACTTTTAAACGTAAAGAGACCAATTGGGGCCTTGGTGGGTCTTATACCTGGTCGCGCCTGAAGGGGAATTATGAGGGCAGCGTAAAATCAGACAATGGTCAGGATGATGCCGGGATCACACAGGATTTTGACCAGCCCGGCCTGACCGATGGTTCTTATGGCTTTCTCCCCAATCACCGTGAGCACAAATTCAAAGTCTGGGGGAATTATGATTTTGATAATGGCGTCCGTGTTAAATTCAATTACAGCCTGAAAAGTCCCAGAAAATTTGGCTGTATTGGGGTTCACCCGACAGATGAATTTGCGCAGGGCTATGATGCAGCGTCCTGGTATTGTGGTGGAAAATTAACTCCGAGAGGCAGCCAGCTTGAAAGTGACTGGATCCATCGTCTGGATCTGGGGGTTGCTTATGTGAAGCCTCTCAATGGTGGCACTGTCACGTTCAGCCTTGATATTTTCAATGTTCTGGGACTTGATGGTGTTAATGATCTTTATGAAGAAGGGGAAAAAGACAGTGGTGCCGTTGACACGCGCTATGGTGCCCCAACAGGGTATCAGACACCACGCTATTTCCGTCTTGGCTTAAGTTTTAAATATTAAACTCTTCTCTCTCTCTCTCAGGGTGCTGTCCTGCATAAAATACAGCCCCTGAGAGGGATTTTGTTATAAAGTCTGAAAAGGGGGAAGAGGACCACAGGTAAGACGCTTATCTTCTGAATGGGTCTTGATACTAAGCCGGATCTTCTGCAAAGATTGTCCGTTGGAATGTCAAAAAAACTTTGATGCTCTATGTATGACGCACCACCCCTATTTGTGAACAATGGCTGGATAGTCCGCCCCTTTGTTGTTTTTATGCCTGTATTACTCTTTCCCACAGCTGGTCTGCCACGCGGGGCAGACTGTATATGTCATGTGGGGTATATTTTCCATTTGACCATGAACTCCGGACATATATGACATGTGCTTGCACATGACAGGTAGGAACACATGGTTTGAGGGAGAGTGTCTCATTGATCTGGAGTCTGTCCTCAATCCTCTTTATAAGAAGGGGAGGTCTGATCCTTTCTGGAAGGTGGAAAGCAGAGAAAAACTTATGTTTGGGAAAGCCGAGACAGAGCGCTATGCACGTCATATTCTTTTAAAGGAAATTGGTGGACGGGGACAGCAGGCCCTTAGCAAAGCCCGCCTTGCCCTTGTTGGGCTTGGGGGGCTTGGGGCCCCGGCTGCTCTTTATCTTACAGCTGCCGGCATAGGGGGGTTAGGTCTTTTTGATGATGATCATGTGGCGCTGAGTAATTTACAGCGCCAAATTCTCTATGGAACAAAAGACACAGGACAACCTAAAGTGTCGTGTGCTGCCCGTGTTCTGGAGAGGCTCAATCATGGGGTGAGTCTGGAGACGCATGGCGTCCGGCTCTGCTCAGACAATGTGCACAGTCTTCTAAAGTCTTATGATCTTGTCCTTGACGGGTCTGATAATTTTGAAACGCGCTGCCTTGTCAATCAAGCCTGTTATGATTTAGAAATCCCCCTGATTTCAGGGGCTGTGGGGCAATGGGATGGTCAGCTTGCCGTCTTTGAGGCCGGCCTGACCAAACACAAACCTCCTGGGCAGGGTGCGCCCTGCTATCAGTGCTTTATGCCCAAACCTCCTGTTCAGGAAATACCCTGCGCTGATGCAGGGATTATGGGGGCTCTTCCCGGGATTATAGGATCTTTTATGGCTCTGGAAGCGATGAAATACATCACAGGGGCAGGGCAGAGTCTAACAGGGCGGCTTTTTCTTTTTGAAGGCCTTGAACCTCAGACACGTATTATAAGCCTTTTAGCAGATCCTGCCTGCCCTGTGTGTGGCTCTTCCTCCTCCTCCAAAGAAAGAAAGGCATAAGAAGGGGAGAAGTGTCATAGGATGATAAGGAAAAGATGTGTTCTGAAGGATAAAACCACGTTTTTTTAAAAAAAATGCCCTTGCACCCTGCAGATTCATTCCTTATGAGAAGGGTATTGTGCCCAGGTGGCGGAATTGGTAGACGCGCTGGCTTCAGGTGCCAGTGGCCTTCAGGCCGTGGAGGTTCGAGTCCTCTCCTGGGCACCATCTTAAGGATTGATCATATTATCAACCGAATATCTTTATAGATTTTGCTAACGTCCGCCCTGGAGCGACCATGTTCAGACATGCATGCTTGCTGGCCTGTTTGAAACAGCCATGAAAACAGGAACAGCACTATTTTAATACAACCGTGAACAGGGGCACCCCACCTTGAGGGTAGGGTAGCCCCCGTTTCCAATTTTCCTGCATCCTTGGCCGTGACAGCTATTTCCTTATGGGCCTGCTAAGAGGGACGAGAAGGAGAACACGTCTGTAAAGACATTGAGAGGACCCTGCTGTTGTTACAGAGTCTGTTTTTTCTTACGTCTTATTGGATTTTTGAGCTCCGTTTTCTGTTGAAGCTGGCTGAGATGCCCGGCGTAAAGCACGATTGATCAGCCTTTGCCAGTTTCCAAGAGAGGTTCTGTGCGCATAAATGGCAGACATATAGCCGTTTTTGCAGAATTCCTGGAGCTTTTCACCCGGAAGATCAGCAAGTTTTGCATCAGGTATAGCAAAATAGTCAGCTATTTTTGTCATCTTGCCGGGGGAGCCGTCAGCATTTTGATCCTGAAACTGAACATCTTTCTTCTCAAAAAGATCGTGTTCCTTCAGCATGCTAATAAAGTCCTGAGTGTGGCGGCGCTGGGTTTCACAATATTGCAGGAATTCAATAGATTGTTTTGAAAAAGAAGAAAGCTCCCCATTTTCAAAGAAGGGACGATCGGGGTTTTTGCTGATGGCTTTGGCGGCACTGTCCACACACACAATCATACGATCATCATCTTTTTCTTCGCTTGCAAAAATAAAGGGATAGCGACGGATATAGGCAGGAACATAACAGTCAAGTTCATATGTCCCGTCCTTTTGTACAAAAAGGTTTTCACCATCCCTAAGCCCCATAATAGCAAGAGGTGTGTGATCTTCCCCTGCGAAAATAACAGGGAAATTTCCTGCTGCCAGAGTAAATTCATCCAGGGTTAGGGGAACAAAGTGTGTTTTCATAAGAAAGTCAAAGGGTCTGTCGGTTTCTTTCAGACCTAAATTTTCATGTTTTTCTTTAGAAAGAGGTTCTGGATTTTCATAAAGGAGGATATTTCCAGAGACCTGAGCGCTAACTTCCTGTTCCGAGACCATAATATGTTATCCTTATACGCTTTGCGATTTTGGCCGAGGGGTAAAAAAGACTTATGTTGCAAAGACCCATAAAAAGCAAGCCTGGTTTTTAGCAAAAAATCCCTTATAAACATATTAAGAGTTCTGCCAGAAAAGACTTTTAGGTGAACAGGCTTAGGTGCACGGGAGCATTTAGCTCAAATTTTTTGTAAGGTCTTTTTAGATTTTTGTGCTTTTGCGTGTTTCTTTTTAAGTTTGGCCTGTTTTCTTCTCCAGACAATAAAACCTGTCACAAACAACAATGTTGGAATAAGCCCAACAATCATAACGATAAGACGTCCTGGCATTCCAAAAGCTTCTCCATTATGAAGAGGAAACATCCAGCGTTGTAGTGTGTTGCCCAAAGGGCTGGAAAGGGCATCAATACGATGTATAACCTCACCCTTATAAGGGTTCATATAAATGGTCGTCGAGCCAAAAAAGCGTCTTACCTCTCCTTTTTGGCGGAAAGAAAAGCGCATAGGTTTTTCAGGGGAATTTGGAAAACTTATGTAGGACAGTTGTGCATCAGGGAAAACATCCTGTGCACGAGAGAGCAAAACATCAAGAGACATGTGCTTCATATCGGGCTCTACATGCTCGATTTTGAGTTTTGGGCGCTCTTCATAAGGGGCCACAGCCTTGATTGCGGCCATAAAGCTTCCATGGAAAATGAAATAAGCCCCTGTCAGAGAAACAATAAATAAAATCGGGGCTGTGAACAGGCCGCTGACGCGATGAAGGTCATAATTCAGACGTGTTGGATTGCCTTTCCAGGCGATGCTGAGTGCTGTTTTCCACCGGCGGGGCCACCATAAATAGATGCCCGTAAGACAAAACCCTATCATAACAAAGGCAAGAATGCCAATGGTTATCTCCCCTGCTTCCCCTAAAAAAAGGCTGTCATGTAAAATATAGACCAGACGAACAAAAGGTAACTCAAGTATTTTACCGTTTTGTGTGCTCGTAAGGCGTCGCCCCAGATATTCGCCTGAATAGGGGTTGAAATACACCCTGTGATATTCTGCAGAATTTCCCTGAGCTTTGGGACGGGGATCCACAATCAGAAAACTGAGACTCTGGTGTGGGCTTTGGGGGGGATAGAGCCGAAAAGGAACTTCACCTTCTTCTATGATATTATGAAGCTTATTGAGCTGGCTCTGGAAGCTGGACAGCTCCTGACCCTTATGATTTTGCAGATCAACACGCATCATATCTTTGTTTAGAAGAGCATCAATCTCTTTATAAAAAACAAGAATGCTCCCTGTAAGCCCCATAAGGGCAACAAGAAGCCCAAGAATGAGGCCAGTATATTTATGTATCCAAAACATAAAGCGACGCGTCATAATCGTTCCATCATGAGTATGTGACAAACATGAAAAGAAAAAGGCAAGATATAAATCATTTTAGAAAAAACATAAAGCTTAGAAGGTGACTTTCAGCCCCCCTGTGATGGTACGTGCCTGACCGAGGACAACATCTGTTCCCTGATCAGCATAGGCTCCATCTCTTTTAATACGCCTTATAACACGGGCCTGGTCAAGCAGATTAGAGCCCTGAATAAAAAGTTCAAATCTTTTTGCAAAACGATAGCCTGCACGGGCTTCAAGCAGAAAAACAGATTTGTTTTTTGCTTTATATGTCGTGTCTTTTGTAGATCCTATATAAGAAAGTGTTGAAGAGGTATAAAATGAACCTGTATCATAGATGAATCCTGCAGACGCCGTAACACGGGGTGTATAAGAAAATTCTTTCCCTTTCTTAGGACCAGAGGTAAATTTTGTATCCAAAAGGCCAAGAGAAAAACTGGTCTGAAGATCTGTATTAACGGCATATTTTGTCGAGAGCTCGAGGCCATACATACGCCCACTGCCTGCATTAACCGTATGCCTGAGGCCGTTTATCCTGCCAGTTTCCTGCTTGTCTTTCCAGTCAATATAGAAGAGGTTTGTATCAAACTGCAAGCGACCACCTAACACATTCAGGCGCAGATACCCTTCATAATCCATGGTGTATTCAGGTTTATAGATTTTTTTATCCGGTCCCTTTTCTGTAAGGGCAATAGAGACGCCACCACTTTGATAACCCCGTTTCATGGAAAGGCCAGCATCTGCACCCTCACGGAATTTGTAATTTAAGACCAGACTTGGGCTGAGAAGACTTGTAGACCCGGTGCCTTTGGAGTTTTTTGGACCATAGTCAATATCATCATAGCTGTAGCGCAAACCGGCAAAAAAAGTAAAGCGGTTCGTCAGATTAAACTGACCATTCCCAAAGACAGCGTAAGAGGAGGAACGATCCATATTTGTCCAGGATAAAATTTTCTTACCATAAAGATATGTTCCATACTCATGAAGGTCATTTTTACGATAAAATACGCCAATATCAAAGGGTTGACTGGCAAGTGTGAAGGCGTATTTCAACTCTTGTGTGAACACGTCCAGCTCAACATTGCGATTGGACCACTGAATGATTTTAGGGCTTTGCATCCAGTCATAAAACGTGTTGGCATCAACTCTGTTATACCCTGTTATGGATTCCAGTTTTGAGCCGTTTGCAAAAACCTTTTCTGCTTTCAGCCCTGTAATATTCACAGTTCCAGAATAGTCATCTTTGTACCGTGTATCAACAATTTTATGTTTCAAATCATCAACAATAGCATAACGCCCTGTTTTGGAATCTACATTGATATGGCTGAGTGTAAATTTTAGATCATCCTGACCTGTTGGACGAAAAAGCAAGACAGCACGCGCAACATTCTGGTCTGTTTTGGCTGGTGCTTTATCAAGGTTGGGATAGCTCTCTGCACCTTTCCCATATTCATGTTCAAAAGAAAGGCGCAGTGCGAGCCTGTCTTTGACAAGCGGCAGGTTATAGGTTCCAAAAACCTGCTTTGTATCATGTTGCCCCAGAACACCTTTGACGGCCCCATGTGGTGTAAAGTCAGGCTCGTTATAATCAATCAGAAGGGCCCCGGCTAAGGCGTTGATACCTAAAACTGTGGGTTGAGCTCCCTTAAGAATGGTCACGGATTGTGCGTCCCAGGTGCTGGCCTTGAAATTTGTGAGGGCATAAGAAGAAATGGGAACACCATTAATAAGCGTTGGTGCATAGGCCGGCTTGGTCAAAGGGCCTCCATTATTTGCTATGCCGCGGATGCGAAAAGAGGTCCATCCCTCACCTATGGTAACATTGGGCGTTTGGTTCAGGAGGTTTTTAATATAGACAGAGCCACTGGTTTTAAGGTCTTCCCCTGAAAAATTTGTTGCACTTGCGCTTAAGCCTTCAAGAGTGTTGTCCAGATACTGGCCGATCACGGGCATAATATCTTTTTGTTGCGGTTTATTTTTTGGGGTAGGCGTGCTCTGGGACTCTGCCTGAGCAGGTAAGTATAAGATCGTACTCAAAAGCATAATACTAAGTATTTTCAGGCAAGTGTTGGGCTTTATATTTTTTAATGTATACATAATCAGGTTCCTAAAATTTTAAAAATATTTTCTAACTTTGAGTTTCATTCTTAATATGAGTTAAAATATAGTACTGTTTCTTTTGCGTCAATCAAGGAACTTTTTTTATGAGGGCACAAGAGAAAACAGAGCTTTTTCAGGTATGGTGGGGCAGGCATTTGAAGACCACATACCATCCCATTTCTGGAGACTATCATATTCAGAAAAAGCTTGTATGGTCTTTCATGTCCTATTATATCGCGTGCCAAAATAGCTTTCAGTTTTCAGAGTTTTGTTGTGCCCTGCACATGATGCTGTTCAGAAGGTATGCCCGGCATCAGGATTAATTTTGACAGACATCATCTCCCGGGGGAGGGGAAAGCTGCTGCACGGTTAATGATGTTTGAGAGTGCAGGGAAAATGGTGGAGCCGAGGGGAATCGAACCCCTGACCTCGTCATTGCGAACGACGCGCTCTCCCAACTGAGCTACGGCCCCTTAACACAGGGGGTATAAAGAGTTTAAAAACAGACTTTCAGGAAAGTCCTTATAAGGAGAAGATTAGGGCTGTGCCCCGTTTGTATCTTCATCTTTTTTCTTGTCCCCCTCTTCAAGTTTAATCTTACCTGCTACCCAAAGAGCAAAAGCATATTCGAGGGCTGTTTCTTTAAGGGAGTCAAAACGTCCTGAGGCACCACCATGTCCTGCCCCCATATTAATTTTGAGGAAGACAGGGGCTGTGCCTGTATGATGAGTTCGAAGTTTGGCGGCCCATTTGGCTGGTTCCCAATAGGTCACCCGTGGATCGGTCAGGCCCCCTGTGATGAAAAGAGCCGGATAAGCCTGTTTTTTGACGTTGTCATAGGGGCTATAGGCTTTAATCGTATCATAATCTTCTGCACTTTTAAGTGGGTTTCCCCATTCAGGCCATTCCGGTGGGGTGAGAGGCAAACTCTCATCCGACATCGTGTTTAAGGTGTCAACAAAAGGCACAGCGGCAATAGCCCCGGCAAAAAGATCAGGGGCCTGATTAACGACAGCACCAACGAGTAAACCGCCCGCAGATCCCCCCATAGCAATAAGACGGCCTTTTTGTGTATAGCCCTTCTCCACGAGTCCATGACCTGCGGAGATAAAATCGCCAAACGTATTCTGCTTTTTTTTGAGCTTACCATCTGTATACCAGCCATAGCCTTTGGCCATGCCGCCGCGGATATGGGCTATGGCATAAATAAAGCCTCTGTCCACCAGCGACAGGCGTGAGGTACTAAAATATGCGGGAATAGTAACCCCGTAAGACCCATAGCCATAGAGAAGAACAGGGGCAGATCCATCAAGAGGGGTATCTTTATGATAAAGAAGGGTCACAGGAATCTCTGCACCATCCCGGGCAGGCAAAAACAAGCGTTGCGTGATATAATCAGAAGGGATATGTCCACTTGGCACATCGCGTGTTTTTAAAAGACGTCGTTCCTGTGTGGCCATATTATATTCAAAAACCTGATCAGGTGTTGTTGGCGAGGCGTAACTGAACCGCATAAAAGGTGTTTTAAATTCATAATGCCCTTTAAGGCCGAGGTTATAGGCTTCTTCCTCAAAATCAATACTGTCTTCTTTATCTGTTGTGAGATCATGGATGACGAGGCGGGGGAGTGCATTTTCACGCTCAAAACGGATAAGACGACCATCATAGGCATCAAGACCTAAAACAAGTGTGCCCGGACGGTGCGGTGTGAAATCACGCCATTCTTTCCGTGAAGGCTTATCGAGGGGCGCCGTCATGATCTTAAAGTCCTGAGCTCCGTCTGCATTGGTCAGGATATAAAAGCGATCGCCTATATCCTCGAGGCTATATTCGAGCCCGGTCTCCCGCGGGGAGACAAGAACAGGTGCTGTCTCAGGCTTATTGGCAGGAATAAGGCGTATTTCGCTCGTGGTATGGTCATTGGCCTGAATGGTCAGAAAATGGCCCGAGGAGGTTTTTCCAAGGCTTACGAAAAAACCTGGATCAGACTCTTCATAAATAAGACGATCCTTCTCCTGTGTTTCTCCAAGATGGTGGGCATAGACTTTTTCTGTCCTTCCATTTTCATTGCGCCAGACCCAAAACAAAGTTTTGGAATCTCCGGCCCAGACAAAGTCACCAGAGTTGTTTTTGATATGATCAGGCAAATCTTTGCCAGTTTTCAGATCACGAATACGCAGATCATAATATTCTGAGCCCTTTTTATCAACGGCATAAGCCAGATAGCGATGGTCCGGACTGTGATCTATCCCCCCCAGAGAGAAATAATCACGCCCTTCAGACTCTTTATCCCCATCAAAAAGAATGTCCTCAGTTCCTGTGACCTGGCGTTGTTCTGCATCCCATTTTTTTCTTCCTAAAATGGGGTACTGACCCCCTTTGCGATAGCGGCGATAATAGGCATAAGAACCATCAGGCAGAGGAACAGTAGAATCGTCTTCTTTGATCCGTCCCTTCATTTCTCTGAAAAGTGTTTCCTGAAGTTTTTTAGCAGGGCCAGAAAAGTGAGCTTCTGTATAAGCATTTTCTGCTTCCAGATATTCCCGTATATCCTGACGTAAAAGGCCCGGATCTTTAAGAACTTTTTGCCAGTTTTCATCTTTTAACCAGGCATAATCATCTGTGCGTTCCCGCCCAACCTGCTTAATGATTTTGGGAATGCGCCTGGCAAGGGGGGCAGAAGGCTTCCTTTGAGGTGCAGGAGAAAGTGATGCTGATGGTGGAGGGGTTTTGGTCTTCACGGTATCATCCTGTTTTTGATCGGCTTTTGCCTGTCCTGTTGTAAGGATCAAGGCAAGACATGCAAGTCTTATTGTCTGTATCATCATCGTATCACCTTATGGAGAAAGAAGTCGTGTTTTTTTTAACGCTGAGAGATCATTGGCCATGCCTTAAAACTCTGGAATATGTGTTCAGGAATGCTAAAAAACTTCTGGCTTTATCTACATCACACAGCAAGGGATTAAGCTTTACTTCAGGAATTGGGTTTGACGATCATATAAATATGAGAATCTTTGAAGTTTTTTATTGCCCATCCATAGGATCCAAACATACCAAAAAGAGGTTTTGAATCCGCATTGGTTTCAAGAACTTCACCATCTTTAACCGTGACACTGATTTTGCCATCAATGCTGATGTTAAGTTTTTTAATATCAGCAAGGCTTTTTTCATCAAGCTCGTTTCCTTTAATCTCGATATTGCCATTTTCCAGACGTTTTATAGAAAAAAAGTCAGATTTTTCAAGGTTAGGAAAAGAAAAAGGGGTATCAAATGAACCTTCCTTTTCAAAGTGTGTTTTGTAACGGCCTTTCCCTTTATAGTCAAAGGTTTTATAGCCCGGCTCCTTATTGGCCTGTATGATTTCCTGACCTAACTCCTGAGCCTCCTCCTTATTTTCTTTTTTCCCCTGTTGAAGATCTGCGATAAGGGGTCCAAAAGCCAGTGTACCATCATATTTGAAATGATAACCTTCATTCCCTTTGATGACGATATCAACATTAAATTTTTCCGGAATAAAACAGGCGGCCAGAGTCAGGGTTAAAAGAACAGTTACGGCATAACCGGGCTTCACAGGCACAATGTCTCTCCTTCATGAACTCAGGTGATAGTTTTTCCTGAGTGTTTTTTATTTATGATAAAGTTTATGTTTTTGTTCTGTCAAGATAATAAGCGGGGAAACTCTTTGCTTTTTCTGAGGTTAAAAACGCTCTGAAGTCTTAAAATTTAGCTTGATTGCTCATATCCTTTTATTTAGTATTTGTTTTTAATTTTTAGTATTTCTTTTGAGCTCAAATACTGTTGGTTATGTCTCAAAGGGAAATGTTTTTTATGATAAGGTTCTTTCTGCATATCAGCGATATCACAGATTTTTTAAATCTTGTGTATGTTGTTGTGACCTTCGCCATAACGTGAACTCTTTTTGCCCGGACGCTGTGGTGTATTTCACACTCCGGATCGTATGTTAGGGAGTGGGACCCATATGCCCGGGATCTCTTGAGAAAAGGAAGAGACATGAACGTCTGTGATAACCCTGTTGAAAACCGTGTTCAGCTTGTGGAAAGGCTTGAGGGGGGGGCGAAAGAAAAGGCATTCTGGCGCATTGGCACAGAGCATGAAAAAATTCCCTTCCACCTTAAAACATATCAGCCTGTTCCTTATGAAGGGGAGGGGGGAATTGAATCTGTTCTAAAAGAATTTCAGGCAAGGTTTTCCTGGTCGCCTGTTTTTGAGGGGGAAATCCTTACAGGGCTTCAGCGTGATGGGGCTTCTGTTTCTTTAGAGCCCGGGGGACAGTTTGAGCTGTCTGGTGCGCCTTTACAGACTGTGCATGAGACCTGCCGTGAGGTCAGTGCGCATTTACGTGAAGCACGTGGTGTGGGAGATTCTCTTGGACTTGGGTTTTTGAGCCTTGGTTTTCAGCCAAAATGGCCTCTGGAGTCCATTCCTGTTATGCCCAAGCCCCGCTATCAGATTATGCGGGCTTATATGCCAAAAGTGGGGCGTTTGGGGCATCAGATGATGCTGCGATCGGCAACAGTCCAGACCAATCTTGATTTTTCTGATGAAGCGGATATGCGCAAAAAATTTCGGGTTGCCCTTGCTCTGCAACCAATAGCGACAGCTCTTTTCGCCAATTCCCCTTTTGCGGAAGGGCGCCCTAATGGCTTTTTGTCTTACAGATCCTATGTGTGGGGGGATACGGATCCGGATCGCACAGGCATGCTGCCCTTTGTGTTTGAGGATGGTTTTGGTTTTGAGCGTTATGTCGATTATGCTCTTGACGTACCTATGTACTTTATCCGCCGGGACGGGCATTATCTTGATACAGCTGGTGCCAGTTTCCGTGATTTTCTGGAGGGGCGTCTGCCCCAGAGACCGGGGGAAAAGCCTACGCTGTCTGACTGGGATGACCATCTGTCAACCCTGTTCCCTGAGGTACGCCTGAAGACGTTTCTGGAAATGCGCGGTGCTGATGCCGGGCGCTGGAACAGACTCTGTGCTTTGCCAGCTTTCTGGGTGGGCCTTTTGTATGACTCTGCTGTTTTGGAAGCGGCCTGGTCTTTAGTGAAAGACTGGACATGGGAAGAGCGTGAGGCTTTACGACGGGGCGTTCCTGTTCTGGCCCTGAAAACACCTTTTAGGGGAAGATACGTACAGGATCTGGCCAGAGAAGTTCTGGCTCTCTCACGTGATGGCCTCAAAAACAGGGCCTGCCTGAATGATCAGGGTCGGGATGAGCAGGTTTTTCTCGATGATCTTGAGGTGATGGTGGAGAAGGGGGAAACTGCGGCGGAGGTTTTGCTGGACTGCTATCACCGAACATGGAAAGGCAGGATTGATCCTGTCTTCAAACACTGTGCCTATTGAGGGGCGCCCATTCTTGTGACAGGCCTGTGCTTTTTGTTTTTATTGCATTCCGGGCGGGTATTTTTTAAAAAGAGGCTTAAAGGGGTTTTGCCTGACTTTGAAATTCTATGAAGTCTGTAGTGTGGAACCAGACATATCAGTCAAAATTTTTTTTAAAACAGGGGATCTATAACTATGAACAATCTTTTTGATATTTTAAGCAGTGCCCAAAATGGGCAGGGCCTGGCTGGTCTGGGGCAGAAGCTTGGCCTGAATGAACAACAGATGACAGACCTGGCTCGTCAGGTTCTCCCTGCGTTCTCCAGCGGATTTAAACGGAATGTACAAAGTGAGGGGGGTGCCGAGTCTCTTGCAAAGGCGCTTGAGACAGGTCACCATCAGCGCTATTATGAAGAAACGGCAAGCCTTAATGAGGCCCAAACCCGTAAAGAGGGAGAGGCCATTTTAGGTCATGTCTTTGGTGATAAAAGTGTAAGCCGTTCTGTTGCTGCACGGGCTGAGGGTAATACCGGCATTTCTTCTGCCCTTATTAAACAGGCTCTTCCTTATTTGGCGACCATGATTATGGGGGGGCTTTCCCGTCAGGCTTCTTCTGTATCTTCTCAGCAAATGGGTGGCGGTCTGATAGGGCAGCTTGTGGGGAGCTTTCTGGGGGGTGGAGCCCAATCGGGCTCTGGCTCTCAGTCCGCTCTTCTGTCCATGCTTGATGCTGATGGAGATGGATCCGTTGCAGATGATATTTTTGATATCGCCAAAAACTTTATCAAATAAAATCCGGGATAAGCTGAAGGCAAAGGCTGGTGGTGAGGCATGCCCCTGATTCATATGTGAATCGCCTGCATAAAATGAAGGGGTGTCATGTTGAGTGTCCCCGTGATTTTGTGGCCTCATAAAGGGCAATAGCGCCGGTTGTTGAGACGTTAAGGCTTTCCATATCTGAAGCTATGGGGATAGAGGCCAGATGGTCACACACGGAGCGCACGCCCGGGCGCAGGCCTTTGTCTTCAGATCCAAGAACAAGAACAGGGCCATGATGGGGATCTGCTGCGTCCTCTAATGCAGAGGTGAGTGTTTGGGGTGCCGTCCCATCCAAACCGATAATGGTGTAGCCATACTGTTTAAGACTCTCAAGCGTACGTGCAAGATTAACCTCCTGGGCGAAAGGGACATGTTCCACAGCCCCAACGGCGGCTTTGGCACACCCCCCTGACAGGGGCGGGCTATGGCGTTTCAGCATGATCACAGCACGTGCCCCAAAAGCGGCAGCGGACCGGAAGAGGGCTCCAACATTGTGAGGGTCTGTAATCATATCAAGGGCCAGAATGGGGCGTCCCTGCTGATCCGGTGCACAAATTTCCTCAAGATCATAAGGCTCAAGGGGCAGAGCACGTGCGGCCAGACCCTGATGGACAGCGCCCGGGGGTAAAAGCTTGCTGAGATCTCTGGCTTCCAGGATGTCACAGGCTCTTTCCCGCACGCTATCTTCTGAGCGTTGTGCATTTTTTGTGGCATAAAGTGTCAGGATGTGGCGACGTGGGTTAGAAAGTGCTGCCCGTACGGCATGGCGACCCCACAGCCAGACAGTCCTGTCATGAGGCGTTTTTTGAGATGTATTTTTTTTCTCTCCTTTTTTAAAAAGAGAAGATTGCCTGTTGCGTAAAGAAGAAGAGGTCCTTATATTCCGTTCCCTGGATGTCATAAATCCACACCTTTTTCCTGAATCTGGCTGAGCTTTAGCATGTTTCAGAATAAAAGGGGTGGACTTTTTTATGATAATCTGAAAAAAGCGCCTGAAAGACAAATGTGTACGGAGAGGTGGCCGAGTGGTTAAAGGCAGCAGACTGTAAATCTGCCGGGGCAACCCTACGCTGGTTCGAATCCAGCCCTCTCCACCATCAGGGTCTTTTGTGCGTAAGGCACATGCGGGTATAGCTCAGGGGTAGAGCAACAGCCTTCCAAGCTGAAGACGCGGGTTCGATTCCCGCTACCCGCTCCATTGCCTCTCTCAACTGCATATTTTGTCTGTGTGCTGTCATGCGGTTGAAAATCAAAGAGGATGTATAATAAAGTTTAAGGTATAAAACGGAGCATAGGCATTATGGCGAAGGAGAAGTTTGAGCGTACGAAGCCGCATGTTAACATTGGTACGATTGGTCATGTTGACCATGGTAAGACGACGTTGACGGCTGCGATTACGAAGGTTTTGTCTGAGGCGGGTGGTGCTGAGGCGCGTGCTTATGATGAGATTGACGCGGCTCCTGAGGAGAAGGCGCGTGGTATTACGATTTCGACGGCTCATGTTGAGTATGAGACGTCTGTTCGTCACTATGCACATGTTGACTGTCCTGGACATGCTGACTATGTGAAGAACATGATCACGGGTGCTGCTCAGATGGATGGCGGTATTTTGGTTGTTTCTGCTGCGGATGGTCCTATGCCTCAGACACGTGAGCATATTTTGCTGGCTCGTCAGGTTGGTGTGCCTGCTTTGGTTGTTTATCTGAACAAGGTTGACCAGGTTGATGATGAGGAGCTTTTGGAGCTTGTTGAGATGGAAGTTCGTGAGCTTTTGTCTGCGTATGATTTTCCTGGTGATGACATTCCGATTATCAAGGGTTCGGCTTTAGCTGCGGTTGAGGGTCGTGACAAGGAGATTGGTCATGATTCTATTGTTTCTCTGATGTCGGCTGTTGATGAGTATATTCCGACGCCTGAGCGTCCGAAGGACAAGCCTTTTTTGATGCCGATTGAGGATGTATTTTCGATATCGGGTCGTGGCACGGTTGTTACGGGTCGTGTTGAGCGTGGTGTTGTTAAGGTTGGTGAAGAGATTGAGATTGTTGGCATTCGTGATACGCAGAAGACGACGGTTACGGGTGTTGAGATGTTTCGGAAGCTTTTGGATCAGGGTGAGGCTGGTGACAATGTTGGTTGTTTGTTGCGTGGCGTTGAGCGCACGGGCGTTGAGCGTGGTCAGGTTTTATCTCATCCTGGTTCGATTACGCCACATTCTTCGTTTGAGGCTGAGGCTTATATTTTAACGAAGGATGAGGGTGGTCGTCATACGCCATTTTTCAGTGAGTATCGTCCTCAGTTTTATTTTAGGACGACGGATGTTACGGGTGTTGTGAAGCTTCCTGAAGGTGTTGAGATGGTTATGCCTGGTGACAATGTTAAGGTTTCGGTTGACTTGATTGTGCCTATTGCGATGGAGGAGCAGCTTCGTTTTGCTATTCGTGAGGGTGGTCGTACCGTGGGCGCAGGTGTTGTCGCCAAAATTAAAACATAAAAACAACGTGAATACATAAAAATTCTTTTGGGGGCAGGGATAACTCTGCCCCCTTAGTTTTTTCTCTCCTTTTTTTTGCTTTTTTATCAGGGAAGCCCATAGCCATTCTAAGTTTCCCCCATTTTTCTTATTTAATAAAAATATTTTAAATATATTGACACTATATAATATATTTTGTTACAATCTCCTCATAAATCTCCTCATAAATCTCCTCACCCATGATGGGAAGGAGAAAGCCGGACCTGTTTCTGGCTTATGCAAGAGACGGGTCTTTCACAGAGAGGCTTTGTCTTTGTATTCGTCAAAGCTCACAATTTTTGAAAAGGGCTTTGTGATATAAGCAAAACAAAACTCTCTTTATTGTGTATAAGGAGAAAAACCATGCATGCTTTATCTTTTCAAAATACAACAGATCTTAAAGCTGATTTTGCACCAATATCCCTGACCACACGCACCCCAAAAGGCATGCGGGAGCTGAGCATGGAGGAAATAGACCATGCGAGTGGCGGCATATGGATGCGTACTGTACGGTGGGCCAGAAATGCCATAGGGGCTGGGGAGTTTTATAATACGGTAAGGGAAATGGGAGGCTCTTTAGGAGGGGGTATAGACAGTTGGTCGCGAAGGCATGGAGATATGATGTCTCAGGCCTTTGCAGCAGGTGATACAGCATCAAGCTGGAAATACTAGGTGTAGATCGATTCCCCCCTTTCTCCTTAAAGGGGGGGATTAAAAAGGAATTTCTTATGAAACGGCCATCAACATTAGAGTTTGTTTTGGCCGGATTGTTGGGGATTGCTCTCATAGAGCTGTATGGTTATGTTTTTCCATCAGGGCCTTTTGGGGGACGCTATGTATTCCTGGCTTTGGGTGCTCTTGTGACTGTTTTGCTCTATTTTATGATAAGGCGCTTTTTGATCAAACGACGTAACACTCAGGATTAGAATACGGCAATATTTTCTAAAAATCATCTGCCGGTTTATTTTTCGCCTTTACTTCTGACCATATTCCATAATATGAAGCTTGCTGTTCTTGTGTGGGGCTTTGAAGAGATTTCAGGCTCCACAATGTCCCTAAGGGGTTGCAGGAGTGTAGCTCAGCTGGTAGAGCATCGGTCTCCAAAACCGAGGGCCGGGGGTTCGAGTCCCTCCACTCCTGCCATAAGGGCTTTGTCAAAGGCCCCAGTATTATGGTATGTTTTTAAAAGATAGAAAAATATTCAGGACTGCACATGGCAGATAAAAGATCAAATCCCTTCCAGTTTTTCACCCAGGTCCGTCAGGAGGCCCGCAAAATCACCTGGCCCACATGGCGCGAAACCCTTTTGACGACCGTCATGGTTCTTATTATGGTATCTCTGGCGGCTGTTTTCTTTCTTCTGATTGATACAGGTTTTCGTCTTCTGGTTCCGTATTTATTAAGTTTCATAAGCTGAGGATAGCGTTGATGGCAGAAAAGAAATGGTACATTGTTCACGCTGTCTCAAATTTTGAAAAGCGTGTGGTGGCCTCTATACGTTCTGAGGCTGCCTCCAGTGGGCTTGAGGACAAGTTTGAAGATATTCTTGTGCCTGCAGAAGATGTGGTTGAGATTCGCCGCGGACGTAAGGTCAATACAGAACGCAAGTTTTTTCCAGGCTATATTCTTGTGAAGATGGAAATGACAGATGAAACCTACCATCTTGTCAAAAATATGCCACGGGTAACAGGGTTTTTGGGTTCTGCTCAGACTCCTGTTCCCGTCCCTGAGTCTGAGGTGAAGCATATTCTTGGCCAGATAGAAGAGGGCGTTGAAAGACCTAAACCTTCTGTTATCTATGAAGTTGGAGAAAAAGTGCGTGTTAAGGATGGACATTTTCAGTCCTTTGAGGGTTTGGTTGAAGAGGTTGATCGGGAACAGGCACGTCTCAAAGTGGCGATAAGTATTTTTGGGCGACCAACGCCTGTGGAGCTTGACTATGCTCAGGTTGAGAAGGTGGTGTAGAAAAAATCCTTGAGGTCTCTGTGTTTTTCTCTTGAATCTTTTTTGATTTTGCGATTTACGGTCGTAAAAATTTTTTCTATCTGAATCGTTTTGAAAAGATTTTAAGAGAGGGGCTTGCACAATGCCTGTGCTTCTATTAAAAGTCTCACCTCTTGCGTGAAAGTGTCGGGCTCTGGCCCTGAAGGAGAACGCTTATGGCAAAAAAAATTGATGGCTATATTAAGTTGCAGGTTCCTGCCGGGGCGGCCAATCCATCGCCTCCTATTGGTCCCGCACTTGGCCAGCGTGGCGTGAATATTATGGAGTTCTGTAAGGCATTCAACGACAGAACGAAAGATATGGAAAAGAATATGCCTGTTCCGACCATCATTACGGTCTATCAGGATAAGTCTTTTTCTTTTATCACAAAAACGCCGCCCGCTTCTTTTTATCTGAAGACTGCAGCTAAACTTAAGAAGGGCTCTTCTGCGCCGGGACGTGACGCGCCGGCAGGGCGTGTTACCATGGCACAGTGTCGTGAGATTGCTGAGGCAAAACTTGCTGATTTGAATGCCTATGACCCTGATGCGGCATCTGCGATTATAGCAGGATCTGCACGGTCTATGGGTTTGGAGGTTGTAGAGTAGACATGGCGAAGCTTGGAAAGAGACAGACGGCTATTCGTGAGGGACATGATTCTGATGCTCTCTATAGTGTTGAAGATGCTGTTGCACGTATTAAAAAGACCGCTCTGGCGAAATTTGATGAGACCATAGATGTTGCGGTCAATCTTGGTGTTGATCCGCGTCATGCAGACCAAATGGTTCGTGGTGTTTGTGCGCTCCCTCATGGTACAGGGCGCGCTTTGCGTGTTGCTGTTTTTGCCAAAGGCGATAAAGCAGAAGAGGCTCAAAAAGCCGGTGCTGATCTTGTGGGCGCTGAGGACCTGCTTGAAAAGGTTCAGGGCGGAATGCTGGACTTTGATCGTGTGATTGCAACCCCTGATATGATGCCTTTGGTGGGACGTTTGGGGAAAGTTCTGGGGCCGCGGGGCATGATGCCTAACCCCAAAGTTGGAACTGTTACCACAGATGTGAAAAAAGCTGTTGAGGATGCTAAGGGCGGTGCTGTTGAATTTCGTGTTGAGAAGGCAGGTCTTGTTCATGTTGGCCTTGGTAAAGCCAGTTTTTCAGAAAAAGCGCTTGTTGAGAATGTACGTGCTTTCACAAATGCCCTGATGCGGGCAAAGCCCTCCGGGGCAAAGGGGGCTTATATGAAGAAGATTTCTTTAAGCTCTACAATGGGTTTAGGTGTTCGCATTGATGTTGCGGATGCTGTTACCGCTTCTTAAACGAAGTGGTGTGAGTTTTGCTCCCATGTTGTGTGGGAGTGAAAAGCCGGACCCTTTTAGGGGGTTGGTGGCTTGTCCGAGATCGCGGGGGCATGTTACGCAGGATTTAGGGTCTGATGGCATGCTTAAAAAATACCCTGTGTGAGACAGAGCGGAAGATGTATGGAAAGTTAAGGCTTTGCATAAGTTCATGCCCTGGGACAAGTGGAGCGCGTCTTTGTTGAGCTGTGCTTTGGTGCCGCAATAAAGGCGTTTTAGAGAAAACATGGTAAAATGGGTTGCCATGTTAAACAGGGAGACCAGGCATGGACCGAGCTGAAAAAGAGCGTATGGTCAAGCATTTGGGTGATGTTTTTGAGCGTTCAGGTGTTGTTGTTCTTGCCCATTATTCAGGTTTGAGTGTGGAGGACATGACTGTTCTGCGTCAGCGCCTGCGTGCATCTGGCGCAAACATGAAGGTGGTTAAAAACCGTCTTGCCAGACTTGCCCTTAAGGGGAAAGCGGGAGAGGGTGCCTCTGAATTGTTTCGTGGTCCTGTAGCTATTGCCTTTTCTGAGGATCCTGTTTCTGCCCCAAAGGGTATTGTGGATTTTGCCAGGGAGAATGAACAACTTGTTCCTCTTGGTGGGTTCATGGGAGCAGACGTCCTTGATGAGAAAGGTATTAACACTCTCGCTTCTCTGCCATCTCTGGATGAGTTGAGAGGTAAGCTTGTTGGCCTGTTGCAGGCGCCGGCTTCTAAGCTTGCGCGCGTAACACAGGCTCCGGCAGGGCAGGTTGCCCGTGTGGTGAAGGCTTATGCTGAAAAGAATGATGCCTGAACCATGTGCTCTTATGGCGTTTCCTTTTGTGGACATGCTGTGATATGACTAGTTTAAAATAGGGAAAAACTATGGCAAATCTTGAAAAAATTGTTGATGATCTCTCAGCTTTGACCGTTATGGAAGCAGCTGAACTTTCCAAACTTCTTGAAGAGAAATGGGGCGTTTCTGCTGCTGCTCCTGTGGCTGTCGCAGCTGCTGGCGGTGCCGGGGATGCAGGTGGTGCACAGGAAGCCAAGACAGAGTTCGATGTGGTTCTGGCCTCTGCAGGTGACAAGAAAATCAATGTCATTAAAGAGGTTCGTGCTCTTACAGGACTTGGTCTTAAAGAAGCCAAAGAGCTTGTTGAAGCTGCACCAAAACCTCTTAAAGAGGCTGTATCTAAAGAAGATGCTGAAGAAATTAAGAAAAAACTTGAAGAAGCCGGGGCAACGGTTGAGCTCAAATAAAACTTTCTTAGACGTATATTTATGTTAAGGCGAACAGAAGTCCGGACCGGGCTTCTGTTCGCCTGCTTTCTTTTTTGAAGCAAAAATAAAAAAGTGTTGATGTGTGGCCGGTTTCTTCTTTTATGGTGAGCTGTGCAAAACACAATAGGCAAATGGGGTAAGCTTTTCAGGTTTTCCCTTTAAGCGTTTCTTGAGAGGACTGACGATGACATCACTATCGTTTACAGGCAAAAAGCGTATTCGCAAATCCTTTGGCCGCATTTCTGACTCGGTGCGTATGCCAAACCTTATTGAGGTTCAGAAAAGTTCTTATGATCAGTTTCTTCAAAAAGATATTCCTTTTGATCAAAGAGAACTGATAGGGCTTGAGGCGGTTTTTAAGTCTGTCCTTCCTGTTAAGGATTTTTCTGAACGGGCGGTTTTGGATTTTGTACGGTATGAGTTTGATGAGCCCAAATATGATGTGGACGAGTGCCGTCAGCGGGATATGACCTTTGCAGCACCTCTGAGAGTTAAGTTACGTCTGGTTGTCTTTGAGACAGATGAGGATACGGGAGCAAAATCTGTAAGAGATATCAAAGAGCAGGATGTCTATATGGGAGATATCCCCCTGATGACGGATAAAGGTACCTTTGTTATTAATGGGACAGAGCGTGTGATTGTTTCTCAGATGCATCGTTCGCCCGGTGTCCTTTTTGATCATGATAAAGGTAAGACGCATGCAAGCGGCAAACACCTTTTTCTGGCACGAATTATTCCTTATCGTGGTTCCTGGCTTGATTTTGAGTTTGATGCTAAAGATGTTCTTTATGTACGGATTGACCGCCGCCGTAAACTGCCGGCGACCAGTCTGCTTTACGCCCTGGGGATGGATAAGGCTGAAATTCTTTCTACATTTTACGACTCCCTGATTTCTAAGAAGAACAAACGCGGCTGGTCTTTGCCTTTTCATCCAAAGCGCTGGCAGGGGGTTAAACCTGATCGTGATCTTGTTGATGCCAAAACAGGTAAAATTATGGCACCGGCAGGCCAGAAGCTTTCTCTTCGTGCTGCAAAGAAACTCGCTGAAGATGGATTTACATCTTTCCTGCTTTCACCCGATGATATGGTGGGGCGTTTTGTTGCTGAGGACGTTGTAAATCCGGAAACAGGAGAAATTTATGCTGAGGCCGGTGATGAATTAAATCCCGATATTTTTGGCGCCCTGGAAGAGTATGGCGTTCGTGAGCTTGCCCTTCTGGACATTGATCATGTTGTTGTTGGGCCCTATATCCAGGCAACTTTGGCGCTGGATAAAAATGAAAACCGCCAGGATGCTCTTTTTGATATCTACCGTGTTATGCGTCCGGGGGAACCTCCTACGTTGGAAGCGGCGGAGGCTTTATTTCAGAGACTTTTCTTTGATTCTGAATATTATGATCTTTCGGCTGTGGGGCGCGTTAAGATCAATATGCGTCTTGATATGGACTGTCCTGTTGACATGCGGGTTTTGCAAAAAGAAGATATTCTTGCTGTTATGAAGACGCTTGTCGATTTGCGTGATGGACGTGGCGAAGTTGACGATATTGACAATCTTGGCAATCGGCGGGTGCGCTCTGTAGGTGAACTTATGGAGAACCAGTATCGTCTTGGTCTTTTGCGTATGGAAAGGGCTATTAAAGAGCGTATGAGTGCCGTGGAAATCGAGACGGTCATGCCGCATGATCTGATCAATGCGAAACCGGCAGCGGCTGTGGTGCGTGAGTTTTTTGGATCTTCCCAGCTTTCTCAGTTTATGGATCAGACCAACCCTCTTTCGGAAATCACACATAAACGGCGTCTGTCGGCTCTTGGGCCGGGGGGACTTACGCGTGAGCGTGCCGGGTTTGAGGTTCGTGACGTCCATCCAACACATTATGGCCGGATCTGTCCCATTGAAACGCCCGAAGGGCCGAATATTGGGCTTATCAACTCTCTGGCAACTCATGCGCGGGTGAATCCTTATGGCTTTATTGAAAGTCCCTATCGCCGTGTAAAAGATGGAAAGCTGACGGATGAAATTTTGCATCTTTCTGCCGTGGAAGAGGCCCGTTATGCTATTGCACAGGCCAATGCTCAGCTTGATGAGAATGGTCGATTTATTCATGAATTTGTCACCTGTCGTGTTCAGGGGGATGTGACACTTATGCCCCGTGATAAGGTTGACTTTATTGATGTTTCTCCCAAGCAGCTTGTTTCGGTTGCAGCGGCTCTTATTCCTTTTTTAGAAAATGATGATGCCAACCGTGCCCTTATGGGGTCCAACATGCAACGTCAGGCTGTCCCTCTTCTGGAGGCTTCTGCGCCTTTGGTGGGGACAGGCATGGAAAGCGTTGTGGCTCATGATTCTGGTGCTACTGTTTTGGCAAAACGCACAGGGGTTGTGGAACAGGTCGATGCGCGCCGTATTGTTATTCGCGCAACGGAAGAGCAGGATCCTTCAAAATCAGGTGTTGATATTTATAACCTGATGAAGTTTCAGCGCTCCAATCAAAATACATGTATCAACCAAAGACCCATTGTTGGTATTGGAGATAAGGTTCGTGAGAGAGATATTATTGCAGATGGTCCCTCCACGGATCTTGGTGAACTGGCTTTGGGCCGTAATGTCCTTGTCGCTTTTATGCCCTGGAAGGGTTATAATTTTGAAGATTCTATTCTGATTTCAGAGCGTGTTGTCCATGATGATGTTTTTACCTCTGTTCATATTGAAGAATTTGAGATTATGGCGCGGGACACCAAGCTTGGCCCTGAAGAAATCACCCGTGATATCCCTAATGTCAGTGAGGGTGCGCTCCGCAATCTTGATGAAGCCGGGATGGTTGTTGTTGGGGCCAAGGTGGATCCCGGAGATATTCTTGTTGGCAAGGTAACTCCCAAAGGGGAGACGCCGATGACTCCTGAAGAAAAGCTTTTGCGCGCTATTTTTGGAGAAAAAGCCTCTGATGTTCGTGATACGTCTTTACGCTTGCCAGCGGGTGTTTCAGGTACTGTGGTTGAGGTGCGGGTCTTTAACCGACATGGTGTTGACAAGGATGAGCGGGCTCTGGCAATTGAGCGTGCAGAAATTGAACGTCTTGGGAAAGACCGTGATGATGAGCTTGCTATTCTTGAGCATGATGTCTATGTCCGTCTTAAAAATATTCTTGTAGGGAAAAAAGTTGTCTCATCTCCGGTGAAAACCTTTAAGCCGGGTCCGGTTGAAGAGGGTAAGCTTGAGGCTCTGCCGCGTTCTGAATGGTGGAATCTTGGTCTTGGTGATGACAAAGCCATGGCAGAGCTTGAGGCTTTGCACAAACAATATGACACGTCAAAGACACAGCTGGATCGCCGTTTTGAAGATAAGGTTGAAAAAATTAAGCGTGGTGATGAGCTTTTACCAGGTGTTATGAAAATTGTTAAAGTTTTTGTGGCTGTTAAACGTAAACTTCAGCCCGGTGATAAAATGGCAGGGCGCCATGGCAACAAAGGTGTTATTTCCAAAATTGCTCCCCTTGAAGATATGCCTTTCCTGGAGGATGGTCGACCTGTTGATATTGTGCTTAATCCCTTAGGGGTTCCGAGCCGTATGAATGTTGGCCAGATTTTGGAAACACATTTGGGCTGGGCCTGTGCAGGGCTCGGCGCACAGATTGGAGAGGCCCTTAAGGCTTACCAGGCAACATCAGATGTACAGTCTCTAAAAGCTCCTCTTAAGAAGGTTTACGGGGAGCACCATGACTTACCAGAGTCGTCTGAGGAGCTTGTTGAGCTTTGTGAAAATCTTGAAGCGGGTGTGCCCATCGCAACCCCGGTTTTTGATGGCGCACATGAAGATGATGTCGTGCAGATGCTGGAGCAGGCTGGACTGAGTTCCACAGGTCAGGTTACTCTTTATGATGGTGAGACGGGGGAGCCTTTCCGTCGCCCTGTTACGGTGGGGTATGTTTATATGCTGAAGCTTCACCATCTTGTTGACGATAAGATTCATGCACGTTCCATCGGGCCTTACAGCCTTGTTACCCAGCAACCTCTCGGGGGTAAAGCTCAGTTTGGTGGTCAGCGTTTTGGTGAGATGGAGGTGTGGGCTCTTGAAGCTTATGGTGCCGCTTACACACTTCAGGAAATGCTCACTGTTAAATCTGATGATGTCGTTGGGCGCACAAAAGTGTATGAGGCCATTGTCCGTGATGATCAGGCGTTTGAAGCTGGTATTCCTGAAAGCTTTAATGTTTTGATGAAGGAAATGCGTTCTTTAGGTCTGAATGTTGCCTTGCAGGGTGAAGAATAGGGTGTGACAGGTTGTGTCAGGTAAAGTCCCGATTTCTTGTGTTTTCGGGAAGATTTTAAGGGTTAAGGAGGCCGGATTTTATGCGTCAAGAGGTCGTCAATATTTATAATCCAGAAGAAGAGCTCCCGAGTTTTGACCGTATTCGTATATCACTTGCGAGTCCGGAGAAAATTCGTTCCTGGTCTTTTGGAGAAGTCAAAAAACCGGAAACCATCAATTACAGGACGTTCAAGCCTGAACGTGATGGTTTGTTTTGTGCCAGGATTTTTGGGCCGATCAAAGATTATGAGTGTCTTTGTGGCAAATATAAGCGCATGAAATACAAAGGCGTTATCTGTGAGAAGTGTGGTGTTGAGGTGACACTTCAGCGGGTGCGTCGTGAGCGTATGGGGCATATTGATCTTGCGGCCCCTGTGGCACATATCTGGTTTTTGAAGTCTTTGCCCAGCCGTATTGCTCTTGTTCTTGATATGATGCTGAAAGAAGTTGAGCGTGTCCTTTATTTTGAACGCTATGTTGTTCTTGAGCCAGGGCTTACACCTTTAAAAGAAAAACAGCTTCTTTCTGAAGAGGAATACCTTGAAGCTCAGGCAGATTATGGTGAAGATGCGTTCACAGCGGGTATTGGAGCCGAGGCCATTTATGGGCTTTTGGTTGATCTTGATCTTGAGTCCGAAACAGAGCGTTTGCGTGTTGAATTGAGTGAGACCGGCTCTGAGCTTAAGCAAAAAAAGATTATCAAGCGTCTCAAGACGCTTGAGGCTTTTATTGAATCTAAAAACCGTCCTGAATGGATGATTCTAACGGTTTTGCCTGTTATTCCACCGGAATTGCGCCCACTTGTACCTTTGGATGGTGGACGCTTTGCGACCTCTGATCTCAATGATCTCTATCGCCGTGTGATCAACCGCAACAACCGTCTCAAACGTCTGATGGAGCTGAAGGCACCAGATATCATTATTCGTAATGAAAAGAGGATGCTGCAGGAATCTGTGGACGCCCTCTTTGATAATGGTCGTCGCGGTCGTGTTATTACAGGAACGAACAGACGCCCGCTCAAATCTCTTGCAGATATGCTGAAGGGAAAACAGGGACGTTTCCGTCAGAACCTTCTTGGAAAACGTGTGGATTATTCCGGCCGTTCGGTGATTGTTGTGGGCCCTGAGCTGAAACTTCATGAGTGTGGTCTGCCGAAGAAGATGGCGCTGGAGCTTTTTAAGCCTTTTATCTATGCGCGTCTTGATGCTAAAGGACTTTCCGGAACAGTCAAACAGTCCAAAAAGCTTGTTGAAAAAGAACGTCCTGAGGTTTGGGATATTCTTGATGAGGTTATTCGTGAGCATCCCATCCTTCTCAACCGTGCGCCAACGCTTCACCGTTTAGGGATTCAGGCCTTTGAGCCTAAGCTCATTGAAGGCAAGGCTATCCAGCTTCATCCTTTGGTATGCGCTGCCTTTAATGCAGATTTTGACGGGGATCAGATGGCTGTTCATGTGCCTTTGTCTCTGGAGGCTCAGCTTGAGGCACGGGTGCTTATGATGGCAACCAATAATATTCTCTCTCCGGCCAATGGTAAGCCTATTATTGTACCTTCTCAGGATATTATTCTTGGCCTTTACTATCTTTCTTTGCAAAAAGAGGGGGAAAAGGGCGAAGGCATGGCTTTTTCTGACATGGGTGAGCTTGAAGCCGCTTTAGATAATGGTGTTGTTTCTCTTCATGCAAAAGTCAGGGCGCCTGTCCAGGTTTTTAATGAGGAAGGGGAGTCTGTTTCTCAGCTCATCGAGACGACGCCCGGGCGTTTGAAGCTTATGGAGTTTTTGCCAGGCCATCCGAAAGTGACCTATGAGCTTGTTAATCAGATGATCACCAAGAAAGAAATTGGGACCATGATTGATACGGTCTATCGCCATTGTGGGCAGAAAGCCACGGTTATCTTCTGTGATCAGATCATGAAGCTTGGTTTTCGTGAGGCTGCTAAAGCGGGTATTTCCATTGGTAAGGATGATCTTATTGTACCGGAAAAGAAAACAGCTTTTGTCGAGGAGACCCGGCAGCGCGTTTCTGACTATGAAAAACAGTATGCAGATGGTCTTATAACCAGGGGCGAAAAATATAATAAAGTTGTTGATGCCTGGTCAAAATGTACGGATCAGGTTGCTGATGCCATGATGGATGATATGGCTTCACCGCCTCATGGGGTGTCTGGTCAGGCTAATTCTATCTATATGATGGCCCAGTCCGGGGCGCGTGGATCTAAGAACCAGATGAAACAGCTTGCGGGCATGCGGGGCCTGATGGCCAAGCCTTCTGGTGAGATTATCGAAACCCCGATTATTTCCAACTTTAAAGAGGGGCTCACGGTTTTAGAGTATTTTAACTCCACCCATGGTGCACGTAAGGGACTGGCGGATACAGCTCTTAAAACAGCCAATTCCGGCTATCTGACACGGCGTCTTGTTGATGTTGCGCAGGATTCTATCATTATGGAAGACGACTGTGGATCAGATAAAGGTCTTGAGATGAAGACCGTGATGGATGGTGGTGAGATTATTGTTTCTCTTGGGGGGCGTGTTTTAGGCAGAACGGCTCTGGAGGATGTTGTGGATCCCCGTGATGGCTCTGTCATTGCGCCTGCCGGAACCTATCTTGAGGAAGAACATGCTGCGCATATTGACGCGTCAGGTTTGCGTTCTATGCGGGTCCGCTCTGTTTTGAACTGCGCTTCACGTTTGGGAGTTTGTGCAACATGTTACGGCCGTGATCTGGCGCGGGGCACACGTGTTAATATAGGGGAAGCTGTTGGTGTTATTGCGGCTCAGTCCATTGGGGAGCCCGGTACGCAGTTAACCATGCGTACGTTCCATGTTGGTGGGACGGCTCAGGTTTCAGAGCAGTCTTTCACAGAATCTTCTCATGATGGTGTTATCCGCCTGAAAAATCCCTCAACTGTGCAGGATGAAACAGGCGGTTTTGTCGTCATGGGGCGGAGCATGCAGGTCCTGGTCGAAGACAAAGCTGGCCATGAGCTTGAGGCACATCGCCTGCCTTATGGGGCGAAGCTTTTTGTTGAGGATGGTCAGGCTGTCAAACGTGGTGCGCGTTTGGTCGAGTGGGATCCTTATACCAAGCCTATTATGACAGAGGCAGGTGGCCGCGTTAAGCTTATCGATGTTGTCGACGGTGTCTCAGCACGTGAAGAAATGGATGAGGAAACAGGCATTTCTTCACGTGTGATTGTTGACTGGCGATCACATCCCCGTGGTGGTAATCTTCAGCCTGCTGTTGTTGTCCTTGATAAAAAGGGCGAGCCCATCAAACTGGGTTCAGGCGCCATTGCCAGCTATATGCTTGCCGTTGGTGCTGTTCTTTCTGTTCATGACGGTGAAGAGGTGAAGCCGGGCGCTGTCCTTGCCCGTATTCCGACCGCAGGTGCGAAAACCCGTGACATTACGGGGGGTCTTCCCCGTGTGGCTGAATTGTTTGAGGCACGCCGTCCAAAAGAATGTGCTGTTATTGCTGAAATTGATGGTCGCGTTGTGTTTGCACGCGATTATAAAAACAAGCGGCGCATTAGGATTGAGCCACAAACAGAAGGTGTTGAGCCGGTTGAATATCTTGTCTCTAAAGGGCAACATCTTACAGTTCAGGAAGGTGATTACATCACCAGGGGAGAGCTTCTTGTGGATGGTCACCCTGCTCCTCATGATATTTTGTCCATTCTCGGTGTTGAGGCTTTGGCAGAATATCTTGTTCGTGAGATTCAGGATGTGTATCGCCTTCAGGGTGTGCCTATTAATGATAAGCATATTGAGGTGATTGTCCGTCAAATGCTCCAGAAGGCAGAGATTGTCAGCCCGGGGGACAGCTCTTATATTAAGGGCGAACAGGCAGACCGTTTTGAGGTTGAAGAGGCCAATGAAAAACTCATTGCAAATGGTAAAGAGCCCGCTGCCTATACTTTGGTTCTTTTAGGGATTACCAAGGCCAGTCTGCAGACACGTTCCTTTATTTCAGCAGCTTCTTTCCAGGAAACAACACGTGTTCTGACCGATGCTGCTGTGACAGGAAAGGTTGATATGCTTGAAGGTTTGAAGGAGAATGTCATTGTGGGTCGCCTTATTCCTGCAGGCACAGGGGGGATGCTCCGTCATTATCGCCGTCTTGCTGCTGAACGGGATAAGGAACTTCTGGAGCAAAAACAGCTTGCTGCAGAAGAAGATGTTGCTTTGCCGGAGAACATTGCCGAGGCCGCAGCGCGTGAGCATGCTGCTGCTTTGCCTCCTTCTGTTGACTCTGTTTTTCCTGAGGAACAGGCTTAAACCTTACGGAGAAGCAGTAGGGGAGAGTGTTTTTTTTTGAGAGAGGTGATAAAAATATCATCTCTCAAAAAAATCTTACGGATAACGCTTGACCCGTCTAAAAAGGCGGCGTATGGTCCAGGCCGGTTTGGGAAGAGCTGTAGCACTTCGTGTGTCTAGACGTCTTCTCTGCCGATGCCAGGTTTGCATTTTTTAAATTTACCCTGGTGCAGATGTTTTTCTGTACAAGGGCTTTTCTTCCCTTTCTTTTGAATTTTTGGGAGGGGGAATGGTGATAGTGAATATGAGGTTTTGAACGACATGCCAACAGTCAACCAGCTTATACGTAAGCCACGAAGGTCTAAGCCTCGCCGGAACAAGGTTCCTGCTCTGGAGTCGTGTCCGCAGCGCAGAGGGGTGTGTACGCGTGTTTATACAACAACACCTAAAAAGCCTAACTCTGCTTTGCGTAAGGTTGCCAAGGTCCGCCTGACCAATGGCTTTGAAGTGGTGAGCTATATTCCCGGTGAAGGACATAATCTGCAGGAACACTCTGTGGTTTTGATTCGTGGGGGTCGTGTTAAGGACTTGCCGGGTGTTCGCTATCATATCCTTCGTGGTGTTTTGGACACTCAGGGTGTTAAGGAGCGTCGTCAGGGGCGTTCTAAATATGGCGCCAAGCGTCCGAAATAAGGGAGATTATTCATGTCACGTCGTCATCGGGCAGAAAAGCGTCATGTGGTTGCTGATCCTAAATACGGAGATGTGACTGTTACCAAGTTCATGAATTATCTTATGAAAGATGGGAAGAAGTCTGTCACGGAACGCATTGTCTATGGGGCTATGGATCTTGTGGAGGACAAAATGCGTCGTGGAGCTGTTGAGATTTTTCATGAGGCTGTAGAAAATGTCATGCCCTCTGTTGAGGTCCGTTCACGGCGTGTGGGTGGGGCAACCTATCAGGTCCCTGTTGAGGTCCGTTCAGGGCGTCGTCGTGCTCTGGCTTTGCGTTGGCTTGTCAAAGCTGTGCGCGCGCGCAATGAAAACACCATGCGGGAGCGTCTGGCAGGAGAGCTTATGGATGCTGCGGGCAATCGTGGGGCCGCGGTTAAAAAGCGTGAAGATACGCACCGTATGGCGGAAGCTAACCGCGCATTTTCTCATTATCGCTGGTAAGGATTTAGGTAAAGGGTCACGACTATGCCACGCAAGCATAAAATTGAAGATTACCGCAATTTCGGCATTATGGCCCATATTGATGCAGGTAAAACGACAACAACAGAGCGCGTTCTCTATTATACAGGGAAGTCCCATAAAATTGGTGAGGTTCATGATGGGGCCGCCACCATGGACTGGATGGAGCAGGAGCAGGAGCGTGGTATCACCATCACCTCAGCGGCAACAACCTGTTTCTGGAATGATAAGCGCCTGAACATTATTGATACACCCGGCCATGTTGACTTCACCATTGAGGTTGAGCGCTCCCTTAGGGTGCTTGATGGGGCGGTTGCCCTTCTTGATGCGAATGCTGGTGTTGAGCCTCAGACAGAAACAGTTTGGCGTCAGGCAGATAAATATGCCGTCCCGCGCATGATTTTCGTCAACAAGATGGATAAGCTGGGCGCTGATTTTTACAATTCTGTAGAGATGATTGAAAAGCGTCTGGGGGCTAACCCTCTGGTTATTCAGCTCCCCATTGGTGCAGAGAATGATTTTCAGGGTCTTGTTGATCTTGTTCGTATGAAGGCTGTCATTTGGGAGGCGGAGTCTCTTGGGGCCAGGTTTCATGATGAAGACATTCCGGCAGATCTTCAGGACAAGGCAGTGGAATATCGTGAAAAAATGATTGAAAAAGCGGTTGAGGTGGATGAGGCCGCTATGGAAGCTTATCTTGAGGGGGAGGAGCCCGGTGAGGATAAGCTTAAAGAGCTTATCCGCAAGGGGACTATTGCAGGTGATTTTGTGCCTGTCCTTTGTGGGTCTGCTTTTAAGAACAAGGGAGTTCAGCCCCTTTTGGATGCGGTCGTAGATTATCTCCCAAGTCCTGTGGACATTCCTGCTATTAAGGGCATTGTGCCTGGAAAAGAAGGTGAGGTGGTCCGCAAAGCTTCGGATGATGAGCCTCTTTCCATGCTTGCCTTTAAGATTATGAATGATCCTTTTGTGGGGTCTTTGACATTTTGCCGTATTTATTCCGGCAGGGTTGAGACCGGTATGACGCTTATGAATACCGTTAAGGAAAAGCGTGAGCGTATTGGTCGTATGCTGTTGATGCATTCTAACAGTCGTGATGATATTAAAGAGGCTTATGCTGGTGATATTGTTGCCATTGCCTCGCTCAAAGGTACGACGACAGGGGATACGCTGTGTGATCAGAACCATCCCGTTATTCTGGAGCGTATGGAGTTTCCTGATCCGGTGATTGAGATTGCTGTTGAGCCTAAATCTAAGGCCGATCAGGAAAAACTGGGTGTTGCTCTACAGCGTCTTGCGGCAGAAGATCCTTCTTTCCGTGTGTCTACGGATGAGGAATCCGGTCAAACGATTCTTAAAGGTATGGGGGAGCTTCATCTTGACATTATTGTTGATCGTATGAAGCGTGAATTTAAGGTTGAAGCTAATATTGGTGAGCCTCAGGTGGCCTATCGTGAAACCCTGGGCCGCGCCGGTGAAATTGACTATACCCACAAAAAGCAAACAGGTGGTGCCGGGCAGTTTGCACGGGTCAAAATCCTGTTTGAGCCTTTGGAGCCTGGCTCCGGCGAGGAATTTGAAAGTAAGATTGTTGGTGGCTCTGTGCCCAAAGAATATATTCCCGGCGTTGAAAAGGGTATTATTTCTGTTGCAAGCTCAGGTATTCTGGCCGGATTTCCTGTTATTGATTATAAGGCCACTTTGGTAGATGGTGCTTATCATGATGTTGACTCATCGGTGATGGCCTTTGAGATTGCCGGGCGTGCTGCGTTTCGTGAGACGGCTCAGAAATGTTCCCCTAAGCTTTTAGAGCCTGTTATGAAGGTTGAGGTTATTACACCTGAAGATCATATGGGTGATGTGATAGGTGACCTGAACTCACGTCGCGGACAGATTTCAGGAACTGAGATGCGGGGGAATGCAACGGTGGTGAATGCACATGTTCCTCTGGCAAATATGTTTGGCTATGTGAATGCATTGCGTTCTATGACTCAGGGGCGTGCGCAGTTTGTGATGCAGTTTGATCATTATGCGCCTGTTCCTGCCCAGATTGCTGAGGATGTAATTGCTAAATATACCTAAAAGTTTTAAGGTTTAATTTTTTTTGAGTGACTTTATCTGGATGATCCGATTGAGGGGAGAATAAGACGATGGCGAAGGAGAAGTTTGAGCGTACGAAGCCGCATGTTAACATTGGTACGATTGGTCATGTTGACCATGGTAAGACGACGTTGACGGCTGCGATTACGAAGGTTTTGTCTGAGGCGGGTGGTGCTGAGGCGCGTGCTTATGATGAGATTGACGCGGCTCCTGAGGAGAAGGCGCGTGGTATTACGATTTCGACGGCTCATGTTGAGTATGAGACGTCTGTTCGTCACTATGCACATGTTGACTGTCCTGGACATGCTGACTATGTGAAGAACATGATCACGGGTGCTGCTCAGATGGATGGCGGTATTTTGGTTGTTTCTGCTGCGGATGGTCCTATGCCTCAGACACGTGAGCATATTTTGCTGGCTCGTCAGGTTGGTGTGCCTGCTTTGGTTGTTTATCTGAACAAGGTTGACCAGGTTGATGATGAGGAGCTTTTGGAGCTTGTTGAGATGGAAGTTCGTGAGCTTTTGTCTGCGTATGATTTTCCTGGTGATGACATTCCGATTATCAAGGGTTCGGCTTTAGCTGCGGTTGAGGGTCGTGACAAGGAGATTGGTCATGATTCTATTGTTTCTCTGATGTCGGCTGTTGATGAGTATATTCCGACGCCTGAGCGTCCGAAGGACAAGCCTTTTTTGATGCCGATTGAGGATGTATTTTCGATATCGGGTCGTGGCACGGTTGTTACGGGTCGTGTTGAGCGTGGTGTTGTTAAGGTTGGTGAAGAGATTGAGATTGTTGGCATTCGTGATACGCAGAAGACGACGGTTACGGGTGTTGAGATGTTTCGGAAGCTTTTGGATCAGGGTGAGGCTGGTGACAATGTTGGTTGTTTGTTGCGTGGCGTTGAGCGCACGGGCGTTGAGCGTGGTCAGGTTTTATCTCATCCTGGTTCGATTACGCCACATTCTTCGTTTGAGGCTGAGGCTTATATTTTAACGAAGGATGAGGGTGGTCGTCATACGCCATTTTTCAGTGAGTATCGTCCTCAGTTTTATTTTAGGACGACGGATGTTACGGGTGTTGTGAAGCTTCCTGAAGGTGTTGAGATGGTTATGCCTGGTGACAATGTTAAGGTTTCGGTTGACTTGATTGTGCCTATTGCGATGGAGGAGCAGCTTCGTTTTGCTATTCGTGAGGGTGGTCGTACCGTGGGCGCAGGTGTTGTCGCCAAAATTAAAACATAAAAGCAAAGACTGACGAATACGGGAAGTTTTTTGAAACGAGAAAAGGTGGAGTTTGAGGGCATTCTTGTTGTTAACTTTGGTGCCCGCCTCCATTTTGATGGGAGTGAAATATGCAACAGAAAAATATACGTATTCGTATGATGTCCTATGATCATCGGATGCTTGATAAATCTGTGCAGGAGATCGTAGATGGCGCAAAGCGTACAGGGGCGAATGTTCGTGGTCCTATTCCTTTGCCAACCCGTCTGGAGCGTTATACGGTTTTGCGTTCCCCGCATATTGATAAAAAATCCCGTGAGCAATTTGAGCAGAGGACTCATCGTCGTCTTTTGGATATTGTTGATCCAACCCCCCAGACCGTTGATGCTTTGATGAAGCTTGATCTGGCTGCGGGTGTTGATGTTCAGATTAAACTGGAGAACTGATATGCGCTCAGGTGTTCTTGCCCGCAAACTTGGTATGACGCGCGTTTTTCACGATGATGGTCGTCATGTGCCTGTCACAGTCCTCCATATGGATGTTTGTCAGGTCACAGCACAACGTCGTGTGGAAAAAGATGGCTATTGCGCTGTTCAGCTGGGGGCTGGCGCCGCTAAGCCCAAGCGTTTGTCCCGTGCCGAGCGGGAGCGTTTTGCTAAGGCTCAGCTGGCTCCGAAGAAAAAAATGGTTGAGTTTCGCGTTGATCCGGACAATCTCCTTGATGTGGGTGATGAAATCACGGCTGATCATTTTAAAGCTGGCCAGAAGATTGATGTTGCCGGCCTGTCTATTGGTAAAGGTTTTGCCGGTGGTATGAAACGGCATGGTTTTGGTGGCCTGCGTGCTACACATGGTGTTTCTGTTTCTCATCGTTCTCATGGTTCAACGGGGCAGTGTCAGGATCCCGGACGTGTCTTTAAGGGCAAAAAAATGGCAGGTCATATGGGCGCCAGACGTGTAACAGCTCAAAATCTTGAGGTTGTTCGTACGGATGCTGAGCGTGGTCTGATTTTGGTGAAGGGCGCTGTTCCCGGTGCTAAAGGGGGATGGCTTGAGGTGCGTGATGCTGTTAAGGGGGCTGGTGTTGCCGATCTGCCTTTGCCGGGTGCTGTTCGTAAGCTTTCTGAGGTTGCAGCAGGTGGTGTTTCTTCTGAAGGGGCTGCTGATGCTGACAAAGCCCCTGTTTCCGGGGGTGAGGAGCAAGGCTCATGAAAATGGATGTTGTCACACTTGAGGGAAAGAAAGCGGGCACGGTTGACGTTTCTGATGCCGTGTTTGGTTTAGATCCCCGATCTGATATTTTGCATCGTATGGTGCGCTGGCAGCTGGCGAAACGTCAGGCGGGAACGCATAAGACGAAGACCCGTTCAGACGTTGCGCGTGTTAAAGCGAAAATGTACCGTCAGAAGGGAACAGGTGGGGCACGCCATGGTGCACGCTCAGCTCCGCAGTTTACGGGTGGGGGTAAGGCCCATGGTCCTGTTGTGCGTTCCCATGAACATGATCTCCCTAAGAAAGTGCGGCGTTTGGCTCTTAAGCATGCTCTGTCTTCTAAGGTGAAGGGGAAGACTTTATTTGTTCTTGATGATGCTAAGCTCGAAGCTCCAAAAACAAAAAGCCTTGTCGTGGCTTTTGGGAAGCTCGGGTTTGATAATGCTCTTGTTGTGGGTGGTGCTTCTCCTGACACAAATTTTTCTCTGGCAGCGCGTAATTTGCCTTCTGTTGATGTGATTCCTGTTGAGGCTATTAATGTTTATGACGTTTTGCGTCGTAAGGCCCTGGTTTTGACAAAAGGCGCTCTTGAGCATTTGGAGGCGAGACTGCAATGACAAAAGAACGCCATTATAATACGATTTTAGAGCCTGTGGTGACAGAGAAGTCTACCCTGCTGTCCGAGGAGAACAAGGTCGTTTTTCATGTTCCTCTGCAGGCCACTAAAAAAGAGGTTGCTGAGGCTGTTGAGGCTTTGTTTAAAGTTGAGGTTCTTTCTGTCAACACTGTGCGTGTTAAGGGGAAGCTCAAACGGTTTCGTGGCATTCCCGGTAAGCGAAAAGATGAAAAGAAAGCTATTGTCACTCTTAAAGAGGGACAGGTTATTGATTTTGCGGCAGGCTTATAGCCCTGTTTTCTATGTAGACGGGCGATAAAGTCAGCAAAAGGAGAGATGGATGGCATTGAAGACGTATAATCCGACGTCAGAAGGAAGGCGGGCGCTCGTTCTTGTTGATCGTTCCGGCCTCTATAAAGGGCGTCCTGAGAAGGCCCTGACGGAAGGTCTTTCCCAGAAGGGGGGGCGTAACAATCTGGGGCGTTTGACAGCACGTCGCCGTGGCGGTGGTGCAAAAAAACTTTACAGGAAAGTTGATTTTAAGCGTCGTAAATTTGATGTTGAAGCTGTGGTTGAGCGTTTGGAATATGATCCTAACCGTACAGCCTTTATCGCCCTTATTCGCTATGATGATGGGGAGAAGTCTTATATTCTGGCTCCCCAGCGCCTTGAGGTGGGAGACAGGGTTGTTGCTTCACAAAAAGCAGATGTCAGACCGGGGAATGCTATGCCTTTGAAGGCTGTTCCTGTTGGAACCCTTGTTCATAATGTAGAGCTTAAACCTCAGAAGGGGGGGCAGATTGCCCGCTCAGCAGGGGCTTATGTTCAGATTGTGGGGCGTAGTGGCGGCTATGTACAATTACGTCTTGCATCTGGTGAACAGCGTATGGTTTTGGATTCGTGTATGGCGACCATAGGGTCTGTCTCTAACCCGGATCATATGAATATTAACCTTGGAAAGGCTGGACGTAAGCGCTGGATGGGTAAACGTCCTTCTGTACGTGGTGTTGCCATGAACCCTGTTGATCACCCCCATGGTGGTGGTGAGGGGCGCACCTCTGGTGGTCGTCATCCTGTGACCCCCTGGGGTAAGCCGACCAAGGGGCCAAGGACACGTAAAAACAAAGCAACGGACAGGCTTATTGTTCGTTCGCGTCATATGAAGAAATCACGTTAAGGAGAGAGGAAATGCCGCGTTCGGTATGGAAAGGTCCTTTTGTAGATGGTTATTTGCTGAAAAAAGCAGAGAAAGCACATGAAGGATCCCGCAGGGAAGCTATTAAAACCTGGTCACGTCGTTCAACCATTTTACCACAATTTGTGGGTCTGAACTTTCAGGTTCATAATGGTCAGAAATTTGTTCCTGTTTTTGTTTCTGAGGATATGGTGGGACACAAGCTTGGTGAATTTGCACCAACGCGGACTTATTATGGCCATGCGGCAGATAAAAAAGCGAAGAGGAAATAGGTGATGGGTAAGGCATCAAAACCACGTCGTCTTTCTGAGAAAGAGGCTTCGGCTAAAACGCGTATGTTACGCGTTAGCCCACAAAAGCTTAACCTTGTTGCGGGGCTTATTCGTGGCAAGAAGGTTGAGCGTGCTCTTGCAGATCTTGAGTTTTCCCGCCGTCGTAGTGCGCGCGATGTTCGCAAATGCCTTCAGTCAGCTATTTCTAATGCTGAGAACAATCATGATTTGGATGTTGATTCTCTGGTTGTTGCCGAAGCTTATGTTGGTAAAAATCTTGTTTTGAAGCGTTTTCGTGCACGGGCACGTGGACGGGCCGCCAAGATTTTTAAACCTTTTTCTGAAATTACAGTTGTTTTACGTGAACAGGAGGAGAGGGCCTGATGGGACAAAAAGTCAATCCAATTGGTTTGCGTCTTGGGGTTAATCGTACGTGGGAGTCACGCTGGTTTGCCAGAAAGGAGGACTTTGGTGTCTTCCTGCATGAGGATCTGGCCGTGAGACGTTTTTTAAAGAAACGCCTTAAACAGGGTGGGACGGCACGTATTGTTATTGAGCGTCCTCATAAAAGATGCCTTGTCACCATTTATACAGCACGTCCTGGTATGGTGATTGGTAAAAAGGGCGCTGATATTGAAAAGCTCCGGAAAGAAATTTCTAAAATTGTTTCGGACTCTGAGGTGGTGCTCAATCTTGTGGAGGTTCGCAAGCCTGAAATTGAGGCAAGTCTGGTTGCAGATGGTCTGGCCCAGCAGCTTGAACGCCGTGCAGCTTTTCGCCGTGCCATGAAACGTTCTTTACAAACCGCTATGCGTATGGGCGCCAAAGGATGTAAGATTGTTCTCTCCGGGCGTCTTGGGGGTGCTGAGATTGCACGTAAAGAAGAATACCAGGAAGGAAGCGTGCCTTTACATACGCTTCGTGCAGATATTGATTATGGAACTGCAGAAGCCCTCACAGCAACAGGAATTCTGGGTGTGAAGGTCTGGATTTATAAGGGTGAGATTATGGAGCATGACCCTTATGCCCGTGAGCGTCGTCAGGAAGAAACAGGTGAAAACCGTGCGCGCTCCAAAGCGCTTCAGGGTGCTTAAGAAAGAGAAAAACCATTATGTTGCAGCCAAAGAAAACAAAATTTCGTAAAGCTCATAAGGGCCGTATTCATGGTGTTGCCAAAGGTGGCTTCAGTCTTACTTTTGGTTCTTATGGTCTCAAAGCTCTTGAGCCCGAACGGATCACATCGCGTCAGATTGAGGCAACGCGTCGTGCGATTACCCGTCATATGAAACGTCAGGGTCGTGTCTGGATTCGTTTGTTTCCTGATGTTCCGGTCTCAAAAAAGCCTACAGAGGTTCGTATGGGAAAAGGAAAAGGTTCCCCGGAATATTGGGCAGCGCGCGTCAAGCCTGGCCGCATTATGTTTGAGATTGATGGTGTGCCGGATTCTGTTGCGCGCGATGCTTTGCTTCTTGGAGCTGCGAAATTGCCTATTAAGTGTAAGATTGTTGCCAGACTGGCAGACTGAATTATTCGTATATGAGAAAAATGGAGCGTTGGGCTCATGAAAATTGACAGCATTCGTTCAATGACACAGGATGAGCTTCAGGACGAACTTTTGAAGCTTAAAAAGGAACAGTTTAACCTGCGTTTTCAGCAGGCGTCCGGCCAGCTTGAGAAGACGGCCCGCATGCGATCTGTTCGCCGGGACATTGCGCGCGTAAAAACTATTCTTTCCCAAAGGGCAGAAGAAGAGAAAAATAAGGAGAAAGCCCATGCCTAAACGTGTTTTACAAGGGGTGGTAACCAGCAGTAAGGGAGAGAAAACCGTTGTTGTTAAGGTTGAGAGAACCTTTCTTCATCCACTTTTAAAGAAAACAGTTCGTCGTTCCAAAAAGTACCATGCTCATGATGAGAGTAATACCCTAAAGGAAGGGGCTGTTGTGACCATTCGTGAATGTGCGCCGAAATCAAAGTTGAAGTGTTGGGAAGTGGCCTCTTCATAAAAATTTTGCCAACAGGTCTTTGGACCTTTTAAGAAGATAAGGGGATCGTTATGATCCAGATGCAGACGAATTTAGATGTAGCCGATAATTCTGGCGCCCGCCGCGTTCAGTGTATTAAGGTCCTGGGCGGTGCAAAGAGACGTTATGCAGGCATTGGTGATGTTGTTGTTGTTTCTATTAAAGAGGCTATTCCACGTGGTCGTGTGAAAAAAGGTGAAGTTCATAAAGCGATTATTGTGCGGACGGCCAAGGATATTCAGCGTCGTGATGGGTCTGTTATTCGCTTTGATACGAATGCAGCAGTTTTGATCAACAATCAGGGGGAACCCATGGGAACCCGTATTTTTGGACCTGTTCCAAGGGAGCTGAGGGGAAAAAACCAGATGAAAATCGTCTCTTTAGCGCCGGAGGTTTTGTAATGGCTGCAAAAATTAAAAAAGGTGACAAAGTCGTTGTGCTCACAGGGCGTGACCGTGGTCTTAAAGGTGAAGTTTTAAAGGTTATTCCTGCTGAGGGAAAGGCTGTTGTTCAGGGTGTGAACAGAGTGAAACGCCATCAGCGTCCCAGTCAGGCTGATCCTCAGGGTGGGGTTAAAATCTTTGAGGCTCCCCTTCAGCTTTCCAATTTAGCACTTGAAGATCCTAAGACAGGTGAGCCGACGCGGATAGGGTTTAAGGTTTTGGAAGATGGGCGTAAAGTCCGGTTTGCCAAAAAGTCAGGTGAGGTGATTGATGTCTAAACAAGCTTATGAGCCACGTTTAAAAACACTTTATCGTGATGAAATACGGGCCAGTTTGAAAAAAGCTTTTGACTATAAGAGTGATTTTTCTATTCCTGCTCTTGATAAAATTGTCCTCAATATGGGGGTGGGAGAGGCTGTTCAGGATTCTAAGAAGGTCAATTCTGCTCTTGAGGATTTAACTCTGATAGCAGGACAGCGCCCTGTTGCAACAAAAGCAAAAAACTCTATAGCGGGCTTTAAATTGCGTGAGGGCATGAAAATTGGGGCGAAAGTTACCCTAAGGCGGGACAGAATGTATGAGTTTCTGGATCGTCTGGTCAATATTGCCTTGCCCCGCATACGGGATTTTCGTGGGCTGAGTTCCAAAAGTTTTGATGGTCGTGGCAATTATGCTTTAGGTGTGCGTGAGCATATTGTCTTTCCTGAAATTGATTATGATAAAGTTGATCAAATCAGAGGGATGGATATTGTTGTGTGTACCACAGCCAAAACGAATGAGGAGGCTAAAGCTCTTCTTACAGAATTTAACTTTCCCTTTACACGTTAAGGAAGAAGAAGTTTTTTAGGTGTGTCGGTAAGATAAAGAGATGATGAGATTATGGCAAAAAAAAGTGCAGTAGAGCGTAACAAAAGATGTATACGCCTGATTGAACAACAAAAAGGTAAACGGGAAAGGCTCAAGGCAATTGCACGTGATCCTTCCCTTTCAGCAGAAGAGCGTTTTTCCGCTCAGGTTAAGCTTGCAGCTTTGCCCCGTAATGGTGCGCCTTCAAGGGCGCGCAACCGGTGCGAGGTCACAGGACGTCCCCGTGGCTATTACCGCAAACTAAGAATGTCCCGTATTGCCCTCAGAGAACTGGCCTCACAGGGCCTTATTCCGGGCATGGTTAAATCAAGCTGGTAAGGGAGGAATGTCATCATGATAAATGATCCTCTGGGTGATATGTTAACCCGTATTCGTAATGCCCTTATGCGTCATCGTAGTGAGGTTACCACGCCTGCTTCCAGACTGCGTGCACGTGTTTTGGATGTTTTGGTAGAGGAAGGCTTCTTGCGTGGTTATACGGAAGTTGAAAGAAATGGTCAGCATGAGCTTGATATTGAGCTAAAATATTATGAGGGTGCTGCGGTTATTTCAGAAATCAAACGTATTTCTAAGCCTGGTCGTCGTGTTTACTCTTCTGTGAGTGATCTTCCCAGCGTTCGCAATGGTCTTGGAATTTCTATTCTGTCGACGTCCCGTGGTGTTATGTCGGATGCTTCGGCTCGTGAACATAATGTTGGTGGTGAAATTTTATGCCAGGTTACCTGAGCATTAACAGTGGATGAAAGAACCATGTCACGTATTGGAAAGAAAACTATTGATATACCTTCAGGGGTAAGCCTGACAGAAACAAACGGGACCATAACAGCCAAAGGCCCTAAAGGGTCTTTAGACTTTGTTCTGCCCGGGGAGATTGAACCTGTTCTGGACGGGGCTGTTTTTTCTCTCCGTCCCCGTTCTGAGAGCAAACGTGCGCGTTCCATGTGGGGCACGGCCCGTACGCGTGTTGCTAACCTTATTGTTGGGGTTACACAGGGTTTTGAAAAATCACTGGAACTGGTCGGGGTTGGGTATCGTGCCCAGATGAAAGGGACTGATCTTAATCTTCAGCTGGGCTTTAGTCATGATGTTCTCTATAAAACCCCGGAAGGTGTAAAAATAGAAACGCCCAAACCCACAGAAGTTAAAGTTTCAGGGATAGATAAACAGCTTGTTGGGCAGACGGCTGCTGAGATCCGTGCTTTTCGTCCGCCGGAGCCTTATAAAGGCAAGGGCGTTCGCTATGCTGATGAAATTGTTTTGCGTAAAGAAGGCAAGAAGAAATAATCATGTTAAAGGCTAAAAAAAGAATGCAAAAACGCGCTAACCGTGTGCGTCTTCGTTTGAGAAAACTTGCGTATGGCAAGCCACGTCTTTCTGTTTTTCGTTCTTCGAAGAATATTTATGCGCAGGTTGTCGATGATGTTCGGGGGAAAACTCTTGTTGCTGCCTCCTCTTTAGAGAAAGACGTGAGGGATCAGCATGCTAAAGGGTCCGATAAAAAGGCTGCTGAGATTGTTGGCCGTGTTCTGGCTGATCGTGCTCTGAAAGCTGGCCTGGAACAGGTTGTTTTTGACCGTGGCGCCTATCTCTATCATGGCCGTGTCCAGGCTCTGGCTGACGGAGCACGGACAGCAGGTCTTAAATTTTAAGGAGAAAAACATGGCACGTAAAACTGATGAGCGTGATCGCAGTGACGACCTCATTGATAAGCTCGTTCATATTAATCGTGTGGCCACTGTTGTTAAAGGTGGTCGGCGTTTTGGTTTTGCAGCTCTTGTCGTGGTGGGTGACCAGCGCGGACGTGTGGGTTTTGGGCATGGTAAGGCCCGTGAGGTGCCAGAGGCTGTCCGCAAAGCAACAGAAGATGCAAAACGCAGGATGATTCGTGTTCCTTTGCGTGAGGGCAGGACCCTGCACCATGATGGGCGTGGCCGCTGGGGGGCTGGTAAAGTTCTTCTGCGAGCGGCACCTCCGGGTACGGGTGTGATTGCCGGGGGACCTATGCGTGCTGTTCTGGAGACGCTTGGTGTTCAGGATGTGGTTGGGAAGTCCCTGGGAAGTTCCAACCCCTATAACATGGTCCGGGCAACTTTTGATGCCCTGTCATCCCAGCAAAACCCACGCTTTATTGCTGCGAAACGTGGTAAGCGGGTCGGAGAGCTGGTTTCACGCCGCACAGATGGAGCTTCAGCTCCTGAAGCTTTGGAGACAGCGGAATAAAGTGTCTGTGGTGTTCAGATCACATGAACGACACAAGGGAGAAAGAGATATGGTGGCGAAAACCAAAAAAACCATAACCATACGTCAAACGGGAAGTGCCATTCGTCGTCCTAAAGATCAAAAGCAGACCTTAACAGGTCTTGGCCTTGGTCGTGTAGGGCGCGTGCGTGTTCTTCAGGATACCCCTTCTGTCCGGGGGATGGTCAACAAACTGAGCCATATGGTGGAGATTGTGGAAGAAAGCTAATTTTTTAAGGTGAAGAGCTTTCCTTTTTCATGCTTCATGCATTGAAGAAAGTTTGACCCAAAAAAATGCTGTTTCTTATCCATGAAAGAAAGAGAAGGATTTTTACATGCAACTCAATGAATTATGGGATTGTGAAGGCGCCCGTAAAAAGCGTGTGCGTGTTGGGCGTGGTGTTGGCTCAGGCAAGGGCAAAACCTGTGGGCGTGGGCAAAAGGGACAAAAATCCCGCTCGGGTGTCGCTATCAAAGGTTTTGAAGGTGGGCAAATGCCCCTGCACCGTCGCTTGCCTAAACGCGGTTTTAACAAGCCTAACCGTCTTGAATATGCAGAGCTTACGCTTGGGCGTCTTCAGGCTGCTCTTGATGCAAAAAAACTTGATGCATCAAAACCTCTGGATGAGGATGCACTGGTCGCTGCTGGTGTTGTACGTCGTAAGAAAGATGGTGTACGTCTTTTGGTCAAAGGGTCTTTGACGTCAAAAATCTCCCTCACCATAACCGGGGCTTCTAAAGCTGCTCAGGAGGCCTTTAAAAAGGCTGGTGGGACTCTTGTTCTTCTTAAAAAACCTGTTGAGCATGCTGACAAAAAGGCTCAGGACTAACCTGTTTTCTGAAAGAGGGTTTTTGGCCCTTTAATGCGTAGTTTTTAATTTTTTGAGGGGCCCTTCATGGCTTCAGCAACAGAACAGCTGGCTTCTAACCTCAACCTTGCCTCTTTTGCCAGAGCTAAGGATCTTCAAAAGCGTATTCTTTTTACGCTTGGTGCTCTGATTGTCTATCGTTTAGGCACGTATATTCCCCTGCCGGGCATTGATATAGATGTTTTTCGTGAAACCTTCAGCAAAGCTCAGGGCGGTATTCTCGGCATGTTCAATATGTTTGCAGGGGGGGCTGTTGAGCGTTTGGCTATTTTTGCTCTCAATGTCATGCCCTATATTTCTGCTTCTATTATCATGCAGCTCTTATCGGCAACTTTACCGAGTTTGGAACGCCTCAAAAAAGAAGGGGAAGCTGGCCGTAAGCAAATTAACCAGTATACCCGTTACTTAACTGTCCTTTTGGCTGTTGTTCAGGGGTATGGGATAGCTGTTGGGCTTGAAGCGACGGGGGCTGTTATGGATCCTGGTCTGTTCTTCCGTGTTTCGACGGTTATCACCCTTGTCGGGGGCACACTCTTTTTGATGTGGCTTGGGGAGCAGGTTACTCAGCGTGGTATTGGTAATGGTGTTTCTCTGATTATTTTTGCAGGAATTGTTGCTGAGCTTCCGAGGGCCCTGTTTCAAACTTTAACACTTGGGCGTGTAGGGACTTTGTCTCTTACGGCAATTTTTGTTGTGCTTCTGATTGCTCTTGCCACTATTCTTCTTATTGTTTTTGTGGAGCGTGCTCAAAGACGTCTTTTGGTGCAATATCCTAAACGTCAGGTGGGCCGGCGTATGTTTGGGGGGGAGACATCTTTCCTTCCTATTAAGATTAATGTCTCCGGTGTTATTCCTCCTATTTTTGCCTCCTCTCTTTTGCTTTTACCCGGAACACTTGCAGCTTTTTCTGCACAATCAGGTCCGGCCTGGTTACAAAGCCTTGTTGCCTTTTTAGGTCATGGTCAGCCCGGTTTTATGCTGATTTATGCTCTGGGAATTATTTTCTTTTGCTTTTTTTATGCACCTATCGTGTTTAATCCTGAGGAGACGGCAGATAATTTACGTAAATATGGTGGCTTTCTTCCTGGTGTTCGTCCCGGAAAACGTACAGCGACGTATATTGGTAATATTCTCACACGTTTGACGGTCATTGGTGCTGTTTATCTCACCTTTGTCTGTCTTTTGCCAGAGGCCCTTATCTCATATTATAAGGTTCCTTTTTATATTGGGGGGACCTCTTTGCTGATTGTTGTTTCTGTGACCATTGATACGGTTGCCCAGATCCAGTCACATCTTATCTCTCATCAGTATGAAGGCCTCATCAAAAAATCTAAATTACGTGGGCGGAAGCGATGAATTTTATTCTTATAGGCCCCCCTGCCGCAGGTAAGGGAACGCAGGCGCGCCTTCTGGTTGAGAAGAAAGGCTATATTCATCTGTCCACAGGCGATATGCTACGGGCTGCGCGGGCTTCTGGCTCTCCCCTTGGCCGGGAAGTGGCGGATCTTATGGACCGTGGTGCTTTTGTTCCGGATGAGACCGTTATTGCTCTTATTCAGGATGCTTTGGAATCTCACCCCCATGCACCGGGCTTTATTTATGATGGTTTCCCCCGCACACTGGCACAGGCTGAGGCTTTGGATGCCCTTCTTAAAGACCGACAACAGTCTGTCAATGCCGTCTTATACCTTGCTGTGGATCAGGGGGCACTTCTGGAACGTCTTGAAAAGCGTTATGCTGAAGAAGGGCGCACGGATGATAATCTGGATGTTTTCAAAGAACGCCTGAAACGTTATGAGCTGGACACAGAAAAGCTTCTGCCCTATTATCGCAGTCAGGGGAAAGTTTTTGAATTTGATGGTATGGCATGTGTTGATGATGTTGCCAGCGCCCTTGAGGAAACTGTTGATCAGCATGTGTGAGGGCTTTACGGCTGGCTGGAAATAAAGAAAGAATTTTGTTTCCATGCTTGACGGTTGATGTTTAGGGGGATATGTAGCCCTCTCGTGTTTTGAGGGCAGGATGTTCTGTCGTCGTGTTGATGAAGTCTGAGACGCAGACAGGTCTTGTATTTGAAGGAGATAAAGAAGGTGGCTCGTATTGCCGGTGTGAATATTCCAACACAAAAGCGTGTTGAGATTGCTCTGCGTTATATCTATGGTCTTGGACAAAGTGCGGCCAGAGATATTTGCAAAAAGAATAATATTCCTTTTGAGCGTCGTGTTCATGAGCTCACGGAGGCTGAGATCACCAGTATTCGTGAAACCATTGATAAAGATTATCAGGTTGAGGGTGATTTGCGTCGTGAAGTCTCTGTCAATATTAAACGTTTGATGGATATGGGAAATTATCGTGGCCTGCGTCACAGGCGGGGGCTTCCCGTTCGTGGGCAGCGTACGCATACCAATGCCCGCACGCGCAAAGGCCCGGCGAAAGCTATTGCTGGTAAGAAGAAATAACATTTTAAGGAAGCGAGCATAATACCAATGGCCAAAGAAACGACACATGTCCGCCGTCGTGATCGTAAAAATATTGTCACGGGCGTCGCTCACATCAATGCGACCTTTAATAACACCATGATTACAATTGCTGATCCTCAGGGTAACGCCATTGCCTGGTCTTCGGCAGGTGTTATGGGGTTTAAGGGATCACGTAAATCTACACCTTATGCTGCCCAGATGGTTGCTGAAGATGTTGGTAAAAAGGCCATGGAACATGGTATGAAAATCCTTGAGGTTAGTATTTCAGGTCCGGGCTCTGGTCGTGAGTCTGCTTTAAGAGCCTTAGGGGCCGTTGGTTTCACCATCACGGTTATCCGTGATGTCACCCCTATTCCGCACAATGGATGTCGTTTGCCGAAACGGCGCCGTGTTTAAGGTTTTTTCTCCCTCTTTTTTTGCTTTTCTGAGAACAGGCATACATATGCAGAGGAGCAAAAGAGAGGGCAGGGCCTTTTGGTCTGTTCTTAAGAGTTGATAATTTGTTAAGGGATAAAACTGTGATTGCAAAAAACTGGCAGGACCTTATCCGTCCTGCAAAACCTTTGATTGATCCAGGTCATGACCCCAGAAGTCAGGCACGGATTACGGCAGAGCCTTTAGAACGTGGCTTTGGCCTTACTCTGGGTAACGCCTTGCGCCGTGTGATGTTGTCTTCTCTTAGAGGAGCTGCTGTAACAGCCGTAAAGATTGACGGTGTGGTCCACGAATTTTCTTCTGTTGAAGGTATGCGTGAAGATGTTGTTAGTATGATTCTCAACATCAAAAAGCTTTCTTTACGCCTGCATACAGAAGAGGCAAAGCGTGTTGTCCTTAAAGCTAAAGGACCGTGTCAGGTCACAGCAGGCATGATTGAGGAAACCTCTGATTTAGAGGTCATGAATAAAGATCATGTCTTATGCTCTCTTGATAAGGGAGCGCAGCTTCACATGGAGCTTATTGTCAAAAATGGTAAAGGCTATGTTCCCGCGGGACAGGATTTTTCTGAAGGGGATCTTATTGGCTTTATTCCTGTGGATGCGCTCTATTCTCCCGTCCGGCGTGTGTCTTACCAGGTGGAAAATACACGTGAGGGTCAGGTCCTTGACTATGATAAACTCATTATGGACATTGAAACAGATGGTTCGATAACGCCTGAAGAGGCTCTGGCGTATGGTGCGCGTATTCTTCAGGATCAGTTCCAGCTTTTTGTAAGTTTTGAAGAACCGCAAATTGTTGAGGAGGAAGAGGAACAGCCCGAGCTTGATTTTAATCCTGCCCTTTTCAAAAAAGTTGATGAACTGGAACTGTCTGTACGCTCAGCAAATTGTCTCAAAAATGATAATATTGTGTATATGGGCGATCTTGTGCAGAAATCAGAATCGGATATGTTGCAAACGCCGAATTTTGGGCGTAAATCCCTCAATGAAATTAAAGAGCTTCTGGCCTCTGTAGGTCTGCACCTTGGTATGGAACTGCCAAACTGGCCACCAGATAATATTGAGGCTTTAGGTAAAAAATATGATGTTCAGGTTTAAATGACCTGCAGACTGTAGAGACTTTTTTAAGGAGATCCGGCATGCGTCATGGACATGGTTACCGCAAGCTAAATCGTACACACGCCCATCGTAAGGCTCTTTTAGCGAATATGGTGGCATCTCTCATCCGTCATGAGCAGATCACCACGACCCTGCCGAAAGCCAAGGCTCTTAAGCCGTATGCTGAACGCCTTATTACCCTGGCCAAAAAAGGGGAGCTTGCGGGGCGTCGTCTGGCTATTTCCCGTATTCGTGACAGGGATATGGTGAAGAAACTGTTTGAGACACTTGGTCCGCGTTATCAGGAGCGTACAGGTGGCTATACGCGTGTTTTAAAGGCTGGTTTTCGCTATGGTGATTCTGCCCCTATGGCTGTTATTGAGCTTGTTGACAGGAATGTCGAGGCTAAGGGGTTTGAGGATCGTGCCCGCCATGAAGCTGAGCAGGACCATGAAGAGGATAAGGCTGAAGTTTAATTCAACCTTTTGATCGTGTGAACACCTGAGATCATAGGTTAAGAATACAGGCTGTTTTTCTTAAGCTTGTTTTTGCCGCCCGTTTTTAAGTCTGTTGCCGCGCCTTTGCTTGTTTTTTCCGTTCAGATTTTTTATGAGCTTTGGGGATCTCTCTTTGGTCCCCTCTTTTTTCTTCAAAGAAAAATTTGTTTTTAGGCGATATATATGTTTCCTCATCTGAATTGAGGGATTTTTCTGTTGAGCTCTAAAACCTCTACATGCTAAGTGGGCAGGTATATTTGGGGACAGGCCTGTTTGGTTTTTCCTCATTCTCCTCGGGGTTTGAAAGAAAGGGAGAGGCTTTATCCTGATGAAACATGTCTGTCTTGTTGCTTTAGGGGGAGCTTTAGGGGCCGTGGCGCGTCATGCTTTATCGGGTCTGACTTTACGCTTATGGGGTCCTGATTTTCCCTTTGGAATTTTGCTGTGTAATCTTATGGGCTCTTTTCTGATGGGCTTTCTGGCAGGTTTTATACCTGTGATATCTTTGTCCTCCTCCCTCCGTTTTTTCTTAGGCGTTGGTTTTCTGGGGGCTTTTACAACTTTTTCTGCTTTTTCCCTGGACGTCATGCTGCTGCTGGAGAAAAAACTCTGGGGCATGGCAGGTTTTTATGCAGGATTTTCTGTTGTTGGCTCTGTGACAGCTCTTTTTATAGGTCTTGTTCTGGCCAGAAAGGTACAGGTATGGCTGGGGTAAGGCATATTGTCGTTACAGAAGAAGAGGAAGGGATACGCCTTGATCGCTGGTTCAGGCGTCATTATCCCCATTATTCTCATATTCAGCTCCAAAAGCTTTTACGCACAGGACAGATTAGGCTGGATGGGGGGCGGGTGAAAGCATCGGCCCGTTTAAAGGTGGGCCAGAATCTCCGCCTTCCCCCTATGGAAGAAACACCACCGTCACAACCCTTTGTGGTCCCACAGCGGGATCGTGATTTTATGCGCTCTCTGGTCCTTTATGAGGATGATAATTTACTGGCCCTTAATAAACCTTCAGGTCTGGCTGTGCAGGGGGGAAGTAAGACACACCGTCATATAGATGGGCTCCTCCCGGCCCTCAGCACACCGGACAGGCCCTTTCGCCTTACGCATCGTCTTGATAAAGAAACCTCTGGCCTTCTTCTTATCGCCAAAACACCGGGGGCTGCTGCACGTCTTGCGGGGGATTTTCAACACCATCGTATCCGGAAAACCTACTGGGCTATAACATCAGGTCTCCCACACCCACAGGAGGGTATAATCAAAGGGTTTATCAGGAAGGGGGTCGTCGGGGGAGAAGAGCGTATGATGGAGGCTCAGCATGGCCAGACAGGTGCACAATATGCAAAAACAAACTATAAGACCCTTGTGCGTGCTGGCCATCATGCGGCATGGCTTGCTTTATATCCTGAGACAGGCAGAACACACCAGCTTCGCCTTCATCTTAAGCTTTTGGGAACCCCCATTCTTGGAGATAAAAAATACGGGGAAAAAGCCGAACTTCCAAAGGGGTTTCAGCACCGCTTACACCTGCATGCGCGAGAGCTGGAAATACCAGGTGAACATGGTCCCCCTTTACGTCTCACCGCTCCCCTGCCACTTCATATACAACAAGCTTTTGATATTTTAGGTTTTGATGAAAGATCTGGTTAGGAGTCTTTTTTAAACTAGCATATTGATCTCAACAGGACAAAGGTCCAGCAGTTTGTTCTCAAAGCTTTTGGGGTTCTGTAGACGCGTGACTGGTGACGTTTTGTTTTGCAGTCATAAAGGGCAGGCATGCATTCACATCTTAAAGCTCAGGCTCAACATTCTCATATCCCGATTATCACCAGCATTGTCATAACGCTTGCTGCCGGGAGTGCATTTAGCCTCGCTGCCCCTGTTTTGTCTCTTAATCTTGAGCATATGACAGAGGGCTCTGGCCCTGCCATAGGCTGGCTTGCGGCTCTGGGAGCTTTTTCTACACTGTTTGCTACACCTTTTCTCCCCGGTCTTATGAAGATATGCCGGGGCCGGTTTTTGCTTGCTCTTGCTTTATTGTGTGGGGGCCTGTGTTTTTTAGCGTACAAAATTTTTCCTTCTGTGCCAGTCTGGTATGGTATACGTTTTGTTCAGGGCCTTACTCTGACAGTGGTTTTTGTTCTGTGTGAGACATGGATCAATCAACGGGTTTCCGGGCGCCATCGCGGAAAAATTCTGGGCCTTTATGCCATGGTTTTAGGGAGTGGTATGGTCGCAGGCGGTCTTTTAGCGCGCCTGACAGGTATTGAGGGCTGGCCTCCCTTTCTCACAGGTTTTGCCCTTTGTCTTGTCCCCCTTATGATGCTTGTTCTTCCTGGCCCTGATGTGGAACCACCATCCAGCTCACGCAGAGGCTTTTATCATATGGTCAGTATGATAGGGCGTGCGCCCCGTATTATGGCTGCTGCTTTTGCTGCGGGGGCTGTTGAGATTGCTATGTTTTATTTTCTGCCTGTTTATGCAACCCGTCTTGGCTTTGATGAGAAAACAGCTGTGCTTTTGCTGGCCTTCGGGGCGGCAGGGAGCATTGTTTTACAGATCCCTTTAGGGGTAGCGGCGGATCATCTCAACCGTGTGCGTCTTTCTTTACTGGCAGGTTTTGTCTGTGTACTTGCCCCCCTTGGTGCTGCTTTTACAGGGGGGCAGCTCTGGGCTCTTTATCCCCTTATTTTTCTTTATTTTGGAGCAGCAGGGGGTCTTTATACGTTAGGCCTTATACGCCTTGGGGAATGTTTTAAAGGTCAGGATACAGGTGCCGCAAATTCAGGCTTTGTTTTGCTGTATGGTTTGGGGACTTTTGTGGCGGCTCCCTTTTTGGGGGCGGTTATAGAACTGCCTCATCCACAGGCCCTGATGTTTGCTTCTGCCTTTTTGTCTGCTCTTTATTGTGGCTTTGTGCTCTGGCCCCGAAGGGGACAGATCCGGAAAGTCTGATATCAGGAGGTCAGGCTGTCATCCTGAAAAAAGGTTTCAACTTCTTTGATCAGAGCTTTTTTCGCAAAGCTGACAATGGCACGTCCTTTTTCGACACTCGCCTGGGCCGGATCAGAGGCAACGCGTCCATCCGGAAAGCGCCTTTGGTAATCCACAGCATCGCGAATAGGGCCACCGGGGGCAATACGTGGTGTCATCTTGACGGATTTTTGGGCATGGGGGCGCGCATAATAAGTAACAGCAACCTCCCATGGGGTTGCGTGTACACCTAAACCATCCTCAAAGATTTCTTCAAAAAATGACATCATACCGGGCAGAAGCCACCAGTTCTTAAAGTCAAGTGCAAAAGGGCAGGGGTCTCCACGCAGGGAATACGGCATATAAGCTTCTGAAAAACTGGCTCCTAAAGAGGGGACATTGCCCCCATGGCCGTTAAGAAAATAAATCTTTTGAAAACCATGACGTACAAGAGAGGATATCCAGTCCTGAAGCGCTGCGATAAAGACAGAAGGACGCAGGGTAATCGTTCCGGGAAAACCCAGATGGTGCTGGGCAACGCCTGCATTGAAGGTCGGACCAACAAGAAAACCCGCTTCTTCACCCGCTTCCTGTGCTATCACTTCAGGGCAAAGCGCATCCGTTCCCAAAAGCCCGTTAGGGCCATGTTGTTCTGTAGACCCTATGGGAATAACAATCCCTTTGTTCGTTTTAAGATAGTCTTCAACTTCAGACCAGGTAAGCTCATGAAGCAACATGATATATTCTCAAAAAATAACGACAATAATGGTATAAGGGGGAAAGGAAAACACGTGTCCGGCACGATGAAAGAGCTTAATATTATATCTTTATGCAGGCAAAAAATCAAGGTCAAAGAGTATGACGTTATGATGCAGGTTTGAGGACGGCAACACCCGATATAATAAGAAACAGTCCCAGAAAATGCATCATGGTTTTGGTATCTCCAAAAAAAAATATCCCGACCAGAAATGTTCCCGCTGCCCCTATACCTGTCCAGACAGAATAGGACGTTCCAGGGGGAATCTGTTTTTGTGCAGTCCAGAGGAGAAAGCCACTTATTCCCATACAGGTGACGGAAAACCAAATCCACCCAAATTTACTATAACCGGGGGAGAGTTATGACATTTTAAAGCCGAGAGGCCAGCCAATTTCAAAGAGTCCTGCAAGAAGAAGATACATCCAGGCCGCCATGCTGTCCCCCGTCCTGTGTTTTTCTTTTGGTCATTCTTTTTGATCACAAAGTTTTCAAAACTATGTCATAAAAAGCATATCAGATATTTCTGTTAGGGAAAAATTTTCCTGTCCCTTTGCCTAATAGCGTGCCAGTGCGGCCCCCCATGTGAAACCGCCCCCAAAAGCCTCCATCATGATGAGATCCCCTTTTTTTAAGCGCCCGTCTTCAAGGGCGGCGTGGAGAGCCAGGGGAACAGAGGCCGCAGATGTATTGGCATGCTGTGCAAGAGTGCTCACAATTTTTTCAGGGGCTATGGCAAGTTTTTTTGCCACGGCATCAAGAATACGCTGATTGGCCTGATGGGGAATAAACCAGTCTATGCTCTCTACAGGTGTCTGGGCTTTCTCTGCTGTTTGTTTAATAATGTTGGTGATGTCCTCAACAGCATGGCGGAAAACTTCGCGCCCTTCCATGCGCAAATGGCCCACACTTTGTGTTCGGGAAGGACCCCCATCAACATAAAGGCAATCTGTATAACGACCGTCTGAACGCAAAACCGTTTTGAGAAGGCCTGTCTCTCCAGCCTCTTCTTCAGGCACAGCTTTAAGAACAACAGCCCCGGCACCATCACCAAATAACACGCATGTTGTTCTGTCTGTCCAGTCAAGAATACGTGAGAAGGTCTCAGCCCCCACAACAAGGGCTGTGCGCGCCTGAGCGGTTTTTAAGAAATTATCAGCTGTGGCCAGAGCATAGAGGAAACCGGAACAGACGGCCCCCACATCAAAGGCCGCCCCATTATGCATGCCAAGGCGCGCCTGAAGCATGCTGGCGGTGGAGGGAAAGGTGAGATCAGGTGTTGCTGTTGCAAGGACAATAAGATCCAGGTCTTCAGGCCCCATGCCCGCATGGTGAAGGGCTCTGCGAGAGGCTTGTTCGGCAAGGTCTGCTGTGGTTTCTCCCTCTTTTGCAAAGTGACGCTGTTCTATGCCTGTGCGCTGGACAATCCATTCATGGCTTGTCTCAACCTTTCGGGCTAAATCATCATTGGTGACAATTTTTTCGGGGAGGAAGCCACCAATACCCGTGATAAGAGAACGCCGGAGGGTCATGATTCTTCCTCTTCCTGAAGTTGTGCGAACTGAAGAAGGTTTGTGCGAACTTCGGTCAGAAAATGGCTTTGTGACATTTGGACAGCGACATTGAGAGCATAAGAAAAACCTAAGGCATCTGTCCCCCCATGACTTTTAACCACAATGCCTTTAAGACCAAGAAAAACACCACCATTGACAACACGGGGGTCTGTCTTGTTTTTCAGAACTTTTAAGGCATCTAAGGCCAGAAAAGCCCCGAGCTTGGCCCGCCATGAGCTTTGCAGGGCACGACGAAGAAAGGCCCCTGCGAGTCTTGCTGTGCCTTCTGCAGTTTTCAGGGCAATATTACCTGTAAAACCATCCGTGACGACAACATCTGTTGTCCCTTTGCTGATATCATCTCCTTCGACAAAGCCCTGATAGTTCAGATTAAGATCTGCCTGTTTGATGAGCGTATCGGCTTTACGTATTGTTTCATGACCTTTGGCTTCTTCAGAGCCCACATTCAAAAGGCCAACAGAGGGTTTTTCTTTCCCATAAATCGCGCGATAAAAAGCTTCCCCCATAATGGCAAACTCTACCAGTTGCTGGGGGGATGCTGTTGTATTGGCACCTATATCCAGGACGACAGCATAATTTTTAATCGTTGGCCAGCTTGCTGTAATGGCAGGGCGGTGAACGCCCCGCTTCATCTGTAAAACCACTTTACCAAGAACCATGAGAGCCCCGGTATTTCCTGCTGAAACCGTGGCATGGGCTTTGCCTTCCCTGACAGCCTCAAGGGCATTCCACATGGATGAACCCCGTGCTTTTTTAAGGGTCTCAACAGGTTTGTCGCCCATAGAGACTTTATGGGTTGTATGGCATATCTCAACACAGTTTTGTAAAGAGGCATGCTGTTGGACAAGAGGATCTAAAACGGAAGCGTCGCCATGAAGGAGAAATTTAAGGCCCGTTCTATAGTTTTGGGTACACAAAGCTATGCCTTCAACAATACTTTGCGGGGCATGATCACCGCCCATGGCATCTACGGAAAGGATAATGTCTGGACTCATTTGTCTTTACTAAACCTTTGTGTACAGTTTTAAAAGCTCTTAGCCTTGTTAGAGGCGTTTAAGCAAGACCAAAATGTAAAAAGGAAGAAATGTACTAAAATACTCATCATGATGAAACCCTGATTTTAAGGGGGTGTTTTATATATCTTCAGGAGAAGGAAGGTGAAAATCTCCCGCCTGCGTGAAATTTTCCTCAGGATAATTTTTAAGGATTTTTGCCATGCTGTGGACATAATTTGCAAGGTATGAGAGCTGTTCGGAGGTTAGAGGAATTTTTGAAAAAAAACCTGTTTGCAGAAGCTTGTCCAGGGGAGAATCTGTGCTGAGTGCCTGCGAGATCTCATCTGTTCTGTTCTGAATTTTGCCGGCTAATTTTTTTAAAACGCGTCCAAGACTAAGATCACCCACCCCTAACTCTCTCAAATTTCCATCCATATCCTGGACAAAAATATCTGCAAGAGCCTGGGCGACAGCCTGTGCCTGCGGGCCTTTTTGTCTCAAAGCATCCATCATCAGGGCAAGGTGAAGAGATAAGAGGCTAAGGCGCCCCTCAACACTGTCTTCAAGCCCACATGTTCTGTAAAACCAGACATGGCGCGCCTGCTGAACAAGGCTGGCATAGAGTGTGATGGCTATGTTATCCTCTCGCCTCGAACCCAGCCAGTGTGAAAGCATGATGAAAACTCCTTCAAAAAATAAAAGTGCATGAAAAAAAACCTTGAAATTCAGATGAGACCACGTTAGGGAAAAAACATGATAATGTTCTTAAGCTCTTTTCAGGAAACACCCCGGATAAAACGCTTTTTTCTGGCGTTTGGGCTTGTTGTGCCTCTTTTGTGCTCTGCATGTAGTTCAGTCACCACCACACATGGTTATGTACCTGCACAGACAAAACCCTCTGATATTCAGGCTGGAACAGATACCAAAGCAACTGTGCTGGCGCAACTGGGTAATCCTTCTACAACAGATGTTTTTGAAAAGGAAATCTGGTACTATATTTCTTCAACACGTAAAGAACGCGCTTTTTTCAAACCTAAAATAACAGAGCGTCGTGTCGTATCCGTTATTTTTGATGAAACGGGTGCGGTTTCTGACGTTGGGGAATATGGCCTTAAAGATGGAATTGTCGTCGCCTATATCAAAAGGAAGACACCAACGCGGGGCCGGGAATTGTCAACGCTTCAGCAAATTCTTGGAAATATTGGCCGCCTTCCTCAAAGCACCCTTGGGGGGAATAATTCACCAGGTGGTGGCAATTAAAACGGGACAGGGCCCATATCATAAAAAACCAAAAGGTAAGAGAGGGAGGCTCTCTTCCTGTTTTCTTTAACCTCAATATGATCCAAAGTTTCTGCTTTGCTTTTATAGATTTTTTCCTGTGAGAGCACATAATGTTTCTTATCTCTCTCAGGATAGATTAAAGTAAGACCATCCCGCCGATTCTTACAACACTGTTTTGTTACGGTTTTCTCTGTCATGTTTAAGGGAGAGTGATTTTCATGCCCCTCCGTATTGCTGTACAAATGGACCCTGTTGAGCATGTTGATCCTGATACGGATACAACATTTGCGCTTTTGGAGGCTGCGCAGATGCGTGGCATGAGCCTTTGGACATACACCCCTGATATGTTGTCCTGGGAGGGGGGACGTCTTACAGCATGTGCACGCCCCACACAGGTCATGCGGGAGGGAGGAGAGCATGCCCTTCTGGGGCCTTCTGAGATTCTTGATCTTGAGGCTGATATTAACGTGGTTTTAATGCGTCAGGATCCTCCCTTTGATATGGCGTATATAACGGCAGCGCATCTTTTAAGTTGCATTCATCCAAAAACCCTTGTTGTCAATGATCCTTTTTGGGTGCGCGAAAGCCCTGAAAAGATTTTTCCTCTTGATTTTTATGATCTTATGCCTCCGACATGTATTACACGTGATATGTCTCATCTTGAGGCTTTTCACAGGCATTATGGTGATATTATCTTAAAGCCCCTCTATGGTAATGGAGGCGCAGGTGTTTTCCGTCTTCAAAGCGGGGACAGCAATTTTCAACCTCTTCTGGAAATGTTTTTTGCTCAAAGCCGTGAACCTGTTATGGCACAGGCTTATCTGCCTGCCATACGTCAGGGGGATAAGCGTATTCTTTTGATTGATGGGGAAGCTGTCGGGGCCATTAACCGTCTTCCTCCTGAAGGAGAAACGCGCTCTAATCTCCATGTTGGTGGACAGGCCCAGCCTGTGGAGCTTGATGAGGAGGATCGCCGTATCTGTGCACGCCTTGGACCTGTCTTAAAAGAAAGAGGTCTCATTTTGGTGGGGCTTGATGTTATTGGCGGGAAGCTCACAGAAATTAATGTTACCTCTCCCACAGGGGTGCAGGAGCTTAAGCGCTTTAGTGGTACAGATGCCGCCAGCCTGATGTGGGATGTTCTTGAAGACAAGGCTGGAAAGGCTTAAAATTCTTTTCTTTTCAACAGGTTCTTTTCTTCAGCCAAAGGGATGAGGAGAAAAACCCCACGGGGGCCAGAGAAAGCAAAGCATGGTCAAAAACACAACAGGACCAGAAATCACGCATTTGATTGACTGGCTGGCCAAACTTCCGGGCCTTGGTCCACGCTCCGCGCGGCGTGCTGCGGTTGTTCTTCTTGAGAAACGGGATGGTCTTATGCGCCCTTTGTCAGAGGCTCTGGTCCGGGCGGCAGATAAAATTGTTCCCTGTGATATTTGCGGTGGGCTTGATGTTCAAAACCCGTGTGTTCTTTGCCTTTCACCAGATCGTGAGGATGGTTTGCTCTGCGTTGTGGAGCATGTTGGCGATATCTGGGCTTTGGAGCGTGCGGGCATGTATCGTGGGCGTTACCATGTTTTAGGGGGTGTTCTGTCCGCCCTTGATGGTGTTCGCGTCGATGATCTTAATATTCCAAAACTTCTGGAACGTGCCTCTGATCAAAGTGTGGAGGAAGTTATTCTGGCCATGAATGCCACGGTTGATGGGCAGGCGACAGCGCATTATCTGACCGATCGTCTGAAAGATGCAGGGGTTATCATAACACGCCTTGCCCATGGTGTCCCCATAGGGGGAGAGCTGGACTATCTTGATGATGGCACACTTGCCGCGGCCCTCAACAGCCGCCGGCCTTTATCCTCTGTCTAAGTTTTTCTGATGTTGTCATACAGACTTCCCCCATCACAAAGACAGGAGCCTTACCTTTAAATATCCACTTCGGCTTCTAACGCATGGGTGGTGATAAAATCACGGCGGGGCTCCACATCGTCTCCCATAAGCTTTGCAAACAGGTCATCAGCAGTATCAGCTTCTTTAACAGTAACCTGCAAAAGAGAACGTGCATTATGATCCAGTGTCGTCTCCCACAGCTGATCAGGATTCATTTCACCAAGGCCCTTATAACGCTGAATAGCCATACCATGCCGTCCTGCTTTGATGACGGCATCTAAAAGGCCGGAGGGCCCATAGACCAGGTCTTCCTGACCTTTACGTCTTAAGGTGAGAGGGCCATCTCCATACAGTTGAGATAGATCCTGAAACATGTTTGAGAGCTTGCGTGCTTCAGGAGCATAGCGCACGACAGAATCCATAACAAAGCGTTCTTCAACATTACGAACCTGGCGTGAGAGGAGAAGACGTCCCTCTTCATCAAATCTCACCTTCCAGCCTTTTTCTCCTTCGTCAGAAGCGTGATCAAGGCCCAGAGCCGTTTTTTCAGCTTCTCTCTCACCAGCCTCCTCTGCAAAAGCACCAGCAATAGCTATCTGTTCCAGGATATAAGCCGGAGCACGGGTCTTTAATCGCCCGGTCAACGCTGTGACCTGGCGGGCCTGATGAATTTTATCTTTAAGATCCTGACCAATCAGAGTTTCCCCTGAGGGTGTTAAAACCATCGCGTCCTTAATCCCCTCATCAATCAGGAAATCATCAAGAGCAGCCTGATCTTTCAGATATAAAGAAGAGCGTCCCTTGACCACTTTATATAAAGGGGGCTGGGCGATATAGAGGTAGCCACGTTCAACAAGTTCTGGCATTTGACGGTAAAAAAAGGTGAGCAGAAGGGTGCGAATATGGGCACCGTCCACATCAGCATCCGTCATGATAATGATTTTATGATAACGAATTTTTTCAATGTCAAAATCATCACGCCCAATACCTGTCCCTAAAGCTGTGATAAGGGTCCCAATTTCCTGACTGGACAGCATTTTATCAAAACGGGCCCTTTCAACATTGAGAATTTTGCCGCGGAGAGGAAGAATAGCCTGATTTTCCCGATTGCGCCCCTGTTTGGCAGATCCACCGGCCGAGTCACCCTCGACCAGAAACAATTCAGCCTTTGAGGGGTCACGTTCCTGACAATCTGCAAGTTTACCGGGCAGGGAGGCCACATCGAGCGCTGATTTGCGCCGTGTTAAATCACGTGCTTTGCGTGCCGCTTCCCGTGCTGCAGCAGCCTCAACAATTTTACGAACGATAATTTTAGCTTCCTGCGGATTTTCCTCAAGCCAGAAGGCCAGAGCTTCCCCAAGGGCACCTTCTACAGCGGGGCGCACCTCTGAGGAGACAAGCTTATCCTTGGTCTGTGAAGAAAATTTAGGATCTTCCACTTTGACAGATAAAACAGCGGTTAACCCCTCACGGGCGTCGTCACCAGAGAGAGAGACTTTTTCTTTTTTGGCAAGACCAGACGTGTTGGCATAATTGTTAACAGCACGGGTAAGTGCCGCACGAAAGCCGGCCAGATGGGCCCCCCCATCCCGCTGGGGAATATTGTTGGTAAAGCATAAAACATTTTCATGATAGCGATCATTCCACCACAAAGCCGCTTCTATGCCAACACCGTCACGCATGGTTTTAATCTGGAGAGGAGCACTGAGAAGCGGAGTTTTAGCACGATCAAGATGTTGTACAAAAGCTGATACACCTCCTTCATAATGCATGTCATCCTGTTGTTTCTCCTCACCCCGTTCATCGATAAGAAGAACACCCACCCCGGAATTGAGGAAGGCAAGTTCCCGCAGACGGTGTCTGAGTGTTTCATAATCAAAGGTCACATCAGAAAAAATACTGTCAGAGGGCATAAACCGGACTTTTGTCCCACGCTTAAAGCTTCCGTCTTCAAGACGCGGGGCCTCTCCTGTATGTTCCAGATCTTCCTCCGCTTCACCTCCGCGAAACGTCATGGTGTATTCATGACCATCGCGCCATATGGTCAGTTTAAGCCAGTCTGAAAGCGCATTGACAACTGATACACCCACACCATGAAGCCCCCCTGAGACTTTGTAGGAATTGGAGTCAAATTTCCCCCCGGCATGCAGCTGGGTCATGATCACCTGAGCGGCTGAAATGCCTTCTTCTTCATGCATGTCTGTGGGGATGCCGCGTCCATTGTCACCTACAGAAACAGATCCATCTGCATGTAAAACAACCTCTATACTGTCACAATGACCGGCCAGGGCCTCATCCACAGCATTATCAACCACCTCATAGACCATATGATGGAGGCCTGAGCCATCATCGGTATCACCAATATACATGCCAGGGCGTTTGCGAACAGCCTCAAGACCCTTTAAGACCTTGATGGATTGAGCGCCATAATCATCTTCCAGCTGGGGTGAGGTCACAGAAAACTCCTTTAAAGGCCTGAGGCATGTGATACAGAATCTCTTAAGAGTTTAGCGTATAAAAGACTGAAGTCCAGACTTTTAAACGGGGCAGGGAGCAGGGAAAGTACTAAAAAAGCATGTTTTTTCTAAAATTCTGGTCTTTTCAGGAGATACAGAGTTTTTACAGATTTTTTTGAGGGTGTCCTGTCTACAGCTGTCCCCCATGATTTTGAGCGTTTTAAGGTTTTTTCCAGACGCAACAAAAAAGAAGAGCATAACATATATTTGCCTTATGCGCTGTTTACTTTTAAAGAAAGGGATGGCCCTAAGATGTTCTCTTCTTCCTTTCCCTATTTCTATTAAGAGAGAAAACCAGTATGGAAATTCACCCTGTTATGCATCGCTTTTTACAGATTATTTCAGCCTTTCTTGTCTCTATGATTTTTCTACCGCTTCACGCTGAGGAGACGGCAAAGCCCCTTAAGGTTTCACCATCACAGGAAGAGGCCAGCGCCGAAATATCCCCTGTCGCCATTGGCCCCATGCAGGGGCTGTTCCCTTACTGGCAGCGCTATCAGGATCTTGCTCCTAAAGACCGTTCCCGTTTTTTGTATACTTTTTATCTTGAACGGGATGATGATAAGCCCGTGGAGACAACACCTCTCTGGTATATGTGGGAGGGAGAAGCCGTACCCATTTCCATCATGGCGGACGGGCGCGTTGATTTTATGGTTGAAAAACAGGTTTATACATCTAATCCTCTTATGTGGTCACGTCCTTCCTTTCATGAAGCGACAGGGGAGAAAGTGAATTTGTCCCTGCGTGGTGTTTTGGACATGAGTGTGCCTCTTGCCAGGAGTATGGAGGTCGCGGTGTTGAGAACAGCCCTGGATCAGGTAACAGCGTCTTTCAAAATCATGCTGGGTCTTAAAGGGCTTATCACACAGGGACCTCAGTGGATTGCTTTTTATTTTGACGGTCCTGCGCCGAAAGCCGAGGCTGTTTTTCCTGATGGTGGACGTGTTTCTCTTCTGGTTGAAGGACATAAGGTTTATTTCAGACCAAAAGACAAGCGCTGGAAGGGGGCTGCCCGTCTGGAATTTGGAGAAAAGCCGGCTTTTGCGCGTTTTGAGTAACGGCAGGGGAGGCAGACTTTTTCCTGAAAGATTTTAAAGAGATATGTAGATAAGGGGTGATGATGACAGATTTAGACAAGCTGACAGAAAAAATACAGGCTGCTGTGAAGAAGGTCGGAGGTTTTGAGAAGTCCCTGAAGCTTGATCTGGGAAAGACCGGATCTGTTTTCATCCATGGGCTTGAGGTCAGTAATCAGGATGACACTGCAGATTGTACGCTCCACCTCTCTGCGGACAATCTTGTTAAGCTGGGCAAAAGGGAGCTGGATCCCGTTATGGCTTTTATGTCTGGAATCATAAAAATTTCAGGGGACATCAATGTCGCCATACATCTTCAGAAAGTCCTGCAAAATACCCCTGAGGCAAAGTCTCTCAAGGGATCAGATTAAGGCGTTCTGGCTTTTTCCATCAGGCGTGCAAAGCGTTTGAAGATGGTGAAGGCATCCTGGGGTCCCGGACTGGCTTCAGGGTGATATTGTACAGAAAAAACAGGCGCATCTTTCATGGCGAGACCACAATTGGATCCATCGAAAAGGGAGATATGTGTCTCTGTAAGGTGTGAAGGCAGGCTATCGCGTTTTACAGCAAAGCCATGATTCATAGAGACAATCGTGACAACACCATGTTCCAGATCTTTGACAGGATGGTTGGCACCATGATGGCCCTGCTCCATTTTTTCCGTCTCCCCCCCTAAAGTCAGGGCAAGGAGCTGATGCCCGAGACAAATTCCCAAAACAGGGCACTGGGACTTAATCAGCTTTTTAAGGGTGGGATTTATTTTTTTGTGAAGAGCTGCAGGGTCACCCGGGCCATTGGATAAAACAATCCCATCAGGCTGTCGGGCCAGAATAGCCTCTGCAGATTCATGAGCAGGAACAATGTCCACAGAACAGTCTATATCCTTCAAACAGCGTAAAATATTGGCTTTAACCCCATAATCAATCACAACAACACGGAAACGGGAACCCTGTTCAGATTTTTTTTCTAAAGAGGTCTCTTTCGTCTCCTCTTTCTCTGTCGGAGAAGACCATAGCGAATCATGCCATCTATAGGGTTTTGACACGCTGGCCTGTGTAGCGAGATCCATATGTTCCATGCCGCCCCAGGCCTCTGCTTTTTTTCTAAGAGCTTCGAGATCAAAATCTCCATCAGGCTGATGGGTAAGCACACCCCCCACCATGCCGTTCTCCCTCAGATGGGCTGTTAACGCCCGCGTATCAATCCCTGTTAAGGCAATAATATTATAGTGTTCCAGCCATGTTTCAAAGTCTTGCTCAGCACGCCAGCTGGAGGGAGGAGAGATGGTGGAGCGAAAAATAGCTCCACAAGCGCTTTGTGCAGAGGATGGTGTGGATTCTTCATCATGGGGGTTGGTACCAACATTACCAATATGCGGAAAAGAAAAACAGATAGTTTGCCCGGCATAGGAAGGATCTGTTAGGATTTCCTGATAGCCAGTCATGGATGTATTAAAACATATCTCTGCAGAAATTTCCCCTGTTTTTCCTGCACCATAACCATAAAAAACTGTTCCATCAGCAAGAATTAAAGCTCCCGTAGGGAGGGGGTCTTGATAAGCGGTACCGGCACGCATATATAAAAGCTCCGACTTTAAGATAAATCTTAACTATAAGCGAAGATACAGGAAAGAACATCTTTTGTCAGTATGGTTAAGGTCATAAAAAGACAAGGTCAAGTAGAACACGTGAACCCCTCTGTTGAACAGACCTTCTGTGGGATATGCCATGTGACGAGAGGGGGAAAAGATTTGGAGATTCAATATGGATTTGCGTGACCGTCTTGTTTCTGCGCTGGAGGAGAGCGAATCATCTGGCCTGGAAGACAAAAATGATGTGATTCGCCTGTCTACCCTCCGCCTTATTTATAAAGCTATTAAAGATCGTGACTTTACCGCCCGTTCTCAGGACCAGTGTAATGGCTGTGAGGAGGAAGAACTTCTGGGCATCCTCAAAACCATGGTTCAGCAGAGAAAAGACAGTGCACAACAGTATGAAAAGCAGGGTTTTTTTGATCTTGCTGAACGTGAACGTATGGAAAGCAAAATCATTCTTGAATTTCTCCCGAAACTGATGACGGAAGATGAGGTCAGGCGTGCAGCACAGCGTGTTGTTAAGGAACTGGGCGGTGAAGGTCTTAAAGATGCTGGCCGTACCATTGCTGCTTTAAAAGAACGTTATCGGGGAAAAATGAATTTTACTGAGGCGGCTGCTGTGGTGAAGGATTTGCTGATGCATACCCACACCGTATGATGTATACTACCCTGGAAAGCCCCGAAGGAGGGAAGGCAGGTTATGCGTTTTGGAGAAGATTTCCTTGAAGAGTTAAAAAGCCGTCTTCGCCCATCTGATGTTATAGGGCGCACGGTAAAACTCAGGCGCCAGGGGCGTGAATATGCTGGCCTTTCCCCCTTTAACAAAGAAAAAACACCTTCCTTTTTTGTCAATGATGAAAAAGGGTTTTATCATTGTTTTTCTTCAGGAAAACATGGAGATGTCATCGATTTTTTGATGGAGGCGGAGCATCTCAGCTTTCCTGAAGCTGTTGAACGCCTGACCCGTGAGGCAGGTATGGCTCTCCCGGAACAGGATGTGCAGGACAGGGAATTTCAGAATAAACGTGCCGGGCTTGAGAATTGTCTTCAGGAGGCCCATGCTTTTTTTAAACTATGTTTGCAGCAGACGCGGGGGGATAAAGCCCGATCTTATCTTGAAGGGCGGGGCTTTCAGGAGAAAGACTGGCAGGAATTTGGTCTTGGCCTGGCCCCTTCAGGGCGCAAAGAGCTTAAAGATGTTTTGCAGGCAAAAGGCATCACGTCTCACCTGCCTGAAGAGGCCGGCCTTGTTATCACCCCTGAAGATGGCGGGGAGAGTTATGATCGTTTTCGTAACCGCTTGATATTCCCCATTCATGACAGTCGAGGCCGTCTTGTTGGTTTTGGGGGACGTGCGCTTGATTCCCGCATGCCTGCAAAATATTTGAACTCGCCTGAGACACCGCTTTTCCACAAGGGAAAAACGCTTTATCGTTATGCTGAAGCGCGTAAAGCTCTTTTTTCTTCCCGGTCTTCCCCTTCCTCCTCCGTGATTGTGGTGGAGGGGTATATGGATGCTCTGGCTCTGGCCCGGGCAGGTTTTTCACAAACGGTAGCGCCTTTGGGGACAGCTCTCACAGAGGATCAGCTTGCTCTCCTGTGGCGCCTGAGTGCAGAGCCTGTTCTTTTTTTTGATGGGGATGCTGCGGGGCAGCGGGCGGCTCACAGGGTTCTTGAGCGAGCCCTTCCCCATATTCAGGCTGGCAAAAGCCTGCGCTTTGTCCGATCTTCAGACTCACGTGATCCGGATGATCTTGTTCGTGAGGAAGGCCCGCAGGCCATTCGCCATGCTCTTGATCATGCACAGCCTTTGTTTGAGGTTCTCTGGTCCCTGGCCTGGGAGGCAGAGCCTTTAGAGACACCTGAACAAAAAGCAGGGCTTAAAAAGCGTCTTGATCACATGTTGCGTAGCATTCAGGATAAGGACACCCGTGAGCATTATCGCCATACGTTGATGGGGCGTTATTATGAGGCTTTCCGCGTCCAAACACGGAGGCGTCCCGCAGGCTCTCCACCTTATGGGGCGTCTGTAAGTCAGGCACTTAAGGCACAGAAAACGCAGTCTGAACCTCCTATACCTGTCAAACATCTCTTAGGGGCTGTCCTGCTCTATCCGGATCTTATGCATGGTGTAGAGGAAGATCTGGCCGCTCTTGAGCTGAAATGGCCCTTATGGGATCAGTTTCGCCATAGGCTTTTAGAAGCCTGGGTTAGATTTGAAAGTCTGGATAAAGACCTTTTAAATACTTATATGGAAGAAAAGGGTATGAAATCTGTTGTGGCGTATCTGGAAGGTATCAGGACTTTCACGCACGCAGAAATAGGGGAAGAGCATACCTCTTTAGAAACACGTCTGAAAGCATGGCGTCATCTGATGGATAAAGTTCTGGCTGATCAGGAAGGTTCTGATCAACAAAGTCGTTTTGAAGAAGAGATTGAACGGGGAGATGCGCAAGCTTTGCATCGTATGATGCAGTCTTAGGCATGTTGGTGCCTCACAATATTCACATTATAGAAAAAACAGGCTATTTTTATGTCTTGTTGAGCATGGCCATGCATCACAATATTGACATATGGGCAAATAGAAAAAGGCGGTCATAATGCGTAAAAAAAGTGAAAATTCTTTGTTGGATATGTCTAAAAGGGCAGTTAAAACCATGATCGAGACAGCTAAAACCCGTGGTTATCTCACCTATGAAGACTTGAATGCCCTTCTTCCTGAGAAGGAGCTTTCTCCTGAGAAAATAGAAGAAGTTCTTGGGCACTTGTCTACGCTTGGTGTGCGCGTTGTTGAAGAGGCAGAGGTTAAAGCTAATGACCCGGATCAGAAGACCTCTTCTCAACAGGAGGAGACGGAAGGATCAGAAGATACGTCCAGACAGGAGCTTATGCAGGCGCATTCTGCAAAACTTGCTGTCAGTTCTGCACGTGAAGACTATGACCGTACAACAGACCCCATTCGGATGTATTTACGTGAAATGAGTTCTGTTGAACTTTTGTCCCGCGAAGGTGAAATTGCCATTGCCAAGCGTATTGAGGCAGGCCGTGAAGCGATGATCCGGGGGTTATGCGAAAGTGCGCTGACGTTTGAAGCTATTATGGTCTGGCGCGATGAATTGCGTGATGAACAAATTCTCCTTCGGGAGATCATTGATCTGGATACAACCTATGGGCAAAACCATGCCAGCGAAAAGGAGGAAGAGCAGGACAATGATTATGATGCTCTCAAAGAAACAGATCAGGATGGCTTTGAAGCAAATACCATGGAATCAGACAATGAAGGAGATACTTCAGAGACAGATTCAGATGCCGATGGGGATGGTGAAGACAGTAAGGGAGAAGAAGAAGGTCCCAATCTTTCTGTAACAGCGATGGAGGCTGAGCTTCGTGAAAAAGTCATGGAACAGCTTGATGCCATAGCCTCTGACTTTAAGAGTTTTCGTACACTTCAAAATGACCTGATCACCAGACGTCTTGAAGGCAAAAAATTTGAGAAAAAGCAACAAAAACAGCATGCAGATCTTCAGACACGTATTATCGAAAACCTTAAATCTCTTCATTTGAATAATACACGTATAGAAGCCCTTCTTGGTCAGCTTTATGCCATCAACAAAACGCTTATGCGTCTGGAAGGTAAATTAATGCGCCTGGCCGATAAGAATGGTGTCTCGCGTGAATCCTTTTTACAGGAATATTTTGGTCGGGAAATGGACCCTGACTGGTGTAAGAAAATGGAAAATGCCTCAGCACAATGGGGGAAATTTATCAAAGCTGAGCGAAAAGGCATCCAAAAAATCAGAGATGAGATTTTTAGCTTAAGTCAGGAAACAGGACTGTCTATTGATGAGTTTCGTCGCATTGTACAAACTGTTCAGAAAGGGGAGCGCGAAGCCCGTATTGCAAAGACGGAGATGGTGGAGGCGAATCTTCGTCTTGTGATTTCCATTGCCAAGAAATATACAAATCGTGGCCTGCAGTTCTTAGACCTTGTCCAGGAAGGAAATATTGGTCTTATGAAGGCTGTGGATAAATTTGAATATCGCCGGGGGTATAAGTTTTCAACCTATGCGACATGGTGGATACGTCAGGCGATTACACGCTCCATTGCAGATCAGGCACGCACCATTCGTATTCCTGTCCATATGATTGAGACCATCAATAAAATTGTGCGGACACAAAGACAGATTCTTCATGAAATTGGACGTGAAGCAACACCGGAAGAACTTGCAGCAAGGCTTAGCATGCCTTTGGAAAAGGTGCGCAAAGTTATGAAAATTGCCAAAGAGCCTATCAGCTTAGAGACTCCTATTGGTGATGAAGATGATAGCCAGCTTGGGGATTTTATTGAGGATAAAAATGTTGTTTCCCCGATTGATTCTGCTGTTCACTCTAATTTGCGTGAGACCACCACACGCGTTCTGGCTTCTTTGACGCCGCGGGAAGAACGTGTTTTGCGTATGCGCTTTGGCATTGGGATGAATACCGATCACACGCTTGAAGAAGTGGGACAGCAATTCTCTGTGACGCGTGAGCGGATCAGACAGATTGAAGCGAAGGCTTTGAGGAAACTGAAACACCCAAGTCGTTCCCGTAAATTACGTTCTTTCCTTGAGACAGGCTAGAGATAAGAGATCTTATGGTCTATAATCCTTATGTTTGACATCAGAAAGAAAAATTGAGGCATATCTTATGCAATTAACCATGATGAAGGCAAAGCTTCACCGCGCCTGTGTGACCCAGTGCGATTTGAACTATGAGGGGTCCATTTCTATTGACAGGGATTTGATTGAAGCAGCCGGTTTTTATCCTTATGAACAGGTTGATGTTTTGAATATTAATTCTGGTGATCGTTTCACAACCTATGTTTTGCCCGCACCACGGGGATCGGGGATGATAGGCATTAATGGTGCGGCGGCCCGCCTGGCACAAAAGGGCGATCGCGTTATCATTTTGTCTTATGTGATGATGGACAAACACATGGCTGCACGCCATGAACCTGTTGTTGTTCTCCTTAATGAGAACAATGAAAGGGTTGAGGACAGTTCTGTTCAGCATATTTAACGCGTTTTTTTATCATATTCTGAGTCTGGGAAGATCTCATCTTTGTCCTCTTGTTTCGAGGGTCCTACAGCATTCGTTTCTGGTACAATACAAGGGGAATTTTTATGGCACATGTCGTGGTTGTCGGGGCCCAGTGGGGTGATGAGGGTAAGGGTAAAATTGTTGACTGGCTTGCCTCACATACGGACTGGGTCGTGCGTTTTCAGGGGGGACATAATGCGGGCCATACCCTTGTGATTGATGGGGCGACATATAAACTGAGCCTTTTACCTTCTGGTGTTGTGAGAGGAAAACCCTCTGTCATAGGCAATGGGGTTGTTTTAGACCCCTGGGCTTTCCTTGAAGAAATAGAACGTTTGCGTGCTCAGGGTGTGGAGATAACTCCCAAAAACCTCAGTCTGGCAGAAACCTGCCCCCTCATCCTCCCACTTCACAGGGAGTTAGATGCTCTGCGTGAAAATCGTGATGATGGTATGGCCATTGGGACGACACGTCGTGGGATTGGCCCGGCATATGAAGATAAAACAGCCAGGCGCGCCATACGCCTTTGTGATTTGGCAGATGATGCAGCTCTTACAGCACAGATTGATAATCTGCTTCATCATCATAATGCCCTGCGCCGTGGTTTTGATCTGGAAGAAATTAAGGCCAGTTCACTTATTGAATCTCTAAAAGAGATTGCACCAAAACTCCTGCCCTTTATGAAACCGACCTGGCGTGTGTTGGAAACTGCTGTCAAAGAAGGGGATCATATTCTTTTTGAGGGGGCTCAGGGGGCTCTTTTGGATGTTGACCATGGAACTTACCCCTTTGTGACTTCATCTCACACCATAGCAGGACAGGCTTCAGCAGGTGCCGGCATAGGGCCAGGTCATCTTGACTATATTCTGGGGCTTGTTAAAGCGTATACAACCCGTGTGGGGGAAGGTCCTTTTCCAACAGAATTGCTGGATGAGACAGGACAAAGGCTTGGGGAACGCGGTGCAGAATTTGGTACGGTGACAGGGCGCTCACGCCGGTGTGGGTGGTTTGATGCTGTGGCTGTACGCCAGATGGCTGTTGTTGGGGGGCTGGATGGTGTCGCTTTAACAAAGCTTGATGTCCTGGATGGATTTGAAACATTGAAAATTTGCACAGGCTATAAGCTTGACGGGCAGATCCTTGATTACCTTCCGGCGGGGCATCTTGCACAAAGCTCTGTTGAGCCTGTTTACGAAAGCCTGCCGGGCTGGAAAGAGTCGACACATGGGATACGTTCCTGGGAACACCTGCCCCGGGCTGCCAAAGATTATGTCCATCGCCTTCAGGATCTTATTGGTGTGCCTGTGGCCTTAATTTCCACAAGTCCTGAACGTGAAGATGTTATTCTGGCCCATGATCCGTTTGAAGGACGCCATGCTTCTCTGAAACGGTTTTAAAGGCGCTAGAGGGCTCTGTTTCTGAAAGGGAGGGAGACAGAGAAACTTCTTAAAGAACAGGGAGATCCCGTATGCTTTCAGACATTCCTTCTCCCCTGCTGTTCGTTATAGATCCTGAAAGCCTGAAGCATAGAATAAACTATAGAAGTTTTTACCCCTCTTTTCTTGTGGAAAAGAAAAAAATATTTTAGAGATGACGTGATCGGTGCTTGCAAAAGCTTAAAAGGGAACGCGGTGCAGGAAATATGTTTTTCCCAGTCCGCGGCTGTCCCCGCAGCTGTAATCGGTAAGTCCGGCGCTGTGTTTCGGGATTTTTTAACCCGGAACCATATTGTGTGAGGGTGTAATATATCCTCATAACACCACTGAAGATAAGGCTGTTCAGGCCCATCTTTGGGAAGGTGCGCGCGCCGGATGATGACCCGTAAGCCAGAAGACCTGCCGGTTGACGTCGTCTCGTTTTTGGGTCGGGAACTGCCCCAAAACGCGGAATTTTAGGGAACCCCTGGATCAAAAACTTTTGATCTTCGGGACTTCTTACCCCTTCCGGCAGGACGGCACATATGTGCAAAGGGCCGTCATAATGCTGTGCATGGTGTATATCTGCGGCCCCATAATAAGGGTCCGTCCATGATAAAAAAATATTCTGATACGATAAAAGCCTTCAGTTTTTTTCTGTGCGGCCTTTTACCTTTCAGTATGCAGGCTCATTCTCAGCAGATCCCGGACACACAGAAAAGGGAAAAAACATCCCCCTTTGATCAAATTGTGGTGCTGGGCGCCCGCACACCTTTAAGGCGTGCTGATACGACAACGGCGCTGAGTATTTTAGAGGCTGAAGATCTGAGACAGCAGGGCGCTGTTTTTCTAAGTGAGGCCTTACGTAGTGTTCCAGGGGCTGCTGTCAGCACGTCTGGCCCTTTTGGCAGTTTAACACAGATACGTCTGCGTGGGGCGGAGGCTAATCACGTTCTTGTTATGGTGGATGGGGTTGAGGCTTCAGATCCTTTAACGGGAGAGTTTCCTTTCTCAGACATGCTGAGCGCTGGTGTGAGGCGTGTGGAGATAGCCCGTGGGGAGCAATCTGCTCTTTGGGGAGCGGGCGCCATAGGGGGGGTGATTAATATTCAAACCTTTTCTCCTCAGGATGATCCTTTTTTTGCAGCCTTTGGCGAAATGGGGTCGTTAAAAACACGTCGTTTTGGGTTTTCCGGTCTGGCCCCTTTGGGGGCTGCGAGGTTTGGGGCCTCTGTTTTTTCTCTCAAAAGTGATGGCTTTGATGTGTCAGGTCAAAAGGCTGAACCCGAAGCGTATGAGAATACAACGACCAGCCTGCATGCTTTTCTCCCCCTGGGAGATTCCTGGTCTTTAAAAGCCTGGACACGGGTGCGTGAAGGGCAGGCAGGCTATGATGTAGATAAAGATTTTGACGGGCGCCTTGACAATGTCCCCCATGTGCGTTTCTCACAGCGTTTTTTATCAGCTGTTTCTCTTGAGGGGAAATCTGGCCGTTTTGAGCATGGCTTTACAGCCTATCTCCTCAATGACAAAGCGTCCACAGATGGGGGAGATTTTAGTCAAAATAAAGGTCAGCGTATAACAGCACGTTATGTAGGAAGTTTTAAGACAGGGGAGGGAAGTTCCCCCCATCACCGGCTTACCTGGCTTTTGGAAGCAGAAGAGACTTCCTATAAGCATGATGCAGGCCCCCGGACACGCCAAAACCGCCGCACCACCCGTTTTGCCTATGCTCTGGATTATAGGCTTGACTGGAACGCTGCCAGCTTTGCCCTGTCTGCACGCAAGGATCATAATCCGGATTTTAAAGATGCCCTGACCTGGCGCCTTGGCGCTGCCTGGCGGTTTGAAAGTTTTGGTGGAAAATTACGCGCCAGTTTTGGAGAAGCAGTGAAGAATCCGGGCTTTTATGAACGTTATGGCTATTTTCCTGATCTTTTTAAGGGGAACCCAAGCCTTAAGCCTGAACGATCACAGGGCTTTGATGTCGGCTTTGAACAAACTTTTTTAGAGGAGACGGTTTTCTGGTCCATCACCGGTTTTTCTTCACGTTTGCGCGATGAAATTTATACGGATTTTGCCGCTAAACCCACCACAGCACGCAACCGGCGCTTTAAGAGCACACGCCAGGGGGTAGAGATAGAAGCAGGCTGGCAACCCTATGATACCCTGAAAATTTCTGCTTCTGCAGCTTTTATAAATGCAAAAGAGCGTGGAAAACAGGAAGATCGCCGCCCACGCACCCTTGTCTCAGCGTCAATAAACTGGACACCCTCTCCTTTATCTTTCACACTTGGGGCCAGTTATACAGGTCAGCAAAAGGACAAGGATTTCGGATCTTTTCCTGCCCGGGCCGTCACCCTTAAAGCCTATACACTTGTTTATACCCGTCTGGCCTTGCAAATACGGCCTGATTTTGAGCTTTATTTTCGTGGAGACAATCTTCTGAATGAACAGTATCACAATGTTTTTGGCTATGCCCAGCCTGGTCGTACACTTTATGCTGGTGTGCGTTTTGAGCTTTAGTCTGGCTGAGGCCGGACAGGAAGAACAACAACGCCTTGTGTCCGTCTCCCTTTGTGCCGATGCTTATGTTTTAGCTCTGGCAAAGCCTGAAGAAATTCAGGCCCTGTCTTGGCAGGTGGATCACCCCCTTTCTGCGGCCCCTGCCTGGGCAAGGACACGTCCAAAAGCCTGGGATTCTCCTGAACGCCTGACACATGATCATCTTGCAGAATCTCAAAACACTCTGTTTGTGCTGGGGCCAGAAATTTCTCACAAAACAGAGCAACGCCTTAAAAACTTAGGGTTTCAAAGTGTACGTCTTGAGGCTGGAAAAAACTTTGAGGATGTTAAAAGAGAGATCCGAAAACTGGCAAAAGCTTTTGATAAACCCGAAAGGGCCAGCCTTTTTATAGGCGGGCTTGAGGCGCGCCTTGATAAGCTTAAAAAACGCAGACAAAAGCGTGGGGCAACCCCGGGATTACTGTATCTTAGTGCAACAGGGGGATCGGCAGGCTCTGGTGTCTATGTGGATGCTGTCTTTAAGGCTGCTGGTGGCATGAATGTTCTGGCGGAGAAAGGCTTTAAAGGGTGGGTTCCCGCACGTCCCTCCATCCTGGTTGATGTTGAGCCCGACCTTATTGTGACAAGTTTTTTTAACGAAGGGTATATATCCCAGAGTTCTATAGCACAACATCATAGCATCTATCAGAAGGTTTTGGAGGCAACACCCGGCATTACGATTCCAGGACGGCTATGGACCTGTGCCGGGCCGCATTTGATAGAGGCTGCTGAACAGCTGGCAGACGCCCTTGAGGAGCCTGATACTCAAAAATTGCCACCTCATCCTCCAAAAGGGGCAGGACCATGAGGAGAGGGCAGTCTTCTTATATTATGTTACTTTTATGGAGTGCTTTGGTCCTGGTTTTTCTTTTGGCTCTGAGCTGCGGGGAAAGCTTTCTTTCACCCCTTAGGGTTTTAAAGGCTTTGTGGGGTCGGGGGGAGGCACGTGATATTCTTATTGTTCAGGATATTCGTGCCCCCCGTGCTGTTCTTGCGATTTTGACAGGGGCCGGACTTGGCGCAGCCGGGGCAGCCCTTCAGGGCTATTTTCGTAACCCCCTGGCTGATCCTGGAATTACGGGTGTGTCTGCCAGTGCCGGTCTTGGCGCGGTTCTGGCTTTTTATTTTGGCTGGGCTGCTGCGGGGAGTTTTACACTTGCTTTTTCAGCACTTTTAGGAGGTTTTACGGGCTTAAGCCTTCTTTTTCTTCTCGCAGGGCGTGGGGCGGGCCCCTCTCTTTTGATTTTAGCAGGTGTTGCCGTCAATGCTTTTGCTGCGGCCCTGACAGCCCTTGTCATGAGTTTTGCACCCAATCCCTGGGCGTTGAGTGAGATTGTTTTCTGGCTTATGGGTTCTTTAAAAAATGCCAGCTGGGCAGATAGTCTTCTGGCGGCTCCGCTGATTATCATGGGCACAGGCCTGCTTGCCTGGTCGGCACGTGCGCTGGATGCCCTGACTCTGGGGGAGGAGACGGCAGCCAGTCTCGGTATCAACCTCACACGCACCCGTATGCTTATTTTCTCAGGCACAGCCCTTGCCGTAGGGGCAGGGGTTGCTGTGGCAGGGGCTGTTGGTTTTGTTGGCCTGATTGCCCCCCACCTTATGCGTCCCCTGTTTCAGCATCGTCCGGGGCGGCTCATCATCCCGTCAGCTCTGGCAGGTGGTCTTTTGATTTTGATGTCAGACACCATGATACGCGTGCTGTCTGGTCCGCGCCCTCCTTTGTATCTGGGTGTTGTTACGGCCCTTTTAGGGGCACCATTTTTTCTGTACCTTATTACAAAAATGCGTATGCAGGCCTGAGAGAAAGGGGTGATATATGTTGTCTGTTGATCGGGTGAGCCTCCATATTCAGGATCGCATCATTCTCTCAAATTTAAACTTTATGCTTAAGGAGAAAAGCTTTGTTGGTCTTTTAGGTCCCAATGGTGCAGGTAAAACTACGCTTTTGAAGACAGTTTGTGGGCTTTTATCCCCGACAGAGGGACATATCTGTGTTCGGGGGGAGGATCTCAGATCTTTTACCCCGCATCAACGTGGGCAGAGCTTTGCGTATATGCCGCAGGATCATGGAAGTGCCTGGCCCCTGCGTGTCTATGATATTGTGGCTTTGGGGCGCCTTCCTCACCTTTCCCCTTTAAGTTCTCTCTCAGATGAGGATGAGGGGATTATTGAGAATGTCCTTCTCGCAACCCGTACATATGAGTTTATCAACAGACCCCTCAATACCCTGTCCGGGGGGGAAAAAAACCGCGTTTTTCTGGCCCGGGCTCTGGCTGTTCAGGCCCCTGTTTTGCTCTGTGATGAACCTGTTTCCGGCCTTGATCCTTATCATCAGATCACCATGATGGAACTTTTACGGCATGAGGCGAAACAGGGAAAACTGGTGATTGCTGCTCTGCATGATTTGGCGCTTGCAGCACGGTTTTGTGACCATCTTTTCCTTTTAAAAGAAGGAGAAATTTATGTGGAGGGGCATCCTAGAGACGTCCTCAGTGATGAGCATATAAAAGAGGTCTATCACATTAAAACGGCACGCCTGCAGGGGATGCCTATACCGTTAGAGAGGTTATAGCCTCACAAGGAAAGACCAAGATGCTTTTTAAGAAAAGCAGAGGTTTCTCCATTGGCCTTGTGGGCGTCTGCTTCATGATAATGCTCTCCCCCCTCGCGGGCAAAAGCGTGGTCTCTGTCAGGATAAAACAGGAGGGTTGTGTGAGGGCTGTGGTGCAGACCTTCACGAATGACATTTTGAGCATCCCTATCAACAAAACTATCCTGTCCTGCCATGTGCAGCAAGAGTGGTTTTTTTATAGCCTGAGCTTCCTGGATATGGGCATCAAGGCCAACACCATAATACCCAACACTGGCGTCTATGTTTGTTCGCGCTGCGCTCAGATAGGCCAGAAGGCCCCCAAGACAATAGCCAACACAGCCGACAGGTGTTTGAGGGGCATAGGTGTTTTTAAGAAAAGAGAGAACTGTTTTAATATCCTGAACGCCCTCATCTGTGTTAAAAGCCTGATAAAGCTCAAAGGCCTGTTTCCATTCTTCTTCACTTTTGTCGGTTATGTCTATACCCGGCTCAATCCGCCAGAATAAATCCGGACATAAAGCTGTAAACCCCTGATCTGCATAATGATCACAAAGGTCTCTCATGACCTTATTGACCCCGAAAATTTCCTGAAAAACAAGAAGAACAGGGGCATCAGCCTGTTGTGCAGGGGCAAGATAAGCTGTCAAAGCGGGGCCCTGGGAGAGGGCGTCTTCTTTTGAAAGCCTGGGCTCTTCTCCCCTTTTATGGTTTTTATCAAAACGAATATAATGGCCCATAAGTTTTTCCTCTTGTGATTCATGGCAAATCAGAATTTTCTGTTCGTCCCTGTATCCACTTCCTTTAAGAGGAAAATATTACAGGGTTTTTACAGAGACACCACAGGCATCACATTTCAGGCGTCCCCCATGACGGGTCAGTGTGAAATGACCGCATTGTGGGCAGGGATCACCGGTATAGTGGCGTGGCTTTTGTCTCTCCTGCGCCGGGTTTTGTTCTCCTGCTTCGGGAAGGGACTTGTCCCCTGAGCTATCAGGAGCTTTTGTGGCGGTGTCTTTCTCTTCCTTTTGAAGACGTTTTTTCTGGTCCTTTAACACCACAACATTACCACGTGCAAAGCCTTTGGAAATATACCGTGTTGCTTCATTTTGGGAGATGGGGCTCTCATCAACACCTTCATGCAGACCCATGCCATGAGAGTCTTCAGGGCGAATCTGTGCCAGTTCATCACGCCCCAGATAAGATACAGCAAGTTCCCGGAATATATAATCAAGAATAGACGTCGCCTGGGTGATAGAGTCATTCCCCTCAACGCGTCCTGCCGGGGCAAAGCGTGTGTCAATATAAGCATCAACAAACTCTTCCAGAGGGACGCCATATTGAAGACCAATGGAAATAGAAATAGCAAAATTATTCATCAGGCTCCGAAAAGCGGCCCCTTCTTTATGCATATCGATGAAAATTTCCCCAAGCTCACCATGATCAAATTCCCCTGTATGGAGATAAACCTTATGTCCCCCAATGCTGGCTTTTTGGATATAACCCTTGCGGCGATCAGGCAGGCGACGGCGTTGTGAGGGAAGAGGTTCTTTGTATGGGGGAGGAAAAGCAATGTCCTCTTCTGCATTCTCTTCCTTGAGGGTGATGGCTTTGTCTTCTTTCTGCTCTGCCGGCTCATCAAAAACAAGGTCCGCCAGCAAAGACCCAAAAGCAGGATCTGACAGACGCGCACCTTCACGCTCAAAACGAATGGTTTTGAGGTGAAGAGAAGCTGCAAGACGCATGAGGCGGGATGTTTCCTCAAGAGAGGTTGAGGCCGACAATCTCACCACCAAACCTACACCACCAGAAATAAAAGGCTGTAGGGTGGATGCCATGATGATAAGATCTTCCGGGGAGGGGGGGCGTAAAAAAACATCCCCATGCTCTGGTCGTAAAGAGGCAAGGGGTGTGTAAGCTGGTTTTCCAAAGACATGAGCTTTGGCAGTTTCAAGGGAAGCTTCATCAAATCCCAGAGCTTTGAGGAAATCTGTTCCGGCCATTGCCATGTGATCATCTCGCAGATGCAAAACATCCCGACAAAAGTCTTCGCCCAGAACATAAGCATTGAACACTGAGGAAAAATCAAAAGCCTGTTCTAATTTTTCCTCAAGACGGGCCAGAATCTCAGGGGTAAAGCCCTTCTCAGCAAGGTCTTTAAGGGAAAAGCCAGGGCTTCCACGCAGACTGTGATGCCCCTGAAGTTCACGCCCAAAAGCTGCCTGCTCTTCAGGGTCATAGCCTAAAGCCTGAAGGCCTTTGAGAACAGAGGGGCGGAACGTGAAATGACCCTCTTCTCTGGTGTGGGACGGATCTGTTTTATAATAAAACAGGGTTTCAACAGGCAAAACACCCTCTGAATCTGCATCGAAAAAGCGTGATGTCCAGCCCTGATGGGTAAGACCCGTTGTCTGAATATGACGAAAACCATGTTCATCTGCTTTTGTGAGAAGAGTCTCCCAGAGCGTGTCACCTGTTTGCAAAAGCTTTTGACAAAGCTCCTCCGTTCGTGGGCAGACAGTTTTATCCCCGCGTGTATGAGATGCCTGTTTAAGGTGTGTCAGGGCTTCACGATGGCGGATGAGAACATGTTTCATGGAAGAGGCATGTGTGTGCCATTTTGGAAATGCTCCGGCTGTTTCAGCAAGGCACCCTGAAACATGGCAGGCCATAGCTGTCATCAGACTGGCAACACCCCCTGCAAGGCTTTGTGCCTGAACACTGTTATAGGCGAGACCCTGTGCCATCAAAAAACCACCAAGACTGGCAAAGCCAAGGCGCAAAGGTCGATAAAGCTGTCTGTTGTCAGGGCGTTGTAGAGACCAGGACGCATCAAGGGCTATGGTCCAAAGACGACAGGCCTGCTCAAAGCCTTCAAAGTCAAAAACTGAATCCTCGTCAAGAAACGTGATAAGATTAAGGTCAGCCTGATGGGGGGGGTCCCCCTGAAAAGAAAAAGATCCTCCATCTTTTTGTATATGTTGTGGCCCCTCATCATCACAACAGGGGGTGAACGCCTTAAGGGCTTCGGTAAAAACAAGGTCAGGCTGACCCGTTTCCCAAACAGAACGCACAGTTTTTCTCCAAAAATGGCGTGCATTTTTGTTTTGGGCTCCTGCTTTAAGTGGCCAGATATCATCCTGATCAACGGCTTCAAGAAAATCCTTGCTAAGAGCAAGTGCCTGACCCGTGGTATCTTTCCCGGAAAGTTTTCCTGAAGACGAGAAGATATCTTCAGAAAACTGATCCAATATGCTGTCTTCAGGGTCCCTTTCTTCCCCAAACCCCTGACGTGTGAGCCATAAAACCTGCTCAAGCGCCCCCATAGGGACACCATTGTCAAGGGCCTGACCAAGGGCACGTTTAAGGGCCGTATTTTTTTTGGGATCAAAACAGTCTTCTTCACAGCCATCACAATGAGTCACCGCGCGGATAACAGCGCGACTGTGTTTTTCAAGAGCAGCCTGCCCTGCTAAAAGAGCCATCTGATGAGCTTCTTTTTTAAGGGGGGCCTCAAGAAAATCTTCAAGATCATGAGAGGTTATGCTTTTGAAGGGGAGGTTTTCAGGCGGAAGAGAGCCTGAATGGTCCGGATGAGATGAGGTCTCTTTTAAAACTTCATTGGCATGTGGGAGAGAAGACGAAGGAGATGATTCAGTTTTAAAATGCGTGTTGTTCCCAAGCAACAAAGACCATAAAGCTTCATCCGGGCTGGCATAGCGGTGGGCCAGCATAAAGCGCAACTCATCAAAAAAGATATGTGCGTCTTCTTCCTCTTCAAAAAATGGCCAGGCAGCATGGGTCAAAAGAGCTGCAGCATAGTCAAAAAGAGTCGAGGCGCTGAATGTTTGAGAAGAAGAGGGGTGTGTGGGCTCTGAAGTCAGAGGAGATACGGCCTTTGTGAGCCAGGCAGGCCTGTCCTGTTGTTTGAGATGTTCAAACCTCTCCTGATGGTTCCCCTCAAAGAAGGTACAGGCCAACCCTTCAAGGGCGTGACGAGCCCCCACACCCCAGCTTTCAGGAGCATTAAGAAAAGCGGGTACAGGAGAAGAAAAAGACGGAGAGATATGTGGGGGAGAGGAAGCTGCTTTATCTGCCATTCCCCCTCTTTCAAAGGGTGTTTTTGTAAAAACAAGACCCTCATAAGGGCTCTGCCCTGCTTGCGTAAAATAACGCTGTATCCGCATAGATGATTTCCTTTGCGACAGATCTGCCCTTATGCACTTAAGTCTAACAGCCTCCCGAACAGAAAACAATATATTTTGTGATTCTTTCTCTTTTGGGCTCCTATATTTTGTGTTGAAGGGAAGGTGTATAAAGAGATCAAAGAGGGAGCTTGTGGTTATGATGAGTCGGAGAGGTTTTTCTGCGCCCGCTTGCGGAGTATATGACTGAGGATACCAAAACTGATGATAAGAAAGATGAGCCCAGCTATGAGGGCCGGGGATCCAAAACACATGGCTAAGGTTGCTAAAAGAGCAGAGCCAAGCGTTAAACCGGCATAAAGTGCGGAAACACGTCTGTGTGTCCAGCCAGTACGTATCAAAAGCTGGTAATGGTGATCGCGATGGGCCTGAAGCAGGGGCAGCCCCTTTTTAAGGCGCCATATCAGCGTCAGACCTACATCCAGAAGTAAGACCAGCAGAAGAAACACAACTATATAAATCTGTCCTTTTCCTGTGTTTGCAGACCAGATAAGGCTTGCGCCTGCAAAAAGAAAACCAAGGAGCAGAGCCCCCGTATCACCAGCGAAAAGACACGCCTTTTCCCTGAGATTCCAGGGTAAAAAACCCAACACAACAGCGGTCAGGCCAAGGGCTGTGATCATAGGGACAAAGGCCCCGTCCCAGGCACAAAAACCTGCAAGCCCTAAACTCGCAAGACCCAGGCTTCCCCCCAGCATACCATTGGCACCATCTATGAAGTTCACCGTGTTCATCACTGTGAAAATCCACAGGGCTGATCCTAAAAAACCTATCGTTACAGGCAGAGACAGGGAGAATGTCTGTGTGAGGGGGAACACCGTAACGGGAGAGAAAACCCAGACAGTTACAAGGCTTAAAATCGCCATGAAAATAAGCTTGAAGAAGGCTCCGGGGGTAACAAGATCATCCCAAAGCCCAAAAGCAGCAACGCACAGACCAAGTCCTAAAAGTTTGGAGAGTTGAAGCCTGTCATCAGGGCTTAAAAAAGAGGAAAAGGCTAAGATAAAAGCCCCCACGCCAAGACCTGCAACAAAGGCTATGCCACCTGCTGTGGGTGTTGGTTTTGCATGGCTGGATCGGGCAACAGGACGGTCTACAAGACTGATATGAGACAGGAGCCACGAAAAAAGAAAGGAGATCAGGGCTGTGAGGAAAAAAATAATACACCCCACCCAGACAACAGACTCCGCCATGCATGCACCTTCATAAATTATGATGTTTTTTTAGGGCTAAGCTCCGGGCCCCCCAGATAACAGGATGTAATCCACCAGGCAGGATTATGGTATTTCAGGTTTTCTTTGGCAAGGAGAGCATGGTCATCATTTTCAAAAAGGGCGAACATACTGGCGCCTGATCCTGAAAGACGGACCAGACATTGCCCCTTTTGTGCCAGAAGGGCTTTTTTCACGGTGTGCAGGACAGGGAACAGCTTTTTCGCAGGTCTTTCAAGGTCATTGCGTGTTGTCTCTCTGAGCGTTTGAACGATATTCTTTGAGGGAAGCAGATCCAAAGGTTTGAGGACGGAGGGAGAGAAAACATCATAAAGCTTAAAGACTTCTGGTGTTGAAACCGGGAACAGGGGGTTGACCAAAACAGCAGGCCAGGAGAGCTTTTCTCTGTAAAGGGTGAGGTGTTCTCCGTATCCTCTCGCTCTTAAAGGGGCGGAGATGAAACAGGCCGGTACATCTGCCCCTAAAGATAAGGGAATGTCTGTTTTTAGAACTGTTTGAGAGCTTATCTCCTGCATATGTGCTAACCCCCTTAAAACAGCGGCCGCATCCGCAGACCCCCCGCCAAGACCTGATGACACGGGCAGGTTTTTCTCTAAGATGAGATGATAAGAGGGTCCCCCAAAACGCTTTTGCCATGCGCGTGCAGCCCGGAGTACCAGATTGTCATCCTCAGATCCCAGAGCATGAGAAAATTTCCCTCTTACAGAAAGAGAAAAAGACGAGTGCTCTTCTAAACTTACCCTGTCCCCAACATCAGAAAATACAAGAAGACTTTCAAGAAGATGATAGCCATCTGTTTCCGGGGGGCCGACATGGAGATAAAGGTTAATTTTTGCGGGGGCAAAGAATGTCAACATCGGGATTGCCGGATTGTCAGGCGAAAAAAAGCAGGGTTTAAGCTTTATGCTTTCTCCCAAAACCCGGACAGATTTATCCGGGTTTTGAGAAATGGAACATGCTATGATTTAAGTTCCTGATTAATCAGGGCCTCCATAGCTTTAAAATCAGCACCCAGGATGAGATGATCATTAATCACGAAAGAGGGTGTCCCACGGATGTTAAGCCGGGTTGAAAACAGGTGTATTTCATGAAGATAGTCCTCCCGTTCAGTTTTTTTCATAGCCTGATGAAAGTCCTTGAGATCAAGACCAAGATCCTGAGCAATTTTATCCAAACGTTCCTGTGTAAGCTTTCCTCCGGCTGTCATAAGGGCACCGTGATAATCCCAGTAATGGCCAAGCTCTCCTGCTGCGAGGGCTGCTTTGGCAGCCTGACGTGAGGTTTTGGTTCGGCGTTCAAGAACAGGGAGTTCTTTAAAAATCACGCGAATCTTTCCCGGATGCTTTTTGACCATATCTTTAAGCCAGGCGTATGAGCGTTTGCAATACCCACAATTATAATCCAGGAATTCAACAATTTTAATTTTGGCATCAGCTGGCCCTATGGTGTTGTCTTTTGGATTGTTATAGAGGAAATCCTGAACTTTCCTGCTTTTGAGCAGGGCGACTTTATCGTTCTTTTGAGCAATTTCAAGAAGAAGATCCGGGTTGTTTTCAAGATAGTCTTTCACAATCGAGCGGATTTCTTTTTTCTCCTGATCGGAGAACTGAGCATGGGCTGAGGACAAAACAAGCCCTGCAGAGAAGAAAGACAATAACAGAATTCTGATAAACATAATATAACCCTTTATGATCTAAAGTTTTAAGGATGTTCACTCGTCAAGGATGAGTGGAACATGTTAAGGCGATGTGAGCCTCTGGTCCTTTTTCTGGTTTTTATCTGTGCCTTTGAGATGGCTATGATGTCAAGGGCACGTTGCTGTTCAGACGTGTTATTTTCTAAATTATCCCGTGCACGTGAGGCAAAGATAAAGGCACGTTCCATATCATAGGCCGTAAATGCCTGTTCTGCTATAGCAAGTTGCGCAAGGGCTCTTTGCCCAAGGGCTTCATGCGCTTTTGCTGACTGCCCCCAGGCAAGTGTATTGGAAGGCTCTGAAGTGAGAGTTATTTTAAGATGATCAAGGGCCTCTCTGGCATTGGTTTTCATGTCAGCACTCAGAAGCGCCTGAGCGAGGCCAAGATGGAGGAGGGGGGAATCTGGCCGAAGATTGACAGCTTCAGCATAAGAAGAAACAGCTTTTTTTGCCTGGCCTGTTTCAAAATAAATTTGACCTTTAAGCTCATGGAAATAAGGGTTACGTGGGTGGCGGGCAATCAGCATGTTGATGTCTTTAAGTGCTCTCTGGCGTTCGCCGGTCTGGAGATAAGCCGCACTTCGGGCATAAAGGGCCGTATCTTTGGTGGTATCAGGAGGATATTTCTGGAAGACATGTTGTGGTGAGTTCAGAAAACCTTCTATTTTGGCCTTAACCATGTTCAGGGCATATTTGTCTTCCTCTGAATCTTCTTTATTGAAGAAAGGAGAAGACTCCACCTTTTTGCGAAGGGCCGCCATGCGATCAGAGGAAAGAGGGTGAGATCGAAAATACTGCGTCTGCCGTGCTTTTGAAAAGACTTCCTGATAACGAAAGCGATCAAAAAACGCTAAAAGCCCGCGACCAGACTGGCCCGTTGCTTCAAGAAAATCAGCACCCGCCTGATCAGCCGAGGCCTCCTGTGTACGGGTATAGGTAAAAAAGGCAAGGGTGCCATAATAAGGGGCAGAACCAATAATGGCAGCTCCTGCCCCCCCTTCACCAGCTGCAACAGCCGCAAGGCCCAGAGCAACACTTAACAGGATAACGCCTATGGCTTTTCTTTGCCCTTCCTGAAGACGGGCAAGGTGGGCACCTGAAATATGGCCCGTCTCATGGGCAAGAACGCCTTTGAGTTCATTAGGTGTTTCAGATTCCAGGATAAGGCCTGTGTTGACAAAAATATTTTGGCCTCCGCTGACGGCTGCATTAATGCTTTTATCTCCAACGATGAAAAAGCGAACATTATGAGGATTAAGATCAGCCGCTTTGAAAAGGGGGGTGCCATAATTGTTTAAAAGTTCTTCAATTTCGGCGTCCCTTACCAAAGTTTGCCCAAAAGCAGGACGCAGGGCCATACAACCTATCACAAGACTGGCGATGCCATAAAATATCAATTTCTTTATCATACAGGGACTCCTGTTTTTCTCTTAAGGAAAGGATGTTGAGCTTTCTTTCCTTAAGAACATAGGTTCTGGATATAAATGTTTTAAAAAAAGAAAGGCATGTTCTTTACCTTCTCATTTTTTCAAGATCCAAAAAGCTTTTTTCTTTGCCACCAGCCACGACGTTTTGGTTTCTTAACCTCGTTTGCAGGACTTGTTTCTGAACTTTGGTTGTTGTCCTGAGCCGACGCAGGATCTTCATGTTTTGAGGAGATATCCTGAAAGGCATGAGGGTCGACCGAGACAAGACCAGAAGAAGAATTCTCTCTGTTTTGAGACGTAACTTTATCCTCATGAACAGTCTCATCTCCCTCTTTTTTTTGCTTTTCCTGAGGTTTGGGAGTGTCGCTTTCCTGTTGTGTTTTTTTGTTATGTGATGGACGTCGCCTGCGGCGCCGGGTCCCTTTTTCAGAAGAGATTTTTGTGTCGTCTGACGATGCAGAAGGAGGGGTGTCATTTTTCTGAGATATGGATCCGGAGTCTTTCTCAGAAAGAGTGTTCTGCTCTTCCTCTTTCTGTCTTCCGGATTTTCTATCCCGAGATTCTCCTGAGGCCCGCATGTCCCCGGGGGAGGATGCAGAACTATGCTGGCCTGGATTTTCTTCCTGTGAAACTGTCTCCGCAGTAGAAAGACGCCGGCGTGGTTTGCCACGACGTCCCCGGCGACGGTGTGATGTTTTACCTGTTTTATTGTCTTCAGTATCTGAGGAAGCCTGAGAGGAAGAAGATTCAGTCTCCGGGGAAATATCCTCTAAGGTGCTTGTCTCTTTCCTGGAAGCACTCCCTTTGTCTGAAGATCTTCTGCGTGAACGTTTTGAAGGCGCATGCTTTTTCTCTGTAGCTGTTCGATCGGAATTTGATGTTTTCTCTTCCCCCGTATCCTGTTTTGTCTGTTTTTTTCTTTTTTGAAGGGGAGTGAGAATGAAGTCCGGTCGTGTCAGATTGTCATCACTGATGATAACAGCTTTAAGGTTAAGCCGTTCCTGGAGGTGATGGAGGGCTTCACGTTTTTCATTAAGAAGGTAAAAAGCCACATTTTTAGGAACAGATAGCTGAACAGAAGAGGACTTTTGGCGCAATCCTTCTTCTTCAAGAGCCCTTAACGCATGTAATGTACTTGAGGCAATCGAGCGAATTCTCCCATATCCCTGGCAGGAAGGACATTTTTCGCTGGAGCCTTCCAGCACGCTTCTCCGCCGCCTTTGACGTGAGAGTTCCATGAGGCCAAAAGATGAAATGCGTCCCATCTGAACGCGGGCTCTGTCTTTTTTAAGGTGTTCCCGCATCTTTTTTTCAACCATACGGTTGTTTTTGTGATCTTTCATATCAATGAAATCAATCACAATAAGACCCGCGAGATCCCTGAGACGCATTTGGCGTGTTGTTTCCTCAACGGCCTCAAGATTGGTTTTAAGCGCTGTATTTTCAATATTGCGTTCACGCGTTGAACGCCCGGAATTGACATCAATAGCGATTAAAGCCTCTGTAGCATTGATGACGAGGTAACCACCTGATTTCAAAGGGACAGTTGGGGTATGTAAAATGTCGAGATCGTTTTCAATGCCATATTGCAAAAACAGAGGCGTGTTTTCCCGATAGGGTTGTATTTTTTTTGCATGACTGGGCATAAGCATGCGGATGAAGTTTTTGGCATTTTTGTAAGCCTCGTCTCCTTCAACAAGGACTTTTTCAATATGCTTGTCATAAAGATCGCGGATGGCACGCTTGACAAGATCACCTTCCTCATAAATGAGAACAGGGGCTATGGAGGTCAGGGTCTCTTCACAGATTTTTTCCCAAAGGCGTAATAAATATTCATAATCGCGCCGGATCTCTGCCTGGGTACGTCTGGAGCCAGCCGTGCGAATAATAAGGCCCATGCCTTCAGAGACTTCCAGATTGTTGGCAAGTTTTTTAAGCCGTGTCCGATCAGAAGCCTGCGTTATTTTTCTGGAAACTCCAACACCTCGTGGTGTATTGGGCATTAAAACGCAATAACGTCCTGCCAGGGAAAGATAGGTGGTCAGCGCAGCCCCTTTATTGCCACGTTCTTCCTTGACAACCTGGACAAGCATAATTTGCCGGCGTTTAATAACTTCCTGAATTTTATATTTACGAAGCGCAGGGTTATGGTAGCGGCGGGCTCTTTTCGCCAGTTCCTGAGCATCCTCTTCAGAAGTTTCATCCTCTTCATCTGAGGCCTGAGACGTGTCAGGGTCTGAATCCGTCTCATCAGCTTTTTCAGCTTCCTGTGTTTCCTGAAGAAGGGCCTGCCGGTCCTCAAAAGGAATTTGATAGTAATCCGGATGAATTTCGTTGAACGCTAAAAAACCGTGACGATCTCCACCAAAATCAACAAAAGCTGCTTGCAGAGCAGGCTCAACACGCGTTATCTTTGCAAGATAGATATTGGCACTAATCTGTTTTCTATGGTGTGATTCGAAATCAAATTCTTCTACCCTGTTACCTTCAAGAACAGCGATGCGCGTTTCTTCAGGGTGAGCAGCATCGATAAGCATTTTCTTTGACATAAATAAAAATCTCCAATCCGGCAACCTGAACTCGCGGCCCTGAAGACATATCTCCAGTCGCTGAAGGACAGGCCTGCCGTTGTTTGTCTGTATGGAACAGGCCGTGTTTGTAAGGGAGAGAACAAAGCAGACAGTCTGGTCAGCATATTCTTATGCATATATGTTTTTCTCCTGCTTTTTTCTTGTCTTAGCTGGCATGATTCTTTATTTTCTATATTTGTGTGATTCGAAAGTGATTCGGGGAACTGTAAATATTGTGTTGTCCCTGCATTAAAACATTTAATGATGGCTATCACGTTCTTACCCTCTGATCATGCAAGTGTCTTGCCTTTCTTATCAAACAGGCTTCTCCTGTCTATAACCTTTAGCTGCCAATCTTTATAGATTTTCAGGGGTAAGGCAAGAAGTTTATGAAGAGAGAAAGCGTTTTTATGTGATTCTCTTATTTCTGGCTTCAGCAAGAGAGCAAAAAATGATGTGCTTTATAAGAAGACTCCTCATTCTTACAGTTTTTTGTGTGTGGGCATGTCCTGCTATGGCTGTTTCTTCCTCTGAAACGCTTGTTTATGATGTTCATGCACACATGCAGGGACAGTCCAGCATACGCATTATTATACATTCAAATCAGGAACTTAGCCACCATTTTTTTACCCTTTCTGCGGGAAAGCCCCGTTTTGTTATGGATACTCAGCGTCTAAGGTATCAACAGGGGGCTGGTTTTACTTCTGAGGGGAAAAGGGTCTTTTCAGATAAGAGTTTCATTTACCAAATGCGCTTTGCGCCAAGAGGACAGGACAAAACACGCCTTGTCTTTGATCTTCGGGGGGCTGCAAGCCCCGGACGCTCTTTTTTGAGAATATCTCCATTTTCCGGCACGCATTTTTTGACTTTGGATCTTAACGTGCAGGGCGCTTTACAGGTGTCAGGAAGGGCAGGGGGGCCACAGGATGACATAAGGCCTGAAAAAAGGGCACAATCGTCTCAAAGAAAGACAAAACCGATCAAAAAGCCTGTTATTGTTCTTGATGCAGGCCATGGTGGCCATGATCCGGGAACGATAGGTGCAAGGGGGACACGAGAGAAACATGTTACCCTGAAGGCGGCTCTTAACCTTAAAGCTTCCCTTGAGAAACAGGGGCGCTATACGGTGTTCCTGACACGGAAAAATGATAAATATTTATCTCTCAATCAGCGTGTAAGCTTTGCACGCAAAAAAGGAGCTGATCTTTTCATTTCTCTACATGCTGACTCAGCACCGTCAAAATCCCTGCGGGGTGCATCAGTTTATACACTTTCTGATCGCGGGGAGAGGCGGGCCAGTGAAGTTTTGCAAAAACAAAACTGGGTTATGGAAGTTGATTTGAGTGATCATTCAGGGGATGTTTCCGGTATTCTTGTTGATCTTGCCCAGCGCGACACAAAGACAGAATCGGCTGTATTTTCTGATCTTCTTATCAGCCGTTTGCGTAAAGCAACGCCCGTTTTACGTAAAACGCACAGACGTGCCGGTTATTATGTTCTTCTGGCTCCTGATGTCCCTGCTATTCTTCTTGAAATGGGATTTCTCAGCAATACCACTGATGAGGCTAATCTTAAATCTTCCCGTCACAGATCTAAAATTACCCGTGCTATTGCTGAAGCTATTGACTCGTATTTTGCGACGAAAGATAAAAGGGAGAGGGGATCATGATAGACCTGTTTTTTTCTGTTCCTTTGCTTTATAACAGAGGTGTTAGACATGAGTGCGCTTTCCTTAGAAACAGAACTGTATACCCTTTGAGGAGAGGTAGATGAGAGTGTTTTGCCTTTGAAGTTACAGGCATGTTTTTGTATGAAATTTTAAAGAAGATATAAGACAAAACGGAGAAGAATATGACGGGAAAACCTCCTTTTTTTGATGATATGGCCCAGTTGATGCAGGGTGCTGTAGGGGCAGCTCAGGGGATGGGTGAAGAAGCTAAAACTCTTATGAGAAATCAGGCAGATCGCTTTATTGCTGATATGGATTTGGTGAGTCGGGAGGAATTTATGCTCCTGAAAGAGGAATACAGTGCTTTACGTAGAGAGCTGGATCAGATCAAAGAGCAGATGAAAGCCCTGCAGGGGCAGGACAGGAAGAAGAAAAGCTAAGATGCTTCTCCCCGTTCTCTTTCACACCTCTGCGGGCAATGGGTCTGATTTAACGCTGAAGTTTTTTTATACCTGCCCCGGTGATACAGGAGCTGGATTTTCTCCTCTTAAGGTTTTTGTCTTTGTTGGTTTCAGGTTTAAAGTGTCAAAAATTTCTTTTTTACTACGCATGTAGAAGAGAATAAGGTGCCGAAATTTACCTGCTTGGTTATACATCGTAACGACCCCACAGGGCTTTTTCCCCGAGCTGTTCCAGAAAAACCTTATGGGCTGTACGTTCTTCCTGTGTTAAGAGTGGTGGTAGACTGGTTTGGCGTGGCGGGATGGTTTCTTTTGTATGTTGATCACCCCTCTGTGTCGGGATATGACCTGTTTTAAAGATATCCAGGGATCGTTCCCGACCTCCGTGAAGTTCAAGATAAACTTCAGCAAGAAGCCTCGCATCAATAAGGGCGCCATGGCGTTCCCGTGTTTCAAGGGAAATGTCGAAGCGTTTACACAGGGCATCTAAAGAATTATAGGAGCCGGGAAATTTCTTACGGGCAAGATCCAGGGTATCAATGAAACGCTCTTCAGGAAAAACCGTATGGCCCAAAAGGGTGAGCTCTGCATTAAGAAAATTGCGATCAAAGCTTGCATTATGCGCAACAAGCGGCGATTCCCCAACAAAATCAAGGAAGCCCTGGGCTATCTCCTTAAAGAGAGGTTTGTCTTTAAGAAAAGCTGTGGTGAGCCCTGTAATTTTTTGAACCTCTTCCGGGACATCCCGCTCCGGGTTTATAAAGCAATGAAAGCTTTGATCTGTTGGGAGAAAGTCTATGACCTCAATGCAGCCAATTTCAGTGATGCGGTGTCCCTGGTTTGGGGATAATCCTGTTGTTTCAGTATCAAAAACAATATGTCTGGACACAGAAGGTATCCTTGTTTGAGGTGTATACATTACAGAAGCTTTCTGGATAGTTCAAAAAAAAGAGAAAAGCAAGGAAATCTAAGGTTTCTGTTGCACACAAAGATGGCTTGAGCTGGCCCTGTTTTTTTGATAAGGATAAGTTTTCATAAAAAATATATCTTCTCCCCTTTTGTCATTTCCCAAAGGAAAGCTTCGTTATGGTTGATTCTTCCTCTCTCCTGAAAGTACCAGAGTTAAAAAAACATATGTCCAAACCCCGTCGTGAGGAGGTCGAAGAAGCTGTTCGTACCCTTATAAGGTGGACAGGAGATGATCCTGATCGTGAGGGGCTTGTTGATACCCCAAAGCGTGTGACAAAAGCTTTTCAGGAGTGGTTTTCCGGTTATGATGCTGACCCTTTCAAAGAGCTTTCCAGAACCTTTGAAGAGGTAGAAGGCTATGATGATTTTGTCATGCTCCGCCATATTGATGTTGAATCCCATTGTGAACACCATATGGCCCCTTTTCTTGGGCATGCCCATATTGCTTATCTCCCTACGGACAGGGTGGTCGGTATTTCCAAGATTGCACGCCTCGTGGACATTTATGCAAGACGCCTTCAGACACAGGAAACCATGACGTCCCAGATTGCGAATACTTTGGATGAGGCTCTCAGGCCGCGGGGTGTGGCCATTTATGTTGAAGCAAAGCATCAGTGCATGACAACACGTGGTGTTCATCATCCCCATGTCACAACCGTGACAAACTGTTTTACAGGGGCTTTTAAGCAGGATCAAAATCTCCAGGACAGATTTATGCGCCTTACACAGACAGAAAAGTGATAAAAAATAAAAGAAAGTGTCCGGGCTCTTTTTCCGGTGAGCAAAATGTGCAGAGGACTGAGTGCCAGGCCCTCAATGTCTCGGGGCACCTGTTCCTTCAGGTTTCTGGAGATTTTTTTTCTCTTTTAAGGGCTGGCTTGTTGGGCGGGTTTAGGATAAAAAGCTTTTTTTGAGAGAGATGAAGGGGCGTTCTGATGTTTTTTACACCTCCTCTGCACCCCGGACCTGAAATATAGTTTTGAAGTTATAAGAAAAGTGAGCAGGTTTTATGGTAACAGTCCTTTTAACACTACATATCCTTGTATGTCTGGCTCTTGTTGGCCTTATTCTCCTTCAGCGTTCTGAAGGTGGTGCTTTGGGCATGGGCGGGGGACCGGGTGATATGATGACCACACGCGGGGCTGCCAATATTTTAACACGCTCAACTTCTCTTTTAGGTGCTGCTTTTTTCCTGACGAGCATTTTGTTGACGGCCTTTTCCACACCTAAAAAGGAAAGTGTTTTTGATGGCCCTGTGCCCGCTCCGGCCTCTGTTGAATTGGCCCCTGGTGATAATGTGGTACAAATTCCTCCTGCTGATCTGCCTTCTCCATCCTCATCCCTTTCTGAAGGTGTGGAGGCTTCACAACAAAATCAGAATCAGGAAATTGACAATAAAGAAGATACGCCTCAAAAAATAGAAGAAAAAACATCACAGATGGGTCCGCAGAGCCAGTCTGAACAAACTCCGTCTTCTCAGGAAGCCACCCCATAAAATTCTACCATCATATTTGTTGATATGATGATGAGGGGGTTATGCTTACCCCTTTTCTCTCAGTTCAGGATCATGGTATATCAAGGCAGGGAAAAACGATGACTCGCTATGTGTTCATTACAGGGGGCGTTGTTTCGTCTCTGGGGAAAGGGCTTGCTGCGGCGGCTTTGGGGGCTTTGCTTCAGGCACGTGGCCTTCGCGTTCGTTTGCGTAAGCTCGACCCGTATCTCAATATTGATCCCGGTACCATGTCTCCTTACCAGCATGGTGAGGTTTTTGTGACCGATGACGGGGCAGAGACAGACCTTGATCTCGGCCATTATGAACGGTTTACAGGTGTTGCGGCTTCGCGTGGTGATAATGTCACGACAGGGGGGATTTATCAAAGCATTCTCGAAAAAGAGCGCCGTGGTGATTATCTTGGGGCTACGGTTCAGGTTATTCCCCATGTTACAGATGCTATTAAGAACTTTATTCTTGCGGATGCTGAGGATGCGGACATTGTTTTGTGCGAAATTGGGGGAACGGTTGGGGATATTGAAGGGCTTCCTTTTTTTGAAGCTATTCGTCAGCTGGGTCAGCAGCTGGATCGCCAGCACACACTTTTCATGCATGTCACCCTTTTGCCTTATGTCAGTACAGCCTCTGAGATCAAGACCAAACCAACCCAGCATTCTGTGAAGGAATTGCGCTCGATTGGCATTCAGCCTGATATTCTTCTGTGCCGTTGTGAGTTCCCGCTTCCCGAGGAAGAGCGCCGAAAAATTGCACTTTTTTGCAATGTTGAGGAAAAGTCTGTTATTGCGGCTCAGGATTCTCAATCTATTTATGATGTTCCCCTCGATTATCATGCCCAGGGTTTAGACAGGCAGGTCCTTGCCCATTTTGGTCTTGATAACCCCGTACCTGATTTGAGCCGATGGACAAGTATCAGCAAGGCTCTCAAATCTCAGGAAGGGGAGATAAAGATAGCCCTTGTTGGAAAATATGTCAGTCTTCCGGATGCGTATAAATCTGTTCTTGAGGCTTTAACGCATGGGGGGATTAAAAACGCCGTTCGTGTTGATGTGAAACTGGTGGACAGTGAAGTTCTGGAGCAGGATGAAAACCTCGCACTTCTGTCCGATGTTCAGGGTATTCTTGTCCCCGGGGGGTTTGGTGAGCGGGGTGCAGAGGGAAAAATAAAAGCTATACAGTTTGCGCGTGAGCATCAGATACCTTTTTTAGGCATATGTTATGGCATGCAGCTTGCCGTGATTGAAACTGCACGCCATATGGCAGGCTTGTCTCAGGCGGGATCAGCAGAATTTGGTGAAACCGGTGAACCTCTTGTTGGGCTGATGAGTTCCTGGATCAAAGATAATAAGCAGGAGCATCGCAGCAAAGACGATGATCTTGGGGGAACCATGCGCCTTGGGACTTATCCCACGGTTTTGAAACCAGGAAGCCTTGCCCATAAAATTTACGGGGGAGAGGAACGTATTGAGGAACGCCACCGTCATCGTTATGAAGTTAATATAAAATACGCTGATCTTTTAGAAGAAGCAGGTCTTGTCATGTCAGGTTTTTCCCCTGATGGCCTGCTCCCGGAAATTGCTGAACGAACGGATCACCCCTGGTTTGTCGGTGTGCAATATCATCCGGAATTTAAGTCCCGCCCTTTTGATCCCCACCCTTTGTTTGTTGCTTTTATTAAGGCAGCTCTTCAGCAAACGCGTCTGGTTTAGGGGGCTCAGCGTGTAAGCCCTGCTGACAGGGCCAGCATTTTTTCCTTAAAGTTCAGGTTATGAAAACCCCCGGGAGCACGCGCAGAGCGGATAGGGTAAGCCTCTGGTTTTGCTCTTCAGGGAATATGACGGGCAGCTTCAGAAGAGAGGTAAATATTTTTGAAGAGAGCCCACCTTCTGGTGCTTGCTTTTTTAAAGAAGATGTCTATAGTGGCCTTTTTTGGGCTACGGTCCCTCTTTATACTGAGGATGGAACCAGCGTAAAATTCTTTCTTCCTGAGAGAAGTTTTTGCGCCGTGGCTTTTTATATTCAGGGAAATATCATTGATGTCACTTTATGAACATATCTTTATTGCGCGTCCGGATGTCTCCTCTCAACAGGTTGATACGCTTGTTGAAGAGATGAAGACTTTTCTCGAAGAAAAGGGCGCAAAATTCGCGAAGACAGAAAGCTGGGGACTCCGCAATCTGGCTTATCCCATTAAGAAAAATCGCAAGGGTCATTATATGCTTCTCTGCCTTGAGGCAGAGGGGCAGCTTATTGAAGAGCTGGAACGCCGCCAGCGTCTTCATGAGGATGTTTTGCGCTATATGACGATCCGTGTTGAGGCTTTTGATGAAGGTCCATCCCCTGTCTTGGTCCGCAAAGAAGAGCGCAGGCGCAGGTCAGAAGGGTCTCCTTCTACACAGGGACAGGAGGTCTCCTCTCCCCCTTCTGATCCGTCATCTTCCTCTGTTGAGACAAAAAACGTTTAAGGAGTTTGTCTTATGGCAAAAACTATCAATGTTACAAATTTACCTCTGCGCCGCTCCATGCGTCAGCGCCGGAAGGTCTGTCCTTTTTCTGGGGAAAATTCTCCGAAGATAGACTATAAAAACCCAAAACTTTTACAGCGTTTTACAACAGAAAGTGGCAAGATTATTGGAACACGGATTTCCTCTGTTTCCACAAAAAAACAGCGTGAACTGGCTTTGGCTATTAAGCGTGCGCGTTATCTTGCTCTTATGCCTTATGTGACGAAATAGGGGCTTTGAATCATGAAAATTGTCCTTTTAGAACGCGTTGAAAAACTGGGTGATCTGGGTCAGGTGGTGACCGTCAAAGGGGGGTATGCCCGTAATTATCTTCTCCCTCAGGCCAAAGCCCTTCGTGCTACAGAAGAAAACATCAAACGCTTTGAACGTGAACGTGAAGCCCTGGAAGCGCGGAATAAAGAGCGTCGTGAACAGGCTGAAAATTATGCAAAGGCTTTTGAAGGCTCTGTTTTTGTTCTCATCCGCCAGGCGGGAGATACAGGCCAGCTTTATGGATCTGTCAGTGCACGTGATATTGCTGAAATAGCCCGGAAGAAAATGGAAAGCCTGGTGCCTTCTCAGATTGTTCTTGATAAGCCCATTAAAGCTATTGGTCTTTATCCTGTAAGCTTACGCCTCCATCCTGAGGTCAGTGTCGACATTACCATTAATGTCGCGCGCAGTGAAGAAGAAGCCGAGCGTCAAAAACAGGGTGAAGATATTATTGCAACTCAAAAAGCAGAAGATCAGGCTATTTCTGAAGAGCGTAATCAGGAAATAAGGGAAAGTCAGGAAGAGGCAGGGTTTGATGCTGATCTTTCTGAAAGTGCCTAGGCAAATTTTTCCTTATATTTTCTAAGCTTTGCTCTTTTTCAGGGGTCATCCTTTTTATCTGTCTGTTTTTGTCCTGTGAAAGGTGGGGGCGCTTATATTTTGAGAGTTCTCTCCCTTGTGCTATGATAGAGCTTTTTAGGTGTTTTCTAAACCCCTGTGCAGAATAGAGTTTTTCTATGTTTTTCTTCTCTCATGCACATATACAGGCAGTCTGATTTCGCGTGTGAGGGTTTTCAGAGAAGCCAGCGATATATAGCCGGGGGAGGAATGCAGGGTCTTAAAAAAATCCTGGATATCAGGGTATAAGATAAGCATAATGACCAAAAAGTGGAGCATATGATGGCAGGAAGTGTCAATAAAGTTATTCTGGTTGGCAATTTGGGTGCAGATCCTGAGATAAGAACCCTGAATTCCGGGGATAGGGTTGCTAATTTAAGTCTTGCAACCTCAGAACGCTGGCGCGATAAAGCCAGTGGAGAAATGCGTGAGCGTACAGAATGGCATCGGGTTGTCATTTTTAATGATAACCTTGTTCAGCTGGTTGAAAACTATCTGCGTAAAGGTTCCAAAGTCTATGTTGAAGGTCAGTTGCAAACTCGTAAATGGACAGATCAAAATGGGCAGGAACGTTATACAACGGAAACAGTTCTCCAGCGCTTTAGAGGTGAGCTGCATATGCTGGATAACCGCCGTATGGAAGGTGAGGGAGGAATGAATAACATCTCTCAGGACCAGGAAAGAGCTCTGCCTCCTCAGTCTTCACAGCCTGCCCCTGCTAAAGCAGAAGAGAGCTTTTCTGCTGATCTTGATGATGATATCCCTTTTTAAGGGGACACAGGCTTATCCTGCTTTTTTTTGGAAGGCGTTTGTGGGCTCACCACAGGTTCTTAGAAGGCAGGTATTGCATCATACTGGCCTCCTCCATTTTCCTTCCCTTAAACTTTAGGGATACTTTCATTTCAGGAAGAGCAGAGGGGTTCGGGGAAGGCCATCTTCGCGATTTTTCTAAAAAGACAGGTCTTTGGTGAGATATGTGTAAAATGACAAAGATCCTTTTCCTCTTTTGGGTTAAACGCCCACCATTCCTTACACCTCTTTTTTAAACTGTCCTTCAGACCAGCGCTCAACATCAAAACCTTTTTGTTTCAGGAAATATTGAAGATTGTCCTGGCCAACAAGATGCCCAGCGCCTACAATGACAAGGATTTTTCCTGGCTTTTTCATACGTTCTTCCAGAATATCTGCCCATGCTTTGTTGCGGTTTTTTAAAAGAATTATGTAAATATCTTCTGACGTGCCCTGCAATGCCTGATTGATGTGTGTGTTAAGGGTTGCTGTATCACCTTTGACCCAGGCGTCGGTAATTTTTTCTATGCTGCCTTTATCCTCAAGAATATTATTTATTGTCATCATTAAAAGATTTTTTTGTGTACCTGTAGGCATTTCCATAAAAAATCCAAGTTGTTGTTGTGCTGTTTCAAAAGCCTGAATAGTTTTTTTATGTCTGAGAGCTTTGTGGTACATAAGTTGATCAACACCATGATCTTCCTGATATCCTTTGCGAGCGATGGCTTTGGTTTCTAACATAATTGAAGCAAGCCAGGGTTCCATAGACTCTAAAAGCTTTTTGTTTACGTTGACACGATGTGCTGCTTTTTCAAGCTTTTCTTTTTGGCCGGGGGTGAGAACTTTTGAAAGGGGAGCACTTTTAGAATGACTGGCCTTTTCTACAAGCCCTGACATGGTTTGCAGAGACTGTTGATTGAGAAGAATTTCAAAATATACCGTATCTGCCGCTTCAAAAGCCTGATTAAGATGAGCATGTTGCCATTTGAGATCTGGAGGAAGGCTATGAAAGCTTCCAAAGAGAAAAATTTCTGTATCTCCATCGGACAATCGCCATAACCCGGGGACGAGTGTTTGTTCTGCAGGAGCTTCCTGTGTGTTGTTTTCTGGTGTTTTTTGTTCGCAGGCCGGGAATACCAGAAGACAAAAAAGAAATATAAAATGTAGGGGAGATATTGACTTCAAGGGAGACATGAGAAAACCATTTCATAAACCGGCCGGATACTCAAAGCCACGACACAAACATAATAAAAACTTTCCAGATTCAGCCAGAAAATTCTTAATTTGTTAGCATATACAGAACAGAAACCCTTCTACATTTCAGTATCAGGCTTAAACACTAGTTTTGTGTTTTGAGGCCCTCTATCTGCTGTTTGAGGAGTAGCTTCTGTTTTTTGAGCTTATAAAGCTTAAGTGTATCAGCAGATGGGTTCTTAAATTCCTGTTCAATACGGTCATCAAGGTTACGATGACGTGTGTGGAGTTCACGCAGATGTGCATCTAAAGACATAACAAGCCTGCCCTCTCGATGGAGTTAAAACAAAGAATACAGTTTTCTAACGAAGAAGGTTACAGTGCCCAGTGTAAGGCATTTTTTTTGTATAGACAAGGTAAATCTTTTAAAACATCTTTTTTCTGCTTTATTTTTAGGAGAATTTTCTGGAAGTGTACCAAAACTTTTGAATTTAAAAAAGCATGGGTGTGGAAGATAAAAAAACAAAGGGAAACAGGACAAGAGTTTGGTCTGCAATCTCTGTGTTGGGGCGATTATGTTTATAGCATTTTAAAGAGAGATGCTGGCCGTGACCGGGGGGATGAAATGCCATGATTTGAGAAGGAGGAATCTGCAACCAGCATAGTCTTAGAGAGGACTGGAAAGAAAATTAAGACTGGTTTTATGTGTAAACGCGATCCCCTCTCCTGTTTGATCCTGCATGTCAGGCCGCAAACAAAAGCTTCAACAGACCGATGAATGCTGATAGAGAAAAAGACGGGCTGTTTTAAGAAAAAAATGGCGCGAGTGACGGGACTCGAACCCGCGGCCTCCGGCGTGACAGGCCGGCGCTCTAACCAACTGAGCTACACCCGCATAAACTATATGCCCCAAAGGAGCAAAGCTGTGCTTTACGTTGTTCTGTTCAGAAGGTCAAGCCTTTTGAGAGGTCTTTTTTGGGCTGTCTTAAGATGACAGTCAGGTGGTCTGTAAAAAACAGACCCTTATGCCTGTAAAGTATATTTTTTGACTCAGGGCATTTTAAGAGATTTTTTTTTAAACTTTTTACCTTTTCATCCATGTGAAAACATCGTATGGGTATGAGCCATGTTTCTCTATGATATTTGGTATTTTGCAACCCTGGCAAGGGATATAAAGCAGGGAGAACTGAAAAGGGTTGTTCTTGCTGGTGAGCCCCTTGTTCTTGGACGTTCTTCCGGGGGTGAGGTTTTTGCTTTAAGGGATGTTTGCCCACACAGGGCAGCCCCTTTGTCGGTAGGGCAGCTGCGTGAGAAAGATGGGGAGGCTTGTCTTGAATGTCCGTATCATGGATGGCTTTTTCGTGCACATGACGGTGTTTGTGTTGATATTCCTGCTTTGGTCAAAGAGCAGAGTTTTGAAACGCAGCGTATTAAGGTGCGTTCCTTTCCTGTGCGGGAACAAAATGGCCTTATCTGGGTATATCTTGCGAAAGATAAACGCTTTCAAAAATCCCCACCTCTGGAGCCGCCCCTTTATAGTGAACGCTTTCAGGACAAGCCCCGCCTTGTGGAGCGTGCTGTTTTTCACTGCCATATTGATCATGCTGTTGTTGGCCTGATGGATCCTTCACATGGCCCTTATGTCCACCGCCAGTGGTGGTGGCGGACGGCAGGGTCTGTGCATGAAAAACAAAAGGCTTTTGAGCCACGCCCTGTGGGGTTTGCGATGAAGGCGCATGCGCCGTCTAAAAATTCTTATGCTTATAAACTTTTAGGTGGCACACCTGTTACGGAAATTGTTTTTCAGTTGCCTGGTATCCGGACGGAAACCATCACATTAGGAAAGCACAAAATCCTGTCGTTTACTGCGGTGACCCCCGTTGATGAAAAAAGCACAGAGATTACACAGGTTTTTTTCTGGGATTATAGCCGCAAATTAGGGCCTTTTCGCCTTCCCCTTCTCAGTCTTATCAAGCCGCTTATGCGTCCTATGGCGCGTGTTTTTCTTAATCAGGATAAACGCATGGTGGATCTTCAGCAAATGGGACTAAAATATCAGAAAAACCTTATGTTGGTTGATGATGCAGATCGCCAGGCCAAATGGTATTATAAACTCAAAGAAGAATGGGAAGCCCATAAAGAGGAGAATCGCCCCTTCAAAAATCCTGTTGAGCCCTGTGTTTTGCGTTGGAGATCTTAACTTTTTCCCGTTACGATATCCACAATTATGATGCGCAGTTCACAAAGGGGGAAAGAAGGCCTTGATCCCTTAGGTGACAATCCCCATTTAAACCATGTAAAAGATCAGTCATGCTTAAAGGAAAAGAGAATATATGTTGATCCTGGGACAAGATGATAGGAAGGCAGGGAATCCTGATAAGGGCAGCGGCTTTGTCAAAGATAGCTCAGATGCGCATTTTGTCTCTGATGTTCTTGAGGTTTCAAAAACAACACCTGTTCTTGTAGATTTTTGGGCACCCTGGTGCGGCCCATGCCGTACGCTTGGCCCCATGTTAGAGAGGGCTGTTGAGAATACCAAAGGGTCTGTTCGTCTTGTCAAAATAAATATTGATGAAAATCCCGGTATAGCCCGCCAGCTGGGTGTACGTTCTGTTCCCGCTGTTTTTGCTTTTGTTGCAGGGCAGCCTGTTGATGGTTTTATGGGGGCTTTGCCAGAAAGCGAAATTCAAAGCTTTATCCAGCGTCTTATCGGTGATTCTCCTGGCTCTGAGGATCTTGCACCTCTCCTTCAGCGTGCTGAAAAAGCTTTATATGAGGGTTATATCAGTGATGCTGGTCAGGATTTTGCCCGTATCCTTCAGGAAGCGCCGGAACACTCCAGAGCTCTTGCCGGACTGGCACGCTGTTATCTGGCCCATGGTGATGATGAGGCTGCGCAAAAAACGCTGGATGCTGTGACGCCAGAAGATCGTAAAAATACTGAAATTCTCAAAGCTAAAAAAATTCTGATGCTTGTGAGGCAGGCTAAAAAGGGAGAGGCTCCGTTCTCGTCCGAACATGAAGGTAAAGGAGAGGAGGGGGAGTTTGATCATGTCCAGGATCTGATAGCTCAGGGAAATTTTGAGCAAGCTATTGACGCACTTCTTGTCCTTCTTCAACAGGATACCCATTGGGGGGAAGGGAAAGCACGTCAGGTTTTGTTAGAGCTTTTTGATGGTTTAGGTGATGAAACCTCTTTTGTAAAACAGGGGCGCCGTAAGCTTTCTGCCCTTCTTTTCTCTTAAGCCTTTTGGGAAGGCAGCCATTTTGTGCAAATTTCCCCTTCTTCTTAAAAGACAGTACGCAGACGGGCAAAAGCACTCCAGTTATTTCCTTCAAAATTAGAAAAAATGCTTTCTCCTCCAACCTCAACGGTAAGATTCGGTGAGAAGCTATACCCTAAACTGCCTTCAACGCGGCCATAAGCAAGATCGGCAATATTTGTCATAAAACTATGTCGGAGAGCAGGGGTTGCAACAGAAGATGTCTTCACAAGACGAAGTTTGTTGTTAAGTCCTGTAATCCATACGGCTTCCCCACGGAGGTTGAGACGATTAAAAATAACACTAATCTGCCCGCCTAACTCAAGATTTTGAGGGGATATTTTTATCTTTGAGAGAGAGGCTGCCCCCATGAGGGATCCCTCTTCCCGATAGGCGTCCATGACAATGTGTGCTGTACGGAACCTTACTAAAGGTTCAAGATGGAGTTGTCTCCACCTGAAAAGAAGGCGCGATTCCACCGAGGCTGTCATACTCTTTCCTTTTGGTTTGGCGTGGACTGTACCCGATTCTGTCAAAAGGGAGCGCTTCATATCATGCTCACTGAGTGCAAAAGAGGCTGCGGCCTTTAAAGCAAAGAATCGAATACGTCCTTCAGCTCCTGCCCCTATATGGAAGGTTTTACCCGTGAATTTGCCACGGTGGTGGAGTGTTTTTGCTCTCCCGTTTGAAAGGCCAAGGGCTGCTGTGGCCATGAAATGAGGGTTAAAGTTTTTAACAACAGCCATGTTTAAAAATTCTCTTGTATATTCAAAATTAACAGCAACAGAAGAATTGGAATAATCCCCATGTGTTCTTGAGAAATCACCCGTCACAGAGAGGGTGCGCTCTGATGAGGCAGAGGAAGGGTGCATAAAGCTTAAAAGCTTACGATCAAAGAAAAGGGCAGCCTGCGTTGCATAATAAGCCTGTGCGATGGCCTGGCGCGGAGCATGAAGCGTATTGACCAGAAAACCGGCTGCCACTTTATGGATAACGCGTGTTGGGTGGATAGGATCAAAAAAAAGGTATTTATCCTGAACGGAGGGGGTGTTTTTACAGATATTGTTGTCTATGCATGCCTCTCTGGTATTCACAATCCCATATTTTTGTGGGTTATCTATAATGTCATTAAAAAGTGTATAGAAATCCACGACATAAATATTGACATCATGGTTTTTTGTTAGCTTTTCAGCACGTTCACTCAATTTTTGATTGTGAAGCTTTGTCAGCACAAAGCCCCCTTCCATAACCCTGCTTCCTTTTTGACGCGCGCCAGGCGTTAAACCAAGGTTAGGCATATTGGGCATAACAAGCCAGCTTGCCTGCTTGTTTTCAATAAGAGTGTGTGCATTCTTGTAAAGATCATCTGCTGCCTGGCTTGTCAGCTTGTTGGCTTCTTTTAAAAAACCTATTAAGGAGACAGGCTGTACCCTGCCTAAGTCAAGATAGTTATTGGGGCCTGCAAAAATGGTAAAAAGTGTAGATTTCCCTGAGGGAGTTTGAGGGTTTTTGATATAAGTGTCAATTTGTGTCATAACACCTGTATTTTTGAGGTTCTGGTAGTTTTTGGGGGGGGGCGGAGTTCGACCTGAAGCCCATGATTGATAGACAGAATTTTTATGATTCGTTCTTGCGCCTCCAACAGCATAATTAAAGGTTTTATCCTGAGGTATTCCCAATATACGGGGGAAGTCTTCAGCATAGGTGGGACCATTCGAAAACCTCCCCATCCAGTAAGGAGCCTGGGGGAAATCAACATTGTACCGTTTTGGTATATTGCCATCATCGGAGAGACTGTCCCCAAAAATGACCACATGTGAAAAGTCCTGAGAAAAAACAGGGGAAGGTGCCAGAGTAACAAAAGCAAAAAACAAGAATATATTGAGTTTCATCTAAAAGAACCTTCTAAAAATATAGAAAAAAATAAGACTTACCTGTGGAAAAGGTGTTAAGTTTCTCCCTCCATTTTTACCTGTTGTCCGTTCTGTGAAGACAGAAGGGAATTGTCTTCTTTAAGGTAAGAGGGAAGCTTACTGCCGTACGTGCGCTATGGCTTTGGAAATCAGTCTGCGCTCATGTTGAATGAAAGGGAAGGCGAAATAGTTAGCAGCTACAGAAAGCCCCTTTCAGGTGTTTTATTGTTTTTTTACAAAATATCTTGTTCTTTTTGTATCTATAGTATATGATTGCCTCCCTTTTGTATTTTGAGGGAATTCCTGGTTTTTTGAGGGTTTTCCCGTGATATTTTTTAACCTGAAAATAAAAATGCAAAAAAAATGAAAAACCTGTTGACACAGGGGTGTTATGGTTCTAGAAACCGCTCCTCACCACATGGTGCTCATATGTGTGTCTTGTGGATTTTGGCGGGGGACATCTTCCGCTTCGTTGTTTGACATTGTGAATTTTTAGGAAAGAGAAACGCAGGCGGCGATGCTCCAGCGTTTAGTGTTCTCTTGATTGAGAGCACAAGCTTGGTAGATATGCCAAAGCGTTTTTCTGACGACCATGTTTTAAATGCAGGTTGCGGCCTCTAAGGGGCCGGGACTTGTGAAAATACATATCCCGTTAAGTTATAATGCTTTGCGTATTTAAAAGTTTT
>OZ245325.1:902500-1696418 GCA_965225705.1 Maricaulaceae bacterium
TAGCCCCGTACAGGTTCAGTAAACTGAAGAGACTTGAGTAGGGCGGGACACGTGCAATCCTGTCTGAACATGGGGGGACCACCCTCCAAGCCTAAGTACTCGTGTGCGACCGATAGTGAACCAGTACCGTGAGGGAAAGGTGAAAAGTACCCCGACGAGGGGAGTGAAACAGTTCCTGAAACCGGACGCCTACAAGCAGTCGGAGCCTCTTTATGAGGTGACGGCGTACCTTTTGTATAATGGGTCAGCGACTTTGTGTTTTGAGCAAGCTTAAGCCGATGAGGTGTAGGCGTAGCGAAAGCGAGTCTGAATAGGGCGATTAAGTTCAGGGCATAAGACCCGAAACCGGGTGATCTAGCTATGGACAGGCTGAAGGTGCGGTAACACGCACTGGAGGGCCGAACCCACCTATGTTGAAAAATGGGGGGATGATCTGTGGCTAGGGGTGAAAGGCCAATCAAACCCGGAGATAGCTGGTTCTCCGCGAAATCTATTTAGGTAGAGCGTCATGTATAACTCTCGGGGGTAGAGCACTGGATGGGCTAGGGGGCCTCACCGGCTTACCAAACCTAACCAAACTCCGAATACCGAGACGTTGAGCATGGCAGACACACTGTGGGTGCTAAGGTCCATAGTGGAAAGGGAAACAGCCCTAACCGCCAGCTAAGGTCCCTAAGTGACGGCTAAGTGAGAAAGGATGTGAAGGTGCAGTGACAACCAGGAGGTTGGCTTAGAAGCAGCCACCCTTTAAAGAAAGCGTAACAGCTCACTGGTCAAGCGCCTTTGCGCCGAAGATGTAACGGGGCTTAAGCCGTCCACCGAAGCTGCGGGCTCGGATTTCCGAGCGGTAGCGGAGCGTTCTGTCACCAGCGAAGCGGTCCTGTGAGGGGCCGTGGAGGTGCCAGAAGTGAGAATGCTGACATGAGTAGCGATAAAGAGGGTGAGAGTCCCTCTCGCCGAAAGTCTAAGGTTTCCTGCGCAATGCTCATCAGCGCAGGGTTAGCCGGCCCCTAAGGCGAGGCCGAAAGGCGTAGTCGATGGGAACGGGGTTAATATTCCCCGGCCAGCACGTGGTGACGAATACTGTAAATTGTTAAAGCTTACTGGATTGCTTTGGCAGTGAAAGTGTTCCTGGAAATAGCCCGTGCATAAGACCGTACCCGAAACCGACACAGGTAGACAGGTAGAGCATACCAAGGCGCTTGAGAGAACCATGCTGAAGGAACTCGGCAAATTGCACGCGTAACTTCGGGATAAGCGTGACCCCTTTTAGGGCAACCTTTAGGGGGTGGCACAAACCAGGGGGTGGCGACTGTTTATCAAAAACATAGGGCTCTGCGAAGCCGCAAGGCGACGTATAGGGTCTGACGCCTGCCCGGTGCCGGAAGGTTAAGGAGAGGGGTGAGAGCTCCGAACTGAAGCCCCGGTAAACGGCGGCCGTAACTATAACGGTCCTAAGGTAGCGAAATTCCTTGTCGGGTAAGTTCCGACCTGCACGAATGGCGTAACGACTTCCCCACTGTCTCCAGCATGGACTCAGCGAAATTGAACTCCCCGTGAAGATGCGGGGTACCCGCGGTCAGACGGAAAGACCCCGTGAACCTTTACTATAGCTTCGCAGTGGCGTTAGCGGTGATATGTGTAGGATAGGTGGGAGACTTTGAAGCCCTGGCGCCAGCCTTGGTGGAGTCACCCTTGAAATACCACCCTTATCTTCGTTGACGTCTAACCGCGGCCCGTGAATCCGGGTCCGGGACCCTGCGTGGTGGGTAGTTTGACTGGGGCGGTCGCCTCCCAAAGAGTAACGGAGGCGCGCGAAGGTGGGCTCAGAGCGGTCGGAAATCGCTCGTTGAGTGCAATGGCATAAGCCTGCCTGACTGCGAGACTGACAGGTCGAGCAGAGACGAAAGTCGGTCATAGTGATCCGGTGGTCCCACGTGTGGAGGGCCATCGCTCAACGGATAAAAGGTACTCCGGGGATAACAGGCTGATAACGCCCAAGAGTCCATATCGACGGCGTTGTTTGGCACCTCGATGTCGGCTCATCACATCCTGGGGCTGAAGAAGGTCCCAAGGGTTCGGCTGTTCGCCGATTAAAGTGGTACGTGAGCTGGGTTCAGAACGTCGTGAGACAGTTCGGTCCCTATCTGCCGTGGGTGTTGGAGACTTGAGAGGATCTGTCCCTAGTACGAGAGGACCGGGATGGACATACCTCTGGTGGACCTGTCGTCCTGCCAAGGGCGTAGCAGGGTAGCTATGTATGGAAGGGATAACCGCTGAAAGCATCTAAGCGGGAAACCCACCTCAAAACAAGGTCTCCCTTGAGAGCCGTGGAAGACCACCACGTTGATAGGCTGGATGTGGAAGCGCAGTAATGCGTGAAGCTGACCAGTACTAATTGCTCGATAGGCTTGATTGTTCAACATTCATGGGCGGCGAAAGTTTCGTCCGTTTCCTGAACAATGACTTTAACCTGAAAAATAAAGATATATATCTAAGTGATTGTCTATGATTTTTCAGTTCAGACTTGTCTTAAATTGTGAAAACTGGCCGTGCTGATCTGGTGGTTTTAGCGAGGGGGTCACACCCGATCCCATCCCGAACTCGGCCGTTAAGCCCCTCAGCGCCGATGGTACTGCGTCTTAAGGCGTGGGAGAGTAGGTCATCGCCAGATCTGCCCGACCAGTTTTCCTGTTTAAAAAACCCTTCCTTTCCCTTCCCTTTTTTCCTGCTTTCTATCGTCATTGCATGACTCATCATATACCCCTATGAGGCTTTCTCGTTTACAGCTCTTCTTCTGTAAAAGGACAGTCTTTTTTTTTGTGGGTATATGTTATTGCAGTTTTTTTGTAAGAAGCCTTTTTTCTGAAAGACAAGTGCTTACAGAATACGAAGTTTTGTTGCCAGAGAAAGAATAAATACGGCATGTTCCTGCCCGTCTTTGAGGAGAAACTTTATCCTCTTGCCCTTACAAAAACTCTTACCTTTACAAAAAAAATGAGGGAAAGCGAACGGTACAAACCTGATGGAAAAATAAAAAAAGGGGAAGCGGTAAAATTTTTTATATCAAAAAGTATTTATTTTTTAATTCTTACAGGCCAGGAAAAGTTTTGGAGGGGTCTGACGAAAGAGATCCACAACAGAGTAGATCTATAAGGATTCTCTTTCATCAGACCGGACAAAAGTGTTACAGAAAACCTGATTTTAAGGCTTTGCCTGCATGGTATCACGCAAGATGCGGAATTCATTACCTTTATACCAGTTTGGCCAGATATTCTCCTGAGACATGGCGCGACCAGTTTCATAGAGGATATCAAGGTCTTGTACGATACCTCTTAAATCCCAGCTTTCATCATATTCATCCTTAGGCTTATGATAGCGCTTTTCTGTGTATTCCAGGGCAAAAGCGTTTCCATATTCTTTTCCTTTTTCAACATGCTCAAAACCACCATCAGCATAGAGCATAGGTACGCCTTTTTTCGCGAGGCTGATATGATCTGAACGATAGAAAAAGCCTGCTTCTGGCTTTGGATCAGGACTTAAATATTTATTGTATCGGGCGGCTTGTTTTTTGAGAATATCCTCAAGCTCTGAAGCGCCATAACCGACCACAATCATATCTTTTGTGGGGCCAACGGGAAGCATAGCATCGATATTGATTCCGCCTACTACATTTTTAAGGGGAATAATGGGATGTTCTGCGAAATATTTTGATCCTAACAGGCCAGATTCCTCAGCAGTAACAGCTATAAAGAGAATGGAACGATCGGGGGGTGAGGTTTTTGAAAAAGCTCTGGCAATTTCAAGAATACCCGCAACACCTGTTGCATTATCAACTGCACCGTTGAAAATGTGATCTTCCCCGGGCTTTTCATCACCTGCCCCTAAATGGTCCCAGTGTGCCATATAGATGACATATTCATCTGGTGCTTTGGCGCCGGGGAGAAGGCCTATGACATTGGATGATTCAAGCTTATCCAGTTTACTTTTTATGGTGGCAGAGGCTGTAAGGCCCGTCATGGGAACAGGTTTAAAGCCTTTTTTCTGCGCTGACTTTTTGAGAGTCTCGAAATCTAAACCTGAGGCCTTGAAAAGATCTCTGGCTATTTCAGGTGTAACCCAGCCCTCCAGGGCAGCACGTGCGTTTGTGTCATCTCCCTGAAGGTCAAACTGAGCCCCGGACCAGCTGTTTGAGACAACTTCCCAGGGGTAGCTTGCAGGCTCTGTTTCGTGGATGATAAGGGCCGCTGTGGCGCCCTGGCGTGCAGCTTCTTCAAATTTATAGGTCCAGCGCCCGTAATAGGTCATGGCCTTTCCTTTGAACAGATCGGAATTTTCTGCCTCAAAACCAGGATCATTGATCAGCATGACCACTGTTTTTCCTTTGACATCAAGGCCTTCATAGTCATTCCAGCCATATTCCGGTGCCACTACACCATAGCCAACAAAGACAAGGGGACTGTCTTTGAAACTTACATTTTCATCTAAACGTTTTGTCCAAAACACTGTGTCTTTGTCAAAACTCAAGGCTTTCTTCACACCTTTTTCATCAATGGTAAGAGAGGATTCATCACGCTTAACAGTTGATTTTACCAAAGGGACCTTCTGGAAATAAGATCCTTTGACGGCAGGCTTTATCCCGGACTTTTCAAGGGAAGATGCAATATAGTTAAGGGTTTTTTCCTCTGAAGGAGAAGAAGGGGCGCGTCCCTGAAGTTCATCAGAAGCTAAAAAAGCAATATCTTTCCGAAGGGATTGTTCCTTAATAGAGGCAACCGGGCCCTGTGAGGGTGGTGTGTCTGCAAATGCCGGGGAAGATAGCATAAAAGCAGCACAAAAAAGTGTGCGATAGATCCTTAATTTCATAGATTTTCTCCTAAGCCCTGGTGGCAGGGTTACCACCTTATGAGGGTTTTTCTGACATGAATACTCTTAAAAAGCAAGTCGAAAGCCCTGATAGAGAAGACAGGTATTGAAGAGGAAAGAAGTCATTAGGTAGATACGCATATGAGTTTTAAAGACATGTTAAACGAAGCATCTTGTTTGTATCCTGCTTTTCTGCCATATCTTTACAAAGCTTCAAAAGAGAAGTCAGAAAGATAAGAATCTATTGATGCGGGGAGCATATATTTATGGGTGAGAACACGATAGTGAGATCTCAGCGTCTTTTTAAAGGCATGGTACATTGTATGGCCATGTTTTTATGCCTTGGAGTTTTGGTGTCCTGTGGTGGGACAAGCAGGAAAGAGGCGGAACAGGCCTTAAAAAACCTCAGTTTATGGGAACCATCGGAATATCTTAGCTGGGACAAACGCTCAGAACAGTCGGGAAGTTATGTTTTTACGAATGTTGAGGTGAAAACGCCTAACCCTCTGGAATATATTAAAATAGAGACTTTGACAGTTCAAAACCCTCACATGGACAAGGACCAACCTCTGATAGATCGTTTTTCTCTGGACAATGTCAGCTTTTATGAAAAAGAGACTGTCATTGCCTCTTTTGGGACGGTCTGGCTGGATAAGCCCAATGCCGTGATGGCGAAAGCTTTCTCTACATTTCTTTCTTCAGGAGGATCGAAAAAATCTGATGGAGAACTTAAACTCTCTGAATTTTCCTTTATAGAAATGGAGATAAAAGCTTTAGAGGTTTTTATAAGAGATGTGACAGAGGGTGAAGATAAGGGGAAAAACTTCCTTGCGTATCAGCCTAAAATAGAGCTTGATCATGCCCTGATTAAAGGAGCACAGGGCGATCGTATTGAGCTTATGGATCTGAAGGGCTTCTCCCTCAAACGGGGTATTAAAGAGCAGGAAGGGAAATTTGATATTGCAGCTTCTTTTGAAAGCTTTGTTATGAAGGGGTTGTCTAAGAGTTTTTATAATTTCTCTGGTCAGGAGGACTTCGTTCCGTTCATTCTTTCTCCCGCTTTGCGATTTGATCCTGATGCGACCTCAAAGCATGCAGCTATTGCTATGCCTTATGAAGACTTCACCCTGAAAAATATGGACCTGGAACTTTCTGGTATGCTGATGGCTCACCTTGAACAGATGGATGGGCGCTATGTTCTGGAAAAAGACATGCTTCGTGAGATTCAAAACGTTAGAAATTTTAAAGTCACACCAGATTCCAGGGGTACAGAGGGCATTGCCTTTCTTATGGCTCTTAATACCCTGGGGTATAAGGAGCTTGTCTTCCAGTTGGCGAGCCAGATGTCCTATGATTTGGGGAAGGGAGAATTTTCTTTAGATAGTTTTGATGTGGATCTTGACAATGGTTTTTCTCTTGATCTTGCCTTGCTTTTAACGGGGATTGACTATGCGGCCCTGCGTGAGGCTCTCCTTCATGATGCAGAAAGTGAAGAACAGGCCAAAGCCATCTTCAAAGATCTCCTTGAAAAGGTCAGATTTAAACAGGCACAGCTTGTTTATCAGGATAAGTCTTTTTTAGAGAAACTCCTGAATATGGGACGTCTTTTTTTCGGGACTCAGATGCTGACAGATGAAGCTATGAAGTCTACTCTTGATGGTATGGCGTCTGAGATGAGGTCAGATCTTGTTCCTGTCCTGGGAGAAGAGAACTTTAAGGCTCTTCTTATGTCCCTGAAAACTTTTATTGAAAATAAATACAGCCTGAACATAAACTTTAAGGTAGACCCGCCACTTACTCTTGATGAACTGGAAGCTGGTTTTCAGGCAGAAAAAGCAGTTTTAAGTGTTGAAGCCGGAGAGAAGCCTGCAATTCAACAGTAAAGTTATTCTTCTGAAGACGGAAAGGGGGAGGCTCGGAGCCTCCCTTTTTTTTGAAGCCGGGAGATTGTGTTCTCTTTATGAAAGACCATACCCCCTAGAGAGGTGAGCTATTCTTTTCAGGTATAGCTGAGATCAGGGGCGTTATTTTCTGCGCCCGGAAGAAGCATAGGGATTGTCCCCCGAACGGGTCTTAAGACGTAAAGGGACACCCTGGAAATCAAAAGCCTGACATAAACCTTTAAGGAGATAGCGTTTATAACTTTCGGGCAGTGTCTCAAGGCGTGATCCATGCAGAACAAAGGTCGGAGGACGGGCTTTAATCTGGGCGATATAACGTAGTTTTGGGCGTTTCCCTGAACGTGCTGGCGGCGGGTGTGCTGCGGTCATGCTGTGAAGCCAGGCATTGAGATCCGGTGTTTTGACTTTAGCATTCCAGTCACGCCAGACACGCCCGGCGGCTGGCATAAGCTCCTCCAGATTTTCTCCGGTAAGGCCTGAAAGAAGTATAAGGGGGGCATTATAGGCTTGTGGCAGAAGATTATGTGCGCGGGATAAAAGCTCAGTTTTTGTCCTGGCAGGGTCTTCAAGTAAATCAGCTTTCGTCCCTACAAGAACAAGCCCACGCCCTTCCCGTAAAACCAAATCGGCCAGGGCAAGATCCTGTTTCTCCAGGGCATACCTCACATCAAACACCAAAAGGGCAATATCAGAAAAGCGCAGGCTTTTTAACGTGTCTGCTGTGCTGAGGTTCTCAAGCTGTTCTGTAATTCTTGCTTTTTTACGAAGGCCAGCTGTATCCACAAGAGAAATCTTTCGCCCCTTCCAGACCCAGGTGACATCAATAGAATCACGTGTAAGCCCTGCCTCGGGGCCAGCAAGAAGACGGTCTTCTTTGATCAGGGTATTGATAAGGGAAGATTTTCCGGCATTAGGGCGACCTAAAATTGTGAGGCGCCAGGGACGTTCTGTGTTCTCGTCCTCAGGGGTATCCTGTGTGAGAGAAGGGGAGAGTCCATGGAGAGTCTGATGAAGAGCATGGCGGAGTTCATCAAACCCATCTCCATGCGCTGCAGAGAGAGAAATAGGGTCCCCAAAACCAAGGGTGAGGCTTTCCTGAAGACCATGATGCCTTTTACGTCCCTCACATTTGTTGGCGATCAGAAGAACAGGTTTGTTCGCGCGTCTGAGGTGTGTCCCCAATATGGTTTCCAGGGAAGAAATTCCCTCCCGTCCATCTACAACCCAGAGTATGATGTCAGCTTCCTCAACAGCTTTCAGTGTTTGAAGACGCATGCGTTTTTGTAAGTCACCCTTTCCGTCTTCATAGCCTGCCGTGTCGATAATAAGGAGTTCAAACCCCAGCCTGGATGACAGGGCCTCACGTCGATCACGCGTGACACCGGGCTGATCATGAACAAGTGCAAGGGAGCGCCCCGCAAGACGGTTGAACAGTGTGGATTTTCCAACATTAGGTTTTCCCACAAGGGCCAGTTTGAAAACACCTGGTTTCAACATTGCGTGTCCATCCACATGATACTTAAAAGATTAAAGAGGGGTACAGCTTACCCGGCGTGGGTTTAAGAGGTACAATCCCCCTTATCCTCCCTGTGACAGGAGAGAAGGTCTGAAGCCAGGTCTTATCTCAAAGCAATGATTTGAGCTTTATCATTAAGAAGATAGAGCGTATCTCCGGCAATAACAGGGGGGATAAAGAAGTTACCACCTGGTTTAAAGCGACGGAGAATATCTCCCTCTGTGGAGTCAATCTCAAGGGCTTCTCCCACAGAGGAAAGAACAAGAAGGCGGCTGTTGATAAGAACAGGGCCTGTCCAGACAATTTTACCCTTGCGTTTTTTTTCATTTTTATAGGTAGCAAGCTGTGTTGTCCATACAATAGTCCCGTCCTTGCGGTTGAGGCAGACCAGTTGTCCTTCTTCACCGAGCACAAACAAATAAGAGCCCGCAATCCATGGGGTGTTAAATCCCCCAAGAGGCTGGCTCCACAGACGTTCCCCTGTCGTTATACGCACCGCTGTTAAAATACCATTTTGGTTCATCGCATAAGCCGCCCCTTCATGCATGACAGCGGCACCTGGAATATCATTCAGGGATGACAGAGGAGACAGGCGTCCAACACCTGTTAATTCGTCTGCCCATAAAAGACGGCCCGTTTTTGCATGCAGGGCTGCCAGCTCTCCTGAAGAGAAGGGAGCGATGACAACATCACCTTCTACGGCGGGAAGAGGGGCTGTCAACATGCGGGCAGGCTCTGCAATACCTGTCCAGGTCCACAAGCGCTCACCTGTTTCAGAAGATAAGGCAAAAATCTCATTGTCACTGGAAATGCCATAAACAATACCCTGAGAAACCACAGGGGGGGTCTGAAACGGTTTTCCAATATTGTGGCGCCACAATTCTGTACCATCAGCAGGATTAAGGGCAACAGAAAAACCATAGCCTGAGGTTACATAAAGACGGTCGTCCTCAAAAGCGACGCCCCCCCCAAGGGCAGTTTTATCACGCTTGTTTCCTGAATCCAGTCTGACAGACCAGAGCTTTTTACCTGTCGCCAGATCAAGGGCTGTTACATTTTGGTTGCCACCCATAGCATAAAGGCGACCCTGATTGATAACAGGTTGAGCAATAAGGCGTGTTGTCCTGCTGTCTCCTTTACCTATGCTTGCTTTCCAGACTGTTTTAAAACCATCACTAACTTTAATATTGCCCGGGGCATGGGTGGGGTTCACAAAGCTTTGGGGCCAGGAGGCAAGGGGAAGAGCTTCCGGCAGGCTGACAGGAGCCTGTGCCTGCGCAGTTTCTGTCTGAAGCTTTTGATCAAAAGCAAGGATGGGCACCCACGTATTTTTAGGAGGAAGCTTGCCCTGATCAGCCGAGCTCTTCCGGCTAAAGACTGAGCAGCCTGATACCACAAGGCTGGCCCCTATGAGGCCTGTTATAAGAAAAGCACGATATATCTTCATTGTGATGTCTCCTCAGACCCGTTTTCAGAGGCTGGGGGCCTGTTATCCAGAGGTTTGTCCTGAGAGTGTGATGTTTGAGAGTCTGTCTGTCCAGAGGCAGGTGTGCTATTTTCAGATTTGTTCTGATCTTGTTGAGCCTCTGATTGAGTGAGAGGAGACCCCGTTTCCGGTTGAGAGGGGTGAGGTGTTTCAGGAGCCTCCGCTGAGGGGCGTGGGGGGAGTGTGCCCTCTGCTTCAAGGCGCCTGAGATGAGCTTTTGCTTCAAGCACACGTTGTTGAGCAGCACGGGGGAGATCGGGAACGGTATCTAAAGCCTGATAGGCATCACGTGCCTTTTCATACTCCCCACCTGCAAGGGCTTTGGCGGCCAGCAATTCCTGTGCCAGTGCTTTAAAAGAAGAGTGTGGTATCATGAGGGGCGTTAAACGTGTTTGAAGTTCCTCATAAGTTGAAGTTTCAAAAGCAATATAGGCTGCTTTAAGACGTGTAAAGTCTATGAGGGCTGTCTGCCCCTTAAAGCTTTCCAGGGCCTTATCAAGGGAGGAGAGGGCTGCGGCCTTGTCCTGTTTTTTGAGGTAAAGTGCTCCTGTCTGGAGGTAGGCAAGACCCTGATACCCCCGTGGCACTTCAGAACTGAGAGTCTGAAAAGCTTCAAGGGTCTCTTCATCCCTGCCTTCCCCGCTCTGACGTTCTGCGGCATCATACTGATCTGCTGCGGCATTGGCGCGATCGGTTTGCCGGGATTTCCAGACCTGTGAAAACCCTGCGCCTGCGATAATGGCCACAACGCCTGCAAGAATATAAGGTCCGAAACGACGCAGAGAACTGGTATATTTGTCACGTCTCAGTGCTTCGTCAACATCATGGAAAATATCGTTCAAAAAATCCTCCGGACTATTTTTAGGATCAGGTCTGTTCCTGTCTTCCGTTTATTTATACTGTCATGTCATTGAGGTGAGGGGAAAGTGTGTAGCGTGCTTTGGTTGAGGCTGCAATATCATCTAAAGAGATATCAGGGGCTGTTTCTATAAGCTCAAGACCATCTGCCTTCACATCAAAAACACCAAAATTAGTAATGACCCTGTCAACCACGCCCTGACCTGTAAGAGGCAGGCTACATGCCTGCAAAAGCTTTGAATCTCCGCGTTTGTTTGTGTGATCCATAAGAACAACAACCCGTTTGACGCCGGCCACAAGGTCCATGGCGCCCCCCATGCCCTTGACCATTTTCCCCGGAATCATCCAGTTGGCAAGATCACCATTTTCTGCAACCTCCATGGCCCCCAGGATAGAAAGGTCGATATGGCCACCCCTTATCATGGCAAAACTGTCTGCAGAAGAGAAATAGCTTGTTTTATCAAGTTCTGTAATGGTTTGCTTGCCGGCATTAATCAAATCCGGGTCTTCTTCTCCCTCATACGGAAAGGGCCCCATGCCCAGCATACCATTCTCAGATTGCAGGGTGACATTCATCTCACCGGGAATATGGTTGGCCACCAGAGTAGGAATACCAATGCCAAGATTGACATAATAGCCGTCCTGAAGCTCTTGCGCCGCGCGGCGTGCCATATCATCGCGTGTCCAGGCCATGGGGTTATCCTTCTTTTGGTTGTGTCGTACGTTGCTCAATACGCTTTTCATGCGTTCCCTGTATCAGGCGCTGGACATAAATGCCAGGTGTGTGAACCTCATCAGGGTCCAGACGTCCTGTGTCAACAATTTCTTCGACTTCAGCAAGGGTTGTCGTGCCGGCTGTTGCCATCATGGGGTTAAAGTTCCGTGCTGTTTTTCTATAAATCAGGTTGCCTTCCTTATCCCCTTTCCAGGCTTTTACCAAAGCAAGATCAGCTTTAAGACCTGTTTCAAGAATATAAGTTTTTCCTTCAAAGTCTTTGTGTTCTTTCCCTTCTGCTATCATGGTGCCGAGGCCTGTGCGGGTATAAAAGCCAGGGATTCCGGCACCACCCGCCCGAATGCGTTCTGCCAGAGTGCCTTGCGGGTTAAATTCAAGCTCAAGCTCACCAGAAAGATATTGCTGTTCAAAAAGATGGTTTTCTCCAACATAAGAGGCAATCATTTTTTTGATTTGTCCCGTTTGTAGCAAAATGCCGAGACCAAAATCATCAACACCGGCATTGTTGGAAATGACGGTCAGGTTGCCCACACCTGAATCACGTAAAGCCGTGATAAGGTTTTCCGAATACCACACAGACCAAAACCACCGGCCATAATGGTCATGCCATCAAAAAAAAGACCTTCAAGGGCCTTTTGGGCAGTGTCATAAATTTTATGCATAAGCCATCCTTATACTTTCCTCACCATCTTTCTTTTAAAGGGCATAAAACGCCAAAGCAAGACGGGTCAGCATGAGAGAGGTGTCGACCTCATGCTTTAGCCCTTAAGCTTAATTTATTTGTTCCTGACAGGAAAGAGAGGAATTTTACTTTTAATTTTTTCTTTCATAAACCGGAATTTGATGTTCGTCCCTCATACAGCCAGCCTGCACCAAGAGCTAACAGGCCAGCGACAAGAAGGAGGAGGGCAGGCCAGAGAGCCTGCCGTTCCTGTTTTAAAAGACGCGTTTCCCCGTTTTTGATAAGACCTGCAAAGCTCTGCCCGTAGGTTCTGGCACCGGGGTTCACACGTCTCAGTTCAGGCATAGCGTCAGCCTGAAGACCTGTGTTAAAAATACGGCCCCCTGTGGTTTCAGCTAGGGAGATAAGTTTGTCAGGGGTAGCTTTCACGTTTTTATATTCCTCCGGATTGCTGGGATGTTCCGTGATAAAGCGAGACAGATCACCTGACTGAATGCCCCATACTCCGCCATCTTCTGCAGGTATTTTGTCTTTCTGATCAGGTGTGAGGTCAAGGTCCGCTGTATAATGCCCCGATCCTGTTTGGCGCCAGGGCAGGTCAATATTTTCCCCCCAGGGGGTGGTGATAAGGGCTGGTTGTGGGGAAGGGGAAAGGCTAAAGCGTTCAAGATGCAGACGCCCTTTTTTGAAGGATCCCAAAAGACGCTCTTCTTCTAATTCCGGCTCTTTCATCAGCCAGTGGACAAGACGTCGAAACAGGTTTGAGGACGGCCCACCCCCATCAATACCCCGTGACCAAAGCCAGGCCTGATCAGAGAGCAAAATACCAACCCTGCCCTTGCCCACGCGATCCAAAATCAAAAGGGGGTGGTCTTCGGCACCTGCCATAAGAACGGTTCCCGAAGATGTTTCTGCTTCAATAAGCCTGGCCCAGCGTCCCCAGGATTGTGATGGTGCTGTAAAAACGCGTGTTACAGGATGACGCATGCCTGTGTCTGTCAGAGTGGGACGAAAAGGCTTTGTGATGATTTTTCCTGTTGGTCGTGCAGGAAGAACAGCCGCTAAAGGGGAGTGATACAGGCTCTCAGACCCTGCATAAGGGGGTCCGGCTGTGACCAAAAGCCCTCCGCCTTTTTCTACATAGCGCGCAATATTGTCCAGATAAAGCGGGGAGAGAACGCCCCGCAATGGGTAACGGTCAAAGACAATAAGATCAAACTTTTCAATCAGTTGCTGAAAAAGCTGATGGGTAGGGAAGGGGATGAGAGCAAGCTCTTCACGTCTTGCCATGACACTTTTACCGGGGGGACGTAAAATGGTAAAATGGACAAGATCTGTGGAAGGGTCTGATTTGAGAAGATTGCGCCAGTCCCGTGATCCGGCATGGGGCTCCCCCGTGATAAGGAGAACGCGGAGGCGATCCTGCACCCCTTCAAGACGAAAACCTGCATGGTTATTGATAAGCGTCAGTTCTTCCGGGACGGCATCTACAGAAAGGCTGATATCATGTTCTCCACGATGGGGGAGCTGGATGGGGAAGCTGACTTTTTCTCCAATTCTGGCCGTGATCACATGCCTGTCCTGCCCATTAAGGACAAGCGATATCTGTACACTTTCGCCTTCATGACCCGGGTCTTCCACAACAAGGACAAAATTTATTGTCTCACCAACAAGTCCAAAGCGCGGGGTGGAGAGCAGGATGAGCCGGCGATCACGTGCTTTGGGATTGCCAGTGATAAAGGCATGAAAGGGCGCGTTAAGATCCAGCTGATCCGCAAGCCTTCCGCCGTCACGTATTTGTCCGTCTGTCAGAGCCAGAACACCTGCAAGGCGTGTTTTGGGAATCGTGGCCAGGGCCTGGTTTAAGGATGGCAAAAGGCGTGTGCCATCAGAGCTGTTTGTAAACCGGATTTCAACATGTTCAAGGCCCGGATCCTGCTGGCTAATGTCACGAACTTTGCGGAGGAGTTGATCCGCTGCCTCATCACGTTTTTCCAGGGTCATGCTGTCACTTTGATCGATAAGAACAAGAAGCTTGTCCGGAATATCCTCCCTGTCCTCACGAACAAAGACAGGGTTGAAAAGGGCCAGAAGAAAAGTGCCTGCTGCCAGGGCACGCAAAACAGAACTTTTCATGTTTGAGGACAGGGTAAGAACAGGGGTAAGAGCAGCACACCCCCCCAAAATAAGGATCAGCCAGACAGGGATGAGAGGGGAGAAATCAAGACTCACTTTTTATGCTCCAAACGTTTAAGAAGTTCCGGGGCATGAACCTGATCCGCTTTATAATTCCCTGTCAGAACATACATGGCAAGATTGACCCCAAAACGATGGGCATCTTCATATTGTTGAAAATTTTCGTGCCCTAAGGAGACAACGGGCATGCCGTCATCACTGAGCGCCCAGGCCGATGCCCAGTCATTGGGACCAATAAGAAGGCCGGAGATACCATCAAGCTTATTGTCCTCTGTTTTGGCAGCAATCCAGACATTATTTGATGAAAAACGTCCTGTGAACTGTTTAAGAAGGTAGAAAGATTTATAAAGAACATGGTCTTTGGAGGGTTTTTCCAAAACAGGGACATCAACTTTATCTAAAAGATTGACAAGGCCCGGATGGGGGGCACCCAGACGCAAAGCTTCACGATCAGCATCCCGGGTATCAAAGACAATCAGACCTCCACTTTTAAGATAAGCGGAAACTTTTGCTGCTGTTTCAGGGGGCAGAGCCTGCTCCTCTTCTCTGACAGGCCAGTAAATTAAAGGATAGGGCAGAAGGTTGTCTTTCGAAATATCCAGGCCTCTGGGACTTTCAGGCTCAATACTTGTGCGCCGGGCTATCACACGGCTTAGGCCCTTAAGGCCGGCCTGACTGACCTGATCAAGCCGTATATCGCCCCGTTTGATATAGGCAAAGCGAAGATGTGTGACTGCATCAGTAAGTGTATGATCGAAGGGAGCTTCCCGGGCTGGTTTGCGGTTGCCCTGAGCCATGGCAGATTCGGGGAGGATAACAGGTATCATCAGGGCAAAGGCAAACACAGGGGTAAGCCGTGCTATCATGCCCTGAAGGCGTCCGGACATGATAAAGCTTACAAAGCCATCAAACAGCAGAAGAAGAAAGGCCAGAAACAGAAAAATACCTGCCAGAGGGCGTGGAGGTTGGGCCCCAAACTTTTTTTCTTCAAGACCGGAAAGGCCGTTTGGCAGGGCCTTTAAACGAGACCCAGGTTGAAGAACATTCAGTGCAAGGCGTCCTGTTGGTCCCTCATAAAGGCCGGGGGGGGAATCTGGTCCTGAAGGCACATTTTTTAAGACGTTGTCTCTGGATATATTCATCTTTTCAGAGGTAAAGTCCGGGGGGCTCAGCTGACCAAAAGCATCCAGGGTTTGCGTGAGAGTATAGGTTTCCCTGACTGTGTTTTGGGAAGAAGATGGTTCCATTATGTCTGCTTCCCCGGGGGTATTATGGCGTGCATAGCTCAAAACCCGTTGAAGCATATCAACAAAAAGACCGTGTAGGGGAAGATCTGACCAGTTGGGCTGGGGTGCGATATGGAAGAAAACGACACGGCCTTTGCCAAAGGGTGCTGAGGTCACAAGGGGGGTGCCATCCTCCAGACGTGCCCAGATTTTTTTCTCCAAATCTGGTTCTGGCTGGGTAAGAATTTGACGCCTGACTTTAAGGTTTTGGGGGATTGTAAGGCCTGTAAAAGGGCTTGTTGAGGAAAAAACATCTAAATTCCGGGGTTTATCCCAGCGCAGAGCCCCTCCTAAATCCCGCCCGGCACTGCGAAGGCGTACGGGAAAGAGGGGACTTGCCTGTTCTGTCAGCTGCGGTGTTGCAAACACAACAAGAAGACCTCCATCTTCAACATAGGCCTGAAGCTCTTTATCTTTGTCCTGTCTGTAATCTGTCATAAAAAGGGCTGCGGGTGGGTTTTGTAATATATCCTCAAGCTTCCCCTGTTCCAAATGTGTGTGTGGGGTAAGGGCTTTTTGAAGATAGTAAGATCCGGATAAAAGGGGCCGGGCGGGTGTATCAGGGCTGTCAGAGACAAGGCCCACACGTGGCCGCCCCCAGGAAGAGTCAACAAGCGTTGTTGCGCCCGCTGAAGCATAGTCTTCAACGCGCAGGACAGAGAGACGGTTGACCAGTTCAGAGGGTAAAGAAAAAACCAGTCTGGCCATCTCCTGACCTTTCTCAAACCGGACCTGACGCTTTGCAAGGCTTTCCCCGGCACGGTCATAAGCGCTCACGCCTATACTGCGAGCAGCCTCACTTTTGACCCGTATAAGATTCATCTCAAAGCCCTTATCCGTCAGGCGCGGTGGTATGAGGCCCAGAGGAGCAGTCTCCGGGGGCGGTGTATAAAGGCGAAGAGACGAAGGGGTGAACGTATCTCGTAAAAACGCAAAGGCTTCCTGAAAAGAGCCATCATCCACGCCATCAGAAAACCAGACGATCTCTCCGGCCTTATCCCCTTTTTTTATGTCTTTCAGACCAAATTGCATGGCTTTTATTCTGTTGACAGGCCAGGCCTTGGGGTGATGGTTCTCCAGCCGTTCCTGCGCCTGTTCAGGGGACATCCAAAGAGAGGTCTCATAAGGCGGAGCCGTAAAGAGAAGTGCAACACGTGCCTCAGCCCGCTCTGCATTTTGAAGGGAAATGAGGGCTTCATGTGTGAGACGTTCCCAAAGCCCTGCAGCAGCCCAGCCATCATCAATCACTAAAACACGTGCACGCGCTCCGCTGTCTGGTGTTGGGAACAGGACAGGTTTGGCAAGACCAAGGACAAAAAGTGTGACAATGAGAAGTCTTAAAAGAAGAAGCAGAAGGGGTGTCCGTGCCGGGGTTTCCTCCTGTGTTATAATCTGATGTAACAGGAAAAAGGGAGGAAAGGCCTGCGTCTTCGGTGGTGGAGGTCTCAGACGTGTGAGCCAATAGAGAAGGGGCAGGACAAAAAGACCCGTTAACAGCCAGGGTGCGGTAAAACCAAGCGGGCCAGCGGCTATCATAAAGGCCCCTCCTTTTGATCTTGTGGGACATCTCTGTCTTTGTGTTGATTATCCATGAAGGGAGAGGGGTCTGTCTTCAAACTTTTTTCCTCAAAATATGCGTATAAACGGGCCAGGGCCTGAGCCACTGGAGCATCTGTTCTATGGGGAAAATAAAACCAGCCCAAGCCTTGTACCAGCTTTTTGAGCGCTGTTCGGTGATCCCGAAAACGCTGGCGATAGGCCTCACGGATTTTTTCTGCACGGCCTAAAATACAGGAATCCTGCCCGTTCATGGCTTCAAAGCGAAGGCGACCCCGAAAAGGAAAATTTTCTTCAGCGGGGTCTGTTATATGAAGGAAAATCCCCCGTATATCTGGCCCCGCCAGTCGGGAGAGTGCTTTCTCCCAAAAATGAAGGGGATCATAGCCATCACTGGCAATAACAAGGTGAGCGCGCTTTGAGGACGGTGAGGCTTCCAAAAGAGATTTTAGTGTATCCCCTTCTTCTCTGTTTGTGTCAAAAGCGTGTGCTAAAGCTTCAGGGGCAGCTTTTCCTGTATGTGTCCGCTCCCCTAAAACACCCAAACGTTCCCCCCCACGGGAGAGCACAATCCCAAGGGCTAAGAGTACAACAGAGGCTCTTTCTTTTTTTGAAGGCAGATGGGGGGATGAGCACCAGGCCATGCCGGCGCGTCCGTCACGCCACATCCATATATTCTCTGCAGCTTCCCACTCATTCTCCCGAACATGAAGGGTATCAGAGCGTGCTGAACGCCGCCAGTCAATAACAGAGGGCTTGTCTTCAGGACGATAAGGACGATAATCCCAGAATGTTTCCCCCTGTCCTGCACGTCGCCGTCCATGCATGCCCTGAAACAGGCTTTCGGCCACTTTTTCTGCTTCAGCCAGCAGAGGAGGAAGCGGAGAGGCCAGATGTTCAGCCTGCTGGCGCGCAGAAGAATTTTTTGAGGCAGATTTGAAAAAGGGAGGGCTGGTCTTCATAACATCATGTCCTATTCCAGCATGGTCAGGAGATCAGAAATAAGATTCTCCACCGTGACGCCTTCTGCACGTGCAGAGAAGTTAAGGGACATACGATGTTTGAGTGCTGCAGGGGCTAAAGCTTTGACATCGTCTACAGAAGGGGCAAGACGCCCCTGAAGCAGAGCCCTGGCACGTACGCCAAGCATGAGAGCCTGGCCCGCCCGTGGCCCGGGACCAAAGCTTATACTCTCCCGTGCACGGGACCAGGATGAAGTTTCAGGACGGGCCTCACGTGTCACATGAACAATGGCCTTTAAAACAGATTCACCTACAGGAAGACGTCGCACAAGGGCCTGAGCTTTCATCAGGTGCTCAGCCTCTAAAAGCTGAGGGGGAGGGGCCAAAGCTTCCCCTGTTGTGGCAATCAGCATGGCACGCTCGTCTTCATGTTGAGGATAAGGCACATCAATCTGGAACAGAAAACGATCTAACTGTGCCTCGGGTAAGGGGTAGGTTCCTTCATGCTCAAGTGGGTTCTGGGTTGCCAAAACATGAAAAGGATGTGGGAGATCGCGGCGCTCCCCGGAAATGGTCACATGTGATTCCTGCATAGCCTGCAGAAGGGCTGACTGCGTTCGTGGGCTGGCACGATTGATCTCATCCGCCATCAAGAGCTGACAGAAAACAGGCCCGGGAATAAAACGAAAAGAACGTTTCCCCTCAGGTGATTCTTCTAAAACTTCTGAACCTAAAATATCAGAGGGCATAAGATCAGGCGTAAACTGAATACGTTTGGCCTGAAGTCCCATAACCTGCCCCAAACTTTCGACCAAAAGGGTTTTTGCAAGTCCGGGGGCCCCGACAAGCACAGCATGTCCCCCGGACAGGAGCGCAATCAGTGCCAGATCAATGACGGAATTTTGACCAAGAATAATGGTTTTGAGGGCGTTTTGAATCTTGCCAAGATCCTGATGAAGCTCTTTGACCTCTGCCTCAAGGATACGGGCGTCCTCATCAGCATTTTGAAAAGGAGGAGGGGAAGGCATCATAATCTATATCTCTTTATACATGCTTAAACACAGGACAAGACAGCCATGCGTATTTAAAATTTTTTTGTCTGTCTTTCATACTTTACCTCCTTTCTTATACCAAAGGAGAAAAGGAGACAGCTCTTTTTTCTAAGGAGAGAGTTTTATTTCAGCTCTAAAAAGAAAAAAGGGTGGTGACTTCTGTCACCACCCTTCCGGATTTTATGGTAAATCCTAAGCCCCCGGGAGGGCATATATTGAAGGTGAGATGGGTTTAGAAATCCATACCACCCATGCCACCCATACCACCACCGGGCATAGCAGGGGCGGCTGCGCTTTCTTTTTTAGGTTTTTCTGCGATGGCAGCTTCTGTGGTCAGAATAAGACTTGAGACAGAAGCAGCATCCTGAAGTGCTGTACGCACAACTTTCATGGGGTCAATAATACCAGAATCCACAAGGTTGACGTAAGTTTCTGTCTGTGCATCAAAACCAAAGTTTTCATCTTTGGACTCAAAGACAGTATTGACGACGACAGAGCCTTCAACACCGGCGTTTTCTGCGATTTGACGTGCCGGTGCTTCCAGTGCTTTCTGAACAATCGCAATACCAGCATTCTGATCATCATTGTCACCTTTAACCGTGATGGCTTTGGAGGCCCGCAAAAGGGCTGTTCCACCACCTGCAACAATACCTTCTTCAACCGCAGCACGGGTTGAATTCAGGGCATCATCCACACGGTCTTTACGCTCTTTCACTTCAATTTCTGTGGCACCACCAACGCGGATAACGGCAACACCGCCAGCCAGTTTGGCAAGACGCTCACGAAGTTTTTCAGCATCATAATCAGATGTTGTATCTTCAATTTGCTGACGGATTTGAGCAATACGGGATTCAATATCCGATTTTTTGCCTGCACCATCGACAACGGTGGTGTCGTCTTTGGTGATGCTCACGCGTTTAGCTGTGCCCAGCATGTCCATGGAGACATTTTCAAGCTTGAGCCCTAAATCCTCAGAAATCACCTGACCACCTGTCAAAATAGCGATATCTTCAAGCATGGCTTTGCGACGATCACCGAAGCCCGGCGCCTTAACAGCCGCGACTTTCAGGCCACCACGCAATTTGTTGACCACCAGAGTTGCCAAAGCTTCGCCTTCAATATCTTCAGCAATGATCATAAGTGGCTTGCCAGACTGAACAACGGATTCCAAAACAGGAAGCATAGGCTGAAGAGAAGAAAGTTTTTTCTCATGAAGCAGGATAAGGGGATCATCCAGCTCAACCTTCATTTTGTCAGGATTGGTGATGAAATAAGGAGACAAATAGCCGCGATCAAACTGCATGCCTTCAACAATATCAAGTTCTGTAGCCAGGGATTTGGCTTCTTCTACAGTGATAACACCTTCATTGCCAACTTTATCCATAGCTTTGGCAATCATCTCACCAATTTCACGCTCACCATTGGCAGAAAGAGAGCCAACCTGAGCAACTTCACCAGAATTTGTGATTTTTTTGGCTTTGCCCTGAACAGTTCCAATAACATCTGCAACGGCTTTATTAATGCCGCGCTTCAGATCCATAGGATTCATGCCAGCAGCAACGCGCTTCATGCCTTCACGGACAATAGCCTGAGCTAAAACAGTGGCTGTGGTGGTGCCATCACCGGCTTCATCATTGGTTTTGGAAGCCACTTCCCGCAGCATTTGTGCGCCCATATTCTCAAACTTATCTTCCAGCTCAACTTCTTTAGCAACAGTCACACCATCTTTTGTGGTGCGTGGTGCGCCAAAGGATTTTTCAATAACAACATTACGACCTTTAGGGCCAAGGGTGACCTTGACTGCATTGGCGAGAACATCAACGCCTTTGAGCATACGGTCACGGGCATCAGTGGAAAAAGAAACGTCTTTTGCCGCCATGGTTAAACTCCTTTAAGTTTTTTTATGTGAGGGTAATTATTTATCAAGAACACCGAGAATATCGGATTCTTTCATGATAATTCTGTCTTCGCCGCTCAGTTTCACTTCTGTTCCGGACCATTTGCCAAACAGAATACGATCGCCGGCTTTGACATCAAGCGGAACCAGTTTGCCGCTATCATCACGGCTCCCCGGGCCGACGGCCAAAACTTCACCTTCCTGGGGTTTTTCTTTGGCAGTGTCAGGAATGATAATACCGCCGCTTGTTTTTTCATCTTCTTCAAGACGCTTGACCAGAACACGGTCATGCAAAGGTCGTAAGTTCATTTTAGGTTACTCCTGAATTGAAGCTATATGTTTGATATTTAAGATTACAGACGTGTTAGCACTCAAAAGGTTTGTCTGCTAACACTGTGCGAGATAGGGAAGAAAAGGGAGAGGTTCAAGGGGTACAGAAGAAAAATTTTCTTTACAATTTTTCTTTCATTGTTCTCATGTGTTTTTTGGCAGGTATCACGCTCAAAAGAAAATGTTTATGCTAGGGAGAGATTTCAGGAGTTCTCCATATCTGAAGTCTGAAGAACAGAGCCAACAAGGTGCAGTGAGCCTGTGATGAGAAGGCGGGGTGTTTTCTCTAAGGCCAAAACGCCCTGAACAGCAGAGCTGACAGAGGGGGCGAAAAGGGCAGGCAAACCTGCCTCTCTTGCCAGTTCAGCCAGAAGCTCTGCCTCTTCAAAAGCGTCTTCATGAAAGGCAGGTCCCTGAGGTTTTGGGGAATCTTTTGCACCCTGACCATCAAAGAGACTTGTTTTCGGCAAAGGAACAGAGATGAGAAGACTTGCCAGACCTTTAAAGGGATCAAGCCAGGCTTTGCGGTCTTTATTCCCCTTAAGGGCTGCAATCAGGACAAGGGGTTTGGGGGCATTTTGCTCGAGATCCGCCATGGCCGTGGCAAGACCACGTGCGCCATGAGCATTATGTGCACCATCAAGCCAGACCTCTCCCCCTTCAGCATCAACACGGTCTGCTAAAATCCCTTCTGTCAGTCTGTGAAGACGGCCGGGCCAGTGTGCGGCCTGAAGGCCCTTTGCGATGGCATCATCCCGGAGACCAAGTGCCAGTGCGGCGGCCACAGCCAGGCCTGCATTTTCCAGCTGAAACTGTCCTCTTAAGGCTGGTACGGGAAGATCTAAAAGACGTGTTTCGTCCTGATAAATAAGCCTGCCCTCCTGAAGAAAGGCTTTATAATCTTCCCCCCATACATGCAAAGGAGCTTCAAGAGCCTGAGCCTGTGCAGAGAGAATGTCACGGGCTGTTTTATCCTGGGGGCCTAAAATTACAGGTCTGTGTGATTTAATAATACCGGCTTTTTCTCTGGCGATGGCTGAAAGTGTTTCTCCTAAAAAAGCCTGATGATCCAGATCAACAGGGGTGATAAGGCTAAGGGCCGGGTTTTTAATTACATTGGTGGCGTCATACCGGCCTCCAAGCCCTGTCTCAAGCAGAACAAGATCCGCAGGTTGTTGAGAAAAAATAAGGAAAGCTGCCGCCGTCATAATTTCAAAAAACGTGATGGGAGAGCCATGATTGACGCGTTCTACATCCTGTAAAGCTTTGACGAGGGTTCCCTCATCAATGATGTGACCTGCCACCACGAAACGTTCATGAAGGCGCACCAGATGGGGAGAGGTGTAGACATGAACGCGCAGGCCCTGAGCTTCGGCCATAGCGCGGATAAAAGCGAGGGTTGAACCTTTCCCATTGGTTCCCGCCACATGGACAACAGGGGGCATATGCGTGTGTGGATTGTCAAGTTTTTGAAGAAGGACTTCGATCCTGTCGAGACAAAGATCAATTTTACCCTGATATAAACCCCTTAAACGTGAGATGAGTGTCTCTAAAGACGGTGTGGAGGTCATGTGGAACTTAAGCTCTCAAAAGGTTTGAGACAGAGGATAGTGTGTTCACGATCTATTTTATACATTGAAGAGCCTTCTCAACAATGGCCTTACTTGTCATGTTAAAGTGAGAAAAAAGATCTTCCGCAGGTGCAGAGGCCCCAAAATCTGAAAGCCCTACAAAACCGCCCTGTTGTCCAGTCCAGCGCCCCCAGCCAAAAGAGGATGCAGCTTCCACGCCAATCACAGGAAGGTTTGTCCCAAGGGTTTCCCTCTGATAGGCTGCGCTCTGCTCTTCAAAACGCTCCCAGCAGGGAAGAGAGACAACCCGAACACCTGTTTTTTTGCTGGTCAGGCTTTCCTGCGCTTTAAGGGCCAGATGAACTTCTGAACCGGTTGCAAGAAGAACGGCACGTTCCTCAAGCCCCTGAGGGCAGGGAGAGAGAAGATAAGCACCCCGTGCACTAAGATTTTGGTGAAGAAGGCCTGCTGTTTTGTCTTCATCTTTGTCTTCATCCTGATGTTCAGATGGCTCAAGCGTGCGAAGTGTAGGAAGGCTTTGCCGTGTAAGAATAAGGGCATTTGGGCCGTCCTTACGTTCTAAGGCCAGCGCCCAGCATTCTGTCGTCTCAACAGCATCGCAGGGCCGGTAAACATGGAGATGAGGAATGGCCCGCAGGGCTGCTAAATGTTCAATTGGCTGATGCGTTGGGCCATCTTCACCAAGACCTATGGAATCATGTGTGAAAACATAGATAACACGCTGTTTCATCAAAGCAGATAAACGTATGGCCGGGCGCGCATAATCTGAAAAAACAAGAAAAGTTCCTCCATAGGGAATGATGCTACCATGAACCGCCATACCGTTCATGGCTGCTGCCATAGCATGTTCGCGAATACCATAGTGAAGATAACGTCCGGAAAAATCTCCCCGGCCTATAGATGTCATGTCAGGCGCATGTGTATTGTTGGAGCCTGAAAGATCAGCAGATCCTCCAAGAAATTCCGGGAGAAAAGGAGAGATTTTCTCAAGAACATCACCAGAGGCCTTCCGTGTTGCAACTGATGGCGCCTTCAGAGACACAGAGGCGCGATGTTCTTCAAATACCTGTTTAAGGTTTTCAGGGAAGATGCCTTCCAGGCAACGCTGAAACTCTTCCCGATGAGGTGAAGACTCAAGGCGCGCCAGCCAGGCTTTGTGTCTTTCTTTACCTGCTTTACCGGGCGTTCTCCAGGCATCACGTATGTCATGAGGTATCACAAAGGGAGGGTGCGGCCATGCAAGGGCCTGACGCAGACCCTCTGTTTCCTTCTCTCCCAGAGGAGAACCATGAGAGGCTGCAGAGCCCTGTTTTGTGGGGGCGCCGTATCCAATATGTGTACGGCAGGCAATCAGAAATGGTTTTGAAACCGTCTGAGCGAAGGCAAGGGCTTTTCCTATAGCTTCTCTGTCATGGCCATCGATGTCCATAACCTCCCACCCCGCAGATTCAAAACGTGTTTTTTGGTCAAGACTGTCTGATAAGGCAAGGTCACCATCAATGGAAATACGGTTGTCATCCCATAAAACAATAAGTTTGTTCAGACATAAATGACCTGCGAGAGCAATAGCTTCCTGAGACAAACCCTCCATCAAGTCTCCGTCAGAGGCCATAACATAGGTTCTGTGATTGACAAGATCGCCGCCAAAGCGTGCGGCAAGACGCTGTTCTGCAAGGGCCATACCCACCGCTGTTGCCAGTCCCTGGCTCAAAGGACCCGTTGTTGTCTCCACACCGGGTGTGTGACCATATTCAGGATGGCCCGGGGTGAGGGAATCCAGCTGGCGAAAGCGCCTGATTTCTTCTAAAGACACAGATTCATAACCTGTCATGTGGAGGAGAGCATATAGCAACATAGAGCCATGGCCCGCTGAGAGTACAAAGCGATCTCTGTCCGGCCAGGCAGGATCTTCCGGATCAAAAACAAGCCAGTTGGCAAAAAGAACCGTTGCAACATCGGCCATACCAAGCGGCATACCAGGATGTCCTGATTGTGCTTTTTCAACGGCATCAACAGCAAGCATACGTACCGCATTGGCCATATCTTTTAAAGGAAGCGGGGGGGATATTGTCAAAAAGGTCTCCATGTCCTTACAATAGACGAACAATTTAGTTTATAAACTTTACTTTGGTTCAACAAGCCCATACAGGATAGGCGTATAAGCATGACAAACAAGACTCACAAGTCCTATGATGATGAGAATCCTGAACACGCTCTTGAACGTCTCAATCTTGCTGTTACACGTGTTGAACAGCATTTTCAAAGAATTTTTGAAAAAATAGAAGCTATGAAGGCAGATCAGGGTAAGAGACAGGAGATGATTCGTCTCACGGAGGAGGCTTCAAAGACTCTGGATCAGGCTATGCAAGAAGTCCGTGATGCTTTGAAGGAGTCAAAATGAGTGTCAGAATTTCCCTTTCCATTAATGATCGATCTTACCCTATGAGGTGTGAAGAGGATGAAAAACCCCATATTGAGGCTTTGGGAAAAGAGCTCGATGCCCGTATTCGTACCCTGGCCGGACACCATGGCCAGATTGGCGATCAGCGCCTTTTGATCATGACAGCACTTAGCCTTATTGATGAGCTGCATGACAGACAAAAGGCTTTGAAACAGGCAAAACAATCCCTTTTATCCAGGGAGAGGGGACCAGATTCACAGGCCCCTGATTCTCTTCAGGGATCACGGCATGATGACATCAGGGCTGTGCAGGCCGATATGGCATATAGTACCCATGATGCTGCCAGGCGTCTGGAAGATCTTTGCCAGATTTTAGAGAAACATGTTGACGGCAGACCTTGAGGACAGGCAGGAAAATGTTTATAGAGAGCACAGGCGGTTTCTGCCGCGTGCGCGCCGGACATATATCCTGGAGACCGTACCCATCCTTTAGGGGAGCCGCCTCTGGAGAGGATCGTGGTCCTTTCTATGTAGCACCCACCTGGCTTATCAGGTCCCAAAGGATTTTCTGTCCACGCGGCGCAGGCGGGGCCGCTTTAGCTGAAGAGGGGGGATCGGCTTGAAGCAGAGGGATGGCTTTCCTTTCACATACACAAAAGAAGAGCTCCGCAAACAGGCAAGAAGAAAACGCAAACAGGCTTTTGACCTTTCAGGCGAAACCTCGTCTCTTGCCATTATCAGGCATTTTCCGGAGCATCTCCTGCATAAAACTTACAAAATTGCGGGGTACTGGCCTTTGGGATCTGAACTGGATCCCCGCCCCTTAATGTATGATTTGGCTGAAAAGGGCATTCTCTTAAGCTTGCCTGTTATAGAAGAATCAAATCTCCTCTCCTTTCGTCTCTGGAAAAAAGGGGACAGGCTGTGCAGGGGCCGCTCTGGTCTTTCAGAGCCCTGCCCATCTGCTAACAAAGTGATACCTCATCTTATCCTGACCCCGCTTCTGGCCTTTGATGAAAAGGGGCAGCGTCTGGGACAGGGTGGGGGATATTATGACAGAACTCTGGCGTATTTGCGTGCCAGGACACAGGTGGTGGTTACCGGGATTGCTTTTTCCGGGCAATATGAGGACAGGATTCCTTCTGAGCCTCATGACCAGCCTTTAGACTGGGTGATAACAGAGAAGGGCGCACATTGTTTTACAGAGCATGACGATGATGCTTAAAAGGGGAAAGGCTAAAACCATATGAAATTGCTTTTTATTGGTGACGTTGTTGGAAAAGCAGGGCGCAGGGCTGTTGGTGAGCACCTGCCCCGTTTGCGTGAGGTTTTGCAGCTTGATGCCGTTATTGTGAATGGAGAAAATGCTGCCGGTGGTTTTGGCATTACGGAAAAGACAGCAGAAGAGCTGTTTAGGGCAGGGGCAGATGTTATCACGCTTGGCAATCATGCCTGGGACAAACGGGAGATTTTAAGCTATATTGATCGCGAACCGCGTTTGTTGCGCCCCCTCAATTATCCACGTGGGGAGGAGGTGCCGGGACGTGGGGCTAATCTTTACCACATAAAGGGATACACACTTTTGGTGATGAATGTTCTGGGCCGGATTTTTATGGATTCTCTGGATGATCCTTTTGTCGCTGTTCAGGCTCAGCTGGACGCCTGTTTCCCTGGCAGAGATGTAGATGCCATTGTGCTGGACTTTCATGCGGAGGCAAGCTCTGAAAAAATGGCAATGGGGCATTTTTGTGATGGCCGGGCAAGCCTTGTTGTCGGCACACATACACATGTTCCTACCGCAGATCATCATATTTTGCCGGGGGGGACAGCCTATCAAACGGATGCCGGTATGACAGGGGATTATAATTCTGTCATTGGTATGGACAAAACCGAGCCTCTCAGACGTTATCAAACCCGTCTGCCAGGGGGGCGTTTCCAGGTCGCAGAAGGGGAGGCAACACTTTGTGGTCTTGTTGTTGAGACCGATAAGGCCACAGGGCTTGCCACGGCGTGTTATCCTCTTCGTCTTGGGGGTGTTTTATCAGAGACACAGCCTCCCCTTGTAGGCAATATAACAGGGTGACCACCGCTATCAGAAAAAAGGCTTATACGTGTTACATGGTCCCTGTTTTTGAAAACATATGTTTTAAGAGAAAAGGTTCAGGCATTTATGCAGTGGGAAAATGAGGGCATTGTTCTGGCCGCGCGGCCACATGGGGAAACGGGCCTTATTCTGGAGCTTTTCACGCAGGATTATGGCCGTCATGCTGGTTTTTTACGTGGGGTACGGTCGCAAAAACAACGTGCCCTTGCGGAACCCGGCAACCAGGTTGTGGCGCTTTGGCGCGCCCGTCTTCAGGAACATCTTGGAACTTTTACGCTGGAGATGAAGGAAGCACGTGCTTCAGGTCTTATGCAGGAGGCTCTCTCCCTTTCTGGTCTTTTATCTGCCTGTGCTCTGGCTGTTGCAGTTCTGCCTGAACGGGAGCCTTATCCCGAAACCTACAGCGCGTTTTGTGTTCTTCTTGACCACCTTCATGACAGGGCGATATGGCCTGCTCTTTATGTACGCTGGGAACTGGGTCTTTTGAAGGCTCTGGGCTATGGGCTTGATTTATCCCGGTGTGCCCTTGGGGGAGGAGAGAATGACCTGGCCTGGGTTAGCCCCCGGACCGGGCGGGCAGCATGCCGGGATTTAGGAGAGCCTTATAAGGACAAACTTTTCCCTCTGCCAGATTTTCTTCTGGGACAGGATGAGGCAACAGCAGACGATCTTCAGGACGGCCTCAATCTTTCCGGCTATTTTCTTCAAAAGCATATCTTTGATCCTTTGGGGAAATCTCTGCCAGATGCGCGCTTGCGTTTGGTCATGTGCTTACAAAACATATAAAAGCTTTAGGGCCTTTCCTGTAAAACCTTTCCTGAAGATCACAGATGTCGCATTTTGTCTTTTATCTGAGCTTTACCACTGAAATCTTTAAAAATTAACCATTTTTTAACTATATATATATAATTTTTATAAACTTACTTAAGTATTTAAAACAAAAGAATATAAAAAATATTCAGCGTATAAAAGTTCAGAGTTTAGAGATTTCAGAGTATAAAGTATGAAGAACATGTCTTTTAAACCCTTTCTAAGGGGATTTTGTGCAGACAGGCGCGGTAATGTTTTAATCCTTAGCGCTGTCTTTCTTGTTGTTGCTGGTTGTTTGTCTGCTATCAGCGTTGATTATGCACGTTTTATAGATACACGTAACAGGTTAAGAGCTGCAACTGATTCGGCAGCCCTGAAATTCACAGAAAAATTTACAGGCATGCAGGGCACACCTATACCCGAACAGGACAAAAAAAGGCTGGAAAGTTTCATAAAGAGCAACTTTCATGTCAGGGATGGTGAAAAGTTTGGACATGTCGACATCCAAAACTTCACAACAGAGAAGGGAGAAAGGAGGCTTAGACTAAGAGCAACAGCCAGTATTAAACCCTATTTTGGCTTTTTCTTTAATTTTGTAGATAAAAAGACTGATGGTAGCAGAGCAGTTCGTGTGAGCTGGGATACAGTGTCTGCTCCTCCTTCAGCAGAAAGTCCGCCCGTGGAAGTTGTACTCGTTCTGGATAATACAGGATCCATGGGGCCAAGATTCGGAAATGGAAGAAAAATGTCTGATTTGAAAGCTGCTTCCCAGGATCTGCTCAATATTATGATTCCGAAAGAGGCACGTGATCATGGTGTAAAAATTGGCCTTGTCCCTTTTAATTATTTTGTAAAGCTTCCCGCAAATGGAAGTGCCAAAATACCTGCCAGCTGGCTCAGGCATGATGGACCAGCAGAGACGAGGGAGAAATATAAGGATAATCAGAAGACGAACTGCCTGCTTCCACGCGATTTCCCTTATTCTCAGCGTGTCAGCACCCCCAATTCTGGTGTTAAAGAAAGCCTGTTTCCTCACCTCAGCTCTATAGTAAATGACGATAGACCTCTTCCATGGTGGGATCGCTTTGGATTTTACCCTGAAATTTGTACACGTCTTGCACCTATGCGGGGATTAACTGACAACCGGGATAAGCTTTTAAAATCTTTTAAAAAAATGCAGCCCGATGGTGGAACCGATATTGCTTTAGGAGCTTTTTGGGCATTCGAAATGTTACAGCCCGGGGTCCCTTTTCCTGGTGCGGCTTCTTTTGGTGGTGAAACTATCAAAGTTATGATTCTTATGACAGATGGACAAAATACCGGTAATTTTACGAATACATTTGCAGACAGGACGGCAGCGGACAAAGGGCAGCGGGCAATTTGCCAACAGGCAAAAGACAAGGGCATTAAAGTTTATTCTATAGTCTTTCAGGTCAATAAGGATGCCGCAAAAAACCTTATGAAGGCGTGTTCTTCAGGGGAAGGGTATTATTTTGATGCCAAAAATGGCAAGGCTTTGAGAGAGGCCTTTAAGTTTATTGGAGCAAACATACAACAAGAGCGTTTGCGCCTTATACAGTAGGGATTCCATTCCTTCTGTCTGACTTCCAGAGTCTTACCTGGAATTTGAGATCAAAGAGGGGACTCCTTATCTGAGTCTTTCCTGCCGGAAAAGAATGTCCAGGCCATGGAATTTAAGGGAGAAGGTTAAATGATAACCTGATCTGGCTTTTGGGTATAAAATATAGGGTAGATTTCCTTAACCCTGCTCCTCAGGCTATAGCAAAAGTTTTTAACAGGGTATCTCGTTCAGGAAGACAGGCTTTTGTATATGAGTTCTTAGCTCTCAGAAGTGTCCGGGGGCTGAGATTCGTCTCCATCAGTTTGGTCCCCTTTTTCCTTTACCTTTTTGGATTGTCAGGTGGTCAGGTTAGGAGAAGGGAGCTCAGGAGCCTTCTCCTGAACCTTTCCCTTTCTGGTGTCGGGCCTTGTGGCAAGCATGAAGTAATTAACATGGGTGTCCTGACCTAAAGACCAGCGATCAAGCAAGGGGGTATAGCATGCCCCGACAGGGGGCGCACAGGAAATCCCTGTACCCTGCAGCGCCTGCCGTATTTCTTCAGGTTTTACAAGCTTATCAAAACGATGTGTGCCACGGGGCAGCCAGCCCAGAATATACTCAGCCCCAAGGATTGCCAGAAGAAAAGCCTTCATCGTACGGTTAATGGTCGAGATAACCATGATACCACCAGGGGCAAGAAGACGGGCACAGTTTTGAAGGAAAAGAGAAGGGTCCGCAACATGCTCGACCACTTCCATGTTAAGAATAATGTCAAAAGCCGGTTCCCCCTGCCCGACGAGGTCTTCAATGGTTGTGTGGCGATAGTCAATGGCGAGGTTTTGCGACCGGGCATGGGCCTGTGCGGCCCCAATATTTTGAGCTGAGGCATCAACGCCTGTAACCCGGGCCCCAAGCCGCTTCATGGGCTCTGATAAAAGTCCTCCGCCACATCCTATATCCAGAAGACGCAAACCCCGAAGGGGGTCAGGTGTCTTCTTCTGGTCTGAAAAATGTTCTGTAAGGCTATCATGTAAAAAACCCAGTCTGAACGGGGTCATTTTATGAAGGGGGCGGAAAGCCCCCTCAGGGTCCCACCACTCATCTGCAAGAGCAGAAAATTTTCTAATTTCCTCTTCATCAAGGCTTGTCCCGGTTTTGGGGCCAATATGAGTTTCAGACATGAACACAACCTTTTTGTCATCATGAAAAAAAAGATGTATCAAACCTAGCTTATTACAGGGTGCTTTTGAAGTTAAAAGATGGGAGCCCGGCTCATGAAATCTGTTTTTTCTGAGATCTTTGCTTTTGCTTTTAAGGGGACTTGACCCATGTTTTTAAAGCGCTATGGTCTTCTGGCTTTTCCCGGGCTTAAAGATTTCTTCATAGAGGCGGCTGTGGCGGAACTGGTAGACGCGCCAGACTCAAAATCTGGTTCCGGTAACGGAGTGTGAGTTCGAGTCTCACCAGCCGCACCATGAAGGGGTTGAAAACCCTTATATATCAATGGCCTGGATCTTGTTATGTACCACGCAGACGGGGCCCGTGGGACAACATGCGGCACTTTATTCTTCAGATTGCTTAAGTCTTTGTTTTAAGCTGTTCAGGAGAAATTTGTTGTATCGAAAGACGACTGACCTTATGTGTCCCCATAATTCTGTTTAAATGGTCAAGAATATTTGACGAGGAAGCCTCCAGAAAAAATGCCGCTGATCCGGTGGCTTTCACGACAAGAACATGTCCATCTTTGTGTCTTTGCAAGCGTTCAGGCTTTGAGAGCCTGGCGAGCTTTTCCCCCACAATGTCGGCCCAGTTATCTGTAATATCTCCTAAACCAGCCCCAAATTTTCGGACAAAAGGTTTCATAAGGCGGTGGATTGTTTGACCAATACGCGGCGCAGGAAAGCGGGCAGGCCGTGTTTTTTGCACAGAGATCCAGTTTATAAGGGCCTGCTCAGAGGGAAAGCTATCATGTGATACTCTGCTGGCGCCTTTATGTGTTCCTGAACGTACAGGACGCCCCGGTACCTTATGGATGAGGTCTTCAGTCTCCTTAAGGGAGGGGAGATCATCAGAAAACTGTGAAAGTTTTGTTTTTGACATTGTACCTCTTTCCACTTCCCTTTTACTGTAAGAAGGTTTGGAAAGCAAAGTTTTCTAAAAATATAAGGAGTATCCAAAGGTTGTCTATTTGCACTTTGGTTTCAGCCTGTGCTGAAAATACATATCTTAAGGCCTCTTAAAAAGCCATGCCTGAAAAGAATGAATTTGGTCATAAACACCTGAAACCTGTTTACGGTCTATGGAGGTGAAGGTAAAGTTCACGTCTTAATCTTTAAAAGATAGTATGATCTTATAAGAGAGTACAACCTGAAAAGTCATGAATACCAAAGCAGCTTTGTTTCATAAAAATAAGATCGCGCCTGTTCCTGAACAGCGCTCTCATTTACGGCAGCGTTTGCTGGCATGGTATGATAAGCATGGCCGCACGCTCCCCTGGCGTGTCCGTCCTGAAGACCGTGCGTCCGGGCTGCGTCCTGATCCTTATGCTGTGTGGTTGAGTGAAATTATGCTTCAGCAAACCACAGTCGCTGCTGTCAGGCCATACTGGCAGCGTTTTATGACACGCTGGCCCAGTCTTGGGGCGCTGGCGGCGGCAGAGCTGAATGAGGTTTTAACAGCATGGGCAGGTCTTGGCTATTATGCCAGAGCACGGCGTCTTCATGCCTGTGCGGTTTATGTGAGGGATGTGCTTGGGGGGGTCTGGCCCCGGGATGAAGAGGGGTTGAGGGCCCTTCCCGGCATTGGTCCCTATACAGCTGCAGCGATAGCTGCCCTTGTCTTTGATCTGCCTGCTAATGTTGTTGATGGTAATGTTGAAAGGGTGATGTCCCGCCTTTATGCTGTTGATCAGCCTCTGGATAAAGCCAAAAAGACATTGAAGAACCTTGCAGGTGATCTGATCACCCCTGAACGCCCCGGGGATTATGCGCAGGCTCTGATGGATTTGGGTGCCACAGTCTGCACACCGCGCAAACCCCTTTGCATGGCCTGCCCCTGGCGTGAATTTTGCAAAGCATACAGGGGCGGGGCCCCTCAGTCTTATCCGGTGAAATCTTTACGTGCGCCTAAGCCAGAGCGTTTTGGTATAGTTTTCTGGCTGGAGAGGGAAGGTCATGTTTTTTTACGTCAAAGACCTGAAGAGGGGCTTTTAGGGGGGATGATGGAAATGCCCTCGACACCCTGGCGTGGGGAGAGATGGTCACATGATGAAGTGCGTGATCATGCCTTTTGCCCCACCCCCTGGGACGTACTTGATGGCCGTGTCCGCCATGTTTTTACACATTTTTCTCTTGAGCTTCAGGTCTGGCATGGGAAAGCCCCTTCTGGTTTTGAGGATACATCCGGTCTCTGGGCTCCTTTTGACGGGTTAGATAACTATGCTCTTCCCAGTGTTATGAAAAAAATTGCACGCTTTGTCTCCACAAAAAAAACCTGATCTTCGGCTTTCCTTTTATGTGGTTTTATGACGGATCTCATACGTCATTTTTGTATTCTTAGTTTTGAACACCCTGACCCCCCCTCCGGGAATCTTTACTTTTTTGTTAATTTAGTTAAAATGATCTATAATTTTTATGACCTCTCTTTTTAAAAAGTTTGGGGGTAGGAGTGTTGTTTTCTCTACATGAATCTATCAGATGTTTCCCACGGATAAGGTGTGTCTTTGTCTTTTATCTTACCACTATCTTTCAGTTTTTAGCATGTGCTGATGCAAAACCTCTAAACCCTGATCGGAATGACCTGGCGAGACAAAACCTTAAGATAACAGAATCTCCGAACAGGCTTTTTGTCTCTGAAATAGCCGCCTCTCATGCTTTGCAAAGGGCACAGGGTGCGATGTTAAATACTGTGACGGAGAACAGAGCTGATAAGACAGGCATATCTGTAGACAAGACAGACCATCCTGTATCTGCAAAAACGCATCCGGATGAAACGAACAGGGAGAAGGCTGCTTCTGTCCCCCCTGAAGAACAAAAGACCCCGCGCATTCCCCCACCGGTGTATACACTTGAAGGCCCATGGCTCAATCTTCATAAAAAAAGAGACTATGATTTTCTTCGTTCTGTCACTGTGAATGCAGACAGGGAGCTCCTCGGGGACCCTGTATTTGGGAATGCTCTTTTCCATAATTATTTTACGCCTGATGATCTTAAAAAAACGTATAAAGGTGTTACAGGCTTTTATGTGAGCGACTGTGTTGGCTGTAGACATATTGTGGGGGCCGGGGCGGGGAAGAACCCATTTTTTATTCTTCAGGAAAATGAACAAACAGCAACTTCCGGCGATCTGGTGCGGGTTGACAGATATCTGAATAACTTTATCAAAGAAAACGGTTTTCCCATTCGTCTTGATAAGAATCCACGCCGCCTGGAGGTCTATGTTTTGGGGCCCGGGGAGGAGGAACCACGCTTGTTGGTACAAACACGCCGTGGTTTTTTCCGGCCCTCAGACATTCTTGGGGATAAGGAGGGAAATGTCTATGTTCTGGCAGAAACAAGTATCCCCATCTATAGCAGAGATGAAGCTGGTTTTCCTATAGAGGGAGGAGGACATTGTCTTTCTCATTTTAATGCAGAGGGGGTGTTTCAATGGGAGCGCTGTCTGGGGCGAAGCCCCTGGGTTAAGAAACAGATTGGGAACTGGGATCTTGATACCAAATATGCTGCGCTACAATTAGGGCAGGATGGCCTTCTTTATGTGGCAGGCTTTTCCAGGTATATGGAAGGTTTTGACTGTGGGAAAGTCAAAGATTTGATGGAATGTGTAAAAATGCCCAAGCCCTACCGCCCGGAATCTGTCACTATTGGGGTTTGGGTGTTTGATCAGACAGGGCATTTGGTGGACTATCGCGAGAATGAGATATGGCAAACAGGCCTTGATTATTTAGGAGGAGTTCCTTTTTCTTATTGGAGATTTATGATCCCTGCTGGTCCTGATGCTAAGGGTTATCCTGTCTTTATGATAAAGGGGGATAGAGAAGAGAGGGAAGATCAACATACTCTTATTCTCCGTATCGGCCCGGACCAGAATGATTTTTGGTATATAAGGGATCAGTGCTATGATGCTGCAACGGCGGGCGGCGACTGGGTTTACATCAATTGTTCGGGGAAGGGTGTCAGGATTCTGGATTTACAGCAACCCGCTCTGGACTTAACAAAGAATGGCCCCCACTGGCCCGACCCGTTGGAAGAGGCAGATTTGCTCTATATGGATGTTCCGGGGTTTGCCTATTGGCGTATAAGGGATTTGGTAACACCTCTGGTGCCATTGGGCCCTTTTTTCTCGTCCGGCCCTGATGGCACCTATCTTTTTACACTTATAAACCCCTCTCTTCTGTTAGAGGGTACGGAGACAATATATAGGAGGAAGGTAAAACATAAATATATGTGGGTGGGGTTTATTCCTGCGGATCCCAAAGCGCCCCTTCCCCCTCAGGCACACCCTATGACAGAAGAAGAACGCCCCCTTATACGACACACCAGACCTTAAAAAAACATTCTCTTCAAAAGCTTAGACAGACTGCAATCATACTTATCCAACCATGATGGTATGACGCTAAAATATATACTTAAAATAAATTCTTAGACCCTGATTTTTTCTACCCTGCTTTCATAAAGCAGGGTATTTTTTTATCGCCTTTTTTAAAGGGGTTATATCTTCTTTTCAGCCTCGTCCTGATTGTCCTTCTTTGCTGAGAGAAAGACAGGGAGGTCATGAGGAGCGTCCTGATGGATTTTGAAAAAGTGTCTCTAATTTTTCAAGCATGACAGAGCCTATATCATCCACATGGCGAAGGGTGATGGAGTTCTTGTAATAAGGGGTCACATCATGGCCTATACCAAGTGCTGTGATATCAAAATTACCCTGTCGTTCCACACGCCTGATAACAGTTTTCAAATGCTGTTCAAGATAGCCGGGGCCATTGGCCTCACGCGTTGCTTCATCGACGGGCGCACCATCAGAGATCACCATCAACACTTTCCTTTCAAAAGGGTAAGACTGAAGGCGTTTGCATGCCCAGATGATGGCTTCTCCATCAATATTTTCTTTCAGTATTCCTTCATCCAGTAAAAGACCAAGTTTATGACGGGCACGGGACCAGGGCTCTGACATAGATTTATAGATGATGTGCCTGAGTTCGTTGAGACGCCCGGGATGGGGAGGTTTCCCCTCATGGCGCCAGGTGTGTTGTGCCCGTCCCCCCCGCCATGCACGTGTTGTAAAGCCCAGAATTTCTGTTTTAATGCCACAGGATTCGAGAATTTGTGCAAGAATTTCTGCGCTCAGGGCGACCATCATAACAGGGTGTCCCCGCATGGAGCCTGAATTGTCTAAAAGCAGGCTGATGACTGTATCCTGAACAGGGGTGTCAACGGTTTCTCTGAAAGGGGAGGTGGCAAAAGGTTTGATAATAAAACTGGCCAGACGTGCAGGATCCAAACGACCGGTTTCCGGATTGAAAGACCAGCGCATGCGACGATGGGCCATAAGGCGGCGACGCAGGCCATGTGCAAGGCCGTAAAGATGCGGTGGGGGCATTTGTTCATCAAGTTTTTGTCTTAAACGCACAAGATCAGCATGACTCCGCAGATTATCAGCTGTCACAATTTGATCATAAGCTTTTGTAAAGACCCGATAGGTTGGAATATGTCCTCCCGCCCGGGTTTTATTAACATGTTGCCCTGCAGGAATATTGTCGTGGAGAGATTCAGTTTTTTTGCCCTGTCCCAACCCTCCGGGAGCGAGAGCAGGTCTTTCATGTTGTTCTCTGCCATCCTCTGGCTTTTTGCTTTGTGGAGGGGGGGGTGCCGGAGGTGTTTTTCCTTCAGCTATATTTTGTTTGTTATCGGTCGGGGGAGGCTCAAGGGGAAAGCCCAGCGCTTTGATAATATTATGGGCCTCTTGTGCGAAACCTGCCTGATCATGGGCCATCTCAGCAAGGTGTACAAAATTATTATGTTCTAAAAATTGCGCATACTGAGGTGTGATAAGCTTTTTTGCCCAGGAAGGCAGAGAAGCTTTCAGAAGAGATGCGCGCAGAATAAGACTTATGATGCCAGCAAGTTTCTCTGTGTCACCCTCCCTGTCATCCCGGGTCAGGAGTGTTTTGTAACGCTCTGTCAGAAGGGAATCTAAATTCTGACTTACCCCTTTAAGGCACAAAGAACCAAGCGCCTCATAGCGTGCCTGTTCAAGGGCTTTGAAAAGAAGGGCACTTTCGGGGGGGGTGGGACAGGTTCTGGTATAAAGTGCCTGATCCTGCAGGCTCAGACGAAGGGCCTGGGAGTCGGCATGACCCCGTGCGTCTGTCCCGGAGGGGGTTGCCGCCCCTTCCGGGTCTTTCTTCCGGGCTTTAGGCCCTGCAAGGGCACGGAAAGCCACCGAAAGTCTCTGCTTAAAAAGCGTATTCCTGTCATTCTGTGCCGGATAGGGGTGTGTGCTGTTCTCGGAACCTGTCATGACAGATGCTTTATGATACAAGACTGATATGGTGTGAGGAGAGGGGGAGATCTTCTCCAAAAACACGCTGGTATAACTCTGCTATCATGGGTTTTTCATGGTCATCACAGCGATTGAGAAAGGTAAGACGAAAGCTCGTGGCTATGTCTTCAAAAATTTCAAAATTACTGGCCCAGGCGAGCACTGTGCGTGGGCTCATCACGGTGGAAATATCCCCCTGCATAAAGGCATTGCGAATAAGGCATGCCGTTTGCACCATGTTTTTGATGGTCTTTTGACCTTCATCACTGTCATAGCCGGGATTTTTGGCCAGAATAATTTTTACTTCTTCTTCAGGATCAAGATAATGGAGATGCGCGATAAGAGACCATCGGTCAAGCTGACCCTGATTGAGGATTTGTGTTCCCTGATAAAGCCCTGCGGCATCCCCTAAACCGACTGTATTGGTGGTGGCAAAAAGACGGAAAAAGGGGTGGGGTGTGAGAACACGGCTCTGATCAGGCAGGGTCAGCCGCCCTTCTTCTTCTAAAACCCTTTGAATAACAAACATAACATCGGGCCGCCCTGCATCATATTCATCAAAGACAAGGGCGACGGGGCGCGTCAGGGCAAAGGGCAGGGCGCCTTCCTGAAACTCTGTGACCTGCAGGCCCTGTTTTAAGACGATGGTGTCTTTGCCAATTAAATCAGAACGACTGATATGGCTGTCAAGATTGACGCGCAAAACGGGCCAGCCCAGGCGTGCTGCAATCTGTTCAATATGGGTGGATTTTCCTGTGCCATGATAGCCCTGAACCATAACGCGGCGATTATATGTAAAGCCTGCGAGAAGCGCACGCGTTGTTTCCGGATCAAAGCGATAGGCAGGGTCCATTTCCGGGGTATAGTCCCCTGTTTTGGAAAAGGCCGGGATCATCCAGTCTTTTTCAAGACCAAAAGCTTCCCGTGCATTGACGGTGATATCCGGGGCATCAAGGGGAAAATCATCTTTGTTCATAAAAAGGGATCCTTCTAAGAGGGAGATCGCATACACGAGGGCCTATGTGTAGGGGAAATATAGCAGGTTTAAAAGCACCCTTCAAAAGAGAGAAGGAAGAGACATGATGGTGTATTTTATGGAGACAGAGAGTTAAGAAAAAGCCCGGCTTTAAGAAAAATTTTAGCCCAGCCTTCACGTTTTTTTTCTTTTTCTGCCTTTGTTTAAGGGAGAGGTCAGGGGGTGAAGCTATTGCTCATAAAGCCCTAAAAGATGGTCAACACGTTCCTGTTCTGTCTGAAAAGGTTTTTTGCGGTAAAGTTTATCGACAGCCTGATCAAGATTTTTATGCGCATGGCGAAGGGATGCAGGCATAACATCAGGATCATAAAGATCAGCAAGTGTGGAGGCGGGATGCTCAGCCCGTGCGGCCAGAACGGCCTCCGCCCCGGGGGTGAGGTTGTCCAGATGCTTGTCCGTCACCTCTGGAAAAGGAAAGGTATTATAGACCAATCCAACAGAATACCTGTAATCACTTTTCAGGCGTCCTGCAACGGTCCGCATCCAGGCCATATGCATGGCTGAGGTCAGAAGGGCAAAAACAGGTTTGGTGGCTTGTGCTAACCATGTTGTTGCATCGCTTGGAATAGAAGGGGGAGTCATCCAGGCTAAAGGAGCATATTCCCGACGTTCGGAGCTTACTCTTGGAATCAGTAAAAAATCCTGATCAGGCATGGTTTTGCCTTCCAGAAGGGTGGGGGTGAGGGCCAGTTTCCGGGTGGCGGGTTTCTTGCTGGACTCCCGGAAGGCCTTCACCTTGCGAATACGATCCAGAATATGGGGCAGGGTGCGGAGTTCTGCGGGCTCCGCCTCTGCCAGATCAAGAATCCAGCGTTGTTTGCCGTTTAAAAATTCCTCTGCCCCGATATAGGGGCGCAGGAATTTCTCTGCCCCGGGCTCACGGGCCAGAAACTCCTCCCGCTCTTCTCCCCGAAAAATATAATGTCCACCATCTGTGGCTTTGGGGCCATTCATCATTCTGGGGCGATCTGTCAGGGGCTTTACCCTGTCCTTGACCACAATATGGGGGTTGGCCAGCTTGCTTCCATCCCCCAGATAGGCCGTGATAGATTTGCAGGTACTTTCAAAAGGTTCCGCATGATATGTTTCATAGGAAAACAGGCGTTTTATTTCTGGCGTTTCCCCCTGCTGTATGAGGCCGATGATCACCACATAAACCTGTGCTTTGCCCCGGGCTTCTGAAGTCCAGGAAAAACTACGATGAGCAAAATTTATCTCAAGCTTATAGTCTTCAAAAATCCGGGGCCAGAGGAGTCCCACCTGCTCCCCCTGTGTGATGGAGCTTGTGGCCACAAAAGCGATTTTAGGGGCAGATGATGCAGGCGGGACATGGTGGAGATAGGCCCCCGCCTTTAAAAACCAGGCCCCGACATAGTCCAGAGGGCTGGCCCTTTTCCCCTGTGGGTTTGTTAAAAGACGCATTTGCTCACGCTGGGCTTTAGATTGATAACTCTGCCCAATAAAAGGGGGATTTCCCAGAATATAAGAGCATGTCTCAGATGGTATAAACTCTTCCCAGTCTGTCTCTAAAGCGTCAGCATGAAGAATATGCGGCGATTTTTTCAACGGAATACGGGCATAATAATGACCAAATTCCAGACTAAGACGGCTGTTCATAATATGATCCATCATCCATAAAGCCGTTTCAGCAATTTTAGCCGGAAATTCCGCAATCTCTATACCGTAAAACTGGTCCACATCAATTTTAGAGAGCTCAGATGCATCTGTGATAAGCTGTTTATTGTCTTTGTGGAGCTCTTTAAGAATGTCAATTTCCAAAAGGCGTAGCTCTCTATAGGTTATGATCAGAAAATTACCGCACCCACAGGCCGGATCAAAAAAGGTAAGTTGGCTGAGTTCCCTCTGAAGCTCTGTTAGCTTTTTTTTGCGCTCCCTTTTCAAGGTTTTTATATGGTTAAATTTGGCACGTAATTCATCCAGGAACAGAGGCTCAATCAGCTTCAGTATATTTTTTTCCGTTGTGTAATGTGCCCCCTGTGCGCGGCGTGCTTTATTGTCCATGACAGATTGAAATAAAGAGCCAAAAATCGCCGGGGAAATAGCTGACCAGTCGAACAAACAGGCCTCAATCAGATGATGGCGCATGGTGCTGTCAAAAGAGGGAATGGGGATGGGATTCTCAAATAAAGCACCATTGACATAAGGAAAACGTGCAAGATCTTCATCTAAACTGGTGCTGCGCTCTTTCTCCGGGGTGTTCAAAGTCTGGAACAGGTGTGCAAGCCAGAGGCCGGGATCAGAGCCATCCTCAGCCGTTCTGTTCTCCAAAAGATCCAGGAAAATATCACGGGGCTCAAAAATACCTGTGTCATCTGCAAAAAGACAAAAAACAAGACGGACCAGAAACTGTTCAAGTTTGTGATCCTTATAACCACTTTCCTCTAATGCATCGTGAAGCCGCCCGACAAGTTCAGCTGCCCTGATATTAACGGGGTCCTGATCTTTGAAACTGCGTTTTTGCAGACCTAAAATGAAGCTGAATTTTTCTATATTCTCTGGCAGTTCCGCGAGCGTGAAAGAGAAGTCTTCCCCTTCGTCGAGATCATGAAGCTCAAAAGTCTGAAAGTCTGAGAGAAGAAGATAGCGCGGAAGATCACTGTCTTTAAGGCCCGGAAAATAGTCAAAAGCCTGATCCCTGGCTTTTTTAAGAGAGCGTCCGGACGACTTCTGCTCAACCAGTAAGACGCCCTTCCAAAACAAATCAATAAAGCCCTGTTTGTCTCCAAGCTTTTTAACAGGGGCTTCAAAAGAGGCAACACGGCGACGATTTATGCCAAAAATCTCAAAAAAATCATTATAAAAGCTCTGAGTTTCACCACGCTCATAATGTGCGCTGGCCCAGGTTTTTGAAAATTGCGCCGCCCGTGTTCGTATCTCATTCCAGTTTAATCGCACACACCTGATCCTTTATTCTGTTACCCCGCCATGACCACACCCCGGTTTTCAGATTTTCTTCTGGCCTGATAAGGCACCATAATCGCCCCGAAAAAAAGTAAGGGCTTCATCTTCCGTCGTCCTGCCGTCAAACTGAAGAACACGACCAAGGAAAATGACATGATCCCCACCGTCATATTGTCGTTCTACCTGACAGTCAAAACGGGCCAGGGCATCTGAGAGAAGGGGGGAGCCTGTCTTCCAGCTTTCCCACACGGCACCTTTTGCATCCTTCACATCAGCATGAGCTGCAAAATATTGCGCCAGAGATTTATGCCGGGCAGCAAGAACACTGACCCCATAAGCGCCGGCCTTCTGAAAACCCCCAAAGCGTTCCGAAGCACGTATAAGAGACCATAAAACCAAAGGGGGGTCTAAAGAAACGGAGGTAAAAGAGTTGACTGTGATACCAAGACTTTGTTCTCTTTGGTGCCTGTCATCTCTTTTTATCAGAGCCGGTGGCGTTGTGATGATAGCAATACCTGTTGCATACCGTCCAAATGCATGGCGTAAGGCATGTTTTTTTTCTGTTTTATCCTGACTCATTCTTGTACAACCTGACTTTGAAATACCTCAAGATTTTCTTTACTCATTTTTAGAAACCTTTTATGAGGAAAGGCTTTTGTTGCCCTCCCTGAAGAAAGGTATGAATTTAACCAGCATTCATGATATTCTCCAGAGTATAAGAAAAAATCCCGGAAGGTAGAGGGAGATATAAAAATATGGGCCTTGTCTTAACACAAAGTTTTGTTTTATGGGCTGTTCTGGCTATTATTTTTTGTGCTATTGTTCTGTATTTTAATGAAGCCATTCCTATAGAACTCACATCTGTTGGGGTTATCTGTGCCCTTCTTTTACTTGCTTATTTTTTTCCCTCTCCACCTGATCAACACGGTTTTGGACCAAAGGATATTTTAGCAGGTTTTTCTAACCCTGCCCTTATGACCATTATGGCACTTCTTGTCATGGGGAGTGCTGTTTTTCACACAGGCGCTTTGAACACCGTGACGGGGATTTTGACAGAATTTTATATGCAGCGTCCATATCTTACGAATTTCCTTCTTTTTGGTTTTATTTTTTCCATATCTGCTTTTATCAACAACACACCCGTTGTTATTATGTTCATTCCTATTATCACATCTATAGCACACCGTTTAGGGATGTCAGCATCACGCTTTATGATTCCGCTGAGCTATGTTTGTATTCTGGCAGGCATGACAACGCTTGTTGGGTCTTCCACCAATCTTTTGGTTGCAGATGTTTTTGAGGCCTCGCAGGGGAGGGCTATAACATTTTTTGAACCAACACTTCCAGGGCTTATCCTGGCGTCAGCCGGTCTTATCTATCTTATGCTCTTTGGGCGCTATTTGCTGCCCAATCATGCTGTAGAAAATGGGAAAGGGGAATATGATGGGCGGCAATATATTGCGCAATTGGAGATCACGTCCGGCCATCCTTTAGAAGGGGCCGTACCTGTTGCCGGTATTTTTCCTCAGCTTGAACATATGACTGTGCGTATGGTTTTTAGAAAGGAAAGAAATGAACTTCCACCTTTTGAGAAAACTTTACAGGCAGGTGATGTTCTTGTTCTCGCTTTAACGCGCAGCAGATTAGAAGAACTTCTCAACACACATCGTGAATGGTTTATTGATACAGCAGCGGATGGAACAGTCAGGGCCATGTCACAGCAGGGAGGAGACAGGCCAGATTTTAGCCCTGATCTTGCTATTCATGAGGCTGTTTTAGCACCAGGATCATCTCTTATTAACCGCCCTGTAAAACAGGTCATGTTCCATAAAGAGTATAATAACTTTATCCTGGCAGTACAAAGACGTGATCGTATGTTACGCCGGCGTCTTGATGATATACGTCTGGAGGCAGGTGATGTTCTTTTGCTCCATGGGTCTCTTCAGGGGCTTGAGTCTTTGCGCCGCAATCAGGATATTATTCTCCTTGAATGGTCTAAAACCCATTTACCCAATCGTACAAAAGCGCGTCTGACAAGGGGTATATTTGCTGCCTCCATGCTTCTGGCAGCAACAGGGTATCTCCCTATTCTTTATGCTTCCCTTCTTGGGGCATTTTGTATGATAGCTTTCAGATGTATTAATATACGGCAGGCTTTGCGTGCTTTTGATTCCCGCGTTTACTTTCTTATTTCCGCAGCTTTTGCTATGGCCTTTGCCCTTGAACATTCAGGGGCAGCAGCCCTGATAGCCGGTGGTTTTGTTACTCTTTTTGCTCATTCTGAGCCCCTCATTTTATTATCTGCCCTTTTCTTCCTGGTCATGGTCATGACCAATATCCTCTCCAACAGTGCAACAGCACTTTTGTTCACACCCATTGCTCTTAAAATGGCCCCTCTGGTTGATGGAGATCCTTTCGTCTTTGCTATGACCGTTCTTTTTGCAGCCAATGTTTGCTTTGTAACCCCCATTGCTTATCAGACCAATCTTTTGGTGATGGGGCCCGGGCGCTACAGGTTTAGTGACTTTATACGTGTGGGGGCACCTCTTGCCCTGATTCTATGGCTTGTTTTTATTGCTGTACTACACTGGCTTTACGGGGTATAAAAACACACCTGTTATTTTTTAAGAGAGGCCTCTTTTCTTCGTTCAGCCCTGTGTGTTGCCCTGTTGTGTGATGTGCAGTTTGAGAGTGTTCTCTTTGTCATAAAACTGGATTTGAAAACCTGCTTCATGAAGCATAAGCCAGGTATAATAGGCCTGTATCATTTTTCCATCACTGACATCATCGCCTGTCCTGCCCTGAAGGGCCTCAGAGACGGAAGGGGGAAGGGCGGGTTTTGGGCCAGAGAGATCTAACATCATCTCTGCCATATTATTATGGGGCTTTTGGGTCGTGAGATCTACTGCACCCCCTCTGGCAAGGGCTGTGGTGCTGATAAGGCAGAGATTGAGCAATAAGCGTACCATCTTTACAGGCAAACTGCTTTCTTTGCATGCCCAGTTGAGTGTAATGTTTCTGCTATCAAGGGCAAAATGCGTAAGAGTTCGAATTTCACTTACATCTATGGGTTTGTCATCAAAACCACTGGATCCAAAAGCCATGCGGGCAAAATCAAGGTGTTGAGCCGCCTGTTTTACGCCAGTTCGGATAAGATCAAGGGCATCATCATGCATATCGTGTGAGGCGGGATCATCCAGAACACTTAAGGCCGTGGTCAGGACACTGACCGGACTAATAAGATCGTGACACAGACGCGAACACAGCAAACCTGCGAGACGTGTTGAGGGAAGCGAAAACGTAGAATTCATAGAACGAGATGACATGCTTATGACTTTAAATTGACTTTTCTACAAATCTACCACAGATAATATATTTTCTCTATACCTGTATAGATGTATGCGGGGCCTTTATGTCTCTTCCTGATATCATCCATAGCTTTATGGTGTGGGAGAGGAAAATTCATAAAATTTTGTCATGGATTTTATACTTTTTCAGAGTGTCTTTTTTAGAAAGACTCTTAATTTTTATTTGCTAAACTCTTCCATATTCTTTTAAAAACGTTGTCCACACAGGCTTTTTAAATGTAATAAGAGTGTTAAGGCTATGGGTATTAGTATATTCACAACGCTATTTCTTTTAGACATTTTTGATTTTAGGAAACTTGTTATATAAGGGAAAGCTTTGGCTTTCTTAAACACTGTGGAAAGGGGATACAATAATTCGGTATCTTATAGCCAAAACCACTTGCTTTTTCATGGTGGGCCTCTAAAAATGTTGCAAATTTCTTTTGTAAGAAAAACTTTTAAGATTACAAGGTGAGCATATTACGATGAAGGTTATTATTCTTGGGGGTGACGGCTTTTGTGGATGGCCAACAGCTTTACATCTTTCTGATCTTGGTCATGATGTCCTTATTGTTGACAATCTCTCACGCCGTGCCATTGATCTTGAACTTGAAGTGGAATCTTTGACACCGATACGCCCGATGGGGGAGCGTTTGGCGGTATGGAAGTCTCTCTCAGGGCGTAGTATAGACTTTGTTAGCCTCACAGCAGGAAAGGATTTTGAACGTCTTGTCGATCTTTTTAGGCGCGAATGCCCTGATACCATCATCCATTTTGCTGAACAGCGGGCAGCTCCTTACTCCATGAAGTCAGCGCGTCATAAGCGTTATACTGTAGACAATAACCTCAATGCTACAAATGATGTTCTGGCAGCTATGGTGGAAGCAGAGCTGGATGCGCATCTTGTTCATTTGGGCACGATGGGGGTTTATGGCTATGGTACGGCGGGTATGAAAATTCCTGAAGGTTATCTCAGTGTGAAAATGGATACCCCACAGGGGACTGTGGAAAAAGAGATTCTCTATCCTCCGAATCCTGGCTCTGTTTATCATATGACAAAAACTCAGGATCAGCTTTTCTTTTATTTCTACAATAAGAATGATGGTATACGTATTACAGACCTTCATCAGGGTATTGTCTGGGGGACACAAACCCATCAAACCCGTCGTGATGAACGCCTTATCAATCGTTTTGATTATGACGGGGATTATGGCACGGTTCTTAACCGTTTTCTTATGCAGGCAGCCCATAAGTACCCCCTGACGGTTCATGGAACAGGGGGGCAGACAAGGGCCTTTATTCATATTCAGGATACTGTACGCTGTGTTCAGATGGCTGTAGAAAACCCTCCTAAAGCAGGGGAGCGTGTACGTATTCTTAACCAGATGACGGAAACACATCGTGTTCGTGAGCTGGCTTCTCTGGTTGCTGATATAAGTGATGCAAAAATTCAGTTTGTCGATAATCCCCGCAATGAAGCAGCAGAAAATGATTTACGTGTGGACAATAAAACCTTTCTCTCTCTGGGACTTAAACCAACAACCTTACAGGCTGGTCTTATGGAAGAAGTGGTTGATATTGCTCAGCGGTATAAAAACAGGGCCGATCTTTCAAAAATTCCCTCGACATCTCTGTGGAGCAACAAGGCCATCCAAAAGAAAGCTGCTACAGCTTCATAAAAGGCGGCAGCTCTCTCCGGGATGGCCCTCAGAAAGTTTTTGCCTTGGGGGGTAACCACAGGGTCACCTCAACAGATGGGTGAAGTGATTGAAGGTAGTTTTAATAAAACTATACAATACATTGATATAAAAAGTTTTTCTTCCTTAAACCTCACTTTGTTCTAAAAGGCGTGATCGCGCTTTCTCCCGTAACATATCAAGGGGAAGAAACCCCCCTTTGGTTTTGTAATGCCAGAAAAACCAGCCATTGCAGGAGGGTGCGCGCATAATATGTGCGCCAACCTGATGAATGGAGCCCTGTGCATTTTGATGGGCCAGGGAGCCATCCACGCGGATACGGGCACTGTTTCTCCTGTCAGGTGAGTAGAGTTTTTCTCCCGGTTTTATCATGCCATCTTCTACAAGCTGACCGAAGGAGACGCGTGGTTTTTGACGTTTTGACGGCGTGATATCCAAATCATCCGGGTTTTGGGGAGGCTGAATGGCTTCAAGGCGCCGGCGTGCAAAGGCAGCATAATCAGGATCCCGTTCAATGCCTATAAAATGCCTGCCAAGACGCCGGGCAACAGCGCCCGTGGTTCCTGTTCCAAAAAAAGGATCAAGAACCACATCCCCGGGGTTTGACGTTGCAAGCAGGACACGGTGTAAAAGGGATTCAGGTTTTTGTGTTGGGTGGACTTTTTTACCATCTTCACCTTTAAGGCGTTCTTTTCCGGAACATAGTGGCAGGCTCCAGTCAGAGCGCATTTGCACCCCATCATTGAGCATTTTCATAGCATCATAATTAAAAACGGGGCGTGCTTTTGGGGAGGGGACAGCCCAAATCAGTGTTTCATGGGCATTGGTAAAGCGTGTTCCCCGAAAATTGGGCATGGGGTTGGTTTTACGCCAGATAATATCATTTTGAATCCAAAAGCCCTGATCCTGAAGGACACTGCCGACACGGAAAATATTATGATAGGAGCCCATAACCCATAAAGAACCATCAGGCTTTAAGATACGACGCACGGCACTTAGCCAGTCATGGGTAAACAAATCATAGGCATCAAAGCTCTCAAACTGATCCCAGGCCTCTTCAACACCTGCAACACGGGAATGGTCAGGACGGTGCAAATCCCCCCCAAGCTGAAGAAAATAAGGGGGATCTGCAAAAACAACATCAACACAATGGTCAGGAAGTTTTGCCATAACGTCAACACAATTTCCTTCTATGATCTGGTCATATTGGTTTGGGGGCAGCATGCTTGTCATCCTCAAATTGACAGGAAAAATCTTCATAACCCGGCGGGCTTTGCGTACTTTCTCACAAAAAACCTTCAGTGTGAATCCCGAAGATTCATAAAAAATCAGGATGAAGCTAAAAAAAAACAAAAAATAATAAGAAAATCTCTTGTTTGGGGAACTGAAATTCCTCACAGACACGTGATTACACTCCATGAGTTGTACTGAAACTATAAGAAAGGGGCTGGTTTGGGGGTTTTGAAGAAAGTTTTCCTGAAGGTAATATATCCTCCCTCTGTCACTAACCCTGAAAGGCTGGAAAGCGTTTTGTGTACCTTAAGTCTTGCTTTATGGGACATGTCAGCTTATCACCAAAGGACCTGATGGGCGTTGTGTTACATGTGTTCCGCGCCTGTGTTGAGGTCTGGATGTAAGGAAAGACTGTTTATGCGTTTATCTCACTATTTTCTTCCTGTTTTAAAAGAGACACCTTCTGAAGCGCAGATTATTTCGCACCAGCTTATGCTGCGTGCGGGTATGGTACGACAGGAGGCTGCGGGTATTTATTCCTGGCTTCCCCTGGGTTTGCGTGTCATGAAAAAAATTGAACAAATTGTCCATGAAGAACAGGAACGCGCTGGTGCCCTTGAAATTTTGATGCCGACCCTGCAACCTGCAGATCTCTGGCGTGAAAGTGGTCGATATGATGATTATGGGCGTGAAATGCTACGCATCAAAGATCGCCATGACAGAGATCTTCTCTATGGGCCGACGAATGAAGAAATGATGACGGCAATTTTCCGTGCCTCTGGCCGATCTTATAAAGATGTCCCCAAAATCCTTTATCATGTTCAGTGGAAATTCCGGGATGAGATTCGCCCCCGTTTTGGGGTCATGCGCGGGCGGGAATTCCTGATGAAAGATGGGTATAGCTTTGATTTGGATGAGCAAACTGCACGGCATTCTTACGCGCTTATGTTTGTAAGTTATCTGAAAACCTTTGCACGTATGGGGCTTGAGGTTTTACCTGTTAAGGCAGATACAGGCCCTATAGGGGGGGATTTATCGCATGAGTTTATCCTCCTTGCTCAAACCGGTGAGAGTCAGGTGCATTGCCATAAAGATATCATAGGCCGGAAGCCGGAGGCTGGTGGAGAGGGTGTTGAACGCTTTTTTGAGGAGACAACAGGACTTTACGCCGCTGCAGATGATGTCCACGACCCTGTACGTTTTGAACAGGAAGTTCCCCCTGAAAAACGCTTTGAGGGCAGAGGTATTGAGGTTGGTCATATTTTCTATTTTGGCACAAAATACTCTCAGCCCATGAAGGCACGTGTTATGGGGCCGGACGGGGAAGACAGGGTTTTACATATGGGATCTTATGGTATTGGGGTGTCACGCCTTGTTGGCGCTGTGATTGAAGCATCCCATGATGAGGCGGGCATTATCTGGCCCAAAGCCCTGGCACCTTTTAAGGTCGGGCTTATCAATCTTAAAGCAGGTGACGCCAGGACTGATGCTGTCTGTGAAGATGCCTATCAAAAGCTTCAGGCTATGGGGCTGGATCCTCTTTATGATGATCGTTCTGAACGGGCTGGTGTTAAATTCTCTACCATGGATCTTATTGGGCTGCCCTATCAGATGATTGTTGGGCCGAGGGGAGCACAGCAGGGGATGGTGGAGCTCAAAAACCGCGCAACAGGAGAGCGCCAGGATTTATCCCCTGAGGCTGCCTTTCAGGCTCTTAGCAGTGCTTTTGAGGGAGAGGGGAGCTGAAAATATCACAGTCAAAAAACTTTCCTCAAACAGCCGGGCCCTTCTCACATTTTGAACGCATGCTGGCTTTTCGCTATATGCGTGCCAAACGTGCTCAGGGTGGTGTGGCCCTGATTTCTACCATTTCTGTTGTCGGTATTATGCTGGCTGTGGCTGTTCTCATTGTCACACTTTCGGTCATGAACGGCTTTCGGGAACAGTATATGAAACTTGTTATGGGGGTGGATGGGCATGTCTATATTTACCCCTATGCGCCGGAAAGTCTTGGTCCTCTTGAAGAAATTTTACGGGCACAGCCTGATATTGTGCGCTTTACACCAAGGACTCAGGATGCGGCCCTCGCCATTGGGAGGGGGAATGTGCAGGGGGTACGCATAACGGGGGTGGAACCTGAAGAGGCCCGTAGCCCCTATCTTTTAGGTGATAAGATTGTTTCCGGATCCCTTGATAGTTTTGGAGAAGGACGTTTGGGGGGAGATAAGGTTGTCATGGGGCAGGAGCTTGCAGCAAGCCTTTCTCTGATGGTCGGGGATAAGGTGGAGATTATTGCGCCTTCTTTGTCGTCTACGCCTTTTGGGGTGGCGCCCCGCCGTAAAGTGTATGAGCTTGCAGGGCTTTTTAACACACGTCACAATCTTTATGACAGTTATTATATTTTTATGCCCCTCAAACAGGCTCAGACTCTTTTTGCACGGGGGGAGGGTGTCTCAGAACTGGATGTCTGGCTTCAAACTCCTGAAGAGGCTTCTGCCTTTAAACAGCGCCTTTTACCAGACATGGCCGGGCTTGCCCGTCTTGAAGACTGGGCCGATCGTAACGCCGCTTATGCCCAGGTTGTTAAGGTTGAAAAACTGATGATGACGATCATCTTAATGATGATTGTGGCGATTGCGGTTATGAATATTATTTCTGCCCTTGTGATGCTGGTCAAAAACAAAGGCCGGGATATTGCTATTCTCAGGACAATGGGGGCATCCCGGGGAGCCATTTTACGTATCTTCCTGATGGTGGGCGCCAGCCTTGGTATTTTAGGGACTCTTCTGGGGCTTGGCCTTGGCATTCTTATCTGTGTTTATATTGGTCCTGTTCAGGATATTATTTCCTGGGCAACGGGCGTGGAGCTGGATAAGAATTTTTATTTCCTCTCCAGATTGCCGGCTAAGGTCAATATTCATGAAGTTGTTATGGTGTTGGTCTGGGGCTTCTTAAGTGCTGTTTTAGCAACTCTTCCTCCTGCCTGGCGCGCAGCACGTCTGGATCCTGTAGAGGCACTTCGCTATGAGTAAAAAAACGACCTCTCCAAGGCTGTCTCTCAAAGGTGTTCAGCGTTCTTACAGGACGGGCCACAAAACCCTTAACGTCTTACGTGGTGTGGATGTAGATCTGTATGCAGGAGAGCTGGTGGCGCTTGTTGGCCCTTCGGGCTGTGGTAAATCTTCTTTGCTACATGCTGCGGGTCTTCTGGAGCAACCAAATTCAGGAGATGTTGTGCTGGAGGGTCAGTCCTGTTTACAACTCTCTGAGACAGCACGCACGCGTATACGACTTCAGCATATTGGGTTTGTCTACCAGTTTCACCATCTTCTGCCAGAATTTTCTGCCCTTGATAATGCGGCCCTTCCCTACATGATTGCAGGACACAGTCCCCAAAAAGCCCGCCTTCGGGCCCGGGAGCTTTTGGTGGAGCTGGGTCTTGAAGAGCGCCTTGACCATCAGCCGGCACAATTGTCCGGGGGGGAACAGCAACGCGTTGCTCTGGCAAGGGCCCTTGTCAATGATCCCTTGGTTTTGCTGGCAGATGAGCCAACCGGGAATCTTGATCCATCAAGTTCAGCATCTGTTTTTCAAAACTTATCTGATCTTGCCCGCGATAAAGGGGTGACGACCCTTGTGGCGACGCATAATCTTGAACTTATCTCTTTAATGGACAGAGCTTTTACTTTACGTGATGGAAAGGTTGAAGCTTATGTGATATAAACGGTGGAGAACCGTCATAGGTGGAAGGGTGTTAAGCTATGCGTCGTCATGTGTTCAGGAAACTAACCAGGCGTTTTGACGAGAAGGTCAAATTTTTCAGGACCTGGATCGGCGAACCGAAAATTATCGGCGCCATATGGCCGACCAGCCTGTTCACGGCACACAAAATAGCAGGCCTTATCGATCTTCCAAAGGGTGGTCTCGTTCTGGAACTCGGTCCTGGTACTGGCGTCATCACCAGGGCTATCCTGCAAAGAGGCATTCCGGCAAAAGATATTTATAGTGTTGAATATACAGCCTCTTTTATCCCTAAACTGAAAATGAGTTATCCTGGCGTCAACTTCATTCAGGGAAATGCCTTCAAACTGGAGGAGGCCCTGCCTGATAATATCGAACCTTTTTGCGCTGTCGTCTCAACTCTCCCTCTGCTGAACTACCCTGTTGAGCAGCGCCTGGCATTCATCAGGCAGGTTTTTGAACGCATGTTACCGGGGCGGCCAGTCATTCAGCTCTGCTACGGTCTGGCTTCGCCGATCCCACCAAAATGTTCGACCTATACCGTCGAGCCGCTTGGCTGGACGATGCGCAATTTGCCTCCTGCAAGGCTTTGGGGCTATCGGTATGTAAAAGATCAACCAGGATCCCTGCCGCCATGACCGGCGCTGAATCGCTGGAAAGATCACTGGCTTTCTTAATGAATGGAATCCACCCGCCCTTTGGTATCTTTTCTATTCGTTGAACAGTTGCTGTAAGTAAGCCTTGTACTAAAGAGGGCTTTTTTTTAGAGATAAGTTCAGGATAATGGTTTATGGATATTAAAGAAATAGAACCTGGTTTTACAGTTTCAGGTCAAATTGTGGTGTCTGATCTTGAAAAACTTGCAGAAAAAGGTGTCAGGGTTATTCTGAACAATCGCCCCGATGGTGAAGAACAGGATCAACCTCCTGCTCAGAGCCTGGCCCCTCATGCACAGGCGCTGGGTATGGTCTGGGTGGATGCCCCTGTTATTCCCCGACATCTTCCTGAAGAAACTGTTGTTCAAAAAGTTAAGGATCTTCTCCGAAATGGTGAAGATTCTGTTCATGCGTATTGCAAGACAGGTATGAGAGCTGCCATGGTCTGGGCCTTTGTGAATGCCGGGGAGAGATCGGCGGATGATCTCATTCTTACGGCGCGTCATGCCGGATATGAACTTGAATCTTTAAGGGTCCTGTTTGAGCAAAACTAGAGTTCGCGTACTAGTTTCCGGTAAAGTGCGGTGCAATGAAATTTTGAATTCCCCACACAAGAAAAGCAGAGCTCCAGCCAAAAAGGATAACACCATTAGGGGACATCAGCGCCCCAAACAAACGCCAGGGGCTTTCAAGGACAATATCGCCATAACCAAGGCTTGTCATGGTCACCAGAGAAAAATAGGTTGCATCCGGAAGATTGTCCATACTTCCTGTTAATAAAAGGGCAAAAGCCCAGACCCAGACTTCAAGCGTATGGGCTAAAAGGATCCACAAAATTATAATCACAAGGACAACCCAGCCGGCGAGATGCCTTAAATGAAGTATAAGAAAAGGATTGATGGCAGGCAGTAAAACTCTGGCAGCGAGATAAAGCATGACAGCATGGATAAGAATGTTCAGAATAATGACCATGGTTCCTAAAAAAAGCTGAAGAATCATAAGGGGTACCCAATTCAAAATGTTTTTACATAGGTGATATATTTTCTGTAAACAATTTTTATAAAGCTATACCTATAGTCTTTTCAAGGTGAGATCCTTCCCGTAGTTTTTATAGAAAAAGAAGTGTTCTTTTTTGTCATTTTTGGTTATATTTATCCAGTTTCAGGAGGTGAAATGATGAGTAAAAAATGGATTCCAGCCACGCATCAACAGGGTAAAACTTCGCGTCAGGCCCATGCGGATATGCCTGAAGGTACTTATGAGCGTGAGGTTTCTAAAGAGGGTTTTTTTGGCCCCGCCTCTTTTTTTCATCATCAACATCCGCCAACAGGGTGGGTCTCTTTTGAGGGACCCCTGCGTCCCCATGCTTTTGATTTAACACGTCTTAAAGAAGAGGTTTCATCTCCCTGGTCTGCGCCGCGTTTGTTGTCTAATGCAGCATGTGAACTGCGTTTCTGGCGCCTGCATCAGCCCATGAAACATCTGGCGCGCAATGCTGATGGTGACCAGCTTATTTTTGTTCACCAGGGCCGTGGTCTTATGTTCTGTGATTATGGTTCTCTTCCCTATGAGGCGGGGGATTATCTTTATATGCCCCGGGGGACTATGTGGCGGTTTGAGCCTGAAGGGGAGAGCCAGATGCTGATGATTGAGGCTACAAACGAACATTTTACCCTTCCTGATAAGGGACTTTTGGGGGGGCATGCTATTTTTGATCCTGCCATTTTGGATATACCACGTATAGATGACGCTTTCCTGGCACAGCAGGGTGACTCTGTCTGGTCTGTTACCATTAAAAAACGTGGTGCGGTGTCTGTTGTGTCTTATCCTTATAACCCTCTGGATAGTGTAGGCTGGCATGGTGATCTGGCACCTGTGCGGCTGAATGTTCGTGATATTCGCCCTGTTATGAGCCATCGTTATCACCTTCCTCCTTCTGCCCATACCACATTTCTGTCCAGGCGTTTTGTTGTCTGTACATTTGCCCCGCGACCGTTTGAAACAGATCCCGGGGCTCTGAAAGTTCCCTTTTTTCATAATAATGATGATTATGATGAGGTTTTATTTTACCATGCAGGTGATTTTTTTAGCCGTGATGACATCCATCCCGGTATGATGACATTTCACCCCTCCGGCTTTACGCATGGACCGCACCCAAAAGCCTTGAAAAATATGCTAAAAAGTGCCAAACCTGCAACGGATGAGTATGCTGTCATGATTGACACACGTGATCCTTTAGATGTTGATGAGGCTATGTGGGAAGTTGAAAATAAAAATTATGTCAACAGCTGGAAGGCCCCGTCGTAAAACCTGGTCTTAAGAAAAAACAGGCTGGTGTCTTAGACAGGCAGCTAAAATCTTTTCATGCCTCTTCATTCTTTGGCTGTCATAGGTTAAAAGGTCTTTTGTCTGAATTTTGAGAGACTGATTTATTTTGAGATTTTTTGCAGGATGTTTATAATGCGTTTTTCACATTTTTTGACTTTGGGGTTTGCAGGGCTTGGTTTGCTCTCTCTTGCGTCGTGTGCCTCGTCCTCACGTAATAAAGATATCGCTTATGTTGAGCAACCTGTGGAAAAGCTATACTCCAATGCTCTTGAGGAGATAGATCGCAGGAAGTGGGAGCGTGCTGCGAAGCGTTTTGATGAGGTGGAGCGCCAACACCCTTACACAGTGTGGGCACGCCGTTCTATGCTCATGGCTGCTTTCTCTTATTATCAGGCTAATCAATATCCGGAAGCCATCTCCGCGGCAGAGCAGTTTATTGCTCTCTACCCGGGTAATGCCTCCACCCCTTATGCCTATTATCTGATTGCCATATGCTATTATGAGCAGATTGTTGATGTTGGTCGTGATCAGGCCACAACCCGCCGTGCTATGTCTGCCCTTGAACAGGTGGTAAATCGTTATCCCAATACGGATTACGCTAAGGATGCGCGCTTTAAGATTGATATGACCCGTGATCATCTGGCAGGAAAAGATATGGAGGTGGGGCGCTGGTATCTGCGTCAAAAATATTATCTGGCTGCGATTAACCGCTTCAGGCGCGTTGTGGATGAATATCAGACAACAACGCATACGCCGGAAGCCCTTTATCGTCTGGTGGCAGCATATCTTGCTTTGGGCGTTGTTGGGGAAGCCCGGGAGAACGCCGCTGTTTTAGGGTATAATTATCCAGGTAGCTGGTGGTATGAAAAAACATATAATCTGTTTAAGGAGCATGGCTTGCTTGATCAGGTCTCTGATCTTCCCGGTACAGGAGAGCAACTTAAAAAAGAGAGCTGAACAACACATATCCTATTCTCATATCATAGAAAAACCTGCCCTGTTATCATGGCAGATTTTAAGGACTGGAGGAAAAGCTGAAAGCTGATGGATATCAAGAGGAAAGGGAGCATTGGGGCAGAATTCCTAAATGGAATTTTCTTCAAAGAGGATGTCTGAAAACCCTCCTCACTCTAATCCTTATATCCAGGAATCTTTGCCCTGTTTTGCTTTGTCGTCAGGGTTTAAAAGCTGTCCTCAGCAAGAAAGAAGATAAAAACCAGCCATGCTTGCCGCTTTAACAATTCGTCATTTTGTTCTGGTTGACTCCCTTCATCTTGAGTTTGGGTCTGGCCTCACAGTTCTCACGGGGGAGACGGGGGCCGGAAAATCCATTATTTTAGATGCTTTGGGGCTTGTTCTTGGTGAGCGGGCCTCCCAAAGCCTTGTACGTGCGGGGGAGGAGAGCGCTCAGGTTGTTGCTGAGTTTCTTCTGGGACCTGATCATCAGGCCTGGCATGTTTTGAAAGAATACGGTCTGGAGGGCAGCTTTTCTTCTCATGAAAAAGGTCAGGCCGGCCCTTTGATTCTCAGACGTTCTGTTGCCAGTTCAACAGCCCGGCAAACCCGAAGCCGGGTCTTTGTGAATGATCAGCCAGCCGGTGTTGGTGTTTTGAAAAGTCTTGGTGAGACTCTTGTGGAAATTCACGGGCAATTCGCGGGCCAGGCCCTTTTAAAACAAAGCACGCATCTCAGGCTTCTTGATGCTTTTGCAAACAATGAGACAGAGGGGCAAAAAGTGCGTGCAGCGTACGAAGCCCATGCCAGGGCTTCTCAGGATTATGACGCGCTTTTAAAAGAGATTGACAAAGGTGATGAAGACCGTCTCTTTCTGGAAGATGCTGTTGCAGAGCTTGAAGGTCTTGATCCAAAAGCTGACGAAGAAGAGGATTTGGCAGCACGCCGCAATTTTATGAAGCAAGCTGAAAAAAGCCAGCTGTCCCTGCGTGAGGCTTATGCATTTTTGACAGATGAGAGACTTGAGGCATCTCTTTCTTCCGCCTGTACCATGTTTGAGCGTGCGATAGCTGCATTAGGCATGGAAGAAAAGGGGGAAGAGCAAGCTCATGAGTGTGTCACCCAGGCTCTGGATGCTTCAGAAAAAGCTTTGATTGAAGTGCAGGAAGCCCGGGCGCAGTGTGAAACAGCTCTTGAAGCTTTTGATTTTGATGAAAAGTCTCTGGAAGATGTGGAGGAGCGTCTTTTTGCACTACGTGCCCTTGCACGCAAGCACCATGTTTCTGTGACAGAGCTCCCTGATATACACCTCACTTTTACTCAGCGCCTGAAAAAACTTGAAACAGCATCAGACTGTCTTGAGCAGGCTCAGCTTGCCCTTGAGGCAGCAAAAAAATCGTATGATGGGGCAGCTTCTCTTCTCTCCCGGGCACGGTCTGAGGCTGCTGTCCGCCTCGATCAGGCTGTTCTTAAAGAATTGCCCCCTCTGAAACTGGACAAAGCCCGTTTTCGAACGCGCCTGACACAGAGTGAGCAGGGAGCAAGGGGGCCGGATGGTCAGGATGATGTGGTTTTTGAGGTTGCTCCCAATCCCGGGGCAGGTTTTGGTGATTTAGCCTCTATTGCTTCAGGCGGGGAACTGGCACGTTTGTCTCTGGCTTTGAAGGTTGTGCTTCAGGCTTCCTCTTCCGTCAGCATGATTTTTGATGAAGTTGATCAGGGGGTCGGGGGTGCGACAGCTGATGCCGTGGGGCGACGTCTCAAAGCCTTAACATATCCTCAACAGGGCTCTGCGCTCTTCAAACAGGTTGAATCCCCTGAAGGAGGGGGAGAGAGCCGTCCCCAGATTCTTGTTATCACGCACAGCCCCCAGATAGCTGTTTATGCAGACCAGCATATGCAGGTTAAAAAAGAAGAAAATCCGGATGGAAAAACAGTTACACATGTCAAAGTTTTGTCTCCTGAAGAGCGTGAGGAAGAGCTTGCCCGCATGCTTGCAGGGGAAAGTATCAGTGAGGAGGCGCGTGCTGCTGCGCGGCGGCTACTTGAGGTTCGTCAGGGAGATTCTGTGTGAAACCGGTTGAGTCTTTGACAGAAGAAGAAGCCGGAAGAGAGCTTGAACGCCTTGCCCGGGACCTGCTTGTTCATGATAAGCTTTATTATCAGGAAGATGCCCCCCTTCTTGAAGATGCTGCTTATGATGCCTTACGCCAGCGCAACAGGGAAGTTGAGACTCGTTTTCCTCACCTTATAAGACAGGATAGTCCCTCAAAGCGTGTTGGGGCACCCCCTGTTGAGCAGTTTTCGAAAGTGCAACATGGTGCCCCCATGTTATCTCTGGATAATGCTTTCACAGACGAGGATATGGAAGATTTTGCTGCACGCGTGCAGCGTTTTCTGAAATGGCAGGAGGGGGAAGTTCTGGCCTTCACCGCAGAGCCTAAAATTGATGGTCTTTCTGCCAGCCTCACATATGAACAGGGTGTGTTGAGCCTTGGGGCGACACGGGGGGATGGGCAGGAGGGGGAAGATGTTACCGCCAATCTCAAAACCCTGAGGGATATTCCTCTCCGGCTTGAGGGGGCGGGAGATCGTCAAAAATGGCCTGAGAGCATAGAGGTGAGGGGTGAGGTTTATATCCGTCATGATGATTTTCTTGCGATGAACAGGGCCCAGGAGGAAAAGGGAGAACCTGCTTATAAAAACCCCCGCAATGCTGCTGCGGGTTCTTTGCGTCAGCTCGATTCACGCATCACAGCGCGCCGTCCTTTACATTTTTTTGCCTATGGGTGGGGGGCCTTATCAGAAGATTTTGCCGGAACTCAGTATGACGCTGTTCAATGCCTGAAATCATGGGGGTTTGTGACTAACCCCTTTTTCCGTCTTTGCTCTACACATGAAGACATGGAACAGGCCTATCGGGATATTGCTGAAAAACGGGACAATCTGGGCTATGATATTGATGGAGTGGTCTATAAGGTCAATCGTTTGGACCTTCAGGAACGCCTTGGTTTTTCTGCAAGGGCGCCACGTTGGGCTATGGCACGCAAATTTCCTGCAGAACAGGTGGAAACAGAGCTTGAACATATTGATATTCAGGTTGGTCGTACAGGCACGCTGACCCCTGTTGCCAGATTTGCTCCTGTGATGGTTGGGGGGGCTTTGATCTCTAATGCCAGCCTGCATAATGAAGATGAAATCATGCGTAAGGATGCGCGTGTTGGGGACAGGGTTCTTATCCAGCGGGCGGGTGATGTTATTCCCCAGATTGTTCGTGTTGTGAATCCGGATCGTCCAGATCGCGGTCAGGCTTTTGTCTTTCCGGAAACCTGTCCGGTTTGCGGCAGTCATGCTGTGCGTGAAATCAACCCACAAACCGGGCGCAGGGATGTCGCACGGCGATGCATGGGGGGGCTTATTTGTCCTGCCCAGGCGGTGGAGCGTCTCAAACATTTTGTGGCCCGCCGTGCTTTTGATATTGAAGGCCTTGGTGCGAAACAAATAGAGGTCTTTTATGAGAAGGGGTGGGTTCGTGAACCTGCGGATCTCTTTCATTTTGAAAAAAAAACAGGGGTAGAGGCCCTCTCACGCCTTGAAGGGTGGGGAGAAAAGAGTGCCGGCAATCTTCTGGCTGCTCTTGAAGCACGAAGGAAAATGCCTCTGGATCGTTTTCTGTATGCTCTTGGGATACGCCATGTTGGGGAGAGTGTCGCCCGCCTTTTAGCCTTTCATGCGAAATCGTGGGAGGTGTTTCAGGATAAAATTCACCAGGCCCAAAAAGTGCGGCCGGGCCCCTCTTATTACCGGCTTTTGTCTGCACCGGGAATTGGGCCTGTAAAACTGGATCAGATTTTAAAGACTCTGGCTATGTTTTCCTGTGAGGAACAGGACCGTCAGGAATCTTTGAAGGCTGTTCTGGTTCCACTTCTCCCTTCCGGAGGTGTGGAGCTGGAGGAGATGATGGGGGGATGGCCTTCTCTTCTTACATGTCTGAGAGAGGCCGGGCGTGAACAGCCGGGTGAGGCCTATCGTGACCTTGTTGGCCTTGATGGTGTGGGATCAGCTGTTCTTGATTCTCTGATTGATTTTTTTGAAGAAGATCATAATCGTGATGTTCTGGCTCGTCTTATTTATGAGGAAAAGGACAATCCACAAGGTGTTAAAGTCCAGGACATGTCTCCCCCAATACAGCAGGGCCCATTTGCAGGAAAAACTCTTGTTTTTACAGGAAATTTGAAAAGCATGACCCGTGATGAAGCCAAAGCACGCGCGCAGGCGTTGGGTGGGAGGGTTTCTAATTCCCTCTCTCAAAAAACAGATTATCTGGTGGCAGGTGACAAAGCAGGATCCAAACTTAAAAAAGCAGAGGCTCTGGGCGTTCATGTTCTTTCAGAACAGGACTGGCTGTCTCAGCTTGACAGTCATAGGGGAGCATAAGTTTTATAGACAATGATGTTTCCGGCCAGAACTCTTCCGTTTACACTTCTGTTTCAAAAAATTTTGGCTCTTATGTCAGTTCTTTTAAAACAAGGTGTATGATTGAGATAATAAAGACAAAAGATTTCTGGAAAGAGAAAAACGCTTTTTATTTTCTTTTTTTAGAAGAATATTTACGAACACTATTTCGTCCTGTAGAATATGATGTTGCTCATAATATGTTTTTAACGCCAAAGATTAAGGGGATCATTTATGATACATGCCAATTCAGCAGAGCTTCAGGCTTTCAAAAGACAGCGGATTCTTCTTTTTACTCTTGCTGTTCTTAGCTTTCTTGCCGGTGTTTTTGCTCTGGCATCCCCGTTTGTCACCGGGCTTGTTTTAACAAGTATTGTTGGGTGGACGCTTATTGCCCTTGGGGTTTTGGAGGTTATTTCTGCCTTTCAGGGGAAAGATAAACGAAGCAGGCTGGCCCTTATTCTTTTAGGGGGTTTTACCCTTTTAGGAGGTGGTATCATCATCGCCTATCCTGTTTTAGCTCTTGGGGCCATTACCTTTATTCTGGGCCTGGCTTTCCTTATATATGGTACAGGAAAACTTATGTTTGCTTTGCGCTGGTATCCTTTCAAAGGCTGGGGCTGGGTGCTTTTGAGTGCAATTGTTTCCGATGTTCTTGGTCTTATTATTCTTATGAATCTTGCAGACGCAACGCCATGGTTGCTGGGTACAATTATCGGTTTTGACTTTTTGATGATGGGGTTTGCTCTTTTTATGCTTGCTCTTGCAATGGGATCTGCCTCTGATCAGTCAGAAAAAACGATTGAACTGGATGGATGAGAGCAAAATCTGAGAAAAGGGGTGGGTTCTTAGCATTTCAAAGACGTCTTATAAATCTGGTTTTGGGGACTGCCTTTCCCTACAGTTTCTGTGTCTGTGAGACGTTTTTTGACAGACATGTTCTGAAATAATTGTTGTTGTGATGCCTATCTCCTGGCCCCCTTTTTAAAGGAAAGTTCTATGGTGTGAGCGTGCTTATGGTGGAGGCCCTCCTGTTTTGGATCTTGATCTGCCCTCTCTGGACTCCTGAGCATGGTGTGGTATGAAGATCGCCATTCTTTCCTTGCTCTCCGGGTATATGTATACCCTTAAGGCATACCGCTTATTTTAAAAGAGATACCCCCTGTTATGAATGGCAAAACCTATATTTTCCATATGCAGAACCTGTCCAAATCTTATGGACGAAAGACCATTCTGGATAATGTTCACCTCTCTTTCCTGCCGGATGCCAAGATTGGCGTCGTCGGAGTTAATGGAGCAGGAAAGTCAACCCTTTTACGTATTATGGCCGGTATTGAGGAACCTTCTTCCGGGGAAGCATGGGCGGCAGAGGGTGCAAAGACAGGTTATCTTCCACAGGAACCTGTTCTTGATCCGGAAAAAAATGTCTGGGGCAATGTGATTGAAGACTGTGAAGACAAACAGATTTTTCAGGCGTATACAGAAGTTTCCACAGCTTTGGCGGAAGACTATACAGATGAGCTGATGGAGCGTATGACGGCTTTGCAGGAGCAGATTGATGCCCGTGATGCCTGGGATATTGATTCAAAAATTGACATGGCGATGGAAGCTTTACGCTGCCCACCGGGAGAGGCCCCTGTAGAAGGCCTTTCGGGGGGGGAAAGACGCAGGGTAGCTTTGTGCCGTCTTTTGCTGTCCAGACCAGATCTTTTACTTTTGGATGAGCCAACCAACCATTTGGATGCAGAATCTGTCGCCTGGCTAGAGAATTATCTCAAAACATATCCGGGGGCCGTCATTGTTATCACCCATGACCGCTATTTTCTGGATAATATTACAAACTGGACTTTAGAGATAGATCGGGGGCACTGTATTCCTTATGAGGGGAATTACTCGTCCTGGCTTGAACAAAAACAAAAACGACTGGCTCAGGAAGAACGTGAAGAAAGCGGGCGTCAAAGAGCCCTCAAACGTGAACTGGCCTGGATCAGGACAAGTCCCAAAGCACGCCAGACGAAATCTAAAGCACGTCTTCAGGCTTATGAAAGTCTCCGTGATCAGGCCACGCAGGAAAAAATTACAACAGCAGAGATTCGTATTCCCCCCGGCCCACGTCTGGGCTCTTTGGTGGTGGAAGCTCAGGAGGTCTCTAAAGGCTATGGAGATCGTCTTCTCATTGACAAACTGTCCTTTCGTTTGCCCCCCGGTGGTGTTGTGGGGGTTATTGGTCCCAATGGTGCCGGAAAAACGACATTGTTTAAGATGATAGCCGGTCTTGAGCAACCGGATTCTGGTCAGTTTCGTGTGGGGGAGACTGTCCGTATTGGCTATGTTGATCAAAGCCGTGACCAGCTTGATCCCCGTCATACTGTCTGGGAAGAAATTTCCGGGGGACTGGATATTCTGGAGGTTGGGGGACGTGAGATTCAGTCCCGTGCTTATGTCGGAGCCTTTAATTTTAAGGGCCCGGATCAACAAAAGAAAATTCAGGATCTCTCTGGTGGAGAACGCAACCGTGTGCACCTTGCCAAAATCCTGAAATCGGGAGCCAATCTTCTTCTTCTGGATGAGCCGACGAATGATCTTGATGTGGAGACACTTTCCGCGCTGGAGGCTGCCTTAGAAGATTTTCCGGGCTGTGCTGTGGTGATTAGCCATGATCGCTTTTTCCTTGATCGCATTGCCACCCATATCCTGGCCTTTGAGGGGGCATCTCAGGTGGATGTTTTTGAAGGTAATTTTCAGGCATGGCTTGAGGATAAACAGAAAAGACTTGGTACAGATGCCTCTGCTCCTAAAAGGCTCAGGTTTAAAAAGTTCTCAAGAGATTAAAACCTGTCCTGCTCCCCCAAAAATATTTTTTCTTTATGGCCTGTTCTGAATAAGCATGTTGCCATGAGCTCTGCTCTGGCGGTCATGACCGCGAGCTATGAAAAGGTGATATGTTCTCTGACGCTGGTTATCAAGCCTGACTTTATAGGTCTTTAAGGGCGTGGTTGTTTTAAAGTCAGCCCGCCCGGGGGGAATATTCCCTTCAAAACGATAAGCCAGAAGGACAGGGCCACCTGGTTTCTCTGGCAAAGGGCTTTCAAGTTCTGCCTGATGGCCGGGCCTGTCATGGGGTAGCCACATTGTCAGGGGAGGGTGGTCCCTGTGACGTCCATAATAGGTGGTTGTATAAAACGTCATACGGTCATCAAAGGCCAGTGCTGCAAAGTTTTCCCCTGTCCCGGGAGTCAGGGAGAGTAGGGTGTTTGCTGTCTCTTTCCATCCCCTCAGGCGTTTAATGCTGTTCCCCATGCCAAGCTGATCAGCAAGCCCGGGAAAGAGGCTGATGGAGAACAAAAGCGCCATAAACACAAAATGTAGAATATTTGAAAGGCAGAGCCAGAACAGGTGTCGATTGCCTAAGGCCCAGAGGGTTACAAGAAGGGAGCCTGCTATATAAGAGCTTGCTGCCCAATTCGCATGTGCGCGCGAAATAAAGGCCTGGATACTGACGATAAAAAGAGGAAAAAGCACAAAAAAGGTCAGACGAAAGCACCAGGGTTTATTATGCTTTTGACGTACCCCCCACACACAGGCCACAGGAAGAAGGCAAAAAGCTATGGGGCCAAAGACACCTAACTGGCCTGACCAGAAGTCAAAAAGTGTTTTGAACGCAAAGTTTGTTTCAGCCCAGTTCGCATTAGCAACCGTATGAGAAGCCGTTGCAAAGTCATGCTGCATATTCCAGAGAAGATTAGGGGTAATGAGGGCAAAAAATACCGCTATGGCTAAAGCACCAGCCTGACTCCAAAGGGCTTTACGTATCGTTGTATCTGTAAAAAATAAAAGTATGAGAGGAGATATAAAAAATAAAAGAGCGTATTTAGAGAGAAAACCAAGACCGAGCGCAATGCCTAACAACAGCCCCCACTGTCTTGTCTGCTTTTTATCATGATTCGCGTCTGCGAGCCTGATAAGGGCATAAAGCCCCAAAGAGCAGAAAAATAAAAGGAAGGCGTCTGTACTTATTAAAAAAGAAGAAAGTTGAACGCCCGGAGTCAGGGTATAGGTAAGGGCAGCCCAGAAACCTGTTCTTGCCCCCTGAAGCTGTTGACCTATAGCCAGAATACATAAGGCAGTTCCTGTATGGAAGAGGAGGGCAGGCAGGCGTATGGCGGCTTCACTATCCCCAAAAACAGAGGTGGAAAGCCTGACAACCCAGGCAATAAGGGGAGGTTTTGAAAAATAGCCCCAGGACAGATTTTGAGACCAGGCCCAGTATTGGGCTTCATCACCACCCAGCTCAAGAGGTGTGAGCACAAGCATCACAAGACGCAAAGCCATGAGGATGAAAATCATCCCTAAACCTGCATAAATATAGCGTTTCCCTGATATCATATCCGGCCAGTTATCTTAAGTAATGTCGTTTCTGCCTGCTTTATATTTTACGTCAAAGAAACATACATATGTAAATGGTGTATGTGAAGAGACAAGTCCATCACATAAGGCTTCAAAAACAGACAAAAGAAAAAATATAAGAGGACAGAGATAAGAGAGGCCGGGGGTTGCTCATTTGAAATTCATATTTTTCTTTTGAAGCGGAGGTTTATCAGGAGGAGGCTTTTGCTTTTTCCCGGGTTTTACACCTTTCATAAGGTAAGAGGTGGGAGTTAGTATTAAAAACTGAGACTTGTTTCAGGACATAAAAGTATTGTTTTTACCTTCTATTCCGAAAGACATTTTCATCTTGAATTTTTTGACAAAAAACAGTAGATCAGGCCCTTCTTTTTGTACGTATGGAGGGCACATGACTGAGCAGGATACACTTACCCCTGAGACCACTTTAAACAGCCACCCATTTGAAATGGAGCCTTTTATGAATGAGGGGCAAAAAACGTATTTCAGGAACAGGCTCCTGACCTGGAAGACAGAAATTTTTCAGCAAACACAGAGAACTCTGGATGATTTGAAAGCTCAAAATGCTGATTCTGCAGATCCTATGGACCGTGCGGCTTCTGATACAGACTACAGCCTTGAATTGCGTGCCCGTGATCGGCAGAGAAAGCTTATTACAAAAATTGATGCAGCCCTTAAGCGGCTTGATGATGGATCTTATGGTTATTGTGAGGAAACCGGTGAACCCATTAGCTTAAAGCGCCTTGAGGCCCGTCCCATCACAACGTTAAGTCTGGAAGCTCAGGAACGCCATGAAAGAAGAGAAAGCTTTCATACAGCTGTTTGGGACAAACTATGATGTCTTAAAGGAGTGCTGTGGTATGAAGGTTTTATGTTTTTTAAGACAGGAATTTTGATGAGCTCTTCCCTGTCTTCCTTTATAGCCCGGGCTTTCCTGTTTTCGGAGTGTATGTAATGTCTCTTCTGCTCTCTCATCTTCTTGCCAGCATGCATGCGGTGTGTGCCCATCAGCCCGGGGGTGCTGAAGTTTTGAGGTATGAAGAGCGCCCTGTTCCACAACCGGGACCAGAAGAGGTTCTGATTGCTGTCCGGGCGGCTGGTGTTAACAGGCCGGATATTTTTCAAAGACAAGGGCTTTACCCACCTCCAAAAGGTGTTACAGATATTTTAGGTCTGGAAGTTTCAGGGAAGGTTATAGCGTCTGGAAGAGGGGTTCCGGAATCTGTTCTGGGCACAGAAGTTTGTGCACTGCTCGCAGGGGGTGGTTATGCAGATTATGCTGTAGCTCCACTTGAGACGGTTCTTGCCAAACCTAAGAACCTGTCTTTACGTGATTGTGCAGGTTTACCAGAGTCTGTTTTTACAGTGTGGGCCAATGTTTTTGAACGTGGGTGCCTTCAGTCGGATGAGACGCTTCTGGTCCATGGTGGGGCCAGTGGCATAGGAGTTATGGCTCTGCAAATGGCCAGGGCTTATGGGGCCCGTGTGTTTACAACGGTCGGGTCTTCCAAAAAGGCAGAATTTGTCAAGAGTTTAGGAGCAGACAGGGCTGTCCTCTACAAGGAAGAAGATTTTTTGACATGTCTTTCTGATGCAGGCGGGGTTGATGTGATCCTGGATATGGTGGGAGGGGCGTATGTTGAGAAAAATCTCAGGCTTTTAAAAAAAGATGGTCGTCTGATCCAGATAGCTTTTCTGGAAGGCTCACGTATATCCCTTGATCTTATGCCTGTGATGTTAAAGCGTCTTACGCTGACGGGGTCTACTTTGCGCTCCCGCCCGCTTTCAGAGAAAAAACATCTGGCACAGGATCTTAAAAAACATGTCTGGCCCTGGCTTGAACGGGGGGAGGTTTCCCCTGTGACGGATCGTGTTTTTCCTCTTTCTCAGGCAGCGATGGCCCACGCCTATATGGAAAAAAGCGCGCATATGGGCAAAATACTCCTTGCACCGGACTCTTTATTTTCTTAAAAGAGAGAGACACGCATTTTCTAAACATGGATACTGTCCTTTATATCAGGGAGTTTCAAAGTGCTCCGGGATATATGAACAGTATGCCATTCTTTTCCTTTGAAGGCAGACAGGCTGATCCTGTCTGAGAGCATCATGACGTCAATTCTTATGCCTAAAGCTACGGCTATCTGGTTGTTGGATAATTCCTCTCTTACCTTTGAACAGATTGCGGATTTCTGTGGCCTCCATCATCTTGAAGTAGCAAGCATGGCAGATGGCCATGCCGCGGGTGGTATGCTGGGCTCTGATCCTGTTGCTCATGGCCAGCTGACCCGTGAAGAGCTTGAAAAAGGACAAAAAGACCCGGGCTATCGTCTGAAACCTGCTCAGTCCAAACATGCTGATCTGTATGTTCACAAACGCAAAGGGGCACGTTATACACCTCTCTCACGACGCCAGGATCGTCCCAATGCCATAGCCTGGCTTGTCCGCTATCATCCCGAAATGTCAGATGGACAGATTTCCCGCCTTATTGGCACGACAAAACCAACGATTGAGTCAATACGCAACCGTACCCACTGGAATTCCAGTAATATCAAGCCCCATGATCCTGTGAGCCTTCATTTGTGCACACAGGCTGAACTTGATGAGGCTGTTGCCAAAGCCCTCAAGCGTACCCCCCCCAGGGAAGAGGAGGGATCTTTAAAGGACGAAGGGCCCCGCCTTGATATGTTCAAAGCTTTTGAGACACATGAAAGCCAGGAAGGTTCCTCTTAGGAAGGAGGAAAACCATTGATGACAGCCCATTGTGAGAAAGCTCCGGAATATGCGCTTGAGGCTGATGACCTTAAAAAAGTTTACCATACGCCCAAAAACGCCCCAAACACCGCTTTAAAAGACCTTAGCCTCAAAGTACGCCGTGGCTCTATGTTTGCCCTTTTGGGCCCTAATGGGGCCGGAAAGTCTACATTCATCAATATTCTTGCCGGTTTGACCCTGAAGACAGGGGGACAGGCCCGCATTTGGGGGCATGATATCACGCAGGAGCGCCGTTTGGCGAGTGCCTCTATCGGCGTTGTTCCCCAGGAACTGAATATGGATGTGTTTTTCACACCTTTTGAAACGCTGGAGATTCAGGCTGGTTATTATGGTCTCCCGAAAGCTGAGCGGCGCAGTATGGAGATTTTAGAGGCTGTGGGTCTTGCAGACAAACGTGATGCCTATGTCCGTCATTTGTCTGGCGGTATGAAAAGGCGCCTTTTGGTTGCAAAAGCTATGGTGCATAATCCCCCTGTTCTTGTTCTTGATGAGCCAACAGCCGGGGTTGATGTTGAATTACGTCATCAGCTTTGGTCATATGTAAAGCGTCTTAATGAACAGGGGACAACGGTAATTCTGACCACACATTATCTTGAGGAAGCTCAGGAACTGTGTGATGAGATAGCCATTATTCATCATGGAGAGCTTGTGGCCTGGGAATCCAAGACAGATCTTCTCAAAAAACTTGATCATAAGCATCTTTATATCAAACCAGAATCACCGCTTACACGCCTGCCTGAAGGTTTGGAGGAATTGGATGCTGAACTTCAGGATGATGGTCTTTTGCGGATCAGCTATAACCCTGCCCGAACCTCTGTTGGAGAGGTGTTGCAAAAGGTCCATAAAACCAGAATTGGTATTGCAGACTTAAACACGCAGGAACCTGACCTTGAGGATATTTTTGTTGCTTTGACCTATAATAAAGACAAAGCTTCTTAAAACTGGGAAAACCTGTTTTCCTGTAGACAGGGGAGAGATTTTTTAAAGCCAGAGCAAGGTATAAGGAAGAAGAGATAGTATGTTAATTGAAACAGAGAGCACCCCTAACCCACAAACGCTTAAGTTTTTACCTGGACGCCCTGTCCTTGGGACAGGGGTTCGTAATTTCACCTCCCCTGAAGAGGCTAAAAATATTTCCCCTTTAGCAGAATCTCTTTTTTCTATTCCCGGTGTTGCGGGGGTTTTGCTGGGGGGAGATTTTCTGGCCGTCACGAAGACAGCTGAGGAAGACTGGCCAGGTTTGCAAACGCTTGTGACAGGCGCTTTGATCGATTATTTTGTGGCGGGTTATCCTGTTCTTCTTGAAGAGGCTCATGAGGAAACACCTCCTGTTTCAGGAGACGAAGATGATCCCATAGCGCAAAAAATCAGGGATTTGCTTGAAACCCGCGTCCGCCCGGCCGTGGCCCTTGATGGGGGGGATATTGTTTTTGATCGCTTTGATTCTGAAGATGGGGTTGTCTATCTTATGATGCGGGGGGCCTGTTCTGGTTGCCCCTCTTCTACGATGACCCTTAAAATGGGCATAGAAAACATGTTAAAATACTATGTTCCTGAAGTCACACGTGTGGAAGCTGTCCTGTAAGCTTCTCAAAATATAAAGGAATCCCTCTATGAAAGAACCTCTCTCTGAAGCAAGTCTTGATGTACTGTTCCGTGAGGCAAGAACCCATAATTCCTGGGCAGAGGACTCTTTAAGTCATGCCCAGCTGAAACATATTTATGATCTGATGAAATGGGGCGCGACAAGTGCCAACTGTTCTCCTGCACGTTTTGTATTCGTCATGTCGAAAGAGGGAAAGGAACGTCTTAAACCCCATCTTATGGAGGGCAATATTGCCAAGACGATGGCAGCCCCTGCCTGTGTCATTATTGCTCATGATATGAAATTTTATGACTCCCTTCCTGAACTTTTCCCACATAATCCAGAGGCACGGGGATGGTTTTCTGAAGACAAAGCTGTGGCTGAGGAGACGGCTATGCGTAATGGCACGCTTCAGGGGGCTTATCTGATGCTGGCTGCGCGGGCTCTTGGTTTTGATTGTGGCCCTATGTCCGGGTATAATTCTGAAACTCTGGATCAGGAATTTTTTGCCGGAACGTCTGTCAAATCCAATTTTCTGTGCAATCTTGGTGTGGGGACAGAGGCGGGGCTTTTCCCACGCTCCCCCCGTTTGCCTTTTGAGAAAGCCTGTCAGATTGTCTGAGGTCAGGCATGCTCATTCTTGCCCTTGATACAAGCTCCCCCACCTGCACAGCAGTTTTGTGGAGAAATGGGGAGGTCCTTGCCCGTGGACAGTATGAGGTTGGTCGGAAAATATCTCATCAGGAACATCTGCGGAGATCTCCGGAGGATACAGGCCAGAAACAGACACATCACCCGCATAAGCACGGACACTGTGGGCTTGTCAGACAGGAGGGAGAAACTTCCACATTTCCAAAATCTTTACCAGCTTCACATTTACCAGTTTCACAGGGGTTCTCAGAGGTCATAGCCCCCTTATGTGCCTCACTTTTTGAAGAGGCCGGGTTGTCTTCAGTTACTCCTGACCGTCTTGCGGTTGTAACGGGTCCGGGATCTTTCACTGGGTTAAGGGCGGGCCTGTCTTTTGCACGCGGTATGGCGCTCGCACTTCATGTTCCCTGCCTTGGTTTTTTTGCCTTTGATCTTTTGGCCAGACAGGCCAGACAGGCGCGGCTTGTGGTGGCACATGATGCACGCCGTGGGGGGGTCTACTGGCAGGGCTATGAGAAGGAAGAGGCCAGAGGAATGCCAAAGCTCCAGCCACCATCTGAGGCCATGCAGAATATTAAGGACTGGGCAGGGGATAAGGCTTTGTCCTTAGCAGGGTCAGGGGCCTCTCTTCTGGCAGGCGAAGAGAGATGGCAGGATCTTAATCTCCATACTCCGGACAGCATATTGATGGCGGCCTGGGCCGCGAAGGTTGACCCACAGGATCACCCACCACGCCCCGTTTATATACGTCCCCCCGATGCGCAGCCCATGCAGACTGACATGCCCCGTGTTCTTTAGGTTTTTTAGAGGTTTCATGGTGAGGGAGGTTTTATCTTTTCAGGATCTTCCCTGTCTTTGGCCGGAGGGGTTTTGAGTGTCCCATGCCCCGCATGGGGGAGGTTGTGAGGCTACCAGCCTGAGCTTGCCAGCCTGTTTTATGTGAAACAGTCATTTTGGGAGATGTCCCGGAGGTATGTGGCCTAACTCTAAAAATTCTGCTGATGTAAGAAACACTGTTCATAAAGGCGTATAAAGCAAAGATGAGGACGGCACAAAAAGCAAGAATAAAAATGATTTTCACAGGATCAGAGACAGACCGAAACGTATAACACAAGACATCCAGCCAGTGTCCGCATGCCGTGCTTATGTCGGGGGTGACAGTGTCCATCAGAAAAACTCCCTTAAAAAACAAAACGGCCACCAGGAAATCCTGGCGACCGGGGAGTTAGAAAACTGCCACCAGACAGCCGCAATGGCCTTTAGACACAGACACCACAGGGGTGACGTGTCTTGGACATACGCCACCGCCTCCCCAGCCCTATGGCGTGAGAAGGCACTGTTTGAGGTAAGCGCATACCTCTGATGGAAGGGTTTCTAAGCCCCGGAGTTAGAACATCTAAACCTGCAGGCAGGCTAGCACGCCTTACCAGGCAGGGTCAATCTGTACCCTCTTCCGAGGGGGGAGGAAAACTGTCATATGAAACACCCTGTCTTTTCAGAAAGAGGGGCTTTTCTGTGTGCCTAAACCTGACTGCGTGCCGGGGTGGGGTGTCCCTTTTCATCCAGAGCGACCATAATAAAGGTCCCCTTTGTACATCGCCATGTCTCCCCTGTGAGCGGGTTTTCTCCCCACATTTCCACATGGGTTTGCATGGAACTTCTGCCATAGGAGTCAACATAAGCGTGGAGGAGGACCATATCCCCCTGATGAACGGGGTGGAGGAAATCAATCTTTTCAGAGGACGCCATAAGAACATTTTTTCTGGATGCACGTGTTGCGGCGATAAAAGCTGCTTTTTCCATAAGGGAGAGCGCAGCCCCCCCAAAAAGATGGCCATGATGGTCAACATCTTTGGGAAAGACCAGCTCCACCATAGAAGTTGCCCCATCAGCCCTGTCCTGTGAAACTTCTGATCGTGTCGAGGGAACAGGGGGCAGGGGAGCCGGATTGGTTTTTCTGTCAGAGGCCACCATCACAAAGCCACCACGTGTGCAGAGCTGACGTTCACCAGAAAGAAGATCTTCCATAATAAGATCAACGCGAACTTTGAGAGAAGAACGCCCCACCATGGCCACCTGACCCGTGAGTTCCATCAAATGGCCATATTTAACAGGGGTACGAAATTCAACGCCTTCTGTTGCTGCTGTGACAAAAGGGCGCCGTCCGTGGCGTGCGGCTGTAAGATAGGCCAGCTTGTCCATATGGGCCAGAGCAGCCCCCCCGAAAAGGACGCCGTTATGATTGGTCTGGTCCGTAAGGACAAGATCAACAAACATCATCCTGTCCTGCATGCTCTCAAAAGGGGTATCATCTTTCATGTTGATAAATCCAAAAAGAAAATATGGTCATGTTGTCAGAGAGAAGACAGGGTGTTCTGCTTTCTCTCCAGCCTTATATACCTTAGTTGTAAAAGTTTTATGATAAGCTTAGACGTGAAAAGAGTAAAAATTTCCTTCAAAGAAGAGGATAGTTTAACCTTTCTGGTTTTCCTCTTCCCCTGAGGTGTCCTGTAAAGCCTGCAAACGCTTTTGCAGGGTCTGAAGATCTTCCCAGACATCGCGTTTGGACTGTGGACGCCTTAAAACATAAGCGGGGTGATAAAGCGGCATGGCTGGTATACTCTCCTCAGTTGGATGTCCATGGGGATCTTTGAGGTGATAATCGTGCCAGCGTCCCCTTATTTTTGTAATTCCCACACTTGTCCGCAAAAGGGCCTGGACGGCAACACTTCCCGCCAGCACAAGGAAGGAAGGGCGTATAAAGGCAATATGGCGCTCAATAAACGGTAAGCACATCGCCATTTCTTCCCGGGAGGGGGTGCGGTTGTTCGGTGGTCTCCAGTTAACAATATTAGAAATATAAACAGACCCGGGTTCAAAACCAATGGCTGAAAACATTTTATCTAAAAGCTTGCCTGAACGGCCCACGAAAGGAAGGCCCTGAATATCTTCATCACGACCGGGGGCTTCTCCCACCACCATAATGGGGGAAGATGCATCGCCGCGTGCAAAGACAGCCTGACGTGCCCCTTGTGATAATTCTCCGGCATCAAATGCAGAAATGCGCTCTTTAAGGTCTTCAGGACTGGTGGCCTTTGCAGCCTGTTCACGCGCACGTGTGAAAACATCATTCTGGGAAAAAAGCTCCTGGGAGGAAGGAGAAGTGTTCATGGTCGTCTGGCTCCTGAGAGGGGAAGGTGTGCTCTCTTTTGGGGGGCGGGAGGGTGTTGTGTCTTTCAGAGTAGGTTGAAGGGATGCAGGGGTATTTGAGGTGTCAGGAGAGGAAGGAGTGGGGCCTGGATGGTGCAGGGTTTCAATATCCACACCCGCATCCTGCCACCATTGAAGGAGGCTGGTAAAGAGGCGGGTCTTGTGAGAGATAGTGTGCTCCATAGACTCCATGTCCTGTGAAAGGAAAAATCGTATATGTTGGGATCAAAGTTTCAGTTTCCGGGCCTGAATTCCTGCAGTCCAGTTTACATGAATGTTCCTGTATAAACAATAGAAAGAAAATGATAAGGGGGTGCCCGGTGATGGCAACAATTTTTCTACGAAGAGGAGGCATAAGGTTGTGCACACCTCAATGACCTCTCTTTATGAGCAGATATGTATGCAGGCCAAAACCCTTGGGTTTGATGTTGTGGGCCTCAGTGATGTTTGTGCACCCTGGAAAGCGGGGGAGAGGCTGGAGCATTTTGTCAGAGAAGGGCGCCATGGAGAGATGGCATGGATGGCAACAACGCTTCTGCGACGGCAGCACCCCCTGTCTTTGTGGCCGGAAGCCCGAACCGCCCTTGTTCTGGGGATGAATTATGGGCCTTCCTATAATCCTCTGGATCATCTTGCCTATCACCGTCATGGGATTATCTCGGTTTATGCGCAGAATGCAGATTATCATGATCTTATCAAAAAGCGGCTTAAAAATTTGGCACGCTGGTTCGTTCAGATCTCAGGCTCTCAGGTCAAAGTTTTTGTAGATACAGCGCCCCTGATGGAAAAGCCATTAGCTGAAAAAGCGGGTCTTGGCTGGCAGGGAAAACACACAAACCTTGTTCATCGGGAGTATGGTTCCTGGCTTTTTCTGGGGGTGATGCTGACGGATTGTCCCCTCATATCACGCAGGCAGGGAGACAGTGTCTCTTCTTCTGAGAAAAAAGAGAAAAGTGCTTCTTCTCATGAAGAAAAAGTCAGTCATTGTGGTTCCTGCCGTGCCTGTCTTGATATTTGCCCAACTCAGGCTTTTCCAAAGCCTTATCAGCTGGATGCCAGGCGTTGTATTTCTTATCTCACCATTGAGCATAAAACGACCATACCCCGTTCTTTTCGTCCGCTGATTGGTAACCGTATTTATGGATGCGATGATTGTCTTGCTGTTTGCCCCTGGAATAAATTTGCACAAACTGCCCGTGAGGTGTCTTTTCATCCCCGCCCGGAAATACAGGCCCCACTCCTTCGGGATTTGCTGGATCTTGATGAACAGGCCTTTCGCTCTGTTTTCCGTCAGTCACCTGTTAAGCGTCTTGGACGGGATCGTTTTTTGCGTAATGTTCTTATTGCTGCAGGAAATTCCGGGGACAGAGAGCTTGTCAAACCCGTTCAGAAACTTTTGCGTGATCCCGCGACTTTGGTCCGTGCTATGGCTGTCTGGGCTCTGTCCCGTCTGGATCCTTCCCTGTTCCTTGAGGAGAGGGATATTCAGGCTCCATCTGAGTCTGATCCCGGTGTGTGTGAGGAATGGAAGGAAGGTCTAAAAGCTTCGTCCTTTTCAGATGACGCCTCGTCTCAGGGGCCCCGGACCTCATCATGATGATTGCTTCCTGGGTTTATGGCTTTCCGGGACAAAGTTTCCTGTTGCTTTGAAACGCCAGATTTTATTTTTCAGCATTCATGAATAAGGGTTTGAGGCCTAACAGGTTATGAAAATTCATCTTCAGGCCTAATTTTTTGTTTTTATTTGCATGAATGGCATGAAATGTTATTGATTCCCATATTATCCCATGCTATCCCATAAAGAAATCTTTCTTTGTGACGCTCTCTCTCCCATGGTGGGGAATAAGGATTATAGAGATAAAAGGGTTTTTGTACGTTATGTTTCTCTCCTCTTCCATCCATACGCTTGATACGAAAGGAAGGGTTTCTGTTCCCGCAGAATTTCGTACGCTTGTTGCCGGGGAAGGTTTTGATGGCATTATGTGCTGGCCTTCTTTTGAGGGACCCTATCTGGAAGGGGGTGGACAGGTTTTGATGAAGCGCCTGCAGGGACTTCTTGAATCCATGGATCCTTATGATGAGGCCCGCCTTGCTTTTGAGCGGGCTATTTTTGGTGCAGCACGTCGGCTGTCTTTTGATGCCAATGGGCGTATTTCTCTTCCCAAAGATTTTGCGGACTATGCCGGTTTGAAGGGTAAGGTGGCTTTTGTTGGCCTTGGGGCAAGGTTTGAGATATGGAATCCTGAAGCACGTGAGGAGCAGGTAAGCAAAGACAGAGCTCTTGCTTCACAGTTTAAAACCCGTTTAAAAATGCAGCCTTCCCGTACACAGGGGGGTGCAGTATGACCCGGACCATTCCCCATAAACCTGTTATGCTAAAAGAAGTTTTATCCTGGATGGCCCCGCAGGAGGGAGAGATGTATCTTGACGCGACCTTTGGGGCCGGGGGGTATAGCCGTGCTTTGCTTGGGGCTGCGGCATGTCATCTTTATGCCCTGGATCGCGATCCGGAGGTTTTGGTGCATGCAGGTCAGTTAAAAGCTGACTATCCTGATCGCTTTTCTTTTATCAGGGGTGTTTTCTCTGATATGGAAGCACTTCTTGAAAACGGGGGTCTGCAAACGCTACTTGATGGGATTGTTTTAGATGTTGGGGTCTCTTCTATGCAGCTTGATGAAGGGGAGAGGGGCTTTTCTTTTCTGCATGACGGCCCTCTGGATATGCGGATGTCACGCCAGGGAGTCAGTGCCTCTGATATTGTGAATATGTTTTCAGGAGACGATCTTGAGACTATGTTTAGGATTTATGGGCAGGAGCGACAGGCACGCCGTGCTTCTCAGGCCATTGTACGTCAGCGCGATATAGAGCCTATAACACGTACAAAACAGCTTGCTGATCTTCTTGAATCTTCTCTCAAAAAGCCTTCAAAAAAAACCGGGAAATGGATTCACCCTGCCACACGGGTGTTTCAGGCTTTACGTATTTTTATTAATGATGAACTGGGTGAACTTGCAAAGGGACTTATGGCGGCGGAGCGTTTGCTTAAGCCCGGGGGGCGTCTTGTTGTGGCAGCTTTTCATTCTCTTGAAGATCGGCTTGTCAAAACTTTTCTGAAAACCCGTGCTGAGGTAGGATCTTCTGGCTCACGCTATCAGCCTGAAAAACCTGAGGTCAAACCACCCTCTTTTAAGCTTTTGTCCCGCAGGGCCCTTGTTTGCAGTGAAGAAGAGCGTGAACATAATCCACGGGCACGCTCTGTTCGTGTGCGTGGGGGGGTTCGTCTGGCAGCTCCGCCCCATGATGAGCACCCTGTTTTCCCTGTCATGTCTCTGCGTTATGGGGGGTCAGTCTGATGCGTGTTATGGATGGCTTTAGCGCTGGTGCTCTCCTTTTAGCTGCAACGCTTGTCTATTATATTAAAACAGATACGCGTGAAATGCGCGCAGATGAACGCCTTTTGGAGCGGGAACTTCAGGCCGAACGTGAAAAGATTAATGTTTTGCAGGCTGAGATTGCCCATCTGGAAAACCCTGATCGTCTGCGCAGGCTGGCAAAACAATATCTTGATCTCAAACCTTATGACGGCACACATACTCTTGAATCTGTTGACCTTGCTTCTTTGAGGCGCTCACATGTTTTGCCAGAAAAAGAAGAGGGAGCAGAGGAACATTTTGCAGACAGGACAGCATCAGATAATGGTATCAATATGGCTGTTTTTAAGGAGAATAAGCCTTGAAAAACCATGCTCAAAAACAGTTTCATGGGCATCGCCATGCTGTTCATATGGCCCATAGATTAACCCTTGGCGAGGGGGAGTTTTCTGCCCTTAATGCCGCCCGTGGGCGTATTTTGTTTGTTGGGATAATTTTTGCTATAGGTTTTATGTTGATTATGGCACGTGCTGTTGAGGTGGCGCTCTGGGCTCCACCACAGCGCCATGCCGCTTTAGGCCATAGAAAGACAAAACCAAAACGTGCTGATATTGTTGATCGCAATGGGGAGCTTCTGGCTTCAACACTTACAACATACTCTCTCTATGCTGATCCACGTGATGTTTGGGATGCACGTGCAACAGCCCTTGCCCTTAAAAAACTCTTTCCGGAACTTCGTCCTGATAAACTTCAGAAAAAACTTGAATCCAGAAAGTCTTTTGTCTGGGTCAAGCGTAATCTGACGCCACGGCAGCGTCAGAGCGTCTTTGATTTAGGTCTTGCCGGTCTTGATTTTCGTCCTGAACCCCGCCGTGTTTATCCAAGGGGCCGTTTGGGGTCCCATGTTTTGGGATGGACAGATACAGACATGAAAGGGGCCGCAGGTGTTGAGCGTGGCTTTGAATCTGTTCTATCCTCAGAGTCGACAACACCTCTTGCCCTTTCTGTGGATATGCGTGTTCAGTTTGCTTTGGATGAGGTGTTGAGGAAAGCCTATCGACACTTTCAGGCTAAAGCTGCTGCCGGGATTGTGATGGATGTGAAGACAGGTGAGGTTCTGGGTCTTATCTCTCTTCCTGATTTTGACCCCAACAGGGCAGGCAAAGCCCTGCCGGAAGAATATCTCAATCGGGCCACCATGGCACTTTATGAGATGGGGTCAACCTTTAAAATTTATACAACAGCTCTGGCTTTAGAGTCCGGGGTGGCCTCTCTTTCAGAGAAGTTTGATGTCATACGGCCCATGAAAGTGGGGGGGATGAGCATCCGTGATTATCACCCGGCGACACATCCGATGACAATAAGTGATATTCTGGTCCAGTCCTCGAATAAAGGATCGGCACAATTAGCTCTTAAAAGTGGGATTGAGGCACAAAAAGATTTTTTGAACCGCTTAGGGTTGTTTGAGAGAGCTCCTTTAAAAATTGCAGAAACTGCGGCACCACTTTTGCCTAAGAGGTGGAGCATGCTGACCTCTGCTACGGTATCTTATGGGCATGGCCTCTCTGTAAGTCTTATAGCGCATGCTGCAGCTATGGCGGCCTGTGTGAATGGGGGCGAGTATGTGGAGCCCACACTTATACGACGTTCCCCCGGAAGTGTTATCCCCCGCAGGCGGGTGATGTCTGCAGCAAATAGTGCGCTTTTGGTACGGATGATGCGCCAGGTTGTTGAAGAGGGAACCGGCAGGCGTGCTGAGGTGGCGGGCTATGGTATTGCTGGCAAGACAGGATCGGCTGAAAAAATAGGACCATCAGGCTATGATGATCACCGCCTTATTTCTTCTTTTAGTGCTGTTTTTCCCTATGATAACCCCCGTTATGCGGTGATGGTGTTGCTGGATGAGCCAAAGGGCCTGCCGGAAACCTATAACAGAACGACTGCGGGGTGGAATGCTGCACCGACTACGGGCGAAATCATCGCACGCATAGGTCCCATTTTAGAAGTTGAGAGACGTATGGAAGAACAAACACCCCCGGAATCTGTAATCTCAGCAAGCCTGCAAAAAAAGGGAGAACCATGAAGCTTGAACATCTTTTTGCCCCTGACTCTCTGCCCGGCGCCTGGGGGAAGAGAGACGTTCATGGTCTGGCCCTTGACAGTCGCAAGGTTCGTGAGGGCTATCTTTTCGCTGCCCTTAAAGGGGAAATTCAGGATGGGCGAAACTTTATTCCGGAGGCTATAGAACATGGGGCCAGAATTATCCTCTTACAAAAAGAAGACACATCCGTTCATGCAGAAGGTCTTTCACCCGATATTGTAGAAAAAAATGACGATCGCTTTCTTTGGGTTTATGAGCCCTATCCAGGTCAGCGTCTGGCGCAGCTTGCGGCACGCTTTTACCCACGCCAGCCTGAAAATCTTGTTGCCGTGACAGGAACGAATGGCAAAAGCTCCACAGCAGAATTTCTCCGTCAGATATGGGGGCAGGCCGGTTTTAAAGCAGCCAGTCTCGGAACACTGGGCCTCAGCGGCGTAGATGTTGACCCCAGGGAAAATTTTTCCCTGACGACACCGGACTGTATAACGCTTCATAGTGTTTTGCAGTTTTTAAAGGACAGGGGGTTTGACCATGTTATCATGGAGGCTTCAAGCCATGGTTTAAAGCAAAACCGTCTTGATGGGGCGCGCCTGAAGGCTGCTGCCTTTACGAACCTGTCCCAGGATCACTTTGATTATCACAATAGTTTTGAAGATTATTTTTCTGCTAAAAAACGTTTGTTTGAAGAGCTTTTACCAAAAAATGCTCCCTGCCTTATCCATGTAGATGACAGGTATGGTACACAACTTGCACAGGACTTAAAGGATGCCGGGCGCCCTGTTATTACACTGGGGTGGGGGGGAGATGATCTGAAACTTCTGGAGGTCACAACACAACCAGACCGACAGTTTGTGCGGTATGCCTGGCGTGGTCGTGAGGGGCGTGTCAATTTGCCTCTGGTGGGAGAATTTCAGGTTTTTAACGCTTTCATGGCCGCAAGCCTGGCTTTGGCTCTTGGTTCAGAAGAAGAGAGTGTTTTCAGCGCGTTAGAATGTTTGCGTGGTGCGTCCGGGCGGCTTGAAAAGGCAGGGGAGACAGAGCAGGGTTGTCCTGTTTTTGTAGATTATGCACATACTCCTGATGGACTTGAAAAACTTTTGCGTGCTTTGCGCCCCCATACACATAAGCATTTACATCTTGTGTTTGGCTGTGGTGGTAACAGAGACCCTAAAAAACGCCCTCATATGGGGGCTGTTGCTGCGCGGCTGGCTGATAAGGTGTTCATAACAGACGATAATCCACGACATGAAGACCCGGCCCTTATTCGTAAGGCTATTCTTGAGGCTTGTCCGGGGGGGCGGGAAGTCGCTGATCGCGCTTTGGCCATTCGTACCGGTCTTAACGCCCTTGAAAAGGGAGATTGTCTGGTCATTGCAGGAAAAGGGCATGAAGCCTATCAAATTCTTGGTGACAGGTCTCTCCCTTTCTCAGATTTGCAAATAGTACGTAAAATTTTGCAGGAAAAAAAGAGAGGACAAAACGAACAAAAAGGGCAGGAGCATGCATGACGTTTTACCTCTTTGGACATCTGAGCGTGCTGCTTTGGCTACCAAAGGTGTTGTGTCAGGAAATCCCTGGCAGGCAGAGGGGCTTTCTCTTGATACACGAACCCTTAAAAAGGGAGATCTTTTTATCGCCCTGCAAGACAAACGTGATGGCCATGATTTCGTCCCTGAGGCGTTTCGCAAAGGGGCTGCTGCAGCCCTTGTTTCATATTTTAAGAAGGGGTGGAGTGATTTAGGACCCTGTTTACAGGTTGACAGGGTTGAGGACGGGTTACGTGCCCTAGCCCATGCTGCCAGGGACAGATCTTCTGCCAGGCGTCTGGCCATCACCGGCAGTGTCGGGAAAACTTCTGTTAAAACAGCCCTTTATCAGGTTTTGAAAACAGTTGGGTCTGCTCATGCCAGTGCCCGGTCTTATAATAATCACTGGGGTGTACCCTTTTCTTTAGCCAGCATGCCACAGGCAACACAGCGCGCCATTTTTGAGCTTGGCATGAACCATGCCGGTGAGCTTTCAGAGCTTACACGTCTCGTCCGTCCACATCTGGCTTTGGTCACAAAAATTGCCCCGGCGCATCTTGCGCATTTCTCCTCTGTTGAGGACATAGCACGCGCCAAGGGGGAAATTTTTGAAGGTTTAGAGCCTGATGGTATAGCCCTGCTCAATGTTGATGATCCATATTTCCCTCTTCTTTCTGAGGCCGCAAAACAGGCAAAGCACCTTGTCCGTTTTGGCCGTCATAAGATGGCGGATGTCCGCCTTATTAGCTATAACAGCCATTCTCAGGGAGGAGAGGGTGTTGTGGAGGCTTTTGGACAGAGGGCAGGTTTTCGGCTTTCTGTTCCCGGGACTCACTGGGGTGAGAATGCTATGGCTGTTTTAGCAGCGGCTCTTATGATGGATATTCCGTTTCATGAGGCTTTAGAGGCCCTTGAGATGATTGAGGCGGCACAGGGACGTGGTGATGTTGAGAAATTTTCTGTTCCCGGAGGCGACATTATTCTGATTGATGATGCTTATAATGCTAACCCGGCTTCTATGGCGGCTGCTTTTGACCTTTTGGGGGAGATCTCACCCTGCAATGGGGGACGGAGAATCGCAGTTTTAGGGGATATGCTGGAATTAGGGGAGGAGGCGAGAGCATATCACGCTGATCTTTTACCCCTTGTGGAAAGGGCAAAAACTGATCAGGTTATCACATGTGGTTCTTTTATGGACGCCCTTTGGGAACGTCTTCCCCCTGCTCTTCGTCTTGCCAGGGTCAGGACAGCCGGAGAGGCAGAAAAAGAGCTTTTAAAAATTCTGGCACCCGGAGATGTTGTCTTACTTAAAGGTTCAAATGGTCTTGGTCTTCATGGTCTTAAAAGTGTTCTTAGAGAAAAGCTTTCTCTGGATCCCGGGGAGAAAGGGGAGCATCATGTTTAAGGTTATATGCGGAAGGATATTCTATGCTTTATGAGTGGCTGGCCCCTCTGGAAGGCTCTTTTCAGCTCTTCAACCTGTTTAACTATATTACTTTTCGCACAGGTGGGGCGATGATGACGGCCATGCTGGTTTCTTTTGTTTTTGGTCAGCCCCTCATCCGCCTTTTATCACGTAAACAGGGTAAAGGGCAGCCTATTCGATCAGATGGCCCACAACGCCATATTGTTGAAAAGGCAGGAACCCCTACTATGGGGGGGCTTTTGATTCTTGCTTCTATCAGCATCAGCACACTTTTATGGGCAGATCTTCACAATTTTTATCTCTGGGTCGTCTTTTTGGTGACACTAAGTTATGGCCTTATTGGTTTTATTGATGATTTTCTCAAAGTGACCCGTCATTCCTCCAGGGGATTTTCTGGTAAGCTTAAGCTTTTGTGTGAGCTTGTGATCGCTGCTATTGCTGTTTATGTCATTATTGTTTGGGCGCCCTTGCCAGAAAATGCACCGCAGGGTTTTATCACATCAGTTGCAACGCCTTTTTTTAAGAATATCCTTATAACTTTAGGGGGCTTTTATATCCTTTTTGGTATGTTTGTGATTGCAGGATCTGCGAATGCTGTTAACCTGACAGATGGTCTTGATGGTTTGGCGATTGTTCCTGTGATGATTGCATCGGCGAGCTTTGCCCTGATTGCCTATCTTGTTGGAAATGCTGTTTTCTCTGAGTATCTTCAGCTTCATTTTCTACCGGGAACGGGAGAACTCGCTGTGTTTTTCGGGGCCCTTTTGGGCGCCGGTCTTGGTTTTTTATGGTTTAATGCACCGCCTGCTATGGTTTTTATGGGGGATACGGGCTCTTTAGCTTTAGGGGGAGCTTTGGGGACAGCTGCAGTTGCCACCAGGCATGAAATTGTCCTGGCCATTATCGGGGGTCTTTTCGTTCTGGAGGCTGTTTCTGTCATTGTACAGGTTCTTTCCTTTAAGCTTATTGGAAAACGTGTTTTCCGTATGGCACCTATTCACCATCATTTTGAACGTTTGGGATGGAAAGAATCGACCATTGTGATCCGTTTCTGGATTATTGCTGTCATTTTGGCTCTTATTGGCCTGTCGTCCTTAAAACTGAGATAGGAAGATGTCTCATGATACCTCTTAGCATGTACAGGGATCAGCATGTCGCCGTGTTTGGCCTTGGCCGTTCAGGCAGAGCTGCCGTGCGTGCTTTGATGGCGGGGGGGGCATATGTCACAGCCTGGGATGAGTGTCAGGAAACCCGAACACAGGCTTTGCAGGCCGGGCTTCCGGTTGAGGATCTCAATCGTTTAGACTGGGGAGAGTTTGCAGCTCTTGTTCTCTCCCCTGGCATACCGCTCTATGCACCGAAACCACATCGTTTTGTAGAACTGGCTCAGAGTATAGGTCTTCCGGTCCTGGGTGATGTAGAACTGTTTGATCAGGCAAGAATGATAACCCCTCCTGAAAACCGCCCTCATCTTGTGGCCGTGACAGGATCTAATGGAAAATCTACAGTCACGGCTTTGATGGGCCATATTCTCAAAACATCAGGTTTCCAAAGTGAGGCTGGTGGAAATCTGGGTCCTCCTGTTCTTGAATTTGCCCCCCTCTATGCCCCGGGATCCTATATTGTGGAAACGTCGTCTTTTCAGCTGGATCTGACCTGGAAATTCAAACCTGATATTGCTGTATGGCTCAATATAAGTCCGGATCATTTAGACCGTCATGGCAGTATGGAGAAGTATATTGCTGCTAAAAAGAAGATTTTTGCCCGTCAGTCTGGTTCTGACTATGCTATTATTGGCGTTGATGATCCATATAGTCAAAGAATTTGTACGGAACTTATGGCACGGGGGCGTTGTAAAACTATACCTGTCTCCTCCAAACGTGTTTTAGGCCGTGGAGTTTATGCCCTTGAGGGGCAAATCTATGATGCTTTGGAAGGTGCTGTATTTAGCCCATTATCTTTAGAGGCAGCACCATCTCTTCAGGGACAACATAACTGGCAAAATGCAGTAGCAGCCTATGCGGCCGCGCGGGTTTTAGGGGTACCAAGAGGGGCTATTGAAAGAGCTTTTTCCAGTTTTCAGGGTTTGCCACACCGTCTTGAAGAGGTCGGGCGTTTAGATGATATACGCTTTATCAATGACTCTAAGGCAACCAATCCTGCATCAGCGGCAGAAGCTCTTGGGACATATGACACAATTTTTTGGATTGCAGGGGGAAAAGCCAAGGACGATGATTTTTCTCTTCTGGATACTCATCTTGGTGCAGTTCAAAAAGCTTATCTTATAGGTGAAGCAGCACCTCTGCTTAAGCGTTTTCTTCAAAAAAAATGTTCCTGTATGATGTCTTCAACATTAGATAAAGCTTTCTCTCAGGCTATGAGGCATGCCATGGAAGTTAAGAGTAAAAAACCTGTTGTTCTTTTCTCGCCAGCCTGTGCGTCTTTCGATCAGTTCAGGAATTTTGAGGACCGTGGTCAGGCTTTCCAAAAAATGGTGCATGCTTTTATTGACAACAACAAGACCCTGCAGGAAGGGCATATAAAAGAAAAGGAAGGTTTTTCATGAATTCATTTAACAGTCCTTTTCAAACCCCTCTTAACACGCAAAAACCTTTTGCCCGTGAGGGCCTGGCCCTGTGGTGGAACGGTGTTGACAGGCTTGCTCTTTTTGTGATGATTGCCCTGATGGTGGGGGGGCTTATGTTATCTATGGCAGCCAGTCCTGCAGCAGCTGGCCGTATTAAGGTCTCTGATCCTTTTTACTTTCTTTATCGCCATGCCTTTTATGTTGTTGTGAGCCTTTTTGTTCTTTTAGGAATATCTATGTTACGTGTACGCAATGCACGGCGTCTGGCTGTTTTGACGATGGTAGGGGCTTTAGTTTTGATGATAGCGACCCTTGTTTTTGGTCATGAAGTAAAAGGTGCACAGCGCTGGCTACGTTTTGGGCCCCTTTCTCTGCAGCCATCTGAGTTTTTAAAGCCTTCCCTGATAGTTTTCTCGGCCTGGATGTTTTCTGAACAGCAGAAAAACAGGTCTGTTCCAGGGACATCTATCGCTTTTGGTGTTTATCTTTTTGCTGTTTTTCTCCTTTTACAACAGCCAGATATAGGTCAGACAGTTTTGCTCACTCTTGTTTTCTGCTCTGTTTTTTTCTTTGCAGGTCTCTCCTGGAAGTGGATTGTCTTTTTGGGGGGATTAGCCATGGGGGGGGCTGTTCTTGCCTATTTTTCCTTTGCTCATGTTTCCAGCCGTATCCAGAACTTTCTTAATCCCGGAACAGGGGATACCTATCAGACCGACAAAGCCCTTGAAGCAATTGCACGGGGAGGTCTTTTTGGAACAGGTCCGGGAGAGGGGGTTGTGAAACATTCCCTGCCTGATGCCCATACGGATTTTATTTTTGCCGTTGCTGCAGAAGAATATGGCCTGATAGCTGCCATGGTTTTGATAGGGCTTATTATGCTTCTTTTGATACGGGGTTTTTGGGGGGCTTTGCGACAAAAAACTTTGTTTGAACCTCTCGCAGCGGGGGGATTAACACTTTTATTTGGTTTGCAGACGGCTATTAATCTTGCTGTTAATTTAAATATGGCACCACCCAAAGGTATGACTTTGCCTTTTGTGTCTTATGGAGGATCTTCTATGTTGTCTCTGGCGTTTGCCGGCGGTCTTCTTCTGGCCTTTACCCGCAAGCGTGGTGGTGCAGGTGTGAAGGGGTAGCATATGAAGCATATTATTATGGCTGCCGGTGGAACAGGGGGGCATATGTTCCCGGCTCAGGCTCTGGCAGAAGTTCTGACGTCGAGAGGATGGAAAATAAGCCTTGTGACGGATGATCGTGGTTTGAAATATGCTCAGGCTATTTCTGCTGAAAATCGCTTTACTGTTGCCTCATCCTCCATTGCCTTTAAGAAACCCTGGACATGGCCTGTAAGTCTTTGGAAAATGATACGGGGGTTTGTGCAGGCCCGGCGTATTTTAAAGCAGATAAAGCCCGGTATGATTGTTGGCTTTGGCGGGTATGCGTCTTTTCCTGTTCTCGCAGCCGCGCGGTTTTTAGATCTCCCTTTTATTATTCAGGAACAAAATGCTGTTTTAGGTCGTGTGAACAGATATTTCGCGCGTCAGGCTCTGGCTGTGGTCTCAGGTTTTCAGCGTCTGGATCATATACCCTCACCTTTAGACCACATGCCTTTAGGTAACCCTTTACGGCAAGCTGTTCTTGATTTGGCAGAAGCACCTTATCCTGCTATTACAGAAGGGGGAACCCTCCGTCTTCTTGTGTTAGGAGGGTCTCTTGGAGCACGTCTTTTAAGTGAGACTGTACCAGAGGCTATAGCCCGGCTTCCATCTTCTTTACGTGAACGTCTTCAGATTGTACAACAAACCCGTCAGGAAAGTCTGGATAAGGCACGGGCAGTTTATCAGGAAGCGGGTGTTGCAGCCGTTTGTGAGCCTTTCTTTGAGGATATCGCCCATTTATTAGCTGAAACTCATTATGTGATAGCCCGTGCCGGGGCGTCAACGGTCTCTGAGCTTGCTGTGATGGGGAGACCCGCCATCCTTGTACCTCTTGCTCTTGCTATGGACGATCATCAAAGGGCCAACGCAGGTGTTCTGGCCGAGGCACGGGCCGCTGATGTCCTGACAGAACAGGAGCTGACACTACCTGTTCTTGCAGGTTTGCTTGAAAAACGTCTCAACCATGCTCAGGAGCTTTCTCATCGTGCTGCGCGTGCAAAGGCTTTGGGGCATGCTGATGCTGCAAAGCGCCTGGCTGATTTTGTGGAATCTCTTGTTGAAAAAAAGAAGAAAATTCCACCTTCCTAAACTCTGAAAATAGCGATGTGAAAAATAGAAAAATTATCGGGATACGTGAAATTAAGCTATTTTTTGTCTTTCTTAAACATAAAAAAATTGAGGTTTTTCTATGAAACCAGCCTATTTCCCCTTCAAAACCGGACCCCTTCATTTTGTAGGTATTGGTGGTATTGGCATGTCGGGTATTGCTGAGGTTATGCTCAATCTTGGGTATCAGGTCCAGGGCTCTGATCTTCGTGACAATGCCAGTATACAACGTCTGCGTGAACGGGGGGCACGTGTTTTTATTGGGCATGCTGCAGACAATCTGGAAGGGGTGGGAACTCTTGTTGTCTCATCTGCTATCAAACAGGATAATCCGGAGCTTAAGGAGGCACGTCTTAAAGGTCTTCCCATTGTCCCGCGTGCGGAAATGCTGGCGGAGCTTATGCGTCTTAAATGGACTGTTGCGGTGGCAGGCTCCCACGGGAAAACAACAACAACATCTCTGGTCGCCGCTATTATGGAGGCCGGGGGGCTTGATCCAACGGTGATCAATGGGGGCATTATTAATGCGTATGGTGCGAATGCCAAGCTGGGGCAGGGGGACTGGATGGTTGTTGAGGCTGATGAGTCCGATGGGTCTTTTGTCAAATTACGATCAAGCATTGCCCTTGTTACCAATATTGATCCTGAACATATGGATCATTATCAATCTTTTGATGACTTAAGGGATGCTTATGATGTTTTTGTAGAAAACCTTCCCTTTTATGGCGTGGCCGTTTTGTGTGCGGATCATCCGGAGGTTCAGGCTCTTAAAGGGCGTCTTTCTGATCGTCGTGCTGTCACCTATGGCTTTAGTCCCCAGGCCGATGTCCGGGTGGAGAAAATGCATTTTGATAAAACCTGCTCTCATTTTGATCTTGTTTTCAGGGGAGAAGATAAGAATGAAGATATCAGGTGGGAGGGGTTAAGCCTGCCGATGGGAGGGCGCCATAATGTCCAAAATGCAGCAGCGGCCCTGGTTGTCGCCAGGGAATTAGGCATAACACAGGATCAGGCACGTATGGCTTTATCCAGATTTGAGGGGGTGAAAAGGCGTTTTACCCATGTTGGCATGTGGAAGGGGATTGAGATCATTGATGACTATGGTCATCACCCTGTGGAAATTGCAGCTGTTCTTAAAGCCGCCCGTGCTATGCGAAAGGGACGTTTGCTTGCTGTGATGCAGCCCCATCGCTATAGCCGTCTTTCGTTTCTGTTTGATGAGTTTTGTACATGTTTTAATGATGCGGATGCTGTGTTTATCACGCCTGTTTATGCTGCGGGAGAAGAACCTGTGGAAGGTTTGGATCATAAAGCTCTGATTGAAGGGGTTACTGCACGGGGTCATCGTTACGTAACAGAGATCACCCGGGATAATCTGGCTGAGACCTTAGGGAGAGAAGCCCGGTCCGGTGATCATATTATTTTCTTCGGTGCAGGTGATATTACAGGCTGGGCCTATGATCTTCCCCGTGCCCTTGAAGCTTTGTCTGTGGAAGACAAAACATGACGAAATCTGTAAACCCCTCCTCTTTTTCTCACCTTCCTCCTGTGCGTGGTCAGATTCTGGAGAATGTTCTGCTGGCTCCTTATACCTGGTTGCGTGTTGGAGGGGCAGCAGACTATCTTTTTATTCCTGCAGATGAAGAGGATTTATCTCTTTTTCTTGCACACAAGCCTGAAGATATGCCTGTTACTGTTTTAGGGGTTGGGTCGAACAGTCTTGTCCGTGATGGAGGTATTCGGGGGGTTGTTGTGCGTCCCGGGCCTGGCTTTGCTAAAATGGAGGTGTTAGAGGGCGCAGTTTTGCGGTGTGGTGTCGGCGTTTTGGATTCTCGGCTTGCAAAAAAAGCTGCGGAAGTCGGTCTTGCAGGGCTTGAGTTTTATGGTGGGATTCCGGGCACTGTTGGCGGTGCCCTGCGTATGAATGCGGGATGTTATGGATCGGAGACAAAAGATGTTCTTCTTCAGGCCACGGCACTTGATCATAAAGGACGGCGTCATGTTTTTTCATCAGATGAGCTTGGATACCGCTATCGCCATTGTGGTGCCCCTGAAGATCTTATTTTTACAGAGGCTCTCTTTCAGGGAGAACCTGACAAGCCTGAACACATTAAGGCACGCATGAGCACCATTCAGCAAAAGCGTGAAAAAACCCAGCCAATACGTGAAAAAACAGGGGGATCTACGTTTAAAAACCCTGAAGGAGAGAAGGCCTGGCAACTTATTGATTCTGTTGGGGGACGGGGGCAGTCTTTTGGTGATGCACAATTTTCAGAACAGCATTGTAATTTCCTTATTAATAAGGGTCATGCTACAGCTTATGATCTTGAGTTTCTCGCAGAATCGGTTCGCAAAAATGTAAAAAACAGACATGGAATCGAACTCAGCTGGGAGATCAAACGGCTGGGAGAGGCTTTCTCTCCACCACCAGAAAAAAAATGACAGGGAGAAAAGCTATCATGTCAAAATCTATAGCTGTTCTTATGGGGGGTATATCTTCAGAAAGAGAAGTTTCTCTGTCCTCAGGACGGGCCTGTTCTCAGGCCCTGCAGCGCCGGGGGTATGAGGTTGTGGAGATTGATGCAGGTCGTGATCTGGCGGCACGCCTGGAGGCTTTGTCTCCTGATTGTGTTTTTAATGGCCTTCACGGCATCTGGGGGGAAGATGGGTGTGTTCAGGCTCTTCTTGAAACTTATGGGGTTCCTTATACGCATTCTGGTGTCCTTGCCTCGGCTCTGGCTATGGATAAGTCACGTTCTAAAGCCCTTTTTACACATGGGGGTATACAGTGCCCTGAAGGAAAAACACTTTCACGCTTTGAGGCCGCTCGTCAGCATGCCCTTACCCCTCCTTATATTCTCAAACCTGACAGGGGTGGCTCCTCCTGTGGGGTTTTTCTTGTTAAAGAATCTGATGAAGCCCCACCTCATGAGCTGGGGTCTCAGGACTGGGCTTATGGCGATAGTCTGATTGCAGAACACTATATTCCGGGGCATGAGCTCACGGTCACAGTTTTGGGGGGGCGGCCGCTTATGGTGACAGATATTGTCACGGATATGATTTTTTATGATTATGCCGCAAAATACCGTGAAGGAGGATCACGACATATTCTTCCTGCTGATATCCCAAAACCTGTTGAAGACAAGGCTCTGTCCTGGTCTGCGCAGGCGTATGAAATTTTGGGGTGCCGGGGTGTTGCGCGTGCTGATTTTCGTTATAATCCTGATGAGGAGGAGCTTTTCCTTCTGGAGGTCAATACACAACCGGGCATGACACCAACCTCTCTGGTTCCGGAACAGGCCGCCTTTCATGGTATGAGTTTTGATGATCTGGTCGTATGGATGATAGAGGATGCCTTATGCCCGGGGTGAGGAAGTAAAATATGCATATCAGGCCACGCCTTAAAAAATCTTCCCGCCTTAAAGTGCGTCCCACTGTTTTGAAGGCACGGAACTGGACAGAGGCACGTTTACGCGCCGCGCGCTATAATCGCCGCAGTGCCCTTGGTCTTTTTATCTCTTTTGGTCTTATTTTGACCAGTCTCGTCCTGGCTGGCCTGTGGCTGAGTGGCTATGGGCATAAACTCTGGTCGGATGTTTCTCAAAAAACGGAAGAACAGCTTGTCGGTTTAGGCTTTACGATTAAATCTGTTGATCTTCACGGTGTGCGTCGTGCTGACCCGCATACGCTGCTTGCTGCTGCGAATATTACAAAAGGTGCCCCGAGTTTTAGTCTTGATTTAAAGGCAGCGCGTCAGCGTATAGAATCTGTTTCCTGGGTGGAGAAAGCTCTTGTTAAACGCCTGTGGCCCGACCGTATTGCTATTTATATCAGGGAACGTGAGCCTTTGGCGCTCTGGCAGAATCAGGGAAACTTTTTTGTGCTTGATAAAAAAGGTCTCTATATCAAAGATGCTGATCCTGCTGATTTTGCTTTTTTACCTTTGACGGTTGGCAAAGGTGTACCACAGGCTGCCCCTTTGCTTCTTGAAGAACTTGGGCATTATCCTGAAATTAAAGAAAACCTTAAAGCCCTTGTCAGGGTTGGGGAACGGCGCTGGGATCTTGTTTTTTTAGATAACCTTCGTGTTGCTTTACCAGCAGAGGATGAGGCTGCGGCCCTGGAGCTTCTTTCCAGGCTTCATCATCAATATAATGTTCTTGATTTGGATGTTGAACGTCTTGACCTTCGCTTTAAGGAGAATATGGTGGTCCGTATGCGCCCTTCTGCAGAGCCGGTACCAGAATCTCAAAACCAGAAGATTTCAGAACGTGGGGCATAGTTTGAGAGAAGGAACAGGTGTATCAACAGACGCGCCTGACCTGCCGTGTAGGAGTTAAGCTTTATGTCCGACCTCAAGAGGTTTTCACATCATTATGGGCAGGATCAACCTCCTTCCGGGCCATTAACAGCTGTTTTGGATATCGGATCTTCAAAAACAGTATGTCTTATCGGCGAAGCAGATAAAAATATCTCACAAAACAGTATACGTGTTGTCGGTGTTGGCCATCAGAAAAGTCAGGGCATACGCTGTGGGGCTATTGTAGATATGGAGTCTGCTGTACGTGCCATACGTGGTGCTGTGGAACAGGCGGAGCGCATGGCAGGAGGCAGCGTTTCCACAGTGGCCATCAATATGACAGCAGGGCAGTTAACAAGCCACCGTGTTCGTGTTGATATGCGTCTTGCCGGGCGCGATGTTCGTGAGAGAGATTTGCGGAGACTGCTGGATGATGCTCTGGCCCAGTTTGATGAACCTCATCAGGTTATTCTCCATGCTATGCCTGTTGCCTGGCATGTGGATGGACGGCAGAGCGTACGTGATCCAAGAGGTATGTTCACACAGACCTTAGGTGTTGATATGCACCTTGTTGCAGCTGCCGCGGGACCCCTGCGTCACATAGCTGCCTGTGTTGAGCGTGCCCATATGGATATTCGCTCTGTTATGGCGTCTCCCTGTGCGGCGGCTCTTGCTACACTTGTCGGAGATGAAAGTGAACTGGGGTGCACAATTGTCGATATGGGGGCAGGGGTGACCTCTGTTGCTGTGTTTCAGGGAGGAAATCTTGTTTTCGTTGATGTTATTCCTGTCGGCGGCAGTCATGTCACCAGTGATGTGGCCCGCGGTCTTATGACATCTCTGACAGCAGCAGAGAGAATAAAAACAATGTATGGTTCTATCCTTGACAGCCCTGATGATGATCAGGAGATGATTGAGTGCCCCCCTGTGGGTGGTCATGAGTTTGCAGAACCGCGCCTTGTCCCCCGGACACTTTTGAACAGTATTATTCGCCCAAGGCTTGAAGAGACTTTTGAAATTTTAAGAGACAGGCTTATTGCCTCTGGTGTCAATGAAATGGCCGGCGATCGGGTTGTGCTGACAGGGGGGGCGAGCCAGCTCTCCGGTGTGTGTGATTTGGCAGCACGTATTCTTGGCAAACATGTTCGTGAGGGACGGCCCGTGGGTTTGACAGGTCTTGGGGAGGCTGTCTCCGGCCCTGCCTTTTCTGTTGCGGGGGGTGTTTTGCTTCATGAATTTCATGGCGGTTTCTATGATGCTGTCTCCGGCCTTCCTGATTTAGATGGCCGGCGTCCTAAAAAACGCTATGCACAATCACGCATGGGATCTGTCTTTGAATGGTTGAAGGATAATTTTTAAATAAATCATATAAGAAATTCCTCTTAAAACCTGTTGCCCTTCTTATAAGAGGAAGGTATAAGGTCTCACCCCTCTACAGGGGAGAAGCCAAATGGACGGAGCGTGGCGCAGCCCGGTTAGCGCACTGGTCTGGGGGACCAGGGGTCGCCGGTTCAAATCCGGCCGCTCCGACCATTGTTCGCACATCTCACTTTCTGTTATTCACAAGCCTTTTCTATCGCATGAACTGCCATTTGTTTAACTTCCTCAGAAGTTTTATCTGCAGTATCTAATATGATATGAGGGGATTCCCATTTTTCATATTCTCTATCCAACACATTTTGCCATTTTGGCAGTCTATGATTGTCAATATCCGCTTTTCTTTTCTCAACTCTATTTCTGTGTTCTTCACGATCAGAGCAAATAAGCTCTATCTCTATTATACAGGAATCACTTTCTTGAGAACAATCTCTCCATTTCTGCCTTGATAAGGATATGGGGTTAACAGAATCTGCTACTACCGGGTTTCCGAGTTGAAGATTGTCTTTTGCAATGAGAAAACCTGCCTCATAACCAGCTTCTGCTATATCTTCAATATCCAAAGAAGAGTTTAGAATAGATTGTTCTATGCTATCGATTCGTATAAACATTGCCTTGAAATAAGCAGCCAGTTTTTTTGCCAGGGTAGTTTTACCCACCCCTGGCAACCCTCCCAGGATGATCAATAATGGTCTTTTCATGTTACGGCCTTACTTAGTACTGGTGTTGCTAATTTAGTGCTGCGGGGACGTTTGCTATGCATCTGATAAACAAGTAATCTCATTGCCAAATTGGTTTTAAAGACGTACAGACGCTCCGACCATCTCTTGTGCCATCACAGGAAACAGAATCATCATCTGATGATACTTTTTTATCTATCAGCATGGTTGCAGACAGAATAAGATGCGTATTCCCTGAATTTTATGTGGAGCCCCACCTTTTCCTCTTCAGAGAAGATCTGTTTTCAGGGTCAGGTTTTGATATCTCTGATACTCTGCTTGAGCTGATCAAGGGTTTCATAATGGGTCAGTTCCACGTGCAAAGGCGTGATAGAAATGCGCTTGTGCTCAATCGCATAAAGATCCGTCCCGGGCTTTGCGTGGGAGCGTGGGCCTGAATAACCTAACCAGTAATAATGACGTCCGGCCGGGTCTGTTCTTTCATCAACATGCCACACGCTTTGATCATGCCTGCCCTGCACGGTCATTTCCATGCCTGCAATCTGATCAGAGGGACAATCAGGAAAATTAATATTCATCAAAACATCCGCAGGCCAGCCTTCTTTGAGAAGTTTCTCAATAATAAGAGGAGCAAAATGCTCCGCAACATCCCACCGTGCCTGAAGGCCAGTGCTGTGTTCAAATTGAAGGCTTTGTGAAAAGGCAAGGGCAGGTACACCCATTTGTATGCTTTGCATAGCAGCAGACACTGTCCCTGAAAACGCAATATCTTCGGCGACATTCTGGCCATAATTTACTCCGGAGAGAACCAGATCAGGCTGATGGTCTTTCATAATATCTAAAAGGGCCAGCACGACACAGTCTGTTGGCGTGCCCATGACAAAAAAACGCTGGGTGTCGAGCTGATGAACTCTTAGAGGGTGCTGAAAGGTTATAGAGCGTGAAGCCCCGGACTGATTACGTTCCGGGGCAATAACCCAGACATCATCCGAGAGGGTTTTCGCCACTTTTTCTAAAATAGCAATGCCCGGTGCCATAATTCCGTCATCATTGACAACGAGAATACGGGGGTTTTTAGTTTTCATGTGTTATCATCTCCCTGCCTCCCATATAGGGGCGTAAAACAGCAGGAACGGCTATATCACCATTTTCCTGCTGATAGTTTTCCAAAATAGCTGCAAGTGTACGTCCTATGGCAAGGCCCGATCCATTTAAACTATGTATGTGATGTAAGGATCCCGCCTGTCCCCGGCGATAGCGTGCTTTCATGCGCCGTGCCTGAAAAGAACCACAATTGGAACAGGAAGAAATTTCACGATAGGTTTTTTGAGAAGGAAACCAGACTTCGAGATCATAGGTTTTTTGTGCAGAAAATCCCATATCGCCTGAGGAAAGGAGGAGGACTCTATAGGGCAGGTCAAGCCGTTTCAGGACCTCTTCAGCACATGACGTCATGCGTTCCAGTTCAGTTTGAGAGTGTTCAGGCGTTGTTATGCTCACAAGCTCCACCTTGGTAAACTGGTGCATACGAATAAGGCCCCGTGTATCACGCCCTGCAGAACCTGCCTCTGCACGATAGCATGGTGTGGCTGCTGTAAAGCGTAAGGGAAGCTCCTCTTCCTGCATAATACGTTCACGAACAAGGTTGGTGAGCGGTGCCTCAGCGGTTGGAATAAGCCAGCGCCCATCCGTTGTTTGAAACTGGTCTTCAGCAAATTTAGGGAGCTGCCCTGTGCCAAAAAGCGTGTTCTCCCTTACAAGAGAAGGGGGGGAGACTTCCTGATAGCCAAATTCCTGCGTGTGGAGATCCAGCATAAAGGCTGCTAAGGCCCGTTCCAGTCGTGCTAAGGGGCCCTTCAAAATCACAAAACGTGCCCCGGCAATAAGGGCTGCGGTCTGAAAGTCTAAAAACCCCAGATTTTCCCCCAAAGCATCATGGGGTTTCATTTCAAAAGAAAATGAACGCGGTGTTCCCCAAAGGCGAATTTCTTTGTTGGCATGTTCATCTTTCCCCTCCGGTACATCAGCTTCGGGAAGATTGGGAAGGGCCTGAAGGTGTTGCTGTAATAATTCCGTATAATGCCGTTCTTCCTCACTGGCTGTAGAAATAATGTTTTTCAACGTGTCAACTTTTTTTCTAAGCTCCTGAAAACCAGAATCATCTCCCTGCGCTTTGGCACGACCAATGTCTTTGGACAGAGCATTACGTTCAGCTTCTGCCTCCTGCTTTGTAGCAATAGCAGTACGGCGCTTATCATCGAGTTTAAGAAGGGGTGAACTCTGAGGTAAAAGACCCCGCTTGTACCAGGCTTTATCATAGTCTTCTGCGTGTTCGCGTATCGCCTTAATGTCATGCATAACCTTACCTTCTTTTTGACGTTACGATCTATTCTACAGAATTATCTCTATACTCTGTCAATCATGAATATCAAAAGATATATTTGGTTGAAGGTATATTGCATGTCCATAAGAAGCATGTAAAAATAAACGAGGTCAGTTTAAAAGGCTTATATCAGGTCAAAAGAGAAATATACGCCATTATGATGCATAAAGAACATCTCTGGTGTTGTAAGACATTGTATGGGGTTGAGGGGGCTTATGGATAAACGACCACTTTCCATGTTTTTTCATGTTCACCTTGTTTCAGACTCAACGGGTGAGACCCTTGTTGAGGTCATGCGAGCCTCCTGTGCACAATTTTCTAATATTAGTCCTATAGAACATATCCATGCCCTTGTACGGACCGAGGAACGTATGGAGCGTGCCCTTAAGAGCATTGAAGATAATCCGGGGATTGTCTTTTACACGCTTGTTGATACCAGTTTAAGACACAGACTTGAGGAGACATGCCAAAGCTTAGGTGTCAAAGCTGTTGCTATTCTTGATCCTATTCTTGCTGGCCTTGCCCGCTATCTGGGTGTTGGCATGACACAGCGTGTTGGTGCACAACATGTTATGGATACTCAATATTTTGAGCGCATTGAGGCTCTTGATTATGCGCTCGCACATGATGATGGTCATGGCACACACCGTCTTTATGGTGCAGATATTGTTTTGATTGGTGTCAGCCGAACATCAAAGACACCGACCTGTATTTATCTTGCCCATCGGGGTTATAAGGCTGCTAATATTCCCCTGACGGGATATGAGTCTTTGCCTGATCTGCTCTTTCAGCCACATGGCCCCTTTGTTGCAGGACTCGTGGCGTCTCCCGAGCGTCTTGTCCAGATAAGAAAAAATCGCCTTCTCGCTCTTCAGGAACATAAAGTAACAGATTATGTTGATGAAGAAAAAATCAAACAGGAGGTTAAGGATACAAAAAGACTTTGTCACCGACATGGCTGGCCTGTTCTTGATGTAACGCGTCGATCTATTGAAGAAACTTCTGCTAAAATCATTATGTTATTCAACCGCAGGAAGATGAAAAACCGTGATCAAACAACCGCTCATTCTGGCATCTGACAGCCTTATTCGTGCGCATATTCTCCGTCAGGCTGGCCTTGATTTTTCTGTTGTTTCTCCTCTGTGTGATGAGGACAGTTTAAAAGACAGCATCAAAGATAAAGAAAGTACTGAACAAGCACTTTTTCTTGCTGAAGCGAAGGCCCTTTCTGTGTCACGTCAGCATGCTGGTTTGGTCATAGGGGCAGATCAAATTCTGGTAATGGGGGGGGAGGTTTTAAGCAAGGTCAGGACAGGTGAGGAGGCAAGAAAACGTCTTTTGGCTATGCGCGGGACCAGCCACTGTCTTGTTGGTGGGCTTGTTGTTTGTGAGGGGGGGCAGAGCATATGGCGACACACGTCTCAGGCCGTTTTGCATGTCCGAAATTTTTCAGAGCATTTTCTCGATACCTATCTTGAGAAAGAAGGGGAGAGTCTTCTCCACAGTGTCGCATGCTATAGGTATGAAGGCATGGGGGCTCAGTTGTTTGAGAGGGTTGAAGGATCGTATTTTGCGATCCTTGGGCTTGATCTTCTCCCCCTTCTTGCCTGTCTTCGTCAGCGGGGCGGGGTGCTCCTGTGAGGGGGAGGGTTCTCCTTGCGGGGGTGGCAGGCTGGCCTGTTGCACATTCTTTATCACCTCTTTTACATAAAGCCTGGATTGACAGCCTTGGTCTCTGCGCTTTTTATGTCCCTTTGCCTGTTCCGCTGGAGGAGGCCCACCAGGCCCTCAAAGCACTTCCTTCCCTTGGTTTTTCAGGGGTCAATCTCACCCTGCCTTTAAAAGAGACAGCGTTTGATATAGCTGATGAACACCATGTTTCAGCACAAAACATGGGTGTTGCTAATCTTCTTCTTGTGCAGGGAAAAAAGCTCATAGCCCATAACACAGATGGGGAAGGTTTTCTTGAAGCTCTCAGACAAAGGGCACCTGCATATTTAAAAAAGGCTTTGGAAGAGACACAGGGTCAAAAGCCTCTGACAGCCCTTGTCCTTGGGGCAGGTGGGGCAGGGCGTGCCGTTGTCTGCAGTCTTTTGGATCTACCCTGTTTTGAGAGAATTTTTCTGACGAATCGTACGATAAAAAGGGCTGAAGATCTTCAGGAGTCCACAGGATCTCAAAAGATTGACATTCTCCCCTGGGCACAGCGCCATCACAAACTTTCCGAGGCTCATCTTATTGTCAATACCACACCCTGTGGTATGGCGGGGTATCCTCCTTTGGATCTTGATCTTTCTTCTGCGGCAGGTGAAGCATGTGTCTATGATTTGGTCTACACACCGGTTGAGACCCATTTTTTACGCGCGGCACGACAACACAGTCTTAAGACTATTGATGGATTAACCATGTTGATAGAGCAGGCCAGGCCTTCTTTCAGAGCTTTTTATGGCCTGGAGCCCCCAAAAGATTTTGACATGCGGGCCTATCTTTTAAAGGCAGGGGCCTCATCATTTCTGTGACCTGGCTATGTGATAGCGTTTTGATAGTTTTACTCCTTTTTATCCAGGAGACATACCAAATTTTTTATAGTCTTTTCAGGAAATGGGGCAGGCGAGAGAAAGGTCTGGTTTGTCTGTTTGTGATGTAAAAAGGAAAGCTTCTTCAAAGAAGCTTTCCTTTAAAACAGGTCATAAATTCTTAAGATAAGAGAGTGTCTTAAAAGCTGACGGAGAGACCCAGGGTGCCGCGGACGGCAGAAACGCCTGCTTTCTTAGACCCCTGCGCCACACTTAAACGACCATGAAGCGCCATATCAGGACGGAACCTGTACCGTGCCCCTAAAGAGACCTCTCCATAAACCGTGTTCGCCTTTATACGACGACCCGTAAAGGCCATGCCTTTAAGAACAGGTACGCGTACTTGAGGGACATCCTGTTTACGGTTGAGATAAGCAACAGCCCCCTCACCATAAAACCGCAGCTTAGGCGTCATGTCATAGATAAGCTCCGCACCCAAACGTGCCTCATGACGGGTCTCTTTATGAGATTTGACATCACCCTTAAAGACACCACCAGCCTCCTGAAAGGATTTGTGTTTCACCCGCTCACCACGATAAGCAAGATAAGGCATCACCTGAAGCTTCTCCCGCACAGGGAAAGACCAGCCCCCCATAAGGTCAAGGGCATAAAGCTCACCCTTAGGTTTCCCCAAAGCCGTCTCAAGACGTGCCCCATTATAATAACGGCGCTTCAGCGTGCTTTGCAGGGTCATGCCGGTCAGCGCCCCATAAAGGCGGAGGCCTTTATCGGAGGGCTCATACGCTGTAAAGATGCTGGCCCCGAAGCCTGATGTTTTGGCTTCTCCGTTATTGTGGAGTTTATCGAGTTTGGAGCGTCCCACAACACCACCAAATCCGACACGCCATGCGGGATTGATGGCCACGGAGATCCCTGCCATACCGCCATGGCTGTCTGGCGCCTGTCCCTTAAGGCCATGGCTTAAGGACCCGACGACGAAGGGACAGACGGCGGGGTAGGGATTTCCGCCCTCAGCGGCTGTGAAGGAACAGTCATAATGGCGTGCGACGTCCAGGGCATAGCCTGATTCAACGCGGGGCCCCGTGATGATAGATTTGTCGAAATCATCAGGTGTGATAATCCCCCCGGGGCCAGGTTTTTCAGGATCCGGATTAGGTTTAGGGTCCGGATTAGGTTTAGGATCTGGCTTATTAGGGTCCGGAGGTGTGGGGGGTGGAGGCGGTGGGGGTGTTGTGTTCTCAACTACAACGATCCAGGCTCTTTCTTGTCCGTCGATCTTCCCTGTACCCGCGATAATTTCCCCATCTTTGGACAGGCCTTCAACGAATTGCAGTTTCCAGCCTGTCAAATCAACGCCTCTTTCGGTTAAAAGATCCGCAACTTTGGTGAGAGTTTTGTCCGGACCTCTCCAGAGCAAAGCCTCAAAACTATCCGGTTCATCGGTATAGCTATACCCCCCAACCACTGTTCCATCACCAGAAACAAAGCGTGCAATGACACTTTTAGGCGTGGATGGCATGGGGAGCCTTGTTATCTTCCCGTCTTCAGTCCAGTAAACAGGTTTGTCCTTCTCATCTTTGTCTTTGCTATATCCCACAATGATGGACCCATCATCGGAGACATCAAAGGCAAAGCTGGTGGGGGTCTGTGTACTGCCTGGAGGAAATGTGTCAGCCAGATGGCCAAGCCCTTCTGCTTTATAATCTGTACCCGTTTTTACCCAGCGCGTGGCTTCCCAGCTAGTACCCCTCTCACCAGGAGGACTCTTAGTAAGGACGCCAACAATCACAGATCCATCACGGGAGGCAGCTCTGGCACTACCCTGCCTTCCCCTAGGAAAAAAAGGCAAAGCAGACTGTTTCCCGTCTTTCCAGTAAATAGGCGCGCTGAACGTGTTCTTAATCCGTATATGATAGCCCACAATTACGGTTCCGTCACCAGAAATATTACTGGCCCTGGTGGTATCCCAGCTATCATCAGCAGCAAGTTCTTCCATCCCCCCGGTTTCTGTCCAGCGATAAGCACGTAATTTTCCGGCGTCATTCCTGCTTGTTCCAACAACAACAGACCCATCGTCAGAAATACCGTTGCCCTGACTATAAGAATTGTTTTTTGAGAGGGATCCTAACCCTGTCATGCCTCCGTTAAGGGTCCAGCGATACGCCTGCACACTTCCGATTTTTCCACTACTACCCACAACAACAGGACCGTCTTTGGTCACAACAAGGTCAAATGCTCTTGAATAATCCATCCCGGGGAGGGTACCAGAGTCTTTAAGAACATATTTCTTTGCCCCCTCCTCAGCCGCCTGTGCCACAGCCATATGAGGCAGAAAGGCAAGACCCATAACACCGGCCCATAAAGCCCGTTTCAAGCCCCGCCCATGTAAGAAAGGTTTTGGCAGGGAAAAACTGTTTTTTAAAGTCCCCTGCCTCTTCAGATTCTGATCCTGAGTTCCGTCATACTCCAGAGCGTGCAGGCAGGATGTGAGCCTGTGCAGTCTTTTCTTATGAACCATAAGAGTCCCTCATCTCATTTTTTATGTTTTGCTTTTTAGGATTTTTTTTAAGATCTGAAAGATTTCTAAAGCAAAATTACACTATTTGTAAGTTAATCATTTGTTAAAATATAAATTAAATATGATATTGGAACAAGAAACATTCATAGCAAATTAAGTGCTTATTATAGTCTAAGCCATTTTCTTTTATGAAAACAGAATGATGTCTCTGACGTTACAGGTGAGAGAGGCACAGAGACAGACAGGTTGGTGACATAAAGATGATAAAGTTTTAAAAGGCCCTGCCTCAAAAAGAATATACGCCCTGCTTAGAAAATGGGAGAAAGGTGAGAGCAGATTTTTTCTTTGTCATCAAAAAGAAGGAAGTCTGAAACCAGCGCGCGCATAAGCCGCATAGAGTGTGTTCTGGAGAAGACAGGCAATGGTCATAGGGCCGACACCACCCGGGACAGGTGTTATAAAGCCTGCATGTTGTGACGCTTCTTCAAAAGCAATATCCCCTACAAGTTTTGGGCGACCATCAGGGTTTTGAGGATCGGGCGGGAGACGGTTAATCCCAACATCAAGAAGGCAGGCCCCGGATTTCACCCAGTCCCCCCGCACAAGCCCGGGACGTCCCACAGCAGCAACCACAATATCAGCCCCACGCACAAGAGAGGCCACATCCCGCGTTTTTGAATGTGCCAGACTTACCGTACAGTTTTTTTCAAGAAAAAGAAGGGCTGCTGGCTTTCCAACCAGGACAGAGCGCCCAAGGATGACGACATGCTGTCCTGTTATATCCCCCAGAACATGTTCAGCCAGAAGAACACAGCCCGTTGGCGTACAGGGACGCAGGCCCGGTTTGCCCAGCATGAGGCGTCCCTGATTCTCAGGCGTTAAACCATCAACATCTTTCAAAGGGTTAAGCGCAGCAATCAGTTTTTGTGCATCCACTCCCCGGGGTACAGGGAGCTGGAGAAGGATACCATCAAGGCTGTCATCCTCATTTAAATGATGAATCACATCTAAAATATCCTGTTCAGATGCTGTGGACGCAAGACGATATTCAGAAGATTCAAGACCTGTAGATCGGGCAGCACGTCCTTTATTGCGAACATAAATCTGGCTTGCGGGGTCTTCACCCACCACCACAACGGCAAGGCCGGGACGCCGTCCGGTTTTGTGCTCAAAATGAAGACTGTGCTCTTTTAGCCGCGCGCGTATGGTTGCCGCACAGGCTTTGCCGTCAATCAGATGCGCCGTCATATCAGCCCCATAAGACGTGGCAGAACGGATCTGTCAAGAAAATTGATGAGTAAAAGGAGGATGAGAGGAGAAAAATCCATCCCTCCTAAAGGTGGGATAAAACGTTGCAAAGGCCTGTAAAGGGGCTCTGTTATCGTATTAAGCGCATACCAGATGCGCCCCACAAAAGGATTATGGGGATTGAGAACCTGAAAGGAAATAAGCCAGCTTAAAACAACACCGGCAATAATAATAAACTGCATAACCTGAAGCAGAGGGTGAAGAAGAAGGACGTAAATATCTGCAAGCATAAAGTATAATTCCTCGTTTTATCCCTTTTTAGATGTCTGGCCTTAAGACAGTAAGAAAGGAAAATATCCATGTTGTGCTGTTCACAACATATATAGGACACCTTGTTTAAAAAAGGGAGGGGGAAACATCTTTTTTCTTTCTCAGTGACGAAAATGACGGAGGCCTGTGAAGGCCATAGCAAGACCTGCCTCATCGGCGGCCTTTATCACGTCCTCATCACGTATAGAGCCGCCGGGCTGGATGATAGCTGTTGCCCCGGCTTCAGCGGCTTTTAAAAGACCATCGGGGAAAGGAAAAAAGGCATCAGAAGCACAGGCCGACCCTTGAGTTTTGGGGTGGGGCCACCCGGCTTGTTCTGCAGCGAATTTGGCCTTTTCAAAGGCGAGACGTGCTGAATCAACACGACTCATTTGTCCCGCGCCAATACCGGCCGTAACCCCATATTGTGCATAGACAATAGCATTGGACTTCACATGTTTTGCGACCTTCCAGGCAAAGAGCATGTCAGACAGTTCAGTTTCAGTGGGTTTTCTGCGTGTGACAATACTGAGATCACCGGGGTGAATGTGTGCGCAATCTCGGCTTTGGACCAGAAGCCCGCCTGCCACAGTTTTTGCCATGAGGCCAGTCTGGTGAGGGTGAGGAAGACCACCGGCTAAAAGAAGACGGAGATTTTTCTTTCTGGCAAGAATATCAAGGGCTGCCTCATCTGCTGCCGGCGCGATAATCGCTTCGGTGAAAATTTGTGTCATAGCCTGTGCGGCCTCAGCATTGAGGGATTGATTGACCGCAATAATCCCCCCAAAGGCCGAGACAGGATCACAGGTCAGCGCTTTTTCGTAAGCTTCATGCAGGCTCTCCCCCTGCGCAACAGCACAGGGGTTGGCATGTTTAACAATCACAACAGCAGGTTTTTCTGTGCCAAATTCAGCGACCAGCTCATAAGCAGCATCAATATCATGAATATTGTTATAAGAAAGGGATTTTCCCTGGACTTTTCGTGCGCTGGCAACACCGGGCCGCTGTTCTGAAGTTTTATAAAACCCGGCTTTCTGGTGCGGATTTTCCCCATAGCGTAAAGGTAAAAGTAAAGGGCCACCCAGTGTAGACCATGGGGCTGGATCTTCCTGTTCGGACTGTTCTTTAAACCAGTGTGCAATGGCCGTGTCATAAGCAGCCGTTCTTGCAAAGGCTTTTCCCGCCAGATGACGACGCACATGATGGGGTACACGCCCCCCGGATGTCTCCATAGTTTCCAGGACCAGATCGACATCTTCGGCCTCAAGGCAGACAACAACACAAGTGTGGTTTTTCGCGGCCGCACGTATCATGGCAGGGCCGCCAATATCAATATTTTCAAGACATTCTTTGTCAGAGGCGCCTTTTTTAACTGTGGCTTCAAAGGGGTAGAGGTTGACAATGAGGAGATCGACAGGTTCCAGACCCTGCTCCTCCATTGTTTTGACGTGAGAAGGGTTGTGCCTGTCTGCTAAAAGCCCCCCATGCACACCGGGATGAAGCGTTTTAACACGCCCATCCAGAATTTCAGGAAACCCCGTTAAGCTTGTAACATCACGGACGTTCATGCCTGCATTTTCCAGGGCCTGACGTGTGCCCCCTGTGGAGACGAGCTCAATGCCTCTGTCATACAGGGCGCGGGCCTGGTCTGTCAGGCGCGTTTTATCAGAAACAGAGATAAGTGCGCGGCGTATAGTACGCTCATGATGGAATGTCATAAATGGAAACCCCTTTAATGCTGTAAAAGAATATCTGGTATATTGAGAGAGAAAATCCTGTCTGACTTAAAGATTAAGCTGTATGAGAACCGGGATATGATCAGAGGGTCGCTCCCACCCACGACATTCCAGATGGAATCTTAAAGCCTGTTCAGGCTTTTGGGGAAGAGCCTTTTGCAGGTCTGGCGAGAGCCAGATATGATCCAGGCGCCGGCCACGATTGCTTTTGGCCCAGTCCCGCGCACGGTAAGACCACCAGCTATAAAGCTTTTGCGGTTCAGGATAAAAATGGCGTGCTGTATCGATAAAACCAAGACAGGCGCGGGCTTTTTCCAGACGTTCCCTTTCTTCAGGTGTATGACTGACAATCCTGATCATTTGACGGTGAGACCAGACATCGTGCTCATAAGGGGCGACATTAAAATCTCCTGTCAGAACAAGAGACCTGTCTTGAAGCTTTGCAAACCCCTCTGCCATACGCTCCAGAAACGATAGTTTATGCGCAAATTTTTCATTGCAGGCAGGATCAGGGACATCACCCCCTGCCGGGATATAGAGGTTATGAAGCTCCAGGCCCTCCACACAGGTTATCAAATGACGGGCCTCCCCTTTGGGGCAGAGATCCATATGGTCCTGTTTTGTTTGTGGAAACCGGCTTACAGTAGCAACACCGTGAAGGCCTTTTTGGCCTTTTAATTCAATATAGGGAAAGCCCATGTCATGAAAAGCCTGAAAGGGAAATTCATGCTCACGACATTTAATTTCCTGAAGGCAGAGAACATCGGGGGCCTGTTCATGAACAAAACGGGCAATATGAGGCAGGCGCAGGCGTACCGAATTGACATTCCATGTCGCAAGACAAAAGCTTTTCATAGGTCTTCCTGAGAGACATGCACGCACTCTCTGTGAGAGAAGAGAGGCGTAGAAATAAGGTTTGATGTTGTCCTACCATATTAGAAGAAGTTTGCCAGTCTTTTTTGAAGGGGGGTATAGAGCCCTTTTTTGATAAGGGGAGATATGTTCCTGCAGTCCGGGATGATCTTTTGGTGTGAGAATCAGGTCTGTTGTTCAGGAGAGAAAACCTCCTCTCTTATCATCAGGATAAAACTTTTATCTCCGCCATAGAGTCTTTTTAAGGTTGTACCTTCTTATGTGGAGCTCTTCCTATATACAGCGCCGCTTGTTTCTTTGGTGAGTTTTGGTAAACTGGCGTTAAAAGCCAGGATTTAATAAATCTTTTTATATGTCTGCTGTGCGTGATCAGGTTTGCAGGAATTAAGGTAAGGGAGAAGGCATGGGTGAGCTTTTGTCAACGCCAGATTTTTGGATGAGCCTTCTGGCCCTCAGTTTTCTTGAAATTATCTTAGGTATCGACAATCTTGTTTTCATCTCTATTGCGGCTGAAAGGGCCCACGAGGCAAAACGCAACCTTGCACGTCATCTTGGTCTGTGGCTTGCGTTTCTTTTACGTCTTATCATGCTTGCGGGTCTGGTCTGGCTTTCAAAGCTTACGCTCACAGTCTTCAGCTGGCCAGATTTTTTAGTTAACTGGATCGACCCAAAAGGGCTGACCCCTGAGATAAGGGAGGTCAGCTTTAAAGATATTGTGATGATTGTGGGGGGACTTTTCCTTCTGGCCAAAGGCACGTGGGAAATTCATGAGAGTCTGGAAGGCGATCATGAGGGCCCCATAACGGGGAAACCTGTGGCTTTGTGGGCTGTGGTGCTCCAGATCTCTGTTGTCAATCTTGTTTTTTCTCTTGATTCGATCATCACAGCTGTTGGTATGACACAGTATGTCAGTGTTATGGTCCTCGCAGTTGTCATCTCAACATTTATCATGGTTGCTGCAATGCAGCCTGTCTCTGCCTTTATTAACCGTCATCCGACGTCCAAAATGCTCGCCCTGTCCTTTATTCTTCTGGTTGGTGTTTCTTTGATTGCTGATGGTTTTGGTGTGCATATTCCCCGTGGGTATCTCTATTTTGCGATTGCTTTTTCTCTTTTGGTGGAAACACTGAATATTATGGTCGCCCGCAGGCGTCATGCGCAGCGTAAAAAAAACCTGCCCTTAAAGGGTTAACATCACTATCTGCTGAAAACATGAAAGATGAGTCTTTTAAGCGCTTGGCAGAGGCGAAAGAGCGTGGTATCAGGGCCCTGATAAGGCTGAAAGTCTTCTCTCCCGTGATCATAATGCCAGACATGTTCGGGTGTCACACATAAAGGATTTCGGGGAAGGGCTTTCAGGCAGGATGTGAGATGACAGTGATAACACAGGTATAAAACAGTATGGCAACACAGGCGGCACAACGATATACCAGGGCTTTGTTTGACCTCAGTTTAGAGAAGAAAAGCCTTGATGCGGTAGCACAGGACATGGCGTCTCTTCACGCTGCCCTTAAAGCCAGTCCTGATCTTGAGCGTGTTTGTATGAGCCCTCTTTATACATCCCGCAGTAAGAAAGATATTTTTGATGCCCTGGCAGACAAGGGAAGTTTTTCCCCCTGGACAAAGAAATTTTTGGGTCTTTTGGCCCATAAGGGGCGTGCTCAGCTTTTGCCTTCTATTGTAGTGCTTTTTCAAAAACATGTGGATGAACATCATGGCCTTCTTACAGCACAGGTCTTCACAGCGCGGGCTTTAAGTGAGGCGGCAAAGGAGAAACTGCATCATATCCTCAAAGAGAAGTTCAAACGTGATATACGCCTGGATCCTGTCCTTAGCCCGGATCTTTTGGGGGGAATAGCTCTTAAAATTGGATCACGTCTTTTTGATGATAGCTTGAAAACCAAACTTAGAACTCTGAAAATAAAGATGAAAGAGGCTTAAACTCATGGATATTCGTGCATCGGAAATTTCTGATATTCTTAAAAAACAGATCGAAAGCTTTGAGGGAAAAGCAACGGTCTCTGATGTTGGGGAAGTGCTGTCCGTCGGTGATGGTATTGCCCGTGTTTATGGCCTGGATGAGGTCCGTAGCGGGGAAATGCTGGAATTTCCAGGGGGCGTTAAGGGCATGGCTCTTAACCTGGAACAGGATAATGTCGGTGTCGTCTTATTTGGTGATGACAGGGGCATTAAGGAAGGTGATCAGGTTAAGCGTTCAGGTGAGATTGTGGATGCTCCTGTGGGGAAAGGGCTTTTGGGGCGTGTTGTCAATGCTCTTGGAGAGCCCATTGATGGCAAGGGGCCTCTTAAAAATGTGGCGGAACGTCGTCGCGTTGATGTAAAAGCTCCGGGTATTTTGCCCCGTAAGTCTGTGCATGAACCTGTTCAGACAGGCCTTAAAGCGATTGATGCTCTTATCCCCATTGGACGTGGACAGCGTGAACTGATTATTGGAGATCGCCAGACAGGAAAAACCGCTGTCGCCCTTGATGCCATTTTGAACCAAAAGCAGGTCAATGCAGGTGATGACGAAAAAGCCAAACTGTATTGTATTTATGTGGTGATTGGCCAGAAGCGTTCTACAGTGGCCCAGATTGTGAAAACTCTGGAAGAAAACGGGGCGCTTGATTATACGATTGTGGTGGCTGCCACAGCTTCAGAAAACGCGCCTTTGCAATATCTTGCGCCTTTTACTGGCTGTGTTATGGGCGAATGGTTCCGTGATAATGGTATGCATGCCCTTATCGTCTATGATGATTTGTCTAAACAGGCCGTGGCCTATCGTCAAATGTCTCTCTTGCTTCGTCGTCCTCCCGGGCGTGAGGCTTATCCCGGGGATGTGTTCTATTTGCATTCACGCCTTTTGGAACGTGCCGCTAAACTTAATGATGAGCATGGCGGTGGGTCTTTGACAGCCTTGCCTATTATTGAGACTCAGGCCAATGATGTGTCTGCTTATATTCCTACCAATGTTATCTCTATTACAGACGGTCAGATTTTTCTTGAGACCGATCTCTTTCACCAGGGTATTCGCCCTGCGGTGAATGTTGGTTTGTCGGTTTCCCGTGTGGGATCTTCTGCCCAGATTAAAGCCATGAAAAAGGTTGCGGGGCCCATTAAAGGGGAGCTGGCGCAATATCGTGAAATGGCTGCCTTTGCGAAATTTGGCTCTGATCTTGACGCTTCAACACAAAAAATGCTGGCGCGTGGGGAACGTTTGACAGAATTATTAAAGCAGGATCAGTTCTCCCCCCTTCAGGTTCAGGAACAAGTCTGTGTGATTTATGCAGGGACACGTGGTTATCTTGATCATATTCCTGTTGCAGATATTCGACGTTTTGAGAAAGAATTTCTGGCACGCCTTCATGATGAATATCATGATCTTCTGGAGGGAATAAGGACTGAGAAAGCGCTTTCAGATACCCTTGAGGAGAAACTTAAGGAAGCCCTTGATTCTTTTGCAAAAACATTTGCTTAAGGCAGAAATGTAAAGTGCAGATATAGCCCGTATCACCCTGCACATCCGGGAGAGAAGTTTATGGCCAGTCTGAAGGAATTTCGTAATCGTATTGCCAGTGTAAAATCGACGCAGAAAATTACGAAAGCCATGCAAATGGTGGCAGCGTCTAAATTACGTAAAGCCCAGGAAAAGGTTGAAGAATCAAGGCCTTATGCAGAACGTATGGGGGCTGTTGTGGCGAACCTGGCCTTAAGCGTGAAAGACAATCCTGACGCCCCCGAGCTTCTTTCCGGCCGGGGGGAGGACCAAAAGCATCTTTTGGTGGTGATGACAGCAGATCGGGGATTATGTGGTGGGTTTAATGGCAATATTGTTCGTCGTGCCCGTGAACAGATCCGTGACCTTCAAAAACAGGGTAAAAAAGTTCAGCTTTTTTTAATCGGTCGCAAAGGTGGTGATCTTCTCAAACGGCTTTATGATGACCTCATTATTAAAACCGTGGCTCTTAGCGAACGTAAAGCGGTTGATTCGCGCTTTGCTTCGGAAGTGGCCGAAGACATTGTCATGATGTATGAGAGGGGAGATTTTGATATATGTACCCTCATTTTTTCCCGTTTTGAATCTGTTTTGTTACAAAAACCACAGGCCAAAACCCTCATTCCTGCAAGCAGGGGGCTGGAGGATGTTGAACATCAGACCCTGCCTGACCTCAAAGGGGCTATTTATGAATATGAGCCTGATGAGGCAAGTATTCTCAACATGCTTTTACCACGCTATCTGACGACACAGATTTTGTCAGCCTTTGTAGAAAATGCTGCCGGTGAGATGGGCGCACGTATGACGGCCATGGACAATGCGACCAGAAATGCCGGGGATATGATTCATAAACTGACGCTGGAATATAACCGAACACGTCAGGCTATGATCACCAAAGAGCTGATTGAAATTATTTCCGGTGCTGAGTCTCTGTAAGGTGTTCAACGGAGCTTTATGAACTGCTCCGTGTCTTTCCTGCAGGTTTCGGACCTTGTGTTTTGGGGATGGCTTTTTTCTCTGCTCACCAGATCTGGTTTTTCATGATACAACAGGCTTTTCAGGAAAAGCCTGCCACCACACGGAGGGCAAACATATGTCAGATAGCTGCTGGTTGAGCTGTTACCTGTCACATTAAAGGGGAGTGTTTTCCATGAAGTTTTATACAATGCATGGATGTGGGAACAGGTTTGCTATTTTTGATAAACGTGCTTTAGAAAATTCTTCTCACTTTACTCCTGATTTTGTTAAATCTGTTGCTGATGCAACGGGGGCAGATCAAATTATCACGATGGAAGCATCTGAAAAAGCCCATGCTTTGATGAACATATGGAACAAAGACGGGTGTAAGGTTGAGGCGTGTGGTAATGCCGCGAGATGTGTTGCCTGGTTACTTATGGAAGAACAGGAGCTGGATTTTGTCTCTCTCGCAACTGTTAACAGGGTGTTGGGTGCAGAGCGCGCTGGTGAGTGTGAGGTGAAGCTTGATATGGGAGAGCCAGCCCTCTCCTGGGAGGAGATTCCTTTAAGCGAACCTATGGATACCGCCGTTATAGATGTGAAAATTGGGCCTGTTGATGCCCCTTATCTTGCATGCCCGGGGGCGGTAAGCATGGGCAATCCCCACTGTGTTTTTTTCGTTCAGAACCCGAATGCCTTTGATCTGAGCAGTCTTGGCCCTCTGGTTGAGGGTCACCCCCTGTTTCCGCAAGGCGTTAATGTGGGATTTGCAAGTATTGAAGGAGAAGAAACAATCTCTTTGCGTGTTTGGGAGAGGGGCGCTGGCCTTACCCCGGCCTGTGGTACAGGGGCGTGTGCGGCCCTTGTTGCGGCCCACAGGCGCCATCTGATAGGACGCCGTGCCTATGTGCAGATGGAGGGAGGGACAGTACAGATAACCTGGCAAAAGCATGATAATCACGTCATGATGACGGGGCCTGTTGCTCTGATAGCGGAAGGGGAATTGCCTTCGCCTTCTTCTGTTTTGCCTCAGGGAGAGAGTATTCTTTAAGATCAGGACGTTGACCCCATATGCTCGAAAAGAAAAATGAGAGCATTAAGACCAAAAGCTGTGACGGCGAAGATAAGAAGATAAATATCAAAATGATTGCGATGACCATGTTCACATGTGTGCGAACAGGATCTATGCTTATTCCACATGATTGAGCCGATCCCTATCACAAGCATGGCAAAGGAGAAAAGCAAAATCCAGATTTCATGCGCATGAATCCAGGTATGAAACTTTTCAAAGCCTGGAAAATGGGCCCCCACTGTTCCGGCATTGAAAAGAAATAAAAGAAGATTGGCCAGAACAGGAAGGCCACAACAGAAAATATGCGCAAGAACACTTCCGAAAGCGAGAAGAGGTGTGGCACGGGGCACAATGATATTCCTTTAAGAACAGAGATCTGAAACGTTTAACATGTATGTTTTGGTGAGATCGATGTCAATCTTTTCTCGTCTGGAGCTGGAAAAGTCTTTCACAAAAAGGGTGCCAGGTGGTATATTTTCTCATATCTGAGATTTAGGTCATTTGCCTCAGCACATGGGAGACCGTACGCCATGAAGCAAAGGCAGCAATAACAGCAAGAGCAAAAGGCATAAAAATAAGAAGAAGGGCATCAAATACAGAAAGCCCTGCAATTGGAAGGAAACCAGCATCCCGTCCAGTTATTACCCAAAGACCTAAAGCAGAAAGGGATGCTAAAACTGAGCCAACACACCCGGCTTTAAAACCAAGCATAGAAAAGCGATTGACAAAAATTTTTATAATAAAGCCATCACGTGCTCCACAAAGATGAAGGGCGTCTACGGTTTCATGTTGAGAGGCAAGAACGGCGCGTGCTGCGAATCCAATGGCTGCCACCGCAGCCCCACCAAGAAGAGCGAGGATTAAAAGGGCCAGGGTTTGTAACCCCTGAGCTGTGCGGAGAATATCTCCGGACCAGCGCCCATGATCATCGATAGAGGCAGGAATACCAGATTTTTCAAGTGATTGCGCCATAACAGTCTTCATATTTAAGGCGCCAGGCTCTAATTTGATTGTGATGAGATAGGGCAGGGGAAGGTCATCAGGTAAATTATCCTGACCCAGCCAGGGCTCAAGAAGTGCTTCTGCCTGTTCACGTGGCAAAGCTTCTGCTTTTGCAACACCCGAAAGGGAAGAGAGAACTTTAACCCCTTTTTGGGCAAGGATCTCTCCCTTTTGTCCTTTTGGAGGCTTGATTTGCACGGTCATTTCACTGTTTAAATCTTCTGTCCAACCCTCGGCCGTCCGCCATGTTGTCTGGACAACTAAAGCACAGAGACAAATCAGGAAAGAGAGGGTGGTCACAACAAAAAACAAAGGCTGTTCCCGTGCCCCTTTATAGGGGAGAAGGGGGGGTGCTTTTTTATGCTGTTTGTTTTGTTTTTTCATCATGCCTGTCTCTGAGGGTATAAAAGACCATTTTTAAGGGTGAGGACAGGGGCCCCCACATGACGCGCCAAAGCAAGGTCGTGGGTTGCAATAAGGACTGTGGAGCCGAGGCGGTTAAGCTCCCGCAAAAGACGCATCAGCCGCTCTCCCATCTCCGGGTCAACATTACCTGTTGGTTCATCCGCGATGATGAGATCAGGTTTGGCAACAACGGCCCGTGCAATGGCTATTCTTTGCTGTTCCCCCCCGGAAAGTGTTGCGGGATAAGCATGCATGCGCTCCCCAAGACCCACCCAGTTTAAAAGCTCTACAACATCATCATAATAATTTTCTCTTGGCTGGTGTGCAACGCGTAAGGGAAGAGTAACATTCTCAAAAGCTGTTAAATGCTCTAAAAGGCGGAATTCCTGAAATACAATACCAATACGGCGACGCATGAGAGCCGTTTCCCTGCGTGTGAGGCTGGTGACATCCTGCCCAAACAATTTGAGCTGACCCCGTGAGGGTTTGAGGGCCATATACATTAATTTAAGCAGAGTTGTTTTTCCTGCTCCGGACGGGCCCGTCAGAAAATAAAAGGAGCCACGTCTTAAGTCCCAGTCAATACCACGCAAAACCTCTGAACCACGTGCATAGCAAAGACCAGCATCTGAAAAATGGGCAAGAATGTCCTGCCTGTTCTCAGTATGGAAAAGGGGTGGAGTACGTTTGATAATAGATCATCCTTTTTGACATATAACGTGTTTGTTAAGCCTGATAATGGCCAATGTCATATACTTTTGTCAAAGAGGCAAGCCCTCAACACCATCAGTAAACGACAAAGAAGACTTCCCCCCTTGGCGGATGCATAAGATCAGGGCATGATAGGGGGCATGCTAAGACCTCACCTTCTTAACCCTCTTTTCGCTTCCCCTGAAAGCCTCTCTGGTCTTGGGCCTAAACGCGCGCGCCTTTTTGAAAAGCTCTGTGGCATGTATGTGAAAGATTTGCTTTTCTTAAAACCGCTTTATTTTGTAGACAGACGTCTTCGTCTGGGGGCTCTTCATGCCACCAGGGGGGAGATCATAAGCCTGAGAGGCCAGGTTGACCATCATGTGCCCCCTCATAACCCCCGTCAGCCCTATCGCATTCATATGGTTGATGAAACGGGTTCTTTTACGCTGACCTATTTTCGTGCATCGGCGTCTTATCTGACACGTCTTTTGCCAGAGGGGAGCTCACGTCTTGTCTCAGGCAAAGTGGAGTTTTATCAGGGGAAACCCACGATTATCCACCCTGATTATGTCTTAAAGCCTGAGGATGAAGACAGGCTTCCCTCTGTTGAGCCCATATACCCTCTCACAACGGGTCTGACCCAAAAAAGAGTAGGAGAGACCGTGAGGCAGGCGCTTTCCCATGCTCCCCACCTTCCAGAATGGCAGGATGAGCCTTTTCTCCGGAAAAAAGCCTGGCCTTCCTGGAAGGCAGCTCTTAATGCCTGGCATACACCTGAGCCCGGTCCTCATGTTCAAAGTGTTTTTCGTATGGCTGAAGATCGTCTGGCTTATGATGAACTTTTGGCCCACCAGCTCACTCTGGCCCTTGCCCGTCACCACAGAAGACACCGTCCCGGCCGATCTTTTGAAGGAAAGGGCGAGAATGTACTTGCTGTTCTGCGATCTGCTCCTTTTCGTCCAACACAGGCTCAAAAACGTGTTTTTGAGGATATAGCTCAGGATATGGCTGCTCCACGCCGCATGATGCGTCTTTTACATGGTGATGTTGGGGCGGGAAAAACATTTGTTGCAGCCCTTGCCGCAGCCAGGGCCTGTGAAACCGGTGCCCAGGTGGCTATGATGGCCCCGACAGAGATTCTTGCGCGTCAGCTTGCCCATGTTCTGCATGGTTTTCTTAAGCCGGCGGGCCTGAAGACCATAGCCCTGACAGGACGGGATAAGGGTCAGGCACGTCGTAACCTTCTGGAGAGAATCAAACAGGGGGATATACATGTTGTTTGTGGGACCCATGCCCTGTTTCAGGAAGATGTCAGCTTTCATGACTTAGGGCTTGTTATCATTGATGAACAACACCGGTTTGGCGTCAATCATCGTTTGAACCTTATGTCTAAGGGCACAAAAACAGACGTTCTTCTTATGACGGCAACCCCTATTCCCCGCACGCTGGCCCTTGCTGTCTACGGGGATCTTGATGTCTCACGCCTTTTTGAAAAGCCTGCTGGCCGCCCTGCTATCACCACCCGTCTTGCAGCTTTGGATCGTCTTGATGATGTGATAGAATCTTTAGAGAGGGCTTTGGCACGTGGGGAAAGCGCTTATTGGGTGTGCCCTGCGGTTGAGGAGACGGGCAAGCTGGATCTGGCAGCTGTTACGGAACGCTGGCGCACCCTTGCGGCGCGTCTTGGGGAAGACAGGGTAGCACTTGTCCATGGCCGCCTTAAACCCCCTGAGAAAGAACAGGTCGCAGAAGACTTTAAACAGGGGAAAACACGTCTTTTGGTCGCAACAACTGTGATTGAGGTTGGTATAGATGCGCCGAAGGCCAGTATTATGATTGTGGAGCAGGCCGAGCGTTTTGGTCTCGCCCAGCTTCATCAGTTGCGCGGTCGTGTTGGTCGTGGCCATCATGCGTCTTCCTGTCTCCTTCTCTATAAATCACCTCTGTCGCAGACAGCAAAAGCACGTCTTGAAGCCATCAGGGCAACACAGGATGGTTTTGCTCTGGCTGAAGAGGATTGGCGCCTGAGGGGGTCGGGTGATTTGTCGGGCCTGCGACAAAGTGGCCTGCCATCCTATAAGATAGTTGATCTCACAAGACATAAGGATTTGCTTGAAACAGCAAGTCGTGATGCCCGCCTGCTTCTTGAAAAAGACCCAAAACTTGAAACACAAAGGGGGAAAGTGGCCCGTTTGCTGCTTTATCTTTTTGAGCAGGATGAAGGGCTTAAACGACTTTCCTCTGGCTAAGGCTTTAGCTGTTGAAGGTCTTCTTAGACGTACTCAGTTCAGGACATCTGGGTGGGGTCTGTGTTCCGGAGAAAGCCTTCAGACTTTTCTGAGAGAGAGTTAAGGTTTTATACGTCTTTTCCTAGCCTGTTCAATCAGAGCTTTTACATCACTTTTCAGAGGAGAGATATGTCTTTTTTCCTGACCCTTTAAGGTATGTTGACGCCATATATGTGCTTTTTTAAGGATTTCTGGATCCAGACGAGAATCCTGCGCCTTTGTTCCTATGATTTCCCCCTGTTTTGCAAGGTTTTTCTGTATTGCCTCCCATGTTGTGAGAGATTTGAGATCATCAGGGACAGAAGGTATGTTGGAGAGAGGAAAATAAGCATGTTCGTCAGGCGAAAACTGAGATGCTTGTCTGTCAGGTGTTTTCTTGTGCCGGACAGGCGTATAAGAGGCAGCTTCCTCTTTTATGGGAGAGTTTTTTGCCTCAGCCATACCACATAACAGGAAGAGAGATAAAAAACCTGAGACTTTACAGGAAGAGAAGAAATTAGCCATCATCTGTCTCCGAAAAACTGTACATTCACAGCATAAGACAAAGTATAGAAAAGAGACAGAAAAAAATCCATGTTTCCTTTTTATCTGGAAGCATGGGCGTTTATGGTGTATAAATAAAAAGGATAAAAAGAGAGAAATTGATCAGATGTTACAGGAAAAGAGTGGGGCATGGCAGATACACAAAAACATCAAAAACATATAAAAAGCCCGCATGTTAAGCCTGCCTCTTCCCCGGGGATTAAAAAGACCAGAAATCCGTCTCAAACTGAACATCAAAAAACAATTCAGGATGAATATGATGACTGGCTGTCCCCCCCGAACTGGAAGCAAATTGAAGCTATGTCACATACAATCTGGGAAGCTGCGATGCGTGGCCATTCTTTTCTGACAGAAACTGTGGAGAAGGCCATGGAAAAAGAGAAAAAATCCGGCAGTTTTTTCCCAAACCGTTCCCCTTTTCACCTTAGTCATGATTTTACCAAAGCCTGGGAAGATTTGTGTGCGCATCCGGATGATATTTTGCAGGCTCAGGCTGATCTTATGATGGATTATGCTAATTTATGGCGTTTTGCAGCCCGCAGACTGGCCGGAGATGAAGCTGAGGCAGTGATTGAGCCCGATCAAACGGATCGTCGTTTTCGGGATCAGGACTGGCAGGATAACCCTGTTTTTGATGTGATAAAACAAGCCTATCTTCTCACCGCTAAGTTTCTTGAAACCCTTGTTTCCAAAACAGAAAATCTTGATCCTAAAGTAAAACAGCGTGTTGTGTTTTTTACAAAACAATTTGTTGACAGTCTCTCCCCTTCAAATTTTGCTTTAACCAATCCGGGTGTTTTGCGCGAAACCTTAAAAAGACGTGGTGAGAATTTGACGCAGGGCCTTATCCATTTAATGGAGGATCTGGATCGTGGTGGGGGGAGGCTTTCGCCACGTCAGACAGATTTGAAAGGCTTCAAAGTTGGAGAAGATCTGGCAACAACACCGGGAAAAATTGTCTTCCGTAATGATATTTTAGAGCTTCTTTACTACACACCGACAACAAAGACCGTCTATAAAACCCCTCTTTTGATTGTTCCTCCCTGGATCAATAAATTTTACATTTTAGATATGCGGGAAAAAAATTCTATGGTTCGCTGGCTTGTGGACCAGGGATATTCTGTTTTTCTTATCTCCTGGATCAATCCCGGCCCGGAACATGCTGAGACAAGCTTTGAGGCCTATCTTCAACGGGGCCTTTTGCAGGCCACCAGAAATATATGTGAGGCTACAGGTGAAAAAGAGATAAATGTTGTGGGCTATTGTATTGGTGGAACACTTCTTGCCACAGCCCTTGCCTTTCTTGCACAGGGAGAGGAAAAACTTTTTAAAAACGCAACATTTTTTGCAACACAGACTGATTTTAAGGAAGCGGGCGATCTTTCCATTTTTACAGATGACCTCTGGATGGAGGAAATTAAGTCCCTGACAGAGGGGCAGGGAGGTGTTTTGGATGGCCGTGTTATGGCTGATACTTTTAACATTTTACGCTCACGGGATCTTATTTGGAGTTTTGTTATTCAGAACTATCTTATGGGGCGTGAGCCCCGCGCGTTTGATTTACTGTACTGGAATGCAGATCAGACGCGTTTGCCTCAAAAACTTCATCTGTTTTATTTAGAAAAATTCTACCGCAAAAATGCCCTTGCTGAAGGAGATTTACGTCTTGGGGGGAGGGGGTTAGATCTCAAAAAGGTTAAAATTCCCATTTATACTGTTGCAACAAAGGAAGACCATATTGCCCCTGCAGTCTCAGTCTGGCGGGGGGGGCAGCTTTTTGGGGGGTCTGTACGTTTTGTTCTTTCAGGTTCTGGCCATATTGCAGGTATTGTGAACCCACCAGAGGCTCAAAAATATTGTCATTGGATCTATGGGGGACGAAGAAGAGCTAAAACGCTGGAGGCCTTTCTGGATCTGGCAGAGTTGCATCCGGGTTCATGGTGGACAGACTGGGCAAAATGGCTTTCCAGGAAAAGTGGCAGGAAAATTCCTGCGCGACAAAGTGACGAGCTTGCTGCACCTTTGAAGGTTTTAGGAGAAGCGCCAGGTTCTTATGTCATGATTCGTTAGAATGTTGGCTTTTTATAAAACCCTTCCTGATATAAGGGAAGAGCCTGAAGTTTTCGGGACGGCCATGAAAAACTCTGTAAAACAGTGTAGTATCATAGGATGTATAAGGACGTGATACCCGTAAAATAAATTTATTTATTTTTTACTTTTTGTGTGTAAAAGTTTTCCCTCACCTATTGTTAGATTTTAAAGGTCTCTCATGAAAAAAATATTTTGTACTTTTTTTACGGATGAGTCTGGTACTACCGCCATAGAATATGGGATTTTAGCAGGCCTTATTGGAATTGCTATTGTTGGTGCAATAACTCAGTCCGGGGGGACCCTCAACGCATTTTTTACGCATATTGCTGACAAGCTTGCAGAGGCTAACAACAGGGCGTAAGACTTGCAGGAAAAGGCTGTCCTTTCCTCTTTTAAATATATTCCTGTTTAGAACAGAGCTCTTCTCTAACCTGTCCTGTTTTTATGGAGGGGTTAGCGTCTTCCAAACAAGCGCTCAATATCAGCGAGTTTGAGGGCCACATATGTTGGCCTGCCATGATTGCACTGGCCTGCATGGGGTGTTTCTTCCATTTGGCGCAGAAGAGCGTTCATTTCATCCCCTGTGAGGCGTCGACCTGATCGTACAGAACCATGACATGCCATGGTTGCACAAATTTCCTGCAAGCGTTCTTTGAGAGAGAGCGTTTCTCCATAATCTGCGAGGTCATCAGCTAAATCACGAATCAGGCCCGCGACATCTGTCACCCCCAAAAGTGAAGGAGTTGCCCGCACAGCAAGAGCACCGGGACCAAAAGATTCTAATACTAAACCTAAATCGGCAAGTTCCTCTTGTTTCTCCAGAAGTTTTTGGATTTCTGAGTCTTCCATATCCACAATTTCCGGGATGAGAAGCGTTTGACTTTCTACCGCACCCTTGTCCTCCATGGCTTTTTTCATGCGCTCATAAACTAAACGTTCATGCGCTGCATGCTGATCCACGATCACAAGGCCATCCCGGGTTTGCGCGATAATATAATTTTCATGTAACTGTGCACGTGCAATACCCAAAGGATAGTCTGTGAGGTTTTGAACCTCTTTCTTCTGCTCTTCGACAGGGTTTTCTTCCTTGTTTGCTTTTTCTTCCCCGTATTTTTTAACCATAAAGGGGTCAGAGGTGTGAGGAGTTTGCGTGGGAGGAAATGAATCAAAACGTGCAGAGGGTTTATCAAGCAGGCGCGGTGTTTGGGGGGTGAAGGCAGAGGAAACTTCCTGAAAGCCTGCTTTGTTGGGTTTCCATGATGACGGAGCCCCTGATCTGTATGTGACGGGTGGGCTGTCAGGGCGTTGTATGGCTCCTAAAGCCTGTTGGGCAACAGTTGTGGAAGCGCGGTGCCCTGCTGATGCCAGAGCATGGCGTAAAGCACTGACAATCAGGCCTCTTATATGAGCAGGGTTTTGAAAACGGACCTCTGCTTTAGAAGGGTGGACATTCATATCCACAAGCCGGGGAGGAAGATCTATAAAAAGTGCAATAACGGGGTGGCGTCCACGAGCCAGAAAATCTGCATAAGCTCCCCGTACAGCACCTGAAAGAAATTTATCCCGCACAGGACGGCCATTGACAAAAAGATATTGATGCAGAGCCGAGCCCCTGTCATAAGTTGGCAATCCGGCATAGCCATAAAGATGCACATCATCGCGTCTTGCCTCAATTGTGAGAGCATTTTCCTGAAAATCTGCGCCCAGAAGAGCCCCAAGTCGTTTGAGGCGTCCCTCCTGTCCCTTTGTCTCAGCAGGCAGGCGCAGGCTCGCCCGTCCATCATGATAGAGGGTGAAGCCTGTCTCTGCATGGCCCATAGCAAGACGTTTAACTGTATCTGTGATGGCCTGTGCTTCAGCGCGTGGAGTTTTCATGAATTTAAGACGTGCAGGTGTCGCAAAGAAAAGATCACGTACCTCAACACGTGTTCCGGAAAGACCAGGGGAGGGGGCCGGGCGAAGATCGGTCTTCTCGCCGGCTTTGATGTCAAGTGACCAGGCCTCCGCGCTTCCCTGAGCCTGAGAGGTCAGAGTTAAGCGTGCAATGGAACCGATAGAGGGAAGGGCCTCACCACGAAAACCAAGGGATGTGATGTTTAAAAGATCCCACTGACCATCAGCATCCGGTTTCAGTTTTGAGGTTGCATGACGTTCAATGCATTGTTTCAAATCCCGGGCTGTCATACCATGCCCATTATCTGAAACCTTAAGAAGGCGCAGCCCACCCTGTTCAGCGTGGATATCGATCTGGTCTGCTCCGGCATCTAAAGCGTTTTCAATCAGTTCCCTTGCAACACTTGCCGGGCGTTCAATCACTTCACCAGCAGCAATACGGTTAATCGTTTCAGGGGGCAGAAGATAAATAGTCATTGTCTCCACACTCCAACAGGTATCAGCATGACATCAGGACAGAGTTTAATATACTAAAACATATCTTGTAAAATATTCATGTTAAGAAAACAGGTCAGCGAAATTTTATGGATTTGGAACGTCCCTTATGTTGAGACAGAACAAATTTTCATCTTTATTTTACAGATCAGAAGCTCTGGCCCGGTTTTTTTTGTAGCCTGCCATATCTTCCGAAGGGGCAGGGACTGGACTTTTCTGCCTTATAGATCAGAATCAGAAAAGCTTTCGTCTGGGAGCTTGCTTTATATATGACGGATTTTATGAGAAATGGCGTGTTTTTGGACGCATAAACTCTCTAAAAGAGCAAGACTGGTCATTGTGGCACATCCTTTGAGATTTTCAGGATAAAAATGTCGATGGAAGGCACGTACAACCTCTTCCGTTTGCTCATCATAACAGCCTGTTTTCTCAAGACCATAACCGAACAGAGCAAGCTTTTTCTGAAGGTAGAGGACGGGTTCCCCTGTGCTTTTTCGGGAGAGAGGTGTAGTGGAAGAGAAGGCAGGCAAGGCTGGCATAATCTGTTGCTGTTCCCTAAATTCTGGCCAAAGCCCAAACCCTGCTTCTGCCAGATATTGCCAGGGGAAAAGCTCGCCCGGGTCCTGCTTGCGGGCCGGGGCTATGTCGCTATGGCCTACACATTGAGAAGGATGAAGGTCCGGCCAGCGCTTTATAATATCCTCAAGGAGATATAAAAGAGCCCTGATCTGTTTGTCCGGATAAGCTGGCAGGCCATAATCATGGCCACCATTGACAAGCTCAACCCCTATAGAACGGGAGTTAATATCTGTTTCACCTTCCCAGGACGAAACGCCTGCATGCCAGGCACGCTTGTCTTCATCCACAAGATGAAAGATACGTCCACCCTCTTCAATCATATAATGCGCACTCACTTTGGCCACAGGATCACACAGACGTTCCAGGGCTTCTTTTCCGGAAGCCATGCCTGTGTAATGCAGGACAAGAAGGTCAACAGGTAAACACCGTTCATCAAAATTAGGTGAGGGAGAGGATATAAAAGAATAAGACATGCCTTTTGCATAACCTAAAAAACTTTACAGCTCTATAAAAATAATATGGCTTTAGGTTGAACAGAGGAGGGCTTATCTTTATTTTTGAGAGCAAATTTTTCAAAAATAGTCTTTATGATCAGAATAGCCGGCAATCCATAAAAACAGGACATGTGAGGTAAGATCAGGAACAGAATGTTTTTATGGACAGGGGATATATTATGGGAGAGTTCACCACACTATACCTTATCCTCAGCATATAAAGAAAAGAATTCTTAATAAATACGGTGTTTTCTCCTGCCGGTAGACAAAAACATGTTTAATATCTAAGATAGATTCAATGAATTCACCACATTTTATCTTTTGAGGGAGCACCGTGGATGAACACACACGATAAAGAGCACGGAAACAGGCATAATGTTGACGAGAAAACTCACGGAAATGAGTCTGCTCATGAGCCTTCCATGGATGAAATCCTTGCGTCTATAAGACGTATTATTTCTTCAGATAAACCTTCCGGGGGAAAAACGCAGGAAAACCAGGAAGAGGCTTCTGATAAGTTTGCTTATGAACAGGACGTACAACAAAACCCTTCTGTTGAACACGACATGCAGCCCATGTCTTCCCGGGAAGCAACGTATGCTTTAAGGCCAGATTCAGGTCAGCCACATTCTCCTGTACACACGACGGATATGAAGGAACAGGAGCAAACATTTTTCTCCAACGGTGACAATCTGGAAAATGGACAGGCCGGGATAGTTCCTCCTTCAAAGACTCATGATATGCAGACTGGACATCCCTATGCAGAAAGTGGAGATCATACTATCTCTGACTCTTTTGCAGATCCTTCTCCTGTTAGTCAGGATTTCCTGGTGTCTTATAAAGCTTCACCTCCCGGATCTTCTCCTGCCTCTGAGAAAGGTGAACCTCTTCCTCAACAGGTACAGACTGAAGCTGTTCCATTTTCTCAAACACCGGAGAATATACAAAAAAGATCAGCATTCCATCATGATGACAGGGCAGGGCAAAGTAATACTGTGGATGTCAATACAGTCAGGTCAGCGGAATCTTTCCCCGGATCCCTGCCCGCTTATGAAGGACATCAGACTTCCTCTGATGAAATTTATGAAATCTCTGCCGGGGGTGAGGATCACACAGAGGGACAACACCAGGTGCAGGGTGAGGGTTTTCATCAGAACTGGCAGGATCTGTCTCCTGATAGCATATCTGACCATCTGCAGCAGGGTGAAGGTTATCACCCCGAATCTGTGCCGGATCCCCAAAGCTTTTTTCAGGATTCCCGTTCTGAACATAATGTAGTGAGTTCTCCGGAGGTGGGGCAGGGTCCCGATGCTGAAACTCAGGAACTGCTTCAACCACTAATTCAGGCATGGCTGGAGGAGAATCTTCCTGCCCTTGTTGAGAGGGAAGTGAGATCTCAGATAAAACAGGCTCTTTTATATTTTACCCGCGAAGATACAGTTTTATAAGTATGAGATAAAGGGAACCCGATGTTGTCTAAAATGATGTTTTGTTTTTGATATCAAAGGGTTAAGGGGTTTTGTGAAGCTTAATCAGCCTGTTGTTCCAGGCGTTCGGAGAGCTTAAGCCATTCCTGTTCAAGTTTTTGCAATTCTTTTTCTACTTCTCTGCGCTCTTTTGCCAGAACTGTCAGCTTTTCAGGCTGGTCGTAGAGGGTTTCGTCAGCAAGGCCTTTGTCCAGATTCTTTATATGTTTCGTTAGGGTTTCCATTCTTTCTTCCACATGTTTTACCATGCGCTTTAAGGGAGCAAGGCTGGCACGTGCCTCTGCAAGGGCACGTCTCTTTTCTGCTCCCCTTAATTCTCCATGGGAGGATTTGTTTCCAGATTTTTTAGAGGGCTTTTTTCGACTTGCTGCCAGGATGGTGTTTTCATAAGTTGCCATATCTCCCTCAAAGCGGGAGAGGGTACCATGCTCAATATGCCATAAGTCATTAACACAGGCCTCTATCAGAAATTTATCATGGCTGATGAGAAGGAGAGCACCCTCATAAGCATTGAGAGCTTCTACCAAAGCAGAGCGTGAATCCATATCAAGATGGTTGGCTGGCTCGTCAAGAATAAGGATATGTGCACCATGAAAACAGGTCAGATGCAGGGCAAGACGTGTACGCTCTCCTCCGGAAAGTTCACCTGCCGGGGTTTCAGCCTGTGCAGCACCAAGGCCAAATTGTGCAAGTTTGGCCCGTCGTTGAGCTTCTGTGGCGTCTTCCATCAGCATTTTGATATGGTCATAGGCTGAGAGAGCAGGGTTGAGATCATCCAGTTTTTTTTGTGAGAAAACAGCAATATCAAGTTTTTTATGTTTAAGAAACCGTCCTGAAAAGGGCTGAAGTTCACCGTTTAAGAGTTTAACAAAAGTAGACTTTCCGGCACCATTGCGTCCAAGGAGGCCAAGCCTGTCCCCACCATCAAGGCGAAACACCATGTCAGACAAAACAGGCTGGTCCTGATGATACCCTGTTGTGACGTTTTCAAGCCGTAAAAGAGGGGGTGCTAAAACTTTTTGTGGGACAGGGAAATGAAAACCTGCAACGGGGGCTGTAAAGCGCGTGGCAGATACCTGAAGCTTTTCCAGCCGTTTTATACGGCTTTGTGCCTGGCGTGCTTTGCTGGCTTTGGCTCGAAAACGGTCAACAAAGGCCTGTAAATGGCGGCGTTCTTCTTCCTGTCTGGCCTGAAATTTCATATTATGACTTTGTTGTTCTGCAAGAAGGCGCTGAAAATCATCATAGCCACCGCTATAGATCTGGATTTTTCCTCCCTCAAGATGTGCTATCCGCTTCACACAGCGATTAAGAAGATCTCTGTCATGAGAGACAAGAAGAAAGGCCCCCTCATAATGCCGCAAAAAATTTCCCAGCCACAAAACACCCTCAAGATCAAGGTAATTGCCCGGTTCATCCAAAAGCAACACATCAGGTCTTGCAAACAGAGCTGCCGCTAGGGCTGCACGCATACGCCACCCACTGGAATAGTCCTGTAGGGGACGTTGTTGATCTTCCCCTTTAAAGCCAAGACCATTTAAAAGCATGCCCGCGCGTGCTTCCGCGCTATGTGCCCCGATGTCGGAAAGACGTGTATGAATATCAGCCAGGCTATGGGGATCCTGCTCTGTTTCAAGTTTTTTGAGTAAGGCCATGCGTTCCGTATCAGCCTCAAGAACATAGTCCAGCAAAAGTTTTGGTCCACCCGGGGCTTCCTGATCTGCAGTTCCAAGCCGTGCCTTTTTATGCAGGGTAATCGTACCGTCATCAGGGGAAATTTCCCCTTTTATAAGTTTTAAAAGCGTGGATTTTCCTGATCCATTGCGCCCGACAAAGCCCATATGGCTTCCCTTGAGAAGGGTCAGACTTGCCCCATCAAGTAAAAGACGCCCCTCACGACGGAAAACCAAATCATTGATATGAAGCATGAGGCTTTTCTCTCTAAAAGCTTTGTTGGTGTTTTCTATGTATTTGGGGTCTTTTTTTCTGCTTTAGAAGAATAAAAACCATATGTTTTGCCTGGGTTCTATATAAAAGATATACGTGTGTGACCTACCAGGTATGCTTTCCCTGACATCAGGTTGTTATATCCCCATACTTTTCTTACTGATATGCGTATTTTTGTGTTTTGTCGATAATTTGCTGAACTGTAAGGTCTGTTACGGGGACACCTGCATGTCCGAGCCGTCCCTGAGAATGTCCATCAATAAAAACTTCGAAAGCTCCCCCATTATCAGTTGAAAGTATCAGATTGCCCTGCCCTGCAGGATGAAAGGGTTCCTGAGGTTTGAAATTCCTTTTTACAATAATATCCCCTTCTGTGTTCTTAACTTCTAAGTGTGCTTTAACGCGTGCCCGAAGAACAAGGCCATTCCCTTTTGTTTCTAAAGGCAGAGACGTAGAAGAAAGGGGGGATTTTACCTGATAAGGCTCTGACGCAGGTTTTGGTGGAAAAGGTTTGCTTTGATATGAGGATAAAACCTGTTCTGAAGAAAGAATTCTTTTTGACGTTGAAGATATCCGGTTATGCGCAAAAGCCTGATTAAGCAAAGAGCCAGAAGTTTCCCTGTAAAAGAAATACCAGACAAGAAGGGCTGAGAAAACCAAAAAAAGAAGAGTTACTGTTATCACACCTGCAGGAAGGCGCAAGGGAAGGGAGGTGCTTTTGGGAGTCAGGCACGACATTGCTTTTTCTTTAAGAAAAGAATGTTCCAAGCGTTTCATACCTTCCTCAACAGAAAGATCAAGATAGTGTATATAGGTCCTGCTAAATCCTTTAACATAAACATAAGGGGGAAGACTGATCCAGTTTTCTTCTTCAAGAGCCCTCAGATAATCAGGATTGATTTTTAATTTTTTTGCAACATGTTCCAGTTCCTCACCTGAGTGGTGACGCCCCTTACGTAACCAGCCCCCAAAGCTCTTATCCTTATTTTCCCCTTTTTTAGTTTTTTTTAGGTCTTCGGGGGCTTTGTTTATCCTCATTGTGTTCCTGTCTGTTTTTTTATGATAAGGCAAGGGGAATATGATTCTTCCCGGACAATCATATCTTTAAAAAGATTCCTTTAAAGAGAACAAAATTGATATCCCGGCCCAGGAAACTATCCTGAAATTTTTCAAGCCCTTTTATGGTATTTTTCTTTCAGAAAATCCATCATTTTTTTTCTTATATGAGGTGTATTTGCCTTCAACAGGGGAAGAAGGAAGTTTGAGGTATCTTCTTTATGAAGACGAAGGCATGTCTGTTTGACAGGACCTATGGCTCTTGCAGGCATAGAAAGATGTTTGAAACCCAGGGCAATAAGAGCACTTGCCTCCAGTGGCCGGGATGCCATTTCCCCACAGACAGAAGCCGGCACACCATGCTGATCACAGGTTTGGGCAATATAATGTAAAAGGGCCAGAAAAGCAGGATGGAGCGTATCATAGCGTCGGGATACATGGTGATTATTGCGATCTGCTGCAAAAAAATATTGCATAAGATCATTCGTCCCCAGAGAGATAAAATCTGCTTTTTTTACAAGATCTTCTATCATCCAGGCGATGGAAGGTGTCTCTACCATAGCCCCGATTTTAACGTCCCGAGGTACAGGTCTGCCTTTAGAGCGGGCCCAGTTAAGCTCTTTTATAAGCCAAAGACGTGCTGCCTCAAACTCTTTAACGCAGGAAACCATAGGAAACATAACGCGTAAAACACGCCCGTCAGCAGCTTCAATTAAGGCGCGCAGCTGATAGCGAAGAAGACCTGGCCTGTCAAGACCCATACGGATAGCACGCCAGCCTAAAGCCGGGTTTTCTTCACGTCCTTCATGTTTGCGGTAAGGAAGAACTTTATCTGCACCTAAATCAAGTGTCCGAAAGATAACAGGGCGTTCTCCGGCAGCATTAAGAACCTGTTTGTAAAGAGCTGTTTGTGCTTTAAGTGAAGGAAGATTCTCTGAAACCATAAACTGAAATTCAGTACGAAAAAGACCGACCCCATCAGCCCCGGAATCTTCCAGTCTGGGGAGATCAACCTGAAGACCAAGGTTGAGGAGAAGGTGAATATGGGTCCCATCCATGGTGATGGCAGGGTGTGTTTTAATTTTTTCAAAGGTGAGCTTATCACGTCCCTGCTCTTCCTGTCGTTCACGATAGATATCAACAATATTAGCAGATGGCCGTATATGCACCTCGCCACGTTCGGCATCTATAATCACCTGATCACCTGTCTCCAGATGATCAAGAATACCTTCAACGCCTCCAACAGCAGGTACATTTAAAGCTTTGGCAATGATAGCCACATGGCTGGTTGCAGCTTCCCCCTCTTCAAGAATAATACCTTTAAGGGCCTGTTTATTCATTTCAAGCAGATCAACGGGGCTGATATGGCGCGCTGCTATAATAGCATTTTCTGGAAAATTAAGACGATCTGTCAGGGATGCAGATCCTCTTATATGATGTACAAGGCGGTTGGCAAGATCTTCCAGATCGTGCAGACGGGTTCGTAAATAGGCATCCTGTGCTCTCATAAGGCGGGCACGGTGTTCAGCACGAACGCGATCTACGGCTGCTTCAGCAGTTAAGCCTGTGTGAACAGCTTCACGCAGACGCTGGGCCCAGACCCTGTCATAGGCAAACATGCGGTAGGTTTCTAAAACATCTCTGGACGGGCCAGTTAAAAGCGCCACATCAGCAGCAAGCATAGCGTCAAGAGAGCGTCTGAGCTTTTTTAAGGCTTCTTCAAGACGTTGTTCTTCAGCTTTTACATCATCAGCTATTAAATGTCGTGTTGAGACAGGAGGATCCTGAAGAAAAACCTGTCCAAGGGCCAGGCCCTCTGAAAGGGTATAGCCCTGAAAGCGCTCAGGCTTTTTTAGGTGAACTTCAAAATCCTGCGTGTCTTCAAGAGAGCTTATGACTTCAGCAACAATCATCGCAACAGTTTGCAGGGCCTCAGTTTCTGCTTCGTTATAAAGACGCTCTGTTTTGCTTTGAATGGCAAGAACCCCCACCACACGTCCACCCCGCAAAAGGGGAACCCCAAGAAAAGAAAGATAGATATCTTCCCCTGTTTCCGGATGATAGGAGAAACGAGGGTCTGCGAAAGCTTTTTTGATGTTAAGGGGGTGTGCCCGGCGTGCTGTTGCCCCTATAAGACCTTCTCCTTTTTTAAGGCGTGTGACATGAACAGCCTGTATGTTCAGTCCATGTGTTGCGGCAAGCTCGAGCTCGCCTCCCGAACGGATGAGATAAATGGAACAGACATCAACCTCCATCCCTTCAGCAATAAGATCTGTGAGTCCGTCCAGCTTTTCCTGTGCATTTTTCTCACCAGCCATAAAGCCACGTATCTGGCGCAAAAGATCATATGTTTTTTCCACGTGTTACTCTCTTCGGTGTTTGGCGAGACAAAACCTGTGCTCAGATGTTCAGTCCTTCGTAAGGATAAGGAATATTCTCTTCAAACTTCCATGATCTATTATACCCGGGAAGAACATGGAAGAGAAGATTTTGTGATCTTAAATAATGATTTAAAGCCTGAGTTTTTACCATGAAGAAGCTAAAAATAACAGTATGACAGGATCAAAAACACATAATTTCTTTGTTATGTTTATAAAGAAAAGCTTTACGTATGCACACAGTTCAGTTCTGCGTGCCCGGATTATCAAGACCGAAAGCAGCATGAAGCGCGCGTACGGCCAGTTCTACATATTCTGCATCAATGAGAACACTTATTTTAATCTCTGATGTTGCAACAGCACGTACAGACACCCCCCTCTCAGCAAGAGCAGAAAAAAGAGTGTCAGCGACACCAGCATGTGTTCGCATGCCAGCCCCTATGACGGAGATTTTGGCAATATTTTCTTCCAGAACTAATTTCTCAAAGCCATAGAGCTCCTGTTCTGTTTCTAAAGCCCTGACAGCTTTGCTGAGGTCATTTTTCTCAACAGTCAAAACAAGGTTAATCCTCTCCTTTTGAGACGTATCACTTTGAACAATCATATCAATATTAGCATGGACACGGGCCAGAGCATTAAAAATGCGGGCTTTGGCCTCAGGGTGCGAAGGCAAACCAATAAGAGTAAGGCCAGCTTCATGGCGACTATAGGCAATGCCGCTCACAACACGTTGTTCCACAATATCCTCCTCATCACATACCCATGTTCCTTCCGGTTCTGTGCCCGTTTCACTGAAACTGGAAGCTATACGAAGAGGAACATGATGCACCATGGCCAGAACCGCCGCACGTCCCTGCAGGACCTTAGCCCCGACAGAGGCCATTTCTAACATTTCTTCAAAAGAAAGTCTGTCAAGGCGACGTGCTTTATCTTCAATACGCGGATCTGCTGTATAGACACCATCAACATCTGTATAAATTGTGCAATAGTCCGCCTTAAGGGCGGCAGCCAGGGCCACGGCCGAGAGGTCTGATCCTCCACGACCCAGAGTTGTAATCCGTCTTTCCGAACTGACCCCCTGAAAACCTGTGAGGACTGCAATCTCTCCTTCCTCAATCCTGTGTTTGAGATGGGTGAGGTCACAGTCTCCAAGACGTGTATGGCCATGGGCGCCTGTGGTGGTTATACCCGCCTGCCAGCCTGTCCATGAGCGTGCTTTTAAGCCTTCTTCTCTTAAGGCAAGTGCCATAAGTGCTGAGGAAACCTGCTCTCCTGATGCAAGGATAGCATCATATTCATCCTGTGACGTACTGACCTGGAACTCTTCTGCAAGATGTGTAAGGCGATTTGTTTCCCCCGCCATGGCAGAGCATACAACGGCAATATGTGTTCCGGAACCTGCTTCATGTGCCACATGTCTTGCAGCATGGCGGATCCTTTCTGCATCCGCCATGGAGGTTCCTCCAAATTTCATAACATGAATGCCCACAATGCGAGATCCGTAAAAAATGAGAAAACCTGTGGACTTTAATGTTAAGCTTTTTTTTATGCAAGAAGAGTTAGGTGCAAATAGATTGTTTTCTTTCTTTGTAGACAGGAAAAAGCACAGATTCCGTTTTTTCTTTCTGGCTTATGACCCTGTTTCCGGGGTTATAAACCTCACTAATCTTTGTGATTTTCTGGAAAATGACAGGTTACACAGACACCTTCCCCGGGCGCAGACTCAAGCTCAACCCAGCCACCATGAAGTTCAATAAGGTTGCGAACAAGAACCAGACCAAGTCCCGTACCACCAGAACTGGCTTCAAAGGATGAGAAAACATAAGGTTGATCCATATGCTCAATACCTTTCCCATTATCCGCTACCCATATACGGATCTCTTTGTCTGATCGTTGGGCCCCCAAAACTATCTCTCCTCCGGCAGAGGTAAAGTGTAAGGCATTAAGTAGTAAATTATGAAGGGCCTGTTTAAGACGTTTTTGATCAGCATACATGACTCCAATATTTTCCGGACAGTCAAGTTTTAGGGTCACATGTGTTTCATCAGCTCTTGTAGTAAGAAGTGAAAGACAGGTTTTCAGGGTTCCATAAAGGTCAACTTTACCCTTTTCTAACTTTAAAGTATCTGTTTCAATTGCGGTGATATCCAGAATATTATTAATAGTTTTTGTAAGGTCCTGAGCAGCTTCATGTATCATACGTAAAGCGTCTTCCTGCTGCCCTTCAAGATGCCCGGTATATTTCTCCAGAAGAAAGTCTGCATAGCCTGAAATGGTTTGTAAGGGTGTCCTCAATTGATAACTGACATGGCCAACAAACTGGTTTTTAATACGATCTACCTGCTCAAGAGCTTCGGTGCGCTCTTTTAAAGCTTCTGTTGTACGGCGTGATTGTGTTACATCATCCCAGGCAATAATGGTTGCACCATCTGGCAAAGGGCGGGAAAGACAGGTGAGGATGGAGCCATCTGATCTATGGATTTCATCAGTTGCCTCGCGGCGTATTTCCGGTGAGGGATCGGTGATACGTGTTTTCATCGTCTTCCAGGCAGTTTTATCATAAAAAAGCGGTAAAAACAGTTTTACGAGGTCCTCAAAGAAGCACTCGCCTTCTATAAGTTTTTCTTCAAGATTCCAAAGGTGGAGAAAGGCCCTGTTGTAAAGTCTCAGGCGCCCATCAGATCCAAAAACTGCGACACCTTCGTTTAACCTGTCCAGTGTTGCTGTCTGGACTTTAATTAAGGTGTTGTATTGCGCACGAAGGGTGACCTGGTCTGTAATATCCTCAAACAAAAGCATAAGCCCCCCTGTAGGGTGACCTAAAGAGGCCATGCGCAATGTACGACCATCCGGAAGAGGCCAAAATTCATCAGGGACATCTTCCAAAACATATTCATAACGCCTGAGTTCATTTTCTCTCCATGACTCATAATCGGCTTGTTCCGGGATGAGATGTGCCTCTCTCAACCGATCCAGAACAGCGCAATGGTGTGGTCGTTCAGATAACCATGCTTCATCCAGGAAGAACATTTCTGTGAAGGCTTTATTAAAAAACAAAAGACGGCGCTCTGAGTCAAAAATGACAGCTGCTTCATTAAGATGGTTGAGAATGGCGTCCTGTGATAAGACATGTTTTTGTAAAGCATTTTCAGCGTTCTTTTCTTTGGTCTTGTCAAGAGCAAAACCCGTAACGAGCCCCTTAGAAGGAAGAAAGAAAAAATGCAGTATAGAAGAATGACGCCCAAAAATAACGGGTCGCTCTTCTTCCTGAGTTTCACCTTTGTCAAGGGCTTGTTGTGTAAGCTGGGGCAGGCTTTCATCCAGTAAAACCTGATGTTTAAGGGCGAGACGTAGTGTTTTCGCTCTGGTTTTGCTGACATAAGCCTGATTTGCCCAGATAAGACGGCCTGCAGCGGTCATACGCCAGACAGGATAAGGTGCGCTATCCAGTATATCCATAAATACGGAAGGATGCTCCGCAAGGCTTTCCTGAATTTCATCAAGACAGGCAGCCTGCCCAATTTCCTCAAGACCACGGAACGTAGAGTCAGAAAACCAGAGAATGGTGTGTACGCCTGCTACACGGCCATCCACTTCTACAACCCGTCCGGAAGGTCCTAAAAGGACCATAGAAAAGGATTCACCGGTTTGGCGAAGTTTATGAATTTTATGCCTTAAAATAACAGTTTTGCCTTTGGGGGTTTGTCCGGGATAGTCTGCAAGTCCATCAAGAATACAGATGGGCAGACTAGTCCCGTCTCCTGCTTCAGCAAAGCGTAAAACACTTGCCAGAGCCATACTGGATCCAAAGACTTTTGGGTTTCCCCACCCTGCCTCTGTTACATCATCTATGTCCCAGACAAGAACCATACCTGGAAAGGAATTAAAAATGGCATCATATTGATTGAGGTGTTCTTCAAGGTCAAACTTGTCCTGCCGGTAGCGTCTTAATTGAGCATTTAAGCGTGTATCTTTTATTTGAAGAAAAATGAATCCTGTCAGGAACAAAATAAAGACGGCAGATATGATTCCCACAACAAACAGATCCATAACAAACAAGCCACACAAACCTTAAAAAGATCGGGAAAAATAAAGCACCCTGTTCAAAACATTTTCATTACCATAAATGGTGAAAACTCAAAGTGGAAGGTCAAAATTTATATTTTGACAGTCAGATAACATATGCTTTCAAAAATATTTCATGATTTTAATGTGAGGTTTTGATGTACAGGTTTATGATTCCTCTTTTATTTTCTATGATACATATATTTGTGTGTTTCTCTTTGCACTATGAAGAAACATCTTCTGTAAAAGCAGTATGAAAGGAAAATCTATGCGTCCTTTAATCGCCGCAAACTGGAAAATGCATGGTTTGCAGTCCTGGAGGGATCATCTCCATCCTCTTGTGGAGTATCTTCAGGACGATGTAATGTCCGGCCCTGATGCAGTTCTTTTTCCTCCGGCAGTTTTGATTGCTGATCTTGCACGTGATCTTAAAGAAGCACGCCTGATGATAGGGGGGCAAACCTGCCATGAAGAAGAGGAGGGAGCTTATACGGGAGAGATTAGTGCCGCTATGCTTTTAGATGCAGGGGCATGTTTTGTTTTGGCAGGCCATTCAGAAAGACGTCAGTTTTATGGTGAGACCAATGATCGTGTATCTGCAAAAATGCGTGCAGCCCTCACAACAGGTTTAAGACCTGTTTTATGTGTTGGTGAATCCCTGGAACAGAGAAAAAGCGGTCAAGCCTGGCCTTTTGTTCGTGCACAGCTTGACGCCTGTCTTCCTCAGGGGAAACACTCTTTTGATATTGCTTATGAGCCTGTCTGGTCCATTGGAACAGGTGAAATCCCGGCACCGGAAGATATTGAATCCATGCATGGCCATATACGCGAATATATACAAAGTACCTATGGAGCAACGCATCAGGAAATACGCCTTCTTTACGGTGGTTCTGTAAAGCCAGAAAATGCAGAACCCATTTTATCCCTTCAAAATGTTCATGGTGCTCTGGTCGGTGGGGCGAGTTTAGATATGCTTTCTTTTATATCCATTCTTAAAGCCTGTCCCTCAGAGGTATAAAATGTTAAGGTCATATGCTGTAAGTGCTGTCTGTAAAATTTGTATAAAGGTCAGAGTTTATGAAAAGACCCCAAAAAAAACCTTCTCCACCTTTACCTTGTGCCGCCTCCGGGAAACAGCTCTCTCCTGAGGCAAAGAGGGCTTTGCTGGAGGCAGAAAGCCGCCGTGCTCACAGAAAAAGCGATGTCAGGGCAGGGGAGAAAAATGGTCCTCAGGGCCCGGAACCCACGCGTTATGGAGACTGGGAACGTCGGGGGATTGCCAGCGATTTCTAGCCCTGGTTTGGTGGCTTGACATGTCTGAGGTGGTTTTAACAAAAACCCCTGAAGAATATGGGATCATGTCAATTCCATGATATGTGAAGAAAAAATATTTGAACTTCTTATAAACTTCCCTTTGACAAGACGTCTTAAAATGCGTAAAGCGAAACGGACTTATATGCCCAGGGCGGTTAGCTCAGCTGGAAGAGCATCTGGTTTACACCCAGAGGGTCGGGAGTTCGAACCTCTCACCGCCCACCATCAAATTTCTTTTATTGTCCTGGTTTTGTTATAAAAAAGCTATACGCTTGTGGATTCTTTTCCGGATCCTTATATCAGGATCGTGTCATAGCTTTATCCAGCGCATGGCGCCCACTTTCTCGCTCCCTTTTATCCGGAAGTCAGCACACGTCTTATATTTTCTATATCCTGATTGAGCGTCTCGTCTTTACGCATCAGCTCTTCTATTTTCTGGACGGCATGTATAACGGTTGTGTGATCACGCCCTCCAAAGCGACGACCAATATCGGGGAGAGAGGATGTGGTAAGATTTTTAGAGAGTGCCATAGCAAGTTGGCGCGGTCGTGCGATGGCGCGTGCGCGCCTCTTGGAAAGCATTTCATCCAAATCAAGGCCGTAATAGCTGGCAACAGTTTGTTGTATCAGACTGACTGTGATACGTTTTTTTTCATGAATGGCAAAACTTTCAAGGGCTTTTTCGGCACTTTCCAGCGTGACAGGACGTCCAAGCATTGTGGTTTGAGCAATAACGCAATTAAGGGCTCCAAAAAGTTCTCTTGGGCTTGCCTGAATACGTGTGGCAAGAAAATCTCTCACCTCTTCATCAATGAGCAAACCAGGATAAGCAGCAGATTCCAGAATCCTGATGCGGGAATCAAGCATTTTGCGCCGCAAATCTGTATGAGGAGAAAAAAGCTGACAAACAAGCCCTCCTGAGAGATAGGATTTCAGGCGTGGCTCAAGACCTTCAAGTTCTGATGGTGCGCGATCAGCTGTTAAGGCTATTTGTCGCCCATCATCCATCAGAGCTTCCAGTGTGTAGAGGAACTCTTCCTGTGTAGATGTTTTTCCTGCCAGGACATGAATATCGTCCAGAAAGAGCATATCAACGCCCCTTAAGCCCTCTTTAAAAGCGATAACATTGCGGGCTCGAAGGGAAGAGATGAAATCATTAAGAAAGCGTTCAGCTGTCAGGTATTTCACACGTCTGTTTGGGGTGAAGTGTGCAGCACCGTGAGCCATGGCATTAAGAAGATGCGTTTTGCCTAACCCATAAGAGCCATAGAGAAAGAGGGGGTTAAAACCAGACTTGCCCCCTTTGGCAATATGCCGGGCAACAGTGAAAGCAATTTCATTCGCTTCTCCAACAACAAAATTTTCGAAGGTCATACCATTTTGTGTCAAAGAAGTTTTGGAAGAAGGTGAGGGAGAAGGAGATTGCTGATACTCCACCAGTGAAGAGATTTGAGATTTTTTTGTTGTGTTGAGGCATGCAGCACTTTTGAAACTGATCCGGTGGTTTTGTCCACCTGAACGGTTCCAGAGATTTTTAATAGACTCTCCAAGATTATTTTCTAACCAGTCCCGTGAGAATTTATTGGGAGCTACCAGACAAACCTCCCCTGATTTTTCTTTGTGGAGGTTCAGGGGTTTTATCCATGAAATATAGGTTGCTTCCCCTAAGGTTTTAAGCAGGTTTTCACGTGTGATGTCCCAGAGAAAGTCCAGCCCTTTTTCTTCATCTTTAGGGAGAATATGGTCTGTAGAAGAAGAATGATCAGGCACTGTACTTTTTTTCCTATTTTAATAAAAAAATCATAAAGATAAAACAGAAACCTGAAGCATATCTCTCCGGTATCTGAAAAGTAGAAGATGTTTCCTCAGGCAGGATCCATTCCAAACCGTTTTTTTTATGAGCGCTGTCAGGATAGACAGGGAAGAGCTCCATGATGCCTTACCTTAAAAAATTTTCAAGACCCCACATCATGAATTTATCACAGAGAAAAATTTCACCATGACTTTAGTTTCAAAAGATTCAAAAATGAGTTAGGTTTGTAGAAGTCAAGAGGATAAAAAAATATTTTTTCAGGAAGTTTTTTTATATTAATTTTTTTAATTTTGGACCGTCTCATGATTGACAACGATATGTCTTAAATCATAACTCCCAAACCCTGTGCTTTACGTTGAGGAGTGTTTATTCAGCCATGCAGACCCATGCTTTTGATTTTGATTTGCCCCAGGAACTTATTGCGCTTCATCCCTGTTTTCCACGAGACAGCGCACGTCTTTTATGTGTTAAGGAAGGGGGAGGGCTTTCTGACCATCATATAAGAGATTTAGGACAGCTCCTCAACAGGGGTGATCTTCTTATTGTCAATGATACACGCGTCCTTCCCGCAAGCCTTAAGGCAAAACGAAGACGACAGGGTGATCAGGGTGAAACCGTCATGCTGGATATCACATTGCATCAGCCGTCCATAAGCTCTGTTACTTCTGCTGCAGATGGAGAGGGGGTATGCTGGTCTTCTTTCGTGCGTCCTGCAAAACGCCTCCGTCCTGGTGATGAGCTTATTTTTGGAGAAAAGTATGAAGCCCGTGTTGAACAACAGCTGGACACAGGTCAGGTACTGTTACGGTTTCATCTCTCTGACAGTGATTTCACAGACTTTATTGAAAACCAGGGTATGATGCCTCTCCCTCCCTATATCGCACGTAAACGTCCTGTGACGGACAAAGACCGCGAGGACTATCAAACAATGTTTGCTCTGCATAACGGGTCTGTAGCTGCCCCTACAGCAGGTCTTCATTTTACCCCATCTCTTCTGGAGCGTTTAAAAGAGAAGGGGATTGATACAGCCTCTGTCACGCTTCATGTGGGGGCGGGGACCTTTCTTCCTGTCAAGACGGAATATATTGAAGATCATAGCATGCATGCTGAATATTATACGATTGGCCCTGAAACAGCAGAGAAGATTTTTAGAACAAAAGAGAAGGGGGGGCGTATTATCGCTGTTGGAACCACAAGCTTACGTTCTTTGGAATCTGCTGCAGATGAACAGGGGAAAATCAAAGATTGTCAGCATGAACAAACGCGTCTTTTTATCACACCAGGGTATAAATTTCGCTGTGTTGATGGGTTGCTGACCAATTTTCACCTCCCCCGATCTACCTTGTTTATGCTGGTGTCGGCTTTTTCAGGTCTTAAAACCATACACAGGGCTTATGCCCATGCGATCACACAGGGCTATCGTTTTTACTCTTATGGGGATGCTTCTCTTTTATGGCATTCGTCTTCCTGAGATCTTAAGTGAAAAAGGAAAGGGGGAAGCGTGTTCTCTTCCTGACCCCGTCTTTTTGAAAGGGGGACTTCATACTTGTCTCAGATGGTTTACAAAGAGAATGGAGCTGTTATTTTCAGGAAAGGATTTCTTAAAACTTTGTGAAGGCTGACTCTATAGTGTTTTGAAAGTCCGGAGTTTTAGAGGGCACAATTTTCTGCATAGGCTATTGGGGTGTTGGTGATGAATGAACAGAGTGTCTCCTCCCTCTTATCAAAGGAAGGGGGAAGTGGATCTATGGAGTTGTCTCCTTCTCGCATGACTTTTCCTTCTTTAAGGTCACGAAAATGGGTGGCAGGCTGGCTTTTTATACTTTGTCTTCTTTTGTCGGCTATGATTCTTCTGGGCGGGGCCGTGCGTCTTACCAATTCAGGGCTATCTATTACAGAATGGCAACCTCTGATGGGCGTGTTTCCACCTTTTTCAGAACAGGCCTGGCAGGAAGTTTTTGAAAAATACAAACAAATCCCTGAATATATCCAGGAGCATGCCTGGATGAGTCTCCATGATTTTAAATTCATTTACTGGATGGAATGGGCTCACAGATTTTTGGGACGTGTGATCGGCTTTGTTGTCCTGCTTCCCCTTCTTGTCTTTAGTATACGTGGCTGGATTGGGCGGGGTTTAGCTCTTCGTCTTACCTGTCTTTTTGTGCTGGGGGGGCTTCAGGGTTTTATAGGCTGGTGGATGGTCGCGTCTGGTCTGACCGAGCGTGTTGATGTGAGCCATCTTCGCCTGACCGTTCATCTGGGCATGGCCTTTCTTCTCCTTGGGCTGACATTGTGGACACTTCTTGATGTTCTTCACGCTCCCGGAGAACAGGTTTCACCTGCGCTGAAAAGAATGGGTTTTTTCCTTGTTATCTGTGTTTTTTTTCAAACCCTTCTGGGGGGTCTTGTTGCGGGTCTACGTGCGGGGTTAAGTTATAATACATGGCCGCTTATGGATGGACGTTTTGTGCCCGATGGGTATGGCCTGTTTAAGCCTTTCTGGCTTAATTTTTTTGATAATCCAGGTGCTGTTCAGTTTAACCACCGTCTGTTTGCGTATTTTTTGGCTGCCCTGATCTTCTCTTTATGGCTGATCACCAGAAAAAGAACCCATGCCCCCGTCAGGAAAAGGGGAAATGCCCTGTTTCTTGCCATGTGTTGTCAGGTGTTTTTAGGTGTTCTTGCTCTTTTACACGGGCCACAGTTCTGGCCGTTGGCGCTTCTCCATCAGGGGGGAGGGATTGTACTGTTCCTCACAAGTCTGTCTCTTCTTCATGCTATGCAGGGAAAGGGAGGGGTTTCTGTTTCTTAACCATCAAAAAGACAGCGCATGCTTCCTTCAAACATGAGTTCAATGTTGACATGAGGATTGGCCATGACAGCACGCAACCAGATCTCTCCCCCGATATTCACTGTGGACACATAGCGTTGAAGCTCTGAGCATGTGGGATCAGGCTTCACATGTTTTGGTTTCCAGACAACAATACCTGTTTCCGGTGGTGCAAACAGGATCAGGCGATCATCATCGCTGATCATGGAGGTCAGCTGGTCTGCTTTTCTCATACAGAGATCAAGGCGCTGGCTAAGTCCCGCCCTCCCCCAGGCAAGAAGGGTCGCTAAAAGTGGTACAGCAACCGCGCCATGGGAACCGGGAAGGCCAATATTGGGTGCTGTCAGATAGTTTCCTCCAAAGGAAAGGTGGGGGATAACCTCTTCCCATGATCTGAAGAAGATAAGAGCAGATTCTTTAGGCTGGAAAAGCCATTTATGAGCTGAAACAGAGACCGAATCAGCATGTTGCAGGCCCGAAAGCCTGTCTTGATACTGTTCAGAAAGCCGCAAAGGGCCGGCCCAGGCTGCATCCACATGAACCCAGGCCGCATGTCCACGGAGACTGAGATCATCTATAGCGCCAACCGATGTTGTCCCTGCCGTTAAAACCAGGGCAGTATTCCGGAGGTCCCCCAGAGCATTTGCATCGAGGTGGTGCGATTCATCCGTCGCCACAGTATGATAGTCAAGACCCAGAATATGGGCAGCTTTCTGAACAGAGATATGAGCCTGCTCAGAAGCCAGGACACGCCTGACGCCGCGCATGTCACGTGCAGCCCATAAAGCGGTGAGATTGGCAAAGCTTGACCCGGGAAGCATTTGTCCCCCTGACATACCAAAAAATGGTGCCAGCCATGCTATGACTTTTTCTTCCAAAGGTTTTGCCGCAGGGGATGTTGCAGGGTGGAGAAGGTTTTGATTAAGCGCTGCATTCCAGAGTGTGCTCGCCCATGTAATCCAGGGGGTGGGGGGATCCATATGCCCACTGAAATAAGGGCTACCAGGTTTCATGGACTGACCAAGGACAAGGGGGGCAAGCTCATTGAGGGCTTCCGGGTCACCTATCCCTTTTTCAGGAAAACTCTCAGGAAGTATGAAGGGGGAAGTTTTTGTCGCATCAGCCTGTTGATCTCTCAGGAACTGACTCAACAGATCAACAGCATGCTTTAAACCATCTTCATCACACATAAAACCTGGGTCATAGGGGCAGTATTCCATGCTTTTCCCTTTAAAGAGTGGGGCACGTAAGGCCTAAAGCAGGTTACCATTTTAGAATGTGTAAGACAAAGCCTTTAAGAAAAAGCTGGCAATGACGCCCTATAGAAAACAAAAAGAAGAAAGCAGAAAACGAGCTAACAAAAGGTTCAGGAGGTTTTCTTCCTGTTAACATTACGCCAGACTTCCCGATAGGCAAACCAGAGAACAAGGGACATAATAACAAGATAAATCAGGACCATAAAACCTGTCTTTTTTCTTTTTTCCATATGCGGGTCACCTGCCCAGGTGAGGAAAGTTACAAGGTCCTTTGCCATTTGATCGGGCGTTGCCTTTGTTCCATCCTGATACTCAACACGATCTTCGGTCAATTGTTCCGCCATAGCAATCTGACCGCCTGGGAAATAAGGATTATAGTATAAACCGGCACGTGGCTTTTCAACACCTTCCGGGACAGGTTCATAGCCCGTCAATAAAGAGTAAAGATAGTCTGCATGACCAGATCGCCCTTTCACAATGACAGAAAGATCAGGTGGCAAAGACCCACCATTAGATGCTCTGGCTGCCTGTTCATTAGGATATATGGGGGGAAAATGATCTGCGGGGATAGCCGGGCGCTCAATACTATCACCAAGTTCATCAATGTCAGGGATCGTATATTCTGCAGCAAAAGCTTTAATCAAAGGGTTATCATTTGGGTTCGGATATTTGGGATCATAATAAGGTGCTCCCTTTTCCCCAAGGCTTCTGAAGGACAAAAGTTCTAAACTATGGCAGGCGGCACACACCTCACGATAAACCTGAAAACCCCTTTGCATGGCAGCGCGATCATAAAGACCAAAAGGACCGGAAAAAGACCAGTCAACTTTTTTTAAAGGATGTGTTTCTCCTGCAGCCCAGACAGGTCCAGAAAGAAAAGAGATCAAACAGATAACGTAAAGAACATAGCGTCTTATCATTTTCTTTCCTCTCACACTGCTGCCGGTTTTGAATCAAGAACCGATTTGGCGATGGATTCAGGAAGTTTTTTAGGTTTTTCAACAAAGCCCAAAATGAAAAGAATGGGGAAGAAATATGCAAAATAGAAAAGCGTTAAAATTCTTCCCAGAATAAGGGCTGTAAAACGATAAGCTGGCTTATAGAGGACTTTGATGTCCTGACCACCGGGCTCATGAATCATTAAAACACATGTTGAACTTACCTCACAGGAGGAAGATTTGGCAGGTGTGCCCCCCTCTGTTTTGATAGCCGTATCACTTTCATTCTCAAAGGAAAGAGAAAAGCCGGTATCAGACATTTCAAGAGAAAAAGCTGACTGGACCATGTTTTCTAAATCGGCAGCACATTCTTTGGCTGTACCACAGGAAATACGCTCCGTTGTGCCATTTTTCTCAATCACAAGGCTGTCTTTACCAATTTGAAAGAGGATATAATCCGGTGATTTTGCACCACACCAGCCAAGGCCAAGACAGGCAGCAACGAAAAACAAAAAGAAATAGCGCCCTATGGGTCTGAAACGCATGGACCGTATTTTGGAGGTATCCAGCCAGGGAAGTATAAAAAGAATACCGATAGCCCCAAACATGAGAAGGACACCCCCAAGTTTACTCGGGACAGCGCGCAAAATGGCATAGAAGGGAAGAAAATACCATTCCGGTACGATATGTTGAGGGGTTGCCAGAGGGTTAGCCCGGACATAATTGTCTGCATGCCCTAAAACATCTGGTAAAAAGAAGACGAAACCAGCAAAGATAACCAAAAAGACAGAAAGCGCAAAAGCATCCTTGACAGTGTAATAGGGGTGGAAAGAAAGCGTATCTTCTTTTGTTTTAGGCTCAACCCCTAAAGGATTATTATTGCCAACTTCGTGAAAAGCCCAGATATGCAGGGCGACCACAGCACAAATAACAAAGGGAAGAAGATAATGGAGACTAAAAAAACGATTGAGGGTAGGGTTATCAACTGAGAATCCTCCCCATAGCCATTGGGTGATGGATTCACCTATGACAGGAAAGGCCCCTAAAAGATTGGTGATCACCACGGCCCCCCAATAAGACATTTGTCCCCAGGGAAGAATATAGCCCATAAAAGCTGTTGCCATCATAAGAAGATAAATGACAACACCAATCATCCAGACCATTTCCCGTGGTGCTTTATAGGAGCCATAATAAAGGCCCCTGAACATGTGGATATAAACGGCCAGAAAAAACATAGAGGCCCCGACGGCATGCATGGGCTGTAAAAGCCAGCCAAAGGGAACATCCCGGCGTATACGTTCTACGCTGTCAAAGGCAAAACTGCCATGAGGGACATAGTGCATGGCCAGAATAATGCCTGTTATGATTTGCGAGGCGAGACAGAGGGTTAAAATAGCTCCGAATGTCCACCAGTAATTGAGGTTACGTGGTGAGGGGAAAACAAAAAACTCTGCACCGAAACGAATAAGTGGCAAACGCGCATCTAACCAGCGTGTAAGAGCCAGTCTGGGCTTATAGGTGTAATCTGATTTCATCTGTCCTTACCCAATTTTAATGACGCTGTCTGAGAGATATTTATAAGGAGGAATGTAAAGATTGACCGGTGCAGGACCTTTGCGTATTCTCCCGGATGTATCATAATGTGACCCGTGGCAGGGACAGAACCATCCCCCATAATCCCCTGATTCACCTACCGGCACACAGCCAAGATGGGTACAGCTTCCTTCCATAACCAGATATTGTGGTTTAAGCTTTCCTTCAGGCCCCTGAACCAGACGTTGTTCATCGGTTTGTGGGTCTTTAAGTGCTGAAAGAGGGACAGCATGTGCCTCATCAATTTCTTTAGGTGTACGGTGACGGATGAAAACAGGTTTCCCCCGCCATTTCACTGTGCGTTGCTCACCTTCAGCAATATCAGATACATTCACTTCAATGGAAGCCAGGGCCAGCGTGTCAGCTGCCGGATTCATTTGATCGATGAAAGTCCAGATTAAAGAGCCGGCACCAAAGCTTGTGACAGCACCGGCAGCAATATAGATAAAATCCCGCCGTGTGGGTTCATTCATGGCGTCGTTTTCGACTGTTTTGTCAGTCACAATTCTTCCTCGTCATATTCTTATACACAGTTTTTTTGTCTGCTTATGGTATCTGACAGGGCCATTCTTTCACATAAAGAAAGGAGCACAGGTCCTTTACCTTAAAGGAGAACCATACTCAAGACCCTTTAGGCTGGTAAAGGATACAAAGCACATTTTATCGTATTTTTTATACATATCAATCATGTTTTCAAAAGAAAAACCTTTAAAGATGCCTTTCATTTTTATGGGAGGAGTATTTATGTCTTTTTAATTTTTTTCTGCACAGGGAAAGGTAAAAAACACTTCAGGGCTTAAGGTTTTTGGGTGTTGTGTTCTTTTTTTTATTACTCCTTAAATCTTCCCAGTGATGGGGCTGGGTTATAAGAGATTTGACATAATCCACATTATTTTGAACTTCCTGTTCCGAAAGATCCCTGCGCCACCATTGTTTTGCCTCTTCCATCTTGCCCTGCAGGCCAAGGGCCAGAGCAAGGTTTTGCCGTATTTGTGCGTTGCTGCCGGGAGACTGGGCTGCCTTGCGCAGATACGTCTCACCTCTGGAGGGGTTTCCGCTGAGGACATAGCTTAAGCCAAGATTACCTGTAAGAACAGGATCATTAGGGTGATATCTAAGCGCTGTCTGATAGATCTCGCGGGCTTGTTCTGATCGTCCGGCCTGCTCAAGGCAAACTCCTAAAAGGCGTAACATATCCCTGTCATCGGGATTGTGTGCTCTGATACGCTCTAAAAGATCAATGGCACGATCACCTTTGTTGCTGGCAGCAGCAGCGCTGGCATAGAGTAAAATAAGATCGCGATTTTCAGGATAAAGTGCTAAACTTTGATCTGTTACTTCCATCACTCTGGAGAGGCGCCCAGTATCACGAAGAATCATAGCAAGCCGTGTTGCTGCTTCAAGATCAGAAGGATTTTTTTGATGCTCTTTGTTCCAAAAGACAGCTTGCTCAACAAGATCTTTTCGGACAATCGCATCACGTTCGGATCGCGTAGCAGGAGCTATATCTTTTTGAAAGGCAAGTTCTTTAAGTTCTTTTTCCTCAGATGTTGGGGTTGCACAGGCAAAAAGCATGACAGCAGGAAGAGCTAATATAAACCAGGAACAGCGCATGATGATACCCTTTGTACTTACTTGTTTTGTTCAGGGGGTTATCTCAAAAAATTATTAACAGTTCTGCCACGTCATTTATTGAAAATCAAGGACAGGAACACAGTTTTATCTTCATATCTCTGGTGATGAAAACATGCGCCTTATCTGGCTCCATATTGATGAGGGTATTGATGAAATGAAGGAAAAGTAAGGGTATTAGACAGCTTATTTTTTATATGTTAAAGGCGTAGTTAAGAGTGAAGTTTAAAGGAAAGCTCCATGACAACAGAGACGACTCAACATCGCTCCATCCTGGTTCTTTTTGCGCATCCTGCTATCAACCGATCAGAGATCAACCGGCCTCTCTATACTGCTGCACAGCATATTCAGGGGGTTACCTGTGTTGATCTTTATGCAGAATACCCAAATTTTGATATTGATATTGAACGTGAGCAGGAACGCCTGCGCCGGCATGATGTTATCATTTTTCTCCACCCCTTTTACTGGTATTCAACGCCGTCTTTGCTGAAGGAATGGCAGGACCTTGTTTTGGAATATGGTGTTGCTTATGGGGAAGAGGGGACACTTCTTCACGGAAAACTCTGTTTTAATGCGCTCACCGCGGGGGCACCTGAATCCAGTTATCATCATGGAGAGATGAATAACTTTACCCTGAAGGAGCTTTTGTCTCCTCTGGCGCAGATGGCACAGTTTTGTGGTATGATCTATCTTCCTCCTTTTGCTTTGTTCACAGCACGCGAGGCTACTGAGGAAGGGCGCCTTGGGGGGCATATTGCTGACTGGGTTAAAACTCTGGAAGCTTTAAGGGATAACAGGTTTAATATAGAAAAAGCTTCTCAACAGACATATCTCAACAGTGATCCTGACAGCCTTTTTGAGGACCCTCAGCCTGTTTCAGACAGCTCTGCAACATCTTAAAAAGAAAGGAAGGGGGATTTCCAGTTTTTTTAAAAAACTGAGGGCAGGGGGATCTCAGCTTATTGACGTTTTCTATCCTCCCGTCTCTTTGGTGACCGGGGCACCTTTAGGGGCACCCGGTCTTGAGGCAGAACACTGGTCTCAGCTCCATTTTCTTGAAGAGCCGGTCTGTAGTGTTTGTGGGATGAGCTATCCTTATACTCTTACTCATAAAGGACCATGTACAGCATGTTTAACGCACCCCCCTGCCTATGACGCTGCCCGTGCTGTTTTTACTTACAATCCAACAAGCCGTTCTTTAGTTTTAGGTCTGAAATATGGGGGACGTCGTGATGGTCTGCCTCTGTTCGGTAAGCTTTTAGCACAGAGGGGAGCCCCCTGGTTTGCTGAGACAGATGCACTTCTGCCTGTTCCCCTGCACTGGACGCGTCTGGTCAGGCGACGCTATAACCAGTCTGCCCTTCTGGCCCATGCTCTTTCACATGTTTGTCATACACCCGTTTTGTGTGATGTGTTAAAGCGGCGTAAAGCAACACAAAGTCAGGGAGGCCTTTCTTTTCGTGCGCGCCATACCAATGTTGCAGGGGCTTTTTATATTCCAGAATCCAGAAAGAGGTTTGTACAGGGTGGACGCTTTGTTCTGATTGATGATGTTTTTACAACAGGGGCGACACTGGAAGCTTGCGCACGAACCTTAAAAAAAGCAGGGGCTGCCTGTGTTCAGGCCCTGACACTTTTACGTGTCATACGTCCTGTTACACCTGAAAAAGAACAACAAAGTCATGTGAAGGTGGAATGATTCTGTGTGATAAAAGTTTTTTAAAAAAATCTGGCTTTTTATCTTTAGATCTTGCTTTTTTTTAAGAGGTCTTTTCTTATGAACTGTTCATAAAAGGAGCTTTTTATTGTGCAATGTGATCATAAATTTTTTACAAGTGAGAGTGTCTCCGAAGGTCACCCGGATAAAATCTGCGATCAGATCTCAGATGCTCTTCTTGATGCTTTTCTTGGGAAAGACCCTCAGGCCCGTGTTGCTCTTGAAACACTTGCAACGACGAACAGGCTTGTTCTTGCAGGGGAGACACGTGCCAGAGAGGATATATCTCCTCAAAAAATGGCTGACATAGCCCGCAGTGTTGTTCGTGATATTGGGTATGAACAGGAAGGGTTTGACTGGAGAACCCTTGAAGTTGCCTCTTATGTCCACAAACAGTCCCCTGAAATTGCCATGGGGGTGGACCAGCGCTCAGATGGAGAAGAAGGTGCCGGTGATCAGGGACTTATGTTTGGCTATGCCGTGGATGAGACCCCTGAGCTTATGCCTGCTGCCTTACATTATGCACATGAGATTTTGCATCGTTTAGCTGTGATGCGGAAATCCGGGGAAATTGAGGGTTTGCGTCCTGATGCAAAAAGCCAGCTGACCCTTTCTTATGAAGCAGGGGTTCCCAGACGTGCAGAATCTGTTGTTGTCTCTCATCAGCATGACCCTGATCTGTCACAAAGTGATGTCCGTGAAAGGGTTTGGCCTGTGGTTGCCTCTGTTTTACCAGAAGGCTGGATGTGTTCCGAAGACCGCTTCTATGTCAACCCCACAGGTCGCTTTGTCCTTGGGGGACCGGATGGGGATTGTGGCCTGACCGGGCGGAAGATTATTGTAGACACTTATGGTGGTGCGGCTCCCCATGGGGGGGGTGCGTTTTCCGGGAAAGATTCCAGCAAGGTAGACAGATCCGGTGCCTATATTTGCCGTTATCTTGCGAAGAATATTGTCGCCGCAGGCCTTGCGCGTCGCTGTACTTTGCAAATTTCTTACGCTATTGGTATTGCGGACCCCTTGAGCCTTGATATTGATCTGCATGGTACAGGGCGTTGTAACGGGAACCGTCTTGCCACCAGATTGCGGGAGCTTGTTGACCTGAAACCACGCGGAATTCGGGAAAGGTTAAAGCTTGACAGACCTTTTTATCAACGTACAGCCAGCTATGGCCATTTTGGCCGCACGCCAGATGATGAGGGTGGGTTTTCATGGGAGCGTTTAGATCTTGTCCACGACCTTAAAGACCTTGCCGGATAATGCAGAGGGGAGGGAAGGGGAAGAAGATGCAAACTGTCCTTCTTCACAAAAAGACCTTTCACAGGAAAAGCGTTTTTATGGTCGACGTAAAGGGCATGCACTTTCACAACGTCAAAACAGGCTTGTCCACACACTTTTACCTGAGATAAGTCCGTCCGCAAAAAAACCGGTGTCTGTGACATCTTTATTTCCACGTAAAAGCGATATCTCTCTTGAAATCGGCTTTGGGGGTGCAGAGCATCTTTTAAGACAGGCTCAGAATCACCCTGATCGTTTTTTTCTTGGGGTTGAGCCTTATATAAATGGTGTTGCGAAAGCCCTTGTCGGGATTGAGGAGGGCAAGCTCCAAAATGTTCGTCTTTATCATGGAGATGTTCATGATATTCTGCCGGGGATAGAGACGGGATGGCTTCAGCGTATTTTTATCCTGTTTCCGGATCCCTGGCCTAAAAAACGTCATGCAAAGCGCCGTCTTTTACAGCCTGCGTTTATCAGAGAGCTGGCACGTCTTTTAGCCCCGGGGGGAGAGTTGTTTTTTGCAACTGATTCGAGAGTTTTGACAGACTGGGCTTTGCCACATTTGCTAAAAGAGAAAAATCTGGACTGGGCTGTCAGGAGAGCACGGGACTGGCGCTCTCCTCCTCAGGGGTGGCTTCCAACGCGTTATGAGGAAAAAGCTCTCCAGGCAGGACGTCCCTGTGCGTATTGTCATTTTTTTCGTTTGGGGTGATGACAGGGGCGTTAAAAAGGTTTATAAAAGAATTTAGGAAAACATTTTGAACAGTTTCAGGCTGTTTTAAAGCGGGCTCTTGAGGGAGGCCGTTTTTTTTGTGAAAAATCCTGATTGAGGGAGCGGGTGGTGAAAACAAAGACAGAGACAGATGCCCGTCTTGGAGAGCTTGTCGAGCCTGTTCTTGAAGAACTTGGCTATGATTTGGTACGTTTACGTATTATGGGAGGGAAAGCTCCAAAGCTCCAGATTATGGCAGAGCGACCTGATGGCCGTATGATGGTTGAGGATTGTGCCAAAATCTCAAAAAATCTGTCCCGTATGTTTGAGGCCCATGACCCTCTTGAGGGAGATTATGTCCTGGAGGTTTCTTCACCGGGCCTTGACAGACCTTTGACACGGTTGCAGGACTTTGAAAAATGGTGTGACTATGAAGCCCGGTTAGAGCTTGATCGTCCTGTTGAGGGGCGTCGCCGGTTTTTAGGTGTTTTAAAAGGGATTCGGCATAAAGAAGGAGAGGAGACAGACATTCTCCTTCTTCTTCCCGAGAAGAAGGAAATTCTTGCTTTCCCTTTCTCCAGGCTCAGCACTGCGAAGCTTGTTCTCACCCAGGCTCTTCTGGACAAAAGAAAAGTGGAGGTATCCTCCTGATTGTGAGGGTTCTTAAAAGTTTTATGTGTAAGATTAAAGAAAGAAATGAAGGAGTTCACTTATGGCAACAGCGGGTTTAAGTGCCAATCGTTTGGAGCTTTTGCATATTGCCAATACCGTAGCACAGGAAAAATCTATTGATAAAAGCCTTGTTATTGAGGCGATTGAAGAGGCTATTCAAAAGGCAGCACGCTCACGTTATGGCTCTGAATATGATATTCAGGCTCATCTGGATCCCCAAACCGGTGCGCTTAGCCTTTATCGCTGTGTTACGGTTGTTGATACGGTTGAAAATTCTGCAACTGAGATCACCCTGGAAGAGGGGAAGAAGCGTTCTTCCGATGCTGAACCCGGTTATGTTTTTAAAGAGGAGCTCCCCCCTGTTGATTTTGGGCGTGTGGCTTCCCTGACGGCACGTCAGATTATTCTTCAGAAAATTCACGAAGCAGAACGTGAGCGCCAGTATAATGATTACAAGGATCGTGTGGGCGAAATACTCAATGGTATTGTCAAACGTGTTGAGTATGGGAATGTTATCATTGATCTTGGGCGTGCAGAAGGAATAATACGCCGCAATCAAACCATTCCACGTGAGAATCTTCGTCAGGGTGACCGTGTCCGTGCCTATCTTTATGAAGTTTCCCAGGAGCAAAGAGGCCATCAGATTTTTCTCTCCCGCGCCCACCCACAGTTTATGGCGGCCCTGTTTTCTCAGGAAGTTTCAGAAATTTATGATGGCATTATTGAGATTGTCTCTATCGCACGTGACCCGGGATCACGTGCGAAAATGGCGGTTTATACAAAGGACCCTTCTCTTGACCCTGTGGGGGCCTGTGTTGGTATGCGGGGAAGCCGTGTTCAGGCTATTGTCACGGAATTACAGGGAGAGCGTGTGGATATTATTCCCTGGTCAGAGGATCCTGCAAGTTTTGTTGTCAACGCCCTTCAGCCGGCGGAGGTTATGAAGGTTATTCTTGATGAGGAGGCCAACAGTATTGAGGTTGTTGTCCCGAATGATCAACTCTCTATTGCCATAGGGCGGCGGGGTCAGAATGTACGTCTGGCCACCAAATTAACGGGCTGGCATATTGATATGATTACAGAAGAGCAGGAGGCTGAGCGTCGCCAGAAAGAGTTTGAGGAACGCACCGGTCTGTTCCAGAAGGCTCTGGATGTTGATGAGATGATAGCGCGACTTCTGACTGCTGAGGGTTTTGAAACTCTGGAGGAAGTGGCCTGGGTTGAGCCTGATGAAATTACCTCCATTGAAGGCTTTGATCAGGATACAGCAGAGGAGCTGCAACTGCGTGCCCGTGCTTATCTGGAAGCTCAGGAAAAAGAGAGAGAGGAAAAGTTTAGGGAACTTGGTATTAAAGAGGCGGTTTTAGAGCTTGAAGGCATGGATATCCGTAAAGCCATTGCCCTTGGGGAGCATGGTGTTTTGACGATGGAAGACCTTGCTGGTCTTACCCCGGATGATTTGAGGGGCTGGTATGAAAAAGAGGGAGATGAGCGCGTGCGTAAGCCCGGATATCTGGAATCTTTTAAGCTCAGTTCTGAGGATGCTCAAAATCTTATTCTTGCCGCCCGCGTTAAGGCCGGCTGGATAAGCCTGCCTGAAGATGAAAGTCAGGATGAAAATACAGAAGAGACATAAATCAAAGAAGCAGGACGAAGAAAATCTGACCTGCCTTACGCAGAACAACAAGACAGGTTTTCAGGAAAAACAACGCCTTTGTATCGTTGATGGGGTGTCTCTGCCTGAAAGACGTCTTCTTCGCTTTGTTCTAACACAGTCCGGGGAGGTTGTTCCGGATATTGCGGGGCGTCTTCCAGGCCGTGGTGCCTGGGTCGAGGCAAAGAGGGAAAAGATTGATGCAGCGGTCAAAAAGGGACTTTTTGCACGCGCTTTCCGATGTAAGGTGGAGGCGGATGTTTTTTTAGCAGATAGTGTTGCTGACCTTCTTAGGAAACGTGTTCTTTCTTTCTTGGGTCTCGCACGCCGATCTGGTGTTTTAGTCTGTGGTTATGAGCTTGTCAGAGCATCTTTAAAAGAGGGGTGTCCTGCCTGTTGTGTTGAAGCTTCAGATGGGGCAGACAATGGACGTATAAAGATTTTGCGTCTGGTGCGTGCTGTATGGGGTGATGTGCCTCTTTTGGGGTGCTTTACGGCAGAGGTTTTGGGGCAGGCTCTGGGACGGGAAGAGATGTATCACGCGGTTTTACGTAAAAGCCCTCTGTCGGAGCGCTTTTTACATGAGATGGAGCGTTTGGAGGGTTTTGTGGAGCTTTCACCGCAAAACTGGCAGAGAATGTATACTTGAATTTTGTAAAATTAAGTTTAGGGTGGTGTGTGAGGGGTTAAAAACTCTCTTTTAAAGGTATTTTTGAGGGCATGTGTTTTGGATTTAGAAAAGCCATGCCCGTGGCAGGATAGTGTATGAAGGATTTGAAAGATACAGAACAGGAATCTGGTAAATCTAAAGATTTACCCCGTCCCCTGACTCTTAAAGGACCTGCAAGGAGCACAGGTTCTGTGCGCCAGAGTTTGTCCCATGGCAAGAGTCGTTCTGTTGTTGTAGAAAGAAAGAAAAAACGTCTGGTTGGGGGTCCCGGTGCTCAAAACCGGAAAAAAGAAGAAACATCAAGCTCTGTTAACATGGCCAGGAAACTTGGCTTATCACAACAGGAGTATGAGCGCCGTCAGAAAGCTCTGGTTGTTGCTAAAACGGAAGAGGGGCAACGTAAAGCTGCTGCTTTACATGAAGAAGAGGCCCGTCACAGGCGTCTGGAAGAAGAAAAAAGCCTTCTGGAAGAAAAACGTCAGGCAGAACAACGCCGGGAAGAGGAGAGGCTTGAAGAAGAGGCTCGTCTCAAAGAAGAAAAAGCTTCGGAACAAAAAAAATCTCAGCATGCATCTCCCCCTCAAAAAGCAGGGCAGGATCAACAGACTATTTTGTCTGAAGCTCCACTTCCTGATCATAAAGTCCAGGATAAAGGGCGCCTTAAACATCGTTATGAAAGAACAGGTGGGGATGAAGCGTCAGATGATTTCAGAGGGCGTTCTAAGAAAAAGCTTTCTCCGCCCAGGCATGCTTCTGGTGGGCGCCACGAAACACGCCGCCGCCAGGGCAAGCTGACCATCACAAGTGCTTTGCAGGGTGATGAGGAAAGAGAACGTTCTTTGTCATCTGTCCGCCGTGCGCGCCTGCGTGAGCGGGAACGCCGCCAGAAAATGCAGGACAATCAGGAACAGGAAAAAATCAAACGCGAGGTTATTATTCCTGAAGTTATCCTGCTTCAGGATCTTGCCGCCCGTATGGCAGAACGTTCTACAGATGTTATCAAATACCTTATGAAACAGGGTGTTATGATCAAGCTCGGTGACAGTATTGATGCTGATATGGCACAACTGATTGTTGAAGATTTCGGTCATACGGCAAAAAGGGTTGCAGAGGCTGATGTTGAAGAAGGGCTGGTGGGCTCAGAAGACAATCCTGAAGATATGCAGATCCGACCTCCTGTAGTCACGGTTATGGGTCATGTTGATCACGGAAAAACATCTGTTCTGGATGCTTTGCGGGATACGAATATTGCCTCCGGAGAAAAGGGGGGTATTACCCAGCATATAGGGGCCTATCAGGTTCATCTTCCATCGGGTCAGCGTATCAGCTTTATTGACACCCCGGGCCATGCTGCCTTCTCAGCCATGCGTGCCCGTGGAGCCAGCCTTACGGATATTGTTGTGCTTGTTGTTGCGGCTGATGATGGTGTTATGCCCCAGACAATAGAGGCTATACACCATACCAAAGAAGCAAAAACCCCTGTTATTATTGCTGTCAATAAGATGGATAAAACCGGTGCTGATCCTCAAAAAGTTCTTCAGGGACTTTTACAGCACGGCATTATTGCTGAATCTATGGGGGGAGATGTGCAGGTTGTCGAAATCTCTGCTCTTAAGCGTCAGGGACTTGATAGTCTTCTGGAAGCCATAACACTTCAGGCTGAGCTTATGGAGCTGAAAGCCAATCCTGCACGATCTGCGGAGGGCGTTGTCCTTGAATCACGTGTGAATAAAGGGCAGGGGCCTGTTGCCAGTGTTATTGTTCAAAGGGGAACTTTACGACAGGGCGATATTGTTGTCGCAGGCGCGCAATGGGGTAAGGTTCGTGCCCTTATTGATGAACGTGATCAAAGACGTGAATTTGCTTCTCCTGCTGATCCTGTTGTTCTTCTTGGGCTTGATGGTGCAGCTGATCCCGGTGATATTTTTGCGGTTGTGGATTCTGAAGCCCGGGCACGTGAAATTACAGATTATCGTCGCCGTAAAAAACAGGAAAGAGGGCAAATCCAGCCTGTTGCCTCTTTTGATGAACTGATGTCACAGCTTAAAGAGAAGAAAGTTGAAGAGCTTCCTGTTCTTATTAAGGCTGATACACAGGGATCGGCAGAGGCTATTCAGGTTGCTCTTGAAAAACTGGGCAATGACGAAGTCAGGTCACGTATTGTTCTCGCATCGGCAGGTGCGATAGCTGAATCTGATATTTTGCTGGCAAGGGCTGCGGGGGCACCTGTTGTTGGTTTTAATGTCCGTGCAAGCAGACAGGCCCGCGATCTTGCTGAACATGAAGGGGTTGAGATACGCTATTATGCCATCATCTATGATCTGATTGATGATATTAAAGCGGCCCTTAGCGGCCTTCTTTCCCCTGAGCTTCGTGAGGACTTTTTGGGGAATGCAGAAGTCCTGGAGGTTTTCTCCCTGTCCAAAAAAGGTAAGATTGCAGGCTGCCGTGTTACGGAAGGTCTTGTACGTCGTGGTTCTAAAGTGCGTATTGTCCGTGATGATATTGTGATATATGAGGGTGAACTTTCTACGCTTCGGCGCTTTAAAGATGATGTGGAAGAGGTGAAGGCTCCTCAGGAATGTGGCATGGGATTTGCACAACATCAGGATATTTCTCAGGGGGATATGCTTGAATGTTTTGATGTTAAAGAGATTCAGCGTAGCCTCTAGATGTATCTCTGCTCTCCTTTGTTATATGCTATAGAAAAAGGGCAGGTTTTTTTAGGTGTTCCCATGAAATCATCACGAACTATGTCAGGTGGACTGACACAGAGACAGTTACGTGTCGGAGAGCTTGTCCGGCGGGAGCTTGCTGCCCTCCTGGAGCGTGGCATGACCCATGATCCTCTTTTAGAGCGTGTCGCTGTGACGGTGACTCAGGCCCGTGTTTCTCCGGATTTGCGTCATGCTGTTGTCTATTGCCTTCCTCTTTTTGTCTCTCATAAGGGCGCATCATCCGGCGCTGGTTTTGAGGCAGGTGAGGAAGAAGCCATCCCAAAAACGCAGAGAAAAAATAAAAAAACACCCTCCCATATGTCAGCCGGATATGAGGAGGCAGGTTCTGCGGGCCTTGATGATGTTCTTATCGCTTTGAATCGTGGGGCATCTTCTTTGCGGGCTCATCTGGGACGTCACCTTTCTATGAAATATACGCCGGCTCTGGTGTTTAAAAAAGATGAATCCTTTGAAAATGCAGCTCATATCGAAGCCCTTTTAAAACAACCGGAGGTGGCGCGGGATTTGAGGTCCACACACCCGGACAATACTGAAGGCGTTGAGAGGGATACATATCAGCACAGAGGAGATGGCCTCAATGGCCCGTCGTCGTAGAGGTTTGGATCTTCATGGCTGGCTTGTTCTGGATAAACCTGCCGGAATGACCTCAACACGTGCTGTGGCACGTGCGCGGGGAATCGTAAAAGCAAAAAAAGCTGGTCATGCCGGAACACTTGATCCGCTGGCTACGGGAATTTTGCCACTTGCTTTTGGAGAAGCCACAAAAACCATTCCTTTTTTGATGGAAGCTGAAAAAGTCTATCGCTTTACAATAAAATGGGGGGTTCTGACAGATACTTTAGATGCAGAGGGAGACATCATAGAGACAAGCCCTCTCCGCCCGGACCTCGCAGACATTGAAAAGACTTTAAAAACCTTTCTTGGTCAAATTGATCAGGTTCCGCCTAAGTATTCTGCTATTAAAATAAGAGGGGAAAGGGCTTATGATCTTGCCAGATTAGGGGAAAGTTTTACGCTGTCTTCACGATCTGTCATGCTGTATGAGGCAGAGTTAGAAGACATGCCTTCACCGGATGAATCCGTGATACGTATACGCACGGGTAAAGGTTTTTATGTCAGGGCTTTGGTAAGAGATTTGGCCCAATCCCTTGGTGTTTTGGGGCATGTTGTTGCTTTGAGACGCCTTCAGGTTGGAATTTTTAAAGAAAATGAAGCTATATCACTAGAAAACTTTGAAAATTTAGTGCATAAGACGGATCCTCCCTATGGGCTTTTGCCTGTTGGAACCGCGCTGGACGACATCCCGGCTCTGGTTTTAGCAGATTGTGAAGCCTCTCAGTTGAAACAGGGACGGTCAGTAGCGCTCCTTCCACGGATAGCGCAGGACTTACGTGAACGTCAGTGTCCAAGAGAAATTTCTGGCCAGGACGCGTCACGATGGGTCTTTGCAACATGTGGGGGGGAGGCGGTGGCCATTGCTGAAGCACGTGCAGGACAATTGAGGCCTAAACGTGTTTTTTATAATTTTTAAGAAGGAGAAAAACTGATGTCGGTGACACCGGAACGTAAAGCAGAAATTATTAAAGACTATGCACGTGGAAAAGGCGATACAGGTTCGTCAGAGGTGCAAATCGCTATTCTTACCGAGCGTATTCGTAATCTTACAGAGCATTTTAAAACACATAAAAAGGACAATCACTCACGACGTGGTTTGTTGAAACTGGTGTCTCAAAATCGCCGTTTTCTTGATCATCTTAAGAAAAAAGATGAAGAGCGCTATTATACCCTTATCAAACGTCTTGGTCTGCGGCGCTAGTCTTTATGATACCCCTTGCCTTATATCAGCCGTTTTATAGCCTTTGCAGTCTTAAGTCTGTTTGTGCTTGTCCTGGCTCTTAACTCTTATCAAAAAAAGTGGAAAAACTATGTTTAATATTGTGAAGGAAGAAATTGAGTGGGCAGGCCGTAAGCTCACTTTAGAGACGGGAAGAATGGCACGTCAGGCTGATGGCTCTGTTTTGGCTGTTTACGGGGAAACCTCTGTCCTGGCGACGGTGTGTGCTCAAAAAGAACAAAAAGAAGGGGTGGATTTTTTTCCTCTGACCGTTAATTATCAGGAGAAATATTACGCTGCCGGCAAAATCCCCGGGGGATATTTAAAGCGTGAAGGACGCCCAACGGAGAAGGAAACATTAACCTCCCGCCTTATTGACAGGCCCATTCGCCCCCTTTTCCCCAAAGGCTTTAAGAACGAAACCCAGGTTATTCTGACTGTTTTAAGTTATGATATGGAAAATGACCCTGATGTCGTTGCTATGATTGCAGCATCAGCGGCTTTGACCCTTTCCGGCGTTCCTTTTCTGGGCCCTATTGGTGCGGCACGCGTGGGGATGATTGATGATAAGTTTGTGATCAATCCCGGCCTTGAGGATCATAAAAACAGTATTCTTGATCTTGTGGTGGCAGGAACACAGGATGCGGTTATGATGGTCGAATCTGAAGCGCAGGAACTGTCTGAAGAGCAGATGCTTGCAGCTGTTATGGAAGGGCATAAGGCTTTTCAGCCTGCTATTGATGCTGTTATTCGCCTTGCTGAGCGTGCTGCAAAAGATCCCTGGGCTTATGAGGCAGAAGATCATGCAGAAGAAAAGCAGGCTGTGCGTGATCTAATTGAAGCAGATTTGCGTGCCGCCTACCAGATTACGGATAAAAGTGAGCGTCAGCAGGCGCTGTCTGTCGCACGGGAAAAAACTATAGACGCGCTTTGTGCCTCTGATCAAAACCCTGAAGGAATGGCCCCTCTTATTCTTAAGAGTGTTCTTAAAGATCTTGAAGCTGAGATCGTACGGGGTGATATTTTAAAGACGGGACAGCGTATTGACAAACGTGCCCTCCATGAGGTGCGTCCCATTATAGGTGAGACGGGGGTTCTTCCCCGCACGCATGGCAGTGCTTTATTTACACGGGGTGAAACCCAGGCTCTGGCCGTCGCAACACTTGGGACAAGTGAGGATGAGCAGTTTGTTGATGCTTTAAATGGAACCTCTAAGGAAACTTTTCTTCTTCATTATAATTTTCCTCCTTTCTCTGTTGGCGAAGTGGGGCGTATGGGAATACCGGGGCGCAGAGAGATTGGCCATGGTAAACTGGCCTGGCGTGCTCTTCGCGCTGTTTTACCACGTATGGAGGATTTTCCGTATACGCTGCGTCTTGTCTCAGAAATTCTTGAATCCAATGGATCGTCTTCTATGGCGACGGTTTGTGCTTCTTCTCTCGCCATGATGGATGCGGGTATTCCTATCACGCGCCCTGTGTCTGGTATTGCTATGGGTCTTATTAAAGATCCTGATGGTGTTGCCATTCTTTCAGATATTTTAGGTGATGAAGATCATCTTGGTGATATGGATTTTAAGGTCGCAGGCACGGAGCAGGGTATTACATCTCTGCAGATGGATATTAAGATTGCAGGGATCACAAAAGATATCATGGAAAAAGCTCTGGAACAGGCTCGTGAAGGGCGCTTCCATATTTTGCAGGAAATGAATAAGGCTCTGGGGCAGGCCCGTTCCGATCTTGGGGCTTATGCGCCCCGTATTGAGACCATAACAATACCACAGGATAAGATACGCGATGTGATTGGAACTGGTGGTAAGGTTATCCGTGAAATTGTTGAAAAAACAGGGGCCAAAATTGATATTGGAGATGATGGCGTCATAAAAGTAGCCTCATCTAATCAGGAACAGATTGAACATGCCCTGAGCTGGATCAAAACCATCACAAGTGAGCCGGAAGTCGGCGTTATTTATGATGGAAAAGTTGTCAAAGTTATGGATTTTGGAGCGTTCGTTAACTTTTTTGGATCCCGCGATGGCCTGGTCCATGTAAGCCAGATTTCTGAAGGTCATGTGAAGCATCCTTCTGATTTTCTTAAAGAGGGGGATGAGGTTAAGGTGAAGGTCTTAAGCTTTGATGATCGTGGCAAGGTGCGCTTAAGCATGAAAGATGTTGATCAGGAAAGCGGAAAAGATCTGAAAGAAGATTCTGCCTGACATATGTCCTGAGACGTGTCGTGAGGGCATAGCTACCTCTTATCTTGCCATCATATCATCATATATGTTTATAAAGTCTGAGCTTTATGGCTCAGGCTTTATGATTTCTTAAGGTGTTTTTTTAAAAATTGAGACATGATGATTATGCCTCATGAACATAAACATGTTGAGCATACACACGATATGCGGGGCCGTGTTTTTATTGCCTTTTGCCTGACAACAGGGATGATGCTTGCGGAGGTTATAGCAGGGATATTTTCTGGTTCTCTTGCCCTGATAGCTGATGCCGGTCATATGCTTTCTGATGCAGTCGCTTTAGCGCTTACATATATTGCCTTTTATGTTAGTTCTAAAAAAGCAGATAACAGGCGCACCTACGGCTATAAACGTCTTCAGGTCCTGGTCGCTTTTATCAATGGTCTGGCCATGTTTGTTCTTTCGGGCTGGATTATAACAGAGGCTATCCAGCGTCTTTTTTCTCCATCCCCTGTGTTAGCTGGCCCTATGCTGTTGGTCGCTGTTGCTGGTTTGGTTGTTAATTTTATATCTTTTGCCGTTCTTCACACAGGCGGACATGATAATCTTAACCTTCGTAGTGCTGCTTTGCATGTTATGGGAGATATTCTTGGGTCTGCCGCAGCTATTTTAGCAGCTCTGATTATTCTTTGGACAGGCTGGTACCCTGCTGATCCTCTTCTGTCATTTCTGGCAGCTATTTTGATTTTACGCGCAGCCTGGATGATTGTAAAAAGCTCTGGTCATATTCTTCTTGAAGGTGCACCTGAAAAACCTCAAAGGGAAGAGGTTAAAGATCTTCTTCTTGCGCACCAGCATGATCTTGAAGATGTTCACCACATTCACATCTGGTCTTTGACGCAGAAGCAAATCTTTATAACACTCCACGCCTGCCTTAAACCTAACCGGGGAAAAAGCCATCAGACCATTTTATCAGATCTTCATAAGATCATAAAGCAAGCTTATGGGCCTGTTCACCTTACCGTGCAGATTGAGGATCCTTCCTGCCCTGATGAATTCGCCAAAAGATCATAGGGTATAAAAAGTTTTTAAGGAGTAGAGTTGGGCTTAGAATCTACATATTCTTCAACAAAATCCCTTACTTTTTCAAAAGCACCATATTCATAAAGATTGTCGTGTCCACCTTCTGGAAAAATGGCAGCTTGCTTTGGTTTATGGGCCCTGTCAAAAAGCTTTTCTCCGAAACGGAAGGGGACAGTCCTGTCCTGTTTCCCATGAAGCCATAAAAGAGGCATGGAAATTTTGTCAATAAAATCAATAGAACGGTATTGATCTCGCAGTAAGAGGTTTGCAGGTACCAAATAACGGCTTTCTGCAACTTCAGTGATGGAGGAATAGGGCGCTTCAAGGATAAGAGCAGCCGCTGGTCGTGCTGCTGCGATTTGTACGGCAACCCCTGTTCCCAAAGAGTCACCATAAAGGATAAGATTTTGTGGAGTGATGCCCTCTTTAATTGTTTTTTTATAAAGGAGTAAGGCATCGCTTATAATATTTTTTTCACTGGGCTCTCCTTCAGAGCCTCCATAACCTCTATAGCTTAAGGCACGCAGACCCCATCCCTCTCCCAGAAAAGCGCAGAAACGAGCAGCGTGATGCGCTAAAGTATCAGAATGACCAGGAAAAAAAAGTATGGTCGGTTTATCTGGTTTCGCCTGTGCTGCCCATATAACGAGCTTTGTTCCATCCTGAGCGGTAATCCAGCGTGCCTGAACACCTTTTAGGCCAATAGCCTGGGGGGTTACGACATGGGGATCAGTTTTATAAAGCATTTTATTTTGCAATAAAAAAAGAACTCCTGCATAAATACCATATACACCTATAGAAAGGATAAGAAAAAAGCTTATTTTCTTAAGGACAGGATTCATGATTATTCCTTTATATCTCTCTCAGAGATAGGCTTATCAAACAAAAGTAAAAAAGAAAAAACCTATTTCCTGAAAAAAAGCTTTAAAGATGTTTTATACATACTATAATTTGTCTTACCCTTTAAAAAGCCTGGGATATAAAAGGGTTGTGTCATTTTGACAGGCAATAAGGAGGTCGATGGTGGTAAAAAAAAAGGAAAAAACCGGACCCATTCTCATTAAAAAATATGCCAATCGTCGTTTATATAATACAGAGTCAAGTCAGTCTGTTACCCTTGATGGTTTAGCAGAAATGGTCCGTCAGGATAAAGACTTTAAGGTTGTTGATGCCAAAACCGGTGAGGATCTCACACGCCCCGTTCTTGTCCAGATTATTTTTGAGCAGGAGGCCCGGGGCCCTTATATGATGCCGGTTCAGTTTCTGCGTCGCCTGATCTCTTTTTACGGTAACAATATGCAGAAATTTCTCCCCGCTTATCTGGATATGAGCCTCGAGACATTTATGCGTCATCAGGAAGAAGCCCGGGATAAGTTAACGGGTTTCATGTCAGGATCTTCTGCCTTTAAGCTTTTTGAAGATCAGGCCAGGAAGAATGCAGCTTTTTTTGAGAGTTTTTTTTCAAACCCTCAGTCTGAAAAGCCCCGGGGGGAAGAGAAAACAGGGAATTCTACTTATTCTGAGCGATCTTCTGATACCTCTGTTTCACAGCAGGATGAGCACGCGGTTTTAAAATCCATGCAGGAACACATGAAAGCTCTTCAAAAACAGATGGATAAGCTTTCAGGAAAAAAGAGTTAAGATGCAATGGGTCTGTCCTGTTCCGGGCTTTATAAAAACTCTTCTCTGTTTTGTTACTTTTGAAAGTTCCCGGATATGAGCCTGCATAATTTTTCTGTTGCCCCTATGATGCGCTGGACAGACAGTATGTGCCGTCGTTTTCACCGCCTTCTGACGCGCCATGCCCTGCTCTATACTGAAATGGTGGTGGCGGATGCTCTTATTCATGGTCAACAGACACGGCTTTTAGATTTTGATGCCTTTGAAAAACCTCTTGCTTTACAGCTGGGGGGACGCGATCCTGACACTTTAGCAAAGGCTGCACACCTTGGTGCCGCGTGGGGTTATGATGAGATTAACCTTAATGCCGGGTGTCCTTCGGATCGTGTAGGCTCTGGTGCTTTTGGGGCGTGTCTGATGAAAGAGCCCCGGCATACTGCGGCCTGTTTTTCTGCTATGCAGGAGGCAAGTAGCGTGCCTGTAAGTATAAAATGCCGTTTAGGTGTTGATAACCAGATTCCGGAAGAGTCTCTCTTTCGTTTTGTAGAAGCGCTTATGCAGGCAGGGTGTAAGACGTTTATTATTCATGCACGCAAAGCCTGGCTTAAAGGGCTCAGTCCTAAAGAAAACCGTGATATCCCTCCTTTGGACTATGATCTTGTGCATCGGGTTAAAAAAGAGTGGCCTTCTTTAAATATTATTCTCAATGGTGGCCTTGAAAACCCCCGGCATGCCTTTAAGGAGAAAAAGGGTCTGGATGGGGCAATGCTGGGGCGTTCTGCTTATCACAACTCCTTTGCGCTGGTTGAAGTTGACCCTTTGTTTTTTGGATCTCCTGCACCTGTCTCTTCCCGTGAAGAGGTTGTTGAGCATCTTATACGTCTTTTTGAAAAAAACTCTCACCTGTCTGCTTCGGTCATGGCCCGACATATTCTGGGCCTGTATCATGGTGTGCAGGGTGGCAGGGCATGGCGGTATGTTCTTAGTACACAACGTCTTAAAGAAGATAAAGGATATGATCTTTTTATATATGCCCTAAATGCTCTCCATGAGATTCAAAACAGGGGGAAGAAGGCATCATAATCTGCCTACCCCCTTTATAACATACAGGTCAGCTTTTAAAAATTAAACTTCATACCTACAAGAACACTCCTTGGAGCCCCGGGGCGTAAACCAGCCGGACGGCGTGCAGCGAGATATTTTTTATCAAAAAGATTATTCACTCTCAAAGTGAGTTTGGCCTGATCAAAAAGTTTGTAGTCGGCAGAAAGATCAACAACCGTATGGGCTTCAATTTTCTCATCAGCCGGAATAGAGCCATGCCCACTTTTTGAGCGTCTCTCTCCAACATATGAGATGCCAAGAACAGCGCGCCAGCGAGGTGCTTCAAGTCCTGCGGAGATATAAAACTGATGTTCAGGAATATAAGGTAGCTGGTCCCCTTTGGTAACAGATCCCCAGGGGCCATAAGCACTTTTGAAAGAAGAACGAAATTCAGCATTTGTGTAAGTATAGACAGCACTTAGCGGAAAAGAGAGAGAGGTAGAGAAAAAATCAGCCAAATCTGTTTTTGCAGAAAGCTCTACGCCGTGTACATCCACTTTGCCGCCATTGAACTGATCACCTATAGTGCATCCTCCCCCGGTGGCATTCGTGCAGGTTCCTACAAGGTTAGAGAAATCACTGTAAAAACCTGTTATATCCAGGCGTGATGATCCAGGGCCCTGCCAGCGCAGGCCAGCTTCCCAGTTGATAGCTTTTTCAGCTTTTCCATCTTTTTTTCCCGGTGCAGGTGGAGAAAAGCCCCGATGCACACCACCAAAAAGACGCAAAGACCTTGTTGCCTGATAAAGAAGGCTAAGCCCCGGAGCTATGACATCAGACGTGGTTTTCGTGATTTTGAGTTTTTGCCCGGTACGTTCAGTATCTTTTTTTCCATAGTCAAGTCTTTTCAGCTCAACACGTTCGTAGCGCACACCAGGCACCAGAGTAAGCCGGTTCCATGTGAGGCGATCCTGAAGATAGAAAGCTGCGGCACGCGCTTTGTCAAGCCGATTGGAATCCGTCCCCGGGACACCTTTTTTGGTGAGTACAAGGATGCCATGATCCATGCGATAGCCATCAGCCCACTGAAAACGGTCCATTTCATCTTTATGAAAGCGTGCCCCCGCTGTAATCTGGTGCTCGATATGATGTGTTTTTCCTTCCCACTCGAAAGAAAACTGCACACCTTCAGCTTTATATTCCCTGTTATTATGTTTAATGGACAGGGCATTATCTGCACTGACCAGATCTGGCCCGCCGACCAGGATGGCATAAGCATCTGCATATTTTGCAGGACTTTTTAAAATGGATCCTATAGAGACATTTTTACCCCCATTTTTGACTTTGGCAAGCTTATACCAGTCACGCTGAAACTTTGTTTGGTAGGCAATAAAGCCAAACTTCATGTTATTAATGTTTAAGCCATAATGTGCTGAAAATTCGTGATGTTCTGAATCCATAAGATCACGTGCTGAGGCCCGATAGCGACGATAGGGGCGGGCGTCAAAATCCTTCTGTGTAAGGCCAAGATAGGTTTCATGGGACTTTTCATCTGAATATTGTGCTTTGAGTAAAAGGCTATGCTGAAAGCGTGCTGTATCAGGGGAAGCAATAAATAGTTTTGCAACATAGTCATGAAAACTATAGCCTGTACTGCCTCCGCCATCGAGTTTCTTAAAGCCATGTGTTGAATCCTGATAAGTTTCCAGCAAAGCACCAATACGGACACCTGATTCTAACACCCATTGCTGACCTGCATAGACATGCCCACGCACAGTATCATCTGATCCTCCCTGGATATGGGCATAAAAGCGCCTGTTTTCTGGTATAGGGGTGGAAAGAAGATTGATGGATCCTCCTTGTGTGCGGGGACCATAGATGATACCTGCTGCTCCTTTAACAACCTCAACACCGGACATACGTGCCACGCGTGGGAAATAATAAGCAGACGGAGATGCATAAGGAGCTGGTGCTATCAAAACACCATCCTCCATCAGGGTAATTTTTGCTGATCGCGACAGTCCTGTGCCCCGCAGACCAATATTGGGCCTTAAGCCATAGCCGTCTTCTTCCTGAATGTTAACCCCGGGGACAGCACGCAAAAGGCGCTGAACATCAACATAGTTAAAGGTTTCAAGCTTTTTAGTATCTAAAACATCAGCAGAACCTCCTACTTCTGAGGCCCCCCCTGCAATCCCTGTAACAATAATTTGATCCACAAGACGTGTATCACCTGATGCAGGCGAATCTTTTGTTTTCTCCTGTGCCCAGACTGTGTTGGATAGCCCAAAAGCTGATGATATAAATAGAAAAACTGTAAAAGCTTTTGTTTTGAAATACATGATCCCTTTGCCTCTTATATTAATCAAAAACTGTAAGTGAAAATAGTTATTATTCTTATATTGGTTAAGGATATGTAAATATACATTTTATAACAGAGCATATAAGATGTTTTTTTATAGTATTTTTTTGTAGTTACTTAAAATGAAGTCTTCAGAAAAATTATTTGCTTTCTAACTTTCCAGTTTTTTATTTATAAGCCACTGATTTTGAATCGGTACTATGGAGCTTTAGTCTGTTTTGTTTTGGCACACGCCATGTGTTACAACTGTTATCACATTGTTTGGATTAGGAAATATTTCTATAAAGTTCTTTTACAAAACATGTGTTTGCGCATACGCAATATAATGCGTCCAATTTCCCGGAACATAGGTATGAGAATTATCAAAGGTGTTTTATCGGGCGGTCATGTTTACATGTTTGTTCCAAAACATACTGGAAGTGATTCTGTACACCGCGTTAGGGTCCCCTGGGAAAGGTACAACAAGACTTTTCTGAATGGCGCAACTCTATTAGGGAAAACAAGTTTTGGGCCAGAGGATATTTTTGTATAATCTCCGGCACTGTTACCAGGGAGATGGTCTTTAGTGACACTGGAAAGTCCCACCAGAAATGGGCATATTAATAAATGCCGGAAGTCGTCTGGTTTTTATATGGTGTTGATGGTTTATGGGGGCTCTCCTTTGTAAAACTTTTAAAAGTCAGGAAGGAGATGTTTTTTATCAAAAACTTATTTTTACCTGGCACTTAAATTTTCCTGTTCTTCTTTTCTTTTAAAAGAAAAACCTGTAAACATCATAGAATGAAACATATGTTTGTAAAACCCTTTCTGGCTTTGGCTGTGATAAGTCTTCTCCCTCTCAGCCTGTATGCCGCACCCCGCCGTGAGGTTCCTTCCTCTCAGGCCGCGATAAAACAAAGTTTTGCACCTCTTGTTAAAAAAACAGCCCCTGCGGTTGTGAATGTTTATTCACAACGGGTTGTACGCAGCAGGGTGGCCCACCCTTTTTTCAGCGATCCATTTTTTCAGGAATTTTTTGGAGGTGGCCTTTCCCGTGAACGGGTTGAACAGTCTTTAGGATCGGGGGTTATTGTACGCTCCAATGGTCTTGTGATCACGAACAGCCATGTGGTGGAAAACGCGCAGGAACTTATTATTGTTCTGGCGGACGGACGTGAGTTTAAAGCTCAGCTTCTTTTGGCCGATAAGAAAACAGATCTTGCCATTTTAAAAATTGATACGAATGGAGAAAGCCTGCCTGTTATGCCTCTTGACAGGGATGGGGATGCTGAGGTGGGGGATCTGGTTTTGGCTATTGGCAACCCTTTTGGTGTTGGTCAGACGGTGACACAGGGGATTATTTCAGCCCTTGGCCGATCGGCAAAAGGGGTGAGTGATTTTTCTCTCTTCATTCAAACGGATGCTGCGATCAATCCAGGTAATTCCGGGGGAGCTTTGGTTGATCTTGATGGTGAACTGATTGGCGTGAATACGATTATTTTTTCCCGTTCGGGGGGATCAAATGGTATTGGCTTTGCTGTCCCTGTTAATCTGGTACGCCAGGTTCTTCATGCGGCCCTGAATAAAAATACCCTGATACGCCCATGGCTTGGGGCAAAGTCACAGCGACTGACCCGCGATATTTTGCAATCTCTGAGCTTAGAAGAGGTAAAGGGGGTTCTTATTAATGAGGTCTATCCTGAAAGTTCTGCCGGAAAAGGGGGCCTCAAACCGGGGGATGTTATCCTTAAAATAGGAGATAAAGATATCAGGGATACAAAGGCTCTGGATTTTTATTTTTCAACACACACACCCGGTGATAAAGTTGCTTTTACAATTTTACGTCAGGGGCAGGAAAAAACGTTTTCTGTTCTGGCTTTAAAACCGCCTTCAACACTAAAAGCGAACAAACGTCTTCTGAAAGGTCGTCACCCTTTTGCAGGCCTGACGGTGGTTAATCTCTCTCCTGCTTATGCAGAACGCCTTGGGCGCAATCCCTTTGACAAAGGTGTCATTGTTGAAGGTCTCGCACGACAAAGCGTTGCAGCAAGACTTGGTTTTCAGCCTGGTGATCGCCTTGTATCTGTGAACAGGACTCCTGTGAACACGGTGGCTGATCTTGAAGATCTGTTGCGTCAAAAAGCAGGGGAACGTATCTGGCGTCTTGAAATTGAACGGGATGGGCAGCGTATTGTGCAGACCCTAAGGCTTTAAATATGACGGATTTATTTCACAGATCCGAACAGGTGGAAGACAGAACACGTCCTTTAGCAGACAGACTGCGTCCCCAAAGCCTTGTGGATGTGGTGGGGCAGGACCACCTTCTTGGGGAAAAGAGCAATTTGGGGCGTCTTCTGGCCCAAAAGCGCCTTGTCTCTATGATTTTATGGGGACCACCTGGATCTGGCAAAACAACGATTGCCAGATTGCTGGCGCATGAAGTCGGCCTTGTTTTTGAATCTGTCTCCGCAATTTTTTCAGGGGTTGCTGATTTACGTAAAGTTTTTGCCAAAGCACGCCAGCGTCGTGAAACAGGGCAGGGGACTTTACTGTTTGTAGATGAGATCCATCGTTTCAACCGTGCTCAACAGGATAGTTTTCTTCCCTTTGTTGAAGAGGGTGTGGTGGTCCTTGTTGGTGCAACAACGGAAAACCCATCTTTTGAGCTTAACTCGGCACTTTTATCACGCTGTCAGGTTTTTGTCCTGAAAACTTTGGAGGAACAGGCTCTTGAAACCCTTCTTCAAAGGGCAGAAGCTTTTATGGAAAAGAGCTTGCCTCTGACACAGTCTGCCCGTCAAACCCTTTTGGGTCTGGCTGATGGGGATGGGCGTTATCTTCTTAATCTCGCAGAGGAGCTTTTTGCTTTACCGGCCAAACCCCTTCTGGAAGAAAAAGAACTTTTAACATATGTTCACAGGCGGGCGCCACGTTATGATAAAGATCGTGAAGAACATTATAACCTTATTTCAGCTTTACATAAGTCTATAAGGGGTTCTGACCCTGATGCTGCTCTTTACTGGCTTGCCCGTATGTTGACGGGGGGTGAGGACCCACTTTATCTGGCACGCCGTCTTGTGCGTATTGCCAGTGAAGATATTGGTCTTGCAGATCCTTCAGCTCTCCTGATTGCGGAGGCCGCCAAAGAAAGCTATCATTTTTTAGGAACCCCTGAAGGTGAGCTCGCTTTGGCACATGCTACACTTCATCTGGCAACAGCTCCTAAATCGAATGCACTTTACAGGGCCTTTAATCAGGCCATGGCTCTGGCAAAAAAGACGGGATCCCTGGCGCCTCCACCCCATAGTGTCAATGCACCAACTGCCCTTATGAAAAATCTTGGTTATGGAGCTGATTATGCTTATGATCATGATCAGGATAACAGTTTTTCAGGCCAGAATTATTTTCCCGAAGGTCTTGAGAGGCAGAGTTTTTATCAGCCAAAAGGCATGGGGCGTGAAAAAGCGATTAAAGAACGCCTGGAATACTGGGACAATCTGCGCAGGCAGGAAAAATCTTAGTTCCCGTGATTGTTATCATGAAGAAAGAGGGGCCAGGAGAGCCTTAATTTTTCAGGGTGTCGGTCAGCATGATCAGGCTGTTCACGGTGAGAAGGAGGGCCAGTAAAAGGCGCACTCTGTGTTCTGAAACTTTATGAACAAGAGAGACGCCAAGGGGGGTCGTGAGGGAAGCACAGACACTCATAATAAAAAAGCCGGGAAGACTGACATAGCCCAGCGAAAAGGGAGGACGGTCTTCTATGCCCCAACCAGACAGAATAAAGCCCAGTGTACCAACAGTCCCAACTACAGCCCCAAAGCCGGCTGCTGTTCCAATGGCCCGGTGAACAGGCATGCTACACAGGGTCATTAGTGTGATACCAAAAACACCACCTCCAATACCCATCAGTGTGGAAAAAAAACCTATACTCAAGCCAAGAATAAGGCGTACAAAACCTTTTGGAAGCTTTGATGTGATAGCAACATTTTTACCTAGAAAAGCAAAACGAAATGCCAGAAGCAGGGTTAGACAGCCAAAAAGGCCTGTTAGAAAATGCCCGGATATTCTTTGTGTCGCCAGAGACCCCAGAAGGCTTCCTGCTGCGATAAGAGGGAGCCAGGCTTTGAGAACAAGCTTATCTACAGATCCTTTGTGGGCATGATGTTTAACAGATCGCAAAGAAATTATGGCAATCATGGCAAGTGAAGTTCCAACGGCCATATGCATCCGTACACTATCAGGAAAACCAAAACTTCCAAGAATATAGTAGAAAACGGGTACGATAATGAGGCCTCCGCCTATACCAAAAAAACCTGCAGCCAAACCTGCAAAAGCACTGGCACCAGCAAGGGTGAGGAGAAGAAGTAAGAGGGAGGGATCCATATAATCTCTCTTAGTGTGGAACCTGACAATATTCTTTTAAGGTATAGCCTGTCATGACGATACTTATTTTATAAGCTGTTTTGTGCCTTTACAGGGAGCAGAAGAAGGTTTTTTAAAACAGGGGGAGAACGGTCAGAGAAAGAGATACAGAAGATAAAAAAGCCAGTTTTTTCAGATATGCCACCATTCTTTCCCTTCAGGTGTCAGTCTCATGACCGCAGGAAGGGAGAAAAGAAAAACATTTTAGTATAAGCTCTGACTAAGGTAAAAAGCTATACTTTAAAAATCAAAACCACCTTCAATGAAAACTACTGTTGCTTCTTTATCTTTTCCACGACGTCCTTCAGGAGTTATTTTTGGTTCATTCCGGAATAAATGTTGTATACCTCCGCCTAAAGAAAAACGATCAAGAAAACGAAAACTTATACCTGCCTGGGCTGCTTTTGTATCGATATGAGCCAGACTGTCACTGGAGCCACCATATTCAAAACTTACACCCCATTTGCCACGCTCATAGGCCAGTCCAAAATCATAAGCCTGATACTTTCCTGAACGGGACCACCCATTATTACTGTCAAGGAAAGAGGCTCCAAGTGTAAAGCCTTTGTATTGGAGGGAGGCACCTGCTCCGGCTGCAGTAAAGTCATGAAAACCTTTCACAGGGAGATTTTTTTTTCCGTGAGCATAGTTCATCATAAGTTCTATACGCAGGCCATTTTGGAGGGTGTGGTCAAAAGAAAGACCTGTTTCAACAATATTTTTAAGTCCTGGTGTCAGGGGAGTTTGATAAGAAAGTGGAGATGAGCTTCGGATACAGAAATCAACACCACAAACCTGAACTCTGGGTGTATAGGATATGCCCCACTGAAGACCAAGAAGACGTGGGGAAATGTAAGAAAATTTTTCTGCGAAGCCGGATGTATCATTTTTGACCTTAACACCAGCCAGACCTGTATAATCTGTTGGGGCGTCTGCTGCCTTTGTGAGAACAAACATGCTTGGTATGTATGTGGAGAATTTTTGTGCAGCCCCTTTCTCGCGCCCTGCAGAAAAAGAACCATAGGGTGTTTGCATAAAGACATAAGCACTTTCAAGGGATCCACGATATTTAGAATGTTCCCGGGGGGCGGCCCCAAAAAAACCACCCGTATATCCCGCGACAGATCTTAAATGTCCAGCATAGAAGCCGGAGGCACAATCTTCGGCACCAGGCGGGCACGTCCCCGCACGACCACCAAAACCAAGCCTCCCATGGTCTTTTTGTGCCCGAAGTTCAAGATTGAAACCGAAAAGCAAACCATGCTCAGTGATATAGTCCGCATCAACCCCAAGATACGTGTCAGCAACCCAGTCCGGGTGGCCTGATCCCAAAGCAAAGCCTGTCCTTACCCCCCCATAAGGTTGGATTTTAAAGGCATCAGAAGAATACTCATCCTGGCTTTTCTGTGTCTCCTGTGCCTGCACCTGAGGGTTGAGAAAACAACACATCAACGCAAAGAACAAAAGACAGATCTGCCAGAGGGCATTCTGTTTGATAAAGCCTGGAAAAGATAATCTTTGATTATCCATAATACCGCTCTTTAAGCCTTTACAGTACAGCTAAAACGCTTCTACCTTAAGAATAAAGCTTTAACAAAGATAAAACTTCATGGATTTTAATATGGCGATATATGTGGTGCGGTTCAAGCGTAAAAAGCTTGTTTGGACTATATAATTTTAAATTTGTTACAATTTTGCACCATAAAGCCTTTCAGGAGAAACTGGCGATGAGGCGCGTTTTGATATATGTTGTACTTTACCTTTTTTTATACCTCTTCTAAAGAGAGAAGAGCACCAGAAGAGACAGACCGGGTTTCATAAGGTGCATGGATACATATACCCTATGGATGATACAAGTATGCACTCACCCCTTAATGATATAGAGATCAGGAACAGGATAGTCCTTGTCCGCGTTGATTATAACCTTCCCGTACAGGGCGGGAAGGTTACAGATGCAACACGTCTTGAAGAGTCTCTTCCCACGATAAGAGCTTTGCAGGAGAGGGGAGCCAGGCTTGTTCTTCTCTCCCATTTTGGCCGGCCTAAAGGAATACGCAACACAGATTTTTCTTTACGTCCCATAGCCCCTGTGCTCTCAAAAGCACTTGGCACGCCTGTGGATTTTGCAGAGGACTGCATTGAAGAACCTGTTCATAAAGCTCTGGCCCGTCTTATGCCATCTGGTGTTCTTCTTTTAGAAAACACACGTTTTCATCAGGGAGAGGAGAGCAATGATCCGGAGTTTGCCGCTGCCCTTGCAGAACCGGGTGATATGTATGTCCATGATGCTTTTTCTGTTGCCCATCGTGCCCATGCTTCAACAGAGGGCGTGATAAGGTTTTTGCCCTCTTATGCGGGATATGCCCTGCAAAAGGAGTGTGAAGCTCTTTCTCTTGCCGTTGAAAAGCCTGAGCATCCTGTTATGGGCCTTGTTGGGGGAGCTAAGGTGTCGACCAAGATTGCACTTTTGCATAATCTTGTTGAAAAAATGGATATTTTAGCGATTGGTGGGGCCATGGCCCATAGTTTTCTTGCAGCGCAGGGCTTTTCTGTGGGAAAGTCCCTTTTGGAGAAAGAGTATATAGAAGAAGCTCAGGCCATCATCAGGGAGGCAAACAGGGCAAAGTGTCAGCTTATTTTACCGCATGACCTGGTTGTTACCAAAAGTTTTGAACCTCATGCTGTCTCCCGCATAGCCTCTTTGGATGATGTGAGGCCAGATGAGATGAGTCTTGATCCCGGACCTCAAACAGTTCAGGTGATTATAACAGCTTTGAGAAAAGCTAAAACTCTTTTGTGGAACGGACCTCTCGGGGCATTTGAGATGCCACCTTTTGATCAGGCAACATATAAGGTTGCAGAAGAGGCAGCAAACCTTTGTCAAAAGGGCAGGTTAAAAACCGTTGCAGGGGGGGGGGATACCGTTGCTGCCCTTAAAGGGGCCGGGGTAAAATCAGCCTTTACACATGTCTCCACAGCGGGGGGAGCTTTTCTTACCTGGCTTGAGGGGAAACCCCTTCCGGGTTTGAAAGCGCTTGAAAATTCTTAAAAGGACTGGTTTGACCTTGATCGAAAGGCTTAAAGTTTATTTTGTCTTTCACGTTCATATAGGAAATATCAGGAGACTGTATCAGGTTTTGTCGTGTCTGAAGAAATTTGGGTCATATATATCAAAGGAAAATTCTGGGTTTTAATTCTCTCTATTTCCTCTTGTAAAAACTGATCTGTAAAACTTGCTTATGGATCCACTCTAAAAAAGTAAGAAATCTTATATCTCCATTTTACATATTTTCCCTGCATGCTAGAGTATCAGACAGGAATCATATAGTGTCCCATATGCCCTTATGATGAGACCGGAATAAGGAAATAATATTATGAATCTTACTGCCCTCAATGCCATAGCCCTACGTATGGCAACACCAGGCCAGGGCCTTCTGGCTGCGGATGAATCCACGAAAACTATTGAAAAACGTCTTAATTCTGTTGGTGTTGAGTCCAGTTATGAAAGCAGGCGGGACTGGCGGGAAATGCTGCTTCAAACCGAAGACGCGATGAAATCCTGTATCTCAGGTGTTATTCTTTATGAAGAAACCCTGCGCCAGGAAGCACGGGATGGGACGCCCCTGACACAGGTTATCCTTAAAAATGATGCTTTACCAGGTGTTAAAGTGGATTTGGGCACACATACCCTTGCTGCAGCACCCGGGGAGACGGTGACAGAAGGGCTTGACGGTCTGCGGGAACGTCTTCGCGGCTATTATGCTCTGGGGGCACGTTTCGCTAAATGGCGGGCTACAATTTTTATTAACAGGGAAAAAGGCCTGCCTTCTTCCTATGCTTTGAAAACTAATATGCATGCTCTTGCGCGTTATGCAGCCCTTTGTCAGGAGGCAGAGCTTGTTCCGATTGTTGAGCCTGAGATCCTTATGGAGGGGACACACGATATTGAACAATGTTATGAGGTCACAAAGGAGACCCTTAAATGTCTTTATGATGAGCTTTATGAACAACGTGTTGCCCTGGAGGGAACCGTTTTAAAGCCCAATATGATTCTTCCCGGAACCTCTTGTTCTCAACAGGTCTCAACAGAAGAAATTGCTGAAAAAACACTCTCATGTCTGAAAACCTGTGTTCCTTCCTCTGTGCCCGCCATTGCCTTTTTGTCAGGTGGTCAAACTGATGAAGAAGCAACCGGGCGCCTTCATGCCATCAATCAGCTGGGGCCTCTGCCCTGGACTGTGACGTTTTCTTATGGGCGTGCTTTGCAGGCTTTACCTTTAAAGACATGGGCCGGAAAAGAAAGTAATGTAAAAGCAGCACAGGCCGCTTTTGCCCACAGGGCCCGTATGAACAGTTTAGCAGCCCGGGGTCAGTGGTCTTCTGATTTGGAACAAAAAGCTGCGTGATCCAGGTGATCTTTCTCTTTTAACTCCGGTTTCCGGATTTTTTACCATGAAGAGTGAAACAGCTATGTCCCTTCTTCCCATCACGCCAGAGCTTATTGCACAACATGGTCTGAAACCTGAAGAATATGATCTTCTTGTGGATCGTATTGGACGTGTGCCCAATCTTGTGGAGCTTGGTATTTTCTCGGCCATGTGGTCAGAGCATTGTTCTTATAAGTCCTCACGGCGGCATTTGAAGAAATTTCCAACAGAGGGGGCGTGTGTTCTTCAGGGACCGGGGGAGAATGCAGGTGTTATAGATTTAGGTGATGGGCATGCCGCCGTATTTAAAATGGAAAGCCATAATCACCCTTCTTATATTGAACCCTATCAGGGGGCTGCCACAGGGGTTGGTGGGATTATGCGCGATGTGTTCACCATGGGTGCGCGCCCTGTTGCCCTTTTAAATGCCCTGCGCTTTGGGGAGCCGTCTCACCCTAAGACACGCTCCTTACTTGCAGGTGTTGTGGCCGGAATTGGGGGGTATGGGAATTGTACAGGCATTCCAACAATTGCCGGAGAGACTAATTTCCACAAAGGCTATAACGGTAATATTCTGGTCAATGCTATGTGTGTTGGTTTGGCAGATAAGGAGAAGATTTTTCTCTCTGCGGCACCCGGGCCAGACCTTCCTGTTCTTTATGTTGGCTCTCAAACAGGGCGTGATGGTATTCACGGGGCCTCTATGGCATCTTCTGAATTTGATGAGGGAACAGACGAAAAACGCCCCACAGTACAGGTGGGCGATCCTTTCATAGAAAAACTTTTGATTGAAGCCTGCCTTGATTTGATGGCAGAGGACGCTATAGCCGCCATTCAGGATATGGGGGCGGCGGGTCTCACCTCTTCGGCGGTAGAGATGGCTGGTAAAGGCGGGGTTGGTATTGATCTTAACCTTGATGCTGTGCCTCAGCGTGAATCCGGCATGACGCCGTATGAGATGATGCTGTCTGAATCTCAGGAACGTATGCTGATTATTTTAAAACCTGGTGCTGAGGAACGTGCACAAAGTATTTTTGCAAAATGGGATTTAGAGGCCGCTCTGATCGGCAGGACAACAACAACGGGACGTCTGGTTTTGACGCATAAGGGGGAGACGGTCTGTGATTTGCCTCTGGCCCCTTTATCAGAAGATGCGCCTTTATATGATCGTCCCTGGCAGGAGACAGCTCCGCAACCTGTTATAAAGCCTGAAGATGTAGAAGAGCCAAAAGATTATGCGGAGGCTTTTCTTGCTCTCCTTCAATCCCCTGATATTGCTTCTAAACGCTGGATCTGGGAACAATATGACCGCCATGTGATGAATGATACGGTGGATTCATCTCAGTCTCAGGGTGATGCCGGGATTGTACGTGTCCATGGGACACAAAAGGCCCTTGCTGTGACCAGTGACTGCACACCGCGCTATTGTCAGGCTGACCCTTTTGAAGGGGGGAAGCAGGCCGTGGTGGAGGCCTGGCGTAATCTCACAGCTGTTGGAGCACAGCCTCTGGCGATGACAAATTGTCTCAATTTTGGTAACCCGGAACGCCCCGAAATTATGGGTCAGATTGTGGGCTGTATTGACGGTATGACCGCGGCCTGTGAAGCGCTTGATTTTCCTGTCGTATCCGGCAATGTTTCTTTATATAATGAGACTCAGGGGACAGCTATTGCCCCAACCCCGGTTGTGGGGGGTGTTGGCCTTCTTTCTGATCCTGAAAGGCGTGCTGCTCCTTATCGTATGCAGGAAGGGGATAAACTTATCCTTATAGGGGCGTGTGAGGGCTGGCTTGGGTCCTCACTTTACAGGTCAGAACTTTTGGGGGAGGAAACCGGTGCCCCGCCGCCTGTGGATCCTGAAACTGAAAAACGTCATGGTGATTATGTTCGCCGGCTTATTTGTGAAGGGCAGGCTGACGCTGTCCATGATTTGTCTGATGGGGGTCTTTTGATAGCGGCCGCGGAAATGGCCCTCAGTTCTGACACAGGGGTTGTTCTTGAACGGCCTGAAGCGCTGAAGTCTGTTCCTCTCCATGGTTTTCTTTTTGGAGAAGATCAGGGACGCTATCTTCTCGCTGTACGTTCTGAGGGGGCAGACGGCATTCTTAAAACTGCTCAGGAACAAAATATCCCCTCTGTTATCATCGGTCGGGCAGGAGGTGAGGATTTGGTCTTTGCAGATGTTAGCGTGTCTTTACAAACTGCGCGCCATATTCATGAAGCCTGGCTTCCTCAACTTATGGACATGACAGAAGAGGGTTCCGGATGATCCTCTCAGCGTTTCTGCCGGGAAAGGTGTGGCCTTGAGAAGGTTTATCCACGAACGTTGAAAATATTGGATATACTGGTAAAAAACGGGGTAGAAACAAAACTATATAACCTGGGTTCAGTCCTTTATAGAAAGGTTGTTTTTTATGGCGATGACGGCAGAAGATATTACAAAATTTATTGTGCAGGCTCTTCCGGATGCGGACGTGGAGATTATTGATCTTGCCGGGGATGGTAATCATTATAAAGCTAAGATAGTCTCGAAGGTATTTGAGGGAAAAACGCGGGTTCAGCAGCATCAGATGGTTTATCAGGCCCTGGGCAGGCATATGGGAACAACGTTACATGCTCTGGCTCTTGAGACTTCAGCACCTTAAATTTTGAGATTTTTTGTAGAGCTTTTTATACTTATACGATCTGCCACTCTGTATGCTGATGGAAGTTTGGGAAATTCTTGTTAAAGCTTTCTCTTCCTGTTATGGAGAAGCGCTTTTCTGATACGAAACGATAAAAATGTGTACCTGTATGCTTTAATTTATTTTGTCCTGGTTTTCTTTTAAGGAGCAGAGCTGATGACTCAATCCATTTCCGATGAAATTCGTGATCTTACTCAAAGCAATGATATTGTTCTTTTTATGAAAGGAACACCTGACTTCCCACAATGCGGTTTCTCCTCACTTGCTACAAAAATTTTAAGCGTGATAGGTGTGCCTTTTCACAGTGTCAATGTGCTGGAGCGTGAGGAAATGCGTGAAGGTATAAAAGCTTTTTCCAACTGGCCTACTATTCCCCAGCTTTATGTTAAAGGTGAGTTTATAGGCGGAAGTGATATTATGCGTGAAATGTATGAAACCGGTGAACTGAAAGAGTATTTGATCACTCAAAATATCCTGTCATAAGAAGAAGATAATCCGTAAGCTGTACACGGTATATTCCTGCTATGAGAGTTTATTAGTGCTAGTCATGGAAGGGTTTTTAGGTAAATATAAGTTTTGTGTTTATTCTCAACTAAATTTTTTCTGAAATCAAATATAGTTTTTTTTATTGTTATTTTTTATTTTTATATTCAGATTAAGGCGTGCAATATATTTAATAAAAAATAAGAATGCATTTGAAGTATAAATTAATGTTCAGGGTGTTATTTATCGGGGGAAATCCGTTTGAAAAAATGTTAAGGAAAGACCTGATGCTAAAAAAAACCTTTTCAGCTTTATTGATACTTCTAATATTAATATTTATATCTGTTTCTAAATCCTGGGCACAGCAAGGTCCGCAAGCGGGAATCATTGGACATGAAACCGATCTTTGTCTTGCCAAATCAGGAAAGGATAATACCAAAAAGGCAAACTGTTATATAGATGGATACACCTCTGCTGTTATGCAGATCAAGCTTTTAAGTGAATCCCTGACTGATAAATTTCCACCTAATTTTTCGCCTTGGGCCGAGTCTCTTAAACTGTGGAGTTCTTATCAGACTAATGAAGACAAGGTTATAAAACAGGTTTTTGCTCCTAAAGGGAATCCTGCTTCTACGGTCAATGGTGCCCGTTCTTTTTATATTATAGGGTTGGGGCGCCTGGAACTAATAGAGGGATATTATTATTCAGGCTTTGGTCAGTAAGAGTTTGTTCTGTCCGGGTATACCATATTTCTGTTTTACAGATACTAAAGGTTGGAAGTTTCATAGGTTTTGTTGAGAGATTTTCTTAATTTATCATAAATTCTGTTTGTAATTGCCTTCTCCTTTTACTGTTGATGTGACAGGTAAACTGGATGCGAGCCTTTACTTTATCTTTTGTCTCATAAACCCCGGACCAGGATAGTGGGAAGTATCAGGCAAAGAATGTTTGGTGGCGGTATGTAAATAAATAATTATGTCTTTCTGATACTATAGGGGCTCTCTTTTCCCTTATGCAGGAACAGATATAAAGCTCGTGGAAAGTAATAGTTTGTGAGGTGATGTTTTTATGCATCCCGCCCATAGGTCTTCTTTTCTGGAAGACGGTAGAAAATATGATCCCCGATTTTTCTTGTTCGTGTGAGGTGTTGAGACCAGTTGGGTTTAACAGCAATGGTGTGATAATGCGTCGCCTTGTTTGTTATTTTTCCTGTCTTTTTAAGAAGGCTGTGCAGGGCAAGAGCCTGAGCACGTTTCCAGGCTGCTCCGGAAAGGCTATGCCTCTTTTTAGAACCATCACAGGAAAAAGAAAACTGACAACCTTTGCCTTTCCAGGACCCCTGATAAACCACGTCACATATGGTCATAGGATATGCCCTGTGGCGTACACGATTGAGGACCACTTCAGCAACAGCCATTTGCCCTGTTGTAGACTCTGAACGGGCCTCATAATAAATGGCTTCCGCCAGACATCGCCTTTCTTTGGTTTGGCTGGCTGCATAGGCAAAATGGTCTGTGGTAAAGGTTTGCTCCAGACCAAGGCTTTTTCTGTCCCTTTCTAAAACGGGAAGGCGGTTTTGAGGGGTGAGGAGAGAGGTGAGTTGCCACCCTCTGTCAGGAAGTGGTTTGAGGCGTGGGGTTAGCCTAAATGATACGGAAGAGACAGGGGAGCTGTCATGTAACTGCTTTTGTTTTTGTTGATCAGCCAGATTTTTTTTATATTCGTCATGATCAGGCTGGGGTTGAGCTGAGCTTTCAGGAGAAGAAAGCTCAGTCCCCCGATAGAAAGCAGAAAAACGTTTTGCCTGCTCTTCAAGGGCTAAGTCTTCAGGGCTTTTGGGGGGTGCCAGCGCAAAATCTTCTTGCTGTTTTGAAGCTTTCATAGAGCTTGTCACAGAGATAAAGCCAAAAGCAAAAGAGACAGATCCCAAACATATAGAAGAGAGAACTGTCCCTGTTTTTAAAAAACCAAATTTGTGGATCATGAACACCCTTTCGGAAATACAATTCTGTATATACAGAAAACCTTTCTTTGTTTTCTAAAGAAACTAAACCCCCAAAAAAAGGAAGATAAAGATAAGATACAGAACCTTTCAACAAAAGTTTCACCGGGGCCAGAAATATGAAATTACACCTAAAGAGTCAAGTCCACATTAAATTGTGCATGTCCTGAAAAGGATTTATAAGGTGTAAAGTGCACTTTTACATGCTCTTTTTCTTGTTTAAGAAACAAAGGGTTTTCTACACAAAAAACAAGGATGACAGATATAAAAACAACAGATTTTTTCCTGGCCGATGAAACGGCCACGCGTCATTTAGGGGCCCGACTTTCGCATGATGCGCAAGTGGGGGATGTTTTTTTTCTGAAAGGCGAGCTTGGAGCCGGTAAGACAGTTCTCGCACGTGGATTTCTGCAGGCCCTTTTGGGGGCTGGTCTGGATGTAACAAGCCCCACCTTCACCCTTGTACAGGTTTACGAAACAGACCTCTTTGATATTTGGCATACGGATCTCTACCGCCTTGAGGATTTTTCTCAGCTTTTTGAGCTTGGTCTTGAAGAAGCTTTTGAGACGTCTGTCTCTTTAATTGAATGGCCCGATCGTTTAGGGAGTATGATCCCCCAGGACCGTCTTGAAATCAGTTTAAAATTTTCTCAAAATGGTCGGTCTGCACACATAACACCTTATGGGCTTTGGAAAGATCGCTGGTATGAAAACTCAAAAAAGCTTTAAAGAACAAAAACAGGATTTTCTTAAGAAACATGTCTGGGGTGAGGCCATATCCACACCTTTAAGGGCAGATGCCTCAGCCCGCTTTTATGAAAGACTAAACCTTAAGGGGCAGAAGAGGTTATTAATGTGCTCACCTCTTTCCGGGACTGATGAAAAAACCCCTTATGAGCTGAAAGCACATCTGGCAGGCTCAGATCTGAATGCTTTTGCCTGTCTTGCCCGGGCGTTACGGGAGAGAGGGTTTTCTGCTCCTTTTATAGAAGCTTTTGAGCCTGAGACAGGCTTTGCTTTGATTGAAGATTTGGGGGAGGGGCTTTATGCCCACCTTTTAAGAGAAGGAGAGGAGGAAGAGAAGCTTTACACAGAAGCTGTTTCCTGTCTGGCAGCTCTTTATCGGTGTAGCTTTTCTCCTAACATAAGCTGGCATGGGGCGAGCTGGTCTATAAAAACATATGACGAAACAGCTTTGTTGACAGAGGCCGACCTGTTTTTGGACTGGTATGCACCCCACTGCCTTGGGACGTCATATGGTGAATCGGAGCGGGAAGTATGGACACAGGCCTGGAAGCAGGCTTTTCTCACGCTGCAATCTCATCCTTATGGTCTTGTTTTAAGGGATTTTCATGCAGAAAATATTTTCTATCTTCCAGAGCGTGAAGGCAGAGAAAAAGTTGGGCTGATTGATTTTCAGGATGCTGTATTCGGGCATCCGGCCTATGATCTTGTTTCCCTTTTGGAAGATGCCCGCCGTGAGGTAAACTTTAAACTTATAAAGCCTCTGACGGAGCTTTATCTTGATAAAACAGGTCTTCAGGACAGAGAAAGCTTTTATGCGGCCTATGCCATCTTAGGGGCACAGCGCCATACAAAAATTCTTGGTATTTTTACACGTCTTGCCAAACGCGATCATAAAAAACGTTATCTTGCTTTTATGCCACGTGTCCATACTCTTTTAAAAGAAGCCCTTCAGCATCCCGCTCTTGATTCTGTGCGATCATGGTTTTCAGGCCATGCTCCTGAAATTTTACAAGATGAATTTAAAGAGGAAAAATATTTTAAAATCAAAGAAATAAATAATGTTTCTTCTATAAAGGGGGAGGGAGTGTCATGACCCCTCAAACTGCCATGGTGATGGCGGCTGGTCTTGGAACACGTATGCAGCCTTTAACCAAAACCCGGCCCAAAGCCCTTGTGGAAGTTGCCGGACGGACTCTCATTGATCATAACCTGGACCGTCTTGCTTCTTTTGGTGTGAGACATGCCGTTGTCAATCTTCATACTTTTGCAGATATGTTACACGCTCATCTGCAAAAGCGTTGTCAACAGGGTCAACCCCCACGGCTTCATTATTCTGATGAAAGGGCGTGTTTGCTGGACACGGGGGGCGGGCTTCTTAAAGCACGTCATCTTTTAGGCGCTGACCCTGTTTTTGTTGTAAACACAGATGCTTTGTGGAAAGAAAACCCTGAGGGGGCTGGTCTTGAGACTCTCACAAAATTCTGGAATCCTGATGACATGGGTGCTTTACTGCTTTTATCAGGCAGAGAGACAAGTCCCGGCTATCAGGGAACCGGGGATTTTCACAAAGAAAAAACGGGGCTTTTGAGACGAGGTGAGACAGGGGGAAGAGGCACAGCCCCCTGGGTTTATGCCGGAACGCAGATTCTTAATCCGAATGTTCTGGACGAGTTTTCTGAAGGTGTTTTCTCCCTTAATAAAATTTGGGATTATCTCCTGGAACAGGGCCGTCTTTATGGCGTTATAGCACCCGGGCAATTTTTGCATGTGGGAGATCCTGTGGCCCGTCTTACCGCGGAGAAGATTTTACAACGTTAAAAAGGATTTTTGAGGTGAAACAGGTCATGAAATCTGAGACCCCAACACTTTTTTCTGGTCCTGCTCCCAGGATTTTCTCTCTGCCACCGGGCCTGTCTTTTTTAGAGCATGTGGTCAGGGGCGTTCAGCAGAGTTTTCAGGTTTCAGAAACACTATCACCAGCCACAAATTTTTCTGATCTCCGTATTTTTGTTCCCACACGGCGTGCCGCCCGCGCTCTTGAAGAGAGTTTTCTGGCACATGCCTCTCAGCTTTCTCAGTCAGCTTTGCTGCTTCCCCGTTGTTTGCCTTTAGGGGATGTCCCGGAAGATGAGGAGCCTTTTGAGCCCGGTGAGATTGCAGGCATGCTCCCCCCCAAAATAAGCCCCACAGCACGGCGTTTTGAGATGATGCGTCTTATCCTGGCACGTGAGGAAGCAGCCGGGCGTTGTGTGGAGGCTGGCCATGCCCTTTTTATGGCTGACGCCCTTCTTGAGGTGATGGATGATATGGAGAGGGAAGATGTTAAGGATTTTCAAGCTCTGGATGATGATTTTAAAGCTTTCCTTCCACATCATTTTCAGGAGGCAGCAGGGTTTATACCCATTCTCGGTGATTTCTGGCCACAACATTTGAAGAGTTTAGGCAGGATGGAGCCACTTGCACGGCGTGCTGCTCTCCTGCGCCTTGTGGCCCGGCGCTGGCGTGCACACCCTCCGGCTTATCCCGTTCTTGCAGCAGGATCCACAGGAAGCCTTTCCGCTACAGCCGATTTTCTCTCTGTTGTCGCAGGTTTGCCTTTGGGGGCTGTTCTTCTTCCTGGCCTGGATCTGGACTTAGATGAGAAAGCCTGGGATGTGCTGGATGACCAGCACCCACAAAAGGCTATGAAAGAGCTTTTGGAACATTTAGGCGTAGAACGCAGTCAGGTGAGACCCTTTCCTTTCTTTGAAGAAACAGAGCAGAAACGTGCCCGCAGGCAGCTTATTTATGAATCACTTCGTCCCGCCAATGCCGTAGAAGACTGGCTTCAGCGTCTTGAAACATTAAGAGGATCCGGGGGCAAAGATCCTGTGTGTTCCGGCCTTGAGGGTCTGTCCTGCATCACGGCAGCAACAGAAGAGGAGGAAGCCACACTTATTGCTCTGGCTTTACGTGAGACTCTCGAAAACCCTGATCAAAATGCCATGCTGGTGACACCATCTGCAAGTCTCGCACGGCGTGTCAGATTACAACTTTCCCGCTGGGGTTTGCGCCCTGATTCTTCTGTTGGGGAGCCCCTTTCACAAACAGGTCATGGTGTCTTTTTTGCTCTTATTCTGTCCCTTATACGTGATCCGGGCGATGTTGTTGTTTTGACAGCACTTTTAAAACATCCCTTAACAGGGCTGGGCTTTGAGACATCCAGACGTCTTCGTCTTGCAGGCATTTTGGAGGAACAGCTTTTCCGCGGGCCCCGGCGTGAGAAGAGCTGGCGTGCCTGGTGTGAGCGTTGTGAGGATCTTAAACACATAGAGGATTGTGAGAAAGAGAATGTAAAACAGCTTCTCCACACTTTGGAACATGTTTTCTCTCTTTTCACAGATCATCATCAGGAAAGAGATCTTAAGGATTTTACAGAAGCCCTTATATGTGTGGGGGAAGAACTTGTAAAAAGAGGCGGGGAGGATGAAAATTCCCGTCTTTGGCGCGGTGATGCCGGAGAGGCAGCCGCCCTTTTTTTCTCAGGGGTTTTGGACTCAGCCGCGGTTTTGCCCCCTCTGTCTTTTGAAGCTTTTGAGCATATCATAACAACCTTAATGCGTGATGTAACAGTACGAACACCCTTGGGCTCTGATCCGCGTATAAGGATTTTAGGTCCCCTGGAAGCGCGCCTTATCACGGCGGATCGTGTGATTTTAGGGGGACTTAATGAGGGGGTGTGGCCTGCTTATACCACAACGGATCCTTTTTTATCATCTGGCATGCGTCAAAAACTGGAGTTGAGCAGCCCTGAAAAACGTCTGGGACTTGCAGCTCATGATTTTGCACAACTGGCCTGTGGGTCAGACGTTTTGATCACACGCAGCGAACGTTCAGGGGAAACACCAGCCCTTGCCTCACGCTGGTTATGGCGGCTTCAGACTTTGATCCGGGGAGCTTTGGGAGAAAAAGAGGGAGAGAAAGCTCTTCAGCCTGACAAACCCTGGCGCCTTTGGGCGCGTGAACTGGATGCCTCTCCTGATGGTCGTGCGCATCCTGCTCTGCCACCTGAGCCCCGCCCCCCGTGTGAAGCCCGCTGGCCACAGGGGCGCAGGCTTTCTGTCACACAGATTAAAACCTGGGTACGGGACCCTTATGCCCTTTATGCACGTTATGTTTTAGGGCTTAAACCCCTTGAAGAGCCGGGCGCTGAAGCAGGCCCCGCAGAAAGGGGGAATGCTGTTCACCAGGCTGTTGAACATGTCATCAAAGCTTATCCTTCTTCGTGGCCGGATGATGTTTCAGAGGTTTTATATGAAGCCCTGCTTAAAGCTTTGGCCAACACAGGTTTTTCTGAAGAAGATCTAGCGTTTCAGGCCCCCCGTCTTCAGCGTTTGTGTGAAGATTTCAGAGACTGGGAAAAACAACGCCGGGAAAGGGGTTATCTTCCCCGGGTGCTGGAAGTTTCAGGGAAAATGGTCCTGCCGCTTTCTGCGGGTGATTTTACCCTGAAAGCACGGGCGGACAGACTGGATGAGGGATCTGATGGCTGGGCTGTTTTGGATTATAAAACGGGGATTGCCCCCAGTAAAAAACTTGTTCAGGCTGGTTTTGATCCTCAAATGCCCCTTGAGGCTGCTATCCTGATGAAAGGTGGTTTTGAGGGAGTCCGTCCACAGGAGCCTGTGGCGCTGACCTATGTTGAACTCCGCGATTCTTCGGGAGTGAAAGAAAAGAGTCTTCAGGACAAAGAGTTTTCTCCTCAGCATTATGCACGCACGGCGGAACAGGGTCTCAAACGTTTGATTGAACGTTTCGATGACCCCAAAACACCTTACAGATCCCAAATACGGGCCCAGTACAAAAATGAATATGGAGAGTATAACCATCTTGCCCGTTATAAAGAATGGACAAGCCGTGTGGGGGAGGAGACATGAGCAACACGCCTTATACCCGTGCACTGATGGCACAGAATAAAGCAGCTCACCCTCTTACGCATGCTTTTGTCTCTGCCAATGCAGGGTCCGGGAAAACGCGTGTGTTGATTGACCGTGTGGCCCGGCTTTTATTAAAGGGGGCAGCACCTGATCGCCTTATTTGTGTGACATATACCAGGGCGGCAGCCTCTGAAATGCAGGCCCGCCTTTTTCAGCGCCTTGGCAGCTGGTCCATCATGAAAGATGAGGATTTGTATCAGGAATTATCTCAGCTTGAAGACTCTGCAGAGCATGACATAACCCCGCAGGCCCTGGCGCGGGCGCGGCGCCTGTTTGCAAGAGCCCTTGAAACCCCCGGGGGAATTAAAATCCAGACTGTTCATGCATGGTGTGAGAGAATTTTACGGCGCTTCCCTCTGGAGGCTGGTCTTTCCCCTCATTTCGAGGTTCTTGATGAGTGCAACTCAAAGGATTTACGGGAAAAAGCCCATAAAGCCCTTATACATGATATCCTGCACCATCCTGATGCCTCTTTAGCACAGGCGCATCGAAGGCTCAGCCTGCTTTTCAGCCGTCAGAAACTGGACTCTCTTTTGTCCTGGGCTTTGCAGAGGGTTTCGAACCTTACAACATGGTCTACCCCACAGGTTTTTGAAGGATTTGGTTTAGAAGAAAATATGACAGAGGAGGGGGAGGCACAGAAAATCCTTAACACGCTTCCCTGCAAAAATCTTGAAAAGGCTGCTCATCTTCTCTCTCAAACCGGAGGTAAAACAGATCAGCAACAGGCAGAGCGTCTGCAAGAGGGGCTTAGGGCTTCAAAACCCCTTGAGGCTATGAACGCCTTTTTCGACTTTGTTTTTACCCAAAAGGGTGAGATACGTAAAAACCTTATTACACAAAAAGGAAAGGATCAGCTGGGCACATTGTTGCCTCTTATAGAGGAGGCGAGGGATGTTCTTGAGACAGGCTGGAGGCATTTGCAGAGCATATCTCTGGCCCGAACCAGTGCCGCAGCCCTTCTTTATACACAAACTTTTATCAGGCTTTATGACCAGGAAAAACAGCGTCATCAGGCCCTTGATTTTTCTGATCTTGTTTTGAAAACAAAAGATCTCCTCATGCATGCAGAGACCCGGGACTGGGTACGCTATAAACTTGATGGAGGGCTTGATCATATTTTGATCGATGAAGCTCAGGATACAAGCCCGGAGCAATGGGCTTTAATCACAGCTCTGAGTGAGGAATTTTTTACAGGGGAGGGGGCACGTGGGCTACAGCGCACAATTTTTGCCGTAGGTGACGAAAAACAATCTATTTATGCTTTCCAGGGGGCACAGCCAGAAGGTTTTTTAAATAAAGCTCAAAAGGTAAGTCAGCAGGCAGCCTTTCTTGAGCAGCGCTTTATTGCGCCCTCTTTGTCCCTGTCTTTTCGATCACGACCAGAAATTCTTCATGCTGTTGATGGTGTTTTTTCGTCAGCTCCACTTGCTGAACAACTTACCCCCCGTGGCGATATACCCCGCCATGATGCCTGGCGCGCAGAGGGGGGCTCTGTGACCTGGTGGCCGGTAGCACCAAAACCAGAACAGCAAGAGCCAGAAGATCCCTGGGCCCCTGTTGATGCTTTGCCCTCTTTAAGTGCGCCTGCCCGCCTTGCTTTAGAGCTTGCGCGTTTTATCAGAAAAATTCTGAATTCAGGTCAGGTTGAGGTGGGGGGACGTGACGGCCTGGCGCCTCATAAACTGCGTCCCGGGGATATTATGATTCTTGTACGTCGGCGTAATGATTTTTTTGAGGAACTTATCCGTTGTCTGAAACGTGAAAATTTACCCGTTGCCGGGGCTGATCGCCTGAAACTTGGGGAACATCCTGTGGTGGAGGATCTTATATCTTTTGCCAAAGCATCCCTGATGCCCGGTGATGATCTGGCTTTGGCAGAGGTTCTCAAAAGTCCATTTTTTAACATTAGTGAAGAAGATTTATATCGTCTGGCTCACGGCCGTACCCGGCCTTTATGGCGTGTTGTGCAGGACTCACGAAAAAGTGTTTTTAAAGAAGCACGTTGTCTTATGCGTAAGGCACGCGTGCGCTCCCGTTTTTTAGGGCCGTATGACTTTTTTTCCTGGATTCTTCATCACTCTGATCAACAGGGGGAGAGCTTTGGGGCACGTTTGCGCTATCGCTTTGGTCCTGAATGTGAGGATCCGCTGGAAGCCTTTCTGAGCATGGCGCTCACCTGGCAAAACACACAAACGCCTTCTCTCTCTCTCTTTCTTCAGGCGTTCGCATCGCATGGTGAAGAGATCAAAAGAGATATGGAGGAAGGTGGAAGCATGATAAGGGTCATGACTGTTCATGCTGCCAAGGGTCTGGAAGCACCCTTTGTTATTTTGCCTGATACCATGCAAACACCTGAATTTTCTTCTCAGCCCCCTGCATATGAGGATGAAAAAGCAGGGATGGTTGTGGTCGATTCCTCTCTTAAACCTTTGCCAGAGAGCCTTGTTGAGAAAAGAGAGCAGCAAAAACAAAAAGAATATGAAGAATATTTGCGCCTTTTATATGTGGCTATGACACGCGCTGAGGATCATCTCCTTCTTTGTGGTTATGAAACAGGCCGTCGTCCCACATATGATCCCTGGCATGGTTTGGTGGGAGAGGCCTTGAAAAGGTTTGATACGGCCTCTGTTTGTGAAACACCTTTTGGAGAAGGTCTGTGTCTTGGAGGGGGAGGGTGGTTGACAGAGGCATATAAGAGTTCTGAATCTTCTTTGCCTCTGGATTCAAACATGCCTGAGGCACCTCAAAAAACTTCTCTTCCCGTCTGGGTGAGAGAAAAAGCTTCCCCTTTAACGGGGCGAGAAGAGCGTCTCTCACCTTCAAAAACCGGCGCAAAGCCATCTTCTTCTCAAAATTTTTCTCCGTTACAGAAGAAAAAGACAGGGCTTCATCCTGCACGCCGTGGAGTGTTGATCCACAAACTTTTGCAGTTTTTACCTGATTTACCGTCCCGACAATGGCGTGAGAAGGGGGAGATGTTTTTGCAGGCTGAAGATATTCCACACAGGGAAAGGGAGGTTTGGCTGGACAGCGTTATAAAAATTCTTGAGGAACCTCAATGGGCTTTTTTATTTTCACAAACATCGCGTGCAGAAGTTGATATAGCTGGCCATGTTATGTTTGAAGCTCAAAGGCGTTTTGTCAAAGGGCGTCTTGATCGTCTGGCTTTTGAGGAGAGGACTGTCTGGATCGTTGATTATAAGACGGCTCTGTCTCCTCCCCGCAGCCCTGAAGAGCTTTCCCTGTCCCTGCTTCAGCAAATGGAGCTTTATCAGCTTGTCCTGCAGCAAATTTATCCGGATCATACCTTGCGCTGTGCGTTTTTATGGACTCATGAGCCACGCCTGATGGTTGTGCCAGATGACCTGTTTTTAAAGTCCTCGCAACAAATATGATCTTGACGTTTATGCTCCGGGGACCTACCTAAGGAAGAGTTCCATATTCTGATAGCAAGAGTGAGAAAAATCATGGCGTCCAAACAGGTAACAGATGAGTCTTTTGACCATGAAGTCCTACAGAATAAAGGCATTGTCCTTGTGGATTTTTGGGCAGAATGGTGCGGCCCCTGTAAACAGATTAGTCCCATTCTTGAAGAAATTTCAGAAGAAATGGGAGAGAAGATTTCTGTTGCGAAAGTCAATATTGATGACAATATGAAATCTCCTACAAGGTTTAATGTACGTGGTATCCCCACCATGATTCTTTTTAAAAACGGTCAGGCACTGTCTACCAAAGTAGGGGCCATGGCCAAAAATAAAATTGTGAGCTGGATTGAAGAAAATTTAGAGGCGTGAACCCCCTTTTTCTGTGACAAAAGGCTCTGTCTTTTGATATACCCCCTTAGTTTCTTAAATATATAACTCTTAGCTGGCTCATTTTGAGAGGTAAGAAGATATCTTCCCTGACCTCAGTGCTGTCAGACTTTTCTTAACATGGTCTCTGTGGGGCAACCCTCAAAGCATCCTGTTTTTATATGGCTTTAAAAAGCAAAAGTCCGACCCCTAATCTTTAGGATATATGTTCTGTATATCATTCAGGAGCCGGGCATATGCGTCTATGGTTTTTTAAAACTTCACTCTGACACTGGCGTTTAGCGAACCAAAATCCAGATCACCCCGTCCCAAAGTATGACGTACTGAAAAAGACAAATGTGATCTTTGCCCTAAAGCTGTTTGGATACCTACAGCCATATCACCCCATACACGTGTGCGGGAGTTGCCCTGGACAAAGAAAGGTGTCTGTGTAGGGTCACCGACAAAAACAGCAGAAATACCATCACGTTTATTATCGGTATCATAGACAACGGCTATTTTGCCAAAAGGGCGAAAACGCTGGCTCTGTAACTCCCAGGCACCCTGAACAAAAATACCAGCTTCTAACTGTGTTGTCTTCAGGTCACGCTTCATAACATGCTGGGCTATAGCTGATCCTGTTTCCTGATATTTCTTCATTTTAAGCTTGATATGACGCACAGAAAGAGCTGGCCGGATAAGCATGTTTTTCCATTGTTTTGTATAACTTAAAGAAGCTCCTGCAAAACTACGGTCACCATCTGACTTACCGTCAACTTCAAAGAGTTTTGAGTGAACAAAAGCACGGCGTCTTATCTTCTCTTTCACACGGCCAAGACCTGCATACGCATCAAGTTTAAAGCCATGACCTAAAAGAGCTGCTCCATAAGCTGTAATTCCATAGCTTTTGGCATCTACAGAACCCACAGATTTAGGAATGTCTGAATCCCCTTTGGAGAAATCAACCGAAGCGCCAACAAGGAAACGATCATGGATGACTTTATCAAGACTTGCCATGAGATAAAAGCTTTGAATATCTTCACGATCATAAGATACACCTGTGCCTGCATCCCCAAAGATATAGCCACCACCAAGAGAAAAGCCCCAGCCTTTTTGTGCAAGAGAAGCCCCAACCCCTGGGCTTTCCGGCAGAGAAGATGTGCCTTTTTCTTCTTCAGATTTTTGACCTCCAGAGGATTCTGAGGCCTGTGCAGCAGCAAAAAAAGCTTCACGACTGTCGAGATTTGCCACGTGAACAGGGCGATTTGAAGGAGAAAAACCCGTGAAGTGAACACCGCGAACACCTGAAAAGGCTGAGGCAGAGAGATCACTAAAGCGTGAGACTATATTTTCACTCTGGCTACGTACAAGAGCATCAGCCAGCAGAGTTTGCCAGGGGCGTAAAACCTGAAGGACATTTCCAAACCGGGCGGAAGTTAAGAAGTCCAGCTCTCCAAAAAGAGGGTCCATTTTATCTGCACCTGCAGAATGGGCTGCGTCCAGAGCAAAAGCTGTTTCTGCTAAACTTCCCTGCGCAGGCTGGCCACTGGCCAGTCCTGTGGATCCTCCTGTGACACCTGATAAATGACCGACATAGCTGTTGCGTCTGATAGTCAGGGTAACAACACCATTTTCAGCTCTTGTGTCTCCATAGAAAATACCGGGCAGGAAAATACCGGAGAAATTCCCCGTGGCCTCGCCTGAATAGGATAAAGCCTGATAACTGGTACCATCCTTAGGTCTGACACCGTCTAAAAAATTGACGATGAGACGACCATTAAGGGATAAATTCCGAATACCCTGAATGGAATCCTGAGAAAGGGGAGAAATATCATAGAGAAACGTGCTTGCTGATGTCAGCATAACATCCGCCTGTGTTGTCAGGGCTCCTGTCCGGGCGAGCCCTCCTGCGGCCAAACCTCCCCCCACAACATAGAGGCTCTGAGCTTCCAGTGTACCAGAACCACTAAGCAGACCACGCATCATGGTAAGTTCCCGTGTGGACAAACGTCCATCGATATTTAACGTGCCAGCTTCAGAGACAACATCAATGAGAACGGCCATATCACCATCAGGGGCAATATTGACCTCTGCTGCAGGATTTCGAAGTTGCAGACGGTCAATTTCAACTCCACCACCAGAAAGTGTTACAGTTCCAGGTCTCGTCATCCAGACTTCAAAATACTGGGCCGGGTTTTCAAAGGCTGTTCCGGGTTCCCCATCTGTATTATTTGGTGAGAAGCCTGTTGAGCCAATCCCTCTGGCGACACCTACCGTGTTCAGGCGTGTTGCTTTTAGGGATGGCAGAGAATCAGAATCTTCCTCAGCCCTGCCTCTCAATCCTGAAGACTTCTCTCCTGAAAGCCTGGTGGTGGCCTGTTTTCCGGGGCTATTGCTGTCAGCCGTCTTTATATTCTGTTTATCCAGTAAGTCAGAAACAGAAATCTGGCCACGATTGTTATGTGTCTTACCTTCTGCCACAGATGATAGACCGGGTCTGCTGCTTTTTTTAGAAGATGGTGTCGACGAAGACGAACCAGCGGGGGGATAGGATCTGTCCGGTGCTTTGGTAAGGGTGCCAAAGTCTGGTGTGCTGCCTGTTGTCCCTGCATCCTTATCGGGGATACCATTGATAAGCTTACCCGATCCGTCATCTATTTTATAAGCCGGGTCTATGAGCTGACGCCATTTAGAAATATCTGTCCAGTGGCCATCTCCCCCTTTCCATTCAACGTATTTATAAGGATTATTTTCTGCAATCCAGTTCGCAAAAAGAAAAAGAGGTTGATAAAAGCTTGTGCCACCATAGGAAGAGCTGGGTTGCCCGACATAATGTCTGCTCCCCCCTGATAAAACACCGGCAACAACAGGTTTCCCATATTTTTGATCAATCATCAAAGGGCCACCGGAATCACCACCTGCTGTAGAACTTTCTCTCTCTAAAGCGGTTCTCTTACCCTTGATGGGGTTGAAATCATATCCCGTAACCCCACCCGGCAGATCTTTAGAACGTTTGGGATCATCAAAATCAGTATAGTAAAGATCCTGGGGGTCTTTATTGCCTTTAACTTTCAGATCAAAAATTTCCTTGTCATAGCGATCAATACTCCCCATATACCCCACCATGTTTTCACCCACACGGCGTTTAAAATCAATGCCCTGAGAACTGCCTGTGGTCCCGGATCCTGTCCTGCCATAACCAACCATAGAAGCATGAGTTTCCCCTGATAAGGGCGAGAAAAGAAGAGAATAGGTAGGAACATTGATCATGGGGGTATCTGATGCCGCAATGGCTACATCTGCTCTCCACCATATCTTTTCGCTGTTGTCCGGGTGGATAATAATGTCAGACATGTTGAAAAAAAGCTTGTCCGGGACCGAGGTAAAACCTGATCGAATCCAGCTTATTGCACTGTCCCGTGTTTTACTTTGAAAGCCAAACCCAATAGGCGTTTTTTTAAACCGAGATCCATAATCCTCTGAACTTTTACTATGGACACAATGGCCTGCAAAAATAATCATACGTGGATTGATGGCGGTTCCTGTACACAGGCCAACCCTTTTGTCAGGTTGCCGGATGATCATCTGACCCACACCAGCCCATACATTATCTTTGTCATAAATATCTTCAGGCGTGTACTTATCATTCGGGACGACAGCCTGTGCGGGGGTCGTGGCCAGTATACCAGCAGAAGAACAGAGCAGAGCCAGAGAAGAAACAGAAGACCGCCAAAGATTTTGAATCAGATTCGATTTTGATGTTGAGGGATGTTTTTTTCTTAATTTTCCGGAAGTTCGGTATGTCTTTTTTGCATATTGATTCTTATGTAGTTTGATGGCGTGTGACTTCCCCTGTTTCATGATTTTTATCCCTTTTCCTTTGTTAAAGGTTAACAATAGGTTAAGAGATAATATTAATCAATAATTAATTAAAAATTTAAATTTTTAATTAAAATTATGTTTTTTGTCTTCATCTTGAGTAAAAGATGATCTTTATATCTGATAGCTTTGCGATTGCTGTAGTTCACTAAAAAGCCTGTGAGTTTTAAGGCCTGATTGGTCTTGTCATCAAGCTCACCTGTTAAAGTTATGAGTGAATTATTGACCACGATGCCAGGTGCCGTATTGGTGGGGTCATCAGTATTGATCCACATCCCGTAGAGATGATAATTCTTACCAACAACATTACCTACCCCACACCTCACGTTGATAGTGCCATTGTTTCTCACGAATCCATTATTGTTTATATAAGACATAACAAGTCTTATGGCTGGTAAGACCTTACCTGTTTTAATGTCTGTAGGCTGGTCAATATCCCCCACACTCTTCCAGAGTGACACTGAAACTTGTGGGGCGGTCAAAGGATCCGTATTCTCTATACTGAGTAAATTCGTGGTATCTCTTTCCTGTTGAATGGTCAAAAAAGAGATTTCCTGTTATCTTTGTTGGGTTTGTACCGAAATTACCAGCGCCCCCCTTCTCCAGTTCCGTTGATCACCGACCAATTAGGGGGAGGGTGCCCCCAAAACCCCCAAAGAAAAAAAGAAATATCATGAAGATTATGCTCTTCATCTTGTCTTTTATGGAATTATCTATATGTCAGAAAGCAGGACACTATACTTTTGCTTATGGGAACGGGATAACAGATGGGATGGTTGGCAGAGTGGTTGAATGCGCTGGTCTCGAAAATCAGTATGGGCTTCATGTCCATCGGGGGTTCGAATCCCCCTCCATCCGCCATGACATACAAACGGATTGACCGTTCTTCAGTTTGTATCGTTTACAAAGAGCAGATTTAAGCTTAGAAATACCAACAACAGGACTCTTACGGACATCATAAGGTCAAAAAATTTGCGAGATCTCACCCTGTTGTCTCAGAGAGTAATTTTTTATACAGCTCCTTATAAGACTGCGCCTGTTTTTCAGCTGTAAATAATTCTCTGGCTCTTTTCCTGGCCTTCTCTCCCATGCTTGCTGCGATGTCCGGATTATTAAGAAGATAGTGCATGGCCTCCCGAAGTTCATGGGGGGAGCCGGGGTTAATCACAATACCCGTTTCACTGGCAATATTCACAAAAGTTGTTCCTGTCCCTATTTCGCAGGAAATCATCGGTTTTCCAACACATGCAGCCTCCAGCAATGAAAAGCCAAAGGCTTCCGATCGAAGGTGAGAGGGGAAAATAAACCCATAACACAGATGAAGGAGGGCGAGCTTATCCGCATCACTGACCAGACCCAGAAAATCAACATTATCTATCCCCAGAGATGCTGCCTGGGCTTTAAGCTCTTTTTCAATCCCATTAATGCCTGCGATCACAAGTTTAATGTTCGTCCCTGCAAGGGCATCAAGGCTATGTGCAGGCCCTTATAATATCTCATGGCCCCAATAAATAAAAAAAACGGCGCTTTGAGACGTGTTCTCCAGTAGGCCAGGCGCTCTTCATCTAAGTTTTCACAGAAGCGGGGGTCGATACCAACAGGGATAATCGAAACCTTATGGGCATAAGCCTGCAAGACATCACTGGTGACAAAATAGTTTGGAGAGGTTGAAACAATATGATCGACCGCATTTAAAAAACGGCGTTTAAGTGGCTGATATATATGAAGGAGTTTTTTTTGCTTTATAATATCAGAGTGATATGTCAAAACTGATGGTTTTTTTGGTGAACAGACCATGTGAAGCATGTCAGCAAATGGGTTGGGGAAGTGGTAGTGGATGACATCTGTCTGTTTTGCGAGCTTACTGAACTTACCAAATGCTGAGATAGAAAAGCCCGTGGAAGCCAAAAATAAATCTTGCCTGACCTGATGAACAGTATACCCATCCATGTCAAGGGGGGCGTCCGCAGGGGTGCGGCTGAGGGACAGGACAGTATTTTGTATGCCGAGTGAAGCACCCGTTTTACAAAGTGTATCAATAAAACTCTCTACACCTCCATAGCTTTCCGGCATGGCTGTTTTATAGACATGCAAAACTTTGATGTTTTTTTTTGTGCTCATAGATATTTTGCAACTTCTGAAAGGTTTTGAATAATCTTAAAGTTTTGTGATGTTTTCTTCATGTCATGCCCAAGGAGAAGTTTTTGCTGAATATTCGCCTTGTGTGCAGCTATCATATCGGTATCTCTGTCTCCAACCATTATGGACATTTCCGGTGCTATATTGTGCTTTTCAATCGCTTTTTTGAACATGCCGGGATTAGGCTTTCTGTCATAAGAATCCTGTTTATATTTCCCAGTGCCGTGCTCAGCATGGAAGGGGCAAAAATAGTAATCATCAAGAAGACCAGCTAACTGACTATTCATCCACGCCATAAATTTATGAAATTCGTCTTCTGTATAATACCCCCGTCCAATGCCAGCCTGATTGGTGACGACAATAATCATATAGTCTTTTTCTTTTGCCTTTTTAAGGAGATCTGCAATGCCTTCAGTAAAAACACACTGTTCCGGTGTATGTAAGTAACCTGTATCAACATTGATAACACCATCACGGTCAAGAAAGAGGGCTTTGTTTTTAATATAGTTTTTTAATTCTTCCTGAGCTCTCTGATAACTTTCAGGAATGCCAATATCGATGAAGTAATCGTCTGAAATTATGAAATGCGCTGGTTTTAAGGGGGAGAATTGTGAAAAAAAGTCCGTTTCTATAGAGAATTTTTTATGCAGGGGAAACTCATGGAGGGAGTTTTTGGCAAGCACATAAACACCGCCATTAATATAGCCACTTCCATGGCCCTGTTTTTCTAAATATTGCTCAATTCTGTTGCCCTTAAATATAAACTGTCCGTAACGGCCAACATCGTTGACCTGACGGCCAAAAATGACCGGGGCATTAAAGGGCCTAAACTGTTCAAGTTCATCAAGATCAACATCGAATAAGGAATCTCCATTCAGGACAAGACTGTGCTCGCCTTCAAGTTTTTCCAGAGCCAGACGTATAGCCCCCCCGGTTCCTAAGGCCTCTTCTTCAACAGAAAATGAAATTCGGATATTGGGGTATTTAGATGTAAAATGCTCTATGATGACATCGGATAAATAGCCAACAGACAGGATAAAATGATCAATCCCTTTTACGTAAAAGGTTTCTATCAGTATTTCTAAAAAGGGTTTGCCTCTTATGAGGGCCATAGGTTTGGGCACGTCATGAACTAAAGAGCGTAAACGGGTCCCTTTGCCTCCTGCCAGAATGATGGCCTCTTTTATGATCATTTAGGTGTGTGCCTTCTCATTCCCGAAAATCATCTCTTCAACAGCGAAGCAAATCAGGTGACCAATGATAAGGTGTCCTTCCTGAATATAGGGTGTTTCATGACTGGGAACATGTATCGTAACATCACACAGATCAGCCATGACTTTACTCTGTGGCTTAGAGCCCGTCATACCAATGCATTTGACACCTTTACCTACAGCCTCTTCCAGACCTTTTATGATGTTGGGGGAGGTGCCGGACGTAGAATAGGCAAAAAAGACGTTCCCCTTGTTCCCAAGTGCCTGAATTTGCCGGGAGAACAGTTTTTCAAATCCATAATCATTTCCAATGGCCGTAAGGGCAGATGTATCTGTTGTCAGAGCAACAGAGGGCAGACCAGGTCTGTCAAACATAAATCTGGACACATATTCTGCGGACATATGCTGAGCATCAGCGGCACTGCCACCATTACCAGCAAAGAGTAGTTTTCCGCCACTCTGGAAGCATTGATATACCAGCTGAATAGCTGACAGGATGTTGTCCTGAATATCCTGACTTGCCAGAATATTACCCGTAACCTCATGAGATTTTTTTACACTCTCAAGAATAAGCTTTTTATCTGTTTTTATATTGGCTAACACTGTGATCCCTCCCTGGTTATTAATCCAGCTATCTCTGTCTGATAAAACCTGGATAACGCTTTGTCTTTTTATTTGTTTTTATATTGTCCAGCACTGTGATCCCTCCTTGGTAAAATGGCAATTACTAATCCAGCCACCTCTGTCTGATAAAACCTGAATAACGTTTTGTCTTTTTTCTGGCGGAACAAAATACATAATGAAACCGCCGCCGCCAGCCCCGGAAACTTTTGCACAAAGAGCTCCCGTTTTTTTGGCCATCTCAATGGTTTCATCAATATGGGGATTTGAAACACTGTTCGCGCTTTTCCTTTTACTTTCCCAGCTCAAATTCATATAGTCAACGAAAGCGCGAAAATCTCCACGTAAAATAGCCTCTTTCATATGAAGTGCAGAGCGTTTTAGCTGGTGCATATTTTCTAATGTCTCAGATCCTTTTTTTGTAAAATTCTTAACCTGATGATCAATAACAGCCGCACTGGATCTTGATGTGCCTGTATAATGGAGCAATATCGAGCTTTCCAGCTCACATTTAATCCAGTTGCGGATTCTCAGTGGATTGACCAGGACTTTGTTTTTTCCATAAAATTCCATAAAGTTAAATCCACCAAACGTGGCTGAGTACTGATCCTGGCGCCCACCCTGTAACTGACAGTCTATGCGCTCAATTTCATATGCAAGATGCGCGATTTGATAGTCATCAAAACCGATGGATAAATATTCCTCAAAGGCTTTAATGATGGAGACAACAAGTGAAGATGATGTGCCCAGTCCTGAACCGACCGGGGAGTCGCAATAGGTCACGATTTTTAGCGGCAGAGGTTTGTTGTTATTAAACTCTTTGATCATTTTATTATAGGTTGCTTTGAGAAGCAGAAGATCGCCGTCTAAATCAAAAGGGTATTCATCCATGCTCAAAGAAAGTGACTTCTGCTGATCACTGGCATTGAAGGCAACAAGGTTATCCTCACAGGTTTCTATCGTACAATAGGCATACCTATCAATGGTTGCGTTCAGGACATATCCCGTATGCTCGTCGCAATAAGGACTGAGATCCGTACCACCACCGGCTATGCCTAATCTTAACGGTGCTCTGGATCTCACCCGTTTTCGGGTCTTGTGTTCAGAAAAATGATTCCTCACCTTGCTTCTCTCCACTTATCTATACAATTTCTGATAGATATCTCTATGGGGGTAATTTTCTTCTCAAACTCTGCCTGCAGGTTAGTCGGCAGGCCAACAACATCAGACTGGGGTCCATTTTTGTGAGGCTGTGTAAAGATAACCTCACCATTAAACCCAAAATTCCTGTTAAAAACCTGTATGATTTCACTCATACAGGTTTTTTTTCCCGATCCGGTGGTCAGTGTGTGATGTCCTTCCATCTTCAGTAAAGAGGGGAGAAAAGATGTGAGATCATCAGCATCAAGATATTCTCTCCAATCCCTTTTATGTGACCAGATTTCAAGTGAATCACCTGCTTCCAGATATTTTCTGTATATGGAAGAAATTGAGTGTCCTGAACGCATGAAATTCTCATACTGACTTATTATATTTGTGCAACGCAAATGAAGCACTGTATGAGCTTTTTTTTCCGAGATGAGGTTTTCTACATTCTGTTTTATTTTGACATATTCGTAATAGGGAGATTCTTTGTCATGATTGGCCGTATTGGAAACCGAGGCAGAAGAAATATTAAGAATTATTTCGGGGTTCAGCTGGTCAATCAAACAGGATAAATTGTTATAATAGGTGTGTTCTAACTTCAGGTCTCTGGACTCATAGCTTTTTAAACCTCCAAATGTGCCGGACGCATTGACAAAGATTTTACAGTTTGAAGACGTAAAATCCCTGATACCGTCTTTGTTATTCAAATCACAGTTTTTTGAATTCAGACGTAAAACAGAGGTAAATTTATTGAAGTATTCTGCTATGGGTACTCCTATGGCGCCGGTGGCGCCAAGAACACACACACTCATAGTTTATACCTCTCTTACCAAAGATATAAAATAATCCAGTTCTTCTTTGATGGGGAACTGATGGTTTCCAATCATAACACCACATTCATGGATACGTTCTGCAGCCGGAAAATCCTCTGCACGTGCATAGCCTGAAAACACAGGCTGTCTCAGCATATTTCCGGTGACTATGGGACGACATTCAACAGAGTTCTGGTTCAGTTTTTGTACCAGATTATCTCTGGATTGTCTGTCAGAACAAAGTAATCCAAACCCGAACCAGGAGGAGGCAGACTGATTTTCTTCCTGTTGAAGTTTGAAATCAAAGCCATGTTCTTCAAGTTTTTCCTGAAAATATCTGGCATTTTTGATACGCGCCTCAATAAAGCCATCCAGTTTTTTTAGTTGCTGTAGCCCCAGTGCTCCCTGTACCTCGGTAGGACGGAAATTATAGCCGGGGAGGACAAAGTGAAAAAACTCATAAAAGTCATTAGAAGGTTTTTCAAAATGAGAAAAAAAGAGGTCTTTGTTATCCACATCACGAACCCAGCCATGTGCTCTCAGTGATTTCATTAATTCATATGTTAATTCATCATCTGTAACACAAATTCCCCCTTCCATTGTGGACATATGATGGGAGAAGAAAGTTGAATGTGTACCGATATGACCGTGGGTTCCTGTTTTTTTACCATGATATGTCGCCCCCATGGACTCGCAGTTATCTTCAAGAAGTATGAGGTTATACTTATCACATAACGCTTGAATGCTCTCAAAATCACAGGGGTTTCCAAGAAGGTTAACAGCAAATATAGCACGGGTATTTGGTGTGATTTTTTGCTCTATCTGTTCCGCAGATATATTATAGGTTTGCTCTGAGACATCAACAAATACGGGCTTATACCCCAGCTGAGTTACAGGATAATAGGTCGTCGACCAGCTAACGCCTGGGACAATAACCTCGTCTCTCTTATCCTCCTGATGGCGTGGATCGTGCCGCACAGCAGCCAGAGCCAGGAGGTTGGCGGAGCTGCCACTGTTACAAAAAACAGCATATCTGGACCCGGTCCATAGCGCATACTGACGCTCAAACTCTTTACAAATAGGGCCCATTTTATAATAGTCGTCACTTAAGACGCCCATGATTGCCTGGTATTCGTCTGCGTCCCATGATTTTGATGCGAGCGAATATTTCAACTTTCTTCTCCTTGATGATCCGTGGTGTTACCATTCGTAAATGTAATAATGTCTATCAGGCGTTCATAGCTAAATTCTTTTTTGAAGCGTGGTATGTCCGTTTCATGATATGCCTGAAGGATAGCATGGGCACAGGATATGGGAGAGGATGCATCAAAAATTTTAATCCTGTTATCGCACAGGTCCTGATGTTGAGATGCCATTTTTGTATCACTCATGACAGTATGTTGTGCAAATTGCAGAGCCTGACTTGTTATGCCAGATCCGCTCTGTCCGGTTTCTATATAGGGAATGACAACGACATCCACATCGGAGATTTTATGTGCCAGCTCATCATCAGGAAGACCAATATACCAGTCAACATTTTCAAGATTATAAAAGGCAATAAGGCTACTTAATTGTGATGTGGGCATAGAGGGGATATATTCTTTTTGAAAGCTTGCATTGATATCATACCCCCACCCGTAACCAGGTGCTTCGGGGTGATGACCACCACAGATAACAAGTTGAGAGTCATGTGGGATTTTATTTGATTCCAAAAGATGATGAAAAGCTTCAATCACCAGCGGAAAGTTCTTGTGTGGAGAAATAAATCCAAAAATTCCAACAGAAAAACCGGTCTTGTTTCGCACTTCGGGTTTGTCGGCAATAAGCGTGTCTGGCCACATAATTGGATGGAGAACTGAATCAACTTCAAAGTATTTTTTTAAATATTTTTTGTCTCTGTATGTATGAGAGATAATTTTAAATGTATCCTGCTCTGTATTTTCATAAATACTCTTGTAAGCATTATAAACATATGACTGCCTGGCCCAGGACTTAGTTGATAAATACAGTGCTTTAAAGAAGAAGCCGAATGTAAGATTGTTTTTTACATTTCGAAGAAAATCAACGGGTTTTTTTTCAACCCTGTGAACTTCAATGGTGGTTTTCGGAGGGCAGTTTTTGATGATTTTACGTAAATTTTTAGAGGATTTTACAGGATTGCTTCCATAAAGTCCAAGTTCCATTTGCAGGTTAATGATGGAGCATTGCCGAACCTGTTTAATAATTTCATCAATCAGTTTTGGGTCATCTTCTTTTTGAATAATATTAGGTACAGCGATCCTTTTAACGTCCATGCCCCGTTTTTCTGCAGCCTGGGCCAGTTGTTCAGAATAGGTCGCATTGCCACATAAAATATCAAATGAAGAGATGATACCAAGAGTCTCAGTCATGGTATTTTCCTTGTTTTAATTTATCGGGTTAAGAAGTGTTGCTCAGAGGAAACACGCTTACGCCAGTAATTCAATAAATCTTCCATGGTCTGTTCAAATGGAATTTCTGGTTCCCAGCCTGTATGTGCTTTGAATTTTCCTGTGTCAGGGACCTGCAGATCTGCATCAATGGGTCTTAGGCGTTCAGGATCTATTTCAGTTGTGATAGACTCTGCTTTTGTCGAGAGACTTATCAGTTTTTCCAGCATGCCCTCAACAGAAAGTGTGAAGGTTCCGCCAATATTATAATAGGCACCGGGGGTGGGGTTATGTGTCACCAGCATATAATAAGCGCGTACAGCATCACGTACATCCGCCCATGTGCGCAATGAATCCAGATTTCCGGTTTTTACAACCGGTGGGATGAGACCTTTCTCAATCATAGCAATTTGTTTGGCGAATGTACTTTCTGCGAATACATCTCCTCTGCGGGGGCCTGTATGCGTAAACATACGTGTTGTCATAACACACATATCATAGGCTTCTGCATAATAGCGCCCTATGAGATCCGTGCCGACCTTTGAAATCGCATAGGGGGAAGCAGGGTGGAATGTACATTCTTCATCAATGGGAAGCTTTTCTTTAGGAACTCTTCCAAAAACCTCAGAACTTGCGCACACATGAATAATGGCATCTTTTGCATATTTGCGAAGAGCGCCCAGCAACCGCTCCGTTCCCTGAATATTTGTATCCAGCGTGTCAAGTGGGCTGTCAAAGGATGTCCTTGGGTAACTTTGTGCAGCCAGGTGGAAGACATAATCTGGCTGACTTTTGCAGACAGCATGCTCAAGAGACATTGTATCGCGTAAATCAGCATAGATAAGCTGAATTCTGTCACCGTCATTAATACGTTTAATGTGTTCAGAGATATTATCAAGAGGGGAACGCCAGCGCAGCATGCCCCAGATGTTCCAGTCGGTATTGTCAACAAGATAATCGAGTAAGTGGGAGCCGACCATCCCTGTGACACCTGTAATTAAGACATTTTTAGACATTTTTGTTTGCTCCTGTTATCAACTTACCTCAATATAAGTTATTTCTGGTTTGACCCTGTCATGGGGAACACCACCATTTCCTCCGCTATAATCGACAGACTGATACTGAATGCCAAATTTTTTAGGATCATCAAAATAGGTGCGGGGAACTTTCAGCTCTTTGATATGAGGCTCAACAGTAAAGAAGAGGAAAGGTCCCGGGATCAACTGATTTGTTTTTGAAAGAAATTCACCATAATATTGAAAGGCGAAGGGCACCATTCTGATAGCGTTTGTGAAATTGCCCACGCCGGTCTGCTTCAGACATTCCTGTAAATCATTAATGACATTTGAGTCAAAAGCACAAGGGGTGCACGTAAAGTTGCGGTAGTGTTCATCATGGTGTTGCAATAATGATTTAACCATTTTTTGAATATCATAATAGCTTATATTCAGATTTATAAACTCTTCATTTCCATGACCTGTACCGAAAGTGTCAGTTAAATCCTGCATCTCCTGATCCGTTTTAGGGGCATGCCAAACCTCATGAAAATTAAAACGGAGCTTACTATCCTGATATAAATGGGATTTGTCAAATTTTCTAATAAAATACCCATCGCTGTCATTCATAAAATAATGCCGGGCGATTCCTGTTTTCCCAAAACTCAGTCTAAGGGCATCCTGTAAATAATATCCGGGCAGGGAAAGGGCATTTTCAACAGGTTCTCCGGCACGTTCCATTAACGCCCGCTCGGTCAAAAAGATAGGAAGTCTTTGAAGTTCCCTGTTATCCAAACTTTCAGAAAAACACGCCTCAAATTTTTGAAGATCACGCTCCGGAACACAAATATAGTAAGGGATAATTTCGCTATCTTCAAAAAATCTTTCAAAGGATTGGTAGGCATTTAAGCAGCGGTACATGTCACGCTCAAGAGAACATGTCAGCATTACAAAATCATGTTCATATTGTCGCTGGTCAGCTGTCTGTGAAGGGGCTGAATCAGATAATACGGGTGGGGTTTGTGAAGGTGTTGAATCGGGTGGTGCAGATGGAGTTTGTGAAGGTTGAGAATCTGAGGCAGAACCTGAGATACAGGCTTTCACATGACGAAACGCAGACAAGAAAAACCTCATAACTTAAATCCTTTGAACAGGTATTGTCCTGTTTAAGAAGCCCGCCGCACGTCTTTTGGGCAGGTTTTGTCTCATGTGACAACTAAATTGATTGAGAGTTAATATTAAAGACTGATCAGTCTTATTTTTCAACCTTTTAGGAGACTTTTTTCTAAAAAATTTATGCCGCCAGCACTAAAACATTTATTCATAACCATGCTTTCCGGACTTCTTGTTGAGATGCCTGATACGTCAATTCTTAACGGAGGGTTAATAAATCTTTCCGGATCAGAAAAGTCAATAATGTAACCTGTCAGATGTTCAACTTTAAACTGATCATAAATTCTACTTAATAATAACGCATGACGAATATTATCATAACCTGTAAATTCAGGATCTGGCCCAGCACAGATTTCAGGTTAAGACTCTATAAGAAGTCTGTCTCAGGAAGGATTCCAGCTATTAGAACAGGCCGAAATGAACCAGGTAGATAGAGCAGAGCATAAGGTGATCTCACTTCAGAACAAATAACTTTATGAAGAATCAGTTTTTTTCCTGCTCGGTATACAATTTCCCAGAGCTTTCCTATCACGGGTATGCATAACGTGTCATGTCATCCTCACCAGGATATTCTCCGCATTGAACTTCTATCAGAATAAGAGGTTCTGATTCGGGGTTTTTAAGGCCATGTCTCTTCCCCGGAGGGATGCAGGCTGATTGACCAGATTTAAGTCTAAACTGTTCTTCCCCATTGGTCACAAATGCTGTACCACGCACAACAACCCAGTGCTTACTCTGGTGCTTATGAGCGTGTAAAGTGAGGCCTGCGCCGGGTCTGATTTCAATATGTTTGAGTCTGAGCCCCGAATCTTCCTGCACAATTGTTGAGGTCCCCCATGAGCGACGCATAGCAGGGAACTCCCTGTATACGGGGTCATGCCGGGATTTTAATTCACTGACGATATGGCACACATTCTGAGCCTGCTCTTTATGCGCGATGAGGAGTGCATCCGCTGTATCAGCAATGATAAGATCATGAATACCGAGGGTTGCAATGAGTCTGTCATCTCCCTGAATACTACAATTGTAAGTGTCTTTAAGAAGCAGGCGACCTTTCACGTTGTTTTGATTCTGATCCGTTTGAAATAAAGAACCAAATTCAGTCCAGGACCCAATATCAGACCATCCGATATCACAAGAGACGACAGCAATATTGTCGGATTTTTCGAAAACAGCATAATCTACGGATATGCTTCGAATGTGTTCGAAGTCATCCTGCTGTATTTCATAGTTTTGCCAGCCTTCCCCCGAAGAATATTGTGCACCCGGGATACATTTGGAAGCCTGATCCGCAATATCAGGAGCAAGATGTGATAATTCATCAAGAAAGCTTCCGGCACGCATGCAAAACATGCCTGAATTCCAAAAGAAATTTCCACGGGCCAGATAGTCCTCTGCAGTTTGCAGATCAGGTTTTTCTACAAATTGTTTAACATCATATCCGGAGGCCTCAATATAGCCAAAACCTGTTTGTGGAGAGGATGGCTTGATCCCAAAGGTAACAAGCTTACCTTTTGAAGCCAGATCCTGTGCCTGATGAACGGCATGGCTGAATGCCTTTTCATCATCAATCATATGATCAGCTGGCATGATGAGGAGTGTACAGTCCGGTCCGTGTTGTTCTCTGACATAATAGGCTGCGACAGCTATTGCCGCTGCTGAATTGCGCCGGACAGGTTCTGACAAAAATGTATGCCGGACAGACTTTTCCTCAATTTCTTTAAATTCATCTTTTGTAGAAAAAAAGAGGTCACGGTTTGTGACGGTTATTATGTCATCAGCATGTAAGACTGACAGAGCTCTTTGATATGTTTTTTGCAGAATGCTCTGTCCATCACTCAGCTTAATAAAAGGTTTGGGGTGGGCCTCACGGGACAGAGGCCAAAGCCTTGATCCAATACCACCAGACAAAATAACAGGAATAAGCAAGATAAATACCCTGGGTAAGAAACCAGGCCAGTTTATCCTGTGAGAGGAAGAGAGCAAGAGAGTTCTGAAAAAAATAAAAACAGGGTATATGTCCAGGCCCGGTATACGCCTTTATGGTATCAGTATCTGGAAAGGTTTTCCATTGCAGATAGCTCAGGGGTTAAGAGGGAATTGCAATTCCCATATCCTTCATAAGGCTCTGTACCTGGATGGTGGCCGATTTAAGGCCAAGACTCGTTTCCAGGATATAATCTGCATGGATACGTTTTTCTGTATCAGGCCACTGATGCCTGAGAAGGAAAGAGAGTTTTTCTTCTGTCATGCCTTTTCGCTTTAACGCTCTTTTCTGCTGGAGAGAAGCGGGGGCGGTCACAACAAGAATTTTATCATAATGAGTTTGTCGTCCTGTCTCAAAGATTAGGGGAATATCCGCACCAGCAAACTCTGCGCCTGACTGAGAAGCTCTGGTGAAGAAATTTTTTTCTGCATGGTAAATAAGTGGGTGAAGAATATCTTCAAGCTTTTGAAGTCTGTCTTCATCCTTAAAAAGACATGCGCTCAGTCGTTTGCGAGAGAGAGCTCCCTTATCTAAAGCTTCTGGAAAAAGGGATGAAATTTTGCTGACCGTCTGACCACCACGTGCATAAATTTGGTGAACGGCAGCGTCGGCGTCAAAAACAGGCACACCAAAGCGACGGAAAATGTCTGCTGTTGTGCTTTTTCCCATGGCAAGGGAACCTGTTAGTCCTAAAGTGAGCATCATATCTTCCCTGAATGAGTTCTTCTCTTTTTCTGACATACCAGAGAAAGTGTCTGAGGGTATAGGACGTGTTGATCAAACTCCAGATATTATGTTTTTTTTTAAGTCTGCGACAATTCCTGACCCCTGAGAGGGGTCTTTCTTTGAGACGACATTTTTAAACTCCTGATGAGCAGGAGGTCCTTTCTTTATTGGGAATACCAGAAAATTCCGGTCTGCTCACTGGAGAACAGATATCCCATTTTTCCATAATAAGATGCATCAAAACGGGTTTTATGGAAGCCCAGACACCCTTCTTGAGTAAGTTTTGATGATAAGCTAGATTGCAGAAAAAATGTCTTGTGAGGTTGATGTTCATGAAAACTTTCCTTTCTGTTCCCCTGTTTCTGACCTTTCTGGCCTTTCCTGTTTCTGCAGAACAGAAAGATACACAGCATGAAAAAAACATCTGGTTTGAAGACGCTCAAAAGACACTTCAGCAACGTCTTCATCTTCAGCCTCAGACACAGAATGCAAAAAACATTATCCTTTTTATTGCTGATGGGAATGGTGTGACCTCTAATACCGCCATTCGTATTTTTGAGGGACAAAAACAGGGAAAACCCGGAGAAGAAAATTATCTCGCTTATGAAAAGTTTCCCTATACTGCTTTGATCAAGACGTATAACACAAATGCTCAGGTGCCTGATTCTGCGGGGACAGCAACGGCGATAAATACAGGTGTTAAAACCAGGCTGGGCGTTCTTGGTCTTTCAGATAAGGCTTTGCGGGGTGTTTGTGAAAATATAGACAAAAACCGCGTCATGACTTTGGCCGAACACGCAGAACGTGCCGGTATGGCAACAGGTATTGTCACCACAACACGTGTGACCCATGCAACGCCCGCAGCGGTTTACGCACACAGCCCTGATCGTTCCTGGGAGCATGATGGAAAAACAAAAGGAGACTGCAAAGACATTGCCCTGCAGCTTATAGATTTCCCTTATGGTGATGGGCTTGATGTTGTTCTGGGTGGTGGCCGCCGCAATTTTTTACCAAAGACGGCCCGGGGGTCTGAAAATGCTCAATTGTCAGGTTCCCGCAGGGATGGACGTGACTTAACACAAGAGTGGCTGGCAGAAAATAAAAACAGGTCTTATGTCTGGGATAAAGAAAGTTTGAATAAGCTTGATATAAAGAAAAATCCCAAAGTTCTGGGCCTGTTTGCGCCCAGTCATATGGCGTATGAGGCTGATCGCCTTGCAGAAGGCCCGGATCAGCCTTCTCTGGCTGAGATGACGGCCAAAGCTCTTGAGCTTTTACGCTCTCATGACAAGGGATTTTTTCTAATGGTGGAAGGGGGACGTGTTGATCACGCCCATCATGCCGGTAATGCTTACAGAGCTCTGTATGATGGTGTGGCCTTTCATGAGGCTGTTAAAACAGCCCTTGATATGACAAATCCGGAAGAAACCCTGATTATTGTTACCGCTGATCACAGCCATACCTTCCTGATGAATGGCTACCCACAGCGTGGTAACCCTATTCTCGGGCTTGTAAAAGATGTTAACAAACAGGGGCTTCCTCAGGGTATGCCGGCTCTGGCTGCAGATGGGAAACCTTATACCACACTTGGTTATGGCAATGGTCCGGGAAGTATACTTCTGGGAAAGGCCAGAGAAGAGAGACAAGAGGGAGAGACCACCTCACAGGGCCGGCCTGATCTCACAGATATAGATACGCAGGCCCCTGATTTCAGACAACAGTCTCTCCTCCCCAGCCCTTCTGAGACGCATTCCGGTGAAGATGTGGCCCTTTATGCAAAAGGGCCGGGGGCTTATATGTTCGGGGGCGTTCTTGAGCAGAATTATATCTTCCATGCTATGCGCCATGCCCTTGATCTGGACCGGAGAGACATAAAGAAAAAACAGGCAACAGGTGAGTAAAAAGGTATAGAGACTGTTTGAGCCGGACCCCTGCTAAAACTCTGATTGTCTTTCTGAAAGTTTTCCGGAACTTGTACGCATAGAATGCTGTTGATCAGGTAGATGACGGCCTTTTTAAGGAGCAGGGATTGTCTCAGATATCACAATGCCCTCTTCCTGCACAGGAATAACAAAATTTAACATATAAATTTTAGACCCAGGGTTTAAATAATTTTGAAAGTTTCAGACCCTGACCCTGATAATGTGAGGTCCTGTGGCCATAAAGCTGTGCTGGTCTTTCAAGCATGGGTTCAAAAACAAGGCGTGCTATGGGTTGTCCATCCTGTAGTATAAAGGGGGCATCGCGGGCACGGACTTCAAGGACAGCTTTGGACGCAGTTGCAGGCCCACCCGTGCCAAAGCCCGGATCAAAAAAGCCAGCATAATGGGCCCTGAATTCCCCCATTTCAAGAACAGAAGGGGCCATTTCCGCAGCTTCATCAGGGGAGATGGTGACATTTTCCCTGGAGGAGAGAATATAAAACTCCCCGGGATCTAAGACCAGTTTTCCCGAACGTGGCCATAAAGGGTCCCAGTAATCAAGAGGATCATGGGCAGCAAGGCCCTGTAAATCTACAAGACGGGCGTGGCGTTTTGCGCGGAACCCCACAGGCCGTTCTTTGTTTTTTAAATCAACAGACAAAGTCAGCGCATGCTTTATGTGTGATTCTCCCTGGCGCAGGCGGAGCTGACAAAGCCTGTCCCCTGTTTTTGCCAGAATAGAAAAAGTTCTTGGTGCAATTTCTGCATAAAGAGGACCCTGATATCCATGCTGTATTCTATCAAAAACACGGGCACCATCTGTAATGACGCGTGTAAAAACATCAAGGCGACCTGTCGAACTTTTCGGATTAGCAAGACCTTCAAGGTGGGGGGGAAGTTGGAGACTTTCCTGAAGGGCGACAAGATAAACGCCACCTGTTTCTAAAACGCTGCCTTGTGTTAAAGACATGCTGTGCATGACAAGATCCCGATCCCGAAGGCAGATCTCAATACTACAGTTTTCTCCGGGAAGAAAAGAAGCTCTGAGGCGCCAGGCCTTCTGACCAAGGCGGAGATCAAGGCTGGCAGGCTGGATTTGATCGTCTTCCAGAGGAGAAGAAGAGGCGATAACACCTTGTCTCGTAAGCTTGCCCAAGGTCTGGAAGGGCAGGAGGCCCGAAGGAGGAAGCGTTGAAGAGGACACCGAAAAAATCTTTCCTATGGTGGGCCCGGCAGGACTCGAACCTGCAACCAGACCGTTATGAGCGGCCGGCTCTAACCAGTTGAGCTACAGGCCCTGATAGAAAACAGAGGCTAAAGGGGTCTATAGCGTGATTTTTTTGAAAATAAAAGAGATTCATTCATCTTTATTTAAGGGGAGATAATTTCCTGTTATAAATATGAAAATTTCTTTTTTGAAGAGAGGAAAGAGCTATGAGAGCAAAAAACTTTTTTTGGGTTACGTTGATTGTCATGTATTTTTGCGGAGGGATGGCTATGGCTGAGAATATGCACTCTGGTAAACTCATTCTGTCAGAGACAGGATCTGTGAAAACAGCCCCGGATATGGCCAGTATTCAGATTGGGGTCAGCACAGATGCTAAGGAAGCTAAAAAGGCTCTGGAAGATAACAGCAGGAAAATGACAGCTGTTTACGAAGCACTTAAAAACGCAGGAATTGATAAAAAAGATTTGCAAACATCCCGTTTCAATCTTCAGCCCCGTTATGATTATGACAAACGTGAAAATGGAACGCCTCTTCTGACGGGGTATCAGGCTTCTAATATGCTGAGCGTTACAGTGCGTGAGCTCGATAAGCTTGGCAGCATTCTCGATGCCGTTGTTAAGGCAGGGGGGACCAATGTTGAAAACATTAGCTTTGGTCTTGATAACCCTGAAGCTCTCAGGGACAAAGCACGTGAACAGGCTGTTGCAAAACTGAAAGCCAGGGCATCACTTTATGCCAAAGCAGCAGGTGTGCGCCCTGGACGTATTCTGGAAATCAGTGAATCTGAGGGGCATATGCCTGTTCCTGTTATGGCCAGAATGGCGTTTGATTCTGCGGCCAGCGCAGCATCCTTACCACCACCTGTTGCTGAGGGACAAGTGGATGTTCAGGTGGAGGTGAAAATGATTTTTGAAATTTCTGCTTCAGGTAAGTAACAGGGGGTTTTAAACGAAAAAACACGAGCACAGTCAGAGGGAAGACATATCCTTCTGACACTTTAGTTGCTTATAAAAAATACCCTGAATTCTTTTTGTTTTCTTTTATAAAATTCTCAGCTAAACTAGCCTGTATAAGTCGTTTAGGTGAGGGGGTGCGTCATGACAATATTTTTTGGTATACTTGTTTTTCTAAGCATTACTCTGGTGGCCATTGTCCTGACTTTAGGGCTGTACAGTTTGGCGCGGGGGGGGAGTTTTTCCCAACAGTATTCTAACCGTCTTATGCGCTGGCGTGTGACATTGCAGATTGTTGCAGTCCTCATTCTTGTGCTTGCCATTTATATTAAAAAGAACCATATGGGCTAGAGGTATAGCCTCAGGGGGCTCTATACTTCTATATCCTCAGGACGCCAGGGGAACATATTCTTTTAAGAGGAGCTCCCTGAGACGACTTCATCTTTTCGGGAGCAAAGTTTTTCCTCAAAGATCACCAGTTTTTATGCCCTTTTTTCTTCCACGGGAGAGAGGGGGGTTTTTTGTTCTTTGCCTTATATTGGTCAGGTGAAGTTTTGTTTTTCTGAGCGTTTTGTCTGAAAAACTATCTTTTTTGTTGTATTGTTTATCCCGCAGGAAAAAGGGGGAAAGAGACAAAATGAAAGCTTTAAAAAAGAAGAGAAAACAGGGTGCCTGCGACAATGGCCATGCCCGTCACAACCACCAAAAAGGCGGCGATCATCTGGCTTTTAAACATGGATTTGAGAAGAATAACTTCCGTCAGGCTGGCACCTGAACTGCCGATAATCAAAGCTATCACAGCACCAGGTGCCATGCCCTTGGCGAGCAAAGCACTGCTTAAAGGGATAACAGTTTCTGCCCTGATATAAAGGGGAAGGCCAATGATGGCAGAGACAGGAATAGCAAAAAGATTATCCTGTCCGGCAACACGTGCCACAAAATCTGTTGGCATAAAACCATAGATCAAAGAGCCGATAGCAATACCTAAAAGAAGATAGGGAAGGACGTTGATAAAACTTTTCCAGCTTTCTCTGGCAATACGTACCCATCTGTTCTCAACATTTTTTTGCGTGCCACACGCGCTTGTGCAGCTGCCTGAGGGTGTTGCGTCGTGAACCTCTTTTTTGATGAAGCGCTCAAAGCCCAGTTTTTCGAGGACATACCCCGCAAAGACAGAAACAAACAGAGCAGGAACCATATAGGTGATGGTTAGTTTCCCTCCGAAAGTGGCAAGAAAAAGAACAATAATAACAGGGTTTAACAGGGGACTCGTGAACAAAAAAACCATCATAGGGCCAAAGCCGGCCCGCGCACGCAACAAGCCTTTTAAAAAAGGAATGGTGGAGCACGAGCAAAAAGGCGTTATAGCCCCCAGAGCAGCTGCAGAAAAATACCCTTTTCCCTTTTTAGAACTTAGGATTGCCTGAATTTTTGTAGGGGGAATGAACTCCTGTAAGACACCGACCGCAAAACTGATCAGCAAAAACAGAGCCGTTAATTCAAGCCCTAAAAACATAAACATACCTGTGGTCTCTTTAACCATGGTCAGAAGATCCATGGACATTTTCACCTCATTTAATTCTGTATTTCTAGATTTATAGAATGATTTAGACTGATCTCTTCCCTTTGTCAAAATATTTCTGCTATCATGGAAATGTTTTTTACAGGGGTTTTTTTATGAAGACAGAAACTGCAGCTATGATTTTACATGAACTGGGGCATGTCACACGTTTGCAGATCTTTAAATGCCTTGTGAAAGCAGGACATGAAGGTTTACCAGTTGGGGAGATAGGGCGGCGTTTATCTGTACCGGGTTCTACCTTATCTCATCATCTTCAGGGACTCATGTCATCGGGTTTGGTGAGACAAAAGCGTGAGGGACGCCTTCTTTATTGTCGTCCTCAGTTTGATCGTCTGGATGCTCTTATAGATTTTCTCAAAGAAGAATGTTGTCGTGATGAGGGTTAAAGCCTTTCATCTGCTCAGGATCCGTCCTTTATTTATGTAACATATATAAAGTTTAATACCCATATCAGAAAGAATTACAATTTCTCTCCCTGTATTGTATTTCAGAAGAGGTGAAGTCTGAATTTTGCGCTCGCCCTGATCTACAAAATACGCTATAGAGGCGTTTTTATAATGATGGAGGTTTTGTCATGCGTATTGGTGTGCCGAAAGAAATTAAAACTCATGAATATCGTGTGGCTTTGACACCTGATGCTGTGGCAGAGCTGGTGGCTCGTGATCATGAGGTTTATGTTGAAATGCGTGCTGGATTCGGGGTTGGCTTTGACGATCAGGATTATGAGAGGTCAGGTGCACATATTCTCCCCGATGCTGAAAGTGTTTTTGATCAGGCAGAGTTGATTGTTAAAGTCAAAGAGCCACAACCCCGTGAATGCGCTCTGTTAAAGCCTCATCATACCCTGTTTACGTTTCTGCATTTGGCACCGGATCCTGAGCAGGCCAAAGGTTTGTGTCATTCAGGGGCCACGGCTATTGCTTATGAAACCATTACGGACTCTCAGGGGCGTTTGCCGCTTTTGCAGCCTATGTCTGAGGTTGCAGGACGTATGTCTGCACAGGTGGGGGCTGTTTATTTACAAAAAGAACATGGGGGACGTGGTGTTCTTTTAGGGGGTGTTCCTGGTGTGGCCCCTGCAAAAGTGGTGATTATCGGGGCTGGTGTTTCAGGGCATCATGCGGCCCAGATGGTGATGGGCCTGCGGGCAGATGTAACGATTTTTGATATTTCTGATGCGCGCCTTAACGAGATGGATTCTCTTTATGGGGGGCGCCTCAAGACAGCTTATTCCACGCGGCGTGCTGTTGAGGCTGCGGTGATGGATGCTGATCTTGTTATTGGTGCCGTGCTTGTTCCGGGAGCTTCAGCTCCCAAGCTGGTAACGGCGTCTATGGTAAGTGCCATGAAGCCGGGGGCTGTTCTGGTCGATATTGCCATTGACCAGGGGGGATGTTTTGAAACCTCACATCCCACAACCCATGATGATCCTGTTTTTGAGGTCGATGGCATTCTTCATTATTGTGTAGCGAATATGCCGGGGGCTACGGCGCGGACGTCAACTTTTGCGCTTGTGAAGGCAACATTACCTTATGTTCTGAAGCTTGCTGATCAGGGACCTCAGAAAGCCCTTCAGGATGATCCATATTTTGCAGAAGGTCTGAATGTCGCAGAAGGTTTTATTACATATGAGACTGTAGCCCGTGATCTTAATATGCCTTTTAAGAAACCTGCCTGGCTGAGTTAAGAGCTTGATTTTAAAACTATATCCTTCATCACATTTTCACCCTCTTTCTGTTTTCAGGATACAGGCCCGTTGTCTCTCTTTTCATGGAACAGGTTTTAGCTTAAAAAATGTGGTTTCTTATACTCTGCTAAGATTTGTAATGTATTTCGTCAATCACAGGGCTTTTTTACCCTCTTTGTTTTTAAAAGCACATAAAAATGACGGGCGGGGAAAAGCCTATAATTCTTGTTGAAAGATCTCCATGATAAAGTCCCGACAAGACAGGCATGTTGTGGTTGTTGGTGGTGGTGTCCTTGGCCTTAGTCTTGGGGTGAGGCTTTTGGAGAGAGGCTTTGCTGTGACCCTTATTGAACAGCAAAAAGCGGGGTATGGAGCTGGCTGGGCGTCTGCGGGCATGCTCTGCCCCTGGAGTGAGGCCATTCTTCAGCCGAGACCTGTTTTGCCTCTTTTAAAACTTGGTACGGCCAGTCTTGCTCTTTGGCCGCAGTGGGTAGAACGTCTTGAAGACTATACGGGAGAAAAACTTCATTTTCAGATTAAATCTTCTCTGCATTGTGCTTTGACAGAAGAAGAACTTCAAGAACTTGAAGGAGATTTTCAACAACTTCAAAAGCTTGAAGCCCCCATCACCTGGTTGACAGGGGAGGATATCCACAGACGGGAGCCCGCGCTTACCCCCTCTGTTTTGGGAGGTTTCCTCCTGTCAGAGGAGACCTGTCTTGAGCCCCGCGCTTTGATGCGTGTTCTTCTCAAAGCCTGTCAAAAACTTGGCGGGGTTGTGATGGAAGAAACCCGGGCTCTGGACCTTATTCACAAAGGCGGGTCTGTCAAAGGCGTTCGTATACAGGGGTGGGGGGGTGATACAGGTATAGAAGGGGAGAATGTTGTTCTTGCCGCTGGCTTTCAGTCTGCACAAAGTTTTAAAATGTTCAAAAGTCTGCCACTTGCCCCTGTCAAAGGGCAGGCTCTGGCTTTTGGGGCGGGTTGCTCTTTACAGCATGTAATCCGGGGTAGCAGGGTTTATATGGCCCCGTCGTCTGAGCGTCTGATCTGTGGGGCCAGCACAGAGTATGGACGATCTGATATCCTGACCGATTCTGAAACTATTCAGACTTTACAGAAAGCAGCTCAGGCTTTTGTACCTGCTTTGGGAGAAATGCAGGAATCCTGGGCAGGTATACGTCCTGCAACACCCGATGGCTTGCCTTTGATAGGCCCTTATGGACCCAAAGGTCTTTTTATCGCAACGGGTCATTATCGTCACGGGCTTTGTCTCTCACCTGAGACGGCCCGCATCATCACCTCCTGCCTTGAAGGGGAAGCGCAGGGGCATCTGTTGCAGGCCTTTGATCCAGAAAGATTTGAGAAAAGGCAGGGAGAACCGGCCCATCTATAAAACCTCTCTTTTAAAACCTGTCTGGAAAAGATAAAGGGCGTAGAACAAATGAGACAGGCGAGAAACCAGTATACAGAGAAGAGATTCAGAGTATAATGATGGAAAAAATTGTGATTATTGGGGCAGGGCAGGCGGGGTTGCAAACCGCGATAAGCCTTCGCAGTCTCGGTTATACGGGGCGTCTCTTTTTGGTCGGGGATGAGCCTTACCCTCCCTATCAGCGCCCACCCCTCTCAAAAACTTACCTCAAAGGGGAGGTGAGCGAAGAGAGACTGTTTCTCAAACCCCCTCTCTTTTATGAAAAACATGATATCACGCTAAAAACGGGGTGTTCTGTGGACAGTCTTGACCGTGATAATCAGCGTGTCTTTCTTTCTGATGGGACATCAGAGCCTTATGACCGCCTTGTCTTGGCTATGGGGGCCCGGCCGCGAAAACTTCCTGTTCCAGGCGCTGATCTTCAAGGTGTCTATGCCCTGCGGGGGCTTGGGGAAGCACATCAATTGCACACGGTTCTCAACACAACAAAAGGGCCTGTTGCCCTTATTGGCGGGGGGTATATTGGGCTTGAGATTGCAGCAGCTGTGAGAAGTATGGGGCGGGAAATTCATGTATTTGAAGCGGCCCCGCGCCTGCTGGCACGTAGTGCAGGCCCCGATATGGCACAGTTTTTTTATCAATTACATACAAGGCATGGCGTTGTATGCCATCTTGAAACGGGGGTTGAAGCTTTTTTAGGAGAGGGAAGCCTTGAATCACTTGCCTGTTTATCGCGTGGGGGAGAGGAAAAACTTCACTGTGATACGAATCTGGCGCTGGTCTGTGTGGGGGCTGAGCCCTGTGATTCTCTGGCACGCAAAGCAGGCCTTGCCTGCGATCAGGGCATTTTAACAGACAGCTCCGGACGGACAGAGGATCCTTCCATTTTTGCTCTCGGTGATGTTGCTGTCCTGACAGACTACCCTTTTGCGTCTGGCCCTGTGCGTCTGGAATCTGTTCCCCATGCTATAGAACAGGGCAAGCGTGTTGCCGCCATTCTTATGAACCAGCCTGTCCCACCTTTTCAAATACCCTGGTTTTGGTCTGATCAATATGATGTCAAACTTCAGATAGCAGGTCTTCCTGCCCAGGGAGAGGACAGCATGGTTTATGCACAGGATTCCTCTTCTATGGCGTGTTTTCATTTCAAAAATGGTCATCTCATAGCCTGTGAAACGGCCAATATGCCCCGTATTTTTATGGGGGTCCGTCAGGCCCTCAATGCAGGCGCCCTGATATCCCGGGATGATCTCAGGAAGGATCAGGATCCTGTCAATATTTTGATGCATGCTGCACAAAAACAATGAGTGTAAACTACAGAGATAAAGTCACCTTCAGGTTATGTGCCCTGAACACTTGAGAGATGAGGAAAATTTCAGCCACATTCTCTAAAGGGAAGGGGGGAGCTTAATATTTACGCTCTTTAGGAGGAATAGGCTGGATATCATTGCTCATCACATAATTATGAACAGGCCGGTAATCCAGGCTTACTTTGCCCTTCTTATAATCAAACCAGGCGAGTGTATGTTTCATCCAGGTTTCATCATCACGTTTTTGATAATCCTCACGCGCATGAGCTCCGCGGGATTCCTTACGATTACTGGCGCCTTCCATGGTGACGACGGCCTGAGCAATAAGATTATCAAACTCTAAGGTTTCAACAAGATCCGTATTCCAGACAAGGGAACGATCAAAAACCTTAATATCCTGAGCATTTTGATAAATATCAGCAATTTTGTCCTGCCCCTCTTCCAAAACATCGCCTGTACGAAAAACAGCACAATAATTTTGCATAGTTTTTTGCATGGACAAGCGAAGATGGGCTGTTGAATGGGTACCATCAGCATAACGGAGTCTGTCAAAACGCTCAAGACTGGCTTCTCCTGTTGTCTCTTTAAAATCCGGTTTGGAAGCATCAGCTTTAAACAGATCTGCACAGCGTTGCCCCGCAGCACGGCCAAAGACAACAAGATCAATCAAAGAGTTCGATCCCAGACGGTTAGCACCATGGACAGACACACATGCTGCTTCCCCTACAGCAAATAAACCCGGCACCACAGCATCCGGATCTTCCCCTTTTTTGGTGAGCACTTCACCATGATAATTGGTTGGGATTCCCCCCATATTATAGTGTACTGTGGGGAGAACAGGAATGGGTTCTCTGGTCAGGTCAACACCTGCAAAAATACGCGCAGATTCAGAAATACCTGGCAGACGTTCCGCCAGAATAGCAGGATCTAAATGATCCAGATGAAGATAAATATGATCTTTATGCTTACCAACGCCACGACCTTCTCTAATTTCCATCGTCATAGCGCGGGAGACCATGTCACGCGGGGCCAGATCTTTAACAGAAGGGGCATAACGCTCCATAAAACGTTCCCCCTCGCTGTTGACAAGATAGCCTCCTTCACCGCGTGCGCCTTCAGTAATAAGGCATCCTGCACCATAAATGCCTGTGGGATGAAACTGAACAAATTCCATATCCTGTAAAGGCAGACCCGCACGCAGAACCATTGCATTGCCATCCCCTGTACAGGTATGGGCAGACGTACAGGAAAAATAAGCCCGCCCATAGCCACCTGTGGCTAAAATAACCGCCTGGGTACGAAAGCGATGTAAAGAGCCGTCATCCAGCTTCCAGGCCGTTAAACCGCGGCATACACCTTCTTCATCCATAATAATATCAAGGGCGATATATTCAATGAAAAAACGGGCATGGTGACGCAAGGCCTGACCATAAAGCGTTTGAAGCATGGCATGGCCTGTCCTGTCTGCTGCTGCACAGGTACGCTGAGCAGGCGGTCCCTCACCAAATTTTGTGGTCATACCCCCGAAAGGGCGTTGATAAATCCTGCCCTCTTCTGTCCGTGAAAAAGGCATGCCATAATGTTCCAGCTCATAAACGGCTTTGGGGGCGTGCCGGCAGAGATATTCAATAGAATCCTGATCACCAAGCCAGTCTGATCCTTTAACCGTATCATACATATGCCAGCGCCAGTCATCTGGCCCCATATTGCCGAGGGAGGCAGCAATCCCCCCCTGTGCTGCGGCTGTATGGCTCCGTGTTGGAAAAACTTTTGTGATACATGCTGTTTTGAGGCCTGATTCCGCAGCCGCCAGTGTTGCCCGCAGACCAGATCCCCCGGCGCCAACAACAAGAACGTCAAAATTGTGATCTGTCCAGGTATAGGCCGTCATCCTGCAACCCCTTTCCACAAAATCATAAGAATGGATAAGACACCCAGAAGCCAGAAGGAAAGGCATATAAATGTGTTCAGGAGAAGAAGCATAGTTCGTGTCAGGGGTCTTGCAATATAATCAAGAACAATCTCGGCCATGCCAAGGCGCATATGATAAAAGACAGCACTGAGAAAGAGAAGCGTCGTGAGCGCCCCGAAAGGAGAGCCCAGCCAGGCAAGAATGCCGGAACGCCCTTCTGCGAAATAGTATAAAAGAGAAAAGATAAAGATGGGCGTCAAAATTAATAAAGCACAGGCAGATACGCGTAAAGCAAGAAAACCTGCAAGACCTTCATGGGCACTGCCACGACCACGGGCTTTGGAAAGGGGGGTACGCATATCATTCATGAAAAACCTCCCCGCATCATCAGAACAACAGCCCAGCCTGCCCCTGTTAAAAAAGCTGCTGCGAGCATAATAAACCAGGACACTCTGTTCGCCTGTTGCGGTTCATAACCCCCGCCTGCATCCCAGATGAGATGCCTGAGACCATTTAACATATGGTAGAAGAGGGCATAAGAGAAGGCCAGAAGAATGGCCTGACCTGTCAAAGAGGTACTAAGATGCTCTGTTCGTTTATAAAGAACTCCCCCATGAGCAGCTGCAGCTATCCACAAAACAAGCCCCAGGGCACCGAGGTAAAGAGCCATTCCTGTTGCCCTGTGTAAAATGGAAGACAGCATAGTGGGATGCCATTTCCACACCTGTAAATGGGGGGAAAGGGGTCTTTTGGGGGGAAGTTTAAAAGTCATCGTCCGGAACTTACCCTATCTTTGAGTTTTTTAATTGTGGGAAGAAGTCTGACACCAAAGGCAGGAAGATGCAAGCCATCTTATAGTATTTTATAGGTGAATATATGAAGGCAATTTTGATCTCTGAGTTCTTATATTTGAGGTAACATACTATCTGTCACAGAATCCTGTTACAGGCATATGAGACGTGTCTCTCAGAAAACAGGAGAGGGTGCCCTTCTAAAGAAGCACATCCTCATAAAGAGAATGGGGTTCAGGCTCTGGTGTTGTTTGCGCAAATTGTGCGGCTTCATTCACCTCGGCCCGCACCGCTTTATCGAGAGCTTTAAGATCGTCTTCTGTAGCCCAGCTCTGAGAGATGATATTTGTTTTAAGCAGAGAGATAGGGTCATGATGTTCCCGCATATTCTGCACTTCTTCTTTGGAGCGATATTGCGCCGGATCAGACATGGAATGACCACGATAGCGATATGTTTTCATTTCAAGAATGAAGGGGCCACCGCCTTCTCGTGTACGCTTTACAGCTTTATCTCCAGCCTGTCTCACGGCAAGAATATCCATGCCATCAACTGCTTCACCTTTGATCCCGAAGCTTAGACCCCGTTTGTAAAGATGTACTTCTGACGAGGAACGCTGAACACTTGTTCCCATAGCATAGCCATTATTCTCGATGATATAGACAACAGGGAGATTCCATAGCTTGGCCATATTGAAGCTTTCATAGACCTGTCCCTGATTAACAGCACCATCCCCAAGATATGTCAGGCACACAGCATTGTTATCATGATAATGGTTGGCAAAGGCCAAACCTGTTCCCAGAGGTGTCTGAGCCCCCACAATGCCATGACCACCAAAGAAATTCTTCTCCCGGCTGAACATGTGCATAGACCCGCCTTTGCCTCTGGAATAACCAGCCTCACGGCCTGTCAGCTCTGCCATAACCCTTTTAGGATCCATACCACAGGCCAGCATATGACCATGATCACGATAGGCTGTAATCACCTGATCCTGAGGTTGAAGAACAGCCTGTAGTCCTGTCACCACAGCTTCCTGACCGATATAGAGATGGCAAAATCCACCTATCAGCCCCATGCCATAAAGCTGACCTGCCTTTTCTTCGAAACGACGAATTAAAAGCATATCACGATAGTAACGAAGGGCTTGTTGTGAGGTGAGGGGAGAGGCGGACATACGTTTTTTTTGTTCTTTAGGTTTAGGATACAGGCCTTTTGTTCCTTTAAGCCCATGAAATTTACGCCAGTTTGCATATTGATTGGCGGCTGAGACAGCATTTTCTCCTGTCTGGACAATACGTTCTATAATATCCCTGCGATAGACGGGGTTATCCTGTGTTGCAGCAGACAGCATGTCATCTGCAATTTTCCACATTCCAGAGCTTTTTGTGCCCTCTCTTGGATAAGCAATTCCATTTTTTTTGATGTTTTTGGCCATATTATTACACCTTTCAAAAACCGAAACTTTTAAAGCCAGAGAGAGGGGGTATATACTGTCGGTCTCTTTCCATACTCCTGTTTATACACGAAATTGTGATGATGGCCATAGAAAAACTTCTATGAAAGTGAAGAGAAATAAAGGATAAAGTTTGAAATAAAGCGTCCTGCAGAAAGAGGAACAGGGCATTGCTTTAAAGACTGGAACTGGTTTTGGGGAATAAGCTGATCTCTTTATCTCAGGAGTCTCTGTTTTTGACCTTTTCTTATGGTCTTTGAAATGCTATCACCCCTTAGCCTGACAGAAGAAGATTAAGATCTTTCCTTCAGGCATGTTGTCTTTAGTGTTGAGAGCATCATTTAGTTGAAAATATGGAAAGTTACGGACTATGGCAAAAATAACAGTTGAAAATCCTGTCGTTGAGATGGACGGGGATGAAATGACCCGCATTATCTGGTCAATGATCAAAGAAAAATTGATTCTTCCGTATCTTGATATAGATCTTAAATATTATGATCTCAGCATCCAGTCCCGTGATGCAACAGGAGATCAGATTACCATAGATGCAGCCCGGGCTGTTAAGCGCTATGGCGTTGGTGTCAAATGTGCCACGATAACACCTGATGAGGTTCGCGTTGAGGAGTTTGGCCTTAAAAAAATGTGGCGTTCTCCCAATGGCACAATTCGTAATATTTTAGGTGGTGTTGTTTTTCGTGAGCCTATTGTTTGCCGTAATGTCCCCCGTCTTGTTTCTGGCTGGACGGAGCCTTTTGTTATTGGCCGTCATGCTTTTGGTGATCAGTATCGTGCAACGGATTTTCTGGTCCCCGGGCCTGGTAAATTAACCCTTACCTGGGAAGCAAAAGATGGATCAGAGAAAAAAAGCTTTGATGTTTTTGATTTTGAAAGCTCTGGTGTTGCGATGGGTATGTATAATCTGGATGATTCTATTCGTGATTTTGCCAGAGCATGTATGAATTATGGTTTGCAGCGCCGCTGGCCTGTCTATCTTTCGACGAAAAACACTATTCTCAAAGCTTATGACGGGCGTTTTAAAGATCTTTTTGAAGAGGTCTTTGAGAAGGAGTTTAAAGAGGAGTTTAAAAAAGCTGGTATTGAATATCAGCATCGCCTGATTGATGACATGGTGGCCTGTGCTGTTAAATGGTCCGGCAGTTTTGTCTGGGCATGTAAAAATTATGATGGCGATGTGCAGTCTGATATGGCTGCCCAGGGTTTTGGTTCGCTGGGCCTGATGACCTCTATTTTGATGACACCTGATGGGAAGACTGTGGAAGCTGAAGCAGCACATGGCACGGTGACCCGCCATTTTCGTACGCATCAGCGTGGTGAGCCAACGTCAACAAATTCAACCGCCTCAATTTTTGCCTGGACACGTGCTCTGGCACACCGTTCTAAAATGGATGGGAACGAGGCCCTGGGACGTTTTTCTGACCTTCTTGAAAAAAGTGTTATCGATACAATTGAGGGGGGAGAAATGACCAAGGATTTAGCGCTTCTTGTCGGTGAACATCAAAGCTGGCTTGACACAGAAGGCTTCCTTGATGCTATAGCACGCCGTTTTGAACAGGACTGGCAAGGATAAATTAAAAGCGCATGCCTTCATATTGTACATATGGTCTTTGTTTTTTATGCCTTTAAAAAAGAGGCTCTGGCATATGCTCTGCTCTGTAAGAGCGATATGTGGGGATGTTAAAGAAAAAGCCGTGGATAGGGTTTGCCATCTTTCAGTAGGGTGTAGAATTTATGTTCTGTAGATTTTAGATAATCTACAGAACATACTTCATATTATGCCTATCTGTATCTATAAAAAATCAAGTAATATTTTCAAAATATAATTACAATTTAATATTATAAATAATGTAAATCATATTAACCTTAATGTTTTTAAAAGCCCTTTTTGTTGTTTAAATGTTACTTAACAGATAAATAATACTGTTTCTTCTGTATAATTTATTTTTAGGATTTACTTGGATCAGCGTAAGAATCATGTGTGGCTATCTCCTTTTTTAGTATCCCGGACGTACAAAGTTCCCGGGGATTAGTCTTTGATTAAATGTGAGGGCTTGTGTCGGAGCATTCTGTCCAGAATTTTGACGGGGAGCCTGTTAGACTCCTCAACCTCCACAGCTTTGCTGATCGGGTTCTGTGCTATGGTGAGATTGAGTGGCTGGTTGCCTCCCGTCCTTTTCTGGATAATCTTGTTGCGGATTTTCTTGCCCCCCTTCAAATAGGTGGAAGTACATATTCAGTTTACCATGCCTATGGCATGGGGGGGGCGGGTATTACTCTTTCTCCTGCCCTTGCTATAAAGCTTCTTCGGGATCTTCATCAATATTGTTTTTCCAAGGGGAAACCTGTCACGATTGTAGGCGCAGGGGTTGTTGGTCTTACTCTGGCAGAAGAATTACTAAATGCCGGCTATCAGGATATAACACTTGTTGCAGAAATTTTTCCCAGGGGTGTCGAATCTGTTTTTCCCTCTTTTAAACCCTTAACGCATAAGGCTAACTACCCCAGCCGTGTCCCTGTTGCCTATATCATGCCTGTTTCAGTGGGGCCTTATAAGGATGAGAGGGTATGGAAGGGTATGTTGACTGATGCACAGAGCCAATGGGAAGGTCTCCTGAAGGATTCACCTTACAGATCTTTTATTCAGCCATCACAACGTATTGTTTTTTCTGATTTGCCTGAAAGTGAAGCACCTCACCACAATTATGCGACGCATGAAGTTAATAAAATACTGGGGTTTCAGCTTTATCCTCTCAGCGTGAATAAGGACCGGTTCTTTTTGGGAAGTGGTGGCGACTTATACCGTCGTCGGTCAGAAACACTTCTGCGTTTTGAGAATGTCCTTCAGGTTGATACCCTGTCATTCCTTCTTAAAAAACTGGAACGGTTGAGGGGTAGCCCCTGTATTCAGTTGTATCAAAAAAAACTCTGTTCTGCTGAAGATCTTTTGTGTTTTCTTAAAGAAGATGCCTTTGTTATCAATGCATCCGGTCATGGTTTAAAGCAGGTTTTCAAAATAAAGGAGGTACGACCTGTCCGCGGTGATGGGATTGTTCTGTCACTTCCGGAAAAATTTGTTCGCAAAGAGGAGAAGGCACAAAGTCACTATAGCTATTGGGCGGCCGGAAAGTATATCCATCAGAATTTTGTTGAAGGGGAGGGTATGAAACTTCTTCTTGGGGGAAGTTTTCTGGAAGGAGATTATTCTTTAGAAGCAAACCCGGAAATAATCACAGGGATCCTGACACAATGGTACCGTTTTTTTCAGTATAGACATGATCTTCCAGAATTATTTCCTCCAGGGGTCAGGCACTGTTGTCACAACAGAACGGATGTCTCAGATTTTGTTACAAAAATAATGAAGAATATGACAGCGCCCTGATGGTGGTCTTCTTTCTAACTTAGAGAATATATGACCACCAGACGTGATTCTTTTTGTCTCTAATTTCATAATTTTTAGCGACAATATCACAGTTTCCTGGCTCTGTGTTAAGATATTATAGAAGGGCATGCGTAGGGCGAAAGGTTATATGTCTTTGGGCAGAACCTCACATATATACCCCATAAGCGTGTTAAGGCTTCTGAGCCTTCAGGTGTTATCGCAAGCATACGGCTTTTGGGATGGCGGCATATCCAGGCCCTGTTTTCAAATATACCAAGCAGGGCCGCCCCTAAAGCACCCCCAAGATGGCTTTGCCGTTCACTCCAGTCCAGACATGGTATGGCAAAAACACGGCGTTTTCGGTATAAAGAGGGGAGATCTACCCCCAGATTTTTAAAAAAAGCTTCTCCTTTGGGGCTTAAAGAACAGGTTTTCTCCTGAAGCAGGATTTCACCCCTCTCAACCATACTCTGCATAAGCTGTACCCCAAGGTGTCCCGCTATATGATCATAGCATGTTCGTGCACGACGAATGCCCTTATCCCCCCTGATAGTGCGCTTTCGGGGAGAAGCATGGTGGGTCAGAACCATCAAAGCCTCCAGAGCATGGGCCACATCAGGGCCTGAAAGCTCAATATAATGGTGACGTCCCTGCTGGCGTTTTCGGACAAGGCCGGTTTCTGAAAGCTTGCGTATATGGCTGCTTGCTGTCTGGGGCGTGATGCCGGAGATGGAGGCCAGCTCACTCGCCGTCAAAGCATGTTCACGCATTAAGGCAGCCAGCATAGTGGCACGTGCGGGATCACCAATGAGGGCTGCTGCCTGTGCAAAATATGGTCCTTCATGCATGCTTCGATCTTAACCGAAGCATTTTTGTCTGTCTACCCTTTAGTATCAGGCTGAAGCTTATACAGAAGACAGGGGGTGAGAGAGATAATGCTTTTAAAAGAACATCAAAAACTGTCCTGGATTTTACCAGAAAAAGATATAAGTCTGTCTTTAGCGATCACACACTGTCCGGGACAGGGGAAACAAAGACCACCCGTTCTTTATGTTCATGGAGCAACTTTTCCCTCAAACCTGTCGGTGGACTGGTCTTTTAAAGGACAGCCTTCATGGCTGGAAAACTTACGTGCTGCGGGCCTGGATGCCTGGACTTTTGATATGGCTGGTTTTGGAGAGTCAGAGCGCTATCCTGAAAAGGGTGTGACGTATGCTACGCCACCAGGTGGGGCAAATCACGCTGCCCAACAGATTCTTCGTGTCATAGAGCATATTCTTCAAAAAACAGGGCAGGAAAGCCTTGATCTTATCGCGCATTCCTGGGGATGTATGGCAGCTATCATCGTCGCAGGGCTTTCTCCCCAACGCATTAGAAAACTTGTCCTTTTTGGTCCCATCGCACCACGCTTTCCCCCTTCAGCACAGGGGATTTCTTCTCCTGAGATTCCTTTCCCCTTTCGCCTGGTTGATGCGGCCTATCAGCGCCGGCGTTTTGAAACAGACACCCTTCAGGGGCCCGCTCTTCATGCTGATGAACTGGAAACCTGGCTTGAGACGTATCTTAAAACAGACCCTCAGGCACAAACCCGCACCCCTGCTGCTGTTCAGGTCCCTGCAGGCCCCTCTTATGATATTGCGAGAGCCTGGTCCGGCACACCTCCCTATCAGGCGGAGACAGTAAAGGCCCCTGTTTTTTTTGTAACAGGTGAATATGATGCCTTGTGTACGCCTTCTGATATGGCTCAGCTGGAGCTCCTGCTGACCGGGGCGGCTTCTCTCCAAAAATGTCTGATTCCAGGAGGCGGACACCTGGCCCATCTGGAGAAATGTCGTGAGAGTTTGTGGGCGGCCGTTTATGGTTTCTTAGATGCGGAGGAAAAAGGGAAAGGACCCCAGGGGATGAGATAAGAAATTCTGATCATGGAATTTATTGTGCAGAAGGATCCTACAGATGATTGGTGTTATTTTTGAAGTTTTTTTTGATGAAAATGCCTGTAAACAGGGCCATAAACAGGCTTATCTTGATTTAGCTTCGGCCTTGAAAAGTGAGGTGGAGCAACAGGATGGTCTTCTCTCTATAGAGCGTTTTGAAAGCCTGAGCCAACCAGGAAAACTCCTCTCGCTTTCCTTTTGGCGTGATGAAACTGCTCTTCAGGCCTGGCGCACGCATGCTGGCCATAAAGCGGCTCAACAACAAGGTCGTGAACAGCTTTTTAGCCAATACCGTATTCGTGTTGGCCAGATCATACGGGATTATGACAAGGATCGGCGCAAGCAGGCCCCGTGTCCATAAGGACATAAATGTGAGCCTTGACGTGACAGGTTTTCTTCAGAACAGGGAGCATGTTTAAGAAGAAAAAGTTTTAAAATAGCGCTCCAGAATATCTTCATAAAGAGAGGTGAGGATTTGAAGATCACGGACAGGCGTATGTTCATCCACCTGATGAATACTATGAGATAAGAGACCAAGTTCTGCAACAGGTGCATAGTCCTTCATAAAACGTGCGTCTGATGTCCCGCCACTGGTTGAGAGAACTGTATCAAGTCCCACCCCCGCTTTGATGGCATCCTGGATAAGACAGGTAAATGGGCCTTTTTCTGTTAGAAAAGCTTCACCACTAACTTTGGTGATAAGTTTATAGTCCACCCCGGAATTTTGTGTGTGTTGCGCACATACCTCCTCTATCCAGTGCGCAAGATCAGCACCTTTATGAACTGTATTAAAGCGTATATTTAAAAGACCTTCAGCTTTGTCAGGAATGATGTTATGGGTGGGGTTACCAACATCTATAGTGGTGATTTCCAGATTGGAGGGCTGAAAATCTGTGGTGCCGTCATCCAGATTTCTTCTCCTTAAAACATCCAGAATATTCAGAAGAGCAGGAATGGGATTTTTAGCTCTTTCAGGATAGGCAACATGTCCCTGTTGCCCAAGAACGGTAATATGCGCGTTCAGGGAACCTCTTCGCCCAATTTTTACTATGTCCCCTATTGTTTTAACACTTGTTGGTTCCCCCACAAGACAGTGACTGAAAACCTCACCTTTTTCTTTTAAAACAGGGAGCAGGCGTCGGGTTCCATTATCGCCTTTTCCTTCTTCATCTCCTGTAATTACAAAAGATATGCTTCCTGAAGGTTTTGCTCTTTGAAGATAGCGAAGAGCTGCTATAACAAAGGCTGCAACCCCGCCTTTCATATCAGCGGCCCCCCGTCCCCAGAGAATATCATCTTTTACAAGACCAGAAAAGGGAGGGTGTTTCCACGCTGCTGCATCACCGGGGGGGACAACATCGGTGTGGCCCAGAAAACATAAATGCGGATCTCCCTCTCCGAAACGGGCATAAAGATTATCAACATCTTCAAAAGGGTAACGCTTACAGTGAAAACCAGCAGGTTCTAAAATATTTTGGAGGAGATCTAAAGCGCCACCTTCCTCAGGTGTCACACTTGGACATTGTATAAGCTGAGAGGTGAGAGCCACAGGATCATGAGTAATAGTTCTGGAAGCATTCATGGTAGAAACCTTTGTTATATTTGCTGAAGAAAAATTTTTGTTCTTTCTCTGGTCTTCTGTTTCACAATAAAAAATTAAGCAAGGCAAGGTTTAACAATAACCTTAAAAACAGGAAAACATAAATTCTATATTTTTTAGAAAAATAAAAGGTAAAAATACTTCATGCCTCTTTACAGCTTATGTTTTAATATGTTCAGGGCAGCTTCTGTTCTCAGACTTATGTGTACCTGTTCCTCTTCTCTCTCCCCCTTTTTTTTAGACGGGGTCTTTCTTATATAAAAGGATAAGACATTATAAAATTTGACAGATTATACAAAGAAAGAGAAAGCCATGCCAGATCACCCCAAAGCACATGTTGAGATTTCAGGATCGACCATACAACCTGTCAGTTTTAGTCAGACAAAGCCTTTGAGCATCATAGCAGGCCCCTGTGCGATGGAAAGTCGTGACCATGCGCTTGAAACAGCTTCAGCTTTGAAAGACATATCTGAAGATCTTGGGGTGCAGCTTGTTTATAAAACCTCTTTTGATAAAGCCAACAGAACAAGTTCTGACAGTCCACGCGGTGTAGGGCTTGAGGCCGCTTTGCCTGTTTTTGCAGAAATTCGTGAACGTGTCGGCCTGCCGGTTTTAACTGATGTACATACAGCAGCCCAGTGCACCCGCCTTGCAGAGGTGGTCGATATTCTCCAAATTCCTGCTTTTCTGTGCCGTCAAACAGATCTTCTGGTGGCTGCAGCACAAACAGGGTGTGTGATCAATGTCAAAAAAGGGCAGTTTCTTGCCCCCTGGGACATGCAAAATGTTGTTGATAAGCTTGTTGGTGCTGGTAATGACAATATCCTTGTCTGTGAACGCGGTGTAAGCTTTGGGTATAACACGCTGGTATCGGATATGCGCTCACTGCCCGTTTTAGCCAAAACAGGGTGTCCCGTCGTGTTTGATGCCACCCATTCCGTCCAGCAGCCCGGTGGCATGGGAAGCAGAAGTGGCGGACAAAGGGAGTTTGTACCCGTTCTTGCACGTGCTGCGGTTTCTGTTGGTGTTGCTGCGGTTTTTATGGAAACCCATCCTGATCCTGATCATGCACCTTCTGATGGTCCAAATATGGTTCCCCTGCGTTCTTTTAAATCCCTTTTGGAGGATTTGATGGCTTTTGATAAACTTGCTAAGGCAAAACCTGTTTATGGAGCCTGAAGAAAAACCCCTGAAGATATTTTAGGATATTCTGTAAAGCTATCAAGTTTAACAGTAAAAAAAACGAATTGGGAAGAAAAAATTATTATACTTGCACCTCTCTTTGTTTACAGAAGGTGTCATGCTCATGAGTCCTGAAAGCCATATTATTTTCCAAAACTCTCTAACGTCTTCTGGCTGGATTAAAGATGCTGGAACAGAAACCCATCGTGTCAAAACAGAATATCAGAAAGAGGTTAATGCTTTTGAGAAAAATCTTCAAAGAGGGGATGAGGACCCTGTTGTTAAAAAGGTTCAGGAATGGCTGAGCATATGGGAAGCTTATGATGCTGCCTTTGATTTTTCTGTTGAACGTGATGGTTTTTTTGGGCGCAGGACACAGGAGGGTGTTAAAGCTTTTCAGGCTTTTGTTGATCTGGAAACAACAGGGACTGTTGATGAACCTACCTGGCGGGCCCTTATCAACCCGATGTGGCAGGCTTATCATATAGACCATGCTTTACCTCAGCAGAACTATTCAATTGCTGAGACTGTTTATAGATATGCTTTTCAGTATGAAATGTGGCGTCCCTTTGAAATAGAGCCCAATACAGGACCGTGGGTGAGGAGCTTTATGGGTGGTCATGAAGGGGAGCCCTGGGCGTGGTGTGCAGGTTTTGCGCAAACGGTTCTTGATTCTGCTTTTGCGCAATTTGGTCAAAAATATACGGATTATTTTGAAAAAACCTATGCTGTTGAAACCATGCGTAAGGATGCAAGAAAGAAGGGCATTCTGGTCACACGTTCTGAGCTGGAACAAGGTCTTTATCAGCCCAAAAGTGGTGATGTTTTTCTTTTTATTTACCCGAATGGTGTTGCCCATCACACAGGAATTGTAACATGGAGCTATGGGTCCACCTTTTTCACTGTGGAAGGCAATACTAATTTTGCAGGAACACATAATGGTGTTGGTGTTTTTCGCCTGAAGCGGGACTTTATCGCCGGGCCTTTTGAGATAATCCGTATGTATGAACATTTACCATAAAGGCAGGAATTTTTGCATTTAGACTACAGATCTCCATGTGAGATCTATGTATCTTTCTTAAAACATCTGCCTTATCCACAATGTAAGGAACCCATGATGAAGAACGATGCTATGTATCTGAACATTCATTGAGGTTCCAAAGTTTGGAGGGCATGCAGCAGGGGAGACGTTTCTAACCCCGGCCACGATAAGAAGGAACACCCTGGTCAGGGACCCAGAGATTCTGAGGCTTATCGCCATGTTGATAAAATACATCGATAGGGATACCACCGCGCGGGTACCAATACCCTCCGATGCGGAGCCAGTGGGGGTTGAGTTCATCAACAAGGCGACGCCCTATCATGACGGTACAGTCTTCATGAAAAGCTCCATGATTGCGGAAAGACTGAAGATAAAGCTTGAGAGATTTTGATTCGACAAGCCAGTCTTGCGGAGCATAATCAATCACAAGGTGCGCAAAATCGGGTTGTCCTGTCACGGGGCAAAGTGAGGTAAATTCAGGACAGGTAAAACGGACAAGATAGGGCTCTTCTGGCCGGGGGTTGGCAACACGCTCCAGCTTTGCGTCTTCTGGTGAGGAGGGAATATTTTTATCCTGCCCCAAAAGGGTAAGACTTTCATAATCTGTCATTTGGTTTTCCTGATCCCCTGATTTGTGAACATCATGCTTGTTTTGGGTTTTCTCCATGTCTGTTTAGTTTATCACCCCTAAAGCGCGTCCGGTTTTTGAAAAGGCTTTTATGGCCTTATCAATCTGGTCCAGGGTATGGGCAGCAGACATTTGTGTGCGAATACGTGCCTGTCCTTTAGGCACGACTGGGTAGGAAAAGCCAATCACATAAATACCATCCTGCAGCAGGGCATCTGCCATGGTTTGCGCCAGACGTGCTTCACCCAGCATGACAGGAATGATAGGATGTTCCCCCGGTAAAAGTGTAAAACCAGCTTTTGCCAAACCCTGACGAAAGTGTTCGGAATTCTCAAAGAGGCGCTTGCGAAGATCATCACCTGTCTGTGCGAGTTCCAGAGCTTTCAGAGAAGCTGCAACAAGACTGGGTGCCAAAGCGTTGGAGAAAAGATAAGGGCGTGAACGCTGGCGTAGCATATCGATGACACCGGCCCGTGCACAGACATAGCCCCCCATAGCACCGCCTAAAGCTTTTCCTAAAGTTCCCGTCAGAATGTCTATCTTCCCTTCAACACCGCAATGAGCCGCCGTTCCGCGCCCTTCAGGTCCCATAAAGCCTGTGGCATGACAATCATCGACCATAACAAGGGCACCATAGCGCTCAGCCAGCTCTGTTATGGTGCCAAGGGGCGCTATGGATCCATCCATGGAAAACACACCATCCGTGGCAATCATGATATGGCGGGCCCCTTCCGCTCTGGCCTCTTTAAGCCTGGCCTCCAGATCTTCCATATTGCGGTTTTGAAAACGATAGCGTCTGGCCTTACACAACCGGATCCCATCAATGATAGAGGCATGGTTTAAGGCATCAGAAATAATGGCATCCTCTGCCGTCAAAAGGGGCTCAAACAGACCCCCATTGGCATCAAAACACGCGGCATATAAAAGAGAGTCCTCAAAACCAAGATAGTCAGCCAGCTTTTTCTCAAGTTCGCGATGAATATTTTGCGTCCCACAGATGAAACGCACAGAAGCCATGCCATAACCATAGCTTTCAAGCCCTTTTTGAGCTTCTTCAATAAGGAGAGGGTGATCAGCCAGACCTAAATAATTATTAGCGCAGAAGTTAATGACAGTTTCCTGACCTTCCCCCCTGTCCTTTAAGACATCAATGCCTGCGGCCTGGGGGGATGTAATAATCCGTTCGCGCTTGTAAAGCCCCTGTTCTTTAATATCCTGAAGCTCTTGATGGAGGTGATCATAAAATTCAGTTGTCATGAAAAAGCCCTCTTTATCCTAAAACCCTACCCCACAGCCTCGCCTTGTGTTTTGTTATATGGCAGGTCATAAAAGGAAACTCAGCGTAGAATCTTACATTGTCTTTGTCGATTCTGTAAATAAAGTTTTTGCCTCATGCATGAAAGGGGTGTGATGTTTTTAATCGCAGGCCTTGGTAATCCTGGTTCTTCTTATCAGAACAATCGTCATAATATCGGCTTTATGGCCATTGATAGTCTGGCCCATGAGTACGGATTTTCTCCGGAACGTAAACGCTTTCAGGGGTATGTAAGACAGGGCAGCTTAACAAGACTAAAACAGGGTCCCCTTCAGGTTCTCACCTTAAAACCCGGGACCTATATGAATGAATCGGGGCGTTCAGTTGGGGAAGTAGCACGCTTTTATAAAATTCCCTCCCATCATATTTTTGTCTTTCATGATGAGCTGGATCTTCCTTTTGGAAAACTTCGTGTCAAACAGGGAGGGGGTGCTGCTGGTCATAATGGTCTGAAATCTGTTATCCAGCATATAGGGGCTGATTTCATACGTGTGCGGATGGGTATTGGCCACCCTGGATCCAAAGATCGTGTGACACCTTATGTTTTATCTGATTTTTCAAAACAGGAAAAAGTTTATGTTGATACCTGGCTTCATGCCTGCTCCACAGCCCTGGCTTTTCTTGTTACAGGTAAGGGAACAAAATTCCAGGATCAAACTCACCAAAATATGAATAGGATCCAAATGAAACTTATGACTTCTTAATGCCCTGTTCACGAATGATTTTTGAAAAATGTATTAACAGAGAATCAAACTCTACGATTTGTGCCTTTTTTGCAATACAAGCCAGATCTATTAACATATCTGCTATATAATCTCTGGCTTCAGCTTGTGTTGGATGTAGATTCCGTTGTTCTTTTTTATCATTCATGTTCGATTCCTTACGAAATTTACAATAGTATGAATCATAAAACCCCTTAAAAATCTTTAACAAAGAGTAAACTTATACTTTTAATTGTATATATTAAATTTGCAACTAAATTGCAAGCCTTGTTTGAACTTGACAAATATATTGTCCTTAGCCAGCCTGACATTTCTGGTTTTCAGAGAATTGTTTCAGATCTGTGGAGTAACTATTTTTCAGGCTAAAAAATCTGTAAAATTTTTTATACTTACCTTTTTATAAGGGCTAACAAATTTAATTAGGGTTTAGCTCTTTATTGTATATATAACCAGAGTATAAATTCTTCACTTTATAAAGCTAAAAAAGACTTTAAAAGGGCCGCGAATGAACGTTGTTATTGTTGAATCACCCGCTAAAGCAAAAACTATTAATACATATTTAGGCCCGGATTATATCGTGCTGGCGAGTTATGGTCATGTGCGTGATCTGCCGGCCAGGGACGGTTCTGTGCGTCCTGATGAGGGTTTTGCTATGGATTGGGAGACACAAACCAAGGCAGGTAAGAATCTTAAAAAAATAGCAGAGGCTGTCAAAGGCGCGGATAGCCTCATTCTTGCAACTGATCCTGACAGGGAAGGGGAGGCTATTTCCTGGCATGTTCTGGAAGTTTTAAAGAAACGCCGCCTTCTTAAAGATATCAGGATAAAGCGTGTTGCCTTTAATGCTATTACAAAAAAAGCTGTTCAGGAGGCAATGACCCATCCACGTGAGTTGAATATGGAGCTTGTGGAAGCCTATCTCGCACGTCGTGCGCTTGATTATCTGGTTGGCTTCACGCTTTCCCCCGTTTTATGGCGTAAACTACCAGGGGCACGTTCAGCGGGGCGTGTCCAGTCTGTTGCCCTTCGTCTGATTTGTGAGAGGGAAACTGAGATTGAAGCTTTCAAACCGCGTGAATACTGGACGGTAGATGCCAGTCTTCACCATGCAGACTCTCCTGTTTTTAAAGCACGTCTTGTTCAGGCAGAGGGGAAGAAGTTTACAAAATTCTCCCTTCCTTCAGAAATAGAAGCAGAACAGGCCCGAAAACAGGTTGAGCAGGCAAGCTTAGAAGTTCTCTCCTTCGAAACAAAGCCGGGAAAGCGTTCTCCTGCGCCCCCCTTTACCACATCAACCCTACAGCAGGAAGCGGGGAGAAAGCTCGGCTTTTCAGCATCACAAACCATGGGGGCTGCACAAAAACTTTATGAAACAGGCCTTATTACCTATATGCGAACAGACAGTGTGCATATGGAGCCAGGTGCTATCCAGGCCGCACGTCAGGAAATTGAAAAAAGCTTTGGAAAGAAATATTGTCCCAGTAAGCCACGTCTTTATGCTTCTAAAGCCAAAAATGCTCAGGAAGCGCATGAGGCTATTCGCCCCACAGACTTTACCCGTCACCCGGACGCAACATCTTTAACAGGCGAGACAGGCAAACTTTATGCCCTTATCTGGAAACGTGCGCTTGCCAGCCAGATGGCTGATGCTCTTTTGGAGCGCGCTGTTTTAGAAACAGGGGAAAAAACACGTCAGCTTATCTTACGGGCAACAGGGTCTGTTCTTACTTTTGACGGATTTTTATGCCTCTACCGTGAAGGTCAGGATGATACGGAGGAAGAAGGAGAGAAACGTCTGCCAAAGCTGGAGCCCGGCCTTTTACTTCAGATCAAAAATGTTCTCAAAGATCAGCATTTCACCCAGCCCCCCCCGCGTTTTACGGAAGCTTCTCTTGTCAAAACTATGGAAGAGCTTGGTATTGGCCGTCCCTCAACCTATGCCTCAACCCTTTCCCTTCTGAGAGATCGTGGTTATGTGCATATGGATAAAAAACGCTTTGTCCCGGACGATAAAGGCCGCCTTGTCACAGCTTTTCTTGATAATTTCTTTCATCGCTATATCCAATATGACTTTACAGCGGATCTTGAAGGACAGCTCGATCATGTCTCACAGGGCAAACTGGGCTGGAAACATCTTCTTGAAGACTTTTGGCGTGATTTCATCACAACGGTCAAAGATCTGGATGATGTGCGTATTACGGAAGTTTTAGACAGGCTGAATGAAGCTTTAGGGCCTCATATTTTCCCCGATCCCGGTGATGGCAGCGATCCGAGGCTCTGTCCAAAATGTCAGGAGGGATCTTTAAGTTTAAAAGTAGGACGCCATGGCTCTTTTATCGGCTGCTCCCGTTATCCTGAGTGTCACTATACACGGCCTTTGAACCCGGGAAAGGAAGGGGAGGCAGGTCAGGAGATCAAAGATGATGGAAGTTTAGGTCAGGATCCTGAAACAGGGCTTGATGTTTTTCTCAAAAATGGCCGTTTCGGATCTTATGTGCAACTTGGAGAAGGGGAAAAGCCCAAACGCTCCTCCATTCCTAAAGGCTGGGGAGATATGTCTTTGGAGGCTGCCCTCAGGCTTCTCAGCCTCCCAAGAACTGTTGGTCAGCATCCTGAGACAGGAAAGCCCATAACCGCAGGGCTTGGCCGGTATGGACCTTATCTTCTCCATGATGGTGTTTATGCTAATCTTAAAGAGGCAGAAGAACTCTTTACAATTGACATGAACAGAGCCGTTAGCCTGCTTGCAGAAAAATCAGCTAAGACAAAAAAAGGTCTTTTGAAAGATTTAGGAGAAAATCCCAAAACAGGACAGCCTGTTAAGCTTATGGATGGGCGCTATGGTCCCTATGTTCAGGAAGGACGTTTGAATGCAAGCCTTGCCAAACATCAGGACCCTCAGTCTCTCAGCCTTGAGGAGGCTCTTACCCTTCTGGAAGACAAGGCAAAAAGTAAAAAAAACAGAAAAGCACCCACACGCAAGAAAGCCGGGGCATAAGATGTTTTTACAGGGGTAGAAAGTTTTATCCATGAGAATACATGTCGGAAATTTTGACTTTTTTCTGTGCATGACTGCCATAACGCATGTATCAGAGTTTGGGGGATGCGTTTTAAGGTCCCTCTTTAATTGCCTGCCAGATTTTGATGGCCTGAATTGTTTCTCTGACATCATGAACCCGCAGACAGCTCGCACCCTCCTCAAGCGCCCATAAAGCCGCGGCCAGAGAACCTCCCAACCGGTCCTCTGCCATGCTGGCAGAACTGTCAATGGCCCCGATCATGGATTTACGGGAAGCCCCAATAAGAACAGGAGCAAGCTTCTTAAAACGCTTAAGATTCTTTAAAAGGGCGAGGTTATCCTCTGGCCGTTTTCCAAAACCAAGGCCCGGATCAATCATGACGTGTTCAACACCTGCTTTGTGTGCTTTTGTGACACGTTCCTGAAGATATGTATAAATTTCTTCAACAGGGTTTGCATAAAAAGGTTTTTTTTGCATGGTTTTGGGGGAACCCTGAGCATGCATCAGAATAACCGGAACTTTCAGTTGAGCTGCTATCTCTGGCGCGTCCGGGGTTGAGGTCAGGGCTGTGACATCATTCCAGATATTCACCCCATGCTCTATGGCGGCACGTGCTATAAAAGGACGCCGTGTGTCAATGGAGAGGGGGGCCGAGGTTTCAGCCCGTATAGCCTTTACAATGGGGAGGATACGGTTCAGTTCAACTTCTTCCTCAACAAAATCTGCACCAGGGCGTGTGGATTCTCCTCCAATATCGACGATACAGGCACCCTGCTCAAACATATGAAGGGCATGCTTTACAGCAGTTTTGACAGTGGTATAGTGACCTCCGTCAGAAAAACTGTCCGGCGTCACATTCAGGATACCCATGACACAGGGGAAACAGTCCTTAAAAGCAGGGTGAAAAACAGAGCTCATAGCGCGATACTCCTGAACAGACAGGGTAAATATACTCTCTTTGACGTCTCCCCGGTTCTATACCACTGAAAAGAGGCAGGATGAAACAGATTACGCCTGAAGATTTTGAAAAATTAACCCTCTGTGTTGGTACAGTGCTGGAGGCTCATGTCAATAAAGGGGCACGTAAACCTGCTTTTGTCTTAAAGGTAGATTTTGGCAGGGAAGGTATTAAAACAAGCTCTGCCCAGCTTACAGAAAATTATACGCCAGAAGCACTTCTCGGCCGCCAGGTGGTCGGGTTACTTCACCTGCCTGAGAAACGTATTGCCGGTGTAAAATCAGAATTTCTTATTCTGGGGGCCTTAAGTACAGAAAAAGGTGTTGTTCTTTTAAGGCCTGATCAATCTGTTGAGAAAGGATCTGTTATCGGCTGATGTTTATGTGAGGCTTTCATCATAACCTCCTGTATCATATATGTCGGGGCTGTTTGGGGTTTAAGAACGTCTCTTAAAAGAAGTTTGAGCCAAACGCAAAGGGATAAGCCCCATGATTCTCATATATAACAGAAAGAATTTTTAAGATGTTCACTTCCCCAAAAACACCCCCCTGGTTTGAGGAGGGATTAAACCATCTCTGGTTGCCTTATGCCCAGATGAAGACAATGACAACACCTTCCCCCGTTGTGGGGGCGGAGGGGGTCAGGATAAGGCTTGCCAGTGGTCAGGAGCTCATTGATGGTGTGAGTTCCTGGTGGACCCAGGTGCATGGTGCACAACATCCCTTCATCCGTGATGCTATAGAGCGTCAGCTTCATACCCTGTCGCACATGATGTTAGGCGGGCTTGTCCATGAACAGGCCTGTCGTCTTGCCGGCCGTCTTGCTGCGCTGACACCGGGCGATCTCAATCGCGTCTTTTTTTCTGAGTCTGGTTCTGTCTCTGTTGAAGCTGCCATGAAAATGGCTCTGCAATTCTGGCTTAATCAGGGCATAAAAGGCAAAACACGTTTTATCTCTTTCCGCGGCGCATATCATGGCGATACCTTTGCTGCGATGAGTGTTTGTGACCCGGAGGAAGGCATGCATACCCTGTTTTCCGGGGCCATGCCTAAACAAATTTTAGCAGATATTCCCCATACATCAGAGGAAAAAAAAGTTTTTGAGGCGTGTGTTCAACAGCATGCTCATGAAACGGCGGCCCTTGTTCTCGAACCCCTTATCCAGGGGGCGGGGGGCATGCGTTTTCACACGGCGGAGACCCTGCGTTTTATTGCTGAGACCTGCCGTCGTTATGATGTTCTTTTGATTCTTGATGAGATTATGACGGGTTTTGGACGCACGGGGACTATGTTTGCCTGTGAACAGGCAGGCATTACCCCGGACATTATGACACTTTCCAAAGCACTGACAGGAGGTTTTGTGCCTCTGGCGGCAACTTTGGCACGGGAGTCTGTTTTTCAAACTTTCTGGGATGAGGCAGAAGAAAAAGCCTTCATGCACGGTCCAACCTATACGGGGCATGCTCTCGGGTGTGCGGCAGCGAATGCCTCTCTCGATCTTTTTGAGCGCGAAGATCGTCTTGAGGAGGTGAGGAATATAGAGGAGCATCTGCAAGCAGCGCTTGCGCCTGTGCAGCACCTGTCCTGTGTCAGGGATGTACGTGTTAAAGGGGCGGTGGGGGTGGTTGAACTGTCCCGGGGGCCAGGATGTGAGATATTACGCTCACGCTTTCTTGAAAAAGGTGTCTGGGTGCGTCCTTTAGGACAGGTTATTTACCTCATGCCCCCCTTTGTGATTTCAGAAGAGGATCTCTCAACACTTACGCAGGCTGTTGTGGACGTTGTCCGGGAGGTGGAGGGTGAAGTTTAGTCCTGGGAGCTTTTCTTAAGTTTTTCGGGAAGCTTTTCAGCCTGACCTGTGTTTGTGCGCCGACAGGATGGTTTCTTCCCTGCTTTAACATGCCTGTTCCTAAATTATTTCTTCTCTCTTTAAAAAGAAATCTTATCCTATGATAATATCTTGCTTAAGCATAGAATTGGTTTTATAAGCACCCGTGATATTTCTGCTTTGTGGAAAGAAGAAATTCTTAATCCCGGAACATTTCATAGTTTTTAGGAGTTCTTAAGATCATGACACTCGAGCGCACTTTCTCCATCATTAAACCCGATGCTACCGCCCGTAACCTGACAGGTCAGGTTAATGCTGTCATTGAAGAATCAGGCCTGCGGATTATTGCTCAAAAACGTATACGCCTCAACAGAAATCAGGCTGAAGGCTTTTATGCTGTTCACAAAGAACGTCCTTTCTTTGATGATCTGGTAAGATTTATGATGTCAGGACCCGTTGTGGTTCAGGTTCTTGAAGGTGATAATGCTATTGCTCATTATCGCCATGTCATGGGGACAACGGATCCACAACAGGCTGAACCAGATACAATTCGTGCACGTTTTGCAGAATCTATTGAGGCGAACTCTGTCCATGGCTCAGATTCACCTGAAACTGCTGTTCAGGAAATTAACTTCTTTTTCTCTCCTGAAGAAATTGTAGGCTAATACGCTTTCTTATGTGAAGGTATAAGGACCAAAGAGAGTTTTATGTTTTAAACCGGCCCTGAAACGGCGCGATATCATATTCTCGTCTGTGTCTTTTGTGACAGGTCTGACGGTGTTGGTTCAGGTTTTCCTTTGCAGAAAACTTATAAAAGCCTGCTCCAGCACCTGCCTCATCCTGAGATGTATGTCATACTCTATCTGTAACGCCGTATCAGACCAACAAGCTTACCCTGAACCTCCACCTGATGAGTACCAAAAATGCGCGTTTCATATTGGGGGTTTGCTGCTTCGAGGGCGATAGATTCTCCTTTTTTACGAAGGCGTTTGAGGGTAGCTTCTTCACGCTCAATAAGGGCAACAATAATATCGCCGGAACGTGCTGTCTGAGCTTTTTGAATAATAACTGTATCTCCATCAAGAATACCAGCTTCAATCATGGAATCTCCCTGAACTTCAAGGGCAAAATGTTCTCCGCGTCCTAAAAGTTCAACCGGCACAGACAAACGATCTATTTCATCCTGAATAGCCGTTATAGGTGTTCCCGCAGCAATAGATCCCAAAACAGGAAGTTCTACACTTTCCTCGACCACACTTTTCTGACGTGAAAAGAAGGGGTCTTTCTCCCCCTTAACCAGTTTGGGTGTAAAGGATTTTTGAAACCTGTCTTCATTTTTATGATCCTGTTCAGTGCTTTTTAAAGGGGAACGTAAAACCTCCACAGCACGGGCACGATGAGGAAGACGGCGTAAAAACCCACGCTCTTCAAGGGCTTTTACAAGGCGGTGAACACCTGATTTAGAGGCCAGGCCTAAAGCTTTTTTCATCTCCTCAAAAGACGGAGAAACACCTGTTTCCTCAAGACGTTGCTCTATAAACTGTAAAAGTTTATTTTGTTGAGCGGTTAACATATATCTGGCTCCTGAAAAATACCTATCCTTTTTGTTCTATATGTGTTCCTGTTTTGTGTCAACCTTTTTTAAAAAACTTTGTTTTGTTTTCCAATAAAAGAAAAAAGAGATATAAAGTTTTCCGGAGGTCTTAAATAGGGAAGATACTTTCTTTTTATGAGGCTCTGTATTTATCAAAAAAGGTATATTGTATGACAGATTATGAACATCGTCTTCAGGCCCATGGTCTTGAGCTCCCTGCAGCAGCGGCCCCTGTGGCTCTTTATGTTCCTTTTTATATAACAGGATCACAGCTTTATGTCTCTGGTCAGCTTTGTCAGGGGCCGGAAGGTCTTGTAAAAGGGCGTCTTGGAGAAACACTCAGCATTGAGGAGGGGCAAAAGGCTGCCCGTTTGTGTGCCCTTCATCTTCTGGCTCAAATTAAGGCTGCCTGCGGTCTGGAACGTCTTCAGCGTGTGGTTAAACTTGGAGGATTTATTAACGTCCATCCTGATTTTACGGATATTCCCCTTGTCATGAATGGTTGTTCTCAGGTCATGATCGATGTGTTTGGGGAGGCTGGTCGCCATGCACGATCTGCTGTGGGCTGTTCGGGCCTGCCTCTTGGGGCGGCTGTGGAAGTAGATGGTATTTTTGAGATCACACCATAAGTTCGGGCCTGGAATCTCAGGGCTGGTGAGGGCTTTTGTTTCTGATATTTTGTAAAAAAACAGACCTGTAAAGAGGCTCACCCGGTTTTATAGAGATTGAAGTCATTTTAGGTACACAGATAAGCCATTTGGCTTGATCTTGGCCTTTGGGACCGTCTTGCCAGGACATTCAAAAAAAGTTCTTTTAACATATGCCCCTCATGGTTTATAAATTTTTTATACGGAATACAGCCGATAGATTTTTTTTGCTTGTTTTTAGGAAATGATATCGTTAAAGGAGGCTGGCTCTTTGGATATTTAAGGGAACTACTTCCTTAAAGAACAGAGGGAACAGAGATCCGGATGATTTCAGGAAAAAGCTGTTTTTAAATGTTTAACTTCCATTTCAAAGTCTCGCAAAGGGCCTGAAATGTCTATAAGGGTTAACAGCGGAGATGAGCACGACGTTGAAAACCATTGCCTCTGTGAGAGGAAAACTACCAGAGCGATCACAATTTGTTTTTCGTCCTCAAACACTGGCAAAAGCTGTTGCCTGTTTTCAGGACCATTTCAACAGCACGCATCTTTATGCTGTCAAGACCAATCCGGACCCCTGTATTCTGATTTTTCTTTATAAGCAGGGCATACACTCTTTTGATGTTGCATCTTTAGAGGAGATTGAGCTTGTTCATGGCCTGTTTGAGGATGCCATGCTTTATTTTATGCATCCTGTGAAATCACGCCATGCTCTTCGTGAAGCATACTATACTTATGGCGTGCGCCATTTTTCTCTTGATAGCGAAGCTGAGCTCAACAAAATTTTAGAAGAAACACACCATGCCAGAGATTTAAACCTTCATATACGTCTCTCTATGCCCAACAGTTTCGCAGAACTGACTCTGGCAGAAAAATTTGGTATTAATCTTCAGGATGCACCTCAGCTTATCAAAAAAACAGCAGAGAAAGCAGAAAAATTTGGCCTCTGTTTTCATGTTGGTTCACAGTGCATGCATCCGGATGCTTATCGTATTGCGATGCGTATGGCACGAGAGGTTATCGGGCAAACAAAGATAACACCCCACTATTTTAACGTTGGGGGAGGTTTCCCGTCTATTTATCCGGGCATGATACCTCCGGATATATGTGAGTATTTTGACGCCATACATGAGGAGTTTAAAGACATACCTGGCCATGAGGGTATGCAGCTTCTGTCAGAGCCCGGGCGGGCCTTGGTGGCAGAATCTGTTTCTCTCATCGTCAAAATCCTTCTCCGTAAAGACAACCATCTCTATATTAATGATGGGACGTATGGCAGCCTGTTTGATGCCGGAACACCCGGGTTTATCTTTCCTATGAAACTTATTCGTGATGAGGAAGTTTATTCTACTGACCTGATGCCGTTCAGTTTGTATGGGCCAACCTGTGATTCTCTGGATTACATGAAAGGTCCTTTTTACCTTCCAGGTGATGCAGAAGAAGGAGAGTTGATCGAAATTGGTCAGATGGGTGCCTATGGGCGTGTCATGGCCACAGGGTTTAATGGTTTTCAATGTGAGGACAAGATGATTTCTGTGCGCGATGAACCTTTGATGACCATGTATGGTCAAACGCACTCAGCACATGAGAAACTGGAAATCATTGGTGCCTGAAAAGAGGAAGGTATTTGTTATGAAGCAGGAAAATGACAACACGCTGAGATCAGACCTCCTTAAAAGACAGGTGGAACATATTGATATAACGTCTTTTGATGCGCGCCCCATTCTTGAGGGTATGGAGGCTATGTCTTTTACGGCGAGGGATTTGGGGCGTGCTGATAAAATTTTCAACCGTATGCTGGGTGATGAGACATGTTCTGTTATTCTCACCCTTGCGGGCTCCACATCTGCGGCGGGGTGTATGAAACTTTATGCGGATATGATCAAATACTCCATGGTGGATGCCGTTGTGGCGACGGGGGCCTCTATCGTTGATATGGATTTCTTTGAAGCCCTTGGGTTTAAGCATTATCATGGCAGTCCCCATAGTGATGATCAGCAGCTAAGGTCTCTCTCTATTGACCGTATTTACGACACCTATATTGATGAAACAGATTTGCAGGCTTGTGATCATATTGTGTATGAGCTTGCAAACAGGCTTGACCCCCGGCCTTACAGCTCACGCGAGTTTATTTATGAAATGGGAAAATATTTAGCCAAAGGTCATGCAAAAAAATCAGAATCTCTGGTGCAGCTGGCATATGAGCATCATGTCCCGGTTTTTTGTCCGGCTTTTACTGATTCTTCAGCGGGTTTTGGTTTGGTTAAACATCAGGTTGATAATCCTGATCAGCACTTAACTCTTGATTCTATACGTGATTTTCGGGAACTGACAGATATAAAAATCAAAGCCGGAACGACAGGTTTGCTGATGATTGGGGGAGGGGTTCCTAAGAATTTTGTTCAGGATACTGTGGTTTGTGCTGAGATTTTAGGCAAAACGGTGGATATGCATAAATATGCCCTGCAAATCACAGTGGCTGATGTTCGCGATGGTGCCTGTTCCAGCTCGACCCTGAAGGAGGCCTGTTCCTGGGGCAAAGTCGATACGGCTTATGAACAAATGATCTATGCTGAGGCCAGCTCTGTTTTGCCCTTACTGGTGAGCAGTGCCTATCATCATGGTGTGTGGAAGACAAGGAGATCACGCCATTACACTAAACTTTTCCAGAAGGGATAAGGATTTTCGGAGAGTATATTATCTCTTTTGTCTGACTTATATGGTTTTTTAGGCTTTAGGTCCGGAGAAGAAAGATGTCCAGATTCCCTGTTGAGGTTTGTTATGAAATATATGAGACCGGAGGAGGGCTTTCTTGGCCTTCCGGAACAGGATGCTGTCTCTTACCGGGATGCAAAAACTGTTATCATTCCTTTTGGACTTGAGGCTTCTGTGAGTTATGGCAGGGGAACAGCAAAGGGGCCCCGGGCTATCCTGAAAGCCAGCCATGAAGTGGAATTATTTGATGAAGGCCTGTGGTGTGAGCCCTATCGCAAAATTGCTCCTGTTACTCTGAAAGAGTCAGACATTCCTCAAAATATTAAGTCCGCACTTGCCCGGTTAGAAAACTCTGTGCAGAGGGTGTTAGAGGATGGAAAATTTCCACTTGTTCTGGGGGGGGAGCATGCACTGACCGCTGGGGCCATTCGTCCTTTTGCAAGACATTATCAGGATCTTGTTATCCTGCATTTTGATGCTCATGCAGATTTGCGTGACGGGTATCAGGGGGAGCATTATAGTCATGCCAGTGCCCTGCGGCGCTGTCTTGATGATGATGCAGTGGCACAGCATGGGCAGCATATTGAGCTTATCTCCTGCGGTATCCGCAACATCTCTTCTGAAGAAATTCCTTTTCTGGAGGCCAACCGTGATCGTATTCACATGTATTTCGCCCGGGATAAAAAAAACTGGTCTGTCAATGAGATTGTTTCTCATATCAGGGGGCGCCCGGTCTATCTGACATTTGATCTTGACGGGTTTGACAGCAGCCTTATGCCCGCAACAGGCACGCCGGAGCCGGGCGGTCTTTTTTGGGATGAAGCTATAGAGATTATTGAGGAAGCTGCAAAACGGGGGAAAATTGTAGGGGCTGATATTAATGAACTTGCACCTGTTGAGGGCTGGCATGCCTGTGATTTTCTGGCAGCAAAACTGGCCTATAAAATCCTGACTTCTGCGTTTTATACTTAAAAACTATAAGATAAAGGAGGGAGGTAAGGTATTTAACTCTACGAAGAATTTTGCATAAAAAATTTTTTTAATGTTTTGATTTTATTTCTGTTTTAATGTCTAACTTAATATTGTTTTTCTTATAGATACCTCATGTCTGCTTCTTTTTTGAAGAGTGTTTTTTATTTGCATCAAAATAAATCTTTTGCAAAGAAAATATGGAAGGCTAATAGTTTTTATTTGTAAAAAATAATATCAACCTGAACGTGTAAGATCTTTTTTCTCTTGAATCTTATCTGGTTTTTTAGGTAAAATTACCATTAAGATTGTAATGTCTTTTTTAGTTATCTCAGAGAACAAAAATGTCAAAAACAAGCAGCACCACATTCGATCAGCCTCCGGCAGAACAAACTTTTTTAGGCCATCCGCGTGGTCTGATTATTTTGTTTTTTACAGAGATGTGGGAGAGGTTTTCATATTATGGCATGCGTGGGCTGCTGATTATTTATTTGACACAGCATTTTCTTTTCTCTGATGAACGCTCCTCTTTTATCTATGGAGCCTATATTTCACTTGTTTATGTCATGTCAATTTTTGGGGGTATGCTGGCGGACAAATATCTGGGGCAGCGTAAGGCGGTTGCTTTTGGTGCAGTTTTACTTGTTATTGGCCATTTTGGTATGGCTTTTGAGGGAACAGGATCACGACAAATTATCACCTATCAGGGGCAGGAATATCAGTTGATTCTGGAAGGTCGCGGGGGTGATGCTATCCAGAAAATTAAAACTGGTGAGAAGACATCTCCAGTCCGTTTCGAAGACAAAGGAAGTGTGATGGTCATTGTCAATCCGGATGAGGTTGACCTTCCACAAAATATCCCCACAAAAGACTATACGTCCCGTATTGAGCAACAGCCGCTCTACATCAATATTCTCTATATTTCTCTTGCCTTTATTATTGCTGGCGTTGGTTTTTTAAAACCTAATATTTCAACCATAGTGGGGGCTTTATATGGTGTTGGGGATCCACGCAGGGACAGTGGTTTTACATTTTTCTATATGGGAATCAATTTAGGATCCTTTCTGTCTGCGTGGACATGTGGTGTTATTGGCATTGTCTGGGGATGGAAATGGGGGTTTGGTCTTGCTGGCCTTGGTATGCTTTTTGGCCTGGTAACCTTCCTGTCCCTGCAGAGCTGGCTTAAAGGTAAAGCAGAGCCCCCTCAGCCGGATCTCCTTAAAAAACGTGTTTTGGGTTTTATCAATATTGAATATATGTGCTATTTGTCAGCTCTCATCATTATTGCTGTTTCGGTCCTTCTTATTATGAATGCTCATATTGTTGGAACCCTGATGGGCTGGATCGGTGTTCTTGTTTTGGCGGGCATGCTGCTTTACTGCTTTTTAAAACTGAAAGGTGATTCCAGATATAAAATGCTGGCGGCGCTTTATTTTGCTCTGGCACAAATTCCTTTCTGGTCTCTTTTTGAGCAGGCCGGGGCTTCCCTTAACCTTTTTACAGATCGTCTTGTTGACAGGGTGATTTTGGGCTGGTCTGTTCCCGCGCCAGTATTTCAGTCTTTAAATGGGGGCTTTATTTTTATCTTTGCCCCTGTTGTGGCGTGGATGTGGGTCTGGCTTGCAAAACGTCATCTTGAACCTTCAACACCTGTCAAATTCTCTCTAGGTGTGTTTGGCGTTGGACTTGGCTTTCTTGCCCTTGTGTGGGGTATTAAGGGAACAGGTTTTGGTGTTCTGACCCCTGTTTATTTTATTTTCCTCATTTACTGGATTCATACAATGGCTGAACTTATGTTGTCGCCTGTTGGTTTGTCGGCCATGACAAAACTGGCACCGGCGGAAGCTGCGGGTCTGACGATGGGGGTATGGTTCCTCTATTCAGGACTCTCAAACGCTTTAGCCGGGACAATAGCAGCTATGACAGGAGCTGAGACAATTGGTGGACAGATTATAGATGCGGCCTCTGCCCAGGCCAATTATGCTATGGTTTACAGTAATGTGGCTTATGTGGCGATAGCTGTTGCTTTTGTTATGCTTCTTATTTCTCCTTTTGTGAAAAAATGGATGCGGGAGCATGGTTAAAATATATTCCCTTTCAGGACCTGTAACATCTTAAGTGGGCATAAAGGGAAGGGCGTTTTTTATAAAGGGGGTATAAGGAGGGAGTTTAATATTCCTCAAAGCCTTGCGAGGGACGAGATCTCTTTTTCAGCCATAAGACCCCCATAAGATCAAAAAGAGATACCCAGAGACGCCCAAAATTTGTATATTTAGACTGACCTGCATGGCGTGGTCTGTGGCTCACATCCATGGATATAACCCCATAGCCTTCCCGCAGAACAAGAGCAGGAAGAAAGCGATGCATATGATCAAAAAAAGGAAGTTTCACAAAAACATCCCGCCGAAAAATCTTCAAACCACAACCTGTATCGTCTGTATCATCTCCTAAGAGCCATTTTCGTACCCCATTCCCTAAACGTGATGCAAGGCGTTTCCAGGCGCTGTCCTGTCTTTTAACACGTCGTCCTGCAATCATGGCAAGATGGGAGGAAAGTTTCTTCTGATTTGCCATCTCAAGGAGAAGAGGTATATCCGCCGGATTATTCTGCCCGTCCCCATCAAGGGTTGCAATAAGGGGATGATGTGCTGCAAGAATACCTGTATACAGCGCACGGCTTTGACCTGCATTGCGGCGATGTGCCAGGATTCTGAGATTTGGAAAATCAGAACGAAGACTTATAAGACGGGAACGTGTGTCATCTGTGCTGGCATCATCAACAAAAATCATTTCATAGCTTCTGTCCTGAAGAGCTACAGAAATTTCCTGAGCAAGCAGACCAATATTTTCTGCTTCATTATAAACAGGGATCACAATACTGACAGGAGAGGAGTTTGCTAAAGCAGATAAAGTTAAAGAGTCAGACATAAGGTTTTCAAAGGCTCCGGAAAAATACTTGATACCTTCCTTAGTCTTATACCATGCTTTGTGCAAGAAGGGCTTTAAAGACAGGGGTATTTTGTTTCTGATTTATTTTTTATAATCCTATAACGCCAGGAGAAGAAAAATCTGATTTTCAGGGAGATTTTTAATATTCTCCTCTTGAACCTTAGGCTGTAGCAGTTTAGGCTCCGCTCTTCTGGTTTTAGGGCCGCGGTAGCTCAGTTGGTTAGAGCGCTTGATTGTGGATCAAGAGGTCCGGGGTTCAATTCCCTGCCGCGGTACCATTTGTAAGGAATGTATACAACAGTGTGTGCACTCTTTTTTCCTAAACCAGTAGGGTGTTTATAGTTGATTCCCCGTACTCACTAACTTTCCTCAGAATTTTGCATTGTTTATTAGAAAGACATGTCGTTTCATATATACCATGAATAGGGCCATGTTGGCAGTTATTAAGAAAGTATAGGAAAGGTTAGCTTGGAGTTTAAATTTAAAAAACTAAATCTGAAATCTTTCTTGCAGAAGGGCAGATGTGAGCTATAGGTAATTCTACCTTTGGCACTTATATTGTTCTGATAAAAGTTATAAATATTAATTAAATTTTTTAAGATTAGATAAGTTTATATTTATAGTATTTTTTATATAAATATAAATTATAAAAAAACTTTTAATAAAATTATTTTTCTGCATACAAATCAGGAACTTTTGAAGTAAAATTAACCTTTTGTTAGCTGAGTATATTTTAATAAAGCTCGCAATAAGAAGATGCATTTTAGATATCTTGTTTGGTTTAAGTTTTTATAATGATTTATTTTTTTAAAAATTTTATTTATTGTTTTTTAACTTATCACTTGTTTTTTCCAGAAGGATAAATTCTCTTATCCTTCTGGCCCTCTTTTTTAAGGCTCTTTCTAATAGAAAATTTCCTAAAGGTTAAGTACAGGAATTAAAAACAAGAAGGTATACCTGTGATCCAGATTCTTCCCTTCGTAATAAATTTAAGGAAGAATATATTAATGCGTGACAGGGGAATCTGATAAGTTCTTTAGCTTCTCTTTTGGTGTTGTTACCGGAAGGCTGGCTTTCCGGCGTTTTGGTTTTTCTTCACGCTCATGAGGATTAGGAAGAGTTCCGCCGCTAAGAAGCAAAGTTATTTCATCACCGGAAAGCGTTTCATATTCTAAAAGAGCTTGGGCAAGTTTTTCTAAATCGTCACGTTTCTCATTAAGAATACGATGTGCTTGTTGATGTCCGCCGTCAACAAGTCTCCGAATCTCAGAATCAATAGTTTGAGCAGTTTTTTCTGAAATATTCTGGGTTCGTGCTACAGAATGCCCAAGGAAAACTTCTTCCTGATTATCAGCATAAGCAACCGCACCCAGCTCTTCAGAAAAGCCCCATTGTGTTACCATAGCACGGGCCAGACGTGTCGCCTGTTCAATATCAGAGGCAGCACCAGATGTCACTTTATCAGAACCAAAAATAATTTCCTCTGCAGCACGCCCTGCCATCATAATAGCAAGCCTTGCTACCATTTGTTCATAAGACATAGAAAGTTGATCACGTTCAGGTAACTGCATGACCATGCCCAAAGCACGACCTCTCGGTACAATAGTCGCTTTATGGACAGGATCTGTGGCGTCGACATTAAGGGCTACGAGGGCATGTCCCCCTTCATGATAGGCTGTGAGGCGTTTTTCATCCTCAGTCATAATCATGGAGCGACGTTCCGGTCCCATCATAACCTTATCTTTGGCCTCTTCAAAATCCTCCATAGTCACAAAGCACTTATTATGGCGTGCAGCTAAAAGAGCAGCTTCATTGACCAGGTTGGCAAGATCGGCACCAGAAAAGCCAGGCGTACCCCGTGCTATGGTTCTGGGGTTAACATTCTCGCTAAGGGGAACCTTGCGCATATGAACACGCAAAATGGCTTCACGTCCTTTAAGGTCTGGATTGGGAACGACAATCTGCCGGTCAAAGCGCCCGGGTCGTAAAAGGGCGGGATCTAAAACGTCGGGCCGGTTTGTCGCTGCAACAAGGATAATCCCTTCATTGGCTTCAAAACCATCCATTTCAACCAAAAGCTGGTTAAGGGTTTGCTCGCGTTCATCATTGCCGCCACCAAGACCTGCACCACGATGGCGTCCCACGGCATCAATTTCATCGATAAAGATAATACAGGGTGCATTTTTCTTGGCCTGTTCAAACATATCCCGTACACGGGAAGCACCAACACCTACAAACATTTCAACGAAATCTGATCCGGATATACTGAAAAAAGGGGCATTTGCCTCGCCGGCCACAGCGCGCGCGAGAAGTGTTTTTCCTGTGCCGGGAGGGCCTACGAGCAAAGCACCTTTAGGAATCTGGCCACCAAGCCGTTGGAATTTTGAAGGGTCTTTAAGGTAATCTACGACTTCCTGAAGCTCTTCTTTGGCTTCTTCCACACCTGCAACATCCTCAAACGTGACACGGCCCTGTTGTTCTGTCAGAAGTTTGGCTTTGGACTTTCCAAAACTCATAGCAGAGCGTCCACCAGACTGCATTTGACGTAGAATATAAACCCAAACGCCAATTAAGAGCAGCATAGGAAACCAGTTAACAAAGATGGTCAGGAGAAGAGAGCGTCCTGTTCTGCTTGGCTTGACATCAATTTCAACATTTTTAGATCTTAGATTTGGAATAAGAGCTGGATCATCCTGAGGGGTATAAGTCTGGACTTTTTTTCCATCAGAAAGGACTGCATGTATAGTACCACGTTCTATCACAGCCTTTGAAACACGACCAGATTCTACATCATCAAGAAATTGAGAATAGGGAACAGTATCGGCATGACCCTGACTTTTTGTGTTTTGTAAAACATTAAAGACAATGATAGCCAGAATGACAACCAGGCCAAGGCTTGCAAGATGATTCATTTTCATGGCGCTTTTTCCTTACGCATTACTTTATGAACAAAAAATTACCTACTCTTTATAGAGTGACGTAGAGCTCCTCACCATCAATGTGGGAGTTTTTTGTACCCGTTACAAGACCCGTTTATTCATAAGTGTATGAAAATCTTTTTTTGGGATTTTCTTTTGTCTCATTTCTTAGAGTTTCTTTCGTGGATTATAAAAAATAAGAGGAAAACAAAGATAAAATCAGAAACTCTCCAGAGCATTTTGGAGGGCCTGTGCTTTGAAGAGGGTTTCCTGATATTCTTCATCTATATGAGAATCAGCAATGATTCCACCCCCGGCCCTGAAAATACACTGCCAGTTTTTGTGAGGACGATGGAAGGCTAAGCTTCGGATCATGACATTAAAGTCTGCTCGTCCGTCAAGCCCTATATAACCCATGGCGCCACAATAGGGGCCTCTGGCATTACCTTCAAGCTCAGCAATCACTTCCATAGCCCTTATCTTAGGGGCTCCTGTCACAGATCCTGGTGGAAAGGTTGCCCGTAAGAGGTCAAAAACATTTTTTTCCCTGCAAATCTGTCCATGGAGTGTAGAGACAAGATGCTGGACAGAAGGGTAGCGCTTAAGTCCAAAAAGATCTGAGACACGAACGGTTCCCGGTTTGCAGACACGTGAGAGGTCATGCCGCATGAGGTCGACAATCATAAGATTTTCTGCGCGATCTTTTGGGCTTTTTAACAGATCTTCGCTCAGCTGCCTGTCTTCTTCTTCTGTCCTGCCACGTGGTCGTGTGCCCTTGACAGGCGATGTGGTGACTTCTCCTTTCTCATTAAGAGAAAAAAAACGCTCTGGTGTGTGGGTTGCGACAGCGTGTTGTGCATCCAGACGGAGATATGCCGAAAAAGGCGCCGGGCTTTGTTTTATAAGGCGCTCAAAGACTGCATAAGGGGCTTGCTCTCCTTCAAGACTGGCTTCAAAAGCCTGACTGAAATTGGCCTGATAGAGATCGCCTGCACGAATATAGGCAAGAATAGCTTTAAGACAGTCTGCATAAGCTTTTGGGGAGCTTTGAGGGTGAGGGGGTATTTTTAAACGTGCCCGAAGATGAAAAGACGTGTGTACAGCCTCAGAAAATTTATCAAAAAAGGTTTGTGTTCTTTTCTGTCGTGTTTTGAAACATGTCTGGAATCCCCCCCAGGATGTGAGAAAAGCTTTACGCATTGTATGATCAAGACATAAAGCGCCATCATAAAGGCCAAGCCAGACATCAGGCCAGTTTTTCATATAGCCCGGTGGTTCCGGAAGATTTTCCAGACGCCCTGCTGCCTCATAGCTCAAAAGACCTGCAAACCCGCCGGAAAAAGGTAAATCACATGCCTTATTCCCCAGGTGATGCAAGGCTTTCCAGGTTTTTTCTGCGTCTTCAAGAAAACCTGATTCCCCTTTCCCAAATACAGCTACAGGATCAAAGGCAAAAATGGACCAGCGTGATGAAGAAACAACGGGAGTATTGATCGGATAGCAGGACGAAGGGGGCTGAATATACCCAGCATGATGTTTTTGTTGAAGATCTTCAGAAAAAGGTTCTGAAGCTAAAAGAAGAGAACCCGGCTCAGCACACAAAACACGAACAGCATATACAGCGTCTTCATAAGGAAAGGACTGAATTTCTGGAAAAAAAGAGGAAACAGAGGTCATGAAGCTGGGCCCGTGATGGTCTCAATACCTCCGTGAGACGGGGATTACACTTACAAAAAACTATAAGATGTCATAGCTGTGAATCAACAGGCAGGATATTATTGTGTGATCTTTTATTGTGTTTTTGAGGCCTTTTTACCTGTGACAGGTTTTTGAAATTTCAGCGTCATACGATCACTCTCTCCAATAGCATCATAGGGCGTACGGTCAAAACCGGGATCTGGTTTTTGTCCAAAAGGAGATGTTCGTTTAACAGGAGGTAAAGTCCAGACACCAAAAGGGTGATCTGCACTGTCTTTTGGGTTGGCATTGACTTCACTGGACTGAAGAAATTCAAAGCCAGCATCCTGTGCAAGCTTTTTAATATAAGCCTCCTGCACATAACCTGAATGTGCTTTGGGATCATGGCCGCGACTGTCAGGCAGGCGGTGCTCAACAATACCTAAAATCCCTCCGGGCTTCAGGGCTTTATAGAAATCATGAAATGCTTTCTGGGCATAACCGTCTGCCATCCAGTTATGGACATTACGGAAGGAGAGAATAATATCGGTGGAGCCTTTTGGTGCGATGGATTCTGTTTTGGGGCCGAGGGCGGTGATCCGGATATCCCCATAAAGAGCTTTATCAGAAAAACGTTTATGGTATTGTGTATTCAGATCCTGTCTCAGTGTATCAGATGGTTCAGGGGCAAAAATAGCTGCCGTGAACACCCCCCCGTTTTTGTGGATCCAGGGGGCCAGGATGGCGCTATACCATCCTCCACCGGGCCATATTTCTATAATATTCATATGAGGCTCAACAGCGAAAAAATTAAGAACATCTCCCGGATGCCGCCAGGGATCCCGCAAGGAGTCCTGACCACGCCAGGATCCTTTTAAAACCCAGTCCAGCGTTTTCGTATTCTGTAAGGGGGGTGTTTTCCCTGTCAGAGACGCTTCATCTTTTTTTTCTGAGGAGATGCTCTCCTTATTTTTCTGTTCTTCAGGCTTAGAGTGATCAGGGCCAGTTTGAGGTGTGCCGGATGTATTTTCCTGCGGAGCAGGAAGAGATTTTTCCTGATCCGGGGGAGGAGACTTTTCACAGGAGGAGAAGGCAAAGGCAATGAAAAGAAAAGATAACAACAAGCCTGTTTTACGTATCATGGATCCTGACCTTTATGAGCTTAAAGAAGTGCGCCCTGCACTTTGAGGTGTAAAGGCTTTTAAAAAGAAAATCTGGAACGACGTTAAAGTATAAGGAGTTTTAGCGTCAAGACCCTCTCTGTCTTAATATTCTAAAAGATGATTAAGGCTTAACTTAATATTTTTACTCTCTCTTGAAAATGCTGAAAGACATCCTATCTCTAAACCATACGGTGCCAAAAAGGACTGTATCAATCGCCTGGCGGGCTTTAAGACGTTCAGGCGATGGGCCTTAATCTCTGCAGGGCTTTGTTATGCGGAGTATCGTGTTGCTTTAAGGAGAACATGTATTATGCGTCACGTTTTACCACATCGCTTTGATTTTACACCCTTTTATCGCTCTATTGTTGGTTTTGATCGTATGGCAGATCTCATTGATTCTGCTGTAAAGTTTGATACAGCAGAGCAGAGCTACCCACCTTATAATATTGAAAGACTGGGTGAAGATTCTTACAGAATTGAGGTAGCGGTTGCAGGCTTTTCAGATAAAGATTTATCTGTAGAATTGCGTGAGAATACTCTGATGATTACAGGTCAGCATAGCTCTAAAGCACAGAATGAAGACAAGAATTTTCTTCATCGTGGCATTGCAGAGCGGAATTTTGAACGACGTTTTCATCTGGCTGATCATGTTAAGGTGAAAAATGCAGGTTTGCATAATGGCTTGCTGATGATTGAACTTGTTCGTGAAGTTCCCGATGCTCTCAAACCTCGAAAAATCCCCATCCTATCGTCTTCAGACGGTAACCACATTGAGGCTGATTCGAGCACGGTGAAAGGCAGCGCCTGACCTTCCCCCTCCTTTAAAGGTTAGGTTCTGCCGGGCGGTGTCCCCCCTGGACACCGCCTTTTCTATATAGATGTTTTAAGTTTTGATATTAAATTTGATATTAAAAAAATCTTTTTAAAGATAAACCGACCTGTTAAATGTCTCAAAAATATTGAAGGATTGACTTTCAGGTAAAATTCTTCAGAAGAAAGAATATGTTTGTGCCTATATAATTCCTGATGATCTTAACTTTTTTAGATGAAGGAAACTGGTCTAAGATATACAGGCTTTATTCTGGGGAATTTGTATCTTTTTTCTTAGGGTTTTAAGATAGGGAAGAAAGATATATTCCTTTCTAAAGGGGATGAGATTGCATCCCCGTCAGGCAGAGTGTCAAACCATGCAGGTAACATCACCTTCTTTCAGGTTAAACCTGATAACAGCTTTAACCTTATTGTCCTTACCTATTTTATGGGGATCAGCTTTTAATCTTATTACGCTTGCAGTTAAAGAACTGTCTCCTATGTGGGTTGTGGCAGGGCGACTTTCCCTTGGGGCCGTCCTGGTTTTGTCTTATCTTTATGCGCGTGGCGGACGTCTTCCCCCCCTTGCGTCCTCATCAGCACGTCTATGGTTATTTTTTTTGATCATTGGCTGTCTTGGTACCGTGATTCCTTTCTTTTTTTTAGGCTATGCACAACAAACGATTAGCTCTGGCATGTCAGGTCTTTTTATTGCCACCATGCCTTTGGTGACAATAGGTCTTGCCCATTTTTTTGTGGGTGAAAGAATGAGTTTGAGAAAATTTGCAGGTTTCATTATAGGTTTTTTAGGGGTTGTTCTTCTTATGGAGCCCTGGAAGCTTTCTGGTTTTGGTGATGGTATTTTTCTGGCACAACTGACCGCTATGGGGGCGGCTGTCTGTTATGCCTGTGCTGCGATTATCACAAAGCGGGCCCCACCGGAAAAGCCTTCTGTCTTTGCAGCGGGTGTTCTTGTCTGTGCTGCCTGTGTTTCCCTGTGCCTTGCCTTTCTGGAAGGTCTTCCGGAATCACGGCCGTCTTTTATAGCACTTGCTGCAGTTTTGGGGTTGGGGTTAGGTTCAACAGCCCTTGGTACTTTTATGTATGTTCATATCATTCAGAGCATAGGTCCAAGTGCTCTCGCGATGGTGAATTATCTCACACCGGTTGTGGCTATTCTTTTTGGGGTTATTTTCCTTGAGGAAAGCCTGCCTTTAAGTGCTTTTGGGGCCTTTGCGTTTATTATGCTGGGTATGTTTATTGCGCGACCAGGAAAAAACCGCCCGACTCAGGCTGTTATTATTCAACAGGATCCCGGAGGAAAGGGGAGAGAAGAGCGTCTGAGAGACTAATGAAGTCCTTCGCGCCCGATGGCAAGAAACTTTTCACGACGTAAATTCTGAAGTTCATCCTCTGAATGTTTTTCCAGGTCTGCAAGAGCTGTTTCAATGGCAAGCCCTGTCGCTGAGATAGCAGCATCAGGCTGGCGATGTCCCCCCCCTAAAGGTTCAGCAATCATGGTGTCAACAATCCCAAGTTTTTTAAGGGAATCAGCTGTAATTTTCATAGCTTCAGCAGCATCAGATGCCCTTTTAGAATCACGCCATAAAATAGAGGCGCAGCCTTCGGGTGAAATAACAGAATAAATAGCGTGCTCCAACATCATCACCCTGTTGGAGGCCCCTAAAGCAACAGCCCCACCAGAACCACCCTCACCAATGATAATAGAAATGAGAGGAACACGCAGGGTCAGGCATCGTTCTATAGAGCGTGCTATAGCTTCGGCCTGGCCACGCTCTTCTGCGCCTTTGCCAGGATAGGCCCCTGCTGTGTCTATAAAGGCCAAAACAGGCATATTAAAGCGCTCTGCTAAATCCATTAATCTCATAGCTTTGCGATAGCCTTCGGGACGTGCCATGCCAAATTTATGTTTTAAGCGTGATGCTGTATCTTTTCCCTTTTCATGGCCCATAGCTATGACAGAGCGTCCCCGGAAACGGCCTATGCCTCCAATAATGGCAGAATCTTCACCAAAACGTCTGTCCCCTGATAAGGGCGTGAAGTCTTCAATAAGCGCTTTGCAATAATCAGAAAAGTGAGGCCGTTCCGGATGACGGGCAACCTGTGTTTTTTGCCAGGCATTAAGATGACTGTAAAGTGTTTGTAATTCCTCTGATGCCTTACGTTTTAAGCCCTTAATATTATCGGAAAGGTCAAGATTTGCCTCATCTTTTGTTTTTGCAAGTGCTTCAAGCTCTTCAATCTTGCTCTCAAGCTCAGCAAAAGATCGTTCAAACTCAAGATATGTACGTTGTGCCTGTGCCATCTTAGCCTTTTCTTTTTTCTGTCATCCTGTGCATGACGCATTTATCATAAAGATTTAAGGTTCCGTATACAAGTTGCAAGGGGGGTGAGGTCAAGCCCCCCTAGCCGTTTTCATCATCTTGCGCTAAACAGGAAGCGTAGATGAATCCCTTTTTGTTGTTGACGTGGAGAAAAAGAGAGTATGGCAGGACATTCCCAGTTTAAAAATATCATGTATCGTAAGGGCGCACAGGATAAAAAGCGCTCAAAGATTTTCTCAAAGCTCTCCAAAGAAATTATTGTGGCTGCAAAACTGGGGGGGGCTGATCCTGATGCTAATCCACGTTTGCGCCTTGCTATCCGCAATGCCCGTTCTGAATCTATGCCAAAAGATAATATTGAGCGTGCCATCAAAAGGGCCGTTGGTGGTGATTCAGAAAATTATGAAGAAATACGTTATGAGGGGTTTGGGCCTTCAGGGGTCGGTGTTCTTGTGGAATGCATGACAGATAATCGTAACCGTACCGCGGCGGGTGTGCGTGCTGCCTTTTCTAAATATGGCGGTAATCTTGGAGAGACGGGGTCTGTTTCTTTTATGTTCGACCATGTGGGAGAGATTCGTTATCCTCTTGAGGTGGCTGATGAAAATGCTGTTTTGGAAGCTGCTCTTGAAGCCGGGGCAGAAGATACGCTTAAAGATGGGGACAATCATATTATTTATTGTGCGCTCAGTGATCTGAGCTCTGTGTCTTCTGTTTTAGAGGAACATTTTGGGGAGCCTCAGTCCGCAGGTATTATGTGGCGTCCCCAAAACTCCATTGAAGTTCCCGACAATAAAGCAGAGAGCCTGATGAAACTTTTGGGGGCCCTTGAAGATCTTGATGATGTTCAAAATATTTATGCCAATTATGAAGTTTCAGAAAAAGCACTTGCAGACCTGACATCGTCTTAAACTTTTGAAGAGACCTGATCTTTTATGGGGTGTAGAAGACCTTGGGGTGAGAGTTTTTCTCTCTTTGTACTTGTCTCATAAGAAAGAGCATGCCATGGAAGGGAAGGTGTGTGTAGAGGGCTTGCCCTGTCGTCTCATACCTTCATAAGCTTTTAACATAAAAAGAAGCCGGCCATCTGTTCTGTAGTGCAGGGCCCTGTTTTTTATCTTGTATTGTGAATGGAAAGGAAACCATGTCCAAACTTCGTGCCTCTTACAGAACCTCTATGTGTGGTGCTTTACGTCCGGAGCATGTCAACCAGGATGTCAGGCTTTCGGGCTGGTTACATAGAAAGCGTGATCATGGGGGGCTTTTATTTGTTGATATGCGGGATCATACTGGTCTTATTCAGCTTGTTGTTGAGCCTGAAAACCCACATTTTTCTGAGTTTGAATCCCTTCGTGTGGAAAGTGTCATGATGATAACGGGCCAGGTGGCGGCACGTACATCGGAGACAGTGAATAAAAATCTCCCCACGGGTGATGTAGAGATTCGTGTTGAAACCCTGGAAGTTCTGAACCCTGCACAGGAATTGCCTCTTCCTGTTTTTGGTGAGCCGGATTACCCTGAAAACATACGTTTAGCGTATCGCTATCTGGACTTGCGTCGTGAAAGTTTGCATCACCGTATTGTACAACGTTCTCAGATCATCGCTTCACTCCGCCGCCGCATGATTGAACAGGGATTTCTTGAGTTCCAGACCCCCATCCTCACCGCTTCAAGCCCTGAAGGGGCACGGGATTTTTTGGTGCCTTCCCGACTTAATCCCGGAAGATTTTATGCTTTGCCACAGGCCCCTCAACAGTTCAAACAGCTGATCATGATGGCAGGTTTTGATAAATATTTCCAAATTGCACCATGTTTCCGTGATGAAGATGCGCGTGCAGATCGCTCACCCGGTGAGTTTTATCAACTTGATATGGAAATGAGTTTTGTGGAGCAGGATGATGTTTTCTCAGCGATTGAACCCGTTCTCCATGGTGTGTTTGAAGAGTTTTCTGAAGGCCGTACCATCACACCGGCCCCTTTCCCGCGGATCAGCTATCAAAAAGCTATGCTGGACTATGGTACAGATAAACCGGATTTACGTATCCCGCTTATTTGCTCTGATGTCACACAATTCTTTGCTGAGGAAAGCGTAAGTTTCAAAGCTTTTCAAAACCTTATTGCCAAAGGGGGTGTGGTGCGTGCTATTCCCGCCCCACAGGTTGGGGGACAGCCACGATCCTTCTTTGATAAACTTAATGCCTGGGCTCAGACAGACATGCAGGCTCCGGGTCTTGGTTATATTCTTTTTGAACAAAGCGAGACAGGTCTTAAAGGGAAGGGACCCATTGCCAAATTTATCCCTGAAAATGTGCTTCAGGCCATGGCCGCCCATGCCGGTGTTGGTGCAGGGGATGCTTTGTTTTTTGCCGCTGGTTCTGAGAAAGAGGCTGTGAAACTGACCGGAGCCGCACGTGAGAAGATAGGACACAGTCTTGACCTTGTTGAAAAAAATGTGTTCCGTTTTTGCTGGATTGTTGATTTCCCTATGTATGAGTGGGATGAAGAGGAGAAAAAAATTATCTTCTCTCATAATCCTTTTTCGATGCCTCAGGGGGGAATAGAAGCTCTTGAGAGCAAAGATCCTCTGGAAATTCTGGCCTGGCAGTATGATATTGTCTGTAACGGGATTGAGCTTTCCTCCGGGGCCCTCCGTAATCACAGGCCGGATATTATGCTGAAGGCTTTTGAGATTGCTGGCTATACCCAAAAAGATATAGAGGAACAGTTCGGCGGCATGTGGAGTGCCCTTCATTATGGTGCGCCGCCCCATGGTGGCATAGCTCCCGGAGTTGACAGGATTGTTATGCTCCTGGCAGGTGTAGATAATATTCGTGAGGTCGTCCTTTTCCCCATGAATCAGCAGGCACAGGATTTGATGATGCAGGCTCCCTCTGACATTTCAGAACAGCAGTTGAAGGAGCTTTCGCTTCGCCTTGCCCTTCCTTTGAAGGAAGACTAGGTCAGGCATATTTTGATAGGACGGCTACCATTGCTTGCATTATCGTTAATAATATTTTTAGGGTGGGGCCTGTGTTCTTAAGCCTGAATATTCGTTTTTATTCTGATATTACATGTTCTGGCAGGGGCTGAGTGTTCTTCTTTCTACAGTCATGCCCCTGTTCTGATGGCGGAGGCAGGTTTGATTGAAACTGAGGCGCAGGCTGATGTCCTGTGCACATCAGTTTTTTGTCAAACTTATATAGGGCTTGGAAAGAAAAACTCTATACAGCTCTCTTTTTTAAGAAGGGTTTTGAAAGCAACTCATACCCCGTCTTTTCTCTCATCTCTCAATAGGGAAAGAAATTTTTAAGCCCGTAGTTTCTTGATTCTTATGACTTAGATTCAGCAAGCCGTGTTTCAATAATGGCTTTACGATAAAGATTACGAAGATAGCGTCTTGATATCATAGAGAGATGCTGGTTAAGAAGACGGTTTTCTACAGCATCACGATCAGGAGCAGATCCACCATAAGAACGATCACATAATACCAGCATTTGTATAGTAGAATCCATGTCCAGAGGCTGGGACGCTTCGCCTTCCTGTAAGGTGGAGATGGTCAAACGATAATCCGGAGCGAGGTTGCCAACTTCAAGATTCCCCAGATCATTGACAAAAGTTTGCGGTATGTTTTCGACTTTTTCGTTAAGATCTGAACAGTTTTGAATTTGGGGACGCAGGGTTTCAAGTTTCTGATAGGCCTGAGCACGCCCTTCCTCATTCTCATAATTCGTGACGATTTGCTGCAAGCGTACATATTCCTGTTGAGAGCCTGCGCGCTTATCCCGAAGGGCTACAAGATAATATCCCCCGGGAACGCGAACAGGAAGGGAAACCTGTCCGGGTTGCATGTTGTGTAAGGCTTCTAAAAGCTCAGGTTGAAGCTCTCCTTCATAAACCCAGCCAATATCCCCTCCTGAAGAGGCAGAAGGAGCTACGGAATATTGTTGTGCAATAAGGGGGAAGGGGGCACCTTCCTGCATTTGTGTGAGGAGTGTATTGGCCTGTTGTTCGACACGGGGCTCATCTGTAGCAGAGGGAATTTCAAGAAAGATTTCTGAGACCAGGAACTGTGGTTTTTTAAGGCTGAGCTGAAGTCGTTTGACGGCCTGATCAATCTCAGAATCACTTACACGGACATATTTTCCATAACGTCCGCTGATAATAGCCTGCCAGGCTAATTCTGCCTTAATTTTATCTTTGAGCGTTTTAAGATCAACACCAGAACCTGCTAATTCCTGGGTGATACCATCAAGATTTGTCTGATTGCGGGCCGCAAGTTTAGAGATAGCATCATCGACCTCCTCAGGTGTTGTTTCCACTTTGAATTTTTGTGCTTCCTGAAGCTGAAGCTTTTCATTCATGAGGGAACGAAGCGCCTGCTCACGTGCACGTTGAATATTTTCTTCTGAAGCAGGGACACTGGCTGAGAGAAGGACAAGGCGTGCTCTTTGGTCCAGGTCATAATTTGAGATGGGCTGATCATTAACAAGAGCTATAATGCCTTCACTATTTTGTGCCCCTGCTATATTTGTAAAAAGGGTAAGACCAACAAAAGCGTGGAGGCAGTGTTTTAGTATAGTATTCATATCATCCCTTCTGATAGGCCAGCCAGACATAAAGGACTCTCAACTTTATACCACGAATCCATTTTTAAAAAAACATATGGCTATGGTCTTTATAGACCTTTTTTTTAGGTAAAAAAGGTCCCCTTACATATAAAATAAAAAAATCGGGGACAAAAGATTATTTTAGCCCGCATATTTTTCAGGAGACAGGTTTAATTATAGTTAATTCCCCCCAGCGTGAAGAGAACAAAACGAACTTTAAAGGATTCTGAGGGACCAATGGTGCGGGTGACACCACCATCTTTGATTTGATAGCTTGTACCATCACGGACATAGAGGAACTGAATTTCTGTACATTCGTCAGTATAGGCAAGTTTAAAAGTATGATTCCTTGAGGTTCCTACATCAAAATCATAAAGATTACCATAACCAACTGACCAGTTATCCGTTAGTTTGAGAGTGATATTACCCTGTGCTTCTTCCTGGGGGCCTATACGGGAATAGGACTGTCCAAATTTAGAATAGCGAAGGCCAAGCTGAACTTTACTGATTTGGAACTGTGTTCCTAATTCAAACCGGTTTACTTCCAAAGACGTATGGTTAAAGCGTGCACGCGCATAAGCTGAAAAGGCTTTATTAAACTGAACTTCTGTAGAGACAACATAATCAGACTGTTTTTCAGAGAGGCCCGAAGAAGGAAGATAGGCTTTAGGTTTTCTAAAAGAGAAGGACTGTCCTGCAAAAACAGAAAAACGTCCCACAGGACCCCAGTAGGCCGTCGCACGGGCCCCAAGATTAAGACGGGGCGCAGAATCAAAACGGTCAAAGCCTGGAAATTTATCAGCACGAAAAAGATTAGTTGCACTCAGGTCCAAAGTAGCATTTTCTTCACGACTGAGATGTTTGAAAATATAGCCGCCCTTACCATCAGAGATCAGATCATCTTTACCGAATGTATAAACAAACTGTCCTACAGGTTCAAAAACCCAGTCTACAGAACGTCCATGACGGAAAAAAGGCCAGCGTGTTTCAACGCCTGTAAACGCAAGAAGACGCGAAAAGTTTTTTACTGTTGGGTCGCTTTTTGGTCTGTCCCCAAAGGCATAAACATCTGCTCTGGTTTTTATAAAAGGCTCTATAACCACACCCTGAGGCGTGATAAAATCCCTTGTCCAGGAGAGCCCAAGACTTGCACGGGCATAATCCTGACCATTAAGCCTTGTTAAAACTGCACTTTGGAAGGAGGCCTGGCCCTGTCCCCCCAGAATGGGCGGTGTAAAGCTTTTATGAAACTCAATTAAAGGAGCAATTATAGGCAGGGTTCGGTCAGAGACTGTTCCAAGAAGACTGTTATACTGAAGAGCAGCACCCCGGAAAAAGAAATTTTCACTTTGCCCCCTCAAAAAGAACTGATTGAGAAGCTGCCGGCTTTCAGGCTGAAAGGGCAGGGATGAAAAGACAGGCATATCCAGATTATAACGTTCTAAATAATTATTATCGCTGACCTGCTGGATTCCATATCCCCAGCTCCATTGGGAGTTCAGATTAAAAAGACCATCGCTGAAGAGAGAACCTCTGAATTTTTTTCTCCCAAATTTTTTCCCCTCATTGTCAAAATTTTGATCATAGCCGAGCCCAAGCTTAATATTCATTTGACCTGAATAAAACCTTTTTCGATAATTTATAGAAAGCAGCGGATTGACCTTACTCATCAGACGTGGCGTGAAAGTGATATCCTGAGAGGGAGAGAGGGTTTTATAATACGGAAGAGCAAAAGTAAAACCTGTTCTTTTTGCATAGCCCAGGTCAGGAGGAAGAAAGCCAGAATGGCGCTCGCTGGTGGGATCCGCATGGGCAAAATAAGGGGTATAAAGAACAGGTATACCTAAAAATTCCAGTTTTGCATTGCGATAATATATCATCTGGTCTTTTTTATCTCTTCGGACCTGTTGAGCTTTGAGAATCCAGGTTGGTTTTTTTCCTGTTTTCCCCTCACAGACCTTGCATGCTGTGTACGAGGCTTTTTCCAGAGAGCTTACCCCTTCTTTTTGATATCTGACTGTCCGTGCCCCCAGCTTTCCTTCATTCGCCAGGCGTGCAGAAAATTCACGTGCTGTTCCTGTAGAAAAGTCCTGATTGAGTTTGAGATCATCAGAAAACTGTGCTGTTCCGTCTTCCATGACAAGAACAACATTGCCCCTGGCATACAGGTTTTTTTCTTCAGGGAGATAAAGAACCTTGTCAGAGCGCAACTGTTTGTTTTGATGGAGACTTTCCACCATGCCTTCAAGGTGGTAGCGCCCTGATTTACGTTCAATAAACAAACGATCAGCTTCAAACAAAAGCGCATGCGTGTCCGGGGCAGCTTTTTCCGTATTCTGTGCCGGAACGGAAGTTGGGTATACCAGCCAGGCACAGGCCAGAATAGAGGGAGAAGAAAAATGTTTTAGAAAAGCTTTGGGCTTCATATCAAATTTCTCATAAAAACTTAAACCATATTTTTTTATAAAGATAAATGTTTAGCCATCTTCAGCAAAGCATAAAAAGGCCAGGCCACATAATAAAGCAAAAAGTGGTGGAGACCAGACAGCAAGAAAGGGGGATAAGATAGAAATAGCTGAGAAAGCCTGTAACATTTCTTTTATAAAATAAAGAAAAAAGCCAAAAGCTCCTCCTGTTATAAAGAGCCTCCAAACACCCCCTGAACGTGTAAAACGTAGCGAAACGCAGGCTGCAATCACCGCCATGGCTATCAGGGTTAAGGGCATAGCAAGAAGAGAATACCATTGCAAAACAAGACGTTGTGGAGAAAAACCTGCCTTGCGCATTTCTTTAATCATATTTGGTAAGACCCAAAAAGAAGCTTTGTATTGGGTGTTACCTGTTGCGCGTCTTACATCTTCAGGTACAAGAGGTGTTAAGAGGCTCATACGATCATAGTGGGAAGGGGCTTCTCCTGGCCTTGTTTCTGCAATTTGTTCAAGCGACCAGAACCCTGGCCTTAGAAACATGGATTTGGCATCATAGCGGTGAGAAAAACTGAGAAGACCTTTGGTAGTAAAGCTATAATTATAAATTGTCACATCATAGAAATAATTATAATTCAGGTTAGAGGAGCGGATATGAATAACTCTTTGTCCATCAGAACTTCCTTCCCGAAGCCATATATCTCGTTGTGTAACAGAGGGAGAGTTTTTTGTCTCTGTTATGTCACGTTTTTGTGCCTCAAAAGCGGTTGTGAGGCGGTTGGCAAAGGGGTTGTAGACAAGAGTCATGCCAATGCCTGCAAAAAAAGCTATGACAAAGGCAGGTGTTAAGAAATGCCAAGCTGAAAAGCCTGCCGCGCGCATAGCAATAAGCTCACTTCCACGGTTTAGGTGAAAAAATGCCCACATCATCCCAAAAAGGAAGGTGAAGGGAATTGTCTCCTCAACAAGCCCCGGTGTTTGTAAGACTGTGAGCCATAAAAGATTAAAAACGGTCACATCTGCACGTCTGCCAACAGAGCGTGACAATTCAACAAAGGCAACAAGTCCGAGAACAAGCGCTATGATAACAAGGGCCAGAAGAATGCCTGTAAAAATTTTGCGATAGAGATAGCGGCCTATATGTCTGCGCAGCATCAACATGAAGAACTCCTTCCCTTTCGTCTTAAAGGGAAGATATAAAAACGCCAGGAGGCTATGAGACCTGCAAGAAGTGGAATGGCATATTGAATACTGTTCATCCAGGGGAGAGTTTCAGCCGCAGACTGTGACGCGAAACCACAGAGCCTGATAAACACAGCAAGAACAGAAGCTTTAACAAGCCGTCGACCATAGCCTGTGCGCTGCAGGCCCCCACTTAACAAAACGGACAAAGCAATAAGAGTGAGGGTAATATTATAGAGAGGTGAGGATAATCTGTAATGACCTTCTGCTTTAAGGGCGTTTTGATTCTTAACCTCCCAGGGGTCTTCCGGATTAGGAAAGAGAAGTTCATGGAGATAACGATCGCTTGTTTTATAAACAGATGCATGAGACGTTTTGACTGTTTCTTTCAGGGTAAAGGTATAGCGATCAAACTTTAGAAAAGCGAGTGTTCCGTCCTCCTGAAGGCGCTGAATATCACCATCATACATAGAAAGAAGGGGTTTTCCTTTATTCTCTAAAATGCGCCCTGATCGGGCTGTAAAGGTTATAGGCTGATCAGATTGTCGTGCATCATAAACAAGGATGTTACGTAACAGACCTCCTGGTTCAATGGCCTGGATAAAAAGGGTAAGGCCCGCAGCCGGGTTTGTGAAGGTGTTGGGTTTGAGGAAAGTTGAAGCTGCATCAGTTTTAATATTTTGAAGGGTCTGCCGCATTTCCCTGTAAGAAAGGGGCTGGACCCAGAGATTAATTCCCAGATTGATGAGGAGAAGAAAAGAGGCAAGGCGCAGAGCTGGAGATGTCATGTCCCATCGTGTGAGCCCCCCTGTTTGTGCAGCTGTGAGTTCATTGTCAAGAAGAAGCTGGCGCATTGTGTACAGAACAGCAATAAAAAGGGCCAGAGGCAGGACAAGAGCCAGAAGATAAGGCAGAGCCAGAATAATAATATATAAGAAAACAGAAGCTCCCTGCCGACCCTCAAAAATCAGGTCAAGTCTTGAAAGACTCTGGGAGAGCAGGGCCAGAAGCACAAGTACAGAAAGAGAGGCCAGAAGGGGGGCCAGAAGTTTATTCCCGATATAACGCTGTAGACGTCTCATATCTTCCCTGTATCACTAAAAAACTTTCTGGAGAGGAACATGCTCTATAGAGAGAGAGATGTCCAGAAAAGATCGCAAGAAATAAAATCTGTCCCTCAGGGGCTTGACGCTTGTGCATGAGGGCCTACATTCTCTGGAATAAAACTGACATGCATACTTATGGCGTTCTTAAGAATGCTTATACACCCGGACGACAGGGTTTTAGAGTATAGGATCCCATATATGAAGAGGGTTTTCATATGTCGGGATGGACATAAGAATATATAAAGGAAGGACAGCTATGAAAATTGATTTTGTAACTTCAGCGCCTCAGGGAGGGGCTGTTGTGGTGGCTGCTTATAAAAAAGGCAGGTTTTCTTCTTCTGCACAGGCTGCTGATTTGGCCCTTTCAGGTGCTCTGGAGAGGGCTGTAAAAAAGGCACGTTTCTCAGGAAAAACAGGTGAGAAGGTTAAGCTTACTGAACCTCAGGGACTCGGTGCCTCCCATCTTCTTCTTCTGGGTCTTGGTGTTGAAGAAAAAGATGTCAGTAATGCAGTCATGGAACAATTTTCTGCCTATGCAGTTCAGGATTTTCTGCTCAGCGGTGAAACGCATATGACGGTGAAACTTGATGGGCTCTGTGCTGCTGAAGCTGTAGCGCATGCAGCCCTTGGGGCCTGTCTTGCCTCCTATCGTTTTGATGTCTATCGCACAGATCTCTCAGAAGAGAAAAAACCAAGTCTTAAAAGCATAACTTTTGAGACAGAACATGCTGATCAGGCAGAAGAAATTTTCAAAAGCCTTGATTCCGTAGCAGAAGGGGTCAAACTGGCACGTGATCTGGTCTCAGAACCTGCCAACACACTCTATCCTGCAAGTTATGTGGAACGTTTGAAAGAACTTGAAAGCCCTGGTCTTAAACTGACTGTTCTTGGTGAAAAAGAGCTCACGAAAAAAGGATTTTCTGCTCTTGTGGGTGTTGGTCTTGGATCTGAACGTGAATCCATGGTTGCGATTTTAGAGTGGAATGGTGGCGGTAAGGGTGAGGACCCTGTGGCTTTTGTTGGTAAGGGTGTCACTTTTGATACGGGGGGGATTAGCCTTAAACCTTCAGGTGGCATGGAAGAAATGACAGGAGATATGGGGGGGTCAGCTGCTGTTATAGGTACCATGCGGGCCCTTGCAGGACGAAAAGCCCCTGTGAATGCTGTTGGTGTTGTGGGCCTTGTTGAGAATATGCCAGATGGAAAAGCACAACGTCCCGGTGATGTGGTCACATCTTTATCTGGTAAGACAATTGAGGTGCTCAATACAGATGCTGAGGGGCGTTTGGTTCTTGCCGATGCTCTCTGGTATGTTCAGGAGACTTATCAACCCCATACCGTCATTGATCTTGCAACTTTAACCGGGGCTATGGTCATCGCTTTGGGGCATGAGCATGCTGGCCTGTTTTCTAATGATGATGATCTGGCTGATACTCTTGTAAGTGCTGGAAAACTGAGTGATGAACATGTCTGGCGTATGCCTTTGGGAGAGGCTTATGATCGTTTGCTCAACAGTAAAATCGCAGATATGCAAAATATCAGTGATGGCCGCGCTGCAGGTTCTATTACCGCTGCGCAATTTTTAAAACGCTTTATCCAGGACGGTGTCAAATGGGCGCATCTGGACATTGCCGGTACATCATGGAAGGCAAAGTCTAAAGATCCGCGTGAGCCTCTCTGGGCCACGGGCTTTGGTGTACGCCTTTTGGATCGCTGGGTGCGTGACTCTTTAGAAAAATAAAAGAGATCAAATATCATACCCCGGTTATGTGTTCACCATATATCTGGGGCTATGAGGTTTTGACCTGAAAAATCTGAAGTTTATCCTGTCAGGGTAAGAGCAATAAAAACAGTGAGGACATGATTATGGGAACGCGCCTTGCCATTAATGGTTTCGGTCGTATTGGGCGGCTTGTTTTACGTGCTGTTGTAGAAAATAAGCGTGATGATATAGAGCTTGTTGCCATCAATGACTCTGCTCCTTTAGAGACCAATGCCCATCTTTTACGGTATGATTCGGTTCATGGAGCTGCACCTTTTGAGATCAACCTTAAAGAGAAGGCTTTTGAGATTGAGGGGCAGAGAATCCAGAAAATATCGGATCGCAACCCTCTCAATCTTCCCTGGAAGGATTTGGGCGTAGATCTTGTTCTGGAATGCACGGGGGCATTTCGGGATCGTGAGAGCGCTGCATATCATCTTCAGGCAGGGGCCCGACGTGTTCTTGTGTCTGCTCCCTGTAAACAGGCTGACAAAACTATTGTCTATGGCGTCAATCATGCAACGCTTACAGAACGTGATGAGGTGGTCTCCTGCGCATCCTGTACCACAAATGCGCTGGCGCCTGTCGCGAAAGTTCTTGATGAGGCGGTCGGGCTGGAGCAGGGCTATATGACCACAGTTCACGCCTATACAGGGGATCAAACGGTTCTGGATCGCAATCATAAGGATTTGTATCGTGCGCGGGCCTCGGGCCTGTCGATGATTCCGACCTCAACAGGGGCTGCAGAAGCTGTGGGGCTTGTTTTGCCTTCTCTCAAAGGAAAAATCGCAGGCTCTGCTGTCCGTGTTCCAACACCCAATGTTTCCATGGTGGACTTAAGCTTTATTCCCGGTCGTTCTACAAATGCTGAGGAGGTTAATACTGCTGTTGCTGAAGCTTCCAGGGGGGCTATGAAGGGAATTCTGGAGTATACAGATGAGCCCCTTGTCTCTTCTGATCTCAACCATACAACGGCATCTTCTGTTTTCGCACGTCCTTTGACCCATGTGGTGGATGGCAGGCTTGTCAGGGTCTTGTCATGGTATGACAATGAATGGGGTTTTTCCTGCCGTATGATTGATGTGGCCAGCCTGATGGGGACCTTGTTACAAAAGACCCGTTAAACAGGTCAGAGAGATAGAGGGAACATCGATAGTCTGACCAGCCACAAATACTGGAGGGACACGCGCCTTCCCAATTTTTCTGATAGAAATTTCTCTTATATTGCGATCCAGGAGAATAAGATTTGCCAGTTTTCTTTCCTCAGGAGAGTTTCCCTTCCTGTCCCGACGCACCTGGAGGTGAGGCCCTTTGGACAAGTGATCGGAGAAAATCTTTTACTCTACAGGAAGTTTTAGTCTGTTGTGGTCTTTTACATTATATCAATAGAGTAGGGAGTTTCTTTAAGCTCCATCTCATTTTTTGAGGTATTTTTTTATAAGTTTTGTCTTTTTTCTTTCTGTTTATACACCTCTTTGGCAATCTGGCAGGGTCGGAAACTCATACGGTGAAGAGGAGAGGGGCCAAGATTTTCCAGGCGATCCCTATGCAATTGCGTTGGATAGCCTTTATGCTGCGCAAAACCATAAGAGGGAAAACGCCTGTCTGCCTCGATCATGAGCTTATCACGAAGAGTTTTAGCTGCAATGGATGCTGCAGCAATGGACAAGCTTTTGCTGTCTCCCTGAACGATTGTTTGAGTATAACAGGGCAGGGGCGGAGCCTTGTTGCCGTCAATAAGTGCAGTCTGAGGAGAGACAGGCAAAGAGTCTACAGCGCGTTTCATAGCCCTGAGCGTTGCCTGAAGAATATTGAGGCGATCAATTTCTTCCGGTTCAGCTATACCAAAGCCTATCAAAGCTGTTTTTTTGAGTTCTTTGAAGAGAAAAATACGGTGTTGTTCTGTCAAACGTTTAGAGTCTTCAAGCCCTGAAGGAAAATCAGAGGGGTCAAGAATGACCGCGGCGGCCACAACTGGCCCTGCCAAAGGTCCACGCCCTGCTTCATCCACGCCACAGACGGGGTGAGCGGCGTGCTGTTCAAAAGACCAGTCTGGCATGGTAAGATCCTCTTCAAATAAAAAGGGTTAATAACATAAGGCTAATCCTTTTTTCTTCAAAGTGTATAAAAATAAGATTTTTCTTTGGCTTTTAAAAATAAGATTGTATATCTACATGAAGAGAAATGGTATAGGTTTTTGAAGACTCCGGAATATGAAGGTTTTAGAGAGAGCTTAGGTGCTATTCCTTTGAGGGTTCAGTCGATGTAAAAGGTCAGACTACAACCTTATGAAGGTACCAGAAGAAGAATTTTTTTGATGGCCCTGAAAACTCTCGACTTTTTTGTTTTGTAAATTCTGAAAAGGCTTTATTCTCATTATAAAAACAAAAACTTAACAGGGTTAGTGACATGTCTTTTCTTTTCTTAAGTAAGAAGATAATTCCCCAAAAAAATAAAGCGCCTTATTTCATGGCCCTTTTCTTAGGGGGGTGGCCTTTTTTTGTACAAGCCCAGGAAGGTACACCACCCGCACCGCCAGTTTCCGTTGCAAAGCCTGTTAAGCGCGAAGTTATGGACTGGAGCGAATATACAGGACGGTTTGAAGCTATCAAAAGCGTTGAAATACGGGCCCGCGTTTCAGGCTATCTTCAAACAGTTAACTTCACGGATGGTCAATATGTCAGGAAAGGGGATTTGTTATATGTGATTGATCCTCAGCCTTATGAAGCTGCCGTGGCAAAGGCAAAAGCCAATGTTACACGTGCTAAAAGTCAGGTGAATTTGCGCAGGCTTGAAGCCCAGCGGGGCAAGCGTCTTTTGAGCTCAAAGACCATTTCTAAAGAGGCTGTTGATACGAGAGAGGCCAATCTTATTGCAGCCCAGGCTGACTTAGAAGCTGCACATGCAGATCTTAATACAGCAGAGCTGAACTTATCTTACACAAACATTAAGGCTCCGGTTTCCGGGAAAATATCTGATACAAAAATAAATGTTGGAAATCTGATCTCTCCCAGTACCACACTTTTGACAACGCTTGTCTCTACGGATCCTATTTATTTTGACTTTGATATTAGCGAAAGTGATTATTTTAAATATCACGACCTTAAGGAAAAACCTGAATCTTCTGTACAAATTTTTGTTAAATTACTGGGTGAAAAAGGCTGGCCTCATAAAGGGAAGCTGGACTTTGTTGACAATGCCTTTGATCAGAGAAGTGGAACACTCCGTCTTCGTGCTGTTTTATCTAATCCTTCTGATCTTTTGGTTCCCGGGGTATTTGGGAGAGGAAGGCTGGCCTTTGGTGCTCCTCACATGGCCCTTTTGATTAATCCCCAGGCAGTCCTTGCGGATCAGGACATGAAGCTTGTTATGATTGTAGGTGAGGATGGGGTTGTTGCTCCACGCCCTGTTCAGCTTGGTCCTGTTGTGGACGGCCTTCAGGTTGTTCATGCTGGTCTTGCTGAAACAGACCGTATCATTGTGTCGGGTTTATTACGGGCGCGCCCTGGCGCAAAAGTTACCCCCGGAGAAGTCCCTATGGCAGGGGAAAATATGTCCGCCAATACAGAGATGCAGACAAAGAACAAACCCTGATGGGATGTGATTTGTATCTACGTGATATTTTTTCTTATAATTCTTTGAAATTTAACAGGAAGTCATTATGAAATTAACACATTTTTTCATTGATCGTCCTATTTTTGCAGCTGTTATCTCTATCCTTATTTCTTTGCTGGGGGTTGTTGCTTATTTTGGTCTTCCTGTCGCGCAATATCCTGAGATTGCTCCCCCCTCTGTCAATGTTACAGCAACGTATCCCGGGGCTTCTGCAGAGACTGCAGCCAAGACTGTTGCCAGTGTTCTTGAACAGCAGATCAACGGTGTTGAAGGCATGCTTTATATGAAATCTGAAAACACCTCCAGCGGCACAACCAGCCTTTCTGTGGTTTTCAAGCCCGGGACAGATCTTGATACAGCACAGGTTTTGGTCCAAAACCGTGTCTCTCTTGCTACCCCAAGTCTTCCCCAGGAAGTGACCCGTCAGGGAATTGATGTCCGAAAAAATTCCCCGGATTTGATGATGGTTGTACATATACTGTCAAAAGATGGGTCACGTGATGCGCTTTATGTTTCTAATTATGCTAAGACACAGGTGGTGGATCGCCTGGCACGGATTGAAGGTGTTGGGGAGGCCCGTCTTTTTGCGGAACGTGCTTATGCTATGCGTATCTGGATTGATCCTGAACGTGCTGCCAGTTTTGATATGACAGCAGGTGAGATTGTTGCAGCCTTAAGGGCAAATAATGTTCAGGTCCCTGCCGGTGCACTCAACAAACAGCCAATAGAAAAGCCTGGTGCTTTTGAAGTTACTCTGGAAACTCAGGGACGTTTTTCTAAACCTGAAGAATTTTCCAGGATTATTATCAAACGCACACCAGATGGTCATGTCCTTCGTCTTGGAGAGGTGGCACGTGTTGAACTTGCAGCTGCGGATTACAGTATTATTGGTTATCTGGATGGCAGGGATGCTTTGCCCATCGGTATTTTTCAGCTTCCCGGATCTAATGCTCTTCAAACGGCACAGGCCATCAAGACAGAAATGGAAGAGATAGCCCGGGATATGCCTCAGGGTATTGGCTATGATATTGTTTATAACCCAACAGAGTTTATTAAAACATCCATTGATGAAATTTATAAAACGCTGTTTGAAGCAATTGTTTTGGTTATGATTGTTGTACTGGTCTTCCTGCAAAGTTTCCGGGCTGCTGTCATTCCTATTGTGGCTATACCTGTCTCCATTATTGGGTCTTTATTTGTTCTGTCTTTACTTGGTATGTCCCTGAATATGCTGTCTTTATTTGGGTTTATTCTGGCTATTGGGATTGTGGTTGATGATGCTATTGTGGTGGTGGAAAATGTAGAACGCTATATGCGACAGGGTCTTTCATCACGGGATGCAGCTTATAAAACCATGGATGAAGTAGGGGGGGCTTTAATTGCTATGTCCCTTGTTTTGGTGGCTGTTTTTCTTCCCACAGTTTTTATCGGTGGTATTTCAGGGGTTTTCTATACACAATTTGCCCTAACCATTGCGACATCGACTTTGATTTCTATGATTGTCTCTCTAACACTCTCACCTGCCTTATGTGCCCTTCTCCTGAAACCTCATAGTCATGAAGAAGTAAAAGGAATTTATGGGTTGATCAGTACACCTTTCCGAAAATTTGCTGATCTTTTCAATAAGTTTTTTGACTGGGTAGCAGGGGGGTATGCAGATCTCACGAAACGTCTGGTACGTCTTCTCACTTTGGTGATGGTCATGTATATTGGTTTAATAGGGCTGACAGGGCTTGAGTTTAAAACCACACCAACAGGTTTTATTCCTCAACAGGATAAGGGATATCTTATTGCTGTTTTACAGCTTCCTCCGGGATCTTCTCTCGAGCGCAGCAACCTTTTAACACGCAAAGCAGCCTCTGTTTTGCGTGGTGTTGATGGTGTTAACCATACTGTTTCTATTGTGGGGTTGAATGGGTCAACTTTCACAGCATCGAGCAGTGCAAGTGTTATCTTTCTCCCTTTGAAGCCTTTTGAGGAACGTGTGGCTATGGGACTTGATGCAGGGACGATACAGAGCAAGGCTCAGCAGGCTCTTGGGCAGTTTGATGAAGGAATTGCGATGGTTGTTACGCCCCCCCCTGTTGATGGTATTGGAAATGCCGGGGGGTGGAAACTTTATCTTCAGGATCGCGGAGGTATAGGTTTAACAAACCTCTATAATTTTTCACAGTCTTTTGTTGCTGAAGCCAACCAGACAAAAGGTCTCTCCCAGGTCTATACATTTTTCAATCTGTCAGGCCCAAGGATTTATGCAGATATTGACAGGACAAGGGCAGAAATTCTGGGGGTTCCTTCGTCTCGTATCTTTGAGGCTCTTCAGGTTTATCTTGGATCCAGTTATATCAATGATTTTAACTTTTTAGGTCGAACCTATAGGGTCATAGCACAGGCAGAAGGTCAGGAGCGTAAAGATAAAAAAGATATTCTGAAATTACGTACGCGTTCTGATTCCGGGGGCATGGTACCTTTGGGATCGCTTGCAACCCTTGAAGATCGTACAGGACCAGAGCGACTACCGCGCTATAACCTCTATCCGGCTATTGAGATCAATGGTCAGGCTGCTCCTGGATTTTCATCAGGACAAGCGCTTGAAATTACAGAAAAAATCCTCAATGCCAGTATGCCAGCAGGTGTAGGTTTTGAGTGGACAGACCTGGCTTTGCAGGAAAAACTTCAGGGCAATACATCTCTTTTAGCCTTTGGTATGGCTGTGGTCTTTGTTTTTCTTTTGCTGGCTGCTTTATATGAAAGCTGGATGTTGCCTCTGGCTGTGATTTTAATCGTTCCCATGTGTATGTTAGCAGCCATGTTTGGTGTTAAACTTCGGGGGTTAGATAATAATATCCTCGTTCAGATTGGCCTTATTGTTTTAATAGCTCTTGCGGCAAAGAACGCTATTTTGATTGTTGAGTTTGCACGTCAGGCAGAACGGGAAGGCAAAACACGTATAGAAGCCGCTATTGAAGCCGCACGTATACGCCTGCGTCCCATCTTAATGACGTCTTTTGCTTTTATTCTGGGTGTTTTCCCCCTGGTGATAGCAACAGGGGCGGGATCTGAAATGCGTCAGTCTCTGGGAACAGCCGTCTTTTTTGGCATGCTGGGGGTTACCTTTTTTGGTTTAATTTTTACCCCTTGCTTTTATGTTCTCTGTCGCTGGCTGGGGGCTTTGGGTAAAAGGGAAGCAAGACCTGAAAACACTACGCCTCCGTTTGTGCAATAGTGATTGCTCTATGATATCTGGACCCTGGCGTTGAGAGTGTTTATACTGCTTTTTTGAGTATAAATTTTTGGAGAAGCAGACTATGACAAGCCGTCTTGAACAGATTTGCCTGGAACGTGGCATGCGTATGACAGAACAGCGCCGTATTATTGCGCGTGTTCTCTCTGAATCTGAAGATCATCCGGATGCTGAAACACTCTACAGACGGTCTACGGATCTTGACTCTAAGATTTCTCTGGCAACTGTCTATCGTACCATGCGTCTTTTTGAGGATGCAGGCATTATCGAACGTCATGATTTCCGCGATGGACGTGCACGTTATGAGGAGGCAGAAAAAGAGCATCATGATCACCTTATTAATGTTAAAACAGGTGAGGTGGTAGAGTTCCTTGATGAAGACATTGAACAACTTCAGGAAGAGATAGCCAGGCGTCTGGGTTTTAAACTTGTAGATCACCGTATGGAGCTTTATGGTGTTCCTCTTGATAAAGAGTCTTAGTAAACTCAGAAGTTTTTTGAGAAATGTGTTTTTTTTCTATGCTGTTGTCATAAAAAACAGGGGGCTTCCTACATCCTAAAACCCGGAGAGTGGCTTCTCAGTCTCGTTAAAAAATCTCTCTGCGGAGAAGGGAACAGGTTCCTGAAGAAAGTCGTCTTTATAAAGACTCTGAGGTTAGAATAAGGCCCTGAGAGGAAGCCTTAAAATAAAAAAGATTTTATTCTGGAAGAAAAACTGACTCTTGCCCGGACTGGAGTTGAAAGCTAAAAGAAGACATAATCATGGTGGCATAAAAAGGGTATATTAGAAAACCACAGTAAAAAAGGAGTATCTATGTCTTCATCTCCCCGGCACGCACGTGTTTTAATTCTTGGCTCCGGCTCTGCTGGCTATACAGCAGCCATCTATGCGGCTCGTGCTATGCTGGATCCTCTTCTTATTCAGGGATTGCAGCCTGGTGGGCAGTTGACCATCACGACAGATGTTGAAAATTATCCTGGCTTTGCAGAACCCATTCAGGGCCCCTGGTTAATGGAGCAGATGCAGGCTCAGGCAGATGCTATGGGGACTCAGCTTGTTTCTGATACCATTATTGAAGCGAAACTGGATGAATATCCTTTTGTTTTGAAAGGAGATTCAGGTCAGGTCTATACATGTGATGCTTTAATTATTGCAACGGGAGCCCAGGCCAAATGGCTGGGCCTGCCCTCTGAACAGGCCTTTATGGGGTATGGTGTTTCAGCCTGTGCAACCTGTGATGGGTTTTTCTATCGTGGCAAGCGTGTTCTTGTTGTGGGGGGAGGGAATACGGCTGTGGAAGAGGCACTTTTCCTCACCAATTTTGCGGAAAAGGTCTTTCTTGTACATCGGCGTTCTTCCCTGCGTGCAGAGAAAGTGCTTCAGCAGCGTCTTTTGGATCACGATAAAATAGAAATTCTTTGGGATACAGTTCTTGAAGAGGTTCTGGGGGAGGGAGTCCCAGCTGCCGTAACAGCAGCCTTTCTTAAAAATGTTACCACGGGGGAGAAGTATAAGCTTGAGGTTGAAGGTATTTTTATTGCTATCGGTCATAAGCCCTCAACGGAGCTTTTTAAAGACCAGCTCCCCATGAAAGACGGGGGGTATCTTTTGACAGAACCGGGATCCAGTAAAACCGCGATAAAGGGAGTTTTTGCAGCAGGTGATGTTACCGATGACATGTACAGGCAAGCTATTACTGCAGCTGGCATGGGGTGTATGGCTGCCCTTGACGCGGAACGATTTCTTGCTGAAGAGGGTGTTTCTTAAAAAGGGAAAGATTGAAGTGATGTTCTCCAGACAGAAAAATTATCGGTTTTTCTTATGAGTAAACATAACGATTTTGATGCCTTACGCTCTGCCAGGCGTGTTATCGATCTGGAAAATCAGGGACTAAACCTGTTATCAAAAAGCCTTAATCAGGATTTTTCTAACACTATTGACAAAATCTCAGGTCTTCAGGGACGTCTTATCCTCACAGGCGTTGGGAAATCTGGCCATGTTGCACGTAAGATTGCTGCAACTCTCTCATCCACAGGTACACCGGCTTTCTATGTGCATCCTTCAGAAGCCAGCCATGGCGATATGGGCATGATTACGAAACAGGATGCGGTCCTGGCCCTCTCTAAATCAGGGGAAACCAAAGAACTTGCAGATATTATTGCCTATGCGCGTCGTTTTTCTATCCCCCTGATTGCTATGACGGTAAAGCGTGAAAGTACCCTTGGCAGGGTGGCTGATTGTCTTCTTCTTCTTCCCGATGCGCCAGAGGCATGTACAGAGACGTCGGCACCAACAAGCTCGACCACGTTACAGATGGCTTATGGGGATGCTCTGGCCGTAACTTTGTTAGAAAAACGTGGTTTTACAGCAGATGATTTCCATATTTTTCATCCTGGTGGTGCCCTTGGAGCCCGTTTGAGGACTGCTCAGGATATTATGCATGAGGGCGATCTCATGCCTCTTGTTAGAAAAAACATCATGATGGATGAAGCCCTGATTGTCATGACAGAAAAAGGTTTTGGCTGTTTAGGTGTGACTGATGAAGAGGGAAAATTATGTGGGGCTGTTACAGATGGAGATCTGCGGCGACATATGAGTGCAGATATGCTTCATAAAAAAGTTTGTGACATTATGACACCTTCACCTAAGACAACTGGGCTTAGCACACTGGCTTCAGATGTTTTGCGCCTTATGACGGCTGGTGAGTCCAAAATTATGCAGGTTTTTGTTGTGGATCAGAAGAAAAGACCCTTAGGTATTATTCATATGCATGATTGTCTCCGCGCTGGTCTTGCTTAAAGGCTAAATGACTTTTCCGGCATGTCTTCGATTTTTTAAGTCTGTTTATGGAAAGTGTTTTAAGAAGAAAGGACAGTTTTTATATAACACATGTGTACTTGTACCTTGTATAACTAAAATCGTAATATTATGCTGACCGGCTTAAAAACAGGATAGGATTTATCTGGTGGAGATAAGACCTTCAGGGGCTTCACTTAACATTAATCAGGACTGTATCTTATATGGATATAAGGTCAGCATATGATTCTTCTTTTTTGAAAGAAGATTATATTTATTTGGTCTATCAGCCTATTGTTGATGCTCACAGGCATGATATTTACGCTTATGAAGTGCTTTTGAGAGTGAGAGAAGCATATCAGGACCAGTTGTTTTCTTTGTCTAATCTTATTGCATATGCAGAGAAAAATAACTTTATTTATGATCTTGATAGCTATGTTCTGGGGCGTGTTCTTGCTCTCCTGAATAAGGAATCCGGATTATTTCCACCTTTTTCCTTTCTTTCTGTGAATGTTTCAGCACAAACCCTCAGTAAAAAAGAGTATATACAGCAGTATGTCGCCAGTTTACGCCGATATGCCCATCTTGCCCCGCGCCTTATTTTGGAGCTTACAGAAACCAGGCCCCTGAAAGATAAAAGCCTTCTTATGGATTTTATAGAGGAAATCAGAACGTTAGGGTGTCGTTTTTCTATTGATGACTTCGGTGCAGGCCATACAGATTTTGAGGATCTTACTTTTATTAAACCAGATCAGGTTAAAATTGATGGACAATATATCGAAAAATTTAGATCTTCACCTTCCCATAAAAACTTTATACGCGAAACAATTGCTCTGACGCGCAGTTTCGGGGCCGAGACTGTTGCAGAATGGGTAAGTTCTGAGGAAGAAGCAAAGGGATTAGCTGATCTTGGTGTTGATAAACTTCAGGGTTTTTTCTTTGGCGGGCCTGATACAAAACCTCTCTATCCTTAGATTTATATAGGAATTTTGCTATATTCATCAGAGATCATACCCCGAAGACAGGCCTTGTGAAATATCTTTGCACATGACTTGTTTTAAAACATGTGCAATGATAGATTTTTAATAAATAGTATAAAATGGATGCTTTCAAAACATTTTTACTATCTATGAAAACAAGCCAGATAAGTGAGGGAATTTTTATGAAGTCCATCTTAAAAACCATTCTTCTTGCAGGGAGTATGAGTTTAAGCCTGGCTGTGGCCGACGAAGGTATGTGGCGCCCACAGCAAATGCCTGAGATTGGGGACAATCTAAAAAAACTGGGTTTTAAATCTGATCCTAAAATTCTAAGTGATTTAACAGCCTATCCCATGAATGCTGTTGTCAGTCTTGGGGGGTGTACGGCCTCTTTTGTGTCCCCTAAAGGTCTGACCGTCACAAACCATCACTGTGCTTATGGTTCTATCCAGTATAATTCCAAAGAAGATAACAATCTTTTGGAGAATGGTTTTTTAGCTAAGAATTTTGGTGAAGAACTTCCGGCCGCACCCGGCAGCCGTATCTATGTAACAACAGCCTTTACCAATGTTACAGATAAAGTTACAGGTGGACTTGCCGAAGGCGTGGAGCCCCGCCAGCGTTATCAGGCTATTGAAGACAGGCGCAAAGCTTTGGTGAAGGCCTGTGAAGAAGACAAAGGATATCGTTGCTCTGTTGCCTCTTACCATGGGGGTTTGGAGTATTACTTAATTAAAAAACTGGAAATTCGTGATGTGCGCCTTGTTTATGCACCACCTTCCTCTGTTGGAAAATATGGTGGTGATATTGATAACTGGCGCTGGCCACGTCATACAGGGGACTTCTCCTTCTACCGTGCTTATGTTTCCCCTGATGGAAAAGCAGCAGATTATTCTGCTGATAATGTTCCCTATGAGCCAAAATCTTATCTGAAGGTTCAACCTGAAGGTGTTAAAGATGATGATTTTGTCATGGTAGCTGGCTATCCAGGTCGTACCAATCGCTATCGTCGCCTGGCTGAAGTAGATCATGCCTTTGCATGGCGTTATCCTACATATCGTCGTTTGCTTCAGGAATGGATTAACACTATTGATCATGCAACAAAAGATCGCAAAGATGCCCGTATAAAATATGAAAGCGCACTGGCTGGTCTCAATAATGCCATGAAAAATTTTGATGGTCAGATGGAAGGTGCAAAAAAAGTTGGTCTTTCTGCACGTAAAAAAAGCACAGAAGCAGCCCTTAATGCCTGGATTGCAGAAAACCCGGAACGACAAAAACAATATAGTGCTGCTCTGGAAGAGCTTGATAAGCTCATTGCTGAGGATAATGAGGATCAAAAGCGAGAATTTTATATTAACCAGATGGGGCGCGCCGCCCTTTTGAATACAGCACGTGACCTTTATCGCCTGGCCCGGGAGAAACAAAAGCCTGATGCTGAGCGTGAACCTGGTTATCAGGATCGGGATATGACCTTCTTCAAACAGCGTTTAGAGCGTCTTGACCGGCGTTTTGATCCTAAAACTGACAGAGAAGTCTGGAAACTGTTTCTTACACAATATCTGACACAACCAACAGATAAGCGTTCTGAAGCTTTTGACAAAGCTATGGAGCTCAAAGGTGGTGAAAGTGATGAAGCTGTGGATGCTAAACTAGCCCCCCTCTATGAAAAAACCGGGCTTGGTGATTTAAAAACACGCCTGGCGTGGATGGATAAAGATCCGAAAGCTTTTGAGAACAGTGATGATCCTTTTATCAGGCTGGCCGTTGCTCTTTATGATTTTGATATGAAACGTGAAGAGCGGGATAAAAAGCGTGTTGGTGCTTTTCAAATGCTGCGCCCACGTTATATGGAAGCCATTATTGCCTATAACCGCAGCCAGAATCGACCAGTTTATCCTGATGCTAATAGTACTTTACGCATTACATATGGATCCATCAAAGGGGTCTCCCCCGCAGATGGGTTATATTATCTTCCCTTTACAACGATTGAAGGGGTTGCTCAAAAAGCAACAGGTAAGGAACCTTTTAATGCTTCAGAAAAGCTTTTAGATCTTATAGTGAATAATAAAAAAACGAATCCTTATAATGATCCTGAGCTGGGAACTGTGCCTGTCAATTATCTCTCAACCCTTGATGTAACGGGAGGAAATTCAGGCTCCCCTACCTTAAATGCCAGGGGCGAACTTGTTGGGCTTTTGTTTGATGGAACTTATGAAAGCATTAATTCTGACTGGGATTTTGATACCAAAAATACACGATCTATCCATGTGGATGTACGTTATATGCTCTGGATTATGGATGAACTGTCTGATGCAGAGAATCTTTTGAAAGAAATGGAGATTGAGCCTCATAATTAAACCTGATTTTAAAGAAAAAAATAGAGCCGGTGCCTTTGGAGGTACCGGCTTTTTTTTATTCTTCTTTTCTTTAAAAAAACATCTGGCTCCTTATAATATAAAGTTAAATTAATTATTAGATAATATTGCGCAGTTTATTTTTATTTTTCTTAATTGTTTATAGAGTATTGAGAGTTCTTTTAATTTATGAAGCCTCGCTTTGAATGCCTGAACATATCTTAGAAAAAAGAAAATTTTATGCTCTTAAATAAGAATACAGAACTTATTTTTTAATTTTTTTTTAACTATTTCGTTAAATTAATATGGACAGATAAGAAAGTTTTTTAGGTTAAAAAACAGGGAGGTTAGGTTGATGAGAATTTTGTTGATCGAAGATGACAAATCTACAGCACAGAGCATTGAGCTTATGCTAAAGTCTGAAGGCTTTAATGTTTACCTGACAGATCTTGGGGAAGATGGGCTCGATCTGGGAAAGATTTATGATTATGATCTTATTCTTCTTGATCTTAGCCTTCCTGATATTTCGGGGATGGATGTTTTGAGATCTTTACGTGCTGCTAAGGTTAATACCCCGATTGTGATTATATCTGGCTCTAAGGATATTCAAATCAAAGTACAGGGTTTCGGAGGAGGGGCTGATGAATATATTACCAAGCCCTTCCATAAGGATGAATTTATTGCGCGCCTGAAAGCTGTGGTACGTCGTTCCCAGGGGCATGCGCAGCCTGTCATACAGACAGGAGATATCTCCATTAACCTTGAAACGAAAACAGTCGAGTCACATGGCAAGCCTGTCCACCTGACAGAGAAGGAATATCAAATTCTTGAACTTTTGTCTCTGCGTAAAGGCACTACACTCACGAAGGAAATGTTTTTAAACCATCTTTATGGTGGCCTTGATGAGCCTGAGCTTAAAATTATTGATGTTTTTATTTGTAAACTCCGCAAAAAGCTTGTTAAAGCGACACATGGCCATCATTATATTGAAACCGTTTGGGGACGTGGTTATGTCCTAAGGGATCCTGTTAGGGAAGAAGCTGCTTAAACAAGCCAGATTCTGAACATTTTTTTAGTCACCATGGCTTCTGACGTAGCGTTGGTGTTTTGTTTTGTCTCTTTTTTTTTCTGATTTCTATCGTAATAAAGTAATCGGCATTTTTTCTAGCTCTTTGATAAGGTCTTTGCTTTAAAGAAAAGCCGCGGACGTGTTGTTTTGCTCCTATCCCTAATAGAATGCTTCATAGAATCATAAATTTTAAAAAGAGATATAAGAAAAGGGGAGCATCAGAGTATTTCATGAAGAAGCAGCCGTCAATTTTTACTCTATGGGCTTCATCTTTCCTGTGATAGAGGCTATTTCCCCTGTTCCTGTAAAAAAACGTTTCAAAAAGACGCTCCCTATATAAGGGGGAAGAAACACGGCGAGACAGTACAAAAATTATAAAAATTTAATAAAAATCTTGACTTTTGTGTGTTTTGGTTTAATGTATTTTCAATGCCTTAATTTATATTTTCGTAAGAAGGAGAAAAATCATGTCAGCCAAACCCTTTATTCTAAGTCATAGTGATGAAGAATCTCAGCGTATGCGTGAACTTCTCCCTGAAGAGACGAAAAATGTTATGGGGGGATGCCAACATGGTGATTGCCCTAATCCTGGTTTACCTGATGATTGGTGGGATAATATTAAAGATAGTCTGACATGTTATCCTACTGCACGTATTGATGATAGTGGAGACTTTTAGCCTGTCATTAGTTGTAATAAGTATATTTAACAACAATACATGTAAGTATTAATATGGGTACGAGCTTAACATCTTTAATATCTGATCCAATAATACAGAACACTAAAGTGTTTATCAGGACAATCCGGTTAGTAAGGATATAAGTGGCATGACCATCTTAATCCTGGGGACATGTGAAGATCCGCATGTGAAAAGTGTATGTGCAGTTTTGGAAGAAGAGGGATTTCCCTGTACGCTTATCGATCATGAGCGCCCTGAGGGGAATTCTTTTTCTTTGAATGAAAAGGGTGAACCAGCCCTTTTGACGAAGGAGGAGAGGCGACAGGATATTACCCTCCTTTGGAATCGTGTTAAACTCCCTTTACGTTTTGTGGGTCAGGATGAAGCCCAGCGTGCAGAACATGTTAAATCTTCAGAATGGTATGCTTTTTATGCCGGGCTTTGTCATACCTCCAAAGCCCCTGTGGTCAATGATATAGGCGCACATTTTAAGTGTAAAAACAAACTTTATCAGCATACTATTGCGGGCAGGCTGGGCTTTAAAAATCCCCCCACTTGTATCGCGACCTCTAAAAAAACGGCCCTTGAATTTTTAAACCAGCAGGGCAGCATCATCACAAAAGCTCTGGGAAGAGCCAATATTCCTTTAGCTGATGGCTCAGGCCTCACACGTGCCATCATGACGTCACGCGTGAGCAGAAAACAGCTGGACAAAGCGACAGAGGAACAATTTTCTTTTTGCCCGGTTTTTTTTCAAAAAGATATCCCTAAAGATTATGAACTGCGTGTGGTCATGGTGGGGCGGTTTTGTTGGGCTTTTTCTATTCAATCTCAAAAGCAGGCCTATACAGAAACTGACTGGCGCTATGGAAATACCACGCTTGACTTTACGCCCATTCCTTTGGAATCACGCATAGAAGAAGGTCTGCAAAATTTCTTAAAAGAGATGGGGCTGTATTATGGTATTTTTGACCTTATTGTAGATCCGGAAGGTGAGGTCTGGTTCCTGGAGTGTAATTCAGAGGGGCAGTGGGGCTGGCTTGATCCCATTGTTGACGGGGATATAAGCCGGGGCTTTGCCCGGGCCTTTAAGGAAAAAGCACGTACCCCCTAACGCCTTTTAAGGGCTATAAGTCTTTCTGTATAAGGAGATTTCTTATGTTCAGTCTGTTCATACCCACTACATGCCTGAACTTTCTTATTCTCTTGTTCTGGATCACGCCCGTTTTTGCTGCCCCGGATGTCAAAACGCCACAATCACCTCCGCTCACCTGTGCCAGTTGTGCCTGTCTGGAAGAGGTCACCACCTATATGTTTGATGAGCAACCTGTTCAAAAAGACAATCCTCACTGGTGGAAACAATTTCCTCATTGTCAGGGAGCCAGAGCAGCAGAGCTTAAGCAGAGTGAAGAGTTCAGACTCTATGCCATCGCTTTTAAAGAAAAAGCCTATGCAAAACGACCCCGCAAAATCTGTGAAGCCGACTGGCGAACACTCCTGAAAGGGCTTAAGACTCTTGCGGAAGGGGAACAGAAACAGAATTGTAAAATCCCTGAAAATGTCAAAAACTGGACACCAGTTGCTCAAAGCCTCGGCGCGCGCTGTATGGAGGATCAATATCTGACAGCTCAGGCCCACAATATGGGCGTACGCGCCCGGGAAGGAAAGCTAAAAAATGGTTGTACAGAAAGGGGCAATCATGTTCTGGATATGTTGATAATGATGCGCATGGATACCAATATTTTTCTGGAAAAACAAAATATCCTGTCCCGTCTTGAAAATCTTTTAAAAAGCACACCTGATCTTTTACAGTCCATTTTACTGTTATACATTCATGCAGATCAGCATCCCTCTTTGCAAAAAGCGGCTGTGGAACGCTATAAAACACTTTTGCTACAGGGTGCTATCAAACCCCGTCATATCAGCTGGCTGGCGGACAGGCAGGCCATTTTAGAAAATGGCAAACAGATTTACGGCTATCAGACCCGCTGTGAGGGAGGTCGTGCTGTCCTGGATCCTCCCCTGCGTGATCCCCTGCATGTGGACGCACGCCGGGCTGCCATTGGTTTACCCGCGCTTGCTGAACATCTGGAGCAGCGTAGCACAATCAGATGTATATCTGAAAACAGGGCCATTGGACGATAAGATCCTGAAAATGACCACTCAAAAAAACTCTGGAGAATGGCTATATCCTAAATGCTAAACTTTGATATCTGCGAGCGGGGCCCTGTTTCAAAATTTGTCTGTGATATGGGTATTTCAGAATTTTCTGACCTGACATGTTGTATCCGTAACATACCTTATGGCCGGACCGTATCCTCTGATCCTCTGTCCGTCTTGAAGGAGAAGAGAGGAACATGCAGTTCAAAACACCGGCTCCTTAAAGCCATAGCTGAAGAACATAGGAAAAATGACATAGATCTTGTCGTCGGTCTTTATATGATGTGTGAGGCAAACACCCCCGGTGTGGGAAATATTCTGGATGAAGCTGGTATACGTGCCATTCCAGAGGCGCATTGCTATCTCAAATATCAAGGTCAACGGTATGATGAGACAGGGCTTCACCAGGCAGAAATTTCTCCGTTTGATTCCTTAATCTCAGAGCATATAACCACATCTGCTGATATATTGTTTTTCAAACGCACGTTCCACAGAAAGACGATTGCATGCTGGGCTGAGAAGGAGAGACTCTCTTTTTCCTGCGCCTGGGCCTTGCGTGAAAAATGTATTCAGGCCCTCTCCGCATAAAATACTATTCATATCAAAAAGATGTCTTACCTTTACCCTGTTCAACAGAAGTTTTATTCAGGAGCAGGGGAGTGGTCTTAGCACCTGCCGTGGCAGGAATAAGGCTTTAATCCATATGTTTCCGGTCGGGTTGAAGAGAGAGAAAGCATGAGCTGACATAGCTTCATGAACTGGACTGGGGTATGCCGTAACACCGTCTTTGTTTTGGATGAGGGTAATCCCAGGTTCCAGAGATATAAAACATATCTTTCTTCAAACACCCTGGTACGGCGGAAAAGGACCAGCTTTGGCCAGCATAGAGGGGATAGCATGTTCCAGAGCCTTTTCTAACCAGGCCGCGGTCCTGATAAGCTCATCAAGATCAAGTCCCGTGTCCAGACCATCGCGTTCTAACATATAGACCACATCCTCTGTGGCAACATTACCTGTTGCTTTCGGTGCAAAAGGGCAGCCTCCTATCCCGCCGCAACTGGCATCAATGACCCGTATGCCAGCTTCTAAAGCTGCATAAATATTGGCAAGGGCCGTATTGCGCGTGTTGTGGAAATGAATCCTGAGGCTGGCTTTTCCGACAACGGGACGAACAGCTTCCAGACAACGCAAAACCTGTTTTGGTGTTGCAACCCCAATTGTATCGCCAAGAGCGATTTCTGAAGCTCCGGCTTTAGCTGCACGCTCTGCCAGAGCAACCACACGCTCTAAAGGAACCTCCCCATCATAAGGATCACCGAAAGCAGCTGAAATGGTTACAGAAACAGGCACGCCCTTTGGAAGAACCCCCGGGGCTATGTGTTCAAAGCGCTCTGCTGTCTCAAAGGGAGTCATATTCTGATTTTTGATCCCAAACCCTTCTCCTGCACTCATGACATAGTTGATTTCGTCACAGTGTGCCGCGAGGGCTCTTTCTACACCACGTTCATTGAGGGCCAGACCGATAAAAGAGACGTCCTGATCCCGTGGGGCTCTTTTCATGACGGTTTCTGAATCTGCCATGCTTGGTACAAGCTTTGGGTGCACAAAAGAAGCGGCCTCCATACGTTTCACGCCGGCTTTGATCAGTCTTGCCATGAAATCAAGCTTTTGGTCGGTGCTGAGGCGGGAAGGATCATTTTGAAGACCATCTCTCAGGCCCACCTCAACAAGATCAATCTTTTCTCTCATACATCTCTCCCGGATTTTTATCAGAGGATAGTTTGAAAACAAATTTAAGGACTCTTTTTGTGTGGATCTTCTGTTTTTTCTATATCAGGTCCTGTTTTAAGTTTTTTGATGAGACGTGCACGTTCTTCATGTTTGTCCGGGTCATAAAGGCGTAAAGCTTTTTGCCATTGATATCCCGCTTCCAGATGCCGTCCTGTATGCCAGTAGGCATCCCCTAAATGATCATTGATGTCTGGCTCAGAAGGGGAAAGAGCAGCAGCTTTTTCCAGATAAGTTATCGCGTTTTGATAGTTTTTCTTTTTGTAATAGGCCCAGCCAAGACTATCAAGGATAAAGCCGGCCTCAGGATCAAGATCGACTGCACGGCGGATAAGGTCAAAGGCTTCCTCAAGATTTTCTCCCCGATCAACCCAGCTATAGCCTAAATAATTCATGATAAGGGGATGAGAGGGGGCAAGTCTTAAAGCATATTTCAAATCCTGTTCTGCCAGTGCCCAGTTTCCAGACCGTTCCCGCACCACCCCACGGCCAAAATAATATTGCCAGAGGCGAGGAGCCTTATCCCGTGTTGTCTCAATGAGGTGGGTATAAACTGTTTCTGCTTCCTGATAGCGCTCCTGCTCCTGCAGGAAATTTGCATACAGGCGCAGGGCTGCACTATCTCCCTGCTGTGATGCCTTATAAGCCCTTTGAAGAGCCTTCTCATGCTCGCCAAGCTGGTAAAGAATACGAGCACTATCCAAAACAGAAGCCGGAGCATAAAGTGATTTTTGATCCACGCTTTCATAAAGCGCCAGGGCTTCCTCATAGCGGTTCATATCATGAAAGGACGAGGCAAGAAGAGCTTTAGCGCTATTACTTTTTTTATCTAAATATAGCGCCAGCATAAAATGGAGAAAAGCATATGTGTTCAGGTTATGCTGTTGAGCTATTGCTCCAAGAGCTATGAGTCCCTGAGAGACAGTTTGCCGGATAGAAGGCAGAGGGGGAGGACTTTTTCTCTGTTCCAGTTGTTTTAAAGCCTGCTCTATCAGTCTGGCATCAGGGCCTTCCTCATTATCAAAGGTTTGCTTCACTGTCTGATAAAGCTCAAGGGCTTCCTGATGACGTCCCTGTCTTTGGAGAAAGTGAGCAAAATTTTGTACGCCCCAGCGCGGCGGCAGAGCTAAAACAGCTTCTCTATAAGCCTGTTCTGCCTTATCTATCTTCTTCAGTCGCTCGAACATTATAGCACGCTGAAGGGAGAAGAGAGCCTTATGAAATAAAGTGTCAGGTTGGTAAGACAGGATATCAAGAGCTATTTCGAACTCTCCCAGAGCAAAAGCTGACCAGGCGGACAAAAGAATATCATCAAATTCACTCTTTTGAGCTTTCACCAGGTCATAAGCTGCTTGATATTGACGTTTTGAGAGAGAGTTTACAGCCAGTGTTATAAGAGCCAGGTGATCTTCAGGCGAAAGATCATAAGCTTTTTGAGCATAAAAAACAGCTTTTTTTATATTATGAGCTTCCAGAGCTGCTCTGAAAACATTTCCGGCAATATCTCTCTTAGAGGGATGTTGTTGGAAGATACGCTCAGCATACAGAAATCTTTTATGGGGGTCTTCTATCCGTTCGGCATAGCGAGAGGCAAGAACATGACTATAAAGACTTGCTTTATCTGCATAGTGTGTTGGCGTGGTTGGAGATCTTGCACAAGATATTAACAGTAAAGAGACTAAAACATAAAAAAGCCAGAAAAATCCTGTTTCCACAGGTCTAAAATGACCTAAAAACTCTTTTTTGGGAAGCTTTTTTTCTGTTTGAAAAACTTTCTCTTTGAAAAAAATATGATTATATTTGTCTGGCATTTGCATTGTCGTTATATATTCCCCGGAAAATTAAGAAAGGGAAGGGTGTTCTATCACGCGTGCGCCATCGGATTCTCCAACAATGACGATATGCGCCATGTCAGGAAAAAGTCCATGTTCCAAAACGCCTGGAATAGCTTTAAGACGTGTATCCGTTTCATATGGTTTTGGAATACAGGTGCAGGAACAGTCAAGAATATAATGCCCACCATCGGTCATAAAGGGGTGTCCATCAGCCTGCGTGCGTATATGGACATCGGTTGTATGACACTCTGTTCTTTTAAGGGCTTTGAATACCTCTTTCGCCGTAACGGTAAAAGCAAAAGGATCAACCTCAACAGGGAGGGGAAAACGACCCAGCTTATTTACACATTTGGATTCATCTACCATCACCACCATACGATCTGAAGCATGGGCAATAATCTTTTCCCGCAAAAGACAACCACCTCCACCTTTCATAAGCTGCAGGGATGATGTGACCTCATCTGCTCCGTCAAATGTTATATGAACACGCTCTACATGTTCAACAGGAAGAAGTGTGATCCCAACATCAAGGGCAAGGAGGCGTGTTCTCTCTGACGTTGGAACCCCTTTTATATGGAGCCCATCTCTTACTGCTGTGCCAAGAAGGCGGACAAATGTCTCTGCTGTACTGCCTGAACCAAGCCCCAGAACCATACCTTCTTCAAGATAATCAAGTGCTGTAAGGGCGGCATTAAGTTTCTCAATATCTGCACTCATGTTCTAAGGCCACTTATATTGATAAGTTTGGTCTCCAGAAACTCTTCAAAGCCCGGGCGACCGCCTTCACGGCCAATTCCAGATTCCTTAACTCCCCCAAAAGGGACAGAAGAATGAGAAATCTTTCCCGTATTAATGCCAACCATGCCATATTCCAAATTTTCTGCCAGATGAAAGATACGGCCAATATCGCGGCTATAGACATAAGACGCAAGGCCATAACGTGTTGTATTTGCAAGTTTTAGTATAGCTTCCTCATCCCTGACAGTCATGACAGGAATAACAGGACCAAAAATCTCTGTTGTGGCTACATCCATTTGAGGAGCAATCCTGTCCATCACTGTAACAGGAGAGAAGGAGCCCGGCAAATCTGGTAACATGCTTTGATAAAGAAGGCGTGCCCCGGAAGACTGAGCTTTGTCCACCAGATTATTGACCTTTTTGATAGCGTCCCGTGTGATAAGAGGACCCAAATCAACCTTCTCTGCAAACCCATGATCAAGAACAAGGTTTTGAACCTTTGCTTCCAGAGCCTCAAGAAAGTTCTTCGCTATAGCCTCCTGAACAAGAACAAGATTAGCCGCAACACAGGCTTGCCCGGAAGCACGGAATTTAGCAGCAATAAGGCCATCAACCGCCGCTTCAGCATCAGCATCATCCATAATAAGAAAAGGCGCCGCACCCCCCAGTTCCATGGCCGTTTTTTTAACTGTTCCGGCAGCCTGAGATAATAATAACTTGCCGACAGATGTGGAACCTGTGAAGCTTAACATATCAATATTTTCATGTTGAGAGAGAACAGGGCCTATGTCTTCTGCCTGACCTGTTAAAATATTTACAGTGCCTGAAGGGAAGCCTGCTTCTTCCACCAAAGCCCCGAGGGCAAGTGCTGTTAACGGAGTTTCCGGTGCTGGCTTTATAAGGGTGCTACAGCCTGCTGCTAATGCTGGTGCCATTTTGCGGGTGATCATCGCAGCAGGAAAATTCCAGGGTGTGATGATAGAGACGACACCAACAGGTTGCTTCATGGCTAAAAAGCGTGATCCCTGCCATGGAGAATCAAGAAGATTGCCACCTGTACGTTTGGCTTCTTCAGCATACCAGGTGACAAAACTTAAGGCATAATCAACCTCTGTCAGGGCTTCCCTATAGGGTTTCCCCATTTCTGCGGTAATAAGAACAGCAAGATCTTCACGGTTTTTTTCTATAAGCTCAGCAAAATATGTCAGTTTTTCTGCACGTTCAAAAGGGGAGACGTGTTTCCATATCTGAAAAGCCTGACATGCAGCATCTACAGCTTCCCGGGTTTGTTGTGCACTGACCGAAGCTATCTCTGTGAGAACTTCATCCAAAGCAGGGTCTTTAACAGAAAAAGGTGTTTTTTGCCCTTCAACCCAGACCCCATTAATATAACTTTTTGTTTTAAGAAGAGAAAGATTTTTAAGGTGATCAAGGGGTTTTACCATCACACAATTCTCCCACCAGATTGCTGTATTGAGATGTGATTATACGTCATCATAAAAAAATTAACATCTTTTTTCCTGCTCTGGACAGAAGGTTCTCATAAGACCAGAAAAAAAATACCCCCTGAAAGTTAAACTCTCAAGGGGGTAAGGGTTATTTAGAAAACAAAGTTTTCTGGCTATAAAGTATCTTCCTATTTAATTTCAGGGGAGTTGGGCTCTAAAAGAAGAGTTTTCTCAGGCATGCTTGCCAGGCGGTGTGCCTTTAAAGCTGACTGAACTTCTGGTGTTTGAAGGACAGCCTGCACTGTAGCAAGAGATTGAGCAGTTTCAGAGCTTAGCCCAAAGAATTTTTGAAATTGCTCAAAAGGCGTTAAGGGGCGTGGGAAGGGTTTCAGAGAAACCTTTTCTTCAGGTTTAATACTGGCCAGTTCTTTGGCCGCCTCAAGGGCTGTATGTAAACCTCCAAGCTCATCGACAAGGCCAATTTCTTTGGCCTGTTCCCCTGTCCAGACACGGCCTTTGGCAATTTTAAGAACCTCTTCCAAAGGAAGTTTGCGGCCTTCGGCAACGCGTGTTGTGAAATCTTTGTAGGTATCCTCAAGCAAGGCTCTGAAAGCAGAGCGTTGCTCAGGTGTAAAGGACTCAAATCTTGAATAAGCAAGGGTATAAGGGCCGCCCACAGAGATCTGCTCAATATTAATCCCGAGCAGGTTGGCAGGGCCCTTGAAGACAAGTTTACCTCCAAGAACACCAATAGAACCTGTAATGGTTGATGGAAGGGCAATAATTTTGTCCGCGCCTGCAGCAATATAATAACCACCTGATGCTGCAAGCCGGGACATAGAAACAACCACAGGTTTACCTGCCTTTTGTGCCTGTTTAACAGCATACCATATCTGATCAGAAGCTGTTGCAGATCCCCCCGGGGAGTCAACACGCAAAATAATAGCACGCACATTCTTGTCTTCAATGGCATCATAAATGGCCTGAGCCATGGTATCACTACCAATCATGGGCTGATTATTAAAGGGGTTTTCACTTTGTCCTTCCCCTGTAACAATAGGTCCCTGCCCACCGATCAGGGCAATAACAGGACCATCATCATAAGGGGTTCCTGATTTAGCGTAATAGTCATGAACATCCATGAAAACAATAGAATCTTTCGTTTTTTTGGAGTCATTGTCCTGATCTTTGGTATCTGCCTCATCTGCTCCATCTTCTCCCTCAGCAAGACTGAGTGCATGATCACGTGCCTGTTTCACATACCCTATCTTGTCTATAAAACCTGCTTTTAAAGCATTTTGAGCTGAATAGGGGGAGGCCTGAAACAAAGAGGTAAGCTTTGTTGATTCTATGTTTCTGTCTTCTGCAATGTCTGTAACAGCTGTTTCCCAGATAGAGTGAAGAAGGGAGTCCATGGCCTCTTTATGTGCTTCAGTAAAGCCTTTTTCTGTATAGGAGTTTGCAGCATTTTTATATTCATAGAATTGTTCAAATTCTGGTTTAACTTTAAATTTTTCAAAAAAGCCACCTAAAAAATCAACTTCTGCACCAAGGCCTGAAGGTGAGAAATTTGTTGTGTCCTGAAGCCAGATTTCGTCGGCTACAGATACGCCCCAATAGTTACTAATGCTTGTACTTTCAAACCCCTGGGCATGTGCGATAATAAATTTACCCGCTTTTTGAAATTTTTTGAGGGAATCTCTTAATTCCTGCGCCTGGGCACCGGAGAGGCCACTAAAGGAACTGGCCCGGAGGAAAATACCTTTGATATGCTTATCTTTTTCTGCCCGCTCCAAAGCCTGGACAAGCTGAACCATAGAAATCTGTTTGGAAAAGGAAAAAGACATATCATGGGGCTGATCTGGTATGGGCTGCCGCAAGTCAAGGTGTAAAACCACGCTGGTGGGCATGGTTTTTGAAGCCGTAGCCTGTTTAGAATCCACACCTGCCTGCTGAGCAAAACTGGCTATCAAAGCAATAAGAGAAAAAACCATAAGGGCCCCTACAGCAAAAACGCCAAGGGCGGCCCCAAAAAAACTTGCAAAAAACTGCCGCATAGTAATTTACCTTCTTTATTAAAAAAATGGAGAAAAAAACCATTTCATGACAAACAATAAAACAGGAGAGAGTTTTTGCAAAGCCTTAAAAACATTTTTTCTTTATTTTTCACTCAAAACTTGTGATAAACTTTTTATATCTCTATAAAATTATATTTATCTCAACAAAACTTTTTCTAAAATATTACAGATGGGCTTCATGAAAACAGTTATAACATGGTTCTTCTCTGTCTTTTTTATGATGACAGGAATCACTGCACGGGCGGAAGTCGCTTATACAGATCATATCAGGGCAGAGCTTGTTTCAGGGTCATCTCTTGCCATGCCCGGAGAGACAGTTTTTCTTGCTTTGCAACAAAACCTTGCACCAAAATGGCATATTTACTGGCGTAATCCCGGGTCTTCGGGTGAACCTGTAAGCCTCACCTGGAAACTTCCAGAAAATGTTACAACAGGTCCCATTCTCTGGCCTCTGCCGCAGGCTATTCCAACGGGGCCCCTTATAAATTATGGTTATGAAGGGGAGGTGCTTTTCCCTCTCTCTCTTACCATTCCTGAAGATTTCGAAGGGGAGGTTTTACATCTTCAGGCGGAAGCTTTCTGGCTTGTCTGCCATGATATTTGTATCCCTGAAGAAACCGTTTTAAATCTGACACTTAATATTGGACAGTTTTCTAAACCTAATAAAACCTGGTCAGGACGTATTGCACAAACACTTCGGGAAATCCCTAAAGCAGAACCGGGCTTTGAGGCAGGTGTAAGTTTTAAAAACAATCTCCTTTCTTTAGATGTCGTTGCGCCTTCTTTTATTCAGGGAGGGATACGCAAACCTTATTTTTTCCCCTACGACTCCGATGTCATCGATCATGATGCCCCACAAAAGGCAGACCTGGCTCAAAATGGCGTTCGTCTGGTGCTCACACCTGGTTTTGCAACACAAAAAGGGATTAAGAAACCCCTTAAAGGTGTTTTGGCATTTGAAAAAAAGGATGACCGTGGTGCATGGAAACGGCAGGGTGTAGAAATTTTAGCAAGGCCCGGGCAGGCTTTCGACCTTCAGGGACTTCAGGAAGAACAGGCTCTCAAAGATATAGATCCTAGTAAAAATCAGGGAGGTAAAGTAACATCACAACCTGGTTTCTTTCTTGCAATTTTGTTTGCATTTCTGGGGGGAGTTATTCTTAACTTAATGCCCTGTGTTTTTCCTGTTCTGTCTATGAAAGCTCTGAATTTTATTGATCAGGCAGAGAAAGATCCAGGCTCAATACGTCGCCATGGTCTGGCTTTTCTTTTAGGTGTTGAGGTTAGTTTTCTTGTTCTTGCAGGTACTTTGATACTTCTTAAAGGAGCAGGTGCCCAGATTGGCTGGGGTTTTCAGCTCCAGTCACCTTTTGTGGTTGGTTTTCTTACTCTGCTTATTTTTACGATTGGTCTTAATCTTTTAGGGGTTTTTGAATTTGGATCATCATTAAGTGGGCTTGGATCTGGTCTTGCTGAACGTGGTGGGATGTCAGGGGCCTTTTTTACAGGTGTACTTGCTGTTCTTGTCGCCACGCCATGTACGGCTCCTTTTATGGGGGCAGCTTTAGGTTTTGCTCTAACCCAGCCAGCTTTTTATGCTTTAATCGTCTTTGCATTTTTAGGGCTTGGGCTTGCCATACCTTTTGTTTTACTGTCCTTCTTTCCTTCTCTCTTCCGTTATCTGCCGCGACCTGGTCCCTGGATGGTACGTTTTCGCCAGCTGCTTTCTTTTCCTATGTTTGCAGCATCTGTCTGGCTTATCTGGATTTTAGCGCTTCAAACAGACGCAGATGGAGTGGCCCTTATCCTTCTCGCTGGTTTAGCTCTTGGATTTTCTATATGGCTTTTTAAGTTAAAAGGGATCTTTGTTAAATCTCTGGCCGTTATTTCTATTTTTCTGGCTTTAGGCTGTCTTATCATACTTCCCTCTCCCGGCGAAAAACAGGAATCTGTCTCTTCCCTGAAAGAGAATACCTCCGAACAGAATGACAGGGCCTTTAAAAAACTTATCTGGTCACCAAAAGCTGTTGCGGAACAACGTGAGCAGGGACGGGCGGTTTTTGTCGATTTTACGGCTGCCTGGTGTGTGACATGTAAAGTTAACGAGCGCCTTGCCCTATCCAGTCATCGTATAAAAAAAGCTTTTCTGGATCGTGAAATTACTTTTTTTGAAGCTGACTGGACCCGCCGCAATTCAGAAATCACACAGGCTCTGGCACAGTATGGTCGTACAGGTGTACCTTTATATCTTCTTTATCCTGAAGGTAATCCCGATGTACCCCCTGTAATTTTACCACAAATCTTAACGGAGAGTATTGTTCTTGAGGCACTTGAGAAGGCCGCCCCTTTAAAAAATGAAAAGAATCACAGGTAAGAATGTTCTCAACTCTGTCATATTTTCAGGCATAACAGATAGATCAGGACAGAACACTATCTCCTTCAGGCAAGAACATATATCCGCTTCTGTATGGAGAGAACTTAGTCCTGATTAGGAGATATTGTTATGGTCCATAGCTCTCAACAGGTATTAGAAAAAAATCAGGCGCGCAATCTTGCATATGTTCATAAACACTTTCTTTCTTTTGACGATCTCGTTATGCAGTCTGGCCATTCTGAAGAAAAAGTACGGTCCTTGCTGACAGCGCAGGCTGCACCAGGCGTCATTTATGCTTTTGACGAAGAAAAAGGATGGTGGAGTGCTTTGGGGGTCTTATTGGGAAAGCAGGAAGAAAGCCCCCCGGACAAAGGAAAAAAATGGTACACACCGGCTTGCATCTGGTGGTTACGCCGTGCTTTTCTTCATATGCGTCAGGGGGAAGGTCCTGAAAAAGCAGCGCAGAGCAATGCTCGTTTTTTTATATCTGACTTTGCCAGACGTCTTGTTCAAACACCCTATGCAGAGCTAGCCTGGCCTCAGTGTTTTAAAGCAGGCTCTCCTGTATCCCGTATTATTTCTGAGACAGCACAATCTGAATGGAATTACTGGGTGCAGGGCACCTATGGCGTTTGTCTCAGACACTTTTCTGCACAAACCTGTCTTGAAAAAGAAACTCTGGCCGCAAGAATACGTCTGCATTTTGAAGCCAGTGAGGGTGATGACATGCGGCTCTCTGATCTTTCTCTGTTTGGGCTTTGTGAACGCTTAGCAACCCTGTTAATGCCTTTTGCGCCATGGGAAAGGGCAGGGGGGACACCAGGGAAAGCGATAGACCGATCTCTGGAATATCTTAAACTCGGGCATGATTGCCCCTATTGACAGACAAACACTTCAGATTTGATGACCACATTTTTTCTAAAAAACAGGTCTGTTTCATACACAGTGTTAAAGCTTCTCATGGGAGACAAGTCTGCCATGGCTAAGCTCCAGTTTCTCTGTACAATACCGTTTAATTAAGTCTGGGGAATGAGAAGCAAGAACTAAAATACCGGATCGTGCCACTAAATCATCCAGACGTTTTTCAGCTTTTTTGATAAAATCAGCATCGCCCGCAACAATCCCTTCATCTAAAACAAGAATTTCCGGATTAAATGCCGTAGAGACCGAAAATAAAAGCCGCGCCATCATGCCTGCAGAATAGGTCCGTAAGGGCATGTTAAGAAAATCACCCAGTTCTGAAAACTCAGCTATTTCTTCTGTCTTTTCTTTGATAGTCCCAGCCTCTTCCCCAAGATAAAGACTACGAAGAAAAATATTGTCATAGCCACTTGCTTCTGGATCAATGCCAAGGGCAATATCAAAAAGTGGTGTTACTTTACCCTCAATATGAATATGACCACTGTCTGGTTCATAAATGTTTGCTATAAGGCGTAAAAGGGTAGTTTTTCCTGCACCATTGTGACCAACAAGGCCAAGACGTTCCCCATGGTTCACTTTTAGGGTGAGATCACGAAGAGCTTCAATAATAATGGTGTCGTTCTCATCTTTGTGAAGCTTGCCACCAACAAGTGTCCTGATAATGTTTTTCTTCAGCGAAACCGATCGTCCTGCCATGACAGGAAAACGGACACTTATGTTTGAGAGATCAATAGAAGCCATAAGTTTTAGATCCAATAAATAATACGGTGACGTGTCATAGAAAACATGAAAAAAGTTATCGCCCAGCCCACCAGGGCAAGGACAAGAGTGATAAAGATAGAAACGGGTTGAAGACCTTGGTCTAAAAGAGGGGCACGTACAATCTCAAGAAGGTGATAGAAAGGATTAGCTGTCATAAAAGCAAGTCTTTTTGGTAAGTCACCTGCATGCCAGATGACAGGTGTCATAAAAAACAGAACCTGTAAAATACTTGTGATCAGAGGAGGAATATCTCTAAACCTCGTGCTTATGATAGCTGCCAAAAGGGCCATCCACCCCAAATTTATGATAAGAAGAAAGAGACCAAGGAAAGCTATAGGAAGAGACCATCCTGGCCAAATACGAAAAACAATAAAAACAAGAAAGATAACAATAGCATTATGCAGCAGGATAAGAATGTTTTTCCAAATCATACGTAAGAGAAAAGAGGTTTTAGAAAGAGAGATTTGTTTTAAAACACCACTGTTATCTATAAAAAGAGTGGCCCCCTCCTGTATGACAACCGTCATAAACCCCCATAAAATAAGGCTAACAGAGATAAAAGGTATATAAGATTTAAGAGGGTTGTTAAATAACCCACCATAGAGAACCCCAATCCCCAGAATCATGACCCCCATACTCAAAGTCAGCCAGAAAGGACCAAGGACAGAGCGCTGATAACGCTGGCGAATATCATAATACCCCAAACGGGCCCACAAAGGCCATTGCACAAAAGCCAGTTTAATATCTTGTAGAGCCTTTATATATCTTTTCATCCTGCATAACCTTTAAGGGATGTTGTATGAAACGGGGTATCAAAGACCCTTTTGTTATTTTTGTCTAGGGTGAGAGAGGGGACATTTCATATATTTTACAATAGGAAATTTTCCTGAAGATATAAAAATTTAAAATATAATATAAAATCAATTTTTTGTTTTTATGGTACAGATTTTTAAGAAAGAAATATTTTCTAAAAATTCTTATGTTTTTTGCCTCTGTTAAAACCTTAACAAAATTTGTTTTATGAACCTGTGTTCTGGGGGGCTATTCTCATAGAAGATTGATAAGAAAAGAAACGGTTTGTAGAAGAGAGAATTTTAGATCTCGAAAGAGAAGAAGTGTAATTATTTTCTTTATATATTCAACTGTTTATAAAAAAACTTTCTTAGTTTTGAAAAACTTTTTCTGTTTTTTGAGACTCTTTAAAAACAGATCGACGGTAACTCAGAGCTTCTGCTATGTGAGATCGACGGACACCACCACCACCTTCCATATCCGCTATGGTTCGTGCAATCTTTAAAACTCTGTAAAAACCTCTGGCTGTTAAACCCATTTGATCTGTAGCACGGCTTAAAAGATTTTTTCCGGCCTCATCAGGCATGGCATAACGTTCCAGAGCTTTTCCATCCAAATGTGCATTCAAATATGACCTACCATTAAATTTACGGGCCATTTGATGTTCACGTGCCTGGAGTATACGATGTGCAACTTCAACAGAACCTTCTTTAGGAGGTGGTAAAAACAAGTCCTGTGGCGTAACAGCAGGAACTTCAATATGAAGATCAAAACGATCACGGATTGGCCCTGAAACACGTGCCTGATAACGTTCCCGACATTGTGGGCCAAGAGAACAGGTAGCACCACCAGATCCACCCCCACAACGGCAGGGATTCATCGCAGCGATAAGCTGAAAAGAGGCCGGATAGGTAAAATGTGCATTGGCTCGTGCAATATGAACCTCTCCTGTTTCCATAGGTTGACGAAGAGAATCTAAAACCTGGGGTGGAAATTCCGGCAATTCATCCAGAAAAAGAACACCATGATGTGCAAGGGAAATTTCTCCGGGCCTGACCCGCATACCGCCACCCACCATAGCGGCCATACTGGCAGAGTGATGCGGGGCACGAAAGGGTCTGTTTTGTGTAAATTTACCGTGTTCTACCCCGGTGGCAAGAGAGTGAATCATAGAAACGTCAAGGATCTCCTGTGACGTCAGGGGTGGTAAAAGGCCAGGCAAACGTGCAGCCAGCATAGATTTTCCAGAACCAGGTGGCCCCGTCATAAGAAGATTGTGTCCACCCGCAGCTGTGACCTCCAAAGCACGTTTTGCAGCTTCCTGTCCTTTAACTTCGTGAAGATCAAAAGGGTGGGGGTGTGTATTGAGTGTGCCGGGCTGTGCCGGTGTTAAAACCTGTTCGCCCTTGAAATGATTGACAAGTTGCGTAAGATTTTGTGGTGCAAGAACAGTAACTTTCCCGGCCCAGGCAGCTTCTTCTCCGTTAAGAGCAGGGCAAATAAACCCTTTTTCCCATTCAAGAGCACGCATAGCAGCTGGTAAAGCACCGGGGGTTGGTGCCAGGGAAGCATCAAGCCCCAATTCTCCCATCACCACATAATCTGCAAGTTCATAACGATCAAAAATGCCCATCTCTGCCATAAGGGCCAGAGCAATAGGAAGGTCATAATGTGCACCTTCCTTTGGTATATCTGCAGGAGCCAGATTAACGGTAATACGTTTGCCAGGAAGAGCAAGGCCTAAAGATGAAAAGGCACCACGAATTCTTTCCCGGCTTTCTGCAACGGCCTTACCCCCAAGACCAACAATAGAAAAACAGGGGAGCCCCTTTGAACACTGGGCCTGCACTGTAACAGGCCGGGCTTTTATTCCCTGAAAGGCAAGTGTGGTGATTTGTGCAACCATGCCTGTCTCTTCCCTGTTTTACTAATTTTAAGACAAAGCCTTTCCTTTGGAAATATATCCTTGTCTCCTGTACCGCACAGAAACTTAGGTTCCTGCAGGAAGTGATTTATTTTTATCATAATTAAAGTTTTAAATAATATGCAGGAAAAGGTCAAGAACAAAATAGGAACCTTTTAATGGTTCCTTCCTGTTACAGATCAGGCCATTTAATCCCAGGGGCCAGAAAGGGGGAAATTTTTTGGGCGGGAGGAAGAGGAGTTCTCCCACGGTCCTTTTTGTTTTTCCTGATAGGAATCTGCACCGTTTTGGTTTAAAGGTCCGGGATCCTGACCCCCTGCATAACGTACCAGACGTTCAACACGTTTAGAGATAGGGGGGTGAGTTGCAAAAAGCCCCATAAAGCCCACATGAGGGTTATCAATGAACATTTCCCGTGCTTCCTCAGGGGCCTGTTGTATCAGAGACTGTCCTTCAATACGTCGCAAAGCAGCTATCATGGCATCCGGATTGTTGGTCAGATCCACAGCACCGGCATCAGCAGCATATTCACGGCTTCTTGATAAAGCAAAGCGAATAATAATAGAAAGGCCATAGGCGACAACCAGAACAAGAAAAGAAAACAGGATAAGGAAGGCGGCATTACCTCCACCCTGTCGACGACTTTGCGTTGTACGTGCAAAATTGGCATGAAGCATAAAGCGGGCCAGCATTTCCCCAAGAAAGGAGATAATGCCTACAAAAATAACAGCAATGACCATGGTACGAACATCACGCGCAGCAATATGACTGAGTTCATGAGCGATAACAGCTTCAAGTTCTTCAGGTGTAAGACTATCAACAAGTCCCCGCGTTAAGGTCACAGAAAACTGCCCTTCCCGCAAACCACTGGCATAAGCATTGAGAGCCGGCGTTTCAATAAAGCGCAGATCTGGTACACGCCATCCACGCCGAATGCAAAGGTTTTCAAGAAGGTTATAAAGGTGAGGGGCCTCACGACGTTCTATTTTTCTGGCCCCCATCGCAGCATCTAAAAAACTTTGATGAGCAAAATAAGCAATCACAAACCAAAGCCCGGACCCCAAAAGCACATAAGGAATGGTGTGAGGAAAGACCTGCCATGCTGATAAAAAAGCCTCAGAAAAGGTTTCAGCACCCTTTGAGAAAAAGTGTAAGCCAACAAGGCCCGCATAAGCAAGGCATAAAAGCAAAACAGGAAACAGCACAAGTAAAAATATGGAGCGCCAGTTGTTATTCCATATATATGTTTTTAAGCCTACAGCCTGCATCTGACAGGCCCTGTTATTTTCTTCAGCGTCAAAACTATATCCTGAAAGTTTATATGATCTAAAACCCGTGGTTCCGGTTTAGCAGGAAAGCCTCTTTCTCTCAAGAAAAATACCTCATTTAAAAAGAGGGCATCAAAGCAAAGGTAGTAAAAACAGAAATCACCTAAATAGCTCTCTTTTCTCAAAGAGGAGCGTTATACCCCTCCCTGAGAAATAGCTTTTAAGCAGCCCTAGTCCCGACCATGAGAGAGCTTATGCAGGAAAGGACTTGCCAGCAAAAGCACAATGCCTAAAGCAACAGCTGAGAGACCAAGGTAAAAATAAACCTTATTATACAAGGCGATGCTGACAACAGGATCTGTTCCAACGGGGACAACCGTAGCCTGTGAAATGATTTTGGCAATAATTTGTGCGTAAGAAGTAGCCAGGAACCAAATTCCCATCATGAGGCTAACTATTTTCGCAGGAGAAAGCTTTGTCACAGCAGACAAACCAACAGGGGAAACACAAAGTTCACCCGTGGTATGGAGCATGTACATAAGGCCCACCCAGATGATAGCAACTTTAACACCTCCTGCCACATCTGTCATAGAAATACCGAGGTTTAAAACCCAATATCCAAGACCAATTTGAATCATGCCGAGAGCAAATTTTACCACCACATGAGGCTCTTTCCCTTTTTTTGAAAGCCAGGTCCACAAAGAAGTAAAAAACATAGCAAAGAAAATGATAAAAATAGGGTTGAAAGCCTGGAGCTGAGGCGGCGTAATATTTTTGAAGAAAAGAAAGTTACTTGCGACATGCTCAGCGGCAAAAACATTAAGAGAGACTGGGGCCTGTTCAAACAGGGCCCAGAACAGAACAGAAGAAATCACAAGAAGCATAAGAACAAGTATGCGATCACGTTCTTCAGCATTCAGTTTCCACAAAGCATAAACAACAACACCGGTCATCATCACAGCTGTGGTGATATGCATGGTAATATCCACAAGGTCCGTATATTGAAGCAGTAACCAGGATATAGCAATGCAAACTATGCCTGAGATATAAATCAGCCATTCACGATTAAGGGGACCTAAAACGGGTTTTTTCAGGAGCGCAGGATCCTTAGGTTCAGCACGTCCCTCAAGCCAGGGCTGACCTATGATAAAAACGACAAGACCTAAAAGCATGCCTATAGCAGCAAGCCCAAACCCATAGGCCCAGCCATATTTAAACCCAATCAGACCCACCGTCAAAGACGCGAGGGCAGCTCCAATATTAATTCCCATATAATAAAGGGTAAAGCCGGCATCCCGGCGGGTGTCACCCTGATCATAAAGTGCCCCGACACAGGTTGAAATATTGGGCTTCAAAAATCCAACGCCGACAACAATAAGAGCAAGGGCAAGAAAAAGAATATTAAGACTCTTATTGCTGACATCTTTTTCTATCGTACCTGTAAGTTCAATGGTTTCACCGGAATCAGGATCACTATATGTGACAGACCATCTTCCCTCAGCTGTTTCTTCCAGCTGTTTCAGCTGGATATTTGAGAATGTCCTGTCATCAATGATGATATGACGTTTTTGATCAGCATCATAAAGCTCTGAACGTGTTATTTCATAACGGCTTTGCCCGTCAGGGTTCAAATATTCCTTTCCGGGAAGTCCATGAAACCCCATGACACCATGTCCCAAAGTAAGAAGGATGGCGCCACAAGCAACAGCTTTACGAAAGCCAAGATACTTATCTGCAATATATCCCCCGAGAACTGGAAGAAGGTAGACAAGTGCGACATAAGCACCATAAATGCTATAGCTTTCTTTTTGATCATAAAGAAAATGCCAGGTGAGATAAAAAATGAGAAGGCCACGCATCCCGTAATAGGAAAAACGTTCCCACATTTCTGCAAAGAAAAGGACAATCAAACCACGGGGATGCCCTAAAAAGGTTTTACGTTCTGTGTGTTTGGAGTCTTCAGCCTGCATGGTGCTCACTATAAATTCCTTTATTAAAAAAAAGCAATAAGGGCAAAAAAAGCATAAAAGATCGTAAAAGGCAAGCTGAAACACTTGTGTTTACATTTAGGGTAAATTTATTAATATTAATAAAGTTTTCCATCTATTATGGCATGCTCCAGAGCCGCTGGGGTTTTTTATCATACAGACATTTAACTTTAATATTTTTTTTTCCTGTTTTTGTTTGTGTAGGGTCAGAATGATTTTGATGTCTTCCCCGGTTTGGAAGAAGCCATATAAGACAGGCTCCTCTTTTCTGCAGGAAAGAACGATCCAAAACATGCGCTTTGCACGATGTCTTCTGCTGAGGCGCTAACAATCCTTCAGGCCATAAAAGAAGATCTGAACGGGCACAGTCTTCCTGAACAGAATCAAGCGAGAGAGGTGCTGAAATTATGTAACCTTTCCTGTATATAATACATCCCCGGCTGTCACAGTGTTCACTGTCTTTAAGCTTGTGTATAGGAATAGAATCAAACCCTGACTGACGTACAACCTGGCGTACACTATAGGAACGTCCATGCCCGTGTGAAACGATAAGGTTTGCCTGTCCACCTTTTTCACTGAGCACAGTAAAAATGCCCTGCCTGTTTTGTCTGCTTATCCAGATATCTGCGGGTCTGGATACCGCCCATAAACCCAGGCCCCCCAGGATAAGTACCGGAGCTAATAATCTTAGTTTGGGAAAGTTGAGAAAAAAAAGGAAAAAACCCAACCCATAAAGAGGAAGAACTATGGGAGGGGCTGCTTTAACGGATAAAGAAGATCCTGGCAAAGATGCAAAAAAATCAACGATAAGAAGAAGGTGTTTTAATCCCCACCCCATAAGGGCCAGAGCAAAACCTTCTCCTCCAAAAGGTGTTAAAAAAAGGGCCAGAATACCCGCTGGCATGATAAGGGTAACAAAAAGCGGCATAGCCACGATGTTGGCAAACAGGCCATAAACAGAAATTTTTTGAAAATGTAGAGCGGCAAAACCACCTGTTGCTAAACCTGCAATAAAGCTTGTTAAGACCAGTTCCAGAAAAAAGGTAAAAGGGCGAAGAAAAAAACCTTTTCTTCTCTCTTTAAGATAGTGAAAAATCTGTGACTTCCGATAGATATTATAGACCACGATTAAAGCGGATGTTGCAGCAAAAGAGAGCTGAAATCCTGCCTGTAACAGGCTTTCAGGATTCTGCCATAAGATAAGTAAGGCAGCCAGGGCAAGGGAACGCAAAGACAAAACTTTACGATTAAAAAACAGGGCCAGAAAAACAACCACGACCATGATAAAGGCCCTTTGTGTTGGAACGGATCCCCCGGAAAGTAAAAGATAACTAAAAGCTGCTATAAGACCCAAAACAGAAGCCGGGCGGCGCACATCAAAACGGCGCGACAATGGTGTGATAAGAGCCAGAAAAAACCAGGACACAGCAAAAACACCCCCGGCGACCAGCCCCATATGCAGGCCCGATATAGCCAGAATATGAGCCAAACCTGTTTGACGCAGCTGTTCTGTTCTTATGCTATCAAGACTGGATCTTATGCCGGTCAGAAGAGCCGTAGCGATACCAGCTTCAGGCTGACTAAGAAAGCTGCTGTAATGTTTACTAAGACCCCAGCGCCACTGTACCCAGCGTCGCTCCCACACTTTCCATATGCTGTCCTGTTGGATAAAAGAAGGCTGCCAGGGGCCCAGTGTATAGCCATAAGCGCCTATGCGTTTGAAATAAGCAGAACGGGCCACATCATAGCCCCCGGGTGCGAAAGCCTGTGGCGGCGGGCGTAGCATAGCTTTGACTTTGATAGTGTCCCCGGGCTCAAAGGGAAGGTGGTAACCTGTTATCCCCACACGATAAGGCGGTCTATCAGACTTGCAGGCAGAGCTGACACGGATAAGTGCATAAAACCTCTTATTTTCTCTTTTTTCAAGTTTTTCAATCCAGCCGGTCACATGACAGACTTGCTGATGGGTAAGGCGTGGGCTTTGGGTGTGGTATGTATGCAGGCCTGCGCGCCAGAACCCTAACGCCACCAATAAGATAAACAGGCAGGATACAAAAAGAAAGGTATGATGTCTGACAACAAAAGCGCCCAGGGCACAAACAGGGATAACACAGAAACTTAACGTTAGGGAAGGTTCATATTTAAGCGAAAAATAAAGGGAAATGCCAAAGGCAAAAGCAAGGGGAAGGGCGTGTCCTAAACTCAAAAACCAGGGCGTATAAAGCTCCGGAGATGGGGATTTCTTTGTAAAGACATATTCCTGATCCTTCACCTTCATTCCCGGTTTTTATTTTTGTTGTTTAAGAAGTTTTATTTATTTTATTAAAAAATTTTCCCTCTCACAATATAAGCAACCTTATTTTTATAATATTTTTAGATTCTAAAAGGTCCTGAGACACAGGATCAAAGGATAAATTTAGAAAGATCAGAGTTGCTTGCTAATTCACCAATATGATGACGGACATAGTCACCATCAATATTAAGGGTTTCCCCTGAACAGTCTGTTGCTGTAAAGCTTATCTCTTCTAACACTTTCTCAAGAACTGTTTGAAGGCGTCGTGCCCCAATATTCTCAACAGAAGCATTCACTTCTGCTGCAATATCTGCCAGAGCGTCAAGGCCATCTTCTGTAAAATTAAGCGTCACCCCTTCCGCTTCCATAAGAGCTTCACTTTGACGAAGGAGACTGGCTTCAGGTTCACAGAGAATACGACGAAAATCATCACGATTAAGACTGGACAGCTCAACACGAATAGGTAAACGCCCCTGAAGCTCTGGTAAAAGATCAGAGGGTTTGGCCAGGTGAAAAGCCCCCGAGGCAATAAAAAGAATATGATCAGTTTTTACAGGCCCGTATTTTGTTGAAACAACGGCCCCTTCAATCAAAGGAAGAAGGTCACGCTGAACACCTTCACGGGATACATCCCCCCCACGGGCTTCCGAACGCGCTGCGATTTTGTCTATTTCATCAAGGAAAACAATCCCATCATTTTCAGCACTGCGTAAAGCCTGTTTAACAATCTGGTCATCATCAAGAAGTTTATCACTTTCTTCCAGGATGAGAGGCTCATAAGCCTCTTTGACCATCATGCGTACAGATTTTGAACGCTGGGGCATGCCTTTGAAAAGATCATTAAGATTAATCATCCCCATCCCGGCCTGGGGCATGCCAGGAATTTCAAAGCCCTGAAAAGGAGAGGTTTGATCAACCAGCTCAAGATCGATCATTTTATCATCGAGTTCCCCATCGCGGAGTTTCTGGCGAAAGCTTTCCCGTGTTGTCTCACTTGCCTTTTCGCCAACCAAAGCATCAAGAACACGTTTTTCAGCCGCAGCCTGTGCGCGGGCTTTAACATCCTGACGTCTCTGGGTACGTATAAGCGCAATGGATGACTCAACAAGATCGCGAACAATTTGGTCAACATCACGCCCGACATAGCCAACTTCTGTAAATTTTGTGGCCTCTACTTTAACGAAAGGGGCCCCGGCAAGTTTTGATAAACGGCGGGCTATTTCAGTCTTACCAACACCTGTTGGACCTATCATGAGAATATTTTTAGGCATAATCTCATCACGCAGAGGCTGAGAGACGCGCTGACGTCGCCAGCGATTTCTCAAAGCAATAGCAACAGCACGCTTGGCCTCTTTCTGGCCAATGATGTGACGATCAAGTTCAGAAACAATTTCCCGGGGGGAGAATTCAGACATTGTAACATCCATAAAAGAAAAATCAGGAGAGAATTTCGAGGGTAAGCTGAGTGTTTGTGAAGACACAAATATCTGCGGCTATATGCATGGCTTTATGTACAATTTTTTCTGAATCTTCCTCATATTCATAAAGCGCACGTGCTGCCGCCAGGGCATAATGTCCCCCTGACCCAATGGCAACACAATGTCCATCAGGCTCTAAGACATCACCGGCCCCCGTTACCAAAAATGTGTTGTCCTGATCTGCTACAATCAACATAGCTTCCAGGCGTCGAAGATAACGATCTGTCCGCCAGTCCTTGGCAAGCTCTACACAGGCACGGGACAGTTGGCGGGGAAAGCGTTCGAGCTTCGCCTCAAGCCGTTCAAACAAAGTCATGGCGTCTGCTGTAGCGCCTGCAAAGCCGGCGACAACACCCCCAGACCCCAAACGGCGTACTTTGTGGGCTGTGTTTTTCACCACGGTATTACCCATGGAGACCTGACCATCACCGGCCAGAGTTAGCTTTTTATTTTTACGCACGGCAAGAATGGTCGTACCATGCCAGGCGGGAAAATCATTTTGTTGTGTCATAGCCTATATATGGCTTTCATCATAATTTTCTTCAAGAGCATATCATCCGGTTTTTTTGATTCTTCTTTAGATAAAATTAAAAATTTTAAGGTTTGACCATATTTTTGGGATCAACAAGACTATCAAAATCTTCAGGCCGGACATAGCCAAGATTTATGGCCTCCTCACGCAGGCTTGTCCCATTTTTGTGAGCAGTTTTGGCAATTTCAGAGGCCTTATCATACCCAATGACAGGGGCAAGAGCTGTTACCAGCATAAGAGAGCGTTCCAAAAGTTCCTCTATGCGCTTTGGATTAGGCGTTAAGCCTTCAAGGGCCTTATCTGTAAAACTCATAGAGGCATCTGCAAGCAATCTGATGGAATGGAGCATATTAGAGGCCATGACGGGCTTAAAGACATTCAACTCAAAATGTCCCTGAGATCCGGCAAAGCTCAAAGCCGTATGATTGCCCATAACCTGGGCACATACCATCGTCATGGCCTCACACTGAGTGGGATTAACCTTGCCCGGCATAATAGAAGAACCAGGTTCATTAGAAGGCAGATTAATTTCACCAAAACCACATCGGGGGCCTGAACCCAGCAGACGTATATCATTAGCAATTTTAAACAAAGACGCTGCTAAAGTGTTGAGGACACCATGGACAAAAACAAAAGAATCATGGGCTGCAAGAGCCTCAAATTTATTGGGCGCTGAAATGAGAGGAAAGCCTGTTAAAAAAGAAGCTTTTTCAGCAAAAAGAGCAGGAAAATCCGGATGAGTATTTAACCCCGTTCCCACCGCAGTTCCCCCCTGAGCCAGAGGATAGAGGCTTGTAAGACTTTCCTTCAAACGGTTAAGGCTATTATGAATTTGTTGAGCATAACCAGAAAATTCCTGTCCTAAAGTCAGGGGTGTCGCATCCTGAAGATGTGTACGTCCAATTTTTATAATGTCTTTAAAATCCTGAACTTTCTGATTGAGAGCCTGATGAAGATGGTGGAGGGCAGGAAGGAGGCGGTGTGTTATCTCCTGCAGGGTTGCAATATGCATAGCTGTTGGAAAAACATCATTGGAAGACTGACCACGATTGACATGATCATTAGGGTGAACAGGTGTTTTAGACCCTAAAACACCCCCAAGTTTGACAAGAGCAAGATTGGCAATAACCTCATTGGCGTTCATATTGGACTGAGTGCCAGATCCTGTTTGCCAGACAACCAGAGGAAAATGATCATCATAACGGCCCGCAGCAACATCTTTTGCTGCCTCTGTAATAGCATCGGCTATTTCAGGTTCTAACACGCCAAGCTCTTTATTTGCTTCCGCAGCAGCGGCTTTCACAACACCTAAAGCCCTGATCAGGGGACGTGGCATACTGTCTTCCCCTATTTTAAAATTTTCCAGGGAACGCTGGGTCTGTGCCCCCCAGTATTTGCCAGCAGGAACAGCAATTTCACCAAAACTATCTGTTTCTATACGTGTTGCAGACATAGCATTCTCCTCTTACAGCTAAAGTCTTTTCATCTCATATATACCCGCTGAAAAACAACCCCAAAAATCATATTCCTGAGCCTTATATTCAGGAGCTCCTGATAAAAATCCTGACTGATATGTCTTAAAAACGCCGCCACAGGGACAAAAACATGCTATGGCGATGTGCTGGTCTATGCCGGATAACCTCAAAGCGCTGTCCCATTTGTAAGGACCATTGATGATTCACTTTCTTAAGAAGGGAGAGACTGATCTTTATTTCATCTTCTGAAGGCCAGGTGGAATAAAAATGACGCTTTATAAATTCGGTGCCAAAAAAAAGGCTCCAGCTTGTTTTAACGTCAAGGCCCAGGGTGAGCTGAATCCTGTTTTCCTGATAGCGGTTTGTATAATGTCTGTGAGCAGCCTGTATATCAAAAAAGCCCGATCGCCCTGCAAGGGAAAAAGACAAACCTCCTAAAAGACGAAGGTCAAACCCGCCACGATCTTGATCAAAATCATCATATGGAAGGCCATCAGCGACAGAGGGAGACAAAAGAGAAGCCTGCAAAGACAGAGCAGAGCTTTGTGAAGGGTACCAGAATGTATAACGCAGGCCTGTTTCAAAACTTCTGAGGCGTGTCGCATCAGTTTTGCTCATAGCATCGTCAAAGATGAAACGTTTATGCGACAGTTCTGCGATAGCTGTTAAGCGTGAGGTCAGACCCACTTCAGCCCAGAGCGCACACTCTAAAACAGTTGATGTCGAGTATACCGGTAATGTTTTTGAAACAGATTTTCCAAACCCTGCCGGCCTCAAAATGACAGAAGGTGGGACACGCTTTTTCATCTGTTGAAAAGACATGGTCTGGATCGTTTGTGTTTTTCCTTCTGAAAGGGGCCAGGCCCCGGCAAGGGCCGTGTCAGGTAAGAATAAAATGCACGCCATAAAAAAGTATAAGTTTACATATGATTTTATAAAAAATTGCAGGTATAAAGATGAGAAAAAGGAGACAGGCAAGAGGAAAAGTCTCCTTTTATTTTCTGGCGCTTTGGCGCAGAAGATTTTTTGGCAGACGAGAAGACGTTCTAAAAATACCGTGTCCACAAAGACCAAACCCTCACCTTAAATTTTATAATTATTTTTTATAATGACTGATAAGGCCAATATTCTGTTTTGTCCAGAAAAGGGAGAAAGTTGAAACACATGAAAAATATTCTCTGAGGTTACCTGGTACGGTTTTTATTTAATTCCACCAGGTCAAGAAAATTCTTTAACAGGGCATGCCCATACTCTGTTGCTATAGATTCAGGGTGAAACTGTACGCCATGCAAAGGATAGGTTTTATGATAAAAGCCCATAATTTCCTGATCCTCAGTCCAGGCATTAACACAGAAGCTTTCGGGAAGAGTTTTAGCGTCCACCGCAAGGCTGTGATAGCGCGTTGCCTGAAAAGGAGAGGGGAGATAAGAAAAAACGCCTGTTCCATCATGGAGAACAGGGCTTGTTTTTCCATGCATCAGGGTTTGTGCAGAAACAATACGCCCCCCATAAGCCTGTGCAAGAGCCTGATGCCCCAGACAAACCCCCAAAATCGGAAGTGTTTTAGGAGCTAAACGTATAAGATCAAGACAAATACCTGCCTCATATGGTGTACAGGGGCCAGGAGATAAAACAAGGGCTTCGGGTTTTAATATCAAGACCTCTTCAACAGAGAGAGCATCATTACGGACAGTTTGAACTTCAGCACCTAATTCTATCAGATAATGAACAAGATTATAGGTAAAACTGTCATAATTATCTATGACAAGAAATATTTTTTATCCCCTTGCTATTCAATGAATATTTAGTCTTAACCTAAAGCAAAACTATGCCTGTAAAATCATGAACAGCATGATGTGCTTTATGTTTTATGCTCAATATGGTGTAAAAAAGCTTCAAGACGTTTGAAACCATGATACGTCACAGACTTTTCGTCTTCTTTGTCGGACAAAACTGGCCCAAGAATCTGTTTAAAACCAAGTCTGGCGGCTTCTCTGATACGCGTCATAGCACGACTTGCAGGACGTATATCCCCTGAAAGGGCGAGTTCACCAAAAACAACACAATCCCCGGGAAGAGCCACATTATAATATGAAGACGCCAGAGCAGCAGCAACAGCAAGATCTGCTGCCGGATCTGAAATTTTAAGTCCCCCCGCTACGCTGAGATAAACATCATGACCACCAAAACCTAAACCACACCGGGCTTCCAGCACAGCTAAGATCATAGCCAGACGATTAGAATCCCAGCCAACCACCGCACGCCTTGGTGTTCCAAAAGCAGCAGGGGCCGCAAGAGCCTGAATTTCTGTCAGAACAGGGCGCGATCCTTCAAGCCCCGCAAAAACCGAAGCACCTGAAGCACGTTCGCCACGGCCATCAAGAAAAAGAGCAGAAGGGTTAGGGACTTCACGCAAGCCCTGACCTGTCATTTCAAAAACACCGATCTCATCCGCAGGTCCAAAACGGTTTTTAACCGATCGCAGAAGACGAAACTGATGGGCCTTGTCCCCCTCAAAAGACAGAACTGTATCTGCCATATGCTCCACAACGCGTGGGCCTGCAATTTGCCCATCTTTGGTGACATGACCTACAAGAAGAACAGCACATCCACGGGTTTTTGCAAAACGCACCAGTTCATGGACACAGGCACGGACCTGCGTAACCGTACCAGGAGCCGCCCCCAGAGCATCTGTCCACAGGGTTTGAATAGAATCAAGAATGACAAGATCAGGTTTTTCGCGACGCAGGCCTTCGAGAACAGGAGCCAGAGAGGTTTCTGCTGCTAAACCAACAGGGCTTTCTCCAAGACCTAAACGGCGGGCACGATCGCGCACCTGTTCTATGGCCTCTTCACCAGAAATATAGAGGGTTTTCAGACCCTGAAGCGCTAAAAGAGCAGCAGCCTGAAGAAGAAGTGTTGACTTTCCAATACCCGGATCACCCCCAACAAGGATGACGGAAGCAGGCGTAAGACCCCCACCAAGCACCCTGTCAAATTCCTTGTTTTGTGTTGCATAACGCTGGACAGGGGGACTTGTACTCTGGAGGCTTACAAAGGAAAGAGGAGCATTTTTTTTCTTACCCTCCCCCGTTTTTGTCTTAAAAGGAGAAGGCTCATCTGTTTCTTCCACAAGTGTATTCCATGAGCCACACCCATCACAGCGTCCTGCCCATTTGGCTGTGATGGATCCACAGGACTGACAGACGAAATGGGAATGTTGACGACTCACATTTTATCTCCGCTCAGAAAAAGCTCAGAGAAGGCTTTCCTCATGAAGATTCTCCAGGTCTGGTATAATGATGAAATTCACCCTGAGAGCGATAACGCTGCATATAAGTCGGTAAAATACTTTCCAGACTTTGTACTAAAACGCCTAAGTCCTGAAGACCGGGATAATCTGGATCGACACAATTATCTTTTCGTAAAAGGATAACCTGATCGCGCGTCAAAAAAGGCTTCACAAAAGGAAGCCAGGATAAAATTTCCCCCGAAAGCCCCATAAGGGAAGCCAGAGGCCAGGGAAGGGGCATCAGAATACGCTGACGATCAATCTCTTTCAGCATCAACTCCATAAGCTCTTTAAAGGTATAAATCCCGGGTCCCCCCACCTCAAAAATACGGCCTTCAGCGTCTTTCTGTATAAGGCTGTTTGCAACAGCTTCTGCCACATCACCTGCAAAAACAGGTTGAAAACACGTTTTCCCACCCCCAATAAGGGGTAAAACAGGAGAAAAGCGGGCCATAGAGGCAAAACGGTTAAAGAAATCATCTTCAGGACCAAAAACCACAGATGGGCGGAGAATGATTGCCTGCGGAAAAGCCTCTGAAATCTTTTTTTCTCCCAAAGCTTTAGAGCATGCATAGCGGGAGGGGGATCTGGAATCTGCTCCCAAAGCAGAAATATGGACGAAATGCTGAACCCCCCGATCGGCAGCAAGTTGCGCAAGACGGCCCGGATGGTGGGCATGCATGGCCATAAAATTTTGTTGTCCGGTTTCAGAGAGAACACCCACAAGGTTCACCACGCCATCAACCTTATCCAGAGCACGCTCAACAGAAGCTTTATTGCGAAGATTAGCCTGGACAAGCTGGACCTGACCCGGTGTGCCGGATAAACATAAATCCTGTGCCAAATGGGGCCTGCGCATGGCTGCACGGACACGAAATCCCTGTTGGCAGAGATGTCGTACAACATAGCGTCCAAGAAAACCTGACGCGCCAAAAACAGTGATAATCTTATGAGTCATCATCTTCTCCACAACAGATGAGGTAGATTCCAAAGCTAAATTAAACAAAAACGCAAGGAAAGCCAAGCCAGATTTCGCATGGCCTGTCTCTTTAAAAAAGGCTTTGAGGCTTTCTTCTAATGCGCTTCATCCCAGGTTCTGCCGGCTTTAACCTCAACCTCAAGAGGAACATCAAGGCCAAGAGCAGGGGCAGGGGCTGTGATCATCACATCACGTACAAGTTTTGAGAGTTCCTCAACCTCCTCCTGTGGCACTTCAAAAACAAGCTCATCATGAACCTGCACCAGCATGCGTGCTGAAAGACCCGCCTGACGAAGGGCGCCCGGCAGACGGATCATGGCGCGGCGAATAATGTCAGCGGCAGAGCCCTGCAGGGGCGCGTTAATGGCCTGACGTTCCGCACCACCACGGCGCATGGGATTTTTATCCCTGATAAAAGGAATAACACAGCGGCGCCCGAAAAAGGTTTTGACGAAACCATGATCACGTGCAAACTCTTTGGTCTGTTCCATATAGGTATGAATGCCCGGAAACTTCTCAAAATAAGCTTTCATATAAGCGGCAGCTTCACTGCGGGAAACATGAATATTGCGCGCCAGACCAAAGGCAGAAATACCATAGATCAAACCAAAATTAATGGCTTTGGCACGGCGGCGCAAAGCAGAGTCTACCTCCTGAAGGGGAACATCAAAAACCTCTGAGGCGGTTGTCGCATGAATATCTTCACCACGTTCAAAAGCAGCCTTCAAAGTGGGCGTGTCCGCTGCATGAGCGAGAAGACGAAGTTCAATCTGACTATAGTCTGCTGACACAAGAACATGTCCCGGATCAGCGATAAACGCCTCACGAATTTTCCGTCCCTCTTCTGTTCTTATAGGAATGTTTTGAAGATTAGGATCGCTTGAAGCCAGACGCCCCGTAGATGTTGCAGCCAGAGCAAAAGATGTATGAACACGATGGGTTTTTGAATCCATAACATCTACAAGTGCATCGGTATAGGTGGTTTTGAGCTTTGCAAACTGACGCCAGTCCAGAAGCAGGCGGGGAAGTTCATGACCATCTTCTGCAAGGGCTTCGAGTGCTTCTGCATTTGTTGAGCGTTCCCCGGATTTGGTCTTACGGGAACTGGTCAAACCCATCTCATCAAACAAAAGGGCGCTAAGTTGTTTAGGGGAGGCGAGGTTAAAGCTTCGGCCTGCAAGTTCATGCACACGGGCTTCTAATTTTGCCATGCGCTGACCAAAATTCTGTGAGAGAGCCTGAAGCTTTTGAGGGTCAACACGTATGCCGGCAAGTTCCATATCTGCCAGAACGCGTGGCAAAGATCGCTCCAGAATTTCATAAATGGTATGAGATTTTTGTTGCGCAAGGGCCGGTTTTAAGTGTTTCCATAGTCTTAGGGTAATATCTGCATCTTCCGCAGCATATTCCGTGGCAGGTTCAAGGGAGATTTGGTCAAAACTTTTTTGCTCTTTCCCGCGTCCTGCCACGTCCTGAAAGCTAAGAGGTTTATAGTCAAGATGACGTTCTGACAGGACATTCATACTATGCCCTAAAGCACCCCCCTCCAGCACATAAGACAACAGCATGGTGTCATCATAAGGTGTGACATCTATACCATAACGCCTGAAAACTCCCAGATCATATTTGATATTCTGCCCGATTTTAAGAACCGCCGGATCCTCCAGCAGGGGCTTTAAAAGCTCCAGAGCTCTCGCCATAGGAATTTGAGGAGGGGCTTCAAGCCCACTTAATAAATCAGCTCCGCCATGACCAAGGGGAATATAACAGGCCTCGCCATCTTCTACAGCAAGAGAAACACCAACAAGACCCGCATGGGTAGAGCTGAGTGCATCGGTTTCCGTATCCACCGCAACATATCCCACCTCATACGCACGCGTCATCCATGTTGTTAAGGCCTCTTCTGTCTGGACACAGGCATAACGGCTCCTGTCAAAAGCATTGTGAGGAGATGTTGAAGAATCTGTACCTTTCCCAAGGGCACTTTCAGCGCGCCGACGCAAAGTTTGAAAGCCCATCTTCTCAAAAAAATCAAACAGGGTATCAGGGTCAGGTGACTTAAGGGCCAGGCTTTCAAGAGAATAAGGACGTGGGGCATCGCGACGTAAAACCACCAAATCACGCGACATACGCGCATCATCTGCATGATTGAGAAGGTTTTCACGCCGTTTATTTTGGGGAATTTCACCGGCGCGTTCTAAAAGTGTCTCCAAATCCCCAAATGTTTGAATCAAAAGAGAAGCCGTTTTAGGCCCAATGCCAGGAATTCCGGGAATATTGTCTACAGAATCACCGGACAAAGCCTGAACATCCGCAACACGATCTGGCCCAACACCGAATTTTTCTTCCACGTCCTGAACACCAAGAGACCTGTCTTTCATGGCATCATACATGGTGACTTTAGAGCTCACAAGCTGCATCAAATCTTTATCAGAGGAGACAATAATAACCTCTGCCCCCAAAGCCTCCGCCTCACTGGCATAAGAGGCTAAGAGATCATCGGCCTCAAAACCTTTAACCTCTATGGAGGGGACACCAAAAGCACGCACAGCGTCACGTACCATAGAAAATTGCGGAATAAGATCTTCCGGGGGTGGTGGGCGGTTGGCCTTATAGGCGGAATAGATTTTTTTGCGGAAATTATCTTCATTATTTGTATCAAACATGACAGCAAAATGTGTGGCTTGTCTGTCTTTTGTACTGTCCTGAATAAGCTTAAACAGCATATTACAAAAGCCTGAAACAGCCCCCACAGGCGCACCATCAGAACGCCGTGTTAAGGGAGGAAGGGCATGATAGGCACGAAAAATAAAACCTGAACCGTCGAGAAGGACAAAACGGGAATCGGGGCCTACAGGAGGTAAATCTGCAGATAGGGGAGAAGAGGGGGCATGTGTGTTCATATCCCTGAATGTGAAGGGAGCACCTTCAAAAAGCAAGGGGGCAACGCTCCTTTTAAATCTTGCTGAGGTAAAAACATTTATGTCTGGGCCTCTGTACAGCCAGATATGGAAGGGAAATCTTTTTGTTCTTCCAAAACAGATCCGGGGAAGAAGGGGGTACTTAAAAAACAGGTCCATGCCCTCAGGACAAAAGAAAGCCTGAAAACAACCATTTTTATCATGAGGGCAATTTGTAATATCTTTCTCAAAAGAAAAACAAATGAAAAACTATGTTTGTTAAAAAATAATTTTCTAAACCAAATACTTAATATTGCAAACTTAAAGCTTACAGATGGGCGAAAAGAAAAAAATTATGTTTTTGTCTGGAAAAACCTATCGCCAAACCTGATAGCTTGCTTTAAGAAGCAGGGCCATGCCTAAACGTACCGATCTTGACAGTATTTTGATTCTTGGCGCTGGCCCGATTGTTATTGGTCAGGCCTGTGAGTTTGATTATTCTGGTGTACAAGCCATCAAGGCCCTGAAAGAAGAGGGCTATCGCGTCATTCTGGTAAATTCCAATCCTGCGACCATTATGACCGATCCGGGTCTTGCAGATGCAACCTATATTGAGCCCATCACACCGGATTTTGTAGAAAAAGTGATTATGAAGGAGCGCCCTGATGCGCTTCTCCCCACCATGGGGGGACAGACGGCCCTCAATACGGCTCTGGCCCTCGAACGTGAAGGGGTTCTTGCGCGCTATAAGGTTGAGATGATTGGTGCGAAAGCAGATGCTATTGACAAGGCTGAAAATCGTGAACGTTTTCGTGCCGCCATGACCTCCATTGGGCTTGAAACGCCACGTGCAGGCATTGCCCATAGCTGGGAAGAAGCTGAAGAAGCCCTGAAAATCACAGGTCTTCCGGCCATTATTCGCCCCTCTTTTACCCTGGGAGGCTCCGGGGGAGGCATTGCGTATAATATTGAAGAATTTCGCAGCATTGTTGAACAGGGGTTAGAGACATCTCCTGCTACAGAAGTCCTGATTGAAGAATCTGTTCTTGGCTGGAAAGAATATGAAATGGAAGTTGTCCGTGACCGCGCGGACAATGCCATTATTGTCTGCTCTTTAGAAAACATTGATCCGATGGGGGTTCACACGGGTGATTCAGCAGCTGTGGCCCCGGCGCTTACACTGACAGATAAAGAATACCAGATTATGCGCAATGCCTCCCTTGCTGTTTTACGTGAGATTGGCGTGGAGACAGGGGGATCTAATGTTCAATTTGCTGTCAACCCACAAAATGGCCGTATGGTTGTTATTGAAATGAACCCAAGGGTTTCCCGTTCTTCTGCTCTGGCGTCAAAGGCAACGGGTTTCCCTATTGCCAAAATAGCGGCAAAACTGGCTGTTGGGTATACGCTGGACGAATTGGGCAATGATATGACAGGGGGGGCGACGCCTGCATCTTTTGAACCTACCCTTGATTATATTGTCACCAAACTTCCCAGATTTGCTTTTGAAAAATATCCGGGGGCTGAACCTCTCCTGACCACCTCTATGAAATCCGTCGGGGAAGCCATGGCTATCGGGCGAAATTTTCAGGAATCCCTCCAAAAAGCTTTGCGTTCTTTGGAAACGGGGCTTGACGGGTTTGATTCTGTAACCCTGGAAGGCGTAGAGAAGGCATCTGACTCTGAAGAGAAACGTAAGGTCATTTACGCAGAACTGGCAAAACCTACACCCAGCCGTCTCCTGATTATAGCAGAAGCCCTGCGTTATGGTTTTACGGTTGAGGAAATTTATGAAGCCTGTTCCATCGATCCATGGTTTTTACGCCAGATTGAAGACCTGATACATATTGAACACCACCTTAAAGAGGAAGGCTTGCCAGACAGTGCTGAAGCCTTTCTTGATCTGAAAAGCCGTGGTTTTTCAGATAAGCGTCTTGGTGTTCTAACAGGCTTTTCTGCTGAGGAGATCCGAAAACGTCGTGAAGCTTTGAACATACACCCTGTTTATAAACGTGTTGATTCCTGTGCAGGAGAGTTTAAGGCGATGACGCCCTATCTATACTCTACCTATGAAAGGGGCTTTGAGCCAGGTCAGCAAGAAGAATCTCAGGAAAAAAATTTCCGGGAGAGGCGTTTTCATTCCTGCGAAGCCCTGCCTTCCCGACGTCAGAAAATTGTTATTTTAGGAAGTGGGCCTAACAGAATAGGTCAGGGTCTGGAATTTGATTATTGTTGTTGCCATGCAGCCTATGCCTTCCAGGATATGGATATTGAATCCATCATTATTAACTGTAACCCGGAAACCGTATCAACGGATTATGATACAGCTGATCGCCTCTATTTTGAACCTTTAACACATGAAGATGTTCTCAATATCCTCTCTGTAGAAGCAGAGAAAGGAGAGCTTTTGGGAGTTGTTGTTCAGTATGGTGGACAAACCCCTCTGAAACTGGCCCGCGGTCTTGAAGAGGCGGGCTATCCTCTTCTTGGTTCTTCTTATGATGTGCTTGACTTAGCAGAGGACAGAGAGCGTTTTAAAGCTCTTTTAGACAAACTTCACCTCAGGCAGCCTCCAAATGCCACGGCCAGAAGCGAGGAAGAGGCTGTAGAGGCTGCGCAACAGGCTGGCTATCCTCTTATGCTAAGACCTTCTTATGTTCTGGGCGGGCAGGGGATGGAGATTGTCCATGATGAAACGGGTCTGCGTCATTATGTTCGCAGGGCTCTTGAGGCTTCCGGTGATACACCTGTCCTGATTGATCACTATCTGGAAGGGGCTATAGAAGTTGATGTTGATGCTCTGTGTGACGGAGAGGATGTTTTTGTTGCGGGCATTATGGAACATATCGAAGAAGCAGGTGTTCATTCAGGTGATTCTGCCTGTGTTTTACCACCTTACTCCTTATCGGAAACGCTTCTTGAAGAGCTTCGGCAGCAAACGCGCACCCTGGCTCTTGGTCTTGGCGTATGTGGACTTGTTAATATTCAGTTTGCTGTACAGGAAGGGGTCATTTATGTCTTGGAGGTCAATCCAAGGGCATCCCGAACAGTGCCCTTTGTTGCCAAGGCAACAGGGGTTCCTCTTGCTGGTCTTGGGGCCCGGGTTATGGCAGGCAAAGTTTTAACAGATTTCAGTCTTCAAAAACCTGACGTGCAGCATATTGCTATCAAAGAGGCTGTTTTCCCCTGGGCTCGTTTTGCGGATGTAGATACAGTCCTTGGACCTGAAATGCGTTCCACAGGGGAGACGATGGGGTTAGACAACTCCTTTGAGGCCGCTTTTATTAAAAGCCTTTTGGGGGGTGGAGCACGCTTACCACATCAGGGCACTGTTTTTATCTCTGTCAAACAGTCAGACAAAGCCATGATGGTTGATGTAGCACGTGATCTTACAGATATGGGCTTTTCTATCCTTGCGACGGGGGGAACAGCTGATTTCTTAAAACAGGCGGGCCTTCAGGCGCAACCTGTTAACAAAGTGTATGAAGGACGACCCCATATTGTTGATGCTATGAAAAATGGTGACATTCACCTTGTCTTTAATACAACGGAGGGCCAGCGCTCTTTACTGGATTCCCGCTCTATTCGTCGTACGGCCTTGCAGGCACGTATTCCTTATTTTACAACGGCTCAGGGTGCCTATGCTGCAACACGGGCTCTTCGCCTGTTGACGGATGGAAAGGATCTTGAAGTTTCCTCGCTTCAGGCTTATATTCAGGCGGCTTCTTCTTAGAACAGAGCTTAATAATTTTGTATTGAGGCTGGTTTCAACAGACCAGATTTTTTATGGTAAAAATTCCTATGACGCTTGAGGGACGCCGTGCCCTTGATGAAGAACTGAAACACCTGAAAACTGTAGAAAGACCTGGTATTATTCAGGCTATTTCTGAGGCTCGTGATCATGGTGATCTCTCAGAAAATGCTGAATATCATGCAGCAAAGGAAAAACAGGGTTTTATTGAAACGCGTGTGACAGAGCTTGAGGATAAACTGGCCCGCGCTCAGGTGATTGATATCTCTAAATTCTCAGGAGAGACAATAAAGTTTGGGGCAACAGTGACCGTCATTGATGAAGAAAGTGAGCTTGAAGCCATTTATAAAATAGTTGGTGAGGATGAGGCTGATGTGCATGCAGGAAAAATTTCTGTTACCTCACCCATAGCACGTGCTTTGATTGGTAAAGAACCCGGCGATGTCGTAGAGGTTACAGCACCCGGGGGTGCAAAATCTTATGAAGTTCTTAAAGTTGAGTGGACATAAAGTTTTTGTGTCCTTTAACAGAAGAGAGCCATTTGAAAACATTCATCCTGACAGCTTTAGAAGGGAAGAAGGAAGACATACGTTTTGAAAGAAAGATGATTTTTTTACTCTGCTATCTTTTCTCTCAATCCTTTTTAGGCCTTTATCAGGGTGTTATATATATGCTGTTCTGGGGAGGCTGCTATGGAGCAAAACTCTAAAAGAGTTTTTATCAAAACCTATGGCTGTCAGATGAATGTTTATGATTCTGAGCGTATACGCGATGTTTTAAAACCCCTTGGTTATGAAACGGCTGACACACCTGAAAGCGCTGATCTTGTTGTGCTGAACACATGTCACATTCGGGAAAAAGCTGCCGAAAAAGTCTATTCCGAAATAGGACGTCTGAGAGGACTGAAGGAGAAAAAAGCAGCACAGGGACGACCCATGACTTTGGTTGCTGCAGGGTGCGTTGCCCAGGCCGAGGGGCTGGAAATGCGCCAGCGTTCTCCTTTGATTGATTTTGTGGTGGGGCCACAAAGCTATCAAAGGCTGCCCGATATGCTTGCCCGTGCTTCTGAGAAACCTCTTCCTTCACAGGAACGTTTTGAGGCAGATTTTGCGGTTTCAGAAAAGTTTGATCGCCTTAAAGGTCTTCGCCGTACACCCGGGGCTGCCACTTTTCTCTCTGTTCAGGAAGGTTGTGATAAATTCTGTTCTTTTTGTGTGGTCCCTTATACGCGCGGGGCAGAAGTTTCCCGCCCTGTACAGGATATTGTTGAAGAGGCCCGTGCTCTTGTCCGCGAAGGGACACGTGAACTGACGCTTTTAGGACAAAACGTGAATGCTTACCATGGTGAAGCTCCCCCTGGCGCGGAAAAGACAAAATGGGGTCTTGGTCTTTTAATAGAGCATTTAGCACGCCTTGAAGGCCTTGAACGTTTACGTTTTACAACAAGTCATCCCGTAGATATGGCAGAGGATTTGATTGAGGCTTTTGCGAGAGAGCCCAAACTCATGCCTTATCTTCATCTCCCGCTACAATCGGGCTCAGACAGTGTTCTTAAAGCTATGAACCGTCGTCATACGTTCAAAGAGTATGCCCGTATTATAGAAAGGGTCCGCAAGGCACGGCCGGATATTGCTATTTCTGGTGATTTTATTGTAGGTTTTCCTGGAGAAACTGAAGAAGATTTTGAAGCAACGCTTCAGGCTGTCCGCGAGATTAACTATGCTCAGGCTTTTTCCTTTAAATACTCACAACGACCGGGGACGCCGGGGGCGGAACGTCACGATCAGATCCCTGAAGCTATTAAAACAGAGAGACTTGAACGTCTTCAAAACCTTCTCAAACAACAACAAACAGATTTTAATCAGAGACAAAAAGACTGTGTCCTTCCTGTCTTATTCGAGCAAAAGGGACGTAAGCCGGGTCAGTTGCGTGGCCGATCTCCTTATTTGCAAAGTGTCCATGTTGAAGCCCCCTCTGATTTTATGGGGAAAATTGCCATGGTCAAAATTCAAACGGCCTCTCCACATGGTTTGTCCGGGGTTTTACACACGAGAAAAACGGAGGCTGCGTGAGTCAAAAAAGCGCTGAAACGCTTTACTGCGATAACACTGATCTTCTCAAAAAACTGTGCGGTGTTACAGGGTCTCATTTATCCATGATTGAACAGGCGCTCAATGTTCTTATTAAAGCACCGGGCGGGCATATTACAGTCATCGGGCAGGCTCAGAATACACATAAAGCCCTCGGAATCCTGAAAAATCTCTATAAACGTCTGGAAGCTGGTCAATCCTGTGAAGAGGTTGACGTGGAGACAGCTTTACATATGTCCATAAGGGGAAAATCTTTGAATGCTCCTGACAAGGAATATATTCAACTTGCCTATAAACGTCTTGAAGGTCGTAACAGCGCCCAGCGTGCTTATATCAGGGCCCTGAAAACTCATGATCTTGTGTTTGCTCTGGGTCCTGCCGGGACAGGAAAGACATTTCTTGCTGTCGCCCATGGTGTGGAAAGCTTACTTAAAGGCAGGCATGCACGTCTGATCATTACACGCCCGGCCGTTGAAGCCGGAGAACGCCTTGGTTTTTTACCGGGGGATATGGCAGAAAAACTTGATCCTTATCTTCAGCCTGTCTGGGACGCTCTTGATGATGTGTTGGGGAGTAAGGATCTGGAAAAGCGAAGACAGCTTGGTCAGATAGAGCTTGCACCTCTGGCTTTTATGCGGGGGCGAACCTTAAAGGATGCTTATATTGTCGTGGATGAGGCACAAAATGCCACAAAAGCACAAATGCGTATGTTGCTAACACGTCTTGGAGAGGGATCACGCATGTCAGTCAGTGGAGATCCGACGCAGTCAGATCTTCCCGGGGCTTCGCTGTCGGGTCTTGCCCATGCTATTGAGCTTTTGGAAGATGAAGAAGATATTGCTGTCACGCGCTTTTCTGCATCTGACGTTGTTCGTCACCCTTTGGTTGCACGCATTGTCAGACGCTATGAGTCAACACAGCAGGCCTCTTTTTTAAAGGAAGAGGATGTTTGATGAAAAACATGCCTGCTTTTCTTCTTCATATACAGGATAAAACCTGGCCTCAAATGCTGGACGATCCTGAGAGTCTTGCTCAAAGGGCTCTTCACGCAGCATGTGAGGCTTTAGGTGAATTTAAGGATGGAGAGACGAGTATTGTACTGGCCAGTGATAGCTTTCAAAACCGTTTAAACAGGACATGGCGGGGACAGGATAAACCCACAAATGTTTTGGCCTTTCCTGCAAAAGACTATCATTCTTTTTCCCCTGAAGAAGTGCAGGTTGATGATCCCGTTCTTGGTGATATTGTTTTAGCTTATGAGACCGTGGCGCAACAGGCTCTGGAACAAAACCTTACTCTTAAGGCCCATACAACACATCTTGTTATTCATGGTTTTTTGCATTTACAGGGATATGATCATCAAACAGATGACGAAGAACGCCTTATGATGGCTCTGGAGAAAAAGGCTCTTGCTTCTTTAGGATTTGAAGATCCTTATAAGGAGGCCGTATCATAATTTCTGTTTCCTGTTCTAAAACCAACCCATTCTTTTTTTATGAAATTTATAAAATATGAACATATATCCTTCTTTTTTAAAACGCCTTTTTTCAGAGGACGACAACCCTGTTTTAAAAAATAGTCCTGACACAGAAACGGCCAGACAGGAGCTTATCCTGCGCGCCTCTGCTTTCAGCACGCTTCGTGTTGCTGATGTCATGACCCCGCGTACAGATATTATAGCCCTGGAAGCTGAAACCGGGCTTGGGGATGTTGCACGTGTTTTTAAAGAAGCCTCACATTCACGCATGCCGGTTTATCGTGAAAGTCTGGATAATCCCGTTGGCATGATTCATATCAAGGATATTATTGCTTTTCTTGTTCCGGAACATAGAGAAACGTCTCTTTCAGAAGATGCTTTTGCTCAAAAAATTCTTGAAGAAATTAAACATCCCCTTTTATATGTACCTGCATCTATGCATGCGTTTGATCTTTTGGTGCGCATGCAGGCCAGACGTTTACATATGGCCCTGGTGGTTGATGAATTTGGGGGAACAGACGGTCTGGTAACTCTGGAAGATTTATTAGAACAGCTTGTTGGAAATATTGAAGATGAGCATGATGAGGACGAAACACCCTCTCTGATAAAAAGGGCGCCACATCTTTGGGAAGCAGATGCCCGTGTATCTATTGAAGATTTTAAGAACCATACCGGCATAGATATGACAGAGGATGCAGAAGATAAGGATATTGACACTTTAGGGGGTCTCGTCTTTACGCTTGCAGGGCGTGTTCCCGAACGTGGAGAAGTTATTCACCATCCTGATGGATATGAATTTGAGGTTCTGGATGCTGACCCGCGTCGTATTAAACGTCTGCATATTCATGCTGTCACACCATCATCAGATGATGAAAACACATGACAGATAAACCAAAAGCTATAAAGAGCGTTTTTCAGGGCTTTGTTGTGACAGGGGCGGCTCTGTTTTCTGGCCTTTTGGCCAATGCCGGCCATGCCCCCTTGTTTTGGTGGCCTGTTACCTTACTCAGTTTTGCTGTTCTTGCCTGTCTTTTAGAAGGGCCCTTTCAAAGACGTGATAGAAAGGCAGGGTTTGTGAGGACCTGGTGGTTTGCTTTTGGATATTTTAGTCTGGGTCTGTCCTGGCTTGCCCATGCTTTTGTGGCACGGGGCTCGGGGTTTGAGCATTTGGGATGGCCAGCTGTTTTGGCAGTTTGTGCAGGTTTAGCACTTTTCTGGGCTTTGGCAGGGCTTTTTTATGTTCTCCTGGCACCAAGGAGATGGACTCGACTCCTGTTTTTTTCTGCCCTGTTTTTTCTTGCTGAATATGTACGTGGTCATCTTTTCACAGGCTTCCCCTGGGGCCTTCCTGGATATATCTGGCCATCTGGTGGCTTTCTGTCTCAGCCTGCGTCCCTTATTGGGGTTTATGGGCTGACCTTTTTGGCTTTTCTTGTGAGCGCTGCTTTAGGTTTTCTCCTGACAAAACCCCGAAGAACAGAAGGGGCCATAGCTCTCAGCATTCTGGTTCTTCCCTTATCTCTGTCATTTTTATGGGGCCACATCCGACTGAACAAAGCCGTTGTTCAATTTCAGGACGAGGTTAAACTCCGCCTTGTTCATATTGCCACAGATCAGAAAACAAAATGGACACCAAAAGGGCGCCAGGATTTGTTTCAGCGTTATCTCAGTGTAAGCCTTTCTCAGGGCTTCGATAAGACAGATTATGTCATCTGGCCAGAATCTGCTTTACCCATTTTATTTTTAGAAGACAGGGAGGCTTTAACCTTCACAGGTCAGGCATTCCGTGATGGTCCGGGCCTTATTTTAGGGTCCGTACGTCGTGAACCCACACAGACAGGGCAGTTACACTATTATAACAGTCTTTTAGCACTCCGCTTTAAAGAAGGAGAAGCCCCTGTTCTCGAAGCATTTTATGATAAAAAACATCTTGTACCTTTTGGCGAATATGTTCCTTTTTCTTATCTCTTAAATCGTCTGGGGTTTGACATACTCTCTATTCTGGGGGAACCTTTTTCAGGCGGGCAGGGGCCCGTTTCTTTGAAGGTTCAGGGTCTTCCAGCCGCCAGTCCCCGTATCTGTTACGAAATTATCTTTCCAGGTTTTGCAAGACCTTATGATGTTGATGGCATATCCCCTGAATGGATCTTAAATATTTCTAATGACAGCTGGTATGGAACGAAAACCGGGCCGCAACAACATGCTAATCAGGTTGGCTATCGTGCCCTTGAGACAGGTCTTCCTGTTGTACGGTCTGCTTCCTCAGGTGTTACAGGACTTGTGGATCCTTATGGACGCTGGGTGGTCAAAACGCCTTCACTCGTTGAAGATGCCTTTGTTGACATTAACCTGCCTTCCCCTCTGCGACCTGTCTTTTACGCCCGTTTTGGGGACTGGCCCCTGTTAGTTTTTTTATCTTTTTTTAGCGTGCTGATCCTCATCTCCCGCTTGAGATATAAATTCTCTTCCTCTAAAACAGAAGTCTAAACCTTCTGAAAATTCCTGCTTATGCAAAAACCTGTCTTTTTATAGGAAAGAAAAATTATGGTTGATAATTCTGAGTATGCCCAAACACTTAATGACTCGGCCCAGGCCCAGTTACGGTCTTTCGTTCAGCGTATTGAACGGTTAGAAGAAGATAAAACCTCTGTACAACAGGATATTAAAGATGTTTATGGAGAAGCAAAAGCAATGGGTTATGATATCAAAACGCTCCGCCAGGTTGTACGCCTTAGAAAACTTGAGCTTGCTGACAGGCAGGAGCAGGAAGCGCTTTTAGACCTTTATTTACACGCTTTAGGAGAAACTTAGCCTCACTTTTTTTATAATTTTAAGAAGAGGGCACCTCAGCTTTGGAGGAAAGAATACAGATTTACAGCTTAAAAAATAACCTGGGGAGAAGGCCTGAAATTTTGTGCGTATCTCATCTTTAAAACCTTATTTTTTTCTTGTTATATGGTCTCTGGCCTGTTTTTTGCCGGGCCTTACCTCTCTTCCCCCCCTCGACCGGGATGAGTCACGTTACGCACAGGCCAGCATACAGATGATGGAAAGTGGGGATTATATACGTCCCTTTTTCCAGGAAACGCCACGATATAAAAAACCTGTAGGAGCCTACTGGTTTCAGGTTTTGTCTGTTATGACAGTATCAACACCAGAGGCACGGGCCATATGGGCCCACCGTCTTCCCTCTCTTTTAGGTGCCATCCTTGCTGTTCTGGCAATTTTCTGGGGAGGAAAGGCCCTTGTTGGAAGACGCGCTGCTTTTGCTGGCAGTATGATGTTAGCCTCCTGTCTTCTTTTGGGTGTAGAAGCTTCCATTGCAAAAACGGATGCCCTTCTCTGTGGTTTTACAAGTCTTGCTTTTGCTTCTCTTGCTCATTTGCGGAGACACACAGGAGGAGGGAAGGGGATAGCCAGCCTGTTTTGGGCTGCTTTAGGTATAGCTGTTCTGATTAAAGGGCCTGTGGCCCCTTTAATTGTAGGTCTTGCTCTTATTATGCTTTACATTTGGGAAGGACGGGCAGGCTGGATGCGTCCCCTTTTATGCTGGCCCGGTTTGCTTTTGTTTGGTTTAATTGTTCTCCCCTGGATGGCAGGCATTGGAATCGTGACAGAGGGTAAGTTTTATGCTCAGGCTCTCGGAGAGGATTTAGGGCCAAAAATCGTCTCCGGTCATGAAAGCCATGGTGCTCCCCCGGGCCTGCATTCTGCCCTGGTCTGGGTTTTATTCTGGCCGGCCAGCCTTTTTCTTCTACCTGCCCTTATTTTTACGGCACGTGTTTTCCTGAGGCCTCGCAAATCTGCTGAAGGGGCTGGTTTTCGCTTTCTCTGGGCCTGGGTTTTGCCTGTATGGCTTATTTTTGAAATTATGCCGACCAAGCTTATTCATTACCCTCTTCCTCTCTACCCGGCTTTATCCCTTATGGCCGGGGCTGGCTTTGTATATCTTGAAGAAAGAATACAGGAGGGATATAAACAGCACCCCCATCCCGGAGAACGTGTTTTACCTGTCTCCGCCTGGACCGGTCTTCTTATCTATCTTGTCATATCTCTCACGCTTCTTATTTTACCTCTTTATATCAGTAATGCGTATGGAGAGTTTTCTCTGTTAACGCTTTCGGGGAGTTTTCTTCTTCTTGTTCTGACAGGTATAAGCTGTCTTTTCTTTCTCAAAAAGCAGATGAAAAACTCTCTTATCACCTCTCTTTTGAGTGGAGCTGTATACGCCTTTCTTGTTTTAAATATCACAACACCTGCTTTGACGGACTTATCCGTTAGTCAAAGGGTTTCAAACTCCCTTCAGCGCCTTGGTGAGCACCCACGCCTTAACAGAGGAAAATTACCTGTTTTCTCACCAGACTATGCAGAGCCAAGCCTTGTTTATCTTTTAGGTACAAAAACTCTGCTCTCAGATCGACAAAAAGCTCTGAGACAGGCTTTTAAAAAAGAAGGGCGTCTTGTTATCATTGATAAGCTTGCTAAAGCTGACGGAACTGGGCTGACAACAGAGCAGGCTTTACAAAAAGCTGCCATTTCCCATAAAATGTGCCTTAAAAATCTTGATGAGATCAAAGGGTTTAATTATTCCAAAGGCAGGGAAGTCCATCTTATTCTTTATAAAACGGGATTGTGTTTACCTTCTCCGTAACCCCTCAAAAGACCTGTTTAAAAGGGTGTTTCCTTTTAACCTTGACCTCACGAAAAAGAAGTTTATGTTTCTTTTCTTTGCAAAAAAGCCTGAGCACCCGGATTGAAAAAGAAAAATCTTTTCCTGTATCCATGTCTTTTTGTCTCTGGCTTTTAAAAAGCATAAGGAGATGGTCTTATGGCCGACACCCCTCTTATTGCGCTTGTTATGGGGTCATCTTCTGACTGGCCTGTTATGGTGCATGCCGCCAATATTCTTGACACCCTTGAGATAGCTTATGAAAAGCGTGTTGTCTCAGCGCATCGAACGCCAGAAAGGCTGTATGATTTTGCACGTCAGGCTGAACACTATGGCTTTCATGTTATTATTGCCGGCGCGGGCGGCGCGGCACATTTGCCTGGCATGATAGCCTCTATGACAACCCTTCCGGTTCTGGGTGTTCCGGTTCCCTCAAAGGCTTTAAACGGACTGGACAGCCTTTTATCTATTGTTCAGATGCCCGGTGGGGTTCCTGTAGGAACTCTTGCCATTGGGGAAGCTGGCGCACGTAATGCAGGACTTCTTGCTGCCTCTGTTCTGGCACTTCATAATACAGATATCAGGACACGCCTTAAAACCTGGCGTGAAGCGCAAAGTGCAGGTGTTCCTGAACAACCAGAGTAAATGTGCAATGAAATATTATCCACCAGGTTCTGTTATTGGTATTTTGGGAGGTGGTCAGCTCGGCCGCATGTTGTCTCTGGCGGGGGCCCGTCTTGGCTTTGATATGCATATTTTCTCCCCTGAACGTAACAGCCCGGCCGGACGTGTGGCTGCGAAAACTATAACGGCAGATTTTAATGACAGGGAAGCGCTTCAACACTTTGCTGAAGAGTGTGATATTCTAACCTATGAACTTGAACACCTTCCCCTTCAGCCTCTCTGTGAACTTGAAAATTTATCATGTCTGCGCCCTGGCCTTAAGGCGCTTCGTGTTGCGCAGGACCGCTTAAAAGAAAAAACTCTTTTCAGAGAGCTTGGTCTTTCAACCGTTGATTTCCATCCCATTACAGAGAGGGAAGACCTTGATAAAGCTTTACAGAAAATTCCTCTTCCTGCTATTTTAAAAACACGTTTTGCAGGGTATGATGGTAAAGGGCAAAAGGATATTCACAAACGTGATGATCTTGCAACTGCCTGGGAAGATCTGGGGAAAGTTCCCGCCTTACTTGAAGCCTTTTCTTCCTTCAAACGTGAGGTATCTATTATTGCAGCACGTAATGCAGAGGGGAGTTTTTCTCCTTATCCACTGTCAGAAAATCTGCATAAAAACCATATTCTCTCAATAACTCATGCACCAGCTTTTATAAAGAGTGATGGATTGAAAAAAGCTTCAGAATCTGCACAGCTTGTTGGGGATTCTCTTGAGTATAAAGGTGTTTTTGCCCTCGAATTCTTTGAGATGGAAAACGGAGAGCTTTGGGTCAATGAAATGGCCCCAAGGGTTCACAATTCCGGACACTGGACAGAAGCTGTTTGTTCCTGTGATCAGTTTGAGCAGCATATCCGTGCTATAGCTGGCTGGCCTTTGGGGGATGTCCGGGCGTTTGCAGCCGCAGAGATGATCAATCTTTTAGGGGATGATGTGCAGGACTGGCTGAAATTTTCCCAGGAAAAGACAACCCGCCTTCATCTGTATGGAAAAAAGGAACAGCGCCCGGGACGTAAAATGGGGCATATTATACGATCGAAACCTCTCCCCTTATGAAATCCCGGATACATCTTTTCTGATATACTCTTATAAGCCGGGTATCTCTTATATTCCTGGCACAGCGTAAAACTTTGTGTTATCAACAATTGCAAAAGGGACCATTTCTCTTATGCCTTTTTATGATTTTGGAGATGCAGACGATCATTACCACATTCAGCCAAAACTAGAAGAAGAAGGAGAACGCCTTGATCGCTTTCTTGGACTTTATTGTAAGGTTTTATCACGTTCACGTCTTAAAGCCCTGATTGAAACAGGCTGTGTTCTGGAAAATGGCAGGATCGTGAGCACGCCTTCGCTTAAGGTGAAAGGCTCCGCTTTTTATGATCTTTACGTGCCTCCACCGGAAAACCTGGTTTTGGAGGCTGAGAATATACCCCTTGATGTCTTATATGAGGATAAATCTCTTATTGTCCTCAACAAACAGGCAGGCATGAATGTCCATCCCGGGGCAGGGCACCGGACGGGGACTTTGGTTCATGCGCTCCTCCATCACTGTCAGGGAACCCTTTCAGGTATTGGAGGTGTTGAGCGTCCCGGTATCGTGCATCGTTTAGACAAAGATACATCCGGCGTTCTGGTAGCTGCTAAAACAGATGAGGCCCATCAGGGACTTGCCCGTCAGTTTGCAGATCACAGTGTTGAGAGGCTTTATAGGGCTTTTACACAGCGCGCCCCAAAACCGGAAGAGGGAAAAATTAGTGCCCCTCTTGGTCGTTCTCCTTATAACAGGAAAAAAATGGCCATTCGACCTGAGGGTGGGAAAAGGGCCATCACCTACTATAAAACCTTAAAGCATTACGGAATCTCTTCTCAGGGGCCAGCAGGTGGGGCTGAGGCCGCTTTACTGGCCTGTCGCCTGGAAACAGGACGAACGCATCAAATACGTGTTCACATGGCCCATAAAGGGGTCCCTCTTATCGGAGATCCACTTTATGGGCGTCAGACAAGCCCACCAAAAAATGATAGACGGGACTTTTTTCCTCCGGCAGAGCGTGGAGGTAAAAAAAATAAACCCGTTTCACTCTTATCACATATGTCCCTGGAGAAGGGAAAGGGAAGGGCGCTCCCTTATTTTCACCGTCAGGCCCTTCATGCCTCTGTTTTAGGGTTTAAGCATCCTGTAACGGGAAAAATCCTGCGTTTTGAAACAAACTTCCCTGAAGACATGCTAAAACTTGAGGTGCTCTTAGAGCATTTATAACCGGATGTCCTGTATCTTTTTAACAGGAGATATTTGAATATAGCCTGTACATATGATAGATATATACCGTGCTTTAACAGGGATGAATCATATGAATCTTTCTGTCTCTCTGCCCGCAGGTCCGGAAAGGGGACTTTCACGTTATCTTGCAGAAATTCGTAAATTTCCTATTCTGGATAAAGAAGAAGAATTTATGCTTGCTAAGAAATGGAAAGCCCACGGGGATACGGAAGCTGCGCATAAGCTTGTAACCTCTCACCTTCGCCTTGCAGCAAAAATTGCTATGGGCTATCGCGGCTATGGACTCCCGATGGGGGAGGTGATTTCAGAAGGTAATGCAGGCCTTATGCACGCCGTCAAAAAATTTGATCCCGATAAAGGCTTTCGTCTTGCTACCTATGCTATGTGGTGGATAAGAGCTTTTATCCAGGAATACATTCTACGTTCCTGGTCTCTTGTTAAAATGGGTACGACAAGTGCTCAGAAAAAACTCTTTTTTAATTTACGACGTATGAAGGGTGAAATGAATGCCCTGAAAGAAGGTGATCTTCCGGCAGAACAGGTTCAGGAAATTGCTGAAAAGCTTAATCTTCAGGAACGTGATGTTATTGAAATGAATCGTCGGATGGCAGGACATGACGCTTCCTTGAACACGCCTATGTCTGAGGATCCATCTTCGCAGTGGCAGGACTGGATAGCAGATGACACACAGATTGATCAGGAAACAAGCCTGGTTGAACATGATGAATATCAGATACGTATGGAGCTTTTGACAGAGGCTATGGCACACTTAAAAGAAAGAGAGCGTGATATTTTACAAAAGCGCCGTCTTTCTGAAACACCTGTTACCCTTGAAGAACTTTCACAAACCTATAAAATCAGCCGTGAAAGAGTACGCCAGATTGAGGCGCGTGCTTTTGAAAAAATTCAAAAGACTATGCAGGAAAATGCCATCAAAGTCATGTAAGATTCTTAATGACTTGTTTCCTGAAGTCCAGATTTACCATAAACATATAGTGTAAAAATTCACAGAGGTTGGTGTGCGATATTATTTTATTTGTTTTTTTCTGGCGATAACATCAGCAGGATGTAGCCGTGATACAGATTATACGCCTTTAAGCCTTGAGGTCAAAGATAAGCGTTTCATTGCTCAGGGAGTTATTGATGGCTCAACACCAGATGTTATTAGCACTGCTATAAAAGACCATCCTGATATTACAACCATGGTTTTTGAAAATGTTCCGGGATCTGCCGACGACATATCCAATCTTCAAGCTGCAGGCCTGATACGGAGGGCGGGCTTTACGACACTTATACCATCATATGGCATGGTAGCGTCCGGAGGAACAGATTTATTTCTGGCTGGGAAAATAAGGCATATTGAGCCCGGCGCCTGTATAGGCGTTCACAGCTGGGGGGGAGGAGGGTTCTTGTACCATATTGAAGGTGCTGAACTTCCCAAAGATCACCCGGAACATAAAAAATATATTGACTATTACAAGGAAATGGGAACTGACCCTGAATTTTACTGGTTCACACTTAAAGCTGCAGGTTCTGCTGATATATACTGGATGAATCATGCTGAGATCAACGCTTTTGATATGGCATCAACACCACTGAGTAAGAGAGAATATGAGACAAAAGAGAAGAGGGATAAACGTTGTAATGCTAAATAAAAGAATGGATGACTTCCTTAATAGTTTAGGAGGTTGCTTCATGAGAAAAAGAGTTTGTTAAATTAGCATATCCTCATAGTTTTTATTTTATCAGAATAAAAACTTTATGAAAGCAAAAAAAGGCGCATAATATATATTATGAGAAATTATATGCGGAAAAGCATTTATGTGTCCTACTTGTATACACTAATACCAAATGCGCATGCCAATAATAGCTACAACAGTTCCGGAATCTTCACCAGCGGCCCTGACATAATTTTTGGTCTGACCAAACATATTGTACCATTCAATACCTATATAGGGTGCAAATCCGCGCCTGATTTCATAACGAAGACGTATACCCAGATCAACACTTGTTAAACCGGAACCAATGTCAAGTTCGGGTATATTTCGGCTGCTCAATGTGATCTTAGCGTGGGGCTGTACTATAAGCCTTTGTGTTAAAAGTAAATCATATTCTGTTTCCAGGTTGAATAAAAATTCTCCCCTGGTGCTGAGAAAAGCCGTAGCATCAACCTCAAACCAATATGGCGCAAGACCCTCTATACCCAGCACGGCATATGTACGTCCTCCGGGTTCAGGATCATAGCGTAGTCCAGCCTGTATATCCCAAAAAGGTTTTACTGCACGTGACCAAAGCGCCTGAATTTCAGCATCCTCAACTTCATTCTCCTTCAGCGAAACTTCTCCCTCTGTCTTGATAGAGAATTTGTTGATATCACCTCCATACCAGCCCCTGATATCCCAAATGAGCATTTCTTTATGTTTGTGGGATTGTAATTCCAGGCGATCTGCCATGATCATAACAAATTTCTGATCACCATGCTTCTCTCTGAGGGATTTTCTGGATTTCTGCATGGTATTTTTACCCCAGTATTCATCTGCCATGGACCAGGGGTCAGTTTTATAAGATTTACCTTTATAAGGTTCATCATAAGCATTTTGAGCGTACATGTTAGGGACGAAACCAGTCAGGCTATAGACAAGGATTACTATTGGCCTCACAGACCTCATGATTTTACTGTCCCTTGTATGGTCTTGTGCTGATGGGTCACTGTTTTTCCATGTGTCACAAAAGATTTTGGCTGAACAGATACAACCTGCATCATACCCGCATGCATGTGATAGAGAAGATGGCAATGAAAAGCCCAGTCACCTATATATTCAGCACTTATATCTACAGAAAGTTTTTCTCCGGGCTTAACAATAACAGTATGTTTCCGTGGTTTGTGGGTTTGTGATCCATTGACAAGTTCAAAAAACATACCATGCAAATGAATAGGATGAGGCATCATAGTGTTGTTGATCAGTGTCATCCTCACACGTTCACCTTCATAAAAAATGATGGGTTTTTTAATTTCTGAAAACTTTTTTCCATCGAATAACCACATATAGCGTTCCATATTGCTGGTGAGGTGGACGATAACCTCCCGTTCTGGTGGACGCGGATCAGGATTGATTTCAAGACTTCTGAGCTCACTATAGCGTAGCGTACGATGTGGAAGATCTGATAAACCTATACCGGGCTCATCAAGACGGCTAACTGGCATTGCTGCAATGTTAGCAACACCCGGCCCCTTCCTGATTTTTTTTTCTGCGTGGATCATATCACGCTGGGTGTTTCCCTCCTTCCCCATGGAAATATGATTCATATGATCTATATGGCTTGGTTCCACAGGGCTTTGGTTGCTCTTTCCGTGCCCCCTATGTGTATGCTCTATAGGAGTACTTCCCTCACTATGGCCCATAGCCCCATGATCCATTCCCATATCTTTCATCGTTAAGACTGGTATAGCTCTTAATTTTGGTTCTGTTGCCTTCATATCACGATGTGGAGCAAGTGTTGCAACGACCTGTCCGGAACGATCTATAGATTCCGCCACAAAAGAAAAAGCCCTTGCATGTTGTGGCTTCACGATGACATCATAGGTTTCTGCAACACCTATTTGAAACTCATCTGTTTCAACGGGCTGTACGTTCAAGCCATCTGTTGCAACGACTGTCATGGGAAGTTCAGGTATACGAATATTGAAAATAGTCATAGCGGCGGCATTGATAATTCGAAGGCGTATCTTCTCCTGAGGTTTAAACAGCATATTAAAATTATCAGTGGTCGAATGGCCGTTAATAACATATGTATATATCTCACCCGAAACATCGGCAATATCCCGTGGAGACATACGCATTCTCCCCCACATACCTCCTAATCCCAGTGGCTTGCTTACTGTAGGGCGGTTAAAGTTCATACTCTCAGCATCTTTCCTGAGCATAGAAAAAATGCGTTTGGGATTTATAAAAGTCCAGTCCCCTAAAACCAGAATATATTCCCGATCATACTGAACAGGATCTGCTTCTTTCGGATCAATAATGATGGGGCCATAATGACCAGCCTGTTCCTGGAGTCCGCTGTGGGAGTGATACCAATAAGTACCATTTTGTAAAACAGGAAATTTATATGTAAAGCTTTCACCAGGCCTTATACCCGGAAAAGAAACCCCCGGAACACCATCCATATAAAATGGCACCAACAAACCATGCCAGTGAATGGATGTATCTTCCTTCAAATTGTTTTTCACACGCATTGTGACATCTTCACCTTCACGAAAACGCAAAAGTGGTGCAGGAACAGTCCCATTAACCCCTATGGCTTCTGTGGAACGACCATGAATATGGATAGGAAACTTACTTATTGTAAGATCAAAGTACTTCCCACTCAGGGTTGAAATACCCATATTTCCAGAACGGGCAGAATATGCCCAGCCAGGCAAAACTCCCTGTATTGCAAGGCTTGTGCCTACGCCCAGGGTGGTACGCAAAAAATGGCGTCTGCTTAGCATAAGAGGACCAGTTTTTTTTACGGCAAGTGGTAAGGCCTTCAAAAAATTAATCTGTGTTAAATAAACTTATAGGTGGCATTCTTTTCAAAAAGATTAATATATTCTACTCGTTTTGAAGCCTCATAATCAAACCCCAGCTATTCTCTGCTTGTGTGAAGTATAAAAAATATCCAGAATTTTTTATAAAGGCTATAGCGTTAAGAAATACGTGCTGACTGCGCGTACGCACGTGATTAAGGGTGTGCCCTTCCTAAAGTGGAATGTTTTTGAAATTTCTTACCCAACTGAGCCAGCGGAAAAGAGGTTATATACTCTTCAAAGCTTAAGTTCATGAATGGAAATACGGATACGGCTTAGCTCAGCTGAAACAGGAGACAGGTCTAGTCTTCAGCCTGCTCAGAACTGGCTTCTTCACCCTCTTCACCTTCAGCAGCCTCATCCTCAACAGAGAGTGCAGCACGGGCACCAGCAATCGTGGCAATGGTAAAATCGCGATCCTGCACTGTCACATGGGCCCCTTCAGGCAAAGAAATATCAGAAATATGAATATTATCCCCGATTTCAAGATCCGTTAAATCAACTTCAATGGCCTCAGGAATATGTCCCGCCGGAACATTGAGCTCAATTGTGTGGCGGACAATATTGAGGGCCCCTCCACGCTTAAGTCCGGGTGAAGCTTCCTCGTTAAGAAAGCGAACAGGAACCTCAACAGCAATAACCGTATCGGTTTCCACACGGAAAAGATCGAGGTGCAAAGGCTTGTCTGTTACAGGATGGAACTGAATATCACGAACGATGACAGGCTGTTTTTCTTTTTTATGCTGAATTGTGATCATTTTGGAGAGGATTTGCCCTGCATTCAGAGCTTTTTGCACTTCTCTTGTCTCCAAAGCCACAGAAACAGGTTTAAGGGAACCACCATACAAAATGGCCGGCGTTAACCCATCACGACGGTTTGCCCTGGCAGAGCTTTTGCCATTTTCTGCACGTGTTTCAACTTTTAAAACAAGATCTGCCATAATCTCAATCCTTCATATTCCTAAAATGCGCAGTAAAAGGCTTCCCATAGTTTCTATCACAGAATATAGTCTTTTATACGTGATAAAAGTAGAAAACCAGTATATTTCTTCAGGAAAGTCTCAAAACCCCAGACCCCATAAACCACAAAATTTTTAAAGGCAAGAGAAAAAAGAAGCAAAGCTTGAATCTTTGCTCTTCTTTTTTATAATCCTTACCAGAAGTCTGAAGACAAAGTTTTGACCTGCCCTCATGCCTGATTTTTAGACCTCTTACCATAAAAAGTCAAAACCATATATCATAAAAAGGTATTCATATCCTATGCTGTCTTTAAAAAAGCCTGTGCAGATCACAAACATGCTGGCTGCGCTCTCTCTTCTTGGTTTTACAGGTCCTGCTATGGCAGAAAACAATGCGCCGTCTCCGCAGCATCTTTCACCGGAACGTCTCCATGCGGCCCCTGCCCTGTCAGGGCCCGGACCACGTGGCCTGGCGTTTTCCCCGGACGGGCGCTTTATAACTTTTCTCAAAGGACGGAAGGATAATGCCCTTCAACTGGATCTGTGGGGCATGGACAGGGAAACAGGCCAGATAAATCTATGGGTCGATTCTACACAACTTGTGCCGGAGGAAGGTGAGCTTTCTGATGTTGAGAAAGCACGACGTGAACGCAAGCGTATTATTTCAAGAGGCATTATTACCTATGACTGGGATCGTCAGGGAGAAGCTCTCCTTATTCCTTTAGGGGGTGATGTATATCTGGCGCGTCCCCGATCTTCTGAAACGCCACAACGCCTGGCAAAAACAAAAGCGTATGAGACAGATGCACGTTTATCCCCTAAGGGGAGTTTTGTTGCTTATATACGTGCTCAAAACCTCTATATCCAGGACCTTAAAACACGGCAGGAATACCCTGTTACGCAGGATGGCGGCCAGCATATTGCCTATGGTATGGCAGAATTTATTGCTCAGGAGGAAATGGGACGCGACACGGGATACTGGATTTCCCCTGATGATCGCTTTATTGCCTATACACGTACGGATGACAGCAAAGTACCCCTCATTAAGCGAACGGCCATTGGAACGCAGGGCACAGAGGTCACAGAACAGCGTTATCCCCGCGCAGGGGAAGAAAACGTTAAAATTAACCTCTTTGTTTTTGATTTTAAAAAGAAAAAAAGCATTGAAGTTAACCTTGGTCAAACTTCTGATGTTTATCTGGCCCGTGTCAATTGGGGGCCAGGTGACAGTCTTTATATCCAACGTCAGAACCGGGAGCAGACGCGCCTTGATCTTTTACGTGCTGATCCTGAAACAGGGGTAACACATCTTGTTCTCAGTCAAACCTCTCCAGCCTGGATTAATCTCTCATATGATTTTATTCCCCTTAAAACAGGTGGTTTTCTCTGGACTTCTGAACAAACAGACTTTCGTCATATTATGCTGTATGACGAACAGGGGCAGCTGAAGCATCAGGTTACCTCAGGAAACTGGCCTGTTGCCCGCCTTGTTGGACTGGATGAGAACAAAGGCCTTGTATATTTTGAAGGCTTTAAAGATACGCCTCTGGAGCGTCAGCTCTATGTGGTGGACTATTTGAAAGAGAAAGCCAGCCCAAAACGTCTGACCAAAGCGGGGGGAAGCTGGTCTGTTAAGATGAACAAACAGGCCACAGCCTTTCTTGGGAGCTTTTCAAACCCCAAAACACCTCCACAGACAGGGCTTTATAATGCTCAGGGTGACCTGATACGCTGGATTGAAGAAAATCCCCTTGATACGACTCACCCCTATTTTCCTTACAAAGAACAACACAGCGTGCCAGATTTTGGGACCCTGACAACACAGGATGGGACAACACTTTATTACAGTCTTTTAAAACCCTCTGATTTTGACCCTCATAAGCGTTATCCCGTTATTCTTCAGGTTTATGGAGGTCCCCATGTCCAGACAGTACGCAAAACCTGGGGTCGCCTGTTTGATCAATTATTGGTTCAGCGTGGGTATCTTGTTTTTCGTCTGGACAATCGTGGTTCTGCGAACAGAGGTACAGCCTTTGAGACCGCCATTCACCGCCGTTTTTCTGAAAAAGAGGTGGAAGATCAGCTTCAGGGTGTAGACTGGCTTAAAAAGCAGAGCTTTGTGGATCCCCGCCATATTGGGGTAATGGGCTGGAGTTATGGGGGGTATATGACCCTTATGTTGATGTTAAAAGCTCCCAAAACCTTTGCCGCAGGGGTTGCAGGAGCACCCGTCACAGACTGGGGCCTTTATGATACCCATTATACAGAACGTTATATGGGAACCCCTGAAGATAATCCGGAAGGTTATAAAAAAGGCTCTGTTCTGACCTATGCAGACAAACTTGAACATCCCCTTCTTCTTGTTCATGGACTGTCTGATGATAATGTTTTGTTTGAACACAGCGCACGTCTTATAGACAACTGGGCACGGAAGAACCTCCTGTTTGAAACCATGCTTTATCCGGGTCAAACCCATAAGCTTTCTGGTCAGGGACATAGTCTTCATTTCACACGCACAGCCCTGAATTTCTTTGATCGATATCTGGGGCCTCAAAAAACATCTTTACCGGTGAGGAAAGATAAAAAAACAGGCCAGAACATGAAGTAAAACACCAGATCAAATTTTTAATTTCTTTATAAAAAGGAATACCCCATGACTGCCTTAAGTGGATGCTTTGCAAACACCCCTCCTCCCCCATATTATGCTGTTATTTTTACAGCTCTGAGAACTGAGGGAGATCAGGGTTATGCCAGAACAGCCGATCGTAAGGGAACCAGATCAGTTCAGGATAGCTGCACATAAAGGACCACTGAGGTTTATGCAGGTTCGTCGTCCGGGAAATTATGTTCTAAAATATCTTTCTTTTACATCCTGTTCTTTGCTAGAAGGAAGGCTAAGTTTTTTGTGCTATAAGGAAACACGGCATGACTTCAAAATCTCCCAGACTTCGTTTTGCTCCCTCTCCCACAGGCAGGCTTCATGTGGGCAATATGCGCACAGCCCTGCAAAACGCTCTGTTTTGCCTTAAAAGTAAAGGTGACTTTATCCTGCGTATAGATGACACAGACAAAGAGCGTTCAAAACCTGTCTTTGAGGAAGGTATTCACGAAGATCTCTCCTGGATGGGTCTTGAACCTGCGGAGATTTTTCATCAGTCCCATCGTTTTGATCTATATGATAAGGCATCCGAACGCCTGAAAGAGGCTGGCCTGCTCTATCCCTGTTATGAAACAGCAGAGGAGTTAGAGAGAAAACGGCGTCTCGCGCGGGCTGAAGGGCGCCCCCCTGTTTATGATCGCACGGCCCTGAAGCTGAGCGATACGGACAGAAGCAAACTGGAAGCAGAAGGACGAAAACCTCACTGGCGTTTTAAACTCTCAGGTCAGAAAATATTCTGGCATGATTTGGTGCGTGGCGAACAGAGTATTGAGACCGCTTCTGTCTCTGATCCTGTTGTCATCCGTGCTGATGGATCTTATCTCTATACTCTGCCGAGTGTTGTGGATGATATCGATTTAGGTATTACCCATATTGTACGCGGTGAAGATCATGTGACCAATTCCGGCGTTCAAATTGAAATTTTTGAGGCTTTGGGAGGCCATACCCCCCTCTTTGCGCACACCCCCCTTATCACGGATGCCAAAGGGGAACCTCTGTCGAAACGGCTGGACAGTTTTTCTATAGAACTGTTGAGGGAAGAAGATTATGAACCTATGGCTCTGGCTTCCTGCCTTGCCAAAATTGGAACTTCTGATCCTGTGGAAGCCTGTTTTGACTCTGAACAGCTGGCCCGGGGCTTTTCTTTTGAAAAAATAGGGCGTGCCCCTGCTCGCTTTGACCCCAGGGAACTGAGCCGTCTCAATGCCCACATCCTTCGTGAAACACCCTATACTGATTTAAAACTAAGACTCGATGAGCTTGGTGTATCTGAAGCCTTATGGGAAGCTGTGAAAGCGAATATTTCTGTTCTTGAAGATGCCCTTTTATGGAAAAACATCCTTGAACACCCCCTTGACCCTGTTCTGGATAATCCTGGCCTGACACAAAAGGCTGCTGAACTTTTACCCCTCTCACCTTTAACACCAGAGACATGGAGCTTATGGACAAAAACCATTCAGAATGAAACAGGGGTTAAGGGTAAAAAGCTCTTTCTTCCCCTGCGCCTTGCTCTCACAGGACAGTCTCACGGCCCGGATATGGCACAACTCCTGCCCCTTATTGGTTATGATAAAACCCTGAGACGTCTTCAGGGGAAAACAGCCTGAAGTTACTCCAGGGTAATATGTTGATGACCAACAGAAATATAATTATAACAACATAATTGAAAAGGACTATAATCTTTCCTCAACAGGTGCTAGACTATCTTTTCATGAGTATTCATATATAAGATTAGGGAAAAAACATGAAAAAAACTATAGCTTCAATGTTTGCTTTTGGGGCACTCTTTGCCTCTGGCCAGGCTTATGCTTCCTGTGATCAACTGCCGGATCAGGCCAGCCTGGATAAAGCTTTAAAGGGCGTTGTTAACACAACAAGTCAGGAAAAAAACGGTGGCCTGGAACTGAATATGTGGGCCGCTCTGGTCGCCAGAGATGGAAAAGTTTGCGCTGTTGCTAAAACAGGGAAAAACCCCGATGACCAATGGCCCGGAAGCCGTGTCATTTCTGCGCAAAAAGCCAATACAGCCAATGCCTTTAGTTTGCCGGGCTTTGCTCTGTCCACTGCAAATTTGTGGAAACCCACACAACCGGGTGGATCTTTGTTTGGCCTGCAATTGAGTAACCCCGTCAATACAGATGTCGCCTATCGCGGTGAATATAAAAAATTTGGCACCAGCGACGACCCCATGGTTGGCGGCCGTATAGGTGGCGTTAATGTTTTTGGGGGAGGCCTTGCTCTTTATAATGAGAAAGGTGAAATTGTTGGCGGTTTAGGTGTTAGTGGAGACACTTCATGCGCTGATCATAATATTGCCTGGAAAACACGTCACGCTTTGCAGCTTGATTATGTTCCCGGTGGTGTTTCTTCTACAAAAGATGACAATATCATCTATGATGAGAAGAATGGATTTTCTCACGCACTTTGTGGTGGTGGTGAAGCTGATATTGCTCAAAAGCTTCCTCAAACACACCCGGTTCGCAAGAAATAGGCTCACGTTTTAATTTATGATGTGCATCCTGGACTTTTAAAGAAAAGTCCAGGATGTTACACATGTTGTACTTTTTCTTCTGTGACGCAGGAAAACATGTCTTAAGGAAGGGATGACGCACCAATTAAAACAACAACAAACATAGCGTTTTCTTCCCCATGAGCAACCCAGGAATGGCGGGTAGCCTGCTGAATAACAACATCGCCCGGGTGTATCCTGACCTCAGTTTCATCAAGAATTAAAGAAGCTTCCCCCTTCAAAAGAACGACGACATCAAGACTTCGTGTCACATGCATACAGGGATGACGTTCTGTCCCCGTGAGGCAATCCTCAGCCCCCATACGAGCAAAAGCTACCTCTGCCATGGCACTCAAAGACTGTGCAGGTATTTTACCTTTATGGGGACTGAGATCAAAGTAACGTACTTTAAGACCACCCTGTGGAGGTTTAAGTCCAACCTGTTGAGGGCCACAATCACGACTGTGGCAATAGAGACGATCCTGAATGTTTTTCACTTCCCAGAGATCGTACAGCCCCCCTAATTCACCAAAAGAAAGCTCTCCTGAAGGGGGACCATCCAAAAGAACCTCTGAAATACCATCATCACTAACCTTTGTAATAATACGGCGCATAAGATAAAGATCTTTCCAAAAAACTAAGAGTCTTTACTCTGTTTAGAGTTTCTACTCTTTAAATTATAAAAAACCTGGTTTCCAGGTACATATAAATAAGTTATAAAAAGTATATGCTTTATTTAAAAAACACATTTATATATAGATCACGTTTTCTTAATTTTCTATTTCAAAAAAAACTGCAAAAGTTTATATTATACGATTTTAATTTAAAATTTTTTATATACAAAAGCCTTCTTATTAAGGTAAAAATATAGAGTATAAGTCTATAAAAGCCTAATCAGTTTTTTATTAAGCAAACCCTCCATACCGGGGCAACCTAATTCATGACTGAAATCGGGATTTTTTGTACCTCCAAAAGGAAGACAGAATTCAAGAATCATCATATTCTTAATAAGATTGATACCTGTTTCAAGCCAGAAAGCAAGACGTTTTTCTTGTTCTACATTAACGCTCATAACAACTGAACTAAGGCCAAAAGGTGAGTCGTTAGCCAGATTTATTGCTGCATCTTCATCCTTCACTTTATAAACGACAGCAACAAAAGCAAATAACTCTTTATAGTCAACATCCATGTCCTTTGTCATATTTCTCAGGATGACTGATTTAAGCCAGGCTCCCGGCAGTTCTTTACATTCCCCGGCAGGCGTATAAGTCCCGCCCCCTCACCCACAGCATGTAACAAATGTAAAACATTCTTTCTTACTAACCATGGACATATAAAAGGTTTATGAGTCATAGAGAGGGCTCTTTTCACTCATTATTTATCAGAATATTTCTTAAAGCTTTTTCTGGTTTTTCTGGTGAAAAGGTTGAGGGTTTAAATTACCATGAGTCTACGGCCCAGCCTTTGGTCAAATTATGCTGGCTGGCCTGTTGCAGCAATAAGAATTTCCCGTATACAAACATTTTGTGGCTGTTGATAAGCAAACAGAACTGTGCGGGCAATATCATCAGCCTTCAGGACGCCACCCATAGAGGTTTTCCAGGCTTCATAATCTGCTTTAATTTTATCTGATGTTGTATGACTTAAAAGCTCAGTTTCAACAGCTCCAGGACCTATTGTGATAACACGCACATCACTGCCAGCCACTTCCTCCCGAACATTTTCACTGATAGCATGAACAGCAAATTTAGTACCACAATATGCCGCATGATTAGGAAAAGTTTTGCGTCCTGCAATAGAAGAAATATTGATAATTGTCCCTTGCCTACGTTGTTTCATGGGGCCAAGGACAGTCTGCATACCATTAAGAAGTGCTAAAACATTAACGTCATACATACGGCGCCATTCTTTCGGATCCTGGGTATCGATCTGTCCCAGTAACATCACACCGGCATTGTTAATAAGGCAATCTGCCGGCCCATATTCTTTCTCAGCCTCTGTTATGGCTTTATTAAAGGAAGTTCTGTCTGTTACATCTGTTTTTATACAGAGGGTTTTAGGAAGATCAAGAGCCTCAAGTCGCTCAAGACGTCGTGCAAGTAAAAGTAAAGGATGACCAGCTTCACTAAAACGACGTGCTATAGCTTCACCAATGCCAGAGCTTGCACCTGTAATCACAATAAGAGATTTAGACATAATTGATCCCCTTCAGGTTTATTATTTAACCTCATACGTTTATCTTAAAGGGCATATAACAGCAAGTTTTTTTATACCTGGTCCAGAAAGAGATCTACCCCCAGGGGGTCTTCAGGTTTTCATTAAATGATAAAAAGGGCGCCCTCCAAAGCGGAAAGCGCCCTTTCATATAAATATATTTTCAAAAGTAAAAATTCGTTCCCACTTCAGAAATCCGGATATATTTAAGTCTTAGTTTTGAAAAGTCTCAAGGGACTGCTTCCAGTGCGCACTTAAAGGTTGAAGAGCGTCTTTATATGTTTTGGAGACAGCCTCAGCACTTTCATTCACCTGTTTGAGATAACGATCCATGCTTTGACGTGCGAAATCTGCCTGCAACTCCATAGCTTCTTTTGGATCTTTAGCAGAAACTATCGACTGAAAAGCACCTAAGGCTTTTTCAAAACTTTCCTTAGCGTAAGAAAAATTGCTGGAACTCAGGCTTTCTATACCCTTTCCAGCTACAGTTGCACTTGCTGTCATAGCATCAAGGCCAGTTTTATTAAATGCTTTTGCTTTACCAAAGGCTTCTGAAGCACGCTCAAAACCTTCTTTTGTTTTTTCCCAGTTTTCTTTCATCATTGTCTCACCTTCCATAAGATTTTCTTTTAAAGTTTCATTTGCTTTTTTGCTGGCTGCAGACAGTTCTTTTCCTGCTTTTGATTGTGTTGCCATTTGCTTTTCCTTTCCTGTTATGTCCCCGCTTTTCATAAGAAACATCATGAGGGGAAAATAATTTTATTAACTCTGTCACAGATATAAACTTTATTGTGCGGTGCGTCAACAATTTTTTTTGCAAGGCATAATTCTGAAAACGTATAATCTAATTTAGAGAAAATAAATAATTTATTTTGTGTTTATAGTTATGATAGTATATTATTCTTATAAAAATGGCCCTTATGATAGAAAGACTTTTTACGAGCATGCTAAAATACCCCCTTTTTCTGACACTTTTTGCTGTGGCATTTATCTCCTCCCCTTCTTCTTATGCTAAAGCTCAGGGGGGTAAGAAGAAACGCTATGCCTCCATTGTATTTGATTATAAAACCCAAAAAATTCTGTATGCACGTTATGCAAAAAGTCCAAGATATCCGGCATCTCTAACCAAGATGATGACCCTTTATCTTATCTTTGATAAATTAGAAGCTAAAAAAATAACCCTTAAAAGCCGCTGGCGTGTCTCTCAGAAAGCTGCGCAACAACCCCCCTCAAAACTGGGCTTAAAAAAGGGCGAAACTTTAACTGTTGAAAACGCTATTTATGCTTTAGTGACCAAAAGTGCCAATGATGTTGCTATGGTTGTTGCTGAAAATATTGCTAAAAGCGAACAGGCTTTTGCACATATGATGACTAAGAAGGCAAGCTCTTTAGGCATGCTCCACACTGTTTTTAAAAACCCCTCAGGTTTATACCACCCACAACAGGTTACAACGGCTCAGGACATGCTGGTGCTGGCCCGTTCTCTTCTGGAAAATCACCCCTCATACTACAAATATTTTTCAACAAAAAACTTCTCTTACAAAGGCAAAAAATATCGCAACCACAATAACCTTTTAAAAAGCTTTCAGGGCCTTGATGGCCTTAAAACGGGATATATTAATGCCTCCGGATTTAATCTTGCTGCTTCTGCTGTACGTAATGGAAATCGGATTATTGCAGTTGTTATGGGCGGGGTTAAAGCAAAAGCACGCGATAATCATATGAGAGAGCTTTTGGAAAGGGGTTTTTCTTCTATAAAACAAGAAAAAGGATCAAACCTTTATGCCCTCAATGTAATTCCGCCTTCTCCAAAAAGAAAGCCGGCTCTTAACCGGGGCACTACTCTCTATCAGAAGGCCTCTTATGAACAGAGTGAAAATACCCCTCCCCAACATCTTTCTCTGCAAACGTCTTATCCTTCAACTCAAAGGCCTGTAAAGGCTATCCCAAAATCATATTTGTATAGCCGGCCTGAAAACAGGCAGAGATACATGGTATATGAAGAGCAAAAGAAAACGACAGGGCTTGCCCTGCTCTCTTCTCAAACGGATCTGTCTCAACATGCTTCCAAAGAAAGACACATCAAAAAACCAGCTTCAACAGGGCCTGATCAAAAACATTTGATGGAGAATCTAAAGACATCAGAGAAATTTTCTCAGCTTCTTAATCATCTTGAAGAAAACTTATCTTCTCCCCCACATCCCCGGACCTCACAAACTTACGTCAAAGCGGATCAAATAAAAACAGTCTTCTGGTCTGTACAGGTTGGTGCTTTTAAGAAGAAGGAAAAAGCTCAGGATCACCTTATAAAAATTGAGCAGGAATCCCTCCCCATGCTAAAAACAGCCCATGCTGTTGTACAAACCTTCGAAAATAAGGGAGACCTTTATTATCGTGCACGTTTTACAGGCCTTGATAAAGCTCAGGCAAAGAAAGCATGCTCCTTTCTTACAGAAAAAAAACTGAACTGTGTTGCCCTTGCACCAGCGCTTTAATACTCCTGTCCCTCAAAAGAACCAAATAAGGTTAAGATTGAACACTCTTATTTTTTAGCAGGGCTTTTTTGAAGCTTCAAAACGCCACAAAACATGCGTTTACCTGAGCCTCCAACAGGCTGGGTAAAATTATCATCTTCATGTTCATGGATAATAACAGCCGACCCGTTGTTATCTAAAAGGGCAGGCATGCCCCCTTTTCCTTTTAAAGAAACACGTGTATCCAGAAACTCAGCTTCAAGAACACCACTCTCAGAAACGTATAGATTAGGCATATCACCCGCATGAGGACCTTTGGGATTTTTAAGTCCATGCTGTTTCTTTTCAGGATTAAAATGGCCCCCTGCTTTTTCAAAAGAAGGGTCAGAACAGTCTCCAACAGAATGAAAATGCACACCGTGCCAGCCAGGTAGCAAACCTCTGGCTGAGAAGCGCAGAAGCAAACCTGTTGGTACTTCTTTGAGTATAAGATGGCCAACAGGCTTTTGGTCACTGTTAACAAGGATAGCTTTTGCTTCTGTAACAGGCAGAACTTCTTTAGGAGGCTCTTCTGCCGTTACCATAACAAAAACAGGGTAAAAAGGTGCAGTTATAATCAAAAAACTCATCGAAAACCTCTCAAGTATAAATAATTATAAATTAATTTTTGATCAGAAAAATCAAATAAAAAGATCTTTGTAAGAGGTCTAAACCATAAAGCAGCATTATGTATACACCATTTTCTGCATTATGCTCTAAAATAATGCTTTTCCTTTAGGTGTTACATCTTAGTATATACAAAAACTGTTTTAATTTCTCTTATCATTCTTAAATAAGATCTATCCAAAAAATAAGACAAATTGGTATTTGCTGTTAAGCTCAAGCCCTGCTAAAAAAGATTTATGGGGAGATATATGATTCTTCTCCGTATTTTTAACTGAAAGCCTAATTTTCTTTAAAATAGTAAGAGTTTTTGTGAAGGATAGCATGTCTGAAGACTCCTCTGAAAAAGATGATGACCACGCAACACACCTCAAAGAGGGTATAGCCCCCATTACTATTGAGGAGGAGATGCGTAGCTCTTACCTTGATTACGCGATGAGCGTTATCGTAGCGCGCGCTATACCTGATGCACGTGATGGTCTGAAACCTGTTCACAGACGCATTCTCTATTCCATGCATGAAAACGGCTATACCCATGGAAAACCTTATCGCAAGTCTGCTCGTGTTGTTGGAGATGTGATTGGTAAGTATCATCCTCATGGTGATCAGGCTGTTTATGACTCTCTTGTTCGCATGGCGCAGGATTTTTCTATGCGTTTGCCTTTGGTTGATGGACAGGGCAATTTTGGGTCTATTGATGGTGATCCTCCTGCAGCTATGCGCTATACAGAAGTGCGCATGGAATCTGTGACAGAGACTCTGGTTTCTGACCTTGACAAAGACACCGTAGATTTTCAGCCCAATTACGACAGTTCCGAACATGAACCTGTGGTGATGCCCTCACGTCTTCCTAACCTTCTTATCAATGGTTCAAATGGTATTGCTGTTGGCATGGCGACGAATATTCCGCCGCATAACCCGGGAGAGATGGTTGATGCCTGTCTTGCTCTTCTTGATGATCCTTCGCTCAGTGATGAAGCCCTTTTAGAGATTGTCCCGGGACCAGATTTCCCAACAGGGGCAGACATTGTAGGGCGCAGCGGTGCACGCTCTGCCCTTTTAACGGGGCGTGGTTCCGTTATCATGCGTGCTAAAACGGTAATAGAAGAAACAGACAAAGGACGTTCTGTGATTGTTGTGACAGAAATTCCTTATCAGGTAAACAAAGCTGCCATGATTGAGAAAATCGCAGTGCTTGTTCGTGAGAAACGTATTGAGGGGATAACGGACCTGCGTGATGAATCAGACAGGGAAGGCATGCGCATTGTTATGACATTAAAGCGCGATGCGGACCCTGCTGTTGTTCTTAATCAACTTTACCGTCACTCACAGCTTCAATCTTCTTTTGGCGTCAATATGCTGGCTCTGAACAATGGCCGTCCTGAAATGCTGACCTTACGGCGCTTTATTGATATTTTTCTTGATTTTCGTGAATATGTGGTGGCCCGCCGCGCGAAATATCTTTTACGTAAAGCCCGTACCCGTGCCCATGTTTTGGTAGGTCTTGCGTGTGCTGTGGCTAATATTGATGACGTTATTCGTCTTATTCGCCAGACTTCTGATCCGGCCTCAGCAAGGGCTGCCCTGTTAGAGCGTCTGTGGCCCGCGGGTGATCTCGGTCCCCTGATTGCTCTCGTAGCAGACCCACGTTCACGTGTTTCTTCAGAGGGAACCCTGCGTTTGACAGAAGATCAGGCACGCGCCATTCTGGATTTACGTCTTCACAGGCTAACAGCACTTGGACGTTCTGAAATTGATGAGGAAGCTCAAAAACTGGCCCAAAATATTCGTGATCTTTTAGACCTTTTAAGTTCACGTGAGAAAATACAGGCTGTTGTCCGTGAGGAATTACAAGACATTCGTGATAATTTTTCAAGCCCCCGACGTACTCATTTCATTGAAGGGGAAGGTGATGTTGATGATGAAGATTTAATTACCCGGGAAGATATGGTTATCACAGTAACCCATGGTGGTTATGTGAAGCGCACACCCCTGACAGATTATCGTACACAGCGTCGTGGGGGAAAAGGGCGCTCTGGGATGAACACAAAGGAAGAAGATTTTGTTAATACTTTCTTTGTTGCTTCGACACATGCTCCTGTTTTGTTTTTTACCTCAAAAGGTCAGGTTTATAAACTTAAAGTCTGGAAATTGCCCTTAGGGGGTCCCCATGCACGGGGTAAGGCTTTTATCAACCTCCTGCCCTTAAGTCAGGGAGAACGTGTTACAACAGTGATGCCCCTTCCGGAAGATGAAGAAAGCTGGAAGAATCTGGATATTATGTTTGCGACACATTCCGGACGTGTAAGACGTAACAGGCTTTCAGATTTCACCAATGTTCACCGTGGTGGTAAGATTGCCATGAAACCAGAGGAAGGTGATGGTATCGTTGATGTGAGCCTTTGTACTGAAGATGATGATATTCATCTTACAACGACCAAAGGGCGTGCCATTCGTTTTTCTGTCAAAGATGTCAGGGTTTTTGTGGGACGAACATCTTCAGGGATTAGGGGTATTAAACTGGCTGAGGGCGATGAGGTTATTTCTATGGAAGTTCTCCGCCATGTTGACGTCACCCCGGAAGAAACAAAAGCTTATTTGCGGCATGCTGCGGCCATGCGACGTGCCATAGGGGAAGCCGGAGAGGATGAGACGTCTCTGTCTGAAGAGGCCGGACTGGATCCTGTTTTATCTCCTGAGCGTCTGGCTGAACTTGGGGCTTTGGAGCAGGTTATTCTTTCTCTGACTGACACTGGCTTTGGAAAGCGCTCTCTCTCTTATGAATATCGCTGTATGAATCGTGGTGGCCAGGGGGTCACAGCACATGATTTGGGACGAACAGGTGGGCGCCTTGCAGCCTCTTTCAGGGTTGAAGAAAGTGATGAAATCATGCTTGTGACAGATGGTGGGCAGCTTATCCGTTGCCCCATCTCCGGGGTTCGTGTTGCTGCACGTAATACGAAAGGGGTACGTATTATTCGTCTTAAAGAGGGTGAAAAAGTGATGTCTGTGGACAGAATTATTGACACCTCTCATTCAGAAACTGAATCAGACCCGGATGCATCCACTGAAGACGTTTAAGAACACCCAACCCTTCTCTTTTTGGAGAAAAGAATTCAAAAAATTCTAAAAAATAAGAAAGTGACTTTTTAACTTACATCATATCAAAGAAAAAGGTCAGCAGAGTATGCCCCATATTGCGCTTTATCCCGGCACCTTTGATCCTCTTACCAAAGGCCATTTAGATATTCTTCTGCGTGCTGAGAAATTATGTGATCAGCTTATTGTTGGTGTGGCCTCAAATGAGAGAAAGTCACCTCTTTTTTCTCTTGAAGAAAGAATTTCCATGCTCGAGGAGGCTGTCCGGAACATTCAAACCGTGAGGGCTGAAATTCATGTGCTACCTTTCCAGGATTTACTTATTAATTTTGCTCAAAGCATAGGGGCAACCACCATTATGAGAGGATTGCGGGCTGTCTCAGATTTTGAATATGAATTTCAGATTCTTGGTATGAACCGTAAGATGAATCCTGATATAGAGACCGTATTTCTTATGGCTGATCCGGATCATCAGGCTATTGCCTCAAAGCTTGTCAAAGAAATTGCTGCTTTTGGTGGCGATGTCACCCCTTTTGTCACGGATCATGTTGCACAGAAATTAAAGGAGATATTTGTAAAATGAAGCTTATGACAGGACTTATTCTCGCAGCGACCATGATGGTGGGATCTGCTCATGCAGCCTCCAAAGACAAGGGGGCCTGGCGCGCTCCGGATCCTGAGAATACACTTTATATTGATACAGAATATGGCCTCATTATTGTAGAAATGGCCCCGGACTTTGCCCCACAACATGTTGAGCGTATGAAAAGCCTCGCCAAAGAACGTTTTTACGATTTTCTGACCTTTCATCGTGTCATTGATGGTTTTATGGCACAGGGCGGAGACCCAAAAGGAGATGGAACAGGACAATCAGACAAGCCCAATCTTCCAGGAGAGTTTATATTACGCCGTCTCCCTTCTCAGGATTTTGAGGTCATTGGTCAGGAACCTGTGAACCCCCGCAAGCCCTCTTTAGGAAAAGCCAGTGTCGGTTTTTATAAAGGGTTTAGAATAGCAAGTCAGCCTGATGCACAAAGCTCTCTTTCTAAAGATGGTAAAGTTGATAGCTGGCTTTTGCATTGTCCTGGCACAGCTTCTATGGCACGATCTGCAAGCCCGGACAGTGCCAATGCGCAGTTTTTTCTTATGCGTGGTGAAGGACCATGGCTGAACCAGCAATATACAGCCTGGGGACAGGTGATATGGGGGCAGGAGCATGTTAAGGCTCTCAAAACCGGGACCATAGGACAGGATGAAAATTTTAAACCTGATATTATCAAATCTGTACGCTTAGCCTCAGAACTTCCGGAAAAAGACAGACTGGCTTTAGAAATTATGCGAACAGATAGTGAAGCTTTTAAAGCTCATCTTGAAAAAAGCCGTGAGGAAAACGGGGGACAACTTCCTGATATTTGTAAGATTGAAGTTCCTGTACGCCTGGCAGATGGGGGGTGAAGCCTGATTTAGAGGGGGACCTCCCCTCACCTCTTTGCCTTCCCTCATAAAAAATATTAGAAAACTGGGGCTTTCTCTCCCTTAAGCCAGCTTTGCTTTTTTAAGGGTTTTATAGGCTGTGATGACACGTTGAAGGGCTGCTTCATCTGATCTGTCACCCCCTTTTGCATCGGGGTGATAGAGTTTAAGAAGTTTGGTATAGCGTGTTCTTATGGCCTGTGAGTCCGCTTCAGGACCAAGACCCAAATCCTCAAGAGCTTTTTCCTGCAGACGACTTAGATGTTTTTGAGGTTTCTTTTCTTTCTTTTGTCCTAAAATATCATGAGTATCTTCCCAGGAGGTCTCAGAAAAACCACGTTCCATGGCGGCACGATAACGTCGTTTTTTATCCTGTGAGGCTCCACGTGCCCCCATAACCCAGGAAGGGCGATGCCCTGTCGCAGCATTTTTTTGAAACGCCTGGACCTCTTCATCACTCATTTTACTAAAGAAATTCCAGTTCTTATTATATTGTGCGACATGGTCACGGCAAAACCAGTGATAATCCTGCGGGCGATCCGGTGCTTTAGGGGCACGAAACAAACCAGAACGCTGGCAACCTCCCCATTCACATATACGTTCCTCCGGGGCAGGCTCATTCTTGGGAGGTTTAACACGAATATCAAAGAATTTAGGTCTGTAAGTGGACATTTAAAACCTGTTCCATACTGGAAGGTGAAGCTAAAACAGTCTACATAATCTATCATACAATCCTTAAGAGGTAAAAAAAGACTGATGACAGAAAGAACACAGAAAATATACCATATCCTTGAGGAAGCCTTTGCTCCCGATCACCTTGAACTTTCTGACGATTCTGCACGCCATGAAGGTCATGAAGGGGCTGCCCCGGGGGGAGAAACCCATTTTTCTGTTGTTATTGTTGCGCATTCTTTTAAAGGTCAGACACGCCTCACCCGCCACCGTTGTGTTTATGAAGCCTTACAAAAAGCTTTTCAGGATCATGTTCATGCTCTTTCTATCAGGGCCTTAACCCCTGAAGAATATAAAAACAAATATAAAATAAAACTATGAAACTTCAAGAAGGAGCTTTCTTATTGTTCAGACGGTTCTGAAGGAGAAAAGACAAGGACTTTTTCTCCTTTTGATGTCAGGGCATGAAGCTGGTTTCCATGAAGCTCCAGTCTTTGGATCTTGTCTAAGGCTTTGAGATACGCCTGCTCCTCTACACCTCCGCCTCCCAAACATGCTTTTTCAGTTATCGAGGTCACCATAAAAATGGGACCTTCAGACATAGCCTTTATATGACCACGAAACTGGTTACAGCCTGTAAAACCTGAAATTTTTCCCTGTTTGGTGATGTAGAGGTTCGGGGCCTGTGACGCAGAAAGCTCAAAAAAAGAATTTTCCTGTATCAGACCTTCTAAAAGAGGGTTTTCAGAAGAGAATTCCTGTAGCCATTTTTTTCTTATTCTCTCCTCAACAGACCAGATATAGCTATAAACCTCAGAAACGGGCCGGAAGAGAGGAGCTGTTTGTTGTTGATGAGAAGACGTTTTCTGTTTTTTCTCTGGAAAATCTCTCTGTTCTTTTCCTTGTTGAGGGGAAGGAGACACTGTCTCTTCCTTCCCGGAGGCATGGGAAGCGAAGGAGTTTTTTTGTAAAGAAGGTCGTTCTTCACCCTCATCATACTGAACTTCAGGCGTCTGCTGGCATCCCCCTAAAAACAGAAGAACAACAGCTGTTTGTATACAATAGAAGAACAGAGACGATAAAGCAGACAGATTGACCATAAAAAAAAACCTCTTAAGTATATTTTTTTAAAGAAGAAAGAAAATGTAAAATAATCTTTCCACAAATTAAACCAATTAAAAGTTTACACTACAGGGTAAAGAAATGGATCAACACCCTCATTATGACCCTACAGCATATAAGCTTCAAAAAAAATCTGTGATTAAAAAATCTGTGATTATATGTTATATATACTGGCTTTTTCTGGGGCTTGCAGGAAGGCACAGATACTATGCCGGAAAACTAAACTTCTGGGGATGTATGACAATACTTTTTGTTTTTAATTTTTTCCTTTTTATTCCGGTTTCACTCTTACTGCTCTTAAAAATTGTTTTTATGGCATTAGATGGAGAGACTTCATCATGGACCTATCCCTATATCGTTTCTGGTTTTTTCATATCGCTTACTTTTATCATAGCATTAATACTCTGGTTTTTGGTTGATGCTTTTCTTATTCCCGGTATGATCAGGAAACATAATACCCCCCTTAGCGATCATCTGTGACAGGGACCTGATATATCCCCCCTCAGCCCATAAACTTTTAAAAGTAACCGGACACCTCAAAAACTTTTAAAGTTTAGAACATCTATTTGATATTAAAAATTTTTTCGTTTCCATTAAAACCTATAATAAAGAGGTTTTCATGTCATCCAGAATGGCTGTGGCGGCCTCTCCCGGATGTGTTGCCTGTGTTACAGAGCGGCCAACCACAAGATGACTTGCCCCGGCTTTGAGGGCCTCTGCCGGGGTTGCTATACGTTTTTGATCCCCTGCACTTTGCCCTTTCAAACGTACGCCCGGGGTAATAATAAGAAAATTATCACCAAAACGGGCCCTGATGTCTGCAACCTCAAGCGGACTTGCCACAATACCATCAAGCCCGGCCTCCAAAGCCTGTTCAACCCGGCGCAATACCAAATCACGAACCCTAGCGCGATAGCCTATATCCCGAAGGGCCTGATCATCAAGGGAGGTGAGGACAGTAACCCCCAAAACAGAAAGAGAGGAGTCCCCTTTCCCTTCAACCGCGGCTTTCATAACCTGGGGCTCAGCATGAACGGTGAGCATATCCACACCCAGGCCCGCTATTGTTCTGGTAGCAGCCTCTACCGTACGGGGAATATCATGTAATTTATAATCCAGAAACAGACTCTTTCCCTGATGTTTCAGGTGTCGTGCTAAATCAGGCCCCCCAGAGGGTAACAGCTCAAGACCAATCTTATAAAACTGGCCTAACTCACCCAAAGTGTCCGTAAAATGACGTGCCCTGTCTACAGTAGGAAAATCAAGGGCAAGAATAAGTCTGTCATGATGCGTTGTCATAAGCTTCCTAACCACTCCCAAAAAATCCACAGAGCCAGGCTTACCATAATCACGGCAGCAGACTTCATAATCATGTTTTGTGCAGTCTGTTCCTGAAGAAAGCTCTTCCGTGCTTTCCCTATAGCCAGAACAAGTATAACCTGTGGTATCACACCTATCAAAGCCGTCAGGATGCCTAAAAACAAAATTTGTCCCCAGACGGGCCCAACACTCTCCCGAACAAACTGAGGGAGAAAGGTGAGACAAAAAACACCTATTTTAGGGTTAAAAAGATTGACCACAACCCCATGACGGAAATCTCTTTGTAAATTTAGAGGGCTAGTTTTCTCTTTATTGTCAGATGGATCAAACTGTAAAGCATCACTCCGCCAAATTTGAACAGCAAGAAAGAGAAGATAGGCAGCACCAAACAGGCGAACAAACTCTAAGGCCTGAGGGTAAGCCAGCAAGAGAGCTGTAACCCCTAAAAGGGTTATAAGCAGCCAGATAAAAAAACCCAGCACAAGACCAGCTATACTTATCAAACCTGAAGGTACACCGCGTAATGCTGTTTGCGTCAAAGCGAAAATCATGCCAGGTCCGGGAATCAATCCCAAAATTGTGGACGCCACTAAGAAAGGGGGAAAGAGAAGAGGATCAACCGGTATCATCATGAATTTTGTCTCTGGCAAAGAGAAGAATACTGAAGAGTGATATAAGTTATTTTGACCCTCAGTATGTTTTGATATCAGGAAAGGAAAGACTATATACGATGCTGATAAAATACAAGATCACTTTAAACCGCTCATTCCGATATTCAGGCTCAAAGATTTTTTCTCAGTTTTGATGTTCAGCTCTTAAAGACATAACAATTTAGGTTTCTGTTTTCTTTTTTTGACGCTCTATACAAGACACAGAAATAATTGCTGCTTCATAAAGGAGGTAAATACACCCTCCTAAAGCCAGCTGACTAAAAATATCAGGTGGGGTTACAAAAGCCGCAAAAGCAAAGACCCCAACAAGGGCATATTTACGCCCCCGCCTTAATGTATGGGCTGAGATAAATCCCGCACGTCCCATTAAACTTAACACAACGGGAAGCTGAAACGACACACCAAACGCTAAAAACAATGTCATGGAGAGATTGAGATAGTCACTCACTTTAGGAAGAAGCGTCACCTGCGCCCCCCCGGGGGCTGTTTGTTGCTGGCTTAAGGCAAAAGTCATCACAAAGGGAAAAACAACAAAAAAGACAAGGCTGGCCCCCAGAATAAATAAAAAAGGCGCAAAGAACAGATAGGGAAGAAAAGCACTTCGCTCTTTCAGATAAAGGCCGGGCGCGATAAAACGATAAAGCTGATAAGCTGTAACAGGAAAAGAAAGGACCAGCCCCCCAAATAAAGCAAGCCTCAGTTTAACAAAGAAGTATTCAAGAGGCTGGGTATAGATAAGGGTAATGTCCTGAGAGGCACCCTCAGGAAAAACACGTGCTGCTGCACGTTCATATGGCCATAAAAGAAGGTTGAAAATGCTTTCAGAGAAAAAGAAACACACGATCATCGCCAGTCCCAAAGCAAGTAAAACCACGATCAAACGCCGCCTTAATTCCATAAGATGATCCAAAAGAGGCGCGCGGGAAGGATCAGGAGCAGAGGGGTTAGAAGAGGTATGAGGTGCCTCCTGCCTCCCCTCCGATGAAGGGAAATCTTTGAGATATGATGGAGAGGGAGAAGGCTTTTTGTTACGGCCCTTTTTACTTTCGTCTTGCGAGGGGGGCGTCATGAGGGCTCCGTTTTTGTAAGAGAAGCAGGCAGAGAATTTTTCTCCTTCATGTCAGGTTTATCAGGAGGCTCTTGTTGATCCTGCCTGTGGGGTTCCTGCTCCCCGGAAAGTGAGGTTTCTCCCTCTCCCCTCTTGTGTAAGGGGACATCATCCTCTGTGTATGACAGAACAGAATAGTCCCGTTCTACCCTTCTTAAATCCTTATCTATATCTATTCTATCCTCTATAGTCTCATGTTTAAGGCGCTCAACCTCTTTACGAAGATCCTGAAGTTCTGTCTCCACACCCATAGCATCAAACGCACGACGGAAGTCCTGGGCCATATATTTAAGACGGGCCAGCACGCGACCTAACCCCCGCGCAAGACGGGGAAGATCCTGAGGACCTACCACAATAAGGGCAAGAATAGCTAAAAGAACAAGCTCGGCAAAGCCAAACTGAGGCAGTATCGGCATGGCGTTAGAACAGCCTTTTACTTCTGTGTGGTTTTCGTTTTCTGTGTTGTACCTTTGGGGTCATTCCCCTGTTCATGCAGATCGCCTGCTTCTAAAAAAGGCGTGGTCTTCTGAGGCTGAGTATCAGAATCTGAATCTCTTTCATGTGTTTGTACAACATCTTCCTCATCTTTAAGCCCATGACGAAAGGCCCTGATACCTTTGGCAAGATCGGCCATAGACTGACTAATCCTGCCGCGACCAAAAAGAAGAAGGAGAAGAGCAACAACAATAAGGATTTGCCATAAACCAACAGACATGACGAACAGCCTCCATAGAAAATATAAGTATACCCCGGAAAGGATATGAAGGTCAAAACATGGTGAGATCTGACCTTTTTTCTTTATGTTAAGTTTAAGAGTTCAGGGTCCCCGCCCTGTGCTGCGGTATTGATGGTGAGTGTCCTCTCACAGGCAAAACGCTGCAGGTAATGTGGTCCCCCCGCTTTGGGACCCGTCCCTGAAAGCCCCTCTCCCCCGAAAGGCTGAACGCCAACAACGGCGCCGGTCATACTACGATTGACATAAATATTGCCAACGGGGGAAACTTCCCTAATCTTTTGAGCAAAAGAGTCAAGGCGGGAATGAACTCCTAAAGTCAGGCCATAACCTTTTTCTGCAAGCTTTTGAGCCATCTCACGGGCCTCCCCCACACGATAGCGGATAACATGCAAAACAGGACCAAAAACTTCCCTTTCAAGGAGATCCAGGGACGGAAGCTCAATAAGAGCCGGTCCGAAGAAATAGCCCTTTTCTTCCAGTTCTTTGACCCCAACCTGCTTAAGAAGGTGCGCCTCTTTTTGCATACGCTCCAGATGAGCCTGAAGGTTTTTCTGTGCCTCAGCATCGATAAGAGGGCCTGTGTCCACAGAGACATCCGCAGGATCACCAGGTTTTAAAACATCCATAGCCCCTGCAATACCTTCTATCAGTTCATCAGCAGACTCTTCAGGTACAAAAAGAACACGCAAAGCCGAACAGCGCTGACCAGCAGAACCAAAAGCCGATATGATGACATCATCAATCACCTGTTCACGCAAAGCGGTTGTATCCACAAACATACCGTTAAGTCCGCCTGTCTCAGCAATAAAAGGACAAAGAGGTCCTTTGCGCGCGGCAAGGCTTTGATTGATAAGCCGGGCTGTTTCTGTAGAGCCTGTAAAGACAACCCCGTCTGTACGTAAATCCTGGGTTAAAGCTGCCCCCACATGGGCACCATCCCCAGGGAGAAGATGTAAAACCTCTGCCGGTAGCCCAGCCTCATGGAAAAGTCTCACAGCCTCAAAAGCAATAAGGGGCGTCTGCTCTGCAGGTTTCGCAAGAACAGTATTCCCTGCAGCCAGAGCCGCGGCTATCTGACCGGTGAAAATAGCCAGAGGAAAATTCCAGGGTGAAATACAGACGAAAACACCCCGACCATGCAGAGAAAGATGGTTGGTCTCTCCGGCGGGACCTGGCAGGCGTTCAGGTTTCTTAAACTGTTCTTCTGCCCGGGCGGCATAATAGCGACAAAAATCGACAGCTTCCCGAACCTCTGCTACGGCATCCGCCACGGTTTTACCAGCTTCACGGGCCATAAGTGCGATAAGGCGTGGTGCCTCCCCTTCAAGGGCATCTCCCATAGCCCGTAGAACAGAAGCACGTGACGCCCCCCCAAGATCATCCCAGCCTTTTTGCGCAGATTTGGCAGAGACAAAAGCTGCTTCAATATCTTCTTTGCGAGCCTGGCTCACACTTCCCAAAACATGCTGGTGATCAACAGGGCTTGTCACCTGATCTTTAACATCATGAAACAAAGGCTGACCTGCAAGAAGAGGCCCTGCTTTCAGGGGAAATTCTCCATCCAGATCCTCAAGGGCCCTTTTAAGAGTTTGACATTGCTCCCTTTGTGTTAAATCCCACCCTGCGGCCCCTAAGCGTTCTTCCCCGAACAATCCTGTAGGGTGTGGCAGAGCCTTATGACGTGCAAGACCCGTTTCAGGAATATCACCAAAAGGATCCTGGACAACATGTTCAACGGGGACATCATCATCAAGAAAAGAATGAACAAAAGACGTATTAGCACCATTTTCTAACAAACGACGTACCAGATAGGGAAGCAGATCCTCATGACGTCCTACCGGAGCATAAACACGAAGACTGACAGGCCCATAAATATTTTCTGCCGCCTCATAAAGGGGTGCTCCCATGCCATGCAGTCTCTGAAATTCCACCTTTGCGTCTGCCTGGTGGGCCATATGCATCACACTGACAAGCGTATGGGCATTATGGGTTGCAAACTGTGGAAATAAAACAGATTTAGCCTGAAACAAAGCACGTGCACAGGCTAAATAATTGAGATCCGTTGCCGTTTTCGTGGTCCAGACAGGATAATCCGGAGAACCTTCCTGCTGAGCGTGTTTAATCTCAGTATCCCAGTACGCCCCCTTCACAAGACGTACCATAAAACGCCCCCCCGTCTGCTGGGCAAGGCGTGCCAGGCGCTCAATAACCCCTAACGCGCGCTTTTGATAGGCCTGAACAGCAAGCCCAAGACCTGTCCAGCCTTTTACAAAAGGCTCCTGAGCAAGACGCTCAAACAGTTTCAGGGAAAGAATAAGACGATCCGCCTCTTCCGCATCAAGGCAAAAATTAAGTCTGGCTTTGGCTGCTTTTTCTGCGAGACGTCTTAAACGTGGATAAAGCTCTTCAAAAACAAGATCTTCCTTAACTGTCTCATAGCGGGGATGAAGGGCAGAAAGTTTGACAGAAATACCAGATTTTGTCTCGGGATCTCCAGCTTCACCCTGTGCCTCTGAAAGAGTTGCTATGGCTTCATCATAGCTTTTTGTATAACGTTCAGCATCCTTTTGTGTCCGGGCCCCCTCCCCCAGCATATCATAAGAGGTTATGAAACCGGGTCGTGTTTTCCCGCTCTGGTGTGTGCGCTTAAGGGCATCTTTGATAGAACGACCAAAAACAAACTGTTCGCCCATCAAACGTATGGCCTGGCGGGTCGCAGCACGAATAACCGGCTCCCCAAGCTTTTGTGTGAGGCGCTGCATAAAACCGCCAATATCCTTTGACATGTCAGATTCCGTTGAAACCAGACGCCCTGTCATCATGAGGCCCCAGACAGAAGCATTCACAAGCCAGGAATCAGACTGTCCGGCATGCTCACCCCAATTCCCGGAAGATATTTTTTCGGCAATTAAACGATCGGCGGTTTCCGAATCGGGCACGCGCAAAAGAGCTTCCGCCAGACACATAAGCGCAAGTCCCTCTTTGTTGGAAAGACCAAATTCTTCAAGAAAAGACTCCATCACGCCTTTTGTATGTTTAAGAGATCGGGCTTGCTGAACCAGATCTTTGGCCTGTTCATGAAGTTTTTTTTGCTCTTCCTCAGACAAACCTGTTAAATCTGCTAAAGATCTTGCGGCCTCTGATTCCGAAGCAAATTTATGTTTATCAAGATGATCCCAGCGAATACGAAAATCTTTTTTTTCCTGCATCTTTTTTTTCCTTTTGGGGGAGAGAAAGTTCATAACCCTGATGTTTTTAAAAGAACTTCCTGAAAAATCTCAATAATCAAGGCCTTTTCTTCGTCTCAAGGCTTTGATAAGGTTTAAGACTATCGTTCTGATATATACTTTATCTCCTCATCATAAAAGTATTTTTCACTCCAGGAGACTATCTATGAGGATTATGTTGGTGACAGACGCCTGGAAACCTCAAATGAATGGTGTGGTACGTACACTTGCGCGGGTTGTTCAGGAATGTCGGGCCCTTGGCCATGAGGTTGAAATGATCACTCCAGGTGATGGTTATCGTACTCTGCCTCTGCCGACTTATCCTGATATCAGGCTTGCCCTTTTTGCCAAACGCAGTGTTGCGCGCCGTATGAAAGCTTTTGAACCTGAAGCCATTCATATTGCTACAGAAGGCCCTTTGGGTATGGCAGCACGGTCTATTTGCCTGAAGCTTAATATGCCCTTTACAACAAGCTATCATACAAAATTTCCTGAATATATAACAGAACGCTTTCCCTTTATTCCTCTCTCTCTCGGCTATGCTTTTATGCGCTGGTTTCATAATGCAGGGGGGCGGCTTATGGTCACAACGCCTTCCATGCGCAAATATCTGGAAGAAAGAGGTTTTCGGAACATCATCCCCTGGGCACGTGGCGTCGACACAGATCTTTTTCATCCTGAAAAACGTTCTGGTCAGGAAAATGGCGTTTATAAAAACATGAAACGACCGGTCTATCTCAATGTTGGCCGGATTGCCGTAGAAAAAAATCTTCCTGCTTTTCTGGACCTTGATTTAGAGGGAACCAAAGTGGTTGTCGGTGATGGTCCCTCCTTTAAAAAACTTCAGGCGGATTACCCTGATACTGTTTTTGCAGGCGCACATTTTGGAGAAGAACTGGCCCGCTATTTCGCAGAAGCTGATGTTTTTGTCTTCCCAAGCCTTACCGATACCTTTGGTCTTGTTATTTTAGAGGCTATGGCGTGTGGAACTCCTGTTGCTGCTTTTCCCTCCCATGGCCCTAAAGATATTATTCCCGGATCTCACGCAGGGTGTGTTGATCATGACTTAAAAAAAGCTATAGAACAAGCCCGGACCATGAATCGTGAAACAGTGCGTTCTTATGCTGAAGGGTTTTCCTGGAAAGCCTGTGCGGAAGAATTCACATCCAGTCTTGAATGTCCTCCTCCCCCTGAGCGTAAACGTATCTGGCAACGCCTTACAAAACTCATAGGACGCCATAAAGACTAAGCTTTTCTTCTTTATGAGGACTGTCCTGCAGGCCAGTGCAGACTGACAACAGCATAAGCCGCAATCCCTTCTTTGCGTCCTGGAAATCCTAAACCCTCTGTGGTCGTTGCTTTAATACTGACACGAGAAAGAGGGAGTTTCAGAGCCTCAGCAATAAAAGAACGCATAGCTTCCCTGTAAGGTTTAATTTTAGGGGTTTCAGCTATGAGTGTAAGATCAAGGTGAACAGGCTCAGCCCCTTTTTGATATACCAGATTATGTGCGTGGCGAAGAAAGCGCTCTGAAGGAACATTTTTCCAGCGGGGATCACCCGGGGGAAAGTGTTCTCCCAAATCCCCTTCCCCACAGGCTCCCAAAAGGGCATCTGTGAGGGCATGCAGACCAACATCCGCATCAGAATGGCCAACAAGACTATAGGGACAGGGAATCCAAACGCCACATAAAGAGAGTCCTGCCCCCTTAGCCAGGCGGTGGACGTCATACCCAAAACCTGTTGTGGTCAAAGGGACTTTTTGTTGTTCCGGTTCTGAATTTATAACAGAATTCGGGAGAGAAACCGGTGTTTGAAGATCCAGAAAATCTTCAGGCCAGGTAAGTTTTTTGTTAGATTCTTCCCCCGGAACAAGAGCTATAGACAGATCGGCGCTGCGGGCAAGCTGTGCTTCATCATCCACGTCATCACCACATGTCCTGTTCTCAAAAGCCTGCCATAAAGCCTTAAAACGAAAAAGCTGAGGCGTTTGTACCCGGATAAGCCCCTCACGACTGACTTCCTCTGTGATACGGCCATCCTTTGTTTTCTTCAGGGCATCGCTTACGGGAAGAAAAGGAAGAGCACCATCATAACGGGGATAGTTTTCATCCTGAAGAGGCCCTAAAAGACGTTTGATCATTTGAGACGTTACAAATGGCCGTGCTGCATCGTGGACCATAACATAGCGAGGCGAAGATTTATACATGGCTTCAAGGCAGGCTTTTACAGAAAGCATGCGTGTGGCCCCACCATAAACAATGTGGACATCTAAACCTTGTGAAGCCTTGTAAAAAAGCTCTTCATGATCAGGTGAAATTGCCACAAAAATATCTGCATGAGGGCAGGCACTTTTGAGAGCCTCCAGGGCTTGCCGTAAAACCGGACGGCCCATCAAAGAGCGATAGACTTTAGGAAGCCCCTCCCCGGCACGCTGTCCCTTCCCCGCAGCCACCACAGCAAAGGCCAGGTCCTGAGAAAAGCTGAGAGGCCTGTTCATCATCCTGTATTTTCTCCGTTTATTCTCTTCTAACACACTCCAGCCTCAGGACAAGCTGATGATGTTAAAAAGAGTAATTTCTGACCAGGACGCATAGCTGATAAAAGCTTTTTTCCTTTATATTTTTGTAGAAAATTTATCCTGCTCTCAGGAACAGATAAACGGAGGCATAATATACATATGTGTGAGAAGGGGAAATATTTTTATACCTGACCCTCATATAAGCAAAAACCTGCTTTTTTATAATTTTTGAGAACAGGCAAAAAATTAACTTATAGTCTTTTGGCTGGTTAGCATTATACAGAGCATCATTCTTCTTTTAAAAGGCTATTGAAAGACCAAGCTGCGTCTTAAAACCAGATATATTGTCTTTTTTCTTACCCTGAGAGACACTAAAACGACCATGCAGCTGAATATTCTGTGCCAGTTGATAGCGCCCTCCGATAGAAAGGATAGCGTAATTCGTAGTACGCTTAATTTTCTGTCCTTTCCCAAAAACCATATTATCAAGAAGAGGAATGGTCACAAAAGGTGTCTTACCCTTTGTCCTGGAATGTGCAAGGGAAAACTCACCGAAAATACGAAAAGCTTTGGAAAGATCGTAAACAGATTCAACACCTAAACGCCCTTCATTAAACTGTAAGGATTGCTTAGAAACATCTCCTGTGAACAGGGCTGGTCCATATTCTCTATAGGCTTTGTAGCGCACACGCCCTGTATGATAAGCTATAAAAGGTTTGATATCAAAAGACTTAGGGAGAGGAAGTGCAAAAGCAAGGCGCAGGGCAGCTCCATAAAAACTTCCCTTAGGCTTACCAAAGGTCTTTTCAAGACTTGCACCATTATAATATCCACGGACCATATCTCCTTCAAGGGTCTGCCCAATCAGGCTGGTTGTGAGCTCAAAGCCAGAACTATGCTCATATGCCATGAAAAGACCAGCCCCGAATCCCTTACTCTTAGAAGTTGTTTTATAGAAAGATGTGTCAATATTCTGACCTGTCTTCCCTTCAGAACTTGTGGCAATCCCCCCAAAACCAACGCGAAGTCCCGGAGAAAGTTTGACTGTTAAACCGAGAAAACCTTCAAAAACTTCTGTTTTAGGACCGTTAAAACCTTTAGAGAAAGATCCTGTGATAAAAGGACATACAAGAGGGTAGGTGTTTTTGAACTTACCCTGCCTGCTTTCACAGTCATAATGACGGGAAACTTCCTGTGTATTTTCAAGAGAATTTTGGCCAGCTCTTAATGCGTTAAAGCTTAATTGTGTAAGTGTATTAACAGATCGTGTATAGGATTCAACGTTAATAAAACCAGCACGCCCCGGCTGAAGGACAGGAGCTTGTTCAGGCTGAAGGACAGGAGCTTGTTCAGGCTGAAGGACAGGAGCTTGTTCAGGCTGAGGGACCAGCTCAGGTAAAGATTCTCCCTCACAAAGACCACGTCCAGGCACGCAAACATCTACTTCAGAAATACTAATAGGCCTAACATCAGGCTCAGGCTGAGGGACGACAGATTCAGGAACTGGTTTAGGCTGAGGGACCAGCTCAGGTAAAGATTCTCCCTCACAAAGACCACGTCCAGGCACGCAAACATCTACTTCAGAAATACTAATAGGCCTAACATCAGGCTCAGGCTGAGGGACGACAGATTCAGGAACTGGTTTAGGCTGAGGGACAGGATCTTCAAAAAACACCACAAAGCCAAATGGTGTACCTCTTAAAGCTCTTTTACTTAAATCGGGCTGTTCTTTAAAAAGACTAATACCATTGCCCACAACAATAAGCCCTTCCTCTGTTTTCCTGGCACCCCTCGTTTGCAAAAAATGCTGATCTTTGAAAGTTTTTATACCAGATCTCGAAAGCTTGTCCTGAACATTTTGTATACCCGTTTTTTTATGCCAGATAAATGCATGCCCCTGACTACTCCCACCAATATATTCTCCATCAGGGGTCACGAACCATGCTTTTGTAATAATTGGACTATCTGCTTCCCGACCAAAAATATGAGAAAAATATCCAAGGCTGGATGCTTCAAAGTTTTTAGTTTTCAGATTTCTTGTCCATTTTACAGCTCTCACCTGACCTTCTTTGGCAGACCAACCTACAATAACAGAACCATCATCAGAAACATCATAGGCTCCTGATCCTGTCATCCCTTCCAGGTTTGGCAGGAGCATGCTTTGAGCATCCTGTTTGACAAAAGCTTTGGGTCCGGGATTCTTTATGTTTCCCCAGAGACGCCCAACAATTATACCCCCATCTTCTGAGACAGCCCTTGCTTCTCCATAATTATAATCTGGAAAAAATGTTTCAGGTGTTGAAGAAAAGCCCTTCTCTCCTTCACGCCATATAGCAAGCTCTTGCTTCCCTGAATGGCGCATAAGTCTGCCAACGATAACCTTGCCATTTTTTGAAATATCAAAAGCAACTGTTGCACGTAAAGTTTCATCCATATCGTCAAAGAGAAAAGTAATTTTAGGCCCCTCTGAGTCTCGAATCTTTTGGTAAAGAACAGCTTTGAGAACATCTGCAGAAGAAAAGCCTATATATCTTACAATATTCCGGTATGGATCAGATGTAGCATAAAACCTTCCTGAAAAGTGATTATGCTGTATAGACTCTAAAGCGTTTTGATAGCTCCATACACCAGAAGTTTGAACCTGACGATTAAGAAACAGCTCGTACCCATCAAGGTGGACGCTCTTTATATGATCGGAAGGAGCATTCCTTTCCTCAGATCCTGTGATAAGACCATATTTGAAACCTGTAAAATACCTGTAGTTATAAAAACCTGACTTAGCTGCCCCTACTTCTGTCTCAGCTGAAGCAAAAGCAGGAAGCGTCAAGAAAAATGAAATAAACAAAAAACTTTTTATATTATACATATCAATAATAAACTCACAAAAAAAACACAAAATAGAATTTGATAAAACTTTTGTATGGCTTTACATTTAATTAATTTAACATGAAAACTTATAAAAACCAGGTTGAATTTATCGGTTTTTATGAGATTAAGCCTTTTAAGATCAAAAATTAAATTCTAATAAGAGGACTGCTTACTATTTTTATTTTAATAAATAGTAAATCTGTATACACCCTTATTAAATAAAGGAATGAATTCAAAATGAAGATTATAAGTTTTAAAATCTGCCCCTTCGTTCAAAGGGTTACAGCTTTACTGGAAGCTAAAAACAAGCCGTATGAGATTGAGTACATTCAACTTAATCGTAAACCCCAGTGGTTTTTGGATGTTTCGCCCAATGGACAGGTCCCTGTTCTGATAACAGACGATGGCCAGGCACTTTTTGAATCTGACGCTCTTGTTGAATATCTTGAGGAAATTTATCCTGTACTTCAGCCTCATCTTTCACCTGAGCAACGTGCCATAAACAGGGCATGGAGTTATCTTGCCACCAAACATTATCTTACACAATGTAGCGCACAACGTAGCCCGGATAAGGAAACTTTACTGGTACGCAGAGAAAAACTGAATAAAGCTTTTTCTATCCTTGAGGAACATTTTGATGGAGGCCCGTTTTTTAACGGAAAAACTTTAAGCATGGTTGACATTGCCTGGTTGCCTCTGCTCCACAGAGCCTCCCTTATCAAAAAACATTCAGGGTATAATTTTCTTGAAAATTTTTCTAAACTGGAAATCTGGCAGGTTAATCTTATAAAGACAGGGCTGGCCGCACGTTCCGTTGCACCAGATTTCGAAGAAGCTTTTTGTAATTTTTATCTTTCAGAAAAAACCTATCTTGGAGGTTTGGCAAGAGCTCTTCACAAAAAATAAAATTTAGGGCAGAAAACCCTGAGAGAGATCATGTTAGCTTTACAAAGTGATGATGTTTTATGATAAAAGATGAAAATGCTCTGCCTGAAATAAAGACAGCTCAGCCTGGCCATCTTATTGTCGCGGGGAATGAAAAGGGAGGAGCTGGAAAGTCCACGATAGCTCTTCATCTCACCATGGCACTTTTGCATATGGGCAAAAGCGTTGGCGTTTTAGATCTGGATCTTCGTCAACGTACGCTTGGGCGCTATTTAGAGAATCGCCGTCTATGGATCAAAAACAATGGAACGGTTTTACCTATGCCTGTTGAGGGAGATTTTGGCTGCTCTTCTGATGAAATTTTTCATATATCTCAGGAAAATCTGACGACTCTCTGGTATAAAACGATAACTACCCTGAGGGCCATGTGTGACTTTGTTATTCTTGATGCACCCGGTGCCATGACGCCTTTATCTCTTTTAGCGCACCATGAAGCCGACACCCTGATAACACCTATTAATGACAGTTTTGTAGATTTTGATCTCCTTGCCCATGTTGACCCCCATACATTTGCTGTAGGAAAACCAAGTTTTTATAGCGAAATGGTTTGGGAAAGTCGTAAAAAAAAGGCCATTCGTGAAAAACGTGGTCTTGACTGGGTGGTCATGCGCAACCGACTTTCTTCTATCAGTTCACGGAACAAAAACCGTCTTCATGATGCCCTGAAAGCCCTTGCCGCCCGTGTTGGATTCCGTGTGGCACCTGGTTTTTCAGAACGGGTTATTTATAAAGAAATGTTTCCTCATGGCCTTACACTTCTTGATCTTGGTCAGGATCAGGAAACCTCTATGACCTTAAGTCATATTGCGGCTAAACAGGAATTACGGGATCTCTTGATTGTCCTGAAATTACCGGGCCTAAAAGGCTTACGTTTTTCATTCTGAAAAAAGATTTACCGCCTCAGCTACAAAAAAAAGGAAAGCCTAAGCCTTCCTCTTTTTTCTTATCTTTCAAAAGAAGACCTTACTGGAGCCAGGAGAAAAGACCTTCATCAAATTTAAAGGCCAGTTTCCAATAAAAGCCTTGCAAATCAAGACCTTCCGGATCAAGATCTTTGTCCTTAAAGCCTGTAAAGTTATACCCGACCGTCACGCGAAGATTTTCTACAACCCAGGCACTCACCCCTAAACCAATAAGTGTTTCACGGGAACGACCCCATTCAGTTAATCTGAAGCCCCCATGTACATCAAGATCAAAACGGTCAGATATCATCCAAATCAAGCGTCCATCTATCAGCTGAATAGAGCTGTCATAATTTCTGATCCCCTTATAACTTTGCCATTTGGATGCAAAACGACCACTTAGGGTAAAGTGCTCATTCAGACGGCGATTGGCATGAACAGAAACAATATGGGCTTGTCTGTCATATCCATTTTCTCCCTGATCATCTTTTCTATACTGGTAATAGCTCAGAAAATCTGTTTTGCTTTCATCTACAGGACGTCGTGCTGCCCCTATAGTGAAGGCAAACTGGAGACGGTCATTTTTGTTTTCATCATAATATCCAATATCTGTTTTAATCGCACCGGAAAAAGTGTTATTGAAACGCCGTGCAACACCACCACGCATACCATAATATTTGTTTTTACGACCCTGGCGTGTCTCTATACGAAGGGCTGTACGCGTATTCTCAAAACGTCTGTCTGCCACAGCAAAGGAGGCTGCCCAGTAATCCTGATCTTTTACACCATCAAGTGTATTAACAATTTCAAGACGGGGACTGATGGACAGTTTCGGCATAATTTCCCACTCAGAACGTATACCATAGGCTGCCTCACCCTGACGGCTGTCAAGAGCATTAGCAATACGCCACTCACCATAAGCATCCGTTTTAGGGAGAAGACGGCTTTTAAGACCTATAACACTGCGTCCCTGTGTCTGACCATTTTGTGACCAGGTGAGACCTGGAACATACGTTACGCTGGGCAGATCATCGGTGAGTTCATAGCGTAGATACCCCTGTGTGTCTTTTGTTAACTGCACATCCCCAAAGACGGCAGCACGGCGACGGTTCCAGTCCTGAACATCCTGCTCAACTTCCAGACCAACCGTAGCAGAACGTCCCCAAAATTCCCCCGCACGCCTGACAGAGGCAAGAACAGAGGGGAAATTCGTTGCTTCACCTGTCCCCCTGATTTTGGACCAGCGTATGCCACTACTGAATGTCCAGGGCCCTCTGTGATGCTCCACCATAGCACCAACACTGTGACGCTCATCTTTTTGATCTTCAGACTGGCTGCTAAAACCTGCCAAACGTGCCTTTGTTTTCTCTGTTAAGGCAAGCTCAGCACTCAGGCTGGCCTCACGCCGCCCCGCTGTAATAGGTGCATCAGGATTTTTAAAATTCTTATCTGCCAGAGCAGCGCGGCCACGAAGTTTAAAGCTTTTATGAGAATATTCTAAGCCAAGCTGAGCTGCCATACCGTCACGATCCTGCTGATTTCTGGACCATCCTCCTTCAAGCCAGACACGACCACCCGGTAAGTTAAGCTCACCCCCAGCGGCCCCCATGGTTTTTCCATCATCAGGGTTTTCATCTTCTGTGATATTGGCCCATAAGCGACCATATTTAGATTTCACATCCCCCCGAACACCAATAACATTATAAGCATCCACCTCCCCGCGGGTTTCATAAGAAGCCTTAATAAAGATGGGATTACCATCATCATCAAAAGCACCTACAGGTTCCTGAAAATCAACCTGCCCACTATCATAATTAATGACATAATCTGTAAAACGATTAAGGCGTCGCTCTGTCATAACGAGGCCTGGTGTGTCTTTTGAACGTGTTTGGAGGATAAGAGTTTCAGATCCTGGCTCTAAAGGCGCACCTGGCAAGCTATAAAATAAAGCCACGCCACGACCACGGATTAATTCTGTACGCGTGGGGCGGTCTATACGGGCTCCAAAAGCCTGGAGGCTTGCAGGGCCTTTTTCTACCCTGACATTTACCCCTGTTAGTGATCGTCTGTAAGCTCCCAGACTTTCCCTTAAACTCTCATCGCTGCGGAAATCCCCGTACATACCAGAGAAATGTTCATTCTCAAGGCGAACATAAAGTTTAGAGCGGCTCTGTGCCTCAAAGCCCCGTTCTGAACTATCACCATAAATAGGGTAATAGCGATCCGGATCAATATCACGGAAAAGGCCATCACTTTTATGCTTATCAGAATCATAAGATAAGGTCAGAAGCATATCCCCTTTAATACGACCTTTAAGGAAGACAGCACCACGGCCTTTGACCTCCATTTTTTCAGGATATTTATCCTGAGCATCCGGAGGAAGAAGAGAGTTTTTTAAACCCCTGAAATTCTGGCGTCCCTCAAGCTCTACAACACCTGTTGCAATAAGAGGACGCATAGGTGAAGAAAAACGGAGTTCTGCATCTGCTTTCTTGCCTGTATCTGCAAAAGCTTTAAGAGAAATTGTCTTTGAAATTTCCGGGGCTTTCACAAGCACAATCCCCTCACCATTTTTAAGACGAATTTGATGGCCGGGATCATCAGGACGACCATCCTTATCAGCAAAGACAAGCCCCAAAGCCTCCAGGGTCACATTATGCTCACCAGAGACAGGAAGGCCATGATCATCCAGAAGACGAACATGAATTTTTGCACGTGCTTTGCCGTCAGCTGGTACTGTTTCACTGTCCTGATGAAGCTTTAAGGCGACGGCCTGACCAGGGGCCCAGAATGTACCCTGCGCTAATATACGTTCATTTCCAAAGGAATCCTGACCCCGTATTTCAAGTTCGTTTTCCCCGGGAACAAGGCTAACTCCATACCAGGCTGCTATTTGTGCCCCCTGTTCACGATTTTCAAGCCGCTCACCAAGTTTTTTCTTTTCAACAACTTCACCATTGACATAAAGCCTGGGCTGAACACCTGAAGGGAAAATAGCAACAAAGCGTCCGTCACGTGATAAAGTAAGATCCCCAAAGCCCTCGCCGGGCCAGAGCCATGTTCCCTCTTTAGCCTGCTCTTTTGTAATAAGTTTTGCTATTTTCCTGACATCAGGAAAAACAGGAAGCTTAGATTCTTTTTCTTCCATGGAGTTTTGAATATTTTCTTCTGTGCTATCCTGTTGTTTCGTCTTAAGACGCCCACTCGAAATATCACCATCTTTGGTCATATGCTCACGCTGACGCACACGTGCTGTCTGATCCGTTTGACCAAAAGCACGGCTCTCAAGTGCCGTTTGTAACCCCACCCCTTTATCGGCATGTTGAATACGAGCCTTAAGGGTTTTGTCCGTTTGACTACCGGCCTTACACCCATCTGTGACTGTACAGCGTAAAGGAAAATCTGCACGATGAAGCTCACCTGGTGTCAAATCTACAAAACGGGACTTTGGATCCCCGGCAAAACGGGTCTCTGCACCTGAAGGTATGAAGCCTTTCGGGAGTGTAGAGGAATCTATTTTGGCAACACGCAGGCCCGGACGCAGGCCATAAAGGGAATAACGCCCCAGGGGATCTGTTTCTACCCAGGATCCATCATCCATCCAGATGCGGGCCCCTGGCACACCGGTTTCTCCCTCATCACGCAGGTCATTACCATTTTCGTCAAACCAGACAGAACCAAGTATGATAGCCCTGTCAGAAAAAAGCCCCGTATCAGAAATGCGAACCTCCGCCATGCTTTTTGGAGAGACAATATCCCCTCCTCCGGATCTTTTTCCAACAGCAACAGCTATATTACGATTAAGACCCGCACGGGCTGAGGCCCCAATGTGCATCACATAGGTAAGTTTTAACTCAGATTGTCCTTTTAAAGGACCAAGAGACCAGGAAAGAGCTCCCGCCTGTTTGCTCACAGGATCTAAGGGCTTATCTGCCAAACGTGCACTGCCGCTAACATAGCGAAACCCAAAAGGTGGCTGGTCCGTAAGTGTCACACTCTCAAAAGACCCCTGAGAGGGATTACGAACCGTTAATGTATAAGTTAAGAAATCACCTTTTTCAGCCGTGCTCTGATCCACAGTTTTATCAACAAAAATCTTGCCCGGTGGCTGTATTTGTATCTTATCTAAAGGAATATCATAAACCAAAAAGGGATTACTGCCTTCAATATTAAAAAGCCCTGTATTTTGAACATTCCCAAAACCATTGCGCCCATAAGAAGGATCACTCACCTCAAAAAAGGCCTGAAAAACATTTGGAGCCAGTTTGCTTGGAAAGGTATAAGTCTGAGAGGAGAGGACTTCTATATAATATTTCCCTTTGGCAAGACGAGGGATATGGAAAGCCCCATCATCTCCCGTTATTTGCAGAGGATAGTCCTCACCAGCAGGATCTTTCGCAGGCAAACCATTGTCCTGCATAATTCTTAACTGTACGCCAGAAACAGGATCTAAAGAAACAGAATCAAAGACAATCGCCAAAGGATCAACAAGCGCAGTATCCCTGATGAAAGTTTTAAGACCAGGATCAAGCAGAGAAACACCCAGTCTGTCATCACCAGCAGACTTTAAAACACAGGATCCGGATGTTGCAGAACGACACTCACCGCCCTTCCCACTTTCTGTTGTAGAGAGTTTTATAGGTAAAAGGGAACGAAATATCCCCGTATTAGGTCCTGTCTCTACCAGTTCAACATAAAGTGTATCATTTGTTTTAACAGATCGAACAAGGACACGAATAGGAGCCCCATCATATGTTGTATCTGGCTTTGAAGAATCCTGGTTTAGAGTGTTGGAGGTAACTTCAAGATAGACACCATCCCGGACAAGCTGATAACCTTCAAAAGAATCAAGAGGATAAGAAACTACATCTGCATAATCACTATCCTGAGCAGGGTTTGGAGCCTGTCCCGTCTTCCAAAGAGCAGGAGCTGGCTCTAAAAAGCGAATTTGTGCGGCAGGCGCATTCTTCTTCCTTAAAGTATTACATGTTTCATTAGAAAAAGCATCAGCTTTACCATCTCCGTCCGTGTCAACAGAAACACGGTTTAAGATTTGGAGCCCCTGTGTTGCCTTATCTAAGACAAGGACATGAAATGAAAGGCGTGCAGCACCACGATCCACAAGGGTATCTTCCGGAAGAAAAAGGGCTATAGCTTCGGCCTCTTCCTTCGCTTTGGACCAGACATCAAAACTTTGCCAGCCGTCCTGTGCCGCCCCAACAGGTAAAACCAGAGGCCGGGCCCTGTAGGGTATGGCCTTTGGCGCTTTTGCACGATCCAGTCTTGTATTTGCAGGAATAGTATCCTTTAAAACAACACCACGTGTTTTAACACCATCAATCTGAACCTCCCTCACACTTTTTGTCAGTTCAAGTGTATCAAAAAACTGAAGATCATAACTGATGCTATCCTGAGCTTCTATAGGAACAAGACAGGAAGGTGAAGTTGTTTTAACAATACGTAAAGGTGCATTAAGTGTTATCGTGACCATGTCTTCACGCGTTTTACTCACAGAAGGTGTTGTCACAGATGTTGCTGTTATCGTGCCCTTAAGGACAAGTTTTTCAGGAAGGTTGCGTGGAAGATCAACAGAGACAACAAGATGGAGGCTCTGAGACGATTCAAGAAGCTGGGTTTTTTGAACTTCCGGCTCCCCTTCATCTACAATACCGTTTTCATTAACATCAAGGTGGATGGAAACATTTTCGAATTTATAAGCTGAACCACCCCCTGCAAGCTCTGGGGTATAGCTTAGGGTATAGCTGTCAGCAGTATTACCCATATTACGCAGAAGATGAGGGAAGGATAAACGTTCCCCGGCCTCTGCTTCACGTTTATTATCAACCTCAAGATCAAAGGCATAAACAGCCTGTACAATTACAGAAGAGGTTGTTGAGACAGAACGACGACTAACTTTATCTACGGTGTCATAATAAATAGCCTCTGCTGTATTCTGAATCACTGTTCCTGCAGGTGTTGCAGCAAAAACAGACGACATACCCAGAGCATAAACCAGCAAAAAGCTGGCTGTAGAAAACATACCGCGTGTCATATCCCACCATTCGTCTTATGAGCGTGTAAGGCTTAACACTCTTTTCGGTTTCAGGGTTTTCTGCCCATCTCACCGCTTATAAGCCACCGCATTTTCTTGGGGGGCGCAGTATAAAATTCTTTTTACATCACTTTTATGAGATGTTCTTATTCAACCTGCGTTGCAAAACGCACGCTGACGCTTCCTCCTGGTTCAAGCCGACCGTCAGGAAAGCGTGTTCCCTGTTTCAGAACAAATTTGACCTCACGGTTCAGCATCACTTCTCCCTCATCATCACCAACGGCATCAGAAAGAGTTTGAAAGCTACAGGCCCCCTTACCTTTACAGAATTTCAGGCTCTTTGCCTGATAGAACGTGAAAGGAGGCGCAGCATCCCGAATTTCAACAAAATCAAGGGCACGTCCCGTTTTGTTTTCACCCGTAATCTGCCAGACAATACAGGCCCCGGGAGGAGATATGTGTCCCATGGATTGAAAACCTGTCTCTGGTACGCCATCACAGTCTTTATCAATAGCAGATGTTTTGATAAGCGTGAGGGAAAGGGTTGTTACAAGGGTTTTATCTGTGTTGCTAAGACCTCCACCTTCGTAAGAGAGGGTGATAAGGCTATCATTCCCATCTCCTTCTTTTGCATCAGCCGGTGCCTGAACACGAAGGCTTACCAACCATTGATGCCCGGGTTTAAGAGAAAGGCGTTTTTCTTTATCTAAGGCAACTTCAAGCTTTTTACCTTCAGACGTTATAAGGTAAATAGAATCGCCCTCTTTCAGGGACTCATAAGGCGTTTCATCCTGTCCATCACCATCTGTATCAACCAGAATCTGACCTGTCCAGCCAGCTTGTGTGTTGCGGATTGGATCAAAAGCAATTTTCTCCTCCGTATTCCCTTTATTTTCAACAAGGTGGACATAGTCTATTGTACCAGCGGGAGAAATTTGCCCTGTTGAATTTTTTGTTAAGGTAATATCATTTTGCTTTTTAATATCAATAGCTTCAAGTAAAATATCTGAAACAGAATTTTCCTGAGATTCAACACGGAAAAAAAGTGCATAATCCCCATCACCATCTTTGTTAGAATCCAGTTTTCTGATCTTATTTGTGTCATCAATAAGGGCCGCTATATCACTTAATGCCTGATCTGAAGACTCAGGGATAAAAATTTCTGCTGTATATGCAAAGGATTCACCAGGATTAATAACAGGAGTTTGGGTGATGATATCTCCTTTTGAATCTCTGAACTGTAAAACCCAGCCTGAGGGTAAAGGACCCAGAACACCAGTCTTCCAGCTGCCACCAGACGACAAACGATACGTATCTGGTGCTGTTCCGTCATTTTCAATATTAAGGGGAAGTTTTGCTATCTCACCAGGGGTAACCTCTACAGTTCTCACAGACTCTCCACCAGCTTTAAAAACGTCTTTATTGCTCTTAGAGTCCTTATCACCTTTCGTATCTGCAAGATCCACACCAGAGGGACTAATTGTTAAAAGCTTTAAGGTAATGTTCTCTTTAGCTCCCTCTTTTTTTGCCTCTGTGTTTTTGGGATCATTTGCAGAAAAAACAAGAAGATCAGAGCTATAACCTGAACCCCCGGCATCACCACTGACACCAGGAGGTAGTGTCGCAACCACAGTTATCTGCTTTGTCTCACCGGGCTTAAGCAAGCCTGTATCAGGGAGATAGCGTTGATTGCTATTTAAAAGCTCACCTGTCATATCCTTGTTCCAAAAGGAAAATTGTGTCCCTTTTGGAAAATTTCCCATCCCGGTTTCAAGTTCAAAAATATCGGATGCGGTTCCGGTATTCGTAATATTCACAAGAAAACGTACCTGACTGCCGGAAGGGGCCCCATCAACAAGAACAGTTTTGTTGAGTGTACCGTCATCATCATGACCATCATTAACGCCGGGGCTTGCAGGCAATTCCTCCACCGCCGTGAGGCCATAAGTTATACCGGGAATAATACGAACCGTGTTCGAGGGAACAGGAGGACCATCAGGTTTGTCATCTCCATCTGTTGAGGCCGTGGCATAAGCGGTATTCAGAAGTGTTTGATCCGGAGGTGTTTTAGAATCTATGCTCATGGTATAAACCATAGAAACAGTCGTGTTGGCAGGCAGAAGATTGTCGTAAGCAAAAACGCCAGAAACAGTTTCAGGGCTTATAAGCCCATCACCATCAAGATCAAGGTTGAAGTCCTGCTCTGTTGTCTCACTGGCCTTCCCATCCCCATCCAGAGCATCTGCTGAAGGTACACCCGTCAGAGCACCTTCTATAAGTGGTATTTTATCGCCAGTGACATCAGCGGGATCAACAGAAGCGCCTATACCATTAGCTCTGAAGCTACCCTCAACATAGTTCATACCTTTAGAAAAACCATCAAAAAGAGTCACATGGCGTGCATCTGTTCCAGTATTGGTTAAGGTAACAGTATAAACAAATTCTCCGGGTTTTGTACCTTCTCTGACCTTTTTATAAACATTGAGAGATGGACCATTGGTGATGGTGACCCTGTCATGGTTTGTTGCCTGCTGGCCGTCTGCCCCACCTCCCGGTGTTTCATCTTTGACCACACCATGCGTGGGATCCTGTGCTCTTACTTCAAGAATACTATTAAAAACAGAGCCACTGGCAGCAACAGGAAGTTTGGTCATAACAAGAACAGAGGCTGCCTCCCCGGCCTCCAGGGTCAGGGCTTCTCTTTTAAGGCTAAGGCTTGATGCCAAAAGCTGTTCACCATGATCAACCCTGCCGTTACTGTTGGCGTCATAATAGACTTCCTGAACATCAAAACCTGCTAAACTTCCCACTCTTACACCTTCAGTAACCTGAAAAACATAAGAATCCCTTCCATTTCCCCTATTGGTAAGGGTATGAGAAAAATAAACATTTTGTCCTGTCGCAGACTTTTTGTTGTTGTCACGACTTAAGGAAGCCTCATAGACCTGACGGACTGTAATCACAGCCAGATTAGATTGCGTTGAAAAATCTTTGCCTGTTTTATCTGTGTACTGAACCAGTGCTTTGTTTTGGATAAGCTGACCTGCCGGCGTACTTGCCTGCACTGACAGTCCGGAAACAAAGGGTAAGCTGAGGGCACAAATCCCCAAACCATAGCTGCGAACAGAAAATTTCTGAAACACTGTTTCACATAAACTTTTTATCAGATAATCCATGATAATAACCCTGGTTAACAAATATGCATACGTCTTCTTGTAACGGCTTTGTTTTGTGCGAAACACACGCCCAGAGCTAAGAGAAACATCAAGTTATTAAATTAAAACTAACACAAATGAGCATTTATTTTTACAAAAATTAAAAATTCCTTTTTCTCCTTTAAAATAAAGAAAAATTGAATCCTGGAGAAAAACACGAACATAGATCAGGGAGTATGTAAGGAACGGGCATACACCTGGGGACACACCTTCCCTCATGATTATTGAAGGCACATACACATGCCACCCTTCTTTTCTTTACGGGAAATATATAAGGCATAAAAAATGCCTTCAGGCTCTTATATAGGCTTTCTTTGACAACGATACCCTGAAAGGTGTTTCTTCCTTCACCCTTAACCTGTTATCTTTATAAAAGGCTCTGATTGTTATTTTTTTAAGGTTCTTAACCTCAAATATTATCTTACATGTATAAGGAAGGAAAGGGAGAAGAAAACATGATTTCTTCCCCCCCCTGAATTTAAAACGTATACCGCAAACGAAGCTCTACATTACGGCTTTCGCCTGGCATACCGCCTAAAAACATAGCCTTGCTGTAATAGTGTTCATCAAAGATATTTTTGATCACAAGGCTTATAGAATAGTTCTCTGCAGTATAATCTATACCTGCATCCCACACGGTATAAGCTGGTACATGGCCATCGGGTATACCAAAACTGCTGGAATTTGTACTACGCTCACCTACATAATTAACCCCTAAACTGAACTCTAAAGGGTTAGGGAGAGGCAGACGATCATATGTATAAATCAGCCATGCACTTGCGGCATGCTCCGGAACTCCCTTTTGTTTTCTATTAAAGCTTGTTGAGTTCGGGTTTTGCCTGTTACGTGGGTCCTGAAGTGTGCCATTGATGTTTAAAAGCCAGTTCTCACCAAGCCGTGCATTGAGATCTAATTCAACCCCTTTTGTTCTGTCTTCTCCATTATAAAAATACTGTGGAACGGAAATATTATAATCAGGAGACTGAGGGTTATCATCATAATCAGGGTTCGAATAGCGTAAATTTGTTCTTTTACTTTCAAAAAAAACAAGTGAAGCTAAAAACTGATCATTGGACGTTTTAAATCTAAAGCCCAGCTCTGCCGTTTTTGATTCTGAATTAGGTCTATTGTCTTTTGCCCCAACAGTTCCAAGAATAGAATAAGCCGTTTGTCCCTTAGCATAGTTCACAAAAACAGCCAGATTATCAAAAGGCCGGTAACTGGCCCCAAGGTTATATGTGAAGCCTTTGTCATCCGTATCATATTGTGGTTGGGCCAGGCCCCTTTGATTCCGGGCAAGATTTTGATAGGTCTGCTTTACTTTGCTAAAAGCTCCCCCTAAACGTGTCGTGATTCTATCTGTAAGATAGGTGACATTCTGGACACCAATACCCATAGCACGAACTTTCTTTTTATAATCACGTCGCAATCTTGGCTTATAATCTTCAAAACGTCCTGTTCCCCAGTTGGGGTTACGAATATCAAAAATATAGGGGACGGTACCACCAGTATCTTTATCATAAATGGACCATTGTGTAAGTTTGATATCCCTGTCTTCAAGATTGGCATTGAGCAAAAACTCATTCTCAATACCACGCAGGGACCAGTTCACACGAAGATCAGCAAAATATTGCCATGAACGTTCCTCTGCATGAATTTTACGATATTCCTGGCGGCGTGCTGAAAAAGGGTATAGCTTTCCATCAGCCAAAACCGGTGAGCGGGGAGGTCTGTTAATAACACCCTGCCGTTTCCAGTAAACATAATTAAAAGCCCCTGTCTGACGGATAAACTTTGTCTTATAATCACGAAACTGAAGCTGTTGTACAAGCTCAGCTCTCTCGCCAAAACGTGTAGTATAATGAAGCTTAATACGGAATTCCTCTCCTTCATTGGGTCTGGAAATAGGTGAAATGAGATTACCTTTTCCAAGGTTAAAAGGAAGAACACCATCATCCGGCCTTAACGATCCTGCCAATTGCTTACGTTGATCTTCTGAAAGTTGAAGCCCCTTTTTAGAAGGGTCATTAACAAGATCTTTCCATGTAACTTCACCAGCTGTTTTGCCACCAACTGAGGCAGAATTGAAAATACGAATAGGATCACCAACGGAGTCAATCTGAACAGAGTCCTTAATATAAGCACCTGAAAGAAGGAATTCATTAGATTCATTTAAAAGATACCGTAAGGAAGCATAAACTTCATTGCGTTCTTTACCAACATCTCTGTAACCATCACTGTTTTGCGTTGCAGCCACAACTCTATAGGCGAGTTTATCTGTGATGGGGCTGGTGAGATCAAGAGTGAGATTATATGTATTCCACTGCCCAATTGTTCCGGAAATAGCATGATAGGGCTCAAATTGTGGCTTTTTTTCAACAAGGTTAATAATACCCCCTGCACTTCCAATGCCATAAAGACCCGTTGCTGGCCCCTTAAGGACCTCAACGCTCTCTACATTGGTTAAAGAACGTGTTGGGTTAAATGTATTCCCTAATCCCGCACCACCATACATACCATCAAAGGTATAATTTGCACCAAGTCCACGAATGGCAAGGTTATCACCAATACCATAATTGTTACCCGCCTGATTAAGACCACTCACATTGCGAAGAAGATCCTGCACATCCGTTGCAGCCTGAGAATTAATGAGCTTTTCATCAACCACAACAATGGCCGCAGGGGTCTCTAAGAGAGACATGTTAGATTTTGTGGCCAGTTTTGAATGCGTCACCAGTTTGTTATGGCGCCCATAAACTGTAATAATGTCTTTTTCCCTGTTTTCCTGGGTCTTTTCCGAGGTTTTTGACTCACGCTCTGAATCTTGTGATTGTGCAAAAACAGGCATCGGTGTTAAAGCAAAAGAACACATCAAAAAGGGAACATAGTGGATCTTAAACATGATATAAAAAAGCTCCAGAAATACGTGATATCTATTTTTCACTAAAGGTTAATAATAAGAATGATTATTATATTAGGAGGTATCTAAACAATGTTTTCACATTTGGCAAGCAGGAAAGAAAAAAAATACAGCGTATGTAGTTGCCTACTGGAGAGATAGGTTTTTGTTCTAAAAAATTCATTTTCTTTATATAAGGTCTAAAAGATTTTCTTTACTTCAGAAGAACCAGGTAAAAAGAGCTTTTTTACATAGCTATAGCTATATTCTTTTATATAATAAGGAAAAGCCAAACGACCGACAGAAAAATAATCCATGTGCCTCCCTTCGCCCCAAAATGTCTCGGGAGGGAAAAGGAAAAGGGAAGTTCAACGGTTATGACAGATATTGGGCTCAAAAAAACTTAGAATCTCAACAAGCTATTGATATCTGTTTTTGCACGTGTTTTTGCATCAACTTTTTTGACGATGACAGCACAGGCCAGACTGGGGCCATCCCCAGAATCAGGTAAGGTGCCAGGCACAAGAACAGAATAAGGTGGTACTTCACCATAGACTATCTGACCTGTTTCACGATCAACAATTTTTGTTGAAGCACTCAGATAAACCCCCATAGCAATCACGGCACCCTCACGCACAATCACCCCTTCTGCGATTTCAGATCGCGCCCCAACAAAACAATTGTCTTCAAGGATAACGGGACTGGCCTGAAGAGGTTCAAGAACACCTCCTATTCCAGCCCCTCCGGAAATATGGCAATGTGCTCCTATCTGTGCGCATGACCCAATAGTAGCCCAGGTATCCACCATGGTACCCGTTCCTATATAAGCCCCGATATTGACAAAAGACGGCATAAGAACACAGTTTTGTTCAAGATAAGCCCCATGACGTACATAAGAACCCGGAACAAAGCGTACCCCCTGCTCTTCAAACTTTTTTTGTGACCAATCCGCTGTCTTCTGGGCAATTTTATCCCACCAGAAACCACCTTCCGGGGCTCCGGGTACAACAGACATGGGATGAAGACGAAAACTCAGAAGAACAGCCTTTTTCAGCCAGGTATTCACCTGCCATGCTCCATCTGTCTGACGTTCAGCTATACGTAGTCGTCCCTGATCCAGAAGATCAAGGCTTTGTGCAACAACATCACGTATCGGCCCTGCACTCTCTGGCCCTAACGTCTCTCTCTCTTCCCACACGCTCTCAACAGTGCTTTTTAAAGATAAGATGGTGTCCTGTCTCATAGATTTATCTCAACAATTAAAATACAGCCTATAAAGGCTTAAGCTAAAAAATAAATCTTTGTGAGTAAAGGGTTTAAAATACACATGCAGCTTTATGTTTGGGCCTTCATCCAGGTTTCACGACGCTGAAGAACATTTACACGTATATCTTCATAAAAAAGATTATACTCTGGTGTCTGAAAGCGCCCACCGAACCAAAAAGGTCGACGAAGACGCGGAGACAGGGGCCTGTCAATGATCAGAAGGCCCTCCTGGCACTGTGCCCCCATCTGTGCCTTTAAAGGGACGGGTTTTTCTCCCTGCTCTAAGCCGGTTGCAAAAACCCCGCCTTTGTGCAGTCTTGCTGGTGCATAATCTTCCTTTATTGTCCACAAAAGAGGATTAACACACAAGAAAGGCCTGTCTTTTACAAAAGCAAATCCACCATCCCGGCCCCAAATCATAGAACGTATTGTGTAATCATAAATATTGCGTTTTTCATCCTTTGAGAAGGCCCCCCACCCTACAATACAATGAATATCTTTATCTGTCTTACAGGGGTTTAAAGGTGCAAGATCACGTTTAAATAAATCAAGAGGAAGAGGGGCATCTATAATATACGCCACAATCATACGTTTGTTGATATGAGGATCAGCTGCTATCACATATTTTAAAAGAGCAAGAGCCTGAAAAGCACCCTGACCGAAACCTGCAAGAATAAAAGGTTCATCAGGCGGGAGATGCTTGAGGAAGGTTTGAAAAGCCTGTCTTACATCTGTCATAGCCAGTTTTCTGGCCCTTAATGCATCCTCCCTGTTAGTCAGGAAAGCATAGAGAGAAGCCTGACGATAATAAGGGACAAATACAGAACCTGCGCCATAAAAAGGAGCCGCATAATTAGGAAGCCCTATACGTTTGAAACGACGGCGAAAAGAACTGTCTTCAACAGAGGCATTCCATTGTGAAGAGCTGTTATACAAAGCTGGCATAAGGATGAAGGCGGCCATTTTCTTATGACCACCAGCCACCTCATCAAAAGCCGCCCATGACTGTTTTTTATGATAATCTGGTCCTGGTGGTGCCTCATAAGTTTGATAGGGGATGCCAGGATCCAAAAGGCTTTGGTAAAGTTTGTCCTGAAAAAAAAAACCTAAACCAAGTACTGCAATAAAGAACAAGGCTAAAAAGAAACAAAAGATACGCAACCAGAAATAATATTTTTTCTTTGCTTCACCACTTGTTTCCTTAAGACTGTCCACGGGAGGAAACCCTCTTTCCTTTTTAATAATTAAAAGGCACAAGCTCTTACATAAAAATCTTTAAAAATATGTCCTCTTCTCAGGTATATTATATCTTAATGAATTACAGCAAGAGAAGAAACAAAGGAGTTTTCCTGATGTGCATGACCCATCTCCCAGCACCAGGAGGAAGAATCAGAGAATAAAGCCCTCAAAGCAGAGTTATTAAAAGAATGACCCGGCCTTATAGCCTTATAGCATCCAAGCAGAGGCGCCTGTGCCAAAGCAAGATCACCAAGAACATCTAAAGCTTTATGACGGGCGAACTCATTAGGGAAATGAAGGCCTTCTTTATTAAGAATACGTGCATCATCAACAACAACAGCATTATCTAAAGAACCCCCTAAGGCCCGTCCTGAAGCCCGCATGCTTTCAATATCCTTAAGAAGTGCAAATGTACGCGCCGTGGCAACCTCTTTAACAAAAGCGTCAGGAGTGACCTCAAAACAAAAATTCTGCTCACCAATGGCTTGAGCATCAAAGATAACGGAGACATCAATCATAAAGCCATCATGAGGAAGGAAATGCGCTTCACGCTGACCTTCCTGATAAGAAAAAGGCTTAAGAATTTTTAAAAAAGAGCGTAGCGTCGGGAATGTCTTTATACCAGCACGCCTGATAAGACGTGAAAAAAAAGCAGCACTTCCATCTATAATAGGAACCTCGGGGCCATCTAATAAAAGAAATGCGTTGTCGACACCCAGACCATGAAGAGCCGATAAAATGTGCTCAACCGTCATCACAGAAACACCTGAATCATTGACAAGCATAGTAGCAAGCTCTGTCTTATGAGCACTTCCCGGGGTCACAAAAATATGGTTGTCAGATGTTTTTATATCTGTTCTTATAAAAACAAAGCCTGTACCTGCAGGGGCAGGCTTCAAAGTTAAACGGACTTTCTTGCCTGTGTGTAAGCCCGTTCCAGCGCACATAGCAGGGTTTTTTAGGCTTGTCTGATAAGAAATCATAAAATAGCCTCAGACATAAGAATTACGAGTACAAAAATATTGCTGTAGTCATAAAACCTGTATTTTCAAAAAGCAATTAACACTTTATTACACAATATTACAAACTTAAAAAATAAGAACTTATATATAAGTTTTATAAAATTTTTTCAGAGAAAAAAAAGATGCTTTAAAAAAAATCTCCATATATAAAGGATTTTTTGTAGAAAGCTCTCCCTGAAACATTTTCTGTCTTAGGTTTTCTATAAAAATAAGGAGAAAAACAAATATGGACCAGACTTTGTTAAAACCCAGAGCAGAAACCTGGTTTAAGAGTTTGCGTGATGAAATTTTCTTCCTTTTTGAAACTCTTGAACAGGAAGCTCCTCAGGAACTTTACGACGGGGAAGCAGCTGTGTTTTCCCTGACACCATGGACACGAAACACATCCGGCAAACAGGATGAAGGGGGTGGCATTGCAGGGATTTTACGTGGACGTTTTTTTGAAAAAGCTGGTGTCCATATTTCAACCGTTCATGGACAATTTGAGCCTGAATTCGCACGTCATGTTCAGGGTGCCGAACATGATCCACACTTTTGGGCCACAGGTCTTTCTCTTATCGCCCACCCCCGTTCACCACGTGTCCCTGCTGTTCATATGAACACGCGCCTGATTATGACAACACAGTCCTGGTTTGGTGGAGGGGCAGATCTTACCCCTGTTCTCAGCTATCAGCGTGATCCTGACTTTGAGGATGCCAAAACTTTTCATCTTGGCCTGAAACAGGCCTGTGATAAATATGATGCAAGCTATTATCCGGACTTTAAAGCCTGGTGTGACAAATATTTTTACCTCCCCCACCGTCAGGAACCCCGGGGCATTGGTGGTATTTTCTTTGACCATCTTAATACAGGCCAACCAGAGAAAGACCTGAGCTTTGTTCAGGAAATTGGAACATGTTTTAAAGAGATCTATGCTGAAATAGCACGCCGCCGCATGCATGAATCCTGGACAGAAGAAGACCGTGAAGAACAGCTCATCCGTCGGGGACGCTATGTTGAGTTTAATCTGCTATATGACCGTGGCACACAATTTGGCCTTAAAACGGGCGGAAATACAGAGTCTATTCTCTCCTCCCTTCCTCCTCTTGTAAAATGGCCGTAAAATCTGTGCCCCTGCCGGGGAGCCATTTCAAAGCCTCAAAATAGAGTTATGGCCCCCCTCTTTAAAAAATCTTAAAGCTCTCCCCCAACAGCTTTTGTCTTCACCATAAAAAAGACCCGGCTTTAAAGCCAGGCCCCTCAAAGAATTCAAAATAAAGATCTGCTATCTCCTTCCAACTTCCCAACCTTCACTGGTAAGCTTTAGAATGTCTTTTTGTTCTTCTGAGAGATCTTCAAGACTTCCTGAAATTTTGAAAAAGGCTTTCTGTATAGCAGGATCCTTAACCCAGTCTTCAAGATCATCAAGGTTATACGTATAATAAACTGTTGTTCTTGTTACGCCGTCTGTCCAGGGCTCATCCCATTTGATCACTTTGTCCAGACGGGGCTGGCCATAACACAGCGAAGCTTTTGTTTGGTCTATAGTCTCACCAGCCCTTTTGTAAGAAGTTTTTTCTTCGGGCCCCTGAATGAATGTCTTCCCTTTTTCGCTCAGTGTATAACGCGTAAGGGGAATGATCTCATCAGAATAAGAAGACTTTTTGCCTTTTGTTTCTTCTTTTTCAAAGAGACCAACCTTAACAAGGGCTTCCATCCTTTCTCCGGGATTATGCCCCCATGACACTTCTTTTATCTCTCGCTCAGAAAGAAGAACAGGCCATTTAACACGAAGACACTCTGGCCCTTCTTTGAGAAAATGGGCATTAAGTGCTTTTTCAAAATTTTTCTTACTTGCTGCTTTTTTGCCGCCACATCCCACTATCATCAGTGTGGACGCCAAAAGAACAAAAAATATTCTCATATTTATGACTCCTGATCCAGTTTTATCATGTGATAAGGGCTATTTTTTTGTGCCCCTTCTTCTCAAAAAGAGTTGTCTCACTCCACCATAAAAACTCTCTATTCTATTTTTATGAACTGGAGATGAAGAACATCATGTTAAACAAGGAGTTTCATAAGAAATCGTGAGTTCAGAAAGGTTTCTTTTTAATACTTATACAGATCCATTTTATAAGGTCCGTGAACGGGGACATTAATATAATCTGCCTGCTCAGGGGTAAGCTCTGTTAATTTCACACCCAGTTTTGGTAAATGCAGACGGGCTACTTTTTCATCTAAGTGTTTGGGGAGAATATAGACCCTGTTCTCATAATCCTGATGATTGGTCCATATTTCAATCTGGGCCAGCACCTGATTGGTAAAAGAAGCCGACATCACAAAGCTTGGATGACCTGTCGCACAGCTGAGATTAACAAGGCGCCCCTCTGCAAGGAGAATAAGTCTTTTCCCATCAGGGAAATGAATTTCATCAACCTGGGGTTTCACAGAATCCCACACATAATTGCGGAGGGCCTCCACCTGAATTTCAGAGTCAAAATGGCCAATATTACAGACAATAGCCCTGTCTTTCATGGCGCGCATATGATCAAGCGTAATAACATCCTTATTCCCTGTCGCCGTCACAAAAATATCCCCAAGAGGGGCCGCTTCTTCCATGGTGGTTACCTCATAACCTTCCACAGCGGCCTGAAGAGCACAGAGGGGATCAATTTCCGTAACAAGAACACGGGCCCCCTGCCCACGCAGAGAGCTCGCAGAACCTTTTCCAACATCACCATAGCCACACACCACGGCCACTTTGCCCGCCAGCATCACATCCGTTGCGCGTTTTAAACCATCGATCAAAGATTCACGACATCCATAAAGATTATCAAACTTTGACTTGCTCACGGCATCATTCACATTAATAGCAGGCACTTTCAGGTTTCCCTGTTTCTCCATTTCATAAAGAAAATGAACACCTGTGGTGGTTTCCTCTGAAAGACCACGAACATCCTCTAAAAGATCCGGATATTTCTCATGCATACGTTTGGTGAGATCACCCCCATCATCAAGAATCATGTTAGGGCGCCAGCCATCAGGTCCCTCTATGGTCCAGTCTATAGCGGCCCAAAATTCATCTTCTGTCATAACTTTCCAGGCAAAAACAGGGACACCATCGGCCGCCATGGCTGCTGCTGCATGATCCTGGGTTGAAAAAATATTACAGGATGACCAGCGTACCTCTGCCCCAAGAGCACGCAAAGTTTCAATTAAAACAGCTGTTTGTACCGTCATATGAAGACAACCTGCAATACGTGCACCCTTTAAAGGCTGGCTGTTGCCATACTCTTCAACCAAAGCCGTAAGACCCGGCATTTCCGTCCGTGCCATGCTAATCTCTTTACGGCCCCATTCGGCCAGAGAAAGATCTTTAACTTTAAAATCCTGGTGTGAACTATCTGAATGTGAAGACATAATGGACCTTTCTCTATAAAAATCGGCAGGGGATGTAAGGGAAAGAAAACTCTTTATCAGCACCTCTAACACCTCCCCCTTGTCATGACAAGATGACAGGCATAATCTTGTAGTCAGCAGGACAGGATCATTATACCCCTATCAGGATATATATTATGCCCCACCCTCCCCTTGCCCTGACACAGGGTGATCCCGCAGGTATTGGACCAGAAATCAGCTGTCTTGCCTGGCAGAATTTAAAACATAAAGGTCCTGTCTTTTTTCTTTTGGCTGATCCGGATGTTATCACGCGTGCCACGCATATATTTGATATGCCATCACCGGGTTTGATTGATGAGCCCTCCAAAGCATATGAGGTTTTTCCGGAGGCTTTGCCTGTGCTTCCCCTGAACCACAGCTGTTCCTCAGATTTTGGTCACCCACATCCAAACAATGCCCCCGCTATTCTTGAATCTGTTGAGCGTTCCGTTGACTATGTCAAAAAAGGGGCTGCTCATGCTCTTGTGACCAACCCTATCTCTAAAACTGTTCTTTATCAGGCAGGTTTTACCTTTCCTGGACACACGGAATTTCTTGCAGATTTAACAAAAAGCATGAACGCAAAACAAAAGACCCCCTCTCCCGGGGGACCTGTTATGATGTTGGCCAATTCTGCTTTACGTGTGGCTCTGGCAAGTGTGCATCTTCCCCTGCATCAGGTCCCTTCCAGCCTGACCCGGGACGGTTTAATACGTCTGGGACACATCACCGCACATGCCCTTGAAAGAGATTTTGGCCTCACCTCTCCGCGCCTTGTCTTCGCAGGGCTTAACCCCCATGCAGGGGAAGATGGCGCCCTTGGGCAGGAAGAAATTGAGATCATCAATCCCGCTGCCCGTGTTTTACGTAGTCAGGGCATTAACATCAGTGATGCCAAAGCAGCAGACACACTGTTTCATCAGGAGGTACGCACACAGTATGATGCCGTGTTATGCATGTATCATGATCAGGGGCTTATTCCGGTAAAAAGCCTTGATTTTTACAACAGTGTTAATACAACACTGGGCCTGCCTCTCATTCGTACTTCACCCGATCATGGAACGGCTTTTTCTCTTGCTGGTCACGGCCGTGCCCATCCCAACAGTCTCATTGCAGCTCTATGTTTAGCAAAAAAACTTGCAGACAACCGACATAAAGCAGAGAGGACAGATTCATAATGCCTCCCCTTCCCCCTTTACGCACCCTCCTGCAAACTCATGGACTTGAGGCACAAAAAAGTCTGGGCCAGCATTTTCTTTTAGATATGAATATCAATCATAAAATTGTTCGTCTTGCCGGGGATTTAAAAGATAAGACGGTCCTTGAAGTCGGACCAGGTCCGGGAGGCCTCACCCGTGCGATTTTAGAACAGGCCCCTTCAAAGCTTGTGGCCTTTGAAAAAGACAGGCGTTTTGGACCTGTTTTAGAAAAGCTTTCTGAGACCTGGCCTGATCAGCTTTACCCTGTTCATGTGGATGCCTTAAAGGCAGATGAGTCTTCTGTTTTACGTGATTTGGACCTGACCACACCTGCTGTTATCATATCTAACCTTCCCTATAATATTGCAACCCCTCTTGTCATTAAATGGTTAAAGGCTGAGCCCCTGTGGTGGAACAGTGCTGTTCTTATGTTTCAAAAAGAGGTGGCTGAACGTTTAACTGCACGCCCCCATACAAAGGCTTATGGACGCCTGTCTGTCCTGGCACAAAATTGTGCCAGACTTCACCTTGCCATGACCCTGCCCGCACGAGCCTTCACCCCACCCCCGAAAATCGACTCCGCGGTTGTTGTATTTGAGCCTTTTGGAATTGAAAATATGAAATTTCAGGATTTTGAAGCTCTGGAAATCATAACCCAGGCAGCCTTCAGTCAAAGAAGGAAAATGCTGCGTAATACGCTCAAAAATCTCTTTCAGGGCAGGCATCTGGAAGATGTCTTAAAAGAAATACACATTTCCCCCGACCAGCGTGCAGAAACCCTGAACCCCGAAGATTTTCAAAACATTGCCCGCCTGTGGCGCCGGCATACAGGCTGAAAATAATATCTGATCTTATCAGCCTTTCTGTTTTCCTATGAAAGGGCTTTGTTCTCTTTTAAGGTTTTTTGACACGGGAGGTACCTGATGACGAAGAGCAGATTCAAGCCATCCGGAAATTTTCTGCGCCATCCCCTGAGAGGCCTGATCAAATGCCATAACAACAGAAGAGACTCCCTCACGCTGAGCCTGAATATCTTCTTCAAAAATCTGAGATGCTATCAGTGTCCGTTGAGAAGCATCGATAAGAATAACTTTTAGACGAAAACGAATAACAGGTGGAGAACCTTCCGCGCCATGCGCAGAAAAATCAAGCAAATCCATGCTAAGAATATAGTTACCTAACACACCTGTCCCGGGGCGTAAAACTGTCCAGTCTTTGTTAAAACTCAAACTTTCAAAAAAAAGATCCTGAAGAAGACGCGATGTCGGAGAAGCCCAGCGTACCCCCGCAAGATAAGAAAGTTTCTCCCCGGGATGGATCAGAGCTAAACGATCGGTCCTGAGATAAGGGGGAACAGAGGGGGGGTGTATCATCACGATCTTCTGCGATTTTTCAGACGTTTTTATCGGAGGAGAAGATAAAGACGCCGTGCTATCCCTCTCAGGCTGGCTTAAAGTATAGACCTTATAAGTCTTTCCGGAATCCGGCAAAAGGGAAATACAACCAGAAAGCGTACCCAAAAGTGTAGCAAAGCTTAAAAAAGACAGGAGGCGCCCAAAAGAGAAAAAGGAAGTTTGCTTCCGTATACGCGAAAGACCGGAGTTGAGGTCAGGAAAGCTTTTAAATGTTGTTCTATTAAGGTCCTGAGATGTCATGATGATCTCCTTATTCTGGTAAAACTGTTTCAGGTTGAGTTTTCCCTGATAAATATGCACCTGGATCATTTTCAAAACCAGAAATCATGTCCTGCAATTCCTGTATCAGCTGATGCATAGATTCCAGTGTTATAGATGTTTGTTCAAAACCATCTGTTGCAAGTCCTTTAAAGTCCTTCTGCATGCTTTCAAGAAGAACAGAAAGATTCTTGCCTGCTTCATTAACTGTGGAGAGCGTCTCATTAAAGGTTTTAAGAGTTTTTTGTGTGTTTTCAGCTAAATCAGGTCCCCGGGACTGAGTAAACCTGTTCAAAGTTCCTGTCACTTCGGAAACTCCATCCATAGCCTTTTTTATAGAATTTGTCATCGCTACAAGGCCCTGCTGGTTTTCTTCTGCTTCACGGAGCCTTTGAGAAATAATTTTTATATTTGTAAGCGTTGTAGAAATAGAGCTGGTATTATCTTCATTAAAAATCTCCTGAAGCTCAACAAGTGTTTTTTCAACAGCTTCAATAACTTCTACACCTTTCTCTAAAACATCCTCAATTTCACTGGGTTTTGAAGGAATAACAGGAGGGTATTGATCAGAGACATCGCGTAAAAAAGGAGCCCCGGCAGTACCTCCGGTAATAAGAACATAAGAAAGACCTGTAATACCCTGCATTTCCAGTTGTGCAATAGCATCTTCTTTTATGGGCGTACCTGATATAACCCGAATACGGGTAAGAACGCGGTTATAGTTATTTTTATCCAAACTTACCTGTGCAACATCTCCAACCTTGATTCCGTTAAGACGCACATCGGCAGCCTGTTGTAAGCCACGTACAGGAGCATTAAAGTAAATATCATAAACATCATAGCTGCTTCGTCCACCCGACTGACCAAGCCAGACAGCAAAACTGGCAAGACCGACAAGCATCACCAAAACAAACAGTCCAATAAGTGCATAAGGCGCTTTGGTTTCCATCAGAGATCCCCTGTTTTTTTATGTTGATACGCAGCCGCCCGTCCCCGGGGACCAGAAAAATATTCCTGTATCCAGGGGTGTGAATTATGCTCTAAGTCTGAAAGAGGAGCGACAGCAACCACCTTTTTATCTGCCAGAACAGCAACCCGATCACAAATCGCATGGAGACTATCCAGATCATGGGTCACCATAAGGACCGTCATACCAAGAGCACTTTGAAGTTGTTTAATTAAAATATCAAAAGCTGCCGCCCCTATAGGATCAAGACCTGCTGTGGGCTCATCAAGAAAAAGAATATCCGGATCAAGTGCTAAAGCACGTGCAAGGGCAGCACGTTTTATCATCCCTCCTGAAAGTTCACCCGGCAGCTTTTCCTGAGCCTCAGGAGGCAGGCCAGACAGCATGATTTTAAAATCAGCAAGCTCCTTCATCAAAGAAGGAGAATAATGTGTATATTCCCGCATAGGAAACATGACATTTTCCCTGACACTGAGGGAAGAAAAGAGAGCTCCCTGTTGAAAAAGGACACCAAAACGTTGCTTGATAGATTTTTTTTCTTTTAAAGACAAAGAAGATAATGCCTCACCAAAATACAGGATTTCTCCTTCATTCTGGTGACGCAAGCCTAAAAGGGTGTTGAGAAGAACAGATTTTCCTGTGCCAGATCCCCCAACTATACCTAAAACCTCACCCGCACGTACAGAAAGATTGAGACCATCATGAACATAATGGGAGTCAAAACGATTCACAAGACCACGTGTTTCTATAGCAGGGACATTCTCTGTCATAATCCCAGTTCCATGTATATAATGGCAAAAATAGCATCAATCACCACAACAGAAAAAATAGCCTCAACCACAGCAGATGTTGTTTTACGCCCCAAAGACATAACATCACCTTCCACGCTTAGGCCCTGACGGCACCCAATCACAGCAATAACAAGGGCAAAAACAGGAGTCTTGGCAAGACCCACCCATAAATGCACCGGGGGCACGCTGTCCCGAAGGCGCACAAAAAAGAAAGATGGATTAATGTCCATCGTGGCCCAGGCGGACAAAACACCCCCTAAAATACCCGCTATCATGGCACCAAAGGTCAAAATGGGTGCTGCAACCAGGCAAGCCAGAGCTCTTGGGATAACAAGAACATCAAAAGGATCAAGCCCCATAACCTGTAAAGCACTGATCTCCTGACGCATACGCATGGCTCCAATTTGAGCGGCAAAAGCAGAATCAGAGCGCCCTGCCAGAAGGATCATGGTAATAAGAGGAGCGAACTCTCTCAAAACAGAAAAGCCAACAAGCTCCACAACAAAAACAGAGGCTCCAAAAGTTTGTAAAAGCGTAGACCCCATAAAAGCAATAACAGCCCCAATAAAAAAAGATAAGATCATAACTATTGGGAAAGCATTCAGGCCAATTTCTTCTATCAGGGACACAACAGAAACCCAGCGCACGCGCCCGGGCTGAAGAAGAGAGCGAACAAAAGCAACTAAAAATTCTCCCAGAAAACCAAGTGACCCCCAAAAAGATCGAAGCCCTCCGACCACAGAACGCCCTATATGGTCCAGAAAATGAAGAAAAAATGCGTTTTGTTTTTCATCTGATTTTTTTCTGCTTTGAAACTCACAAGCAGATTCCAGCAGAGCATGCATAGAAGGGCTGCCAGCCCTGAGAGAAAAATTCTTTATATATTTTTCCTGGCCTTGCCCAAGAGATGCCAGCAACCATGCTCCTGTGGTATCTAAATGGTCTACATGATTGAGATCAAGAATACTCTGTTGAGGTGGAAGTCCCTTCTTCTTTTCCTCTTTTAAGATATCACGAACAAGCTGTTCACCGCGTTCGGCAAATTTATACCCCCAAAAGCCTTTGGGTTTAAATATGCGTATTCCATCCCGATATATAACCTCCAAAGAAAGCATATTTTCAGGAGAAGGGTTTGAGATCATGGTGACTGCTCACTTTCCATAACAAGAACCCATATTAGGATAAAGAGAGAGCTCTCAAAACATCAGGACTAAAAAAAACCTTAAAATATTATCAACAGGTCTATAAAAGCAGAAAAAAGATCACGTGCCAAGTTCCAGCAGAACATGTCGTTTCTTTCCAAGACCTAACCTGATACTCTTCTGCCTATAAAAATCTTCTAAGTAAACTTTAGCCTGAAGATCTGTAACAGCGATATCATTAAGTTTCAAAGCCCCGGCACGAACATGGCGTTTTGCTTCGCCCCGGGAGGCGACAAGCCCGGCTTTAACAGCAAGCTCCATAAGGTTAAAGCCTTCAGCAAGCTCACCTTCCTCAAGGGTAAGGGTAGGAAGGCCAGACGCATCACCCCCTTTTTCAAAAACGGCCTGAGCTGCCTTTTCTGCCTGCTGGGCAGCCTCCTCCCCATGAAGAAGGGCCGTTGCCTCATAAGCCAGGCGTTTTTTAGCCTCATTAATTTCCTGACCTTCCAGATTTTCAAGGGTTTCAATCTCTCCCAGAGTTAAGTCCGTAAATAAACGCAAAAAACGCCCCACATCTGCATCTTCTGTATTCCGCCAGAACTGCCAGTACTCATAAGGGCTAAGACGTTCAGGATCCAGCCAAACAGCCCCCTGCGCTGTTTTCCCCATTTTAACTCCTGAAGCTGTTGTGATCAAAGGCGTTGTAAGGCCAAAGACTTCTTCTCCCCCGATCCGTCTGACCAGATCAACACCCTGAACAATATTACCCCATTGATCAGAGCCGCCCATTTGAAGCCGGCAACCTGTACGCTGATAAAGCTCCAAAAAATCATAAGCCTGTAAAAGCATATAGTTGAATTCAAGAAAAGTAAGCGGTTGTTCACGATCAAGTCGCCGTTTGACGCTTTCGAGCTGAATCATTTTGTTGATGGTAAAATGACGCCCAACAGAGCGTAAAAAAGGAATATAATCAAGATCATCAAGCCAGACAGCATTATCCAAAAGAAGCGCCCCATTTGACCCTTCAAAATCAAGGAGTTTTTCAAGACAGGTTTTAATCCCTTTTGCATTTGCCTCAAGGGTTTCAGCATCTAAAAGAGGGCGGGCTTTGTCTTTATCAGATGGATCACCAATTTTGCTGGTCCCACCGCCTAAAAGGGCAATGGGGCGGCCCCCTGCTTTTTGCAGGCGCCTTAACATCATAATTTGGGTAAGATGGCCGACATGCAGGCTGGGTGCCGTAAGGTCAAAACCTATATAGCCTGTTATTTCTGTCTTACCTGCAAGAGAATCAAGTTCTTCAAGATGAGTTGCCTGATAAACATGACCACGCTCCACAAGAATACGGACAAAATCAGATTGATACATATTCACAACGTATTACCCTTCTTTAAACGTATGCAATGTATGATGGATAAGAATAGGGGATGGTAAGCTGAACAGCAAACTCTTTATTAGGACTTTACACCACGAAACCAGGTTCACAGGTTTTTTTATGATTTATACTCTTGCTCAAACTATAGTAGCAATCCTATCTTCAATTTATGTAGTATGGATGTTAACTGAGCTGTGGAGAAACGCACAGGACGGTGAGCAAAAAGAATATACTATTTTACGAAATGGCAAGAGAGTTTACCGCAGGAAAAGCCCTCTCCTTTTCAGATTCAGTAATTGAGTTGATTTTCTTGCTCTTACTATTGTAGGCGTTCCCTGGGTATTTTTTATATGTATTCCCCTGACACCGGACAATATATTCAATTTTTTTTAGGTGCAAAACAATCAGGAAAACTCATCCACGTCCGTGTAAAAAAGTAGAGCATAAACCTCCCCAAAAACCGTCTCAAAAAAACCTTCTTCTTCTAAAATTTAAAGTTCGGCCTGCTTAAGGTTTGGCTGTGTCAGGGTCTGCCCCACTTAGGGTATGGGTTTGTCTTGCTCGTTACCTACAGAGATACGGCCAGATCCGGAACTGTCTTTTAAAACCTTACCTTCTATACGGTACACATAAATATCACCACTTCCCTTAAGGGTAATATCAGCCTGATGAACTCGCCCACCAAAATCCATATCGCCTGATCCATATACGCTGACCTTAAAGGAATCGGCGTCACCATTATCAATGGTCACATCACCACTGCCCTTCATATCAACATCAAGACGTCCATTGAGAGCCTCCGCTTCAAAATCTCCGGACCCTGTCCCCGTATAAGAAAGAAATCCCCCAATTCTTCGGGCCTGAATATCACCAGCTCCATCATTTTCAGCTGTCAGCCCCCCGGCAACATCTCCCATCTCCACATCACCGGACCCTTTAAGAACAAGAAGAGCCTCATCCACCTGACCTGTTTTAAGATCTGCAGAACCCTTTATATTAACCCTAAGGGAACCCGAAATATTTCCAATAACCAAATCTCCACAATAACCAAGATCAAGGTCCGCGGCACTTACATCATCTATACGTCCGAAGATAACAGAATTTTTAATTTCAATCCTGACATTGCGTGGGGCTTTGATTTTAAGAAGGGGGAAATCTTCCAAAGGTCTGCTTTTTTCACCTGCCAGCTTCAAAGTTACAAGATCTTCATCATCTTTATTCCATGTATTACAGGAAACAGAGGTCAGGTTTTGCCTCCCGTCTAAATCAATAATACGGTGAGGCTTAACATTGTAATTCCCTTTTACACTTTCTACAGAAATCTTATCATATTTGCCTGTTTCTATATCAAGACGTCCTACGAAGCTGGACAAAGATAATTTTGCCTTTTCCTCAGCATAGGCATGTATCGTCATCATGGGAAAAGCAAACAAGCTCATTATTACTATTTTTATGGTATTCTTTATCATGATAGCCTCATAAACAGGGTTTTAACTCAAATATGGTCTCACCTTAATTCAGGGTATTTTATGTGACTTTTTCCCTGATAACAAGACAAAGTATTTTTTAATACCTCTATCTGCTTTCCCTCAGCTCTTGATTTTTTGACCGACCAGTTTTATAAAATTAAAATAAATTTAAAACAGAAAAACGTATGTTCTGCCTTACTCTCCTGACACTTTTAGGACTTCATCTCATGGTCCTGGCAAGTCCTGGCCCGGACTGGGCTGTTATCATGCGTTTTGCTTTTTCTCAAAAGAAAGCTTCTGTTATTTATTGTGCCCTTGGCATTGCCACATCTATAGGGCTTTATACCTTAGCCGTTGTTTCAGGAGCCCTTGTCCTGTTTGAACACATCCCTTTTCTTAAAACACTTCTCCTTCTTACAGGGGGGTGTTTTCTTATCTTTCTGGGGTTAAGTTCCCTTCTGGCAAAAACTGAAAAAGCCGGAGACCAAAAAAACACACACCCCCAACATCATCAGGCCTTTATAACGGGTTTTCTGACCAATCTTTCGAACCCCAAGGCTTTTGTTTACTTTACCAGTATTATTACCCCCTTTATCAGTAAGAATTCAGGCTTTGGTGAGAGCCTTGTCATCATTCTTGGGCTTTCAGGCCTGAGCTTTTTATGGTTCTCAGGCCTTGGTCTCACCTTCACACACCCCGGTCCTGTTCGTGTTTATGAGCGTTTTCTGCCTGTGTTGATGAAAGTTTTAGGGTGTCTTTTTCTTATATTTGGTTTGTCTTTTCTCTGGCAGGCTCTAAAAAGTTTTTTTGTATAAAGAATAGATTTAGCTCCGCATATACCCCCTTCCCCAAAGAGACGGAACTCTCTAAAACAGAGTATATGATTATGAATAAACAAGCACTTATCTTCTGGGCTTTAGCAGCTTTTTTAACAACGGGAGGCGCCCTTTGGGTTCTTGCACCTTTAAGAAAAAAAATTTTAGCCCCGGTCTTATGCTTTTTTCTCTTTTTTCTTGCACTTCTTGCCTATCTTCCCCTGGGCCGTGTGGATTTACCCGGACGTCCCTATGCCCACGAAGCTGAAGCACGAAGGAAAGCATTTCCACAAACCCTGACTTTTCAGGAACAGGGACAAAGACTGCGCGATCGTCTTTATGAGACTCCTCAAGACGCGGAAGCCTGGTTCTTTTTAGGGACATATTATTTACAAACCGGAGAAAATCTCCGCGCGGTACAGGCCTTTGAACGGGCAGGAAAACTCGCCCCATCCTCACAAAATTTTTCAGCTCTCGGAGAAGCGCTTATAGCCCTCAATGAGGGAAAAATAACTCCGGAAGCCCGCAAAGCCTTTGAAGAAGCCCTAAAGCTTGACCCCACAGACCAGCGACCACACTTCTGGCTTAAAAGTCAGGAAACAAAAGAATAAGTATGGAGCTTCACACCAAAGGATCCAGGAATTTGTAAAATTTTTTTGTTTTTTAATTTTATATATACCCCATAGTGGAATCACTGTTCCAGGTTAAACCAGTATTACAGAAGGCAGATGTTTTTCTGTTAGAAACACTGAGGCAGAACATCTTAAAGTCTTCTTCAAAAAGTTTATATATAGAAAAAATATAAGAAAATTTTGACCTCTCACCCCTCTTATGCTTTTCTTCACAGTGAAGGAGACAGGTTATGAGCCCTGATCATGTTTATCAAAAAGAGAATATTTTTGCACAAATTCTCCGTGGAGAAAAACCCTGTGTTCCCGTGCAGGAAACAGAGCACAGCCTTGCTATCATGGATGCTTTTCCTCAAAGCCCGGGACATGTTCTTGTTTTACCTAAAACTGAAGTGCAAAACCTTTTTGATATATCCGAAACAGATCTCAGCCAACTTATTATCACAGTTCAAAAACTGGCTTTTGCTGTAAAAAAAGCGCTTAAACCTGATGGTATTATCATCACACAACTAAATGGAGAAGAAGCAGGACAAACCGTTTTTCATCTTCACTGGCACATTATTCCCCGTTATGCTAAAAACCATATGGCTCCTCATGGAACAGATGAGGCCAGCCAGGCAAACCTTCTGAACCTGGCAGAACATATCCGGGGTGCTTTATAAGTCTTATGCTTGTTCTTGTCACAGGAGCGGCCGGGTTTATCGGCTTTCATCTCTGCCAGGCCCTTTTAAAACAGGGGCACGAAGTTATGGGTGTTGATAACCTCAATTCTTATTATGATCCTGCCCTGAAAAAAGCACGTCTGGATCTTCTCAAAAAGCACATCAAATTTTCATTTTTTCAACAGGATATTGCTGATTACGAAACCCTCTCCAGCCTGCCCCGCAAAAATGAGATTGAACGTGTTGTTCATCTTGCAGCACAGGCGGGGGTACGCTATTCCCTTGAAAATCCTTTTGCCTACGCGCAATCTAATCTTGTTGGGCACCTTTCTGTGCTTGAGTTTTGCAGGCATGCTCCCCAAAAACCTGTTCTGATTTACGCCTCCTCTTCTTCTGTTTACGGGGACAATGCCTTTCCTCCCTTTCACGAAGATGCAGACATTCATGAACCAGTTTCTCTCTATGCTGCAACTAAAGCTGCAGATGAGCTGATGAGCACGAGTTATGCCCACCTCTTTCGTCTGGAACAGATTGGTCTGCGGTTTTTTACAGTTTATGGCCCCTGGGGACGTCCGGATATGGCCTACTGGCTCTTCACGGATAAAATTCTTCGTGGGGAAGAAATTTCTGTCTTTAACCATGGAAGGCTTAAGCGGGACTTTACCTTCATTGATGATATTATAGAGGGCATTTTAAGTATATTGACAACAAAACCTGACTGGACAGGATATAGGCGACCACATAAAATTTATAACCTTGGCAATCATCAGCCTGTGGAACTTTTATACTTCATTGAAACCCTTGAAGATGTTTTACAGAGCCAGGCAAAAAAGATTTTCAAACCCATGCAGGCCGGAGATGTTCACGAAACATGTGCTGCCATGGATAAAATGATGAGGGACTATGAGTTCATCCCCAAAACTTCCCTTAAATCTGGTCTAAAGCATTTTGTAGAATGGTATAAAGACTATCATAAAATTTCTTCATAAACTCTCAGAATTCTTATAAAGATATAAGTCAAAATAAGTTTACTAAATTTATCCATAAAAAAGAAATCAATTAAAAATCTATTTGTTTTATACAAATTATATCGTTTAAGTTTATACAGAGCTAACCATACGTTCATCATAAAGATCATAAACTATGACAGATCTCCCGATCTCACCTTCTTTTTTAGCGAAAGCCCTTTGGGAAAGCCAGGCTTCCACCATTATTATGCGTTATGCAGAAGGAGGAAAAAGTACTGTTTTAGGTGTTAATGAAGCTTTCACAAAATTTTGGGGATATACCAATCAGGAGCTGAAAGGTTCTTATGCTGTGGATCTTCTCATTGCACCACAATTTAACCAAAAGATCATACAGGATGTACGTACCACTCTTGTTAAAGAAGGTGTTGTGACCTTTGATTCTGCTGTTAAGACAAAAGATGGAAAAGTTGTTTACGTACAAATCTGGCTTATTTTGCTTCAGAATAGCACGGAAACCCCCTGTATTTTAGCTGTTAATTTTCCACAAAATGCAGATAGCCCTTTCTTTACAGAGCAAAACCGTCTTTTAGCACGGGCTGAGCATTTAGCAGGCTTTTCATCCTGGTCTTTTTCCCTAACACAAAAAACTCTTCAGTTTTCTCATTTTATCAATAAAATTGTAGGAGTAGAAGTTTCGAAAGATCCAGCAGCCTGGCTTAAAACAGCTTTTGACAGCACCTCTCTGCGTCGCCTTAAAAAATCCATTCTTCAGTGTCGAAGAACAAAAGCCCCTTTTGAGATTACCCTTCCCTATCGACATAAAAATGGTGAGCCCCGTGATGCTGTTGTTTATGGTGAAGCAGAGTATGATTTTCAGGGCAATCCTATAAGCATTTTTGGTCTTTTTCAGGATGTGACAGAGCTCAGGCGAGCGCGCATGGCTTTAGGCTCCAACCGTAATGCTGCTTTCAGAGATTCCAGTATTGGAACCTTTGATCTTGATATAAAAAATAATGTTTATGCCCTGACACTCCCTGGAAGCATTGTACCACGTGGAACTTCAGAAAAACCTGGTGTTGGATCTTTAAAGGAGTGGTTAAACAGTCTTCATCCTCTTGATAAAAAAGCCTTTCAGGAAAACCTCCGAATACCTTTCCCCTCTCAACAGGGGATAGTACTTGAATTACAGATAAGGTCTCCACAAACATCACTGTATCACTGGATTGAAATGCGTTTGACAGCCGAATGTGATTCGGCGGGGTATGCCCTTAAGATACATGGACTTGTTCTTGATATCCATGCCCGTAAAAAAGCTGAGCATGCTCTTAGCAACCTGCGTCAAAGAAGTGATCTCGCTATCTCTGCTTCCGGTGTTGGTCTTTGGGACACAGATCTTGAAACAAACACCACCACGATTTCTTCAGAAATCCGTGCTTTTTTCAAACTTCCTCATCATATAAAAATTGCTCCTGAAAATCTGCGTGATTATATTCACCCTGATGACTTTCCTGGTTTCTGGGCCTCACGTCAAAAAGCGCTCAACAACCCTAAAACCTATGCCTTTGAATTTGAAATTCGTGCCTACCGTACAGACGGACGTATTATCTGGGTCCATGGGCGGAGTCTTATTGTCCGTAATGAACATGGGCATGCAACAGGGATTTATGGTGCCTTAATGGATATTACAGAGCAAAAGCTCTCAAAAATGAGACTTCTTGCCAGCCGTGAACGTTTTCGTGATGCCATCGAATCCACAGGTGAGTGTATTTTTGAACTTGATAGCAAAAATAACTTTACCTTTGTTTCACGACGGGTCTTTGATATTTTTGGCCGACGCACTTCAGATGTCCTTGGACAATCTGCAAAACTTTTGTTTGAAGATATTTCCTGGCTTGAAAATGTTGATGATAAAGAGGGAACCATCGAAGCAGAGTGTCATGGTTTTCATGCGCAGAAAAAAGATCTCTGGCTTATTATCAGAGGCCGTCATTTGCGTGGCAAAAACCATGCCAGCTATGGGTTTAGAGGCTCTATCCTTAACATCACCCACCGTAAGCAGGATGAGATTGCCCTTATCAAGGCCAAGCGCAGTGCGGAGGCTGCTGCAGAGGCTAAAGCACGTTTTCTGGCCTCCATGAGTCATGAAATTCGTACACCCCTTAATGCTATTATTGGCATGACGGAGCTCCTGCTGACCAGGCCACTTGATAAAGAGCAAACACGTTATGCCCAAACACTCCATAAATCAGGGCAGCATCTTCTGCGCCTTGTGAATGATGTTCTTGAAATTAGCAAACTCAATGCCCATAAAATTCACCTTGAAATGGCACCTTTTAGAATCAGTGAAGAAATGGAAGCTGTCGGGACTTTGTTTGAAACTCTGGCACAGGAAAAAAATCTTTTTTTACGTGTTTCCATTCCTTCTGATATAAAAAATTCTTATTTTGGTGATGCCGATCGCTTACGCCAGATTTTAGTAAATCTTCTCAGTAACGCTCTTAAATTTACCTATCAGGGGGGTATTACTCTACGGGTAAAAAAACCTGGACCTCAACATCTTAACAAACAGGTTCTACGTTTTGAGGTAGAGGATACAGGGGTTGGAATAGCAGAGCAGGATATTCCCCACCTTTTTCAGGAATTCTCTCAAATCGAGTCAGACAAAATACACAGTCATGAGGGAACAGGTTTAGGTCTTTCTATCTCATATCGCCTTGTGAAGCTTATGAAAGGAAGAATGGGCGTTCAAAGTCATCTTCATAAAGGAAGCCTGTTTTGGTTTGAGCTGCCCTTTTCATGTATGGAAGAAAACTATCTTCTCTCAAAACCTGCCAATCTTTTAGATTCTGTACCTAAAGATAACAACACCATATCCCCTATGCATATTCTTATTGCTGAAGACAATCCTGCCAACCAGCTTCTTGCGTCTACTTTGGTGGAAAGCATGGGGCATACATGCATGGTGGTTGCCAGTGGATTTGAAGCCATAAAAGCTGTTGAAAACAACAATTTTGATCTTGTTTTGATGGATATTAAAATGCCTGGAATGGATGGGTTTGAAGCAACGCGTCTTTTGCGTACACTCCCTCAGGGCAAAGACCTTCCTATCGTTGCACAAACCGCGCACGCTTTTTTAGAAGACAAAAACAAGTTCAAGAAAATTGGTATGAATGACCTTCTCATTAAACCTTTTTCCAAAGCATCTTTAAAAGCTCTTTTAAATCGCTGGAATACAGGAAAGCGTACAAATCTTTATAAAAATAAATCCAGTCTTTCCTCTGAAACACAGCCTCCTCCTGAACAGATAGATGTTCATAAACCGGAAAAAATGTTAAAAAAACACCAGGCTCAAAAAAAACAAAAAGAGCCTCTTTTGGATCAAAAAACTGTAGAAGATATAAGTGCAGCAATTGGCTATGAGGCAACACAAAATATCTTTAAAAACTTTGAATCTACCAACTCTTCTTTAAAAGACAGCCTTCGTAAAGCTTTTAACCATGGGGACAAAAAAACCATGGCAGAAACAGCCCACGCCCTCAAAGGTGCGGCAGCCAATCTGGGCTTCAGGCATCTTGCAAGCCTTGTAGGGGTTATGGAGTCCAGACCAGAACACATAACCTCAGAGGATCTGGAAGAGCTCGACAGGGTTTTTGAAGATTCCTGTGCTGTTTTTAAAAGGAGCAGTATATCTTAAATTAAGACGGTGTAACCTGTCTCCAAAGGTTTACCGTTAAATTTAAGAGGCTTAAAGACCTAATACTTTTTTAGGTTTTTATCCAGCTTTCTGTTTTTTTGCTCCAAAAATAGGATCATCACGTCTTTCCTCCATTCCCGGATCATCGGGAGGATGAGAAGAATCAATAAAAACAGGAGAAGAAGCTTCCTGTTCTTCTTGTGTAGTGCCCCTTCCCTTTTCATGAGGAGAAGACAGAGAACTGGTCTCTGAAGATAAATCTTCACTGTCCTTTTGTTCTGAAACTTTCTTTTCCTTCTGTCCCTTTTCTTCATTCTGAAGAAAAGAAGGTGTGGGGGAATACATGCGCTCAAAACGCTCATGGCGAGGGTGAATAAGCTCCCCACTCTCCCCGTAAGAGAAAACAAGTCTTGCCCAGTCTTCTTTAAGATATGCAAAGGCAGGACCTTCAGGATCAAGATCAGACCAGTCTGGTTCAAAATGTGCCTTTATAGCCCGTTGATTCCAGGACTCTGCCTCTACAACATCCCCCTTTCTCTTTGCTATAAGAGCCATTAATGTGCAAAAACGTGCAGACAGCTGGCCTGTGTCCTGATGTTCATCAAGAAGAGGCAAAAGTGCCTTATAAGCTTTCTCAGCATCACCAAGCGCTAAGGCCTGTTCTGCCATAAGCAGACGACTTTCCCGATGGTCTGCATGCATTTCAGCAAGCCCCATCATACGCTCGGCACGATCTTTTATCGTCTCCTGCTCTTTAAGATCACGATAGGCGAGAGCCAGAGCGGGGTGCGGCCTTTCTGTCCAGGCAGTCTCAAGAAGATTGGCTGCCTTCCAGGTTTTTCCCTGGGCTGTCAAAAGACGTGCCGCAAGGGCAGCAGCCGGAGCAAATCCCGGTGCAGACCCTGAAGCTTTTTCAACATTTTGAAGGGCTGTTTGCTGATCACCTTTCATCTCAGCTTCTGCAGCAAAAGCTGTCAGGAGAACAGTACGGTAACGGCCGGCCTCCTCAGAAGAAAAATGTCCACGTTTTTCTCCTGTTTTTAAAAGTTCAAGGGCCTTATTCCACTGACAAGAACGCACAGACAGGTCAAAAAGAGTGTCAAAAGCCCATTTAGTTTTAGGGTTATCCTCTAAAGCCTCTTTGGCATAAAATTCAGCATCCGTACCATCACCACGTATAAGGGCCAGTTTACTTAACCCCCTACGGGAGAGCATACTGGTTTTCTTATCATGTGAAAAACTATGATAACGTCTTTGCGCAGAATCAAAATCCCCACTCTTAACAGACATGCGTGCCTCAATAAGCCTCGCCATAAAAGACTGTTCACCAAGATAATCTTCCGCTTCCAAAGCCTGTTTTCGCGCTTTATCATGATCCCCTTCAGCTTCAGAAATCATCGCTGATTCCAAAAGGGAGAAACCTTTTTGAAAGCGTGCCAAAGCACGTGAACGCTTTATTTTTGAAGGTAGGCGAAAAAGAAAATCAAGAAGACGCCACAACAAAGTCAGGACAAGACTTATGACAATAAGGCCGAGAGCAAAAAAGGCGATATTGGTCTGACCCTGATATCCCAAAACTTCAAAACGAACAGGCAAAGGATTGGCCAGAACAGCATAAAGGCCAAGACCTGCCAGACATAAAAAAGCAAGAAAAATAAAAAGACGAATCATGGGCTTATCTCCCGGGACTGAGGCGCAGCAAAATCAGGGTGTTGAAAAAAGGTATTAAGATTTTTTTGAGACTCTTCATAAGCCTGAGCTTTATCATACCACGCCCCGCTTTCTTTCAGAATATCGGGAGGCAAAGCCTTCATCAGCTGCAAAGCCTCTTCCACATTCCCTGTTTGAAGGGCAAGACGTGTCCGTGTAATAATATTTTGTGGGGTATTACGTCCTGATCCATCACGGGAATGTAAGTTCACAAAGTCTTTAAGCCTGCCCAGCATACCCGTCTTCTGCCCATGTGTTTTACTATAGCGACGTACAGCATCCCGTAAAGCCTGTTCAGGAAAATGACGTGCCAAAATCATAGGCTGCATAATCCCTGTATCTGCATAAGGTGTAAGCGATGTGACATCTGCCTGAGGGTAAGTTTTGATAAAGCGCTCCAAAGCCAGAGAGAAGGGCTGACCAGAGTGAACAGAATCACGCAATATCATAAAAGCAGCAAGGCGTTGCGTGAAATCTATATTTTGGGCGAAATCTTCTAAACGCTGTTCATCCTTTACAATTCTGTTGAACTCCCCTTCAAGGGTGTCAAGTCTCCGTGTCTCCTCATCCAGCCTGTCCCGGACCTCCTGTCTGAGACGTGAAAACTCTTCCTCGAATACCGGAGAAGTAACATTTGATGCCAGAGAGGTACCATCATCCGGGGTTTTCATGGCCTGCTCTTCCAGTTTGCTAAGCCGGTGTGTCAAATCTGTTACAGCTATGGCGAGGGTTTCAGGCACCATATTTCCCCCCTGATCTGCCTGTGCTAAGGTCTGATCCAGAGCATGAAACCTATCCTGTAAAGCCAGTACATCCTTTTTAAGCACCTCAAGAGAATCTGAAATTTCGGCAAAATTCTGTGTTTGAGGTGTCTTTGTCTGCTGTTCAATCTGGTTTTGGAGGTGTTTCAGGTCTTCTTCCTGACGTGTAAGGCGTGTTTGAACATCATCTCCCACAGCATAAGTTTTCAAAGGCCCTTTCCAAACAGCCCATCCCCCTAAAGCAGCGGCGGCAAGAACAGCCAAAAGTGCCAGAAAAAATCCCAGCCAAAAAACTTTTAAACCAGAGCGGCCCCGTCTTTGAGAGCCGCCCCCATCTTCTTTGATAACAGGGGAGTCAGAATTTAGTTTTTTACTTTCCATACCCTCCCCATCAGAAGGTTTGCCCTGAAGATCCCTGTTCTCCCCGTCCTGAGAAACAGAGGCCATGCTTTTATGCGTATTTTTTCTGTTTGTCATATCTGCCTTCTCAGCATTTAGTTCATGTTATATCACAGGTTTTACCCCCTGCCCTGAACAGGAGTTTAAAACCTCTCCCTGTCTTCCTCAAGGCCTTATACGCTCAAGAGCGTCTATAAGAGACATATCAGAGGGATGTTCAGCAATATAGAGGCACGCAAAACGGGGCTTTAAACATTTTTTTACAGCCTGACTTATCACCACAGCCCCCAGAGTTTCATATGTTGAAATGAGCCCCTGCTGTTCCATCAGCATGCTGAAAACTTCAGCACCACGTGGGGAATGAAAGAGAACAACCTTAAAGGCAGGGTCTTTTAAAACTTCGGCCATAGCATGGGGCAGTGTCCTGACCGGTGAGGCTTCATAGACGGTACACCGCTCTGCCTTAAACCCTTTTTTCTGAAGGCTGCCAACAAGATCACCTGCCAGATGCCGCCCACAAATGTGAAGCAACTGCCCCTTATCAGGATCAAGCCTGTCTTCAAGAACAGACAGAAGATCCCTGCTGTCACCATCTGCGCTTTCAACCTTTGTAAAACCTGCCGCCCGGGCCTGAGAGGCCGTCGCCTCCCCCACAGTATAAACAGGTTTCTCGCGCGGCAGAGAAAGCTTTAAAGACTCCTGAACAGCATTAGGGCTTGTAAACAAAAGGGCCTGCAAAGGCTCTTTGAGCTCAAAGGAGGGAGAGAGAGGATGAATCTCAAAAAGGGGGGCGAGAACAGAATGATACCCGCGAAGATGCAAAAGCTTTTCTGTCTTTAAAGCCCCGGGCCTTGCACGTGTAATGATGACCTTCATACGGTTACACTTCCCAAAAGAGTAAAGCCCCCCCTAAGTCATCAAGAAGACTTTGGGCAAGCTCTCGCCCCAACGCCTCAAGATCAGAAAGAAGAGAAGAGGACTGGGGAGAACGCCCTTTAAGATCAAGCTCTCTCATACGGCGCCAGCGTTGTGTCCCGTCCGGGCTTAACACCTCACCTGTAAACTTCACATGCTTGCCCTGAAACTCAGCCAAAGCTGCAACAGGTGTACGGCATGATCCATCCAGAACAGCAAGAAAAGACCGTTCTGTGGCAATAACAGCCTGAGAAGTTACATCATTGAGGGCAGAAACTGCCTGATATGTTGCCTCATCTCCTTCCCTTATCTGAACACCAATAGCCCCCTGTGCCACAGCCGGGAGCATAGTGAGAGGGTCCATCAGCATGGTCACCTCACCTGCAAGCCCCAAACGTTCCAGCCCGGCACAGGCCAGAAAAGCTGCATCCACTTCCCCTCTCCGGATTTTTAAAAGCCGTGTTTCAACATTTCCACGTAAATTGACAATACGAAGATCCGGCCGAAGTGCCAGGGCCTGTGCCTGACGGCGCAGACTTGCCGTGCCAATACGGGCCCCATGGGGCAAATCTTCTAAAGAAGCTGCCTGAGAGGAAATAAAAGCATCACGGGGATCAGCACGTGGTAAAACAGCCGCCCAGGACAAACCCGGAGGGTTTTGAACAGGGGCGTCTTTCATAGAGTGAACAGCCGCATCAATACGCCCCTCCAAAAGGGCTTCTTCAACTTCTTTGGTAAAAAGTCCTTTGCCACCAGCTTCGATAAGACGCCTGTCCTGAATTCTGTCCCCTGTGGTGCGTATAGCAGTAATAGGGAAAAGCCTGTCACCCTCTTCTCTGTTTGCGCCCATTCTCTGACGCAGTTGTCTTTGCACAATACGGGCCTGTGCCAAAGCAAGAGGCGAACCACGTGATCCAAGCGTAAGAGATGATTGCATAAACAGACTCATATGGGTTATGAAAAGACTATGTTTTTACCCTTTGTTGACAGAAAAAGACAAGAGCAGGATTTTTCCATCTCTTCGTCAGAAACGCTTACAGTTTTAGGCCTGGAAAGCAGCTGTGATGAAACAGCCTGTTCTGTCATACGCCGTCTACCAGATGGAACAACAGAAATTCTCTCGAATATTGTCGCAAGCCAGATTAAAGAGCATGCGCCTTATGGTGGCGTTGTTCCGGAAATTGCAGCACGCGCCCATATGGAACATTTTGAACCTGTCATCAAAAAAGCTATGGGGGAAGCCGGGCTTGTCTTTTCAGATCTTGATGGCATTGCAGCCACAGCAGGACCAGGCCTTATCGGTGGTGTTCTTACAGGACTTATGACAGGAAAAGCCTTAGCTTTTGCCCTTAACCGCCCCCTTATTGCTGTCAATCATCTTGAAGGTCATGCTTTATCTGTCCTTCTTCATGAAAAGATTAGTTTTCCCTATCTTCTCCTCCTTGTCTCCGGGGGGCATACCCAAACCCTGCGCGTCGATAACATAGGATCTTACAGGCGCCTTGGTGCAAGTGTGGATGATGCCGCAGGAGAGGCCTTTGACAAAATTGCCAAACTTTTATCCCTTGGTTTTCCCGGTGGTCCTGCTGTAGAAAAAGCGGCAGGTCAGGGGGATCCGACCCGTTTTCCTCTTCCGCGTTCCTTTTACGGGGCTGATCATGGGGATTTTTCTTTTTCTGGTCTTAAAACAGCCGTAAGACGTGCATATGAGAATTTAGACAGTCCAACCCTTCAGGATCGTGCAGATTTAGCAGCCAGCGCTCAGCTGGCTATCGCAGAAAGTCTTGCAGAACGCAGCAGTTGGGCCATGAAGCGTTTTTTAGAAAACTCTACAGATTTAGAGACAAAGCCCTGTTTCGTGGCCTCAGGGGGTGTTGCGGCCAATACTGTTTTACGAACACTCTTAAAAAAAGCAGCAGAGGAATATGGTTTTTCTTTTCTGGTGCCCCCTTTAGAATTTTGTACAGATAATGCTGCAATGATAGCTCTTGCCGGGGCTGAAAGACTGGCGCTTGGGGAGAGCTCCCCCTTAGATGTCTCTGCACGCGCACGCTGGCCCCTTGATGAAAAGGCTGCTATGCATCACCCTGTGCTTGGTTCTGGTCGAAAAGGACCCAGGGCCTGACGCCAAAGGCATGAGAGCATGTCTCTGATTCCTCACAAAAGAGAAAAAACTGTGACAAAAAACTATCACTATTTTGGTATTTTAGGCGCCGGCGCCTGGGGCACAGCTTTAGCACAGGCCGCAGCCCTTGCAGGACGCGATGTCATCTTATGGACACGTCATAAAGAATTTGCTGACACCCTTCGGACAAAGAGAGAAAACACATCCTATCTTCCCGGCATTAAACTAGATGATCGTATACAGATAACAGAAAATATGGCGGATCTTACCCATGCAGATGCCATTTGTTCTGTTGTTCCCACACAAAAAACACGCGAAGTTCTCTCCCTTTTTTCTCCCCATGCTTCTGATGGACAGGTTGTTCTTCTGTGCTCTAAAGGTCTTGAGCAGGGATCTATGAAATTCATGCATCAGGTCTTGCAGGAAACACTTCCCAAAGCTTGCCCTTCTGTTCTTTCAGGCCCCGGCTTTGCCTCTGATGTCGCGCATGGACGCCCGACAGCCATCACGCTTGCCTGTAACAGTCAGGAGACAGGGCAGGCTCTCTCTTATGCCCTTGGAAGGCCCGAATTCAGGCCTTACTGGACGGATGATCTTCTGGGCGCTGAGATAGGGGGAAGTGTTAAAAATGTTCTTGCTCTGGCCTGTGGTGTTTGTGATGGCTTGGGGTTGGGGGAATCTGCGCGGGCTGCCCTGATAACACGTGGTTTTGCAGAACTGACACGCTTTGGGCTGGCTATGGGGGCCCGGCGGGAAACCCTGACCGGTCTTTGTGGTCTTGGTGATCTTGTTCTGACATGCTCTTCCCTAAAATCCCGTAATTTTTCCTATGGTTATGCTCTGGGACAAAAGAAAAAATATGAAACAGGGGTCAGGGGCAAGCTTGCTGAAGGTGTCTCAACGGCCCCTGCCCTTGCAGATTTAGCACAAAAGCTCAACATAGATATGCCTCTTGTAAAAGCTGTTTGTGCTATTCTCGCTCATAAAGCCACACCTTTAGAGGCGATGGACAAACTCCTCAAACGGCCCTTCCGGCCAGAAAACATGTGATGGCACGCTAAACCTTACAGAGGGGAAGATGTGTAGAGAAACTCTCCCCTTCGTTTTATGAGGCTTTTTCTTCCATAATGTCTTCAAAAAACTCAAGGAATAAGGGTCCCCATGTTATATCGCTATGCCCACTTTTGGGAACCTTTAAAGAAACCGGAATTTTTTTATCCTTTAAAAGTTTTGCCAGCTTACGTGCATTTTTTTTAAAACTCCATCAAATTCACCGGCGCCTAAAAAATAACGCCCACATCTGTCCTGATCAGCTTGTGGTTCTGGCCAGGATTTGGGGATTTTTCCTGCCGGAGAGAATATCATGGCATGACAGGCAAACCCGGGATAGTCCAGCATGAAATTCATGACCCAGCCCCCGCCATCAGAATGGCCATAAAGAATACGTCTCCCCGGGCCATTTTTAATTATAGTAAATTAAGGATTTCAACCAGTTTAATTGTAGTGAATTACAGATTAAAAATAGCATACAGAGGCCTCTTGGGCCTCTTGACTCAGCCCTTCGACCCCTGTATGCTATTTTTTGATTTAATTAAAGATGGCGTTACTTTTAAATAGCACTTGCTATAACCGCCAAAACGAATAGGGGCTAAGGAGGCCCTAAACGATGAATAATAACCTATCAGATATATTGCTGACTGTCAAATCACAATCTGAATATCATAGTAAGCAGGCAAAAAAAACACGCGAAGTTAACATAGAAAAATACTATAAGCATAGATCGATAGCGCAAGATTTGCATGAAGCACACAACATATTATATGACATTGATAGAAGAAACAGGGCTGAAAAACCTAAAAACTCCATAGAATCAATCAATAGTCAGGAGATTGATTTAAATACCCTCAAGCGAAATATTATGAATTTTTGTGGTCAATTCCCTGAATTTGAAAATTTAGACCCATTCTCTGATGACACTAAATATCGTCAAAAGCTATCTATGCTAATACTTTATGCATTAAAAGACGGTATAGAATTATCTGTATCAGAGATACGTGATACGGTAATATCCATCCTTACTTTATATAATCATAGCCTAAAGGAAAATGCGCATATCCCCACCCAGCTTTTCCATCTTGAAAAGAGCTTACGCCAGCTAAGTAAGCCTAAAAAAGGATACTATATAATACATAATACCCAATAAAATTTAAATTTTACCCCCAGGTGTTTGGGCACCTGGGGGTAGGCATACGTTAAGGGGGAACATGTGTGCCCCACAAAAAATATACCTTCCCTGAGCGGGAAGATAATTCTATTTTTTTTGTGGATTTTGTCAAGTTTCCCCCTTCATTTATAAAATGGAGGTACACATGCACAAGAAAAAACTTGTACATGTGCGTGCATACATTAGATATCGATTTAAAAGATTTGAGTATGTATGCCAGCATTATAGGAAATATCCTAATAGTTGATTTATAGAGTAAGCACAGGTTATTTTAGCTTGTGCTTACCTGATAATAAAAAAAGGGGCATTATATACGATGTTCACTTTTCAACAAAATCAACCTATAAGCGTACAATTGTATTAAATTCAACACAAATTAATTTATAAACCTATATTTAAAACCAGAACTATCCCTCATATCACAAGAAATATGGTAATACAGTTTTTGCGCTTTATATGATAAGAAAGTTTAAGGCGTTATATGGATCAAGCTGTCATGTCTGATGAACACATTACAGGAAAGGAATCACGGGAAGTTTCTTCTTCAGGCATGCTGGATCAAAAACCCTCCCCTGCTCACCAGAGCGAAGACAGGAGGCATGATCATAAAACACCTCTTCAAACCATTCTGCCCGACCTCCCTTCAAAACCGGGGGTCTATCGTTTTTATGATGATCAGGACAAACTGCTTTATGTTGGAAAAGCACGGCGTCTGAAAACGCGGCTTTCACACTATGTCCCCAAGGCAGGACATTCCAACAGGCTCGCACGTATGATAGCCAGCATCAAACGCATAGAATACACCTTAACACAAACCGAGGCCGAAGCTCTTCTTCTTGAGGCCAATCTGATCAAGCGCCTTAAGCCTTATTATAATATCCTTCTTCGTGATGATAAGTCTTTCCCCTCTCTTCTCCTGCGCCGTGATCATCCGGCCCCACAGCTTATGAAACATCGTGGGGCACGAACCCATAAGGGAGATTATTTTGGTCCCTTTGCATCTGTAGGTGCCGTCAACCATACCCTGAACACCCTGCAAAAAGCTTTTTTGTTACGGACATGCCGTGATAGTGTTTTTGCGTCACGTAAACGCCCCTGTCTTCTCTATCAAATCAAGCGGTGTAGTGCCCCTTGCGTCGATCTGATCACACAAGAGGAGTATCAGGAACTGGTGACGCAAACAAAAGATTTTCTCAACGGGCGTTCTAACGCACTGCGCCTGCGTCTTCAGGAAGATATGCAGGCCGCAGCCCGGGTTCTTGATTATGAGAAAGCTGCTGTTTTACGGGATCGTCTTCATGCTCTGGCAAGCATTCATACCAAACAGGATATTAACCCAAAATCCGTCAGGGAAGCAGATGTTTTTTCTGTGTATAAAGATTCAGGACTGTCCTGTGTACAAACAGTCTTTTATCGTGCGGGTCAGAACTGGGGTGGACGTGCTTCTTTTCCACGGCATGATCCCCACGCAGAAGAAGAACATATTCTGAGCGCTTTTCTGGCACAATTTTATGACAGCCGCCCTCCACCCCCCCTTATTCTTGTCAACAAAGTCCTGCCAGAACAGGAGCTTTTAGAAAAGGCCCTCTCCGCCCATGTTGGGTATAAGGTCAAAATCCTGCTTCCCAAACGTGGTGAAAAAAAGAATTTAACAGAGCATGCCCTCACCAATGCGCGTGAAGCTTTGGGGCGGAAACTGGCAACACGTGAAACACAAAAACACCTGCTTGCTGAGCTGACGAAAACTCTTAATCTCCCAACTCCCCCTCAGCGTATTGAGGTTTATGATAACAGTCATATTCAGGGCTCACATGCTGTGGGAGCCTTTATCACAGCCGGGCCAGAAGGGTTTGAGAAAAATCAGTATCGTCTCTTCAATATTAAAAGTGAGCATCTCACGCCCGGTGATGATTATGCAATGATGCGTGAGGTTATGCAACGTCGTTTTGGCCGTCTCGTCAAAGAGGGAGGCATCTGGCCAGATCTTATCATTATTGATGGAGGAGCAGGTCAGCTTAAAGCCGCAGAGGACGTTTTGGCTGATCTTGATCCTGAAGGTCAGCTTACACTTTTAGCCGTTGCTAAGGGAAAAGATCGAAATGCCGGTCGGGAGCATTTTCATCAACCTGGGCGACCCTCCTATCAACTTCCTGTCAATGCCCCCGTTCTTCATTATATTCAGCGTCTTCGTGATGAAGCCCATCGCTTTGCCATAGGTGCCCATCGTGCAAAACGTCAGAAACAAATCCGCCAAAACCCTCTGGATCAGATTGAGGGAATTGGAAAGTCTCGCAAACGCGCCCTTTTAACGCATTTCGGATCAGCTAAAACCGTAGCACGTGCAGGCCTTGCAGACCTGGAGGCTGTTGAAGGGATCAACAGCAGACTGGCAAAGCTGATTTACAATCACTTCCATAATGAATAAAATAGTCTGATAATTTTAAAATCAGGAAAAATCGATGCTGTATATAAAACCAGTTCAGGAAAAAACTTTCTCTCTCCATGATTTTCGTATCTGGTTACCTAATGCCCTGACTTTAGGACGTTTTGCTCTTGTTCCTTTTATTCTTCTGGGAAGCGCTTTCTATGTTTTCGCTTCAAAACCTGTACTGATGGCGTTTGGGGCTCTTTTAGCCTTTCTGGCGTTCACATGTGCTGCTTTGTTTGATCTGTTTGATGGCTATCTTGCAAGGCGCTGGAAAACTGTCTCAACATTTGGTTCTGTTATGGACCCTGTTGCAGACAAAGCTTTGATGGCAGGTGGTTTTTTTGCTCTGTTTTTAGCTTTTCCCCCTTCTTTAATCTGGGCTTTTTATCCCGCAGCCAGCCTTATGATTTTGCGGGATATTATGGTGTCAGGTTTAAGAAAATACAGCACTGCGACAGGTGGATCCTCTCTTCCCCCATCCCGCCTTGCTAAATGGAAAACTCTTTTTGAGATGGGGGCCCTTGCCCTGCTTCTTTTCTCTTTTTTTCTTAAAGCTTTCTCTTTTATTTCTTCCGAAAGTGAACATGCCAAAACAGATATATCCGATCGGATGCTCCTTCTTTCTCCGGAAACCTGGTCTTTTTCTTTTACAGTACAGGTTATGGGACTTTCTGTTCTGTGGGTGGCAGCTTTTCTGTCTCTTCTTTCCGGCTTCTTTTATCTCCGATCCCTTGTTGAACAAAAAGGGTGATAACAGTCTCAAAGCGCAGCAGAATTTTTCTATAATCAAAAAAAGAAAAATTCCATTCCCAGAGTCCGACCTACACCATGTTTTTACATGCTCTCACCACGAGCCCCTTTATAATAGGTTTGTAAATCATCAGGTTTGTGGTCCTGAACAAGTTTCGGCTCAAAAACCTCTACACCTTTATCAAGATAGATACTTTGAGAGGGGAAAGCAAAAGATGTCCCGGCTTCCTTTTCAATAATTTCTTTGATCCGTAAGGCCAGAGCTTCTTTCACCTCAAGCCAGCGTCCCCAGTTTGTAGTGCGCGTAAAACTATAGAGAAGAAAATCAATGGAAGAGTCAGAAAAACGATCAATACGGACAAAGGTTGCAACCTCTGGCGGGTGAGCAAAATCCTCACTTTCAAGAATATACTCCATAATTTTATCACGGATATACTGTAATTGTTTTATGGTTGTTTTGTATTCCACGCCAATCAGCCAGTAAATGCGTCGGTGCGTCATACGCGTAAAATTGGTGACGGCATTATCCGCAAGTTTCCCATTAGGTATATAAACAGGCGCTTTATCAAAGCGACGAATCCGTGTTGAGCGAAGGTTAATCTCCTCCACCGTCCCCTCAACAACGCCATCAACCTTGATCCACTCCCCTGGATAAAACCTTTTCTCTGCCAGAATCAAAACACCGGCAATAAGGTTTTTAATAAGATCCTGTGTGGCCAAAGCAACTGCTGCTCCTGCAAGCCCAAGACCTGCGAGAAGGGCTGCAATATTAACACCCCAGATTTCAAGAATAATCGAAGCGCCAACAAGGACAAACGTAAATTTTAAAACCTTACCTACCCAGGACCACATCGTCACAGACGTTGTTCTGGAAAGAGGTTTCATAAGCTTAATCAGAGGATTTACAGCACGGTAAAAAGACCAGAAAAGTGCATACACAACTACTGATTTTAAGATTTGATCTGTAAGCTCCTGAAAGGCGCTGCCGGGGTTAAGGGCTATGGTGGCGAAATATACACCCAAAACGAAAGGAAGCATTTTTAAGGGCTGTTCAAAAGCCTCTACAAAAATGTCATCAAGCCCTGTACGTGTTACCTTCGTCCATTTCCTTAAAGCCATAAGAATAAAGCGGGCAAACCAACCACGGATAAAAAGAAAAAGAAGAAAAATAGCAAGGGCCAGAACAATACGGGATAAACTTATGCCTGCAAATCCACCTTGCCACACATTAACAAAAAGTTCCCGGACCTGTTCAAAACTATCTGTGAGTGTTACACTCTTATCAGGAAAAATTTTGGGAGCTTCCTGAATCATAGCCGACGCTCCTTTGTTTTTAAGAAACGTATATCCGGGAATTTATTCTGTATATAATCAAGATTCCAGGCATTTTTTGTAAGAAAAACAGGATCACCATCTCCATCTTCTGCCAGTGCACTTTTGTTTTTATTTATAAAATCTTCTAATATTTTTTTATCATCTGCTGCAATCCAGCGTGCCATAGCATAAGGTGAGGTCTCAAAAATAGCCTCAACACCGTATTCTGCCTGAATACGTTCTATCATCACCTCAATCTGCAAAGCTCCAACAGCCCCCACAATCCATTCAGACCCCATAAAAGGGCGAAAAACCTGGGTAACACCTTCTTCTGCAAGACTTTGCAAAGCCTTTCTTAAATGTTTGGTCCGCATAGGATCTTTAGGGCGCGTGCTCCGGAGAATTTCAGGGGCAAAATGCGGCAGACCGGAAAAGCGTATCTTCCCACTTTCTGAGAGAGAATCCCCGACCTTTAAAGTGCCATGATTAGGAATTCCCATAATATCGCCTGCATAAGCATTCTCTACAGTCTCACGACTTTGTGCGAAAAAGGACACAGGGTTATGAAGGCTCAAACCGCGCCCCGATGTGGTTTTAAGTTTCATACCTCGCTTAAAAGCCCCGGAGCACAAGCGTAAAAAAGCAACACGATCATGATGCTGAGGATCCATATTGGCCTGAACCTTAAAAACAAATCCGGAAACAGACTTATCCTGTGGACTGATGGTATCCGGTTCTCCACCCCTTTCAACCCTGATCTCCCCCGGAGGGGGAGCAAAGCGGGCCAGATCATCCAAAAAGTCCCGTACACCAAAGTCCCGCAAAGCAGATCCAAAATAAACAGGCGTTAAATGCCCTTCCAGATAAGAATTTTGATCAAATTCCGGAAGAGCTCCACGCGCGAGATCTGCATTCTCTTCCAGTTCCTGCAAAATATCCTCTGGTAAAGCTTCCCGAACAACAGGATCTGAAAGACTGGCCCGTCTGGCAGGGAAGCCAGGCTTATTCTCATCCTGTTGGCGGTCATAAAAAAGAAAATCATTGTTTCTCAGATCAAGCATGCCTGAAAAGCGCTGACCTGACCCTGCGGGCCACATAACAGGGGTAACATCCAGGGCAAGTTTTTCCTGAATTTCATCAAATAATTCAAAACTATCCCGTGCTTCACGATCAATCTTATTGATAAAGGTTGTGATAGGAATATCTCTTAAACGACAGACCTCAAAAAGCTTCAGAGTTTGTGGCTCAACACCTTTAGCAGCATCCAAAACCATAACAGCACTGTCCGCAGCGGTTAATGTGCGGTAGGTGTCTTCAGAAAAATCTTCATGGCCTGGCGTATCCAAAAGATTAAAAACAACCCCCTGATGTTCAAAGGTCATCACAGAGGCTGACACCGAAATCCCCCTCTCCCGTTCAATCTTCATCCAGTCTGAGCGTGCTCTGCGTGTCTGCCCGCGTGCACGAACCTCACCAGCAAGATGAATAGCACCAGCCGCCAGCAACATATGCTCTGTAAGCGTTGTTTTCCCTGCATCAGGGTGAGAGATAATAGCAAAGGTGCGCCTAAGCCTGGCCTGTGTAGAAAAATCGGAAGCAACCATGTCTGAAGCTCTTATGACAAAGAATCTTAAAACCTTACATTTAAGGCAGGAAGAAACTAAAAAACAGGCTTTCTTACCTGGAGGGAATATGATGAACAGAATATGAGTTTATACATAATAACACCACAGACATCGCACCCTGATCACACAGAATATATCCTCTTAAGATAAAGAGCCAGATCATCAGAGCCACCTATATGCTCAACTTCTTTTTTGCTCTCCAGACGGTAAATCTGAGGAACGGTGGACACACCGCGCTCACCATAAAATTTCTTGCGCTCTGTATCACTGGAGAGATCAATTTCCTCAAATTTTAAATCATGACGGGAGAGATCAGACTTAGCTCTCACACACCAGGGACATCCTTTTTTTGTATAGAGACGAAATTGCTGTGTCATTTTTCACCCTTATGTTGAGTTTTAAAAAATCATACTTAGAAGGGGTATTCTAAAAAAAGTATCTCCCCAAAACAATTATGTCTTAACTTGCTGTTTTTTTCAAGAACTCTATAGTGATGACATCTTATCCTGTTTACAGAAAGTCTATAAATAGAAAAGGGAAGTTTACAGGTTCCTATGTCCGAAAAACCCATCAGGAAACAACATCGACTCTTTGACAAACCACCCCTTCCCCGTCCAGATAATGGGCAAAAAGAAGGGAACAGACCCAACCCACGGCCCGGGCATATTCTGGCAATAGCGTCCGGCAAGGGGGGGGTTGGAAAGTCCACTTTTGCTGTTAACCTTGCTGTTAGCCTGGCACAGGCAGGTCAACGTGTTGGTCTTCTGGACGCCGACATTCATGGACCTTCCGTCCCCCTGCTCTTAGGTCTTGAAGGGCGTGCTCAGGCTATCAAGCGTGGTGGTCTGACCCTGATAAAGCCCTTTTCAGCTTATGGCGTTACCACCATGTCCCTTGGATTTATGCTGGAAACAGAACAAACCGTGGCCTGGCGGGGTCTGATGGCACAGAGTGCTCTGCGAAAAATGTGGCAGGATACAGACTGGGGAATATTAGATATTCTGGTGGTTGATATGCCACCTGGAACGGGGGATGTTATTCTTGCATCTTTACGTGATATACGCCCGGATTCTGTATGTCTCATCTCTACACCCCACACTCTGGCACTGGCGGATGTACGTCGTTCTGCAGCTTTATTTGAGAAGGCTGAACCCCATATTTTGGGCCTTGTTGAAAATATGGGATGCTATGCCTGTCCGCATTGTGGGAAGACCTCACATATTTTTGGATCATCTTTATCGGGTCCGGGCCCTGTGGAGAAGGAGGCCAGAAAGCTGAATATTCCCTTTACTGGCTCTGTTCCCCTTGACCCTCAGGCTTTTGCTCTTTCTGATCAAGGAAATCCCCTTGTTCTCAGTGCCCCTGAAAGTCCTGCAGCAAAGGCTTTTCAGGCGATAAGCACCCGTCTTTGCTCTGATCTGGAAAAACAGTCTTCCTGATAAAGCGAGGCTCTCTGCGTCTGAAAATTAGCGTCAACCTTCTTATCATGAGTCTTGTTCTGACGCCCTTTTTATCCCCCTGAACCTCTGATAATATCCTGACTTGTGGAACATGAGGGGTCAGCCTATGCTTTTATCCTGTCAACATTTTGTTGTTAAGAGACTTTTTTGATGAATGCACGTGTTTATCCCTTTGAAAATAAAGGTATATTCCAGTGGAACGGAAAAAGCTGGCCGTGCGCTTTGGGGCGTTCGGGTGTTGTTCCTTCTGATCAAAAACATGAGGGGGATGGTGCAACACCGGCCGGGCTCCTGCCTCTCAGATATTTTTTTTACCGCCCTGATCGTCTGCTCCCTCCCCGCTCTGCACTTCCCGGCCGGGCCCTGCGTCCTGACTATGGCTGGTGCGACACCCCGCAGGATCCCTGTTATAACAGGCTGGTAACCCTGCCCTGTCCCATGCATGCAGAAGAGCTTTGGCGCAAGGACCATGTTTATGATATCATTGTTGTTCTGGGATATAATGATCATCCGGTTCACCCCTTTTTAGGGAGTGCTATTTTTCTTCATAGTGCACGTGATGGTTACCCCCCCACGGCAGGATGTATCGCCCTTTCCCGTCAACATCTTATCTCTTTTCTTGAACAGGCAGGACCTGAAGACCATCTTGATATACAGCTTAAAAAACAAGGGGAAGAGGGTCGATAGCTCTGTGTGGGCTATATCTCTCCTGTCTTAGTAGAAGAGATGTTATAAGATGCTTCATAGCCCTTCAAAAAACCTAAATCACATAGCCACATCCAGGCTCACACCTCTGAGATTTACACCCAAGACATCTAACACTGGAACATAGCCACCGACGCTTTACAAAATTTGAGGAATTTAGACTGGTAAAAACTCTCCAAATGTCCCACATCCCTGTCCCCACAGGACACAACAAGAGCCAAGCCATTAATATATAAGGAGTTTTCTAATCCATATGGTGGGCGCAGTGGGAATCGAACCCACAAACCCGTTCAAGAGTCCTGGATTTTAAGTCCAGTGCGTTTACCAATTTCGCCATGCGCCCTTTTGTAAAATAATACTGGCCCTATCGCATACTTTTCTAAAAGCTGCAAGCCTGAGAGAAATAAAGAGAGCTTTTCTGAAATCAGGAGCGCGCACTTCGAGTCCGTGTGGGGGAAGAATTTTTATCAATAAAATGAATAATTTAATGCTCGCGCCGTTTGGGCGCTGATTTCAAAAGTACCGAATAAGCACCATGCGATAAGCCTTCGGTTTCTCCGTCGCTCAGAAAGATTCTCAGCATCTGCCTCTTGTAGGCCCCCAGCGCACCGCAAAGTTCTGTCAGTTCGATGACATCCAAACGCCGCTCAAGCCCCTACGTCTTCGCGACATAAGATTGCGGTTAGCCGTAGCGGCGGGGCTGGGACGACCTTGTCTGTACCGCCTTTGATAGGCCGGGCTGATAGCCTCACACCATATCGGCAGCTTTAAAGTCAACAGTTACATACTCGGGGCCGTAGTTTTTCTGCATAGACACAACATTGTTGTTGAACTTTAGCGAGATCATCATCTTGATCATGTCACCCGCTTTTTGACGGAGTTCAGTTTGCATCATTATCCTCTTGGACAGTATAGAAATGGGCGCCTGGCCAGAAGGCTGAGCGCATCCACCCGGCACACATTCTAATGTTAAAGCCGTTACCGGCCCGATTTTCATTTCTGCGCCTTATAATTGGCTTCCGCCTGTTTCTTGAGAGCTGCATTGAATGCCATATAGTTCTCTGTGGCGAGTGCCTGAATGAATCCCAGCGTTTGTTCAGACGAGAGATCAATCACGGATGGATCAGTCCCTGTTACATCATCGCTTTGCACAAAGAGCGTTTTGGTTGGCGATAAGGGCACCATAACAAATTGGTGATTGTCACTGACGGGGCCTCCCGTGACAGATGGGCCCGTCCAACCAAAGCGGCGACCTTCCTCGTAAGACCACTCAAAAGAATAGCTTAAATCTGCGTCAGCCCCGCGGTTGAGCGGGTCGCGAAGGGTCACTTGCATAATTCCGCCTTCTCTAAACTCGCCTTCAAATTTATAGTAGCTCGGGCTCCAGGATTTATCTTCGGCCATAACCGTCTCCCATACCACCTCAACAGGGGCATCAATTTCCACTTCTGTGTGAACCGTAAGATGCGTCGGTCCATGAACCGTAATGCGGTTCGGAGACGTTGGGCGATCAATAACGACAGCGGAGGAAGCAGAGGATGTTTCTACTGCATTACCTGCTTCATGATTGGTCATGTCAGCGCAGGCTACAAGACCGATCATTGCGGCCAGGGAAAGCGCAGACCTGAGAGCATGTTTCGTCATAATATTATCCTTCATGGAGATTTGAGTTTTGCGGCCTATCGGCCGTATCTGACACGTCAACAATCGGAGCTTGCTTAGAACAGGCCACCGAACAAAGAGAGCCAAAAGCGACAGCGGTCAAGATCCACGTGCGTTTTATGGACATTTTAAAATTCAGTCCTCAGCAGAGAATTGGATACATCCCAGAGCCGGGCCGCTGCCTGATCGTCATAGGCCCATGCGGAACGTCCCGAGAGGCCGTTATCTGGTTTTGAAATCTGGCAATCGATTAGGTACTCACCGCCTTTATCGTCTAAGGTTGGTGAAGTCGCTGCCCAGCAGCTTGTCGCAGCACCTTGTGGGATAGTTTTGCCTCCCCCTTCGCCGCCCCCATTTCGTTTTATATAATCCATCAGACGGGTCATGACCTCATCGGTCAAATGACGACCCAGGTCCGTTTGAATGCCACCGGGGTGTAATGAGAACGCACTTATACCCTGGTCATTAAAGCGGCGGTTCAATTCTCGGGCAAACCAGACGTTTGCCGTCTTAGACTGTCCATAAGCATCAATCGGATCATAGTCCCGGTGTTGGCAATGAATATCGTCGAATCCACCGGTGCCACATGATGGCCAGATGAGGATACGGTGACAACGCGGGACGGAGCGCCCTTCTTCAACGCACCAATCAGCAGATTGGTCAACAGGAAATGCCCAAGATGATTGGTGGCAAACTGCAATTCCCAACCTTCATCTGTTAAGGTGTACGGGCACATCATAATCCCGGCATTGTTAATCAAAATGTCAAGCTGGCTATACGATGACAACCAGCCTTGCACAAATTCACGTATGGTGTTCGGGCGGTGCAGTTCCAAAGTACCGATGTTCACAGTTTTGCCCGTGGAATCCTTGATCCGCCCGGCTGCTTTGCTCAGCTTTTGTTGACTACGGGCGAGAAGCGTCACCTCCGCACCATGGGCCGCAAGTGCTCGGGCTGTTTCCTCACCCAGGCCACCGGAAGCTCCTGTCACCATGGCTATTTTCCGGACAGGTCAATGCCCGCCAGTACATCGTCCGTCGTTGAGGTTTTGTCAAATATCATATTGGGCCTATTCAGCGCCTTGTTTGATGGCATGCTCGAAAATTACATTGACTCATTTATTTTTTGGAATTGAAAAAGTAAAAACAAAAATGTAACTTTTGTAATGAAACAAAATTAACAGATAAAACACGTCGAGATATCGTTAAGGCATCTACTGCTGAATTGAGCGAGCAAGGTTTTGCGGCAGCTGCAACACCGCGCATCGCCCTGCGCGCAAATGCCTCTCATTCTATAATCCCGTATAATTGCATCCATAGTCCTACTTATTATAATTCCCCCCGGATGTTGCCCATTCCGTCGAATGTCGCCCTGTCAGGCATAGGTCTTGGTCATCTTATGTGCGATGACCATGAGCCCTTTGACTTCACTATCCCGATGGATACCGAAACCAGGTGGTAAGTTCCGAATACGTTTCTCCATGAGCTTGATACTCGCTATTCCCAATCTCCAAAAAACACCGAATGAAACACCGTAGGGTGACTATTACCGATATGCTCCGGCATGCGTTATGGAGATTTTATACGCTATTATTTGAGCTCCGCGGACCTTTGTTTAAGCTGATATACACAGATATACCTAACTCGTTGCAATGTGTGACAGGTATAAAAATTCAAGAAAGAGACGGTCGAAACATTTTTTTTCTTGCAAATCATTCTTAATTTTAGTAGGAAGAGAAATCTCGGTCCTTTATGTCCGATTCTTTTGATCGTCCAAACTTACTTTGTATGACCCGCCCATGTTTTCATGGGCGGGCTTTTTTTATTATAAAAGAGAAAAAAGACTCTCTTATTGATAGTTTACACGTAAAACTTTTCCTAACACCTCTCATAAAAAATATAAGATCTTTATTTTTTCACTAAAAGGTTTTACCTTTAATTAGATAAGGCTTTAATAAAAAATTTATTCTTTTAAAAGGTTGAGGCAATTTCTTAAAAGGATTTAAGAGACCGTGTTCAAAAAAATTTTTATCCCCAATCGTGGTGAAATCGCTTGTCGTATTTTTAGAACCTGCCAAAAAATGGGGATTAAATCTGTTGTGGGGTACAGTGCTGCAGATGCTGATTCTTTAGCAGTTGAGCAAGCAGATGAAGCTATATTGTTAGGAGATGCTCCGGCCCATCAGAGCTATCTTGACATAGAAAAAGTTATTGAAGCTGCTCAAAGCGCAGAGGCTGATGCCCTCCATCCCGGTTTTGGGTTTTTGTCCGAAAACCCTCTTTTACCTGAACGCCTCAAAGAAGTGGGGATAAATTTTATCGGCCCCCATGCGCGTGCAATTTCGCTGATGGGTGATAAAATTGAATCCAGAAAGCTGGCCCAAAAGGCTGGCCTTACCATGGCAGCGGGCTCAGATGATGCTGTTGACGACCTTTCTGAAGGGTTAAGATTAGCTGAGAGCATAGGCTGGCCTGTGATGATTAAAGCCGCTGCAGGCGGCGGGGGTAAGGGGCTTCGTATTGCTTTTGATCAAAAAAGCTTTGAGGAGGGATTCCAGACAGCAGTCTCTGAAGCCCGTTCTGCTTTCGGTGACGGACGTGTTTTCCTTGAAAAATATATTGAAAGACCACGCCATATAGAAATTCAAATTCTGGCAGACCATCATGGAAATGTTCTTCATCTTAATGAGCGGGAATGCTCTGTCCAAAGGCGCCACCAGAAAATTTTAGAAGAAGCACCAAGTCCTTTTGTTGATGAGGCTTTAAGACAAGCCATGGGTCAACAGGCCTGTGCCCTTGCGCGTGCTGTTGGCTATGACAGTGCAGGAACCGTTGAGTTTATTGTTGATCAGGAAGGCAGGTTTTACTTTCTGGAAATGAATACACGCCTTCAGGTAGAACATCCTGTTACAGAAATGACGCTGGGGTTTGACCTTGTAGAGTGGATGATTCGTATTGCCGCGGGGGAGCATTTAACACTTCAGCAGGAAGAACTTTCTCCTAAAGGCTGGGCTATAGAGGCCCGCATTTATGCCGAAGATTCCTGGCGGAATTTTATGCCGTCCACAGGGCGTCTTGTCCGCTATCGCGCTCCCGGGCAAAATGTTTGTTCAAAAAAGACAGAAAATACGCAAACACACACTATAAGGCTTGATTCAGGGGTTCAGGAAGGTGATCGTATCAGCCTTTATTATGATCCCATGATGGCGAAACTTATAGCCCACGGGGCAACAAGGGGAGAAGCTGTTAAAAGCCTGACAAAGGCTTTAGAACATTACGCCATTATGGGGGTTGAGACGAATATTCCCTTTCTTTCCTCTGTTCTTGAAGAACCCCGTTTCCTTAAAGGGGAGATTTCAACGGCTTATATTGATGAGGTTTTTCCTGAAGGTTTTCAGGAAAATATGCCACAGGGTCAGGATAAAGAACTTTTTGCGTTTATGGCTGCCTATGCCAAAACATGGGAGGTTGTACGTTCTCGAAAACAAGAAAACTTCCCGTCCTCTCCCCTGAACACGGAGAATAATTTCACAAAAACCCCACAGATTTGGGATGTTGCTTTTGGAGAAACAAACCTGCGTGTTCATCTTTGTCTTGAGTCTTTTGGAGCTTTATGCTTTGCAGAACCTCCCTCTTCTCTCAAGGAACAAGCTGCTCTGGCGCCAGTCCCACTGGACCATGAAGAGCTGCAGAAAAAGGGGAAGCGGTTTGAGACAAACTGGACACCCGGGGACTGGCTGTGTGAAGGTATGCTCAACAATGCCCCCTTTTGTATAACTCTAAAACGTCATACAGATGGCTACCACATGCGGAGAAAAAGCTATCGTATTGATACCAGGGTCTTAAAACCTGAGGCACGTGCACTTCTTGCGTATCTGCCTGAACGCCACTCAAAGGAATCATATCAACATATCCTAAGCCCTATGCCGGGCCTTGTTTTGTCTATAGCCGTCAGGGCAGGTGATGTTCTTAAGCCGGGACAAAACCTTCTTGTTATTGAAGCTATGAAAATGGAAAATATTTTACGTGCTGATCATACAGGCATTATCAAAGAGGTTTTATGTGCTCCAGGTGACCAGGTTGGCACCGATCAACCACTCCTTGAGCTGGAGCAGGAAGATTAAGAAAAGAAGAAAACACTAAAATCGATGTTTTCATGTTCTACACACTCTGATTTTTTTGAAAGATAAATATTTTACTCTTTTTTGATATATCCAGGAGAGACTGTTGTCATGAAAAGTTGTACTATTTTTTTTACACATAAGGTTGATATGCTTATGAAAATATCGATTCAAATATTTTTAACATTTTTTTTTCTTTCATCCTGCTCAACAGCCTCTTTTAACAAACAGGAAAAATTAATAGGACAGGGGAATTTATTCCAAAAGGGCATGGTCGCGGCAGCCCACCCTTTAGCTGTAGATGCAGGGCTTGAGATTTTGCGTGAGGGAGGTTCTGCTGCTGATGCTGCTATCGCCGTACAATCTACATTAAGCCTTGTAGAACCCCAGAGCTCTGGCCTTGGTGGTGGTGCTTTCATGCTTTACTATGATGCAAAAACAAAGATGACAACAGTTTACGATGGTCGCGAAAAAGCCCCCTCTGCTCTGCCTCCCTTCCCCTTTCTGGATTCACAGGGGAAGAAAAAATCTTTTCCCCAGGCACGGAGATCAGGGCTTTCTGTCGGCGTTCCAGGCGTTATGTCTCTTTTGGCAGAGGCCCATAAAGACCATGGCAACCTGCCCTGGAGACGTGGCTTTCAGCCTGCTCTTCATGTGGCACAAGAGGGTTTTTTGGTCACCCCACGCCTGCATCGTCTTATTAAACGCTATCTTGAGCCTCAAAACACCTTAAAATCAAAAGAAGTTGCAGCCTGGCTTCTAAGCCCTGAAGGCAAGGCCTGGCCTGTTGGTCACAGACTTAAAAATCCTGCCTACGCCAGGGCATTACGGCTTTTTTCGCAAAACCCGGGGGCTTTTTATGCTGCTCCCTTTTCTGAGATCCTTATTAAAGCTACGGCCGCCCCTCCTGAAGGTGGTGTCCTTACATCTCAGGATCTTAAAAATTATGAAGCCCTCAAAAAATCTCCGCTCTGTCGCGCCTATCGGGGCTATAAAATCTGTAGTGCCCCTCCCCCCGCATCTGGCGGCGTCATTCTTAATGAGATGTTGGGTTTGCTGGAAGGATTTGACATGCCTTCTTATGGACCAGAGAACGCGGAAGGATGGCATTATTTTATAGAGGCTTCACGCCTTGCTTATGCCGATCGTGATGCTTATGTGGCGGATCCGGCTTTTGTTGAAGTTCCTGTTCAAACACTTCTCAGTCAGACCTATCTTGATAAGAGACGGAAACTGATTCAAAAAAACAGGGCACAAAAACATGTTGAGGCAGGAAAAATTGACGGTTTCGGTCCTTTTTGTGACATGACCAGAGAGCCCTCCGGAACAACTCATTTTGTTATTACAGATGGGGAAGGCAATACGGTCTCTATGACGGCCAGCATTGAATCTGTCTTTGGATCACGACGCATGGCTATGGGTATACTTCTGAACAATCAGCTTACAGATTTTTCTTTTGAGAGCTCCTATAAAAATGGCTGTATGATTGCCAATGCCTCAGCCCCTGATAAACGCCCACGGTCTTCTATGTCACCTGTGATTGTCTTTGATAAAAAAGGTGAATTTGTTCTTGCGGTTGGTTCCCCCGGGGGAAATTCTATTCCAGCCTATGTTCTTAAAGTCCTTATTGGTGTTCTTGACTGGAGCTTACCCCTTCAAAAAGCCCTTGATTTACCTAATATTGTTGCGCGTGGCTCGGTGACACGTCTTGAAAAGGGAAATTTCTCTCCTCTGCTTATCAGGAAGCTAGAAAATATGGGCCATATTATTGACAGTACAAAGGGAGAAAATTCTGGCCTCCATGCCATAAGACGACACAAAAATGGCCTTTTGGAAGGTGCTGCGGACTTCCGCCGGGAGGGCAAGGCCGAAAGCATAGCTCTTTCTCCATAAACTTTTCCCCAAAAAAAACCCTGTTAAAATTCCTCTTCCTGTCTCTTGACATAAAAAAGGATTCAGCCAAAACTACATGTATTCTATGCCTTTAAATGGCATCTTCATGACCTTTTTCCAAACATAAGAGACACCTTCTTCTTTTTAAGAATAGTCGCTATAAAAGAGTTTTCTATGGACACACATAAAGAGAGTTTAGAGCATTCTGCTTCATCTGGTTTATGTGCAGAAGGTTTAGGAAAATCTTATTTCAAACGTGATATTATTAAAAACATCAGTCTTCATGTTAAGCGTGGAGAAATTGTTGGTCTTTTAGGACCCAATGGCGCAGGAAAAACAACATTTTTTTATATGATCACGGGTCTTATCAAAGCAGACTCAGGTCGTATCACGCTTGACGGAGACGATATTACCTTTCTTCCTATGTATCAGCGTGCCCGCTTAGGTATTGGCTATCTTCCCCAGGAAAGTTCTATTTTCAGGGGCCTCAATGTCTGGAATAACATTATGGGGGTCGTTGAACTTCATGAACGGGATAAAAAGAAACAAAAAGAGATCACAGAAGGTCTTCTGGAAGAGCTCCATATTATGCATATCGCAAAATCCTCATCCCTGTCCCTTTCCGGTGGGGAGCGTCGCCGGGTTGAAATTGCGCGTGCTCTGGCTTCCCGTCCTTCTTTCATGCTTTTGGATGAACCTTTTACAGGCATTGATCCTTTAGCTATTGCAGATATATCCGGTTTAATCCGTTTTCTTAAAAACCGTGGTATTGGTATTTTAATTACAGATCATCAGGTACGTGAAACACTCGATATCGTTGACAGAGCTTCCATACTTTATGATGGAGACCTTCTTTTTGAAGGCTCCCCAAAAGATGTCTTATCCAATGAAGCCGTGCGCAGGGTTTATCTTGGTGATCGTTTTATGAACTGACGTCACCAAGACCTTATAAAACTACTAAGGACATTAAACCCCCAATCTCAATCCTGTACTATATTATCACATAAGACCATTTATTTGACACCAAGCTTACGTTGTAAGTCCGTTGAAGCTGTTGTGTACTGGAAACGCAGTTTGCGATCCGGATACACATAAGCAAAAGCAGCCTGTGCCATCAAAGCTGCCTCATGGAAACCTGAAAGAATGAGTTTCAGTTTACCGGGATAGGCATTAATATCACCAATAGCAAAAATTCCCGGCGTTGAGGTTTCAAATTTTTCTGTATCAACAGGAATAAGGTTTTCATGCAGATGAAGGCCAAAATCTGCAAGGGGTCCTAATTTCATGGTAAGGCCATAAAAAGGGAGAAGAACATCTGTCCTGACCTGTGTCACACTTCCATCACCAGATGCAATATCCACAGCTGTTAGCTGTCCTTCTGTTCCATGGAGGGCTTTCATTTGCCCGATCATAAGGCTGAGTTTCCCTTCCTCCACCAAAGCACGCATTTTGTTTACGCTGTCAGGAGCAGCACGAAAAGAATCACGACGATGGACAAGTGTTATGCTCTCCGCCACAGGCTGAAGAGCCAGCGCCCAGTCCAGCGCCGAATCCCCCCCCCCTGCTATTGTAATATGTCGCCCACGTAGATCATCTATACGTTTGACAGCATAGAACACACTTTTATTTTCATAAATGTCAAGTTGAGGTAAAGGGGGTTTTTTAGGGTGGAAAGCCCCGCCACCCGCGGCAATGACAACAGCTTTTGCCTCAAGGGCCGTATTTTCATCTGTCTTTAAGGACCAGCCTGTCTCTGTTTTTTTAAGTTCTTTAACCATTTGGCTAAGATGAAAAACAGGCTTAAAAGGATCAATTTGTTCCATGAGCCTGTCCGTCAGGCCCTGACCACTGATCACAGGCCAGGCAGGAATGTCATAAATAGGTTTTTCGGGATACAGCTCTGCACATTGTCCACCGGGTCTGTCTAAAATATCAACAAGATGGGCCTGAACATCCAAAAGGCCAAGCTCAAAGACGGCAAAAAGGCCAACGGGCCCCGCTCCAATAATAGCGATATCGGTTGTGTGTGTGCCACCGGGGTCCATAATATGGGGGGCAGGAGTTTGGGAATAAGGGCTGTTTGCTGATGAAGCTCGATCAGAAGACATGAATAATTTTCCTTTTTGTCTTTTCAAAAGAAGAATAGTATAGGGATTATACTCTTTGCCATGGCCTTTATATGGAGACCATTACCATGCGTTTTATTGCGATCGCCCTTTTTTGTTGTGCTCTTATAACAGCATGTTCTGAAAAACAAAAGACAGAAGAAAAATCAGTCAAAACACCTGATTTCATAGTAAACACAGCGATTGGTGGCCCTTTTGAACTTGTTAATCAGGAGGGACAAACTGTTACAGAAAAGGATTTTTCAGGTCGCCCCCTGCTTGTCTATTTTGGGTATGCTTATTGCCCTGATATTTGTCCGACAAGCCTTCAGGTTATGGCAGCAGCTCTTGAGGATTTAGGCCAGGACAAAGACCGTTTTCAGCCTGTTTTTATTTCTGTGGACCCTGAGCGTGATACGCCTCAGTTTCTTAAGACTTACGTCACATCCAATGGTTTTCCGGAAAACCTCACTGGCCTGACAGGGACGCCTGAACAGATTAAAAGTGTCGCGCAGGCCTATAAGGTCTATTATCAAAAAGAGAAAACTCCTGAAAGCGCTGCCGGCTATCTTATGGATCACAGCAGTATTATCTATCTCATGGATGAACAGGGACGCAATATCGCCATTTTCACCCATGGAACTTCTCCAGATCAGATAACGAAAACGCTGAGGCGCTTTTTAAAACTTCACCCTCAAAAACCTGTTAGCCCCTAAATAAAGGGCCAGAATTTCTCTGTTAGAGAGGGTTTAGTTTTTTAAGGAACGAGTCGCTGATTTTTCTAAAACAGGTTTTAAGAAACGCCCTGTCCAGCTTTGTGGTAAGGCAGAAAGCTGTTCGGGGGTCCCCTCTGCAACAATCTCTCCACCACCATCGCCCCCTTCCGGACCTAAATCAATCAGCCAGTCTGCTGTTTTGATCACATCAAGATTATGCTCAATCACCAGGACCGTATTCCCCTGCTGAACAAGAGCATGGAGCACTTCCAAAAGCTTACGTACATCTTCAAAATGAAGCCCCGTCGTTGGTTCATCAAGAATATAAAAAGTGTGTCCTGTCGGACGTTTAGAGAGCTCTTTTGCGAGTTTGACACGCTGAGCCTCCCCACCGGAAAGTGTCGGCGCCTGCTGACCAATTTTAATATAGCCCAGCCCGACATTCCTTAAAGCCTCCAGCTTATCGCGCACAGAAGGTATAGCTTCAAAAAAGAGAACACCTTCTTCCACCGTCATATCAAGGACATCAGCAATAGATTTTTCCCTGAAGGTAATCTCAAGAGTTTCACGATTATACCGCGCCCCCTGACAGACATCACAGGTGACATAGACATCGGCCAGAAAATGCATTTCTATTTTGACAACACCATCGCCCTGACAGGCTTCACAACGCCCACCTTTAACATTAAAACTAAAACGTCCTGGTTTATACCCCCGTGCCCTGGCTTCAGGCAGACCTGCAAACCAGTCCCGTATGGGTGTAAAGGCACCCGTATAGGTTGCGGGGTTAGAACGCGGCGTACGCCCTATAGGAGCCTGGCTGATTTCAATAATCTTATCAATATGGTCCAGCCCTTCAAGCTTATCATAAGGAGAGGGCACAGCCGAAGCACCGTTAAGGCGTCGCGCCATGGCTTTATGCAGGGTATCAATGACAAGGGTTGATTTGCCACCACCTGAGACCCCCGTTACACCGATGAAAAGCCCTAAAGGAAAGGCAGCATCAATGTTTTTGAGATTATGACCCCGCGCGCCTTTGAGAAGAATTTTTTTCTTCTTAACAGGTTTACGGCGTTTTTTGGGGATAGGTATATAACGCGCACCAGAAAGATATTGCCCTGTCAGGCTTTCCTCCCTTACCATAATATCCTGAGCCGTTCCCTCAGCAATAACCTCACCCCCGTGAATGCCAGCACCGGGGCCGATATCAACAACATGATCGGCACTTAACATAGCCTCCTCATCATGTTCCACAACAATAACCGTATTGTCCAAATCACGAAGATGGTGCAAAGTTTTCAAAAGACGGGCATTATCTCTTTGATGAAGACCAATGGAAGGCTCATCAAGAACATAGAGAACACCTGTCAGACCTGCCCCAATCTGGCTTGCCAGGCGGATGCGTTGTGACTCCCCCCCTGAAAGGGCGCCGGAAGAACGTGCCAGAGTCAAATAGCCTAATCCCACATCATTAAGAAACTGAAGACGCTCATGAATTTCCTTAAGAATACGCTCAGCAATCGTCTTTTTTTGAGGGGTGAGACCCTCCTGTGCTTCCTGAAACCAGATTCGAGCCTTTTCAATAGAAAGGTTTGAGGCTTCAGCAATGTGAGATCCCCTGATTTTCACACAAAGAGCTTCTGGCTTCAAACGCTGGCCTCCACAGGCTGTACAGGGTGCCTGAGCCTGATAACGCCCTAACTCCTCACGCATCCAGGCCGAATCTGTCTCACGCCAGCGACGTTCCAGATTAGGGATCACACCTTCAAAAGTTTTTAAAACTTCATAACGCCGTGCTTCATCTTCATAAACAAGGGGAATTTTCTCTTTCTCTGAACCATAAAGAATGGCCTTACGTGCCTGTTCCGGTAAATCTGTCCAGGGTGTATCCATAGAAAAATTATAATGCCCTGCAAGCCCCAGAAGAGTTTGATGGTAAAGGGAAGATGTTTTTTTAGACCAGGGCTTAAGGGCCCCTTCCTCAAGGCTCAAATTCTCATCCGGCACAACAAGATCTGCATCAAAAGCCAGAGTATGGCCTAAACCATCACATGTGGGGCACGCCCCATAGGGGCTGTTAAAAGAAAACAGACGTGGCTCAATTTCAGGAAGAGAGAAACCTGACTCCGGACAAGAAAAATGTTCTGAAAAAACAAGGCGTTGTGGCTGACCTTTTTCATCTTTTTGATCAGGCTGCTCTAAAATTGCTACACCTTTGGCCAGTCTCAGCGCCGTTTCAAGAGAGTCTGACAAACGGCCTTCAAGACCGGGCCTTATCACCACCCTGTCAATCACCGCCTCTATGGTATGACGAAATTTCTTATCAAGGGCCGGAACATCTTCAAGAGCATATAGTGTCCCATCTACCTTAACCCTTTGAAAACCCTGTTTGAGAAGTTCTGCAAATACATTTTTGTGCTCACCTTTGCGTCCCTGAACCATAGGGGCCAAAAGATAGGCACGCATCCCTTCCGGCAAAGCCATAATTTCATCTGCCATCTGGCTGACGGTTTTACTTTCAATCGGCAGGCCGGTTGCTGGTGAATAAGGGATCCCGACCCGCGCCCATAAAAGTCGCATATAGTCATAAATTTCTGTTACCGTCCCCACCGTCGAACGCGGGTTACGTGCCGTTGTTTTCTGCTCAATAGAGATAGCGGGGGACAACCCTTCAATACGATCAACATCCGGTTTTTGCATCAACTGAAGAAACTGACGTGCATAGGCAGACAGGCTTTCCACATAACGCCTTTGCCCCTCAGCATAAAGCGTATCAAATGCGAGAGAAGATTTTCCTGATCCGGAAAGCCCTGTAATAACGGTCAGTTTCCCCCTTGGAAGATCAAGAGAAATATTTTTAAGGTTATGCTCGCGCGCACCATATATGCTTATGGTTTTTGTATCTGAAGACATAGGGACCATACCATGACACAGGAAAAAGGATGAAAAGTTCTCTTCCTGTTCTTGCTATACCCCTCTTAGGAATAAGGCAAGTCTCTGGAACAAAAACTTGCCAAAAGTCCCCTTCGAGGAATAAGGAAAGAAAGATAAAAGAGAAGACACAACGCATTGCTTTCTCTAACAGGGTCTGACATAGCCTACAGAGGAAATTACCTTTCCTGGCTTTTATAAACAGAAAAATAAAGACGTTATAAAGGGTAAAACAGCTTATCTAAAAAAGCAGGGCATAGAGTTTGCCATATACATTCCTGCCTTAAGAAACTATTTTCTCTCTTAAAAGGGATTATCCATAAAGAAGTTCCTTTGCAACCCATCTTTGAACTGTAGGTAAACGGCCTATTGTTTTAAGACCCAAAGTTATAGAAAAACGCTCAAAACCTGTTGATGTTATTCTTCGACGAAGAAATTCAGATCCTTCAAGAACGCCTTTCCCTTCTTCATGACATATTTTTGTATAGCCTGGCAGTTTGTCTGCAGAAAGAAGTTCAGCAAATTTTGCAGCATTTGCAATCCCAAGGTTCATACCCCGTCCCCCTACAGGGCTATGGCAGTGGGCAGCATCTCCTGCCAGAAACACACGGCCTTTGCTATAGTCTTTGACCTGTTTAAGAGCGACAGTAAATTGCCCTTCTCTATAAACTTTTCCAATTTTCAGGCCCTGCTCTTTTAAAAAATTCGGCAAAGTTTCCAGTGCATTTTCTGTATTAGAAACAACACGACAGCGCGCGCCTCTAAAAGGGACAACAACCAAAACATCTCCCTTACCCAGCATAAATAAATTAGGTCCCTCTCTACAGTTCCAATTCTTCAGCTCTGCGTCAGCAATCGACCAAATTTTTTTTAATTCGTAACCTTCATAGGGGATATTTAAAGCCTTACGTACGGTTGAATGAATACCATCAGCCCCTAAAGCATAATCACAGGGCATTTCCTGTCCTGTTCTCGTCATAATTGTTACACCACAATCATCCTGCTTTATATCAGCAAACTCTGTGCCATAGTGTATTATCCCGCCCAGTTCAGTAAATTTATTTTTGAGAATTTCCTCTGTTTGATCCTGTGGTAATCCCAGCACAATATCATGCCCATGACGTATATTTTCCTGTTTAAAGGGAATAGAGACTAAAAAGTGTTTTTCATCATAAAAATTAGCCTGTTTATAGGAAACCCCACTATCTAAAAGCTGTTGTGTGACACCACTTTTTTTTAACAGATGTAAACTTTTTGGATTAATGCCCACAGCCCGTGAAAGGGTTGAGCCTGTTATCCTTTTCTCAATAATAGTAGCTGATTTACCTCGCCTTAAAAGCTCCACCCCGGCGGTCAATCCTGTAGGACCTGCCCCTATAATAATAACGTGCGTGGTATCCATTTTCTTTTTTTACAGGAAAAAAAGGAAAGAATGCTTCTCTTCTTCAGGACAAGCAACCTTTCCCTCAAAAAATTACTTTTTAGACCATTGCCCACCGGAGTGCATGACATATTCGCCTGCGGGGGCACGCGCTATAAGTTTTTCTCCTGTCAAAGCAGCAACCTGCTCAACAGTTACATTTTGCTGACGTGCCAAATTTTGATAAGCAGCCTTGCGTTTAGCATTAATATCCTGAACAGCCGCCTTAATATCCGCAGGCGCATCAGATTTGACAAGGCCAAGATACCCATCTGCACGCTCACCAACCAGGCCCTGGGCTTTTCCAGTGCGGACCAGCTCATCAGGAGAGGCAGCCTGTGCCACAGAGGTGGTAAGAGAGATCAAACCTGGTGTCAAACTCATCATAAAAACAGCTAAGGCTGCGTGGCGCAGAAGATTCATAAGTATACTCCTTCCTTTATCTTAAAAAATATTGGGATTGTTCTTAATAAGGTTATTCACATCTTTGTCGAGTTTGATGCGGACTTCCTGATCAATTTTAACATTGAGATCAATTTTTATAGGCTTATCCGGGGCCTGAACTTTAATGGTATGGGCACACCCCATGGCCAAAAAGAAAATTCCCAAAAGACTTAAGGTTTTTAAGGTCATACTGTAGTCCTTCTTCTTTTTTAAAGTCTTATAGCTCTGTTTTCCTGAACCCAGCTTTAACGTTCGGGCAAAGTATCTGCTGTTTCAGCAGCTTTTTCAAGATCTGTGCTGGCAAGTTGCGCTTTTAAAAGCTCAAGGAAATTTGCACCCAGCGTGATGGTAAAGTCAACAGGGCTTCCATAAAGAACATCTGGATTGTAACCTGACATATTAAGAACAGCCGTCATATCTTTTCGTATGTCACCATCAAGGCGCAGAAGCATTTTCTTATAATGAAAATCCTTTAAAAGGTCAAAAGCCAGCTTTGCCTGTTCATTGTCTTTGACAGCCTGATCAGCGGATCCCTGATAACGGAAAATGCCGTCCTCCAAAGTCTCAAAAAAACCCCCCTTAATATGCAGGCCCTGCGGGGTAATCACAAGAGGCAAATTCCCTTTCAAAAGACCGCTTATATCTATTTTAAGTTTCTCAAGGCGTTTTGAAAGCTTTTCAAGATCAATATTGTCAACATAAAGACTGGTTTCTTTCTTCCCCATACCGGGCTTATACTCAAAAGGCTGAATGCCCAGAACACCTCCAAGAAAAGGCCATTCAGCTTTAAGAAGGTGAACGACCTCCCCCTTATCTGCACGAAAAACAATCTCCCCTTCTTCTATGGGCAGGCCTAAGTCTGCCCCCTTAAGTGTCAGTGTTTGGGGACCTTTCGTGATAAGAGGCCAAAGACTTAAAAAGTCCATATGAGAAGAGAGGCCAAAAATTTGTCCCCAGGAAAGCTTTGTATCTATATGACGTATATCCAGGCTGGCGGTACTTGTGAAAGCACCTTCACCCCAGGTAAAACAGGCCTGCCCTCCAAGCTTGCCTCTGGTGTCCACTAACCAGCCCTGAAGAAGAGGTGTTATCATAGTGGGCTGGAAACCATCAGGTTCAAAATCTATAGTTTTCAGTTTAAGATCTGCTTTTCCTTTATTGTTATCAAACCTGTGGGTCAGGTGAGCTGTTAATGTCTGATCCCGGGCAGCAAGGGGAGAAAGGCTGACAACAGCTTTCAATAATTTTCCGTTTAAATCTCCCTTTCCCTCAAGTTTAGAAGGTGTGAGAGGTGGCCTCTCCCCCTGAAAATGGACTTCTGTCTCAAAATTCCTAAATGTCATATGTGGTTTTTGAGAAAGGTCTCCCTCTAGCTTTATAAAAAGATTCTGAGCCCCAATCCCATCCTGAAGCAGACCGGGGGAAAGTGTTTGAAAGCCTGCAGAACCTTTTTCAAGCCCGAGTGTGAAATAAGGAGGCGTTTCATCCTTTTGACTCAGGTCAAAATTGATAAGAGGAATATGGAAACGGCCCATCAAAGGAAAATCCTTTACAGCTAAGGGTTTAAGCATCCTTCCTTCCAGTTTTTGCAAACGCGCCTTCAACGTCACATCTTTCTCAGCAACAAGGCTGAAAGAACCCTTCCCGAGACTAAGCTCTCCCGAAAAATCCTCCATAATGAGATTTTGCGCCCGGGCCTTGCGCCAGCCTGCCTGAACATTTCCCTCCCTATTTTTACCTAAAGCCCAGACACCTTTCATGCCTGGGTTTAACAGCAAAGAAAAATCTTTGATCCTAAAACTTTCCTGCTTCACATGAGCAAAAGAAAAAGGAACAGGTTGAGAGGTCTCAAAAAAAAGTCGCTCCTTTTGTAAACCAAGATGGATATCCCCTTTGAGGTTAACTCTCTCAAAAAGGAGCTGACCCTGCTGTAAACTCCCTTCTGGTTTTGAAAGATACACCTCGAGACCAATCCCCTCTTTTCCCCAGGACAAAGCCTTTTTTTCAGGTATAAAAGGCCTGATCCGGGCTTTAAGATCAAAAAGATGAAAATCCGGGCCCTGAAAATCTTTTAAAGAAAACAACATACCTGCTTTCTCTAAAAAAACGCTGCCCTCTTTTTCACGAATCTCCACCCCTAAAGATCCACGTATTTCAGCTTTATGAAGCTGGCTTTCAGTATAAGCCCCGGGACAAAGGGTTCCACAGGGGCCTGTATAGCCCAGAAGGCCACGGAGACGAAGCCCTATATCTTCTCCCTGTTTATCCAGTAAAATCTGATCGGCCTGAAGATCAAGCTGCGCCTTATCCCTGCCCCGAAGCCTGACCGCTCCTTCCGTCTGCAAACTCTTAAAAACAGGTTTTTCGCCCTCTGGCCACTGAAAACGGGCATCAAAGCGTGTTATGTTGGCCTCTGGATCACCTTCAAGTTTTAAAGCCCCAAGAGCACGCAAAAGAGAAGAAGATCTGTCATATTCAAGAAAAGTTTGGTCCTGAGAAAGAGGTTTTACCTCAAGAGAAAAACCAGAACCGGATCGAAGCTGCAAAGGGCGTGGCATGAAAAAACTTAAGCCCTCCTCACCTGCTGTTAATGTTATATGCCCCTGCCCCTCAAAAGCTTCTAAACTGTCTTCAAACTGCGCGATAAGAGAAGGTGTGAACACCTCAGCAAGGGGAAGATCCCGGCTCACAGACAAAAGCTTTTCTGGAAAAGACTGACGATGTTCTTCTGCCAGAAAAGCATTTTCAAAAGAAAAAGATAAACTGGCTGTGCCGGTGAAGTCGTGAAGGCTTTGAGACCAGTTGTCTACCTTCCTAACCAAATGTGTACGCCCTTTAAGGGTCAAGTTCAGGACCGTGTTCTCAACCCCTCCATCGGGGGTTTGCAGATCCTCAAAATCAGCTTTTAAAGAGGCTGTTATGCCACTATCATGGTAACTAAGCTTTGCCTTTATACCATCAAAAGCAATATTGACCCCGGACCGGTCCAGGGAAACAGGCTGGAGGTCCAGGACTATCTCCCACCCCTTCTTTTCTCCCCCCGCAACCTCTCCCTGAAGACGAAACTCACCCACAGATGTTGCAAGATTCACCACAGCATTTTTTATGGTGATATCCTGAGGAAGTGTCAAACTGGTTTTCTCTCCCCCCTGAGAAGAGGGCAAAACTAAATTCTTCAGGCCCGGGCCCTTGTCATGCCAGACAAGGTTAATTTCAGGATCCTCAAGAACAAGGCTTTTGAACTTTCCATGTAAAATTTCAGGCCAGGCATAGGTTAATATCACTGTTTTGACCTGAACCGCAGGCTCTGTTTCAGGCCCAAGGCGAAGCGTACGCAAGCGGACCCTGTTCAGGTCAAGGCTTTCAACCTCAACAAAAGCTTCTATACCCTGACGGGCCAAAATTTTTTGTAGCGCAAACCCCGCAACGGGCAGACGAAACAACCATAGAAGAATGCAAAAAACCGCAAGGCTGAAAAAGATAATCCCTAAGACCTTAAGAGCAAACAGCCAAAAATTTCTGCTGTTTTGGATAGTGCTCTGTGTACCCGAAGTCATCATCTTCAAGACCTGCGAGAAAGTTTATAGTCTATGCCAAACGCTCCAGGGCAATAGCCGTTGCCTCCCCCCCTCCTATACAAAGACTGGCAACACCTTTGGAGAGATTATAATGTTCCAGAGCCGCAAGAAGCGTGACCATAATTCGCGCACCTGATGCCCCAATAGGGTGACCCAGAGCACAGGCCCCGCCATGAATATTAACCTTATCATGGGAAATCCCCAACGCCTTTATCGCATAAAGGCTGACCACGGCAAAAGCTTCATTAATCTCATAGAGATCAACGTCATCTTTGTGCCAGCCTGCTTTTTTGAGAACTTTTTCAACAGCCGGCACAGGTGCTGTGGTAAAATACTGAGGCTCATGTGCATGGACAGCGTGGGCCCGTATCGCAGCCAGGGGCTTCAGGCCCCGCTTTTGGGCCTGTGATAAACGCATCAAAACAAGCGCTGCTGCACCGTCAGAAATGGAAGAAGCATTCGCTGCCGTTACAGTTCCTTCTTGACCAAAAGCTGGTTTAAGGTGGGGAATTTTATTAGGTTTCGCCCGCCCTGGAGATTCGTCTGTCTCTACCAGAGTTTCTGTTTTACGTGTCTTTACCATCACAGGGGTAATTTCACGCTTAAACTTACCTGTTTCAATAGCTTTTTGAGCACGCTGAACAGATTGAACAGCAAAAGCATCCTGTTCTTCACGTGTAATTTTAAACTCTTTGGCCGTCCTGTCTGCAAAAACCCCCATAAGCTCATGCTCATAGGCATCTGTTAAACCATCCCAAAACATATGATCGATAAGGCGTTTATGTCCCATCCGCAAACCCTGACGTGCATCGGGGAGAAGATAGGGGGTATTGGTCATGCTTTCCATACCACCTGCGACTATCATACGGGCAGACCCTGCAAACAAAACATCATGCGCCATAATCACGGTTTGCATGCCTGATCCACACATTTTATTGACCGTGGTCGCCGGAACACCATGAGGAAACCCGGCCCCTAACATGGCTTGTCGTGCAGGGGCCTGACCCTGCCCTGCTGGCAAAACACATCCCATGAAAACCTGATCACAGTCCTCTCCCGAAAGCTTTGAGTCTTTCACAGCAGCTTTGAGAGCCTGAGCACCAAGCTGAGATGATGTCATGGGCTCTAAAACACCCTGAAAGGCTCCCATAGGCGTACGTGCCATACCTGTTATAACAATGGGATCTTCTTGTGTATCATGCATAGTTTTTCCTTATATTCATTCTGAATAACGAATTTTAAGATCATTATGGATCTCTCTTTTTCTGGTAAAGAGAAAATCTCTGCTTCTTTGACAGAACACTCAACCCCAGCATATCCGGGTAAAAAGACCTTTTATGTACTTTCCTTAACAGGGAGAGCTTCCGGCAGACGTTTCTGACCCTGACGGGCAGAAGATGATCCTGATGTTTTTTTACGTGAGGAAGGTTTTATTGTAAAGGAAAGTTCCTGTGCATCCTGTGATGTGGCATCAACTTTGACAAGACCTCCCTTTTTAAGACGGCCAAAAAGAATTTCATCCGCCAGAGGCTTCTTAATACTCTCCTGGATAAGGCGCGCCAGAGGCCTTGCCCCAAAAGCTTCATCATAGCCCCGCCCTGCAAGCCAGTTTGAAGCTTCTGGTGTCAGGTCAAAGACAATGTCACGATCTGCCAGTTGAATTTCCAGCTGAATAAGAAACTTCTCTACCACACGTTCAACAACAGAGGGCTTAAGAGACACAAAAGGAATAATCGCATCAAGACGATTGCGGAATTCAGGAGAAAAAAGACGTTTAATAGCTGTCTCATCTGCCCCCGTATTTTTACCACGTCCAAAACCAATCATATTTTTCTGGGATTCCTGAGCACCGGCATTGGTGGTCATAATAAGAAGCACATTACGAAAATCCGCCGTTTTGCCATTCGAGTCTGTCAAACGACCATGATCCATCACCTGAAGAAGAATGTTAAAAACTTCCGGATGGGCTTTTTCAATTTCATCAAAGAGCAACACACAGTGGGGATTTTGATCAACGGCATCAGTAAGCTGTCCCCCATCATCATGACCCACATAGCCAGGCGGTGCACCGACCAGACGTGAGACGGCATGACGTTCCATGTATTCCGACATATCAAAGCGCAAAAGCTCGACACCTAAAAGCAGAGCCAGCTGACGTGCAGCCTCCGTCTTACCAACCCCTGTCGGGCCAGAAAAAAGATAGCTTCCCGTGGGCTTTTCAGGCTCGCGAAGCCCTGCACGAGAAAGTTTTACAGAAGAAGCCAGCTGTTCAAGTGCCTGATCCTGACCAAAAACAACACGTTTGAGGTCCTTCTCCAGATTTTGCAAAAGGCGCTCATCAGAACGGGAAACAGATTTAACGGGGACCCGTGCCTGAGACGCAATCACTTTCTCGACATCCTGGGTATGAATAGTCTTCTTACGTTTAGAAGGAGGTAAAAGCTTTTGCTGTGCACCAGCCTCATCCAAAACATCAATTGCTTTGTCTGGTAATTTTCGCCCCGTCAGATAACGCTGAGAAAGTTTAACAGCCATTTTCAATGCATCTTTTGTATAGCGGACTCCATGAAAATCTTCAAAATAAGTTTTGATGCCATGCAAAATTTTGAGGGTATCGTCTGCACTGGGCTCTTTGACATCAATTTTCTGAAAACGCCGCGCAAGTGCACGATCATGTTCAAAATGCTGACGATATTCTTTATAGGTTGTTGATCCCATACACCGTAATTGCCCTGACTGTAAGGCAGGTTTCAAAAGATTAGAAGCATCCAGTGCCCCTCCTGAAGTAGCACCGGCCCCAATCACCGTATGAATTTCATCGATAAATAAAATAGCATGCTGTTTTTTCTCAAGGGCTTTCACAACGGCTTTAATACGTTCTTCAAAATCACCCCGATAGCGTGTTCCGGCCACAAGAGACCCCATATCAAGCGCGTAAATATCAGCCTCATGCAAAATATCCGGCACCTGTTTTTCAACAATCATCCGGGCAAGGCCTTCAGCAATAGCTGTTTTCCCAACACCTGGATCCCCCACCAAAAGGGGATTATTCTTACGCCGGCGTGAGAGAATTTGGATACAGCGTTCCACTTCTTTTCGGCGTCCAATCAGAGGATCAATAGCCCCTTCAAGAGCTTTACTGTTAAGGTTGACACAATATTCTTTCAAAGGATCATGCTGTGTCTTGCCGGTCTTCTCTGACGTTTTTTCTGAAGCATCATAGTCTTCCAGGTCTTCATCTCTTTTGATCAGGGAAGAAAAACTTTCATGAGACAGTTTGTCCATACCATGGGCCAGATAAACAGCAGCATCATAGCGTGTCATATCCTGTTCATGAAGAAAATAAACAGCATGACTTTCACGCTCTGAAAATAAAACAACAAGGACATTGGCCCCTGTGACTTCCTCTCTCCCTGAAGCCTGAACAGAGTAAAGGGCACGTTGCAAAACCCGTTGAAAACCTGCTGTGGTTGACGTTTCATGAGCAGCTTTCACCACAAGACCAGAAAGCTCATGATCAAGATAATGAATCAAATTCTTCTGCAAACGCTCTATATCAACATCGCATGCCTGCATAACAGCAGCCGCATCCGTATCTTCCGTCAAAGCAAGTAATAAATGCTCAAGCGTGGCATATTCATGATGACGCTCAGCTGCAAGGGCCATAGCATGCCTTAAGGTGTCTTCAAGCTGGGGTGATAGTGAAGACATGGTCTTACTCCTCATCAACTTTCTCAAGCCTGCCCTGTAAAGGGTGAGTGTTGTGCCTGGCTATATTTAAGACAAGTGCAAGCTTGGTTTCTGCGACATCATACGTATAAACACCACAAACACCCACGCCATGATTGTGCACATGGAGCATGACACGTAAAGCCTCTTCTTCACTTTTGTTAAAAACTTCACATAAAATTTCTACAACAAAATCCATGGGCGTGAAATCATCATTTAAAAGCAAAACCCGGTAGTAAGAGGGTGGCTGATGTTCAACCACCTCCCGTTCCATAAGCTCTGTTTGCTGGTTTTCTGTTAGTACGTTCTGTTTATCCACCATGTTGGCGTCCACATTTTTTAACTTTGATACATCATGTTATACTGTACAGGAAAATTTTCTTCATGAACAGAAGGCAGGAGTCCGATCTACACGGACACCTGCCTGCCTCGCAAAAGCAACAGGATTACAGTTAAGTGTATAGTTGCTCTCTATGGGACAGAGCACGGTGTTTAAGGAAACATCAATTTAGAGATATAGAACAATGAGACATCGTTCCTGAAAAAAAATAAATTTACAAAAGAAAATCTTTGATACGAGCTTAGGATAAGCTGTCTTGCGTACAGTTCAGGAACTGTCTAAAAGGGATTCATACGCTCTTGTAAAACTTTCCCCGCACGGAAATAAGGGACATACTTTTCTTCAACATCCAGTTCCTCTCCCGTACGGGGGTTACGGCCTTTACGGGAAGGTTTTTTACGTGTGGAAAAAACACCAAAGCCACGCAGCTCCACCGTTCCCCCTTCTGCAAGCGTCGTTTCTATTTCTTTTAACAAAATATCAACACAGGATTTAATATCCTGAACAGGTAAAAAAGCATGCTCTTTAGCAAGCTTTTCAATAAGCTCAGATTTCAACAAAACCATACCCCAAAACAAAAAAACACAAGAAAAAAACTTAAGACAAACTATAGAAAAGAAAAAAACAGGCAAAAAGTCATAAAAACTTCTTGGGCTTTCACGCCTCCCCACCTGTTTTTTTTCTAACTTTCTAAATTTTGCTTCAGCTTAAAGCTTCCAGAAAGCATAGACTAGTCTTCCCCTTCACCCTCTTGCTTTTTAGACGGTGATTTTGTCTTAGGTTTTTTAGGAGAAGCAGATTCAGCCTGTGCTGTCTTTTCCTCTTCAGTTTCCTCTCCCTGTTCTCGTAAAGCAACTCCCAGAATGTCTCCCAAAGAGGCACCTGAATCCCTTGAGCCATATTGGGAAACAGCTTGCTGTTCTTCATTAATTTCAAGGGCTTTTACAGAAAGAGAAATTTTACGTGTTCTTTTGTCAGCCTGTGTCACCATAGCATCAAGTTTGTCACCAACAGCGAAACGCTCAGGACGTTGCTCTGAACGATCACGGGAAAGATCAGATTTCCGGATAAAAGAAGACAGTGACCCATCAGGACCAAATGTAACGCTTACACCACCAGAGGTAACTTCAGAAACCGTGCAGGTGACAGTATCACCTTTCTTCAAAGCAACACCTTCCATGGGATCGTTTTGCAATTGTTTGATCCCAAGGCTAATACGCTCTTTATCAGTATCTATATCCAAAACCCTGGCTTGAATTGTCTCTCCTTTTTGGTATGTCTTAAGGGCCTCTTCTCCTGATTCATCCCAGGAAAGATCAGATAAGTGAACCATACCGTCAATATCACCCTCAAGACCAATAAACATACCAAACTCTGTAATGCTTTTGACCTCACCTTCAATTGTAGTTCCTGGCTTATGGGCTTTGTCAAAAGCTTCCCAGGGGTTATCCATGGTCTGCTTAAGGCCCAGAGATATACGCCTTTTTTCAATATCCACTTCAAGAATCATAACTTCTACTTCCTGAGACATTGTAAGGATTTTACCAGGGGGAACATTCTTCTTAACCCAGCTCATCTCAGAGACATGAATAAGCCCCTCCACACCCTCTTCAAGTTCAACAAAAGCACCATAATCAGCAATATTGGTAACATGACCTGTTATCTTTGTACCAACAGGGTATTTTGCAACAATACCTTCCCACGGATCGGACTGTAACTGCTTGATACCAAGAGAAATACGCTGAGTTTCAGGATTGATTTTAATAATCTGGACTTTAAGCGTCTCACCTTGCGATAAAACCTGACCTGGATGTGTAACACGTCGCCATGACATATCCGTGACATGCAAAAGACCATCAACACCACCAAGGTCAACAAAGGCACCATAGTCAACAATATTTTTAACAACACCCTCACGAACATCACCCTCGTGAAGCTGGCTAATAAGTTCCGCACGTTGCTCAGCACGTGATTCTTCAAGAATAGCACGGCGGGACACAACAATATTATTGTGTGGCCGATCCAGTTTTAAAACCTGAAAAGGTTGTTCACGATTCATAAGAGGAGCAATATCACGCACAGGACGGACATCAACCTGACTGCCCGGCAGAAAAGCCCGAACGCCCTGAAGGTCAACATAAAAACCACCACGGGTACGCATAAAAATTGCACCATTAACAGGTTCATTCTTTTTATAAAACTCTTCAAGACGCTCCCAGGTTTCCTCTTTACGTGCTTTATCACGTGAGAAAACAGCTTCACCTAAGGCGTTTTCAATACGGTCAATATAAACATCAACCTGATCACCGGGTTTAATCTCTTCTTGCCTGCCATTGACAACAAACTCTTTTACAGGAATACGTCCCTCCGTTTTAAGGCCTATATCAACGGTCACAAAATCATCCTCTACAAGGGTAACATGACCTTTAACAACTTTACCTTCAGCAAGATCATGAGCAGCAAAATAGCCATCTAACATGTCCTGAAACTGTTCACGGGTCGGGTTGAGTGTTTGTACGTCGTTCATGAAATCTCTCTTTTATAAATTATCAGTATAGGCCAGCCGGTTTTTCCGGCGGTCTTGTGACCATGGATAAATTGATATTAGTCTTCTTTAAGCACGTTATCGACATGACGGCAAGCATGCTTAAAGACTTCTTCTATACGCAAACTTGTCGTATCAAGCAAGATGGCATCCTCAACACGACGTAAAGGCGCTTCATGACGTGTTGCATCTCTGGTATCGCGCTCATGAATTTGGCGGAGCATGTCTTCAAACTTTATCTCTTCTCCCCGCTCAGCCAGTTCTTTTTGACGGCGACGTGCCCGCACTTCAGAGCTGGCATCAACGTAAAACTTAACATCTGCATCAGGGCAAACCCTGCTTGCAATATCACGTCCGTCAAGAACAGATCCGGGTGGACGCCGTGCAAAGGCACGCTGATACGCCAAAAGCGCGTGCCGGACAGGTTTGTGAGCCGCAACAACAGAAGCCAGCGCCCCAACCTCTGCTGTGCGCAGTTCAGGCATATCTATGACACTGTCTTCGATCTTACTGGCTATGGCTGCACTTTGTTCGGCATCATATGGATCACATCCGGATTTTAAAACTTCATAAGCTGTTGCCCGGTAAAGGATCCCTGTATCTAAATGATGAAAAGCATAATGTTGAGCCAGAGAGCGGGCAAGAGAGCCCTTCCCCGAAGCAACTGGCCCATCAACCGCAATTACAGACATAAGAAAACCTCTTTTTACATCACATTCTATTTATTTAATTTTTAAATAATTTTTATACCAAGCCTATGGCTTCAAAAAGAGCTGTCTTCTACAATTTACGCTATATCTGCCCCAAGATCACACATGAAAGGAATAAAATCAGGAAAGCTTGTTTCTATCATCAAAGGCGTATCAATACAAACAGGGTGTTGAGCGGCAAGCCCCAAAACAAGAGCACTCATTGCAATACGATGATCACCCTGTGTTGCAACCTGAGCACCGCCTGCAACGCCTTGTGGACCCCGCCCTTCAATAATAAGATCATCACCTTCAATATGGACCTCCACACCACTCACTTTCAACATAGCCTGTGTCGTACAGAGACGATCACTTTCCTTCACACGTAAAGCCCCAAGGCCACAAAAACGACTCTGGCCTTCAGCAAAAGCCGCAAGGCAGGCCAAAACAGGGATTTCGTCAAGAAGGGAAGGCACGGTTTCCTCTTTTATGGTAACAGCCTGTAAAACACTGGCTGAGGCCTCTATGTCCATAACAGCTTCACCCCGACGCGTTTGAGGTGAAGCATGATATATCAGCCGGGCCCCCATGGATTTCATGACAGAAAAAGCTTCTGTGCGTGTTGGATTATCCATCACACTTTTTATACATATATGGCTCCCGGGAACCAAAACAGCGGCTGCTAAAGCAAAGATAGCCGAAGAAGGATCGCCCGGGACAGTAATGTTTGTTCCCTTCAACACAAAAGGGCCAAAAAGTTTTACAGAACGGCCCGTATGACCCCATGGGGTTATCTCAACACGCGCTCCAAAATCACGGAGCATGTGCTCTGTATGATCCCGTGTTGGAGAACACTCCCTTATTTCTGTTACCCCCTCAGCACGAAGACCTGCCAGCAAAAGCGCAGATTTCACCTGGGCAGAAACATGTGCTGGTTCATAACACACCCCCTTTAAAACAGCAGAGCCCGAAAGAGACACAGGCAGGCGTCCTTTAAGCGATGAAGAGGCCAAAGCCCCCATCATGCTGAGGGGTTTTAAAACACGCCTCATTGGGCGTGCACTTAAAGATGCATCCCCTAAGAAGTGGGCTTTAAGGGGAAACCCCGCAGCTGCCCCCATGACAAGGCGACACCCTGTACCGGCATTTCCAAAATCAAGAGGCTTTTCAGGACTTCTCCACCCCTTCTCTCCTGTTCCCTCAAGAATCCACAAACCTGGTGATGATCGCATAAGCCTGGCCCCAAATTGCCGCACGGCACGGGCAGTTCGCAAAACATCATCAGATTCTAAAAGACCGGTTATATGTGTTGTTCCCTCTGCCAGACCCCCCATAATGAGGGCACGATGAGAAACAGATTTATCAGAAGGAGCCCGCTTTTCCCCTTTAAGGGCATGGGACGGTCGGGCATAAACGAAAGTGTCTCTTGTATTTTTGAACATACCTAAACATTTTTTTACATATTTTGTTTTTGACAAAACCGCATAATCATGGCAAGCGAAGCCCGCATTGATATTTTGCCTGTCTTTTGAATTTTTTAAAAGGAGAATTTTATGACAAAAGCAGCATTAGGTTCAAAATGTATTTGTGTGTATTGTACTACAAAATTTTATGATCTGAACAAACGCCCTGTCACCTGCCCCAAATGTCATAAATCCTTTGATCCTGATACGCTTAAAAACTCCTCTGACAAACAGAGTACAGACAAAACAGACACAGCACCGGAAGATACAAAAAAAGAAGAGGTCAGCAAAGCGGACATTGAAGACAATCATGAAGACCTTGATCCCAATATGGAAAGCCTTGAAGACGCCGAAGATGATTCTATGGATGCTTTTCTTGAAGAAGATGATGAAGATCTCTCTCAGGAAGAATTTTCTAAGATCGCCAAAAAGCCAGAGAATGACGACTAAAACTATGATCTGACAACCTGTAGGACTATGCTTTAAGAACCTTCAGGTCACGTATGGAGGCGATGTGTTCTGCTGTTCTAAACCCTCGTGATGCGTGTAGATCAGCTCTTCTTAATTTCAGAATTATTCTTCAAGCTGAGCTTTTAAAACAACCGCCGCCGCAGGTGGGCAGAGTGCGAAACTTATCAAAGAAAAAGCAAACAGAAATAAAAGGGAAGAAAGTGGTGATTCCTTAACCTGGAAAGCTTTTTCACATGCACTGACACCAAAAATAAGAAGGGGGGTTTGTAAAGGCAGAGCAATGAGGGCTATCAAAAGACCTGAACGACGTATACCTGCTGTCAAAGCCGCTGCCAGGGATGTGATATAGACAAGAGCTGGCCCCCCACCACAAAGGGCAAGCGCCAGAATAAAACTGCTTTTCAAAGGTGTTCCTAAAGCCAGAGCCGTCAGCGGAGCCAGAAAAACAAGAGGCATAAGAGAACCTGCCCAGCGTGCCATGGCTTTCACCACAATGATCGCCCACAGGGAGCCCTCTTCTAAGACTAATGTCTCTAACGTCCCATCCTCTAAATCTTCCTGAAACCAGCTTTCGGCAGAGATAAGTGCTGCTAAAAGAGCGGCAGAAAAAGAAAGCCCGGCTGCTGCGCGTGGGAGAGCCTCGGGCAAAGAACCAAGGGCAAAAGGCATCCAGGCCATAAAGGCAAGAAACCAGGCAAGGGGAACGGCTGCGCCACCACCACCGCGCCACGCGAGACAGAGCTCACGCCTAAAAAAAACGCCCCACCTCTTCACGCTGTTATCTCCGGTTTTTTGAGGATTAATTTAGCTGTTTTACTTTCCTGACACATCTCTAAAATCTGCACATCAGGCCAGTCCAGAGGCATATGTGTTGCCGCGAGAACAAAACCTCCACGATGACGATGATGGGCTAAACGCGACGCCAGAATAGCTTCCCCCTCTTTATCCAGAGCGCTTGTTGGCTCATCAAGAAGCCATAGGGTATGCGCTCCAAGCTCTAAACGGGCCAGAACAGCACGACGCTTTTGACCTGCAGAAAGGCGCGAGGCCGGACGATCTGCCACAGATGTCAGGCCCCACACCTCAAGGGCATGGTCTATCCTGTCCAGCCCCCTCCCTTTCCACAAAGACCAGAAATGAAGGCTCTGGCGGGGTGTTTCCAGTTTCTTTAAAGCATGGTGATGACCGATATAGGCAAGACTTTCAGAGCGAAGAACTTCCCCCCCAACTGGTGTTATCCAGCCTGCCACACACCTGAGAAGGCTCGTCTTTCCAACACCATTAGGACCATAAACAAGCAAAGCGCCCCCGGGTTTAAGAGTGATATTAAGATCACGAACAAGCAAACGCCCCCCCCGTTCTATGCTGAGAGATCTTAGTATCAGACTGTCTGTCCGGGACAATGTCGTATCATCAGAGGAAGAAAAATCAGAAAGGGTCATGCCAAATCCTGCTCTGCTGTCCGTGCAAAGTCTATAATTTTCCCTGAAACATTCCTGGAGTCCACTCAAAAAAAACTGGAGCAAAGATTAAGTTAGGTTTTTTGCTGAGAAGGATCATCCTCCGGGGTGGAATCAAAACCATAGTGTGCCCACAGGCACGCAAAACATACGGCTGGTAGCCCCATGATAGCCGTAATTGTAAAAAAGGGGGCATAAGCTGAGAGAATACCATAAGGAGCAATCACAAGAGACTCAACAAGTTTTCCCGAAAACCCCGCAAGGAACTTAGAAGGCAAAGCATAAAGTGAGCTTAGTAAAGCATATTGCGTTGCACTAAAATGCCTGTTCACCAAAGAGGACATAAAAACAATCAGGACTGTGCCTGCAAAACCATCAGAGAAATTTTCCACAGCCAGAGCCGTCATCAGAAAACTGAGAGGCGTTTCCCCCGCCTGCAGAGCAAAGCTGGCAAGGGCTGCATAAGCAAGGTTAGAGCCACCCCCCAGAAAAGCCCCTGCAATAAGGGCTGTCTTTTTCCCAAAACGCATATGGAAAAATGCTGCGACACTTGCCCCGATAAGTGTAAAAATGGGGCCAAAAGTCTTCACACTTGCCCCAATTTCTGTTTTGCTAAAGCCAAGATCAAGATAAAAGGGTGTGGCCATAACCCCCATGACAAAATCTGTCACTCTATACGTACACACAAGGGCAAGAGCCAGCAGGAAAACATAACCATAACGTTGCCAGAAGTCAGAGAGAGGAAGAAAGAAAGCGGTTTGAAGCTTTTTTTTGAACCCTGTATTTGTTTCTCTGGAAAGCGGTTTAAGACGTGTTGCCGGAGCCTTCAGGGCAATAAGACACGCTAGCAAAGCAAAAATACAGGCTATACCTGCATAAATACTGTTCCAGGAGATAATATCAGCAAGAATAAAAGCTCCCGCCACAGTCCCATAATAGGCCAGCCGATAGCCTATTCTATAGCCGGCTGCCATAAGACCCTGTTCACTATCCGGTGCATTTTCAAGACGCCAGGCGTCAATAGCAACATCCTGCGTTGCTGCAAAAAACGCTGTTGCTGAGGCTGATAAAGCTATCATGGAGAGGTGTGTGGCGGGATTACTCACAGACATCCACAAAATGCTGCAGATAACCCCCAGCTGAGAGACAAGAATCCAGGCTTTCCGTCGCCCAAGCCAGGACTCCAAACCTGGAACAGGAAGACGATCAAGGGCAGGTGACCACAGAAACTTAAATGCAAAGGCCAGACCAACCCAGGAAAAATACCCAATGTCTGCGCGACTGACCCCGGAATCATAGAGCCAGGCTGAAAGCGTTGTATAAACAAGAAAAAGCGGTGCCCCAGACATGATGCCCAAAAGCAGCATGAAAGCAAAGCGGGGTTTACGAAGCTCCGAAAGAAATTTCCATGCCGTCAGATTTTTCAACCCTATCTTATACGCCATAGAACTGATCTCTTGTGAACTGGGCAAACTTAAATCAGATTTTAATCCTGTCGTCCGGTCCAGTGGTCAGGGAGCAAGAAAATCTCCCTCCAAAATATCATAATGAAAAGACTGTACAATATGAGAATCCGGGTGAACAGATTTTTTGTGAGGATAGTCAAAACGTGATACAATGTCACGTAAAACATTCAGGCGGGCCAGTTTTTTGTCATTGGCATCAATTAAAATCCAGGGGACCTTATCATGATGTGTGCGTTTGAGCATAGCATCACGATGTTTTGAATATTCTCCCCAGCGCTTTTGTGCTTCTGCATCCAGAGGGGAAAGCTTCCAGCGTTTCAAAGCATCCTCCTTGCGGGCTTCAAGGCGCTTTTTTTGTTCTTTCTTTGTAATATCAAGCCAGTATTTTACCAAAACAAGCTCTTTTTCTGCTATCATACGCTCAAAAAGGGCGACCTGACGCATAAAAACCTCATACTCTTCTGGTGTACAAAACCCCATAACCGGCTCCACACCTGCACGGTTATACCAGGAACGGTTAAAAAGCTTTATCTCTCCACAAGCAGGAAGATGAGGAACATAACGCTGAAAATACCAGCTTCTTCGTTCCTTATCTGTTGGCTTGTCTAAGGCAACCATAGAGGCATGGCGGGGGGGAAGATGCTCTAAAATACGTTTGATGACACCATCTTTTCCTGCCGTATCCCGTCCCTCAAAAATAAAGGCAAGGCGCAAGCCTTTTTCTTTGACCATATTACAGAGTTTGGCCAGCTCCACCTGAAGATGGTGGAGATCTTTTTTATAACTCATTCTTTTTGGATGCTTCTCTTTTTTTACAGGGAGTGTCATCATAAAAGCCCATATGTGGTTTTAGAGACTGGATCGCAACATCCAGGCCGTTTTATCATGAACACGCAAGCGTCCCGTTGCCAGATCCGCTGTCCCATCATCCCCCGCTTCTTCGGCAATACGCAAGAGTTCATGGGAAGTTTTTGAAGCTATTTCGTGACCTTCAGCTAAAGCAAGCAACATTTTCTCTGCCGGAGGCGGTGTTCCCACATCATCTTTAATCTGGCTTAATTCTGAAAAAACCTGATAGCTTGCAGGCGCATAAACATTAATGGCCCTCAGACGCTCAGCAATTTCATCAAGAGCAATCCAGAGCTCATTATATTGTGTCTCAAACATGGCGTGGAGCTGAGGAAAACGTGGCCCCTCAACATTCCAGTGATAACCATGGGTTTTTAAATAAAGTATATATGTCTCTGCCAGGAGCTTTTTAAGCGCCTCGCCCGTTTTTTCCTGTTCCGGTGTTACAGAGGCAGATGATCCCATCGTTTTTCTCCTCATGGATAATATCTGTTTTGTTAGTTTTAATATAAAATACAGATAAGAGGATGCAAACTGATTTTCAAGGTCTGGAAGAGAGAAGATATCCCCCTTATCTACCCCTTACACAAAAAATTCCTGAGACAAGACTATCCGTGGGGTAAATCTGTCTCTCATACAGAGAAAAAGAGCGCTTAAAATCAATATAAAGACAGAGGATCCCTTAAAAATTGCAGCAGGGTACATAAGTTTATACAAAGAAAAAAAGATGAAGGCATGCTCTGAAAACGGAGTATATATTCTTAAAAACACCCCATAAGAAACAACAAACCTTTCATGGAACTTCCTTTGTTCCACTCCGGTCAGCATGTCTGCGTGTTGACCAAAAGATCACAACAGCACCAAGCGTGAGGAAAAACAAAGGTGCCCCCCAAAGAAAAAATGTAGACAGGCGCAAAGGGGGCCGTGCCAAAACTGATTCCCCATAAGCTTCAACAAGTTGATTTTCAATGGATTGCGATGACTGCCCCAGCGCCACCCCTTCACGGACAAGACGGCGCATATCCTGTGCCAAAAGTGCCTCAGATTCCAGAATATTTTGTCCTTCGCATGTCACACACCTTAAAACACGCATAATGCTACGCGCACGTGCCTCATCCCCAGGGTTGTCCAGGGGTTTATCTCCTGCATGAGCAAAGCCTGCTACAAGACAGATCAGAACATTTAAAAGACAGAACCGTCCTGTCTTTTTAAGGAAAGCATAAGGCATCAACATCATCTCCCCTTATATACCCCCTTCTCTGCTGCTGTCTATGAGGTTTCTTCTCCCATAACAGGCAGATTCCTGACATGACCATGATCAACGGCCCACACTTCTATGTTTTTCTCAAAGTCTTCAAAGAGCTCTCTGTCTGTTCCTGTCATCCAAACCTGAACACCAAGGGCATGAATGTGTTCTGCCAAAGCGTGACGACGCAGACTGTCAAGATGCGCACAGGCCTCATCAAGGAGAAGAAAGGGAGGTGCTTTAAGATGTGAAGACAAAACATGTGTTTGCGCTAAAACAAGCCCTGTTAAAAGGGCCTTTTGCTCACCTGTCGAGCATAGAGCTGCCGGCATATTTTTTTCCTTATGTCTCACCATAACATCTGAACGATGAGGCCCATCAGCTGTGCGCCCCTGAGCTTTTGTGTCTCTCAGACGATTATCTTTCAGGTGTTGTGTAAAAAGCGCAGAAACTTCCTGAGACGTCATGCCCCCTTCCAGTTTTTCTTCTAAAAAACCCTTTAGGGAAAGAACAGATTTTGGAAAGGCATTGTCTTCACCCTGATCAATGATCGCCTGAAGGGCATGAACAAGGCTGACCCGCCTGATGGCCATGGCTGTTCCGGCTTTGGCCATGCTGTGCTCCAGGCTATCAAGCCAGGCTGGCGGGGCGCGTCCCTCGTCAAGAAGCGTCTGACGCTGACGCATGGCCTTCTCATACGACAAAGCATGCTCTGCATGGCACGCATCATACGCAAAGGCAAATCTGTCAAAAAAACGACGTCTTTCTGAAGCCCCCCCTGAAAACAAACGGTCCTGAGCAGGGGTAAGCCAGATGGAAGGGGCCAGCTCTGCCCGCTCCTGCCCTGTTGCACGCCTGCCATCAAGGCGCGCCTGGCGACGTAATGACGTTTTTTTAACAGGGTTGTTGCTCTCATAAGACGTGTTGAGGTTTTGCTCTCCCTCCTGCCCTAAGCCAAGACGATAAGAATCTTCGCACACACTGATTTCTGCAAAAACATGCCAGCCTGTCCCGACCTGATCCCTGTTTGGAAAATGCGCAGCCGGGGCACGACGCAACCCCCTGCCTGGACTTAAAAGAGAAACAGCTTCAAGAATATTGGTCTTGCCAGCCCCGTTAGGGCCAACAAGAATAAGACCTTCAGGCTGAGGAGAAAGATGAAGATCCTTATAATTCCGGAAGCAATTGAGAGAAAGACGCGTAAGACAACGTCTGGGAGTTGTATCTGTCTTACTGCTCACCTCTTTTTATCACACCTTTATCACAATCCAGATCTAAACCCTTAAAGGCATGAGGACATAAAGCACATGCTCATCCCCTGAATCCCGCATCAAAGTCGGTGATGTTGCGGCATCAAAATAAAATTCTGCTTCGGCCCCTTCAATCTGTGCGGCCACCTCAAGCACATAGCGGGCATTAAAGCCAATCTCCATCGCCTCTTCTGTATAATCAGCCCCAAGTTCTTCTGAGGCCTCTCCACTTTCAGCCTGCTGGACACTCAGTTCAAGTTTGTCCTGTGTAAGACTCATTTTCACAAAACGGGATTTTTCTGAAGAGACAGTTGCAACACGATCCACAGCTTCACGTAACAAACTGTTATCCACTTTCATGACTTTTTGATTGTTTTTGGGAATAACACGCTCATAATCAGGAAAAACACCATCAACCAGCTTAGATGTTAGAAGCGTGTTTCCGTGAGAAAAGCGGATTTTAGACTCAGAAATATCAAGAGAAACAACCTCATCACTGGAATCGATCAGGCGATAGATCTGGTCAATTGTTTTGCGGGCAACAATGATGGCTGGCATGTTATCTGTCCCCTCAGGGCGTGCCATTTGTGCCTGAGCCAGACGGTGACCATCTGTTGCCACACTTCTGAGATAGTTTTTATCTTCCGTGACGTGAAAGTGAATTCCGTTCAAATAATAGCGCGTCTCCTCATTGGAAACAGAAAAGCGTGTTTTATCAATCAGGCGTTTTATATCCCCCCTGGACAGGGAAAACGAGCACACAAAGTCATCATCTGAGAAAAGAGGAAAGTCATCAGCAGGCAAAATAGGCAAATGAAAGCGGGACCGGCCAGCCTTCAAATGCAGACGCCCATCCTCAGAAAGGCTTATCTCGACATCAGTTCCCTCCGGAAGCTTTTTGACAATGTCATATAAAGTATGGGCAGCGACAGTCACAGCCCCCTCTTCACCAATGCGTGCCGGAACCGTGTCAATAATTTCAACATCCATATCCGTTGCCGTCAAACGAAGCCTGTCTTCTTCAGCACACACAAGAATATTGGATAAAATAGGGATGGTATTACGTTTCTCAACCACACTTTGTACATGACCCAGCGCTTTAAGAAAAACCGTACGTTCAATCGTAAACTGCATGATTAACCTTATATATTGATGTTGAGGACAGTGTGCATGATTCTCTTAAAAACTTCAAAATATAAATATATGACACAGGCCCTAAAGGTGTTGTAAAGACGTATGTTGAAGATTCACCATCATGACAGAAAAAGTCAAGCCGGGGAGCATAAGCTTTCTCTTTCACAGAAAACCTCACCTGAAGTATTTCATAAAAAATATGCAGTCCTGTTTTTCTTGCATAGCCTTCTCCACAAAGCATACTATAATGAGCAGAAAAGGGCTAAATATAAACAGAAACCTCCCTTAAAGAAACAGATATGCGTCGTTTGCTGTTCACCCGGAGGCTCTGACCCGCGACACTCTACAGAAGGTTTTTCAGGATATGTGTTCCATGATTCTGGCTTTTCGTTCCCTGCTTTTTATTGTGTGGATGTATGGTCTCATGGTGGTCATAGGTCTATTGGCCCTCCCCAGCCTTATAATGCCGGAAATCTTTGCAAAAGGTGTTTATTCTTTATGGCTTAAGCTTGTTTTTTGGGGCCTGCGTGTTTTGTGTGGTTTACGCTTTGAGGTTCATGGCCATGACAATATTCCTGAAGGGGGCTTTTTAATAGCCTCAAAACACCATAGCATGCTTGATGTTCTTGTCCCCTGGTTTATTTTTAACAATCCTGTTATCATTCTCAAACAACAACTTGCTTTTCTGCCTGTTTTTGGCTGGTACGCCCTAAAAACAGGGAATATTGCCATTAACAGAAAGGCTGGAACAAAAGCTCTCCGCCATATGAATCAGGAAGCTCAAAAACGCCTTGATGAAGGCCGTCCTGTCCTTATTTTCCCGGAAGGAACACGTACAACACCCGGAGATCCTGCAGAGTATAAGCCCGGTGTTGCAGCACTTTATAAAAATCTTCATGTTCCCTGTCTTCCTGTGGCCCATAATGGGGGACTTTTCTGGCCAGCGCATGGTCTTATACGAAAACCAGGGCTTATCAGGTTTGAGATTTTGCCTCCCATACCCCCGGGCCTTGGACGGAAGGATTTTATGGAAACCCTTGAAGAGCGCCTTGAAGCAGCCTGTAAAGAGCTTTTACCTGAAACTTCATCAACGACTCCCTCCACCACAAAGGGAACAGCCTCTCCCGGGGAGCCGTCTAAAGACAAATCCGGAGAGCAAAAAAGCTTATGAAAATGCTCTGGAAGGTCTCCTGGATAAGTCTTACCGGCATGGTTTTGACGCTGTTCCTTCTTATTCTGTCATGGTTGATCATAGCGCGGATGACAGAACAGGCTTATGAGACCTGGGCCTTTGATCAAAAGGCTTTAGGATATGAGATAAAACCAAATCATCTCGCGCTAAAAGGAGCCCCTTTACACCTCATCCATGAAGGTGATGTCTCTCTCTCCCGGTTTCTGTCTTTGCAGGAGACAGAGCTCTCCCCTTTAGAGACAATGGAAGGGACAGCCAAAACATGTCGTGCTGAAGCCTTAATATTCTGGCCACAAAAATGGCACCTTCTTTGTGCTCTTGTGCATGCAAAATATAAATATGGCAGGTATGGGAACCTGCATATGCTCCTCCGGAATCCTCACATAAAAGTGTCCTCCACGAAAGCCTCCCTTAAAGCGGACTCCTTTAAAGCTTATAAAAAAGATCAAAACTTATTAGGGGAGAGTAAAGAAATTGCTCTGTCCGTTTTTCAGAACAAAAAAAATGATGTGTATCTGGAAGGTAAAATCTCGGACATAACTCTTGCTGCACCTCAGGAAGACCCTCTTGCTTTAAAAAAAATTGAGGCAAAACTTCAGCTCAGCCACAGGGACAGTCTCAAAGAGGGGGGTCTTAGAGGCTGGCAGCAAGCCCGGGGCCGTTTGCAGATAGAAAAACTTCTCCTCACTGGACCTGAAAACCATGCTCTTAAAATTAAGGGCTGGCTCATACTGGACAATCGGGGCTTTTGGCGTGGAGATATCATTTTTTCTTTCTCAGGCACGGATGCTTTTTCTTACTATCTCACAAAAACAGATGGGCTTACTCCCAAAAATCAAAAAATAATTGCCACACTTGTTAAGAGCATACCTCCAAAAGCTGATGGAAGCCTGGATATACCCCTCACTCTACGCCAGGGGGGTATTTATTTTGGCTTTTTCCGCCTTGCTGATTTAGCATCCCTTCTTGCCTCTTCACCCTGAATATTTTTTATAAAAACAGATCTGGGATTATAGACAACAGAGCCCTACATATAAAAGCTTAAAGGGTCGTCAAGCTCCCTTTTTAACGCTCACAAAAAAGAACAGGGATATAGTTCTGCCCAGGAAAGGGGAAATCCATGCTTAAAAAAACCCGTGAAATTCACCTCAAAAAACGCCCGCAGGGGGTCCCGAAGGCAGATGATTTTTCTCTGATCGAGAAAGACTTACCTGCCCTCACATCAGGACAGGTTCTGGTCCGCAATCTCTGGATGTCTGTAGACCCTTATATGCGCGGGCGGATGATGGAGAGAAAAAGCTATGTGCCTCCTTATCAGCTTAACAGAGCTATGGAAGGCGGAGCCGTTGGGCAAATTATAGCCTCCAGACATCCGGATTTTCCTGAAGGTGCCTGTGTCACCAGCATGAAGGGCTGGCGCACAGCTTTTATTGATGACGGAACGAATCTCCAGCTCCTCCCTGCGACCAAAGCTCCCTTACAGGCATTTTTGGGTGTTCTTGGCATGCCGGGCATGGCGGCCTGGGTGGGTCTTGAAAAAATTGCCCGCCTTAAATCTGGCGATCATGTTTTTGTTTCTGCAGCTTCCGGAGCGGTTGGCTCCCTTGTGTGCCAAATTGCTAAACTTCGGGGTTGCTCTGTTGCGGGCAGCGCTGGCTCTGAAGAAAAAATTAAGTATCTCAAAAATGTTTTGGGTGTTGATGCCACAGTGAATTATCGCAAGACTGATGATCTGCAAAAGGCTATGGCTGAAGCCTCTCCACAGGGTATTGATGTGTATTTTGAAAATGTTGGTGGTCCCCATTTAGAGGCCGCGTTAAACCTTATGAACGATTATGGACGTCTTGCCGTTTGTGGGATGATTGATCAGTATAATGCCAGCTCTCCCGTTCCGGGTCCTGTCAACCTTGGAAATATTATCATCAAACGTCTGACGATGCAGGGCTTCATTGTCTTTGATCACTGGGATGAATATCCGGCCTTTGTTGAGACAATGGGCACATGGATAGAAGAGGGTAAAATCAAAAACCGTGAGACCGTCTATCATGGTCTTGAAAATTCTGTTGAAGCCTTTTTGGGCCTTTTTGAAGGAAAAAATCTTGGCAAAATGCTGGTTAATCTTGAACAGAATTAAAAAGAGACATGTTTTTTAAAATTTCCCTGCCTGTCTAAGACTATATATAACAGAACAGGTTTGGAAATTGTGGAAAAGACCTTATCATAACTATCTCCGCTATTTTCCAGGAAGGGGTTCATAAGGGGGGCCTTATCCGCACTCTCACCTTCAAAACCCTGTACAGGTGAGGCCTTTAAAACAGGGAGTATATCCATCGTGACAGCAGTTTCATGGGCAAAAATTCTCTGGAAAGACAGCACCCCCCTGTCTCAGCAGTTTGGTGATGTTTACTTCTCAGAACAGCATGGTCGTGAAGAAAGTCTCTATACGTTTCTTCAGGGTATTAATGCGCCAGATATCTGGCAAAAACATGAAAGTTTCACGCTTTTTGAAACAGGGTTTGGCACGGGGTTAAATTTTCTTACCAGCACAGAAATGTGGCTGAACACAACACCTGCCTCATCCTGTCTTCATTTTATCTCCATTGAGGGCTATCCTCTCACTTATCATGACCTTGTGAAATCTCACACAGCCTGGCCTTCCCTTCAAAAACATGCAGAGGAACTTCAAAAAATCTGGCCCCCCAAAGGCCCGGGGGTACAGAAATTTTCTCTGTTTGAGGGCCGTGTGAGGCTGACACTTTTTATCACCCAGCTTGAGGAAGCCCTACAAAAAGTCAGGCAAACTTGCGCCCCTCACTCCGTCCATGCCTGGTATCTGGATGGCTTTGCCCCGTCTAAAAACCCTGATATGTGGACGGCTGAGCTCTATCAAACTATGGCTGCCCTCTCCCATACCGGGGCCCCGGTCGCAAGTTTTACAGCAGCAGGACATGTGCGGCGTGGCCTTGAACAGGCCGGTTTTCATGTCACAAAACGACCAGGCTTTGCTCAGAAACGGGACTCTCTCACAGCGTATTTTCCAGGATCGGGCTCATGAATCTTTTTCTGGAAAATACACCTTCTCCCAGCCCCCGTAACCCCTTAGAAAAGGGCAGCCGCATTGCCATTCTCGGAAGTGGTATCGCGGGACAGGTGATGGCCTTCAAACTGGCCAGAGCCGGTTATGACCCCCTTGTTATTGAGGCAGAAGAGCAGCCGGGAGAAGGCGCTTCCGGCAATGCCGTAAGTTTATTACACCCACGTTTATCTTTGGAATCAAGTCTCTTTCATCGTTTTATGGTGGCGGCTTTTCTACGGGCTCTTGATTTTTATGACCATCTTCCGCCTAAAGTTTGGCAGAGTCGTGGCCTCCTCCAGCTTGCCCTCAAAGCTTCTGATGAACGTCACATAAAGCGCCTTGCCCAAACTCCTGAACTCAGCCCCGGACATATTTGTTTCTTATCTCCTGATGAAACTTCTCAAAAAGCAGGCCTTCCCCTCTCTTATACCTCCCTTTATTACCCTTATGCAGGAAGCCTTCTTCCCGGGAAATTGAGGGATCATCTTCTTTGTCATAGTGAACTTCTCTGTTCCAGCCCTGTCACGGCGGTCCGGCAAGGGGAAGGAAACTGGGAGATTCTTGGGGAACAGAACACGCTTATAGCCAAAGTGGGCGCCGTGATTTTATGCCAGGGCATGGGGGTGAAATCTTTTGATCCTGGCCTTTTATGGCCCCTCCACCCCGTTAAGGGTCAGCTGGCTGTTTTAAAAGCCACACAAAGCACACAGATTTTACGCTGTCCCCTTGTGTTTCAACACTATGTCACCCCGGTTTTTGAGGGATGTCATCTTATCGGAGCCAGTTTTGAAAAAGGGGCAACGGATCACCGTCCTGATGCCAGAGTAGAACAGAATCTCCTCTCATCTGTTAAGACACACCTCTCCCCCTTTCATGATAACTCTCTTTGCCAAAAGAGCCCTTTCAGACGGAGCAGACTTCGTGCCTGTCTTCCTGATTTCCTTCCCCTTGCAGGGCCGGTTATCCCTCCAAAACTTTTTATAAAATCTGTCCAAAAGCCCGTAAGGGGGGGATGGCGCTGGCCTGATATAGAGGCACCTTATCATCTCTATGTCCTTGCTGGCCTTGGATCGCATGGGTTTTTAACAGCGCCTTATCTGGCGGATCACATTCTTGAAGATCTTACAGGGGAGAAAAGAGAGTATGGGCAGGATCTTGCGTATATAATACACCCTTCGCGCTTTCTTATGAAAGCTATCAAACAGAATAAAATTATACACCGGACAAAAACATAGAGACCATAAGGCCTTCATGTAAAAAGCTTTCCTAATTTAAAATTCTACCGCTCTTTTTCAGCAAGGAATCAGTCCTGAGTTTAGAACTTAACCTCAGGAGCTTTTTGAACCTGTTGCTGCTCGGCCTCATCCAGTTCAAAAAAGTCCTGTTCCTGAAAGCCCAGGCTTTGCGCAAAAAAGACAGCCGGAATTTGCTCACGCGCTGCATTGTATTCACCCGCTGCATTATTATAAAAACGCCGTGCGGCTGCGATTTTGTTTTCAAGATCTGAAAGTTCTGTCTGTAAGCTCAGAAAGTTCTGACTGGCTTTGAGATCAGGATAAGACTCTGACAAAGCAAAAAGCTGTCTTAAAGCCCCGGTAAGAAGATTTTCTGCAGCAGCCTGGTCTTTGACACTACTGGCTTCTACAGCTGTCTGACGAGCGCGCACAACACTTTCAAGTGTCTCCTTCTCATGCGCAGCATATCCCTTCACCGTTTCTATAAGATTGGGGATTAAGTCCCAGCGTTGTTTTAACTGAACATCAATATCTGACCAGGCCTGTTTACAGGTCTGCCTTAGAGCGACAAGACGGTTATAAACAAGAACACCAATGCCAATCACAGCAAGGATGAGAAGAAGAAGAACCCAAAAAGCACTCATGACATATACCCCTTTAAAAACCCTAACCCTTTTTTATCAGATTTTTGAATGCCCTCAAAAAAAAAGCATACCAAAAATGAAGCTGGATCTCACTTAAGATAAAGAAGAACAAAAAATCAAGGGTCAGAGCAGTTTTAAAACCTTTTCTCTTCCCCTTTCATATAAAAAAGCTCCTTGTTTCTTAAGCTTAAAAAGCCTAGTTTGATGATACCAGAGGTGATAAACCGGATTTTCATCAGTCTAAAAAGGTCTGTCGTCATGCAATGGAGTCAAAGTCTGCGTCAGTTTGGGCGCAAAATTTTCCCTAACCACCATAAGGATAAAAAAGGGGCAAACTCCTCACATGAAACGCCACCTCCTGTTTTAAAGACAAAAAAAAAGAACAGACGCTGGACATTTTTTCTTATGATTGTCCTTGTTCTGTTGTTAATCTGGCCTTTTCTTGCTTTATGGCGCCATAAAATCAATGACAATATTAATTTTCAGGGTCAGCAGCCCCCACAGGGTGGATCTTATTCTGTGGCGATGATGTCCTCTCTTCTTGATCAGGAACTTCAACAGGGCTGGGTGGCCAATGCCCCCTTTTTCCTTCCCGCAGCCCTTTTGGACAATATGCCAAATTATCAAATCGGTATGATCGGAGCTTTAGGGCGTTTTTCTTTTGAGCTTGAAGATCAAATTGGCCGCAAGCGGGGCTCTTCAGCAGCAGACTCTGATCTTGAGGAGGCCCGCGCCCTTCTGCAATACGACCCCAAAGCCTGGGTTGTCGGTCAGGGTAGTATTTTGCCTATAGCTCCTGCACAGACACAATATCGCAAGGGAAGATCTGCACTTCTGCGCTATAATCAGCGCGTTGCTGCGGGAGAAGCTGTTTTTGACGCACGCGCAGATAATCTTATGGCTGTTCTTGAACGTATGGCCCTGGATTTAGGGGCAGCTTCTGCGGAACTTGATGATCAGGTCATGAACAGGCGCAAAGTCTTAGGTCTTTTTGATTTTAAATCCGATAATGTCTTCTACAGTGCCAAAGGGCGCCTTTATGCGTATTATATGATTTTAAAAGCTTTGAAACTGGACTTCTCTGACATCATCAAAACACGGGGTATTGAAAAACTCTATGACGATATGCTTTATGATTTACGGGAAGCTGCCAGCTTAAAACCCTTTGTTGTCAATAACGGCACCCCTAATGGCCAGGTTTTTCCTAACCATCTGACGTCACAGGGTTTCTTTCTGCTACGGGCGCGTACGAAAATGCGTGAAATAACGGACATTCTAAGAAAATAAATTGTAAAGGCTCCACACACGGCTCACCTAACCCGCATGTTATGAGAGACGTTATTTTATTTTTGAAACTGTATCGATCACCATGCCATCATAAGCAGGCTCGATATGTTCCGGAAGCTCTTTTCTGAGCGTATCATAGTCCAAATCAATATGCATATTGGTGAGCACAGCACGGCGGGGCTTTAAGCGCTCTATCCAGCTCAGTGTTTTTTCAAGATGCGCATGGGTGGGATGAGGACGATGCCGCAACGCATCAATAATAAAAACATCCAGATTTTGAAGGCATGAAAAATTATCCTGTGACAAGTCTGAAACATCCGGAATATACGCAATATTTCCAAACCGAAAGCCCAAAGCCCGAATAGGCCCATGATCCACAGACAAACCCATAACAGGAAGCCTGCCCCCCTCACCTTTGATAAAAAATACGTCTTCAGGTCGTTCAAGACGCTTAAGCTCAAGAATAGCAGGGTGAATGCCCCCGGCAGGAACCTCAAAACAATACCCAAAACGATGGAGCATAATATCTGCGGTTCTCTTATCCATACAGGCAGGAAGAGGCTTGTACCGGGCGAGATAAAAAGCTCTTAAATCATCAATACCATGGGCCTGATCTGCATGATCATGGGTAAAGAGAACAGCATCAAGACGGGTGATTTTATTTTTCAAAAGCTGAAAACGTAAATCCGGAGACGTATCCACAAGAAAACGTGTCCAGGAAAGATGTTCTGCTTGTCCCTGTTCGGCATCCTTTTCTAAATTCCGCCCCTCCACAAAGATAGAACACCGTGTACGTTCATTTCTTGGGTTTAAAGGGTCACATGCCCCCCAAATCCCCCCGATTCTTGGGACCCCTCCGGAAGACCCACACCCAAGGATCGTAACCTTAAAATGAATTTCTTTGTGCATAAGGTACACCCCCCTTATATCATGCGCTTTGGTGGGTCCCAGAGTTATCATACCGGGGTTGGTCATTTTTATCTTATATTTTATACTGTCTTAAAGTATGATTTCAAAATCCGGAAACATGTTCTGTCTGGCTATGTAAAGGTGAGTATTATGGTTCTTAAACGTCGGGATAAATCTCCTTCAGCCTATCGTACAATTGGTGAAGCAGCAGAAGATCTCTCTTTAGCTCCGCATATTCTACGCTTTTGGGAGAGCCGCTTTTCTCAGCTTCGCCCTATGAAACGTACAGGGGGCCGGCGCTATTACAGCCCACGTGATCTGAAACTTCTTTCTGGCATCAAAACCCTTCTCTATGAAGAAGAGTATTCTATAAAACAAGCGCAGGCTTTTCTCTCGGATCGTGGCCTTGAGGGCATGCTCACCTGGGTTGAAGAAAAAGAAGCTGAACGTACAGAAAACCATAAAGAATCACACGCCTCTTCCCCATCTGTCTCCCCAAAAGAACCTCCGTCTTCTGCCTCTTATGATGTCCCAAAAACTGAACAGTCGAAGACTGAACAGTTGAGAACTGAGCAGTTGAAAAAAGCTCTCATGCGTCTTGAACATGCCTATGCCTGCCTCCAGGGTTTACAGAAACATTTACACAGGAAAGCATAAAAAAAGTATCAGCTATCGCGACCCTGATTCTCTTTTTATGCTTAAATTTGCTTTTTTTGATGGAAACTAGCCTGTTTCTATGTCAGACCTCAACATCTGAGTAAAGTCTATAATTTTACCTTAAGCTTTAAAGAATATATATTATAAAAACAAAAGGTAAGGCAAGAACTTTTAATGAAAAGCTTCCATCCTGTTTTCCCCGCTCATATAGCATGTGATGCACATATCATGTGACGGACATAAGAGATTTGAGAAGCAGGTGAAGTGATCATATATTTTCGCTCAAGCATGTTAGGGCGCCTGACCTATAAAAGGAGACAGGCTGGAAATGTTCACGCAAAGAGATATATATTTTATGCGCCTTGCCCTTGATGAAGCAAAAACTGCAGAAAAACAGGGGGAAGTGCCGGTGGGAGCTGTTCTGGTTGATAAGGCTTCAGAGCGTGTTCTGGCCGTCAGTGGAAATCGTACACTGACCTGTCACGATCCTACGGGACATGCAGAAATTGAAGTCCTGCGTGAGGCCGCACGCCTTAAAAAATCACCACGCCTTCATGATACCTGCCTTTATGTCACCCTTGAACCCTGTGCCATGTGTGCTGGTGCTATCGCACAGGCGCGTATTCAGCGCCTTGTTTTCGCAGCCTTAGATCCTAAAGGGGGCGCTGTTCTTCATGGCCCACGTTTTTTTGAGCAGGCAACCTGCCACTGGCATCCTGTCTGTACCCATATCCCTTCCCTTGCAGATGAGGCTGGTCTCCTCCTCACAAACTTTTTTCAAAAACGCCGCCGGAAAAAACAGACCCTAAAGTCCAAAACGGTCTGACTTCAACTATATTCTGTCTTTTAAGCTCATGCTGTTTACCAGGCTTACAAACAGGGTCATATCTCTTCTCATAAAAGAAAAACATCATAAAAAAAGCGCATGAAGCCCTGTAAGAGCTCCATGCGCTTTTTTAAATAAACTTCCCTGTCAGAAGACAGGAAAGACCTTTTGCTTAAAACAGGCCGCCGCGATGGGCAAGAATAGCCAGCAGAAGAAGAGCCACAATATTCGTAATTTTAATCATGGGGTTAACCGCAGGTCCTGCCGTATCCTTATAAGGATCACCAACCGTATCCCCTGTGACAGAGGATTTATGGGCCTCAGACCCTTTACCACCATGATGACCATCTTCAATATATTTTTTAGCATTATCCCAGGCACCACCCCCTGATGTCATAGAGATGGCCACAAAGAACCCTGTGACAATCACACCGAGAAGCATAGCTCCCAGAGCAGCCAGACCATCTGATTTTCCAGCAACGGCCCAAACAACCCCGAAAAGCACAAGTGGTGATAAAACAGGTAAAAGAGACGGAACAATCATTTCCTTAATGGCCGACTTTGTTAAAAGGTCTACGGCACGTCCATAATCTGGTTTTTCTTTATATTCCATAATACCTGGCTTTTCACGGAACTGCCGACGAACCTCTTCAACGACAGAGCTTGCTGCACGCCCAACGGCCATCATGCTCATCCCACCGAAGAGAAACGGCAAAAGCCCGCCAAAAAGAAGACCCACAATCACATAAGGGTTAGAAAGACTAAAATCAGCAGAAACACCCTGGAAGAAACTATATTGTGTCGCATTGGCAGGATCAGAGAAATAGGCAAGATCCTGGGTGTAGGCTGCAAACAGAACCAGAGCACCAAGACCTGCTGATCCAATAGCATAACCTTTGGTCACCGCCTTTGTGGTATTCCCCACAGCATCCAGAGCATCTGTTGTCTGGCGCACTTCGGCTGGCAAATCTGCCATTTCAGCAATACCACCGGCATTATCCGTCACAGGGCCAAACGCATCCAGAGCCACAATCATACCAGCAAGCCCCAGCATAGCCGTTACCGCAATGGCGACACCGTAAAGGCCGGCCAGCTGATAAGAAGCGATAAGACCTGCAATGGTGACAAGTGTTGGGAAAGCTGTTGATTCCAGGGAGACAGCAAGCCCCTGAATAACATTGGTTCCATGTCCCCCCTCAGAAGCACGCGCTATGGAACGTACGGGGCGGAATGCTGTGCTTGTATAAAACTCCGTAGCCCAGACAATACCCGCCGTCACAAGCAGGCCAACAGCACCACAGGCAAACAAAGACCAGCCGTAAAAAGACTGTCCCTGACTTGTCTCAATCAGGCTGTCAAAACCCAAAAGCAGAGAGGTCACAAGGGCAAGACCACCAAGAGATAAAACTGCAGACGCTATCAAGCCCTTATAAAGAGCCCCCATAATGCTTTTATTGGCACCAAGACGTACAAACAATGTTCCCAGAATAGACGCAAGAACGCATACGGCACAGACAGCAAGCGGGTAAACCATCATAAGGGCGGCTCCCTCACCAGCACCACGAAACATCATGGTGGCAAGAACCATGGTGGCCACCACACTCACAACAAAGGTTTCAAAGAGATCCGCCGCCATACCAGCACAATCACCAACATTGTCGCCAACATTATCTGCAATGGTCGCAGGGTTGCGGGGATCATCTTCAGGAATACCGGCTTCAATTTTCCCCACCATATCACCACCAACATCGGCTCCCTTGGTAAAAATACCACCACCAAGACGCGCGAAAATGGAAATAAGAGAGGCCCCAAAACCTAAAGCAACAAGGGCATCCACCACCTCTCTGTCAGAAGGGAGAAACCCAAACACTTTGAGTAAAACTCCGTAATAAGCGCTGATTCCCAAAAGTGCCAGACCCGCAACCAAAAGCCCCGTTACAGAGCCTGCACGGAACGCCATAGCGAGACCCTCTTTAAGCCCTGTGCGTGCAGCCTGGGTTGTGCGTACATTGGCGCGTACTGAAATCAGCATGCCAATATACCCTGCAAGCCCGGATAAAACAGCGCCAACCAGAAAACCAAGAGCAACCTTCCAGCCCAAAAGCAAAGCGACGACGACAAGGATCACAACACCAACAAGAGCAATGGTTACATATTGCCGGTGGAGATAGGCATTAGCTCCCTCCTGAATGGCCGAAGCAATTTCGCGCATACGCTCTGTTCCTGCATCTGCACTTAAAATTGTTCGGATTTGTATTACGCCATAAATAATAGCCAAAAGACCAGAAGCCATGGCTAAGCCTAACCATAAATCCATACTCATATGCGTCTCTCTCTTCCTTCCTGAGTTGTTCAGTCTTTGGGTTACCCTGTTTTTTAGGAACCATCAAGACATATAAATCATCATAAAATAATTTTTCGGCGCGGACTATGCCCAAAGATGAAGAGGAAAGCAATATGCATCACATTTTAAAAGAGATGTTCTTCACGGATACTCTGTTCATTTTTTAAAAAGAAACATGCTCATAGCCCATTTTTTCAGGGAAAACAGATTTTCCCCTGTGATCAACAACACAAATTCCCTCACCTTTTAAGACAGAGCCAACAGGCTTAAGGTTAAGATCAAACTCATGGGCAGCCTGCCTGAGAGGCAAGGCAGAATCAGGAGGGGCTGCTATTAAAAGTTCATAATCATCTCCGCAGGATGCAAGCATTTTAAAACGTTCAGGGCTCTCCCCTGCCCAAACAGAGGCTGGCCCGGACAAAGGTACCGCGTGAAGATCAAGGTGTACAGACAAACCGCTGGCTTTTGCTAAACGAAAAGCATCAAGAAACAGGCCATCCGATATATCCATAGCGGCATGGACCAAAGGACGGGTGGCCTCTAAAAAACCGAGACGGGGTTCTGGCAGGCGATAACGCTGTATCAGCCAGTCTTCCTCAGAACGGCTGAGAGGCTTACCTTCCTGTGATGTCAGCTTCTCGCCTGAAAGTAATTTGAGCCCCAGGCCGGAATCTCCAAGGCTTCCTGTCATGAACAGCTGATCGCCCTGCTGTGCCGCGCTGCGTGGAATAAAGCCCTGTTGAGGAACACTGCCCAGAGCCGTTATAGAAAGGCTAAGCGGGCCGGAAGAACGCACGGTATCCCCACCCCACAAGGTAAGGTTATACTGGTCCTGATCCAGCGCCAGGCCCTCCGCCAAATCTTTGATCCCGTCTAAAGGCCTGTTATCTGGCCAGATAAGAGACAAAAAATAGCCCAGAGGTCTGGCTCCCTTAGCTGCAAGATCAGAAAGGTTAACCCTTAAGGCCTTGCGGGCAATGGTAGGGAGGGGGTCATCTGACCGGAAATGAATGTTTTCCACCACACTGTCTTTTGTGATGACAAGGGACTGGTTATGTGGGGAAGAAAAGAGGGCCGTATCATCCGTCAGCCCCAAAGCTTCGGGGGCTCTTTGTGTAAGAGGCAGAAAACAATCTTTGATCAGCAGAGATTCGCCGTCTTTCTGCTCTGCCCCTGAAGAGAAAGAGGGGAAGGAATAGGGAAACTTTGGGGAAGGAGGGTCTTTTTTTAAAACCATATGCGCTGTCAGGACCCCTTAAAATCCCGGGGCCTTGCCTTACGTGCAATTTTTTCAAGGGCTGCATTGACAAATTTAGGCTCAGGATCATCGAAAAAAGCATCAGTCAGAGCCAGATATTCACTGATCACAACCCGCACAGGAATATCAGGACGATAAAAAAGTTCATAAGCCCCCCCCCGTAAAACAGCCCGTAAAACAGCATTAAGTCGCTCAAGGCGCCAGCCTTTGGCCAAAACCTCCCCTATAGCAGAATCAATATTTTTCTGGGAGGCAACCACTCCCTCTAACATCTCCTGAAAAAAAGGGAAGTTATCAGATTGTTCCTGCTCTATGCTATCACAGACTTCCTGTGCACTGTCCTGCCCATCAGACTCTGTTTCCGTTCCGGTGGTCTTCAGGACAGGTATAATCCCTTCACCTGTGTTCTGATCGGGCAGAAAACCATACTCAGGAAAATGACGTGCAACAGCTTTAACCCCCTGGCCTGAAAGCTCCATCTGGTAGAGGGCCTGAACCAGGGCAAGCCGGGCCGCTTTGCGGCTATCTATATTCTGTATTGCGTTCATCAAAACATTGTCCACCAAACATGATAAGAAGACAAGGAGAAGGATGTCTTAAGTGATCAGGAAAAGCCCAAAATGCGTGTTCCCGGGAGAGTTTAACACAAATTCAAAAGCCAAGATTTAGAAAAATACTTTACTCTAAAAATTATGGGCTTTTCAGGAAACATATTTTCCTCTAAAAATAATTTAATAAAAATTGTTTATGGAGCATAGCAGGGAATTAAAACCTCTAAACTAAGCTTTTCTAACGGGGAGTGAGAGAGAGAATAATGGAAGTAGAAAACAAGACAAATATAGTGCCACAAAATTTCTCCGTAACAGATGCTGGCTTATATGGGCTAAGAAAGTTAAGTCAGGGAGAAGGGCTTTTTCTTAAACTTATCGTTCCCTTTGCTTTGATTTTATTCCTGGGTGCTTTTCTGCAGAACCTCTGGACAGAACCCTATCGTGATGTTCAGGTGGAAAACTTCATGTCTCTTCTTGAAGGCAAGATGAGCGCAGTGGAGATCGAGCAACAAAATCAAATACTGGCCCAACAGGGGGGACAGAGTCTCCTCTCTTCTTTTGTACTACTTGTCCTCAATATACTTGTTTATGCCGCAAGCTTACGCTGGCTCATACGGGGAGAGACACAAGGCTCAGCAGGACCTTTTCGCCTTGGATCTGATGAGTTAAGACTGTTCGGCGTGATGCTTCTTTATGCTGTTGCCGTGATCGTTATAGCCCTTGCCCTCATCATTCCTTTTGGAGGCATCTTTTTTCTTATGAAGAGTATGATTATGGAGGGAGATAAAGATAGCGGCATGCTCGGTATGTTTGTTCTTAACCTTATTCTTATCCCTCTTTTTATCATCGGACTTGTCTGGTCTTACACACGTTTTTCTCTTGCTTCTGCTTTGACAGTCGCTGAAAATCGTTTCCAGTTTTTTAAAAGCTGGAAACTTACCCAACATATAGTCTGGAAGCTTATATCCAGTTATATTATGGTAGGTTTTCTTCTCGTCTTTGTCTTTACCATGCCCTTTATGCTTGTGATGTTTTTGCTTCCTGAGGGATCTGTGAAAACCATACTCACCCCCCTTTTCTCTTCTGTATCAGGCATCATATCTGTCCTTTCTTTCTCAGGCATACAGGCTTATGCCCTGAGATTTCTGGGGATTCAGGTACAGACAACAGACGTATAGAAAATACAGTCACAAAGCTAAATGTTCAGGATACCCACCTGCCATAACCGATTTCAGGGTATGAATACATGAAGAGGAAGAGGTTCGTCCTGCCTATCCATACCGTTCACAATAAAGGCCGGGCAGAAACCTCGTTTTAAAGGCTGTTGCACTTCAAAAAATCTGAAGCCCGGGCCTGTCAGGCCCAAAACTTAAAGGCCATATACCAGGAAAGAATCTCACCTGACCCAACAGAAAAGTCAGAGCAAAATTATATCATATACGGGGCGTTAAGGTGCGGAAAATACGTTGCGTACCATCCCAGGAAGTCAGCATCAGGGTCTCGGTTTCAATCCCTTTTACGGTTTCTCTCACACCATCAACAAGATCCCCGGAGGTTACCCCCGTTGCCAGAAAAGCCGTAGGCCCTGAAGCCAGTTCAGACAAGGTATATTTGTAATCTAAGTCCTGAAGACCTGTTTTATGGGCCCGCTCACGCTCTTCTTCATGACGGAAATAAAGACGCGCCTGCATCTGCCCGCCAATAGCTTTCAAAGCAGCAGCAGCCAAAACACCCTCTGGCGCCCCGCCACGCCCCATATAAAGATCTACACCTGTCTCTGGTTGCGTTGTATAAACAATGCCTGCAACATCCCCATCAGGAATAAGACGGACCCGTGCCCCAAGGCCCCGGGCTGCTTCAATAGCGTCCGCATGGCGGGGACGCTCCAGAAAACAGATACATAAATCCTGAACAGAGACGCCCTTTGCCTTTGCCATAGCCTGTAAATTTTCTTCAACAGAGGCATCAAGATCAACAACGCCTTCTGGCCAGCCGGGCCCAAGAGCAATCTTGTCCATATAGGTATCTGGCGCATGCAAAAGGCCGCCACGCCTGCTGAGCGCCATAACGCACAGAGCATTAGGCATAGCCTTTGCAGTCAGTGTTGTCCCCTCTAAGGGATCAACAGCTATATCAATCTCTTCACCCTCACCGGTCCCAACTGTCTCACCAATATAGAGCATGGGGGCCTCATCACGTTCCCCCTCCCCAATCACGATACGGCCCTTCATAGCAGCAGTTTTTAAAACAGAGCGCATAGCCTCCACCGCCGCATGATCAGCGGCCTTATTATCACCCCGGCCTATAAAGGAAAAAGCAGCCCGTGCTGCGGCTTCGACCGCAGCCAGCCCTTCAAAAAGAACATGCCCGCCCAGAACCTCTGGTTGTTTTTTATCAGGATTTGCATGACTCATTTTTTCTTTCCTTCTTTTATATAAACCGAAAGCATTGAAGATCCTCATGTATTTTTGCTGTTTTTATGAGCCACAGCAGACACATAGCTGACCTTTTCTACCCCTTTTATTTTTTAGATTTTCCACCTTATGTTTTCTGCGAACTCTTTCTTTTTACGGCCGAAGAAAAAGAGCTGCGTGGCTGAAGAAGACGAAGAAGACGACCAAGCGTGGTTTTCATATTTTTTCGCTCAACCACAAGATCAACCATCCCCTTTTCCTGAAGATATTCAGCACGCTGAAAACCTTCTGGCAAAGTCTCACGAACAGTTTGTTCAATCACACGGGGCCCGGCAAAACCAATCAAAGCCCCGGGTTCTGCAAGATGTATATCACCCAGCATGGCGTAAGAAGCCGTCACACCACCGGTTGTTGGGTCTGTTAACACCACAAGATAAGGAAGCCCCGCCTGTTTTAAGCTTTGTACAGCCAAAACTGTGCGGGGCAATTGCATCAAAGACAAAGCGCCTTCCTGCATACGGGCCCCCCCTGCAGCTGTAAAAACGATCAGAGTGGCTTTCCTCTCAATGGCTTTTTCTGCAGCCTGGATAAAGGCTTCCCCTGCTGCCATGCCTAAAGAGCCCCCCATAAAGGCAAAATTCTGCACAAGAACAACAGCCTGAACACCATCTATATGACCTATGGCTGCGGCCATAGCATCTTTGCGCCCCGTTTTGGTACGCGCGGCTTTCAGGCGATCTGTATATCGCTTATCATCTTTAAATTTTAAGGGATCCTGAACAACCTCTGGCGTTGGAAGTTCTTCATACACACTGTCAAAAATATACAAAAATCGTAACTCCGGACCGATTCGCATATGGTACCCCGCCGGGGTCACATAAAGAGCAGCCTCAAGATCCTTATGGAAGACCATTTCTCCGGACTTTGGGCATTTAATCCAGAGATTGTCAGGCGTATCAAGCCTGGAAAAAATTTTTTTAACACCCGGTGGTGTCAAACGCGAAATCCAGTTCATGATGATAAAACTCTGCTTATAAAACCACGATCCCTCAGATCATACCTGTTACAAGTCTTCCCTGCACAACAAAAAAGGGAAAAACACTTAAGGTTCCTCCCTTTGCACCTGTTCATACACCCAAAGGTCAAAGAATTCAAATATCTGTCCTGTCTGCATGATTTTCCTGAATATGCCTTCTGGCTAACCAACTCAGATCATAACGTGGTAAATCCACTTTTTTATCCCATTTTTTCTCAGGTATAAGAGAAAAAAAAGCCTCTTCACCAGGCTCTGTATACCCCGCTCCCAATTCGCACACCAGATACCCAGGGCAACAGGAGTATAATAACGGGACACTGTTGCAACGTAAAAATTAAATCTTGTAAGCATTTCATCTCCCCCATAATCACCTAAACAGGCAATTCCACGCATAGGTTCAGCATTATTAAGATGAAGGTGAATACCGGAAGATTTCAAAACACCCTTTGCGGTGATCAGAGAGTAAAAGATCACTATTCAGGGGCAAAAACAGAGATAGTATGATAAGGATGACAGACATCATGCCTGACGTTTCTACTTTCTATAACTCAAAACACACTATCACCGGTCTCATGAAGTTATAGCTAAAAACGTTGCATTCCCTTTTACAAAGACAAAATTTTTACCCCTGAGCCACAGAGGCATTGGGTTTGGACTGGAGGTGGATATAATTCTCTGTTCCCATGCTTTTGATAAGATTGAGCTGTGTTTCCAGAAAGTCCACATGCTCCTCCTCATTGTCCAGAATAGTCATGAGGAGATCACGTGAAACATAATCCCTTTTCAGTTCACATAAGCTCACGGTTTCCCGCAGAACTGTCAGACCTTCATGCTCAAGACGGAGATCACATTCCAGAATTTCCTGCACGCTCTCCCCAATATAAAGCTTATTCAAACTCTGGAGATTTGGAAGGCCTTCAAGAAATAAAATACGTTCAATGAGCTTGTCAGCATGCTGCATTTCCTCAATGGATTCCTGATATTCTTTGCCCGCAAGCTCCGAGATACCCCAGTCACGTAACATACGTGAATGTAGAAAATACTGGTTAATAGCCGTAAGCTCATTTTTCAGGATAGCATTAAGCCCCTGAATAATCTCTTTATCACCCTGCATAAAAAGACCGCTCCTCTTTTGATCGTAAAAAAACTTTCTATCATTTTTACAGACAGAGGGGGACAGTTTAAAGGAAGAAAAAAGAGGAGGAAAGGGCTTATTTTCCTTTTAAGGAAAAATGTTTTTAAAGACTTCTCATTCGCAAATAGCCATGGCAGGATCTTTATGGTGTTGCACGGCTGACTTTTTGTGTTTTGAAAAAAAATCACGTATTTCACAAAGGCATTTGCCACAATCCACCTGAACACCATGATGAGCATGAACCTCACGAGGGCACTGCACCCCCTGTTTGATAGCAAGGTGTATTTTACGTTCATTCAAATGATGGCAAACACAAACAATCATAACATAAAAACCAGATTTTAGCGGCTGTGCTCCTCTGAAAGAAACTTTGCTGTAAAAAGAAAAAGCTCTAAAGCCATAAGAAAGTCCAAAAACACAGGGCACACTTAAATATTCTAAGATAGGGATATTTGTAAACAATTATGAGAGTTATTGTCAAGTAAAAACAGGCAAGCTCAAAAACACTGTGCAGGCTTCCCAAACTAAGTTGGATGGATGAGGTCGCTTAACAAAAAAGCGCAGCACATACATAAAAGAACATGATTTTGGATCTGCTGAATCTTTTGTGAAATCCAGAATTCATAGTCTGCATGGAGATACACTTAACCCTGGAAGAAATATTCTTGTAGAGCTCTCTTCTCTGTGTCAGTCTTTCTTTTTTTAAAACCTTAGCCACAAGGCCTGTCTTTATGAAACCTTCTTCCCTGCTCTCCCCCGGAACAGTTTATGTTTTCTGGTTTCGTCATATACCTGTTATGGCTCTTGCTGCCCTGCCCTTTGGGGTAGGTTTTGTTCTGTTACACTATGTTGTGCCGGCAAAAAATATTTTTGTTTTGGGGGTATGTTTTATTTTTCTTTTGTTTGCACAGGCTTTTTTTGATTCTTCTGTTCAAAACAGAGCGCTTAAAAGACAGGTGTCATGGAAAGCCCGAATAAAAGATACCAGGCGCCTGGGCCTCGCCTATATTCTTCTGAGCATGATGACTGGTGTTTTCGTGGTCGTGGCCTCTTTGATTTTAAGTGCTGTTCTTGCCAGTATTCTTCAGGCCCTCAACCCTTCCATACCAACACTCTCCACTTTTTCGGACTTTAAGGCCTTAGGAGCTTCCGGATATATAGGTTTACAGGCTGTAAGCTGGGTTTTAGGTCTTGGAATTGCCTTTCTTTTCCTGCGCTTTTCTCTCACCGCACCCCTGACGGTCAAAACAGGGCATATTCGTGTGTTCACAAGCTGGAAAAAGACACGTGGTCATACCCTCCCCCTTATCGTGTCGGCCTTACTTGTCTTTGGTCCTTTTATTGTTTTGGCATGTGTAATTTTAGGAAGTATGAACCTGTCTTCACATGAGGGATCCTTCCTCCTAAAAACTTTCATAACACACCCCTCCCCCTGGCTTAGAGGCTTCTATGCCTGGCTTTTTATCTTTTTTGGGGGAGGAATTTTTCAGTCTTTTGCAGCTTTATGGTCCCAAAGACCTGAAGTTCAGGGGCATGAAGAAGAGATAAAGTCTTAAGGAAACCCGGACACACACTTTCTTTTTACGTGATGGCGGTAAACAGGGGTGGCGTTCCCAAACTCTGCTGAACATATCCTTGTTGTTCAAGGTACTTAAGGTGAGCCAAAACAGAAAGTGAGGCAGCTTTTTTAAGGCGTGGGTCAAGATCCTGATAGATGTCTTCAACAAGCTGTGTGACAGACTTTTTTCCTTGTTTTACAGCCTTTAAAATTTGTGCTTCACGTCTCAGGCGATGATCAATGAGAGCGTCAATAAACGCTCCGGGCTCTGACACAGAAGGCCCATGTCCAGGCCATAACAGGGCATAATGGCGTTTTTTTATCTTCTTAAGACTGTTGAGATAAGCCCCCATATCTCCATCAGGGGGAGAGACAACAGAGGTTGACCAGCCCATAATATGATCTCCTGAAAACAAAGTATTTTCTTCCAAAAGCTCATAACAAAGATGGTTAGATGTATGGCCGGGTGTATGGACAGCCTCTAATGTCCAGCCGGCCCCCTCAAAGCGTGCACCATCACCTATATTGACATCCGGGCAGAAGCCATCCCCTCCTTCCTGTCCATCACCCACGGAACACTGTGGATCAGGTAAGGGATAGCCATAAATCTTTGCGCCATATTTACGGGCCAGTACAAAAGCAAGGGGGGCATGATCTCCATGATGGTGGGTGAGGAAAATATGGCTGACTGTCTCACCCTGCAAAGCTTTATCCAGATCCTGTTCATGAACTTTGAGACAGGGGCCGGGGTCAAGAAGGGCAACTGTACCCTGCCCAAGAATAAAACTATTCGTACCATGATAGGTCAAAGGCCCGGGATTGGGTGCGACAAGGCGTCGCAGACGGGAAGAGAGCCTCTGGACACGACCATAGTCAAAAACATCATCGCGTTGAAAAATCAGGGAAGACATGGGACTTACTTAACAGGTGAACAGACAAATATACAGGAAAAATTACCTCCCCTAAAACTAAAGACATAAAACTGACATTTCATGGCGAAACATCTCAAACCCCATTTTTATTTGTTTTTATCAGAGTAATAAAGTATCTTAACACACTGTTTTTTAACCTCCGCCTACCTTCAAAAAACACAAGATATTTTTAAGAAAAAGTTAATGAATTTATATAAAATAACTGTTGAAATTTTTTATAGTCCTGATCAGGGAGTTTGATCATGTCTCAAAAACTTGAAAATGCTAAAAACCTTTATATGTTCGGCATTCGCGATGGCCAGTATAAGGAAGCCTTAGACAAATATACAGGGGATAAATATATCCAGCATTCTACGGGGGTTGCTGATGGCAAAGAAGGGTTTATTGATTTTTTTGCTCCTTTCACAAAACGCAATCCTATCCGTGATATTGAGGTTATCCGAAGTTTTGAAGACGGTCCTTATGTGTTTCTTCATGTCTATCAAAACCTGAATAATGGTGAAGCAAAATGGGTCACCATGGATGTGTTTAAAACCGATCACAATGACAAAATGATTGAACACTGGGACGTTATTGCGGCTTATTCAGAAAATACTGTTAACGGTCATACCATGATAGATGGTCCTCGTGTGGTTAGTGACCTTGATCAGACAAACGCCAACAAAGCTCTGGTAAAGGCTTTTGCAGAGGATGTTCTGGTCGGCGGAAATTATCAAAATTGCAGCCATTATATCTCATCAGAGAAATATATTGAGCATAATCCACAGATGGGGGATGGTTTAGAAGCTTTTATCCAGTTTTTTGAAGAGCAAAAAGCATCAGGTCATCCAGTTCAATATAAAAAAATCCATAAGCTTATAGGTCAGGGTAATTTTGTTCTCATTTATTCTCTCGTTATTTTCCAGGGGGAAGAATATGCCTGTTTTGATCTGTTCAGTATCGAGAATGGCCTGATCACAGAACACTGGGATACTCTTGAGCCTATCCTCCCACCTAATCAATGGAACAATAGCGGTAAATTTTAAGATATGAGGCTGTCAACCGCCACACCGGGGCTTCACATGACGTATAAACAGCTTATCCGCTCTGCCTGAAACTCTGATCCAGAAAAACAGGTTTGTGGGGGTTTTTAATTTCCTCTCTCTGTTGTTCTGTATGAATCTTCTTTTACCTATATAAAAACAGGCAGACCTCCCATGCCCTCTGGGGGCTCTTTTAAAGGAAGAAAGCCATATTTCCTGAAAGGGTTAGCCTTTTATCGGTTTAAGAAAAATAAAAAAAGGGTTTTTAAATATAGATATCTCTTATAATATATTTTCATGCAAACACTTCCCTACAACCCTCAGCTTCTTCATCTGGCAGCCAATATTCCTCTTCTCGGCCGTCTTGAAAAACCTGATGCCACAGCCCGTGCGATATCACGCCTTTGTGGATCCTGGTTAGAAGTGGATATTAAGCTTGACAACGGACGTATTCAGGACTTCCGTCAGCGCCTTGAAGCCTGTGCCCTGGGGCAGGCATCAGCCGCCATTCTTGGCCAGAATATCCCTGGTGCAAGCCCTCAGGAAATCCGTCAGGCTTATAAAGTCTTCAAAACTATGCTGAAGGAAAAAGGACCACCTCCAAAGGGGCGTTTTCAGGATCTGGCCATGCTTGCAGAGGTTCATGACTACCCCCAACGCTATACCTCCACGCTCCTACCCTTTACGGCTCTGTTAGAAGCACTTGATAAACTCTCAGAAGACACATAAAAAAACCTTGTAGATTTTCAACACACATACATTCTTTCAGGCTGTTCCCCGATCCCACTTCTAAGATTTATCAATTCTGTCACACTGTTTTTTTGAACCTGCCACCTGATCCGGCTCTTTTCCCTTTTTTAAAAACATGTTACACCCTCTGATAACATGTTTTTCTGAGCAGAGAATGATGATAATTTCTGTTTTCATAAGGCTTTTTCAACAGGTCTTAAGCATGTAACTTTTCTCTCCCTATAAAAATTTTATTTTCCTCAAAAACAGAAGAAGTTCGGGATCTTTTTATGAAGATTATAACAAAAACAGAAGACCTTACATCCTTTTGCCACTCCTTAAGTAAAGAAGATTTCGTCACGGTAGATACGGAATTTATGCGTGAAGGCCGCTATTGGGCACGGCTTTGCCTTATTCAGCTTGCCGGTCCCGGGGATGAGGCTATTCTTGATCCCCTGGCAGAGGGGCTTGATCTTTCTCCTTTTTTTGACCTCATGCAAAAAGAAAGTACCACCAAGGTCTTTCATGCCGCCCGTCAGGATCTTGAGATTTTTTATAAACTCTCCGGCCACCTCCCCCACCCTTTTTTTGATACACAAATAGCAGCTCAGGCTTTAGGTCTTGGGGACTGTATTTCTTATGATGACCTTGTGCAGGCCCGTCTTCAGCGCCCTGTCAACAAAGGATCACGCTATACAGACTGGGGACGGCGCCCCTTAAGCCGGGAGCAGCTTTCCTATGCCATTTCAGACGTCACAGAACTCCGCGATCTTTACCCCTCTCTTCTTGGTGAGCTGAAAGAACGGGACAGACTCACCTGGATAGAGGAGGAAATGTCTAAATTAACTAATCCTGACCTTTATACCTTCAACCCTGAAACAGCCTGGAAAAAAATTAGAATACGCAAAGCAAAACCTCAGTTCTTAGCCTTCCTAAAAACTGCAGCAGCCTGGCGGGAGGAAGAAGCACAAAAACAGGATAAACCACGCAGCCGTTTTCTCAGAGATGAAACCCTCACGGCCATCGCTCATAACCCTCCTAAAAAACTTCAGGATTTTGAGTCCATACGGGGAATTCCCAAAGGTTTTCAAAACTCTCAGTCCGCAGCGCGACTTTTTAAACGTCTGCAGGAGGTCTTTAAAAACCCCGGTGCCCATACCCCGGAGATCTCTCAGCATATAAAACCCTCACCTTCCGCACAAAACAAAGCAATCCTGGAACTGTTGCGGGTTTTACTACAGCTTAAAGCCGCAGAGCATGAGGTCTCTCCTAAACTTATGGCCAGTCAGGATGATCTTGAAACACTCCTTAAATCTCACCCCGATCATTCCCCTTTATTACAGGGCTGGCGGAGTGATATTTTTGGCCATGATGCGCTGAGACTTCTTAAAGGAGAGGTGGCCATGAAACTTCAGGGGCAAAAGGTGAAACTTATCAGCACAGGAGAAGTTTCTGAGACTTAGAACCGTGATCTCCGGGATAGGGGGGAGACAAGGGTAAAAATATTTTAAAATAAAAAAATATAAATCTTTTTGACTTAAGGTTAAATTAAATTTACCATTCCCTCGTTAAGCTTAGAGGGATAAGGGCCTTTACCTTTATCTCAGGAGTTTGATGATGACCAATATGTTGCCTTCCTATGATTATTGTGGACAAACCCATAATTTTGAGCTGGCCCTCACCTCTACATCTTCCCAAACTGGTATCAGAGGACTGGAAGATGAAGAAGTCAATCAGCTTTCAGGGGGGATTACATGCGTGCTCTTCGTATAACTGGTCCTTCTTTCGCAAAAATTGGCTAGGAATGGCTCATGGAAAATGGTGGTTCTATTCTGAGTGCTGCCGGGGATATGATGAATACACTTGATTCCTTAAATCGGGGTGTTGATCCCACCTGATTCAAAGCCCATGACTGATAAAATTCCTGATATATGATATCTGAACCGGGCGTTTTGAAGGCTTTTCAGGTTTTAACTCGTCCCGGTTCAGATGCTCATATTGTAGTGATGAGATTAAAGCTGCCCTTTTAGAGAGATTTTTTTTGGCCTACCCCCATATTTTTATCCCGCTTTATCTTGTAGAAATCACGCTTCTTATCCTGCTGAGTTTTCGTATCCTAAAGTCCCGTATCCGCCCCAAAAGAATGGGACTAGTTTTTTTATATTTCTTTTTTTTCCTGCTTGTTTTGGTCCTCCCTCTCAGCTTCATAGGAGATATATTAAAAAACAAAGCTCCCCATGTTCTTAGCAGTTTTTTTATCGCAGGTGTTTTTTTCGCTGCTTTTTCAGAAGAAATTGCCCGTTTCTTTATCCTGCATCATAGTCGTCAGGATAAAACCCCTGTCAATGCCTGGGAAATGGGCATGGTTATAGCACTTTTTGAAACTCATCAATGGCTTTTTTATGCAACACCTCAAAATATAACAGAGTTTGGGTTTTGGGGTGTCATAGGTCTTTTTCTCTTCTCCTCCTTAACCTATATAACAGACCTCCTGGGTCATACTTTCTTTTCTTATCTCCAGATACGCTTTCTTCTGGAAAGAAGAGGACCAAGCCTCAAAAAATTTATCACCTTTTTTCTCATAGTTTTTCTACATACCAGTTTTAATGCCACCCTTTATTTTGTTCTTAAAAAAACAGAGAGTATTCCTTTTTAAACGGGGTTTACGTCGAAGCTCCAGAGATCTGAAAACAGGTCTAAATAGCTTCAGATTTAAAAAGCATAGCGGCATGTTTAAGGCGTGTTTCGAATTTATCTGGAAGAGGAATATTTTTATTATCATTTTTTACCTGAAAAGAAAGATTTTCATCTTTAAGTTTCAGAACAAAAGAAGATAAAACACCTGGTGTATGTGCTGCAAGATCAGCCCCAAGTCGTAAAACCGCGCCAAGGACACGGGCTTCCTGACACCCCCCCTCTGACAAAAGTGCGCGTGCCTCTGTGGGAAAGATATCTCCCCCCCCATGACGTTCTGCCAAAGCCAGGGCTAAAAACACACGTTCTTCATGGGAAAGAGAGGGCAAAGGGGCCTGAAGAATCTCGGTTGCTGTTGCTAAGACCCGGAAATCAGGATGATATTTTATACCAAAATCATGAAGGCGTGCAGCCATATTATAGAGAGTATCAGCACGTGTTTTCTCAAAAACAGAAGGATAATTTTTAAAAACAGGGGAAATCCATGACGCCAGAGCCTGACCAAAAGCACGCCCTTCCTCCACAAGCAGATCAGAAAATATCGTAAGGTGATCTGTAGTTATTCCCTCACCTTCTTTATGGAAATTTTTATAAAGAGCCCCCTCCCTCACCCCATAGGCCGAGATAACAGCGGAGCTAAACATGCCACACTTAAACAGGTTTAAGAGAAGATAACATGCCCAGGACAAATAAGGGGATCTGCGGCGACTGACACCCGGTATACGGGCCAGATCTTCAGCTTGTCTTGTCTCTATCCATGAGGACAGCGCCTTTATACCTTCTCCGGAAAAACGATAGCCCTGCAAAATAGGTAAAGGATAGCCACGACGATGCATATCTATATGCGCAAGGGCACGCCATGCGCCCCCCACAGCATAAAAAACAGAAGACTTCCCTGCCTTCTTAAAAAGGGGATCGGCCTGTTTCAGGGCTTTGGTGATCAGGGCCTTATGCTCTGCTGTATGCTTAGTAACGTCCTGAGAGAAAGGAACAGACAGGGGGCCAAGTTCCAAGCTTACCCCCATACTTACCTTCTGATCTTTCAGGCGGGCAAGCTCCAGAGATGATCCCCCTAAATCCCCGGCAATACCCTCTGCCTCAGGGGAACCAAGCAAAACACCAAACGCAGCATAACGTGCCTCTTCTCCACCAGAAAGACACTTAAGAACAAGGCCGGTTTCCTGATTCACACGTTTTATAAATGCTTTGCCATCTTCAGCATTCCTGACAGCAGCTGTTGCAAATGCTGATGCAAGATCAGAGCCCCGCATCTGAAGAATCATAGAAAAGCGTTTAAGGATACGCAGAGCCTGATCAACACCTTTTTGAGAAAGCCTCCCTGTTGTATGGAGATCCCGCCCAAGTCCTGCCATGCTTTTCTCATTGACAAGAGTTCGGAAAACACCATTTTTTACAGCGTAAATAACCAGACGAACTGAATTAGATCCAACATCAATGACAGCCGTTTCCTGAAAAGACTGTGCCGTTTTACCCATATCATACCTTTTTATGAAGTTTTAAACTCATACGTTTTGACAAAAAATCCTTCAAAAAAAAAGGAAAAACCGATATGTTTTTCTCCATTTCACAGGGTGTTATGAAAGCTCTGGTGGCGCATGATCACTCAAAGCCTCCCCCCGCCCGGAAAGAGAAGGCGTGTTCATAAAATAGGTGTGTGCATTAAAAAGTCTTTTATCTACAGGTCCACAAACACGTTGATAACGACCATCAGAGCCCATATACCAACTCTGGGCCTCATCTTTAAGATTGGCCACCATGATTTGGTGAAGAATATGGTTATGCACAGTAGAATTTTCTACAGGACATAAAATTTCAACACGGTGATCAAAATTACGGGGCATCCAGTCTGCCGAAGATAAAAAGACTTTGGCCTGAGGAGAAGGAAGAGCCTCCCCATTTGCAAAGCAGACAATGCGTGCATGTTCCAAAAAACGCCCGACAATGCTTTTCACACGAATACGCTCTGAAAGCCCCGGAAGACCCGGACGCAAGCAACAAATTCCACGTACAATAAGGTCAATATCAACACCCTTTTGGCTTGCCCGATACAGTGCATCAATCATATCAGGGTCTACAAGAGCATTAAGTTTTGCCCACACCGCAGCAGGACGCCCCGCACTGGCATTTTGAACCTCCTGCTCTAAAAGCTCTAAAAGAGTGTCCTTAAGGTTGAGAGGAGAAATAGATAAATGTTCCAGTTTTTCAGGGTGCGCATAACCGGTAATATAGTTAAACACACGGCCCGCATCACGGCATAAGCCGGGTGAAGCCGTAAACAGGGAAAGATCCGTATAAACACGTGCTGTAACAGGATGATAATTTCCTGTTCCATAATGGGCATACGAGCGTAAAGCTCTCCCTTCACGACGTATGACAAGGCTTGTCTTGGCGTGAATCTTATAGTCTAAAAAGCCGTAGACCACCTGAACGCCTGCCCGCTCCAGATCGCGGGCCCACTGAAGATTAGCTTCTTCATCAAAACGGGCTTTAAGCTCAACCAGGGCAGTAACATTCTTACCAGCTTCTGCAGCTTCTATCAGGGCCGCAACAATAGGGCTGTCCTGACTTGTTCGATAAAGCGTCTGTTTAATAGCAACGACATCAGGATCATGCGCCGCCTGTTCTAAAAAGCTTATCACCACATTAAAGCTTTCATAAGGGTGATGGACAAGAATATCCTTCTCCCGTATGGCAGCAAAACAATCACCGCCATTGTGAAGAATACGCTCTGGAAAGCGGGGCTCATAAGGGGGAAACTGTAGATCAGGACGATCAGGCGTGATAAGTTGTGAGACCTGTTCCAAACCCAAAATACCATCAATAATGACAAGGCCCTGAGGCCCAGGCTTCAAATGCTCAGCAATAAAATTCCTTAAAGAAAGGGACATAGAATTGTCTATCTTTAAGCGCACAAGTTTGCCGCGCCGACGCTGTTTTAAAGCAGTTTCAAACTGACGGACCAGATCTTCAGCCTCATCCTCAATTTCAATATCACTATCACGTATCAGACGAAATGTTCCACTATCCTCCAAACTATATCCCGGAAAAATCATCTCAAGAAAAAGAGTTAAGACTTTTTCAAGGGCAATAAAGCGCTTTTCAGGATACTCCCCCTGCCCCCGATGTCTGGAAGACACATCAATAAAACGCTTTACCCCCTGAGGTATAGGAAGAAGGGCTTTCATAGTCTGACCATCAGCCTTCTTCCTTAAGTCAAGGGCAAGAGCAAAACCAAGATTAGGCAGGAAAGGAAAAGGATGGGCAGGATCAATCGCCAAAGGCGTGAGAAGTGGGAAAATATGTTCCAGAAAATAATTATGAAGCCAGTCTTTTTCTTCCGGCCTTAGTCCATCTGTCTCCAGAACATGGATATTATGAGAAGAAAGCTCTTCTTTAAGAGCCAGCCAGCGCGTTTGTTGCTGTTCCATAAGGGCTCCGGCCAGTTCATTAATAAGTTCAAGCTGACGCGAAGGGGTGAGACCATCCTGACTTGGCCTGAGAATACCTTTACGCTCCTGCGCGCGAAGACCCGCAACACGCACCATATAAAATTCATCCATATTACTGGCTGATATAGATAAAAAGCGTAAGCGTTCCAAAACAGGATGGGCACTGTTTTCAGCTTCCTGTAAAACACGAGCATTAAAATTAAGCCAGGACAATTCACGGTTAAGAAAACGATGAGGTGTATTCATCAAACGATGATTATCCCCTTCACCCTGAAGCTTTCCTGCCTCAGATACAGGGAAGGTCGTGTTTTCCTCAGACTCCTGTTTAAGCGTATCAAGCCCTTCCTGTTTACAGGGTATATTCTGGTCTGATATATCAGAAAAAAAATCACGCTTTTGTAGATTATCCTGCATATCCATATGTCCGGAAAAAGAGGCGCCGTCAGGAACAGAGGGTGAATGCCGTTCGCCTTCCTCAAAAGGCAGCATCACTGTTTTTTGCGTACTCATCTTTCCTGTCCTCCTGAACACCTGCACAGGAAACAGGAAAATATGTACTTTAGTTTAAGAAAAAAAAACAAAGCCCTTATCGTGCAGAAGACAGTGAGGCTTATGGATTTTACACTATTCATCATAGATATGACTTACCTTCCCCAAAATAAGCGCGCACATGAGCCCGCGTAATAATACGGGTTTTGGTGCTCATGGCCATTCTATCAAGAGAAGCAACCAAAACACCTGCTGCTTTCATAGAACGCTCCATACGCCTTATGGTATAAGTCAGCATAGAATCTGAGGCTTGTAAATCCCTGTCAGAGAGCATCTTCCTTAAAACATTCTCTAACAAAATATCATCTGGCTCTTCAAGAGAAATAACAGGGAGAGATCGAAGACGCGAAAGAATATCTGGCATAAAAACATGCCATGAAGCCGGCATATGACGCGCTGTTAAAAGAAGAGCATGATGTGTATTTTCTGCTGAAAAATTTAAGAGGTGAAAAAAATTTTCTTCTCCCGGAAACTCAGAAAGTAAAAAGTCTATATCTTCTAAAACAAGATTTTTTTCCCGATAAAGGTGAAAATCCAGTAGAGAGCCCTTCGAAAAGTCCTCATGTTGCAGAAAAAGAGCATCATGTTTCTCTCCCCATATGGACGCCAGATGACTTTTTCCTGATCCTTCAGGTCCAACCAGCACGATGATTTTATGAAACAAAGCAGAGGGAGACAAAAGCATAGCCCAGGCCTTTTCATTACTTTTTGAAAGCATGAAACGTGTTTTTTTGAAATCCGGAGGTGTTGTCAGTTCCAGAGGTAATTGAGATGTTTTTTGATGTATCATCATCATTTTGGTGTATCATATAAAAGACAGATCGGGGCAAAAAACAACAAAGCTGACTGTGAGGTTCAAACTTTGCCTTAAAGAAAAAAAGCTCTCAGATAAAAAGCGTTATATTTTCCTCTTCCTTATATATGTCGGTAAGCCTTAAGCCTATATCATATGCCCTCAAAAACATACCCCTTCAAAAATCAGCCTTTTCATCTGGCATAATATCATAATGACCCTGAAGATCATGATGCAAAATAAAACCATTATACCCAAGAACCTTCTGTAAATTCTCCATTTCACCCTGAACAGACAGATGTAGAGCAGCTTTGGACCGTGTTTGGTGACGCAGATGTATTTCTTTGATCATAGGTTCATGACTTAAAAGCCCACGTAACCTGTTCCACTCCTGAAGAGAACGATAAAAAACCCTCACATCGATCATGCGTGTCGGCTGACTGGTATAAGCAAGTGTGTCCTCTTTCCAGCGTGTTTGAAGAAGGTTGAAAGCTTCCCTGGCAGCCTCATCAAAGCTGTTAGCTTTGAAAACTCCAAGTGTTTCTTTCTCAGAGGCATACGGAAAAACAGCAATAAGCTTCACCTCCAGGACCACTGAACCTTCATCCTGACTTTCTAAGCCTGGGCCCTCCGCGTCCGAACTTTGTTGAAAAGGTGCACCTTCTTCCTTCGCTAACACCACAATAATACGATTGGTCTTGTAAAGGTCAGCAATATGGGAAAATGCTTCTGCCTGATCCTGCACAACCTCTTTTGCAGGAAAGACATCACGCAAAGCAGATGAGTCTGCCTGAGAGGGCAAAAGATCAATGGACAGAAATTCATAACGAAGATCCAGATCTTTCCATGCCTCCAGCCAGGGGTTGGGGTCCCACAGAACATATCCCTGACTATTCTGCCAAACAGGAGCAAGAAGGTAAGTGGGGCCAGGACCTGACACAGCAGCAACCCCATATCTTTTTAAAAGAGAACCTACGGCCCGCGCGTTAAAGCTGATAGTAAGAGCACCCAAATAACGGGTTTGAGAATATTTCTCACGATCTATCTGAACTCCGGATATAAGAGGAAGAATATCAGATTGTTTTAAACGACTAAGAATTTTTTGTTTCTGATCTTCCTGCATAACAAGACGATCCATCAAACGCTGAACTGCCTTAATCTGAGCAGACTTTAAAGCTTTTTCCCGGGCCTGAAGTGCTGTTTCTCCATGGTCTTCAACAATAATTTTAGAGACAGTAAAGGGATCTCCCGCATAAACCTTTATGTCTCCCCACGGACTTAGGGAAACAAAAAACAAGGTTAAAAACATCAAAAAAACTATGCGTCCCATACTAACAAACTCCCTACAGCACAAAAAATTCCAAAGATCAAAAAAACAAAACATACATCCAAAATAGAAAAAACAACATTAGACTAAAGTAAAAAACTAAAAATATTTACCTTATATGATCATATACAAGCAAAAAGACAAAAAATTAAGACATTTAATTTTTCTTTGCTTGTATATGTTTTGGTATCCCTTTCTCCATAGCTCTTCTTAAGGCCAGCCTTTTCCTTCCTGATACAATCCGGAAAACCTCACCCTATTGCGTCTTTTAAAAACATACAAGATACCTCTGGTTATGCCAGTATTTGACGTATTCCAGAGACATCTTTCCCTTTAAAGAGGAAAATAGTAGATATTCATAAATTAACCTTATAGCCTCAGTTAATTTTTACAATCTTATATCTTTAAAATAGAGGTAAGTCATTCAAAAATACTCCTGAAAAAGCTTTTTAAAAACGATATATATCCCCTGTGCTGTTATTGTACCCTCTTCCTCGAAACGAGTTTTTATGAAGCCTTTTAATATATCTAAAAATGTAGATTTTTTATTTATGCTTGTATATTGAGGCTGTGTTACATATATTTGATAATGAGTTCCTTTCATATCAGGAACGTGTCAGACTTTATATTTTCTATGTCAAACTGTCGTACATTTACGCACTGTAAACATGCAAAAAAGTCTGGAATTAGGGAAGGCTTATGGTAAAAACATCAGATAGTAAAACCAAGGACACACTTTACTGCTCTTTTTGTGGAAAAAGCCAGCATGAAGTACGAAAACTTATTGCGGGACCAACTGTCTTCATTTGTGATGAGTGTGTTGAGCTGTGCATGGAAATTATCCGTGAAGAAAGTAAGACTTCTCTTGTACAATCCAGAGACGGTGTCCCAACACCTATAGAAATATGCCGTGTTCTTGATGATTATGTTATAGGACAAAACCACGCCAAACGTGTTTTGTCTGTTGCTGTTTATAATCATTACAAACGTCTTAATCATAAACCTCAGCATTCTGACGTTGAGCTGGCAAAATCTAATATTCTTCTCATTGGTCCAACAGGATGCGGTAAAACACTTTTGGCACAGACGCTCGCCCGCATTCTTGATGTCCCGTTTACCATGGCCGATGCTACAACCCTGACAGAGGCAGGCTATGTGGGCGAAGATGTTGAAAACATTATCCTCAAGCTCCTCCAGGCTGCAGATTACAATGTTGATAAAGCTCAGCGTGGTATTGTCTATATCGATGAAGTCGACAAAATCTCCCGAAAAGTAGACAACCCCTCCATTACACGTGATGTCTCAGGCGAAGGAGTCCAGCAGGCACTTTTAAAAATCATGGAAGGGACTGTTGCAAGTGTGCCGCCACAGGGGGGACGCAAACATCCACAACAGGAATTTTTACAGGTTGATACAACAAATATTCTGTTTATTGTTGGTGGTGCTTTCGCGGGGCTTGAAAAAATCATCGCCCGGCGCGGCATACAAACCTCGATAGGTTTTGGAGCCAATGTCAAAGAAACAGATCATCGAAGGACAGGTGAAATTCTTCGTAATGTTGAACCTGAAGATCTTCTTAAGTCTGGCCTTATTCCTGAATTTATAGGTCGCTTGCCTGTTATTGCAACCCTTGAGGATCTGGATGAGGCAGCTCTTGTGACGATTCTTAAAGAGCCTAAGAATGCCCTGATTAAACAATTTCAGCTTTTATTTGATATGGAAGATGTACGGTTAAGTTTTTCTGATGACGCCCTTAAGGCTATAGCCCATAAGGCTATTCAGCGTAAAACTGGTGCACGGGGTTTGCGATCTATTCTTGAGAATATTCTTCTTGATACCATGTTTGAGCTTTCCTCTTTAGAAGGGGTCGAGGAAATTGTTATCAATGCTGAGGTCATTGAGGGGAAAAGGAAGCCTCTTAAAATTTATGCTGAGCGTACGAAAACAGGCTCTAAGGCCTAAACAGCTTCTCTCAGGAGAAATCTGTATCTGTGTATGGTAGGGCTGCAGATCTTTTTTAAGGAAAAACCGGAACAAAGGGCCTTGAAGCCCCCGAGCATATCTCTCCCCAAAGGCAAGAGCCGGAGATAAAAGAAGAGAAGGTCCCTCTTTTCCTCATGAAAAGAACACGATGTTGCAGAAAACATCTGAAAAAGAGGGATATTAATCTTAACGTTTTGAGAACTGGAAGCTCCGGCGGGCTTTGCGCTTACCGTATTTTTTACGCTCCACAACACGGGGGTCACGTGTCAAAAACCCCTGTGCTTTCAGTGTTCTACGCAAGGTAGGCTCATACAGAGCTAAGGCTTTAGAAATACCATGGCGTACGGCACCGGCCTGACCAGAAAGCCCTGATCCTTTCACCGTTGCAACGACATCATACTGATTTTCACGTTCTGTAACGGCAAAGGGCTGCTGAATAAGCATGCGTAAAACGGGACGCGCGAAATATTTTTCCTGTTCCCGACCATTGATAGTCATTTTTCCAGAGCCAGGTTTTATCCATACACGCGCAACACCATCTTTACGTTTACCCGTTGCATAAGAGCGTCCAAACTTATCAATTTGTGGCTCAGGGGGCGTGTCCTCTGAAACCTTATCAGAATCAGTTTTATTCCCTTCCACAACATTGCTCTGAAGGGCCTCTTTCAAATCTTCTAAAGCATGGGATGTGTTATCCGACATGGTGTCCATCCTTGACTATGTTTTTTCTGTTAAGTTCTTTCATGAGGAGAGGTTCAGGTTTTTGTGCCTCATGAGGATGCTCCCCCCCGGCATAAACCCTAAGACAGGACAATTGCTGACGTGCGAGCGAGCTTTCTTTTGGCATCATACGGCGCACAGCCTGTTTTAAAACACGCTCAGGATGGCGCCCATCCAGAATTTTGTCAGCTGTACGTGATCTTATCCCGCCCGGATAACCTGTATGCCAGTAATAGGTTTTTTGTGTTCGTTTACGTCCTGTCAGAGCCAGTTTTTCAGCATTGACAACCACAACATGATCACCAGAATCAACATGAGGAGTATAATCAGGTCTGTGCTTACCTCTCAAACGCGTTGCAATATAAGCTGCCAGGCGACCAAGAACAACGTCTTGTGCATCAATCACAACCCATTTTTTCTCAACTTCTGCAGGTTTTGCAGCGTAAGTCTTCATCATGTGTTTCCTTCACATATATTCTTACACACGGCACCGTATCACAAAACAGGGCATATTTATAGACAGAAACGCGCCTTATACTCCCCTCAGAACATAAGTCAACAGTTTTTCTGTCACAATATAGACTGAAGCCGTGAGACGTCACGGGGGAAAGCGGGCTGCCTGACACCTCAACATCATGACAGAGACATGCCGTAAAATCACAAAAAGAGTGAAATGCCCTCTAGCACAAAAAACACTCAGGCAGCAAGAGAAGAAAAACCAAAAACAGAGACAAAAAATTTCTCTGGAAAAAAGAAACTCTCATACCCTCCCCTCCAACAGGTATGAAGAAATAAAAATACTTCTTGCTTTTTCTTTTAAAAGGTGTAGGATTAGCTTTATACTCACTTTGAGCATAAATAGATGATTATCTCAAACCATCCCCTGGTTTTATCCTATAAACCTGAGGGAGAAGGAGGATAAACCATGGCTCCACTTAACACATTAAATACGCAGAAAAAGGCATCACCTGTCTCCAAAATTCAGGCACCTGAAGGCAGGAGAAACAAAATTACCATGGGAAAACAAACCCCGGACTCAGGGCAAAACCCTGTCTCACAAGACCTCCGGCGCACAGAAGACATTCCAAACCCTGACATTTTTTATGATGCTCAGGCAAAAAAGGAAACGGATGCCCTTTATGATCGTGTGCGGCACCTTATTCCCCCTTTTGAATGGGCCAGCCATGCTCCTTTGGTTGCGGCTATCAATCATCTTAAAAGAGAGAAAAACGTGGTTATTCTGGCACATAATTATATGACACCGGAAATTTTTAACTGTGTTGGTGATTTCACAGGTGACTCTTTAGGTCTTGCACGCCAGGCAGCAAAAACAGATGCCGATCTGATTATCCAGGCAGGGGTCCATTTTATGGCAGAGACCTCTAAAATCCTCTGTCCTCATAAAACCGTTCTTATCCCCAACCCTGAAGCGGGCTGCTCGCTGGCATCGTCTATCACAGCGGCAGATGTTCGCCTTATCAAAGAGCGTTATCCCAACACACCTGTTGTTACCTATGTGAACACGTCTGCTGATGTCAAGACAGAATCAGACATATGCTGTACATCTTCCAATGCTGTGCAGGTGGTCGAATCTTTAGGGGTTGATCAGGTCATCATGATTCCGGACCAGTATCTTGCGAAAAATGTTGCCGCACAAACTGATGTCAAAATTATCACCTGGCAGGGACAATGTGAGGTTCATGAGCTTTTTACCAGAGAGGATATCGACTCCCTTCGTGAATCCTATCCCGGCGTTGTTGTTCTGGCCCATCCAGAATGTCCACCAGAGGTTGCAAACGCTGCTGATTTTACAGGTTCTACAGCGGCCATGAATACCTATGTCAAAGACAATAAACCTGCAAAAGTGGCGCTTATTACAGAATGCTCCATGAGTGATAATGTCGCGGTAGAAAACCCTGAACTTTCTTTTGTACGCCCCTGTAATCTTTGCCCCCATATGAAGCGGATCACACTTCAGAACATTTATGAAACTCTGCTTTTCGGGGATTATGAGGTTACAGTAGACCCTGACATCGCAGACCGCGCCCGTCTTGCGGTAGAACGCATGCTGGACTTACCCCCCCCCTCAAAGCCTTCTTCGTTTCATGCACCCAAACCCCATGCGCCGGTTCTTGTTCTTGAGAGACAAACAGGCTATCCTCTGGAGCAGGCTCAGTAAAAACTGTCATCTTTATCAAACCCTGTACTCTGTGAAAGGGAGGGCTCTATGCCTGTTTCTGTCCCCCCACCCCCTGAAAAAGGTGATATGCTGGACCCACCGTGTGAGCATGGTGACGTCATAACCTTTCTGGCGAAACGCCGTTCTGTTCTGGCACGCATGATGCAGGAACCGGGGCCAGATTCTGAAGAGCTTAAGGCCCTTTTACGTCTTGCGGTACGTGTTCCTGATCATGGACGTCTTGAGCCCTGGCGTTTTCTTGTCATCAAAGATACCGCACGTGCACAGCTTGGTGATATTCTTGCACAGGCCTGGCAAAAACACGATTCACATGCCGCACCAGATCGTCTGGATCAGGAAAGGCAGCGCTTTTTACGGGCCCCCGTCTGTGTAACGGTTATTTCACGTGTTCTGGAAAATCATAAAATTCCTGAATGGGAGCAGATTTTGTCAGCAGGAGCAGCATGCCAAAATCTTCTCACAGCAGCAACAGCCATGGGGTTTGCGGCCCAGTGGCTTACAGAATGGTATGCTTATGATCGTATGGTTAAGGAGGCTTTGGGTCTGAAGTCAGGGGAGCGTATAGCGGGATTTATCTATCTTGGTTCCACGGAAGCAGGACCACGTGAACGGGCCCGTCCAAGGCTGGAAGACCTCTTTGAAACATGGCAGGCTTAACACGCCCCATATGTATACATCATATGACATGAAAAGCTCTCATACCCTCCTGACAAACCTTTTCTCTCAAGAGGCTTCACTCCTCACCACATTCTTAAAAGAGAGGAGAATCTGGCCCTAAAAAACTTCATCATATCTGAAACAAAAACCAGGAATTTTCATAAATTTAAAGTTTTATTCTAATGCTTTGATTTTAAAATATTTTATAAATCTTATTTTACCAAAAATATATTATATTGTCTCCAGGAGAGAAAAAAAGCATTTGGGAAGAATTTCCACCAAATCTTCTGCAATGAGCCCAGGCCCCAAGCATAAACCAGCCTCCCCATGAAGCCAGACGGCCGCCCCGGCAGCTGCAAAAGCCGGCATGCCCTGCGCCATCAGGCCTGCCAGCATACCGGCGAGAACATCACCTGATCCCGCGGTCGCCAGAAAGGGGGTTGCATGTGTATTAACAATGACTTCACCCTTTGGGTGGGCGATCACAGTATCCGCCCCTTTAAGAACAAGAACAGCCCCCGCTTTGGCTGCAGCGTGACGTACGGCCTCTATTTTATTCCGGGAAGCCTGCAGAAGTCCCGGGAAAAGGCGTTCAAATTCACCCTGATGTGGGGTCAGGACATCATCTGTCCGTAAAGCCTGAAACAAAGAAGACGGCTGTGAGGCAAAAGCTGTCAGAGCGTCTGCATCCAGAACAAGCCCCGCCCTGCTCTCTAAAAGACCCAGAACATGGTGGCGCACAGCAGCATTACCGACCTCCCCTCTGTCCTGGACAGAAAAATTTTGCGTTTGCTCGTTCCTGTATTCACGCCGTGCGCCGGGCCCATAGAGTACAGCATCTGCACGAAGAGTGTTCACCTGCTCCAGCAGATCCTCAACAGAGCGAAAAGACCGTGTCATCACAGCGGTTGACGTAGCAGTAGCTATCAGTAAGGCGGAGGGTGGTGTCAAAAGAGTAACAAGCCCCGCCCCGCTACGCAAACCTGCCCGTGCAGCAAGACGGGCTGCACCCGTTGTAGAGGCACCTCCTGTGATCACAGCCAGACGACCACGCTGATGCTTATGGGTCATTACCCCGGGTTTTGGAAAAAATTCTTCCCATAAAGCAGGAGCATTTTCATAAGCATACACCTCTGTTTTTTGTTCAATATCAGGTGAAAAACCAAGACTGCCAAGACAAATCTCCCCACACTTCTGACGCGCAGGCTGTAAAATATGAACAGGTTTGAGGCAATAAAAAGACAGTGTCACATCGGCCTGAACACAGATCCCCTGTTCCTGACCATGATCGCTTTGAAGGCCACTTGGTATATCCACGGCAAGAACAGGGGATTTTGCCTGATTTATCGCGCCAGCAAGGCAGGCAGCCAGCCCCTCCAAAGGCCTTGAGAGACCTGTCCCAAACAAAGCATCCACAATCAGAGCATCTTTATGACAGGCGGGGGGAAGTTTGTCGACAAAAGGCTCAACGGGACCACCCCATTTTTCCCGCGCCCAAAGGGCTTCCCCTTTAAGCTTTTGTTTCTGTCCCAAAAGAAAAACCTGAACAGGCCAGCCCAGATCTTTTAAAAATTTAGCAGCTAAAAAACCATCGCCCCCATTATGCCCAGGACCACACATAACAAAAGTCTTACGAGGAGCCCAGCGTTCCATGACAGCCTTTGCAACAGCATGCCCTGCACGCTCCATCATCTTTTTAACAGACAATCCTTCCTCTATCGCCACCCTTTCAGTCGCCACCATAGAAGCCCTGGAAACAATAAGTCTGTTTTTTTTCCTCATGGAAAGGCCTACAAAATAAGGAAATTTTTTAGAACTTGCGGGGGAAGAAGACTTCAAACGCCTCTAAAAACAGGACAACACCCCCTCTCTTATGCCCGGACCATGCCTATACCCCGGGCTCAGAGGGTTCAACAATCAGTGTGACCCCCTCAACAGAGCGAACAATAAGCACATCTCCGGCCCTTATCTTTCCTTGTGTTTGTGTCAAACGTGCCGACCATTCCGTATCACGAACTTTAACACGGCCTGCTCCATGAGTGAACGTCTCAACAGCCTGAACATATTGCCCCACAAGGCGTACACCACGCTGATTTAACTTCTCGTCATCAGCCTTCATCCAGCGCGGACGCACCAGAAAATGCCCCATCAAAGTTAAAACAATAGCGGCCACAGAAAACAGGAACCACTGGAAAGGCCAGGGGGAGGGCAAGGGCAGAAACATCCAGAGTGTTGTGACCCCTGCGGCAAGAGAAAGCCATAAAAAATAAGTTGTTCCCGTTAAAAGCTCCAGCACTAAAAAAAGTAACGCAATGCCAAGCCAGTGCCAAACCGTAAAGCCCTGCAACATATCCACCATGTTTTCCATAACATTCCCTAACTCTTGTCTTTATCTGCCTCAACAGCCGCCTTAGCAAGAGCTGCAACCCCATTGGTCATGGCAGCAAGAGAGGAAAGCTCTGCAGGCAGGATAACTGTTTTTTGATTGTCTGACTCTGCCAGTTTTCCAAAAGCTTCCACATATTTCTGGGCAACAAAATAATGGATGGCATTGGTATTACCCTGCTCTATAGCCTGAGAGAGCATATTTGTTGCGGTTGCTTCTGCCTGTGCCTGACGCTCACGTGCTTCGGCATCTAAAAAAGCCGCAGCACGGCGCCCTTCTGCTTCCCGGACCGCAGCTTCTTTCTCACCCTCTGCCCGCAAAATTGCAGAGGCTTTTTCTCCTTCCGCTGTTAAAACTTCTGCGCGCTTTTCCCGCTCTGCCTTCATCTGTTTTGCCATAGACTCTGTAATATCAAGGGGTGGAGACAGATCTTTAATCTCAATACGGGTGACTTTAACACCCCACGGATCCGTTGCATGATCAATAACGGACAAAAGCCGGGCATTAATCTTATCACGCTGAGAAAGAACTTCATCAAGATCCATAGCACCAACAACCGTACGTACATTGGTGAGCGCCAGATTGATAATAGCATAGCCAAGATCATTCACTTCATAGGCTGCACGACGTGGATCAATAACCTGAATAAAGACAACGGCATCCGCTGTGATCATAGCGTTATCGCGGGTAATAACCTCCTGAGAAGGGACATCAATAACACGCTCACGCATGTTGATTTTGTGGCCAATACTATCAATAAAGGGAAGAATAATATGAAGGCCCGGAGGAAGCGTCTTCACATATTTTCCAAAGCGCTCAACCGTGTATTCCATACCCTGCCGTATAATCTTCACAGACATAAGGACAAAAACCACAGCTAAAAAAGCAAACAGGACGATCACAATGGTCATAATACTTTATCTCTCTATTTTCTGAATTCTGTTTTTAAAAGACAGAATTTTAACAATCTTACAGCATCCATAAAAAAAAATATAGCTGGCCTCTTTTTCTTTCCTCTCCTCTCTTCTTATACGTATGCTATGATCTAAGAATTCTTTCTCTATGAAAGGGCACCTGTCTTGCACTTTTCCATCAGGGAAGCTACTTAGCTTATTGTATTAAGCTTCTGAAAGATATGTTCCAGGGATAAAAGATAATGCGTGTCAGGGCAAACAGATGATACAGGAACAGGATATAACACTTTTCACATCTCTTAAGGGTAAGCTTCTTATAGCGGCCCCTTCTATGCCCGACACACGTTTTACACGCTCAGTTGTCTATATGTGTGCTCATGATAAAGACCATGCCATGGGGTTTATGATCAACCGCCCCAGTGATTTAAGAGCCCCGGCCCTTTTTCAACAACTCAATATTGAAGGGCCACTCCACATTCCTGATCGTGCTGTTATGGAAGGGGGGCCCCTCGATCAGGAAAGGGGGTTTGTTTTACATTCTGATGATTATGCCTGGGAAGGTGGAACCCTGAATGTAGACAATGGGATAGCACTGACCACCACACGTCATGTCCTGGATGCCCTTGTCTGTGAAGATAAGCCTACAACCTACATGCTGGCCCTTGGTTATACAGGATGGAGCCGCTATCAACTTGATAATGAGCTTAAAACAAACACCTGGCTTATTGGTGAGGCCAGTCATGCGCTTCTTTTTGGAGAAAACCATAAGGATAAGTGGGAAGAAGCCCTCTCAATGGTAGGTGTCAATCACCTCCACCTGTCTTCCTATAGTGGTCACGCCTGAAATTAAGACCAGGCCTGCTCAAAAAAATAATCTTAGACGCCCACGTGCCTTATGGTAAAGAAGATAAAAAATAACAAGAGCCACCGCAAGGCCAAACCATGTCGCAGCATACCCCGCATGACGGTTATGTGGCTTTGGTAAAACAGCATAAGGTCTGATTTTACCATTTAATATCACATCTGTGTTCTCCAGTTTGAGATAAAACAGGCGTAAGTTTTCTGCCTCCGGAAAGCCAGCGTCATGCCAGCTTTTTGGAGCAAGTGCATAGGCCTGATGCTCTTCTCTCTCTGTCTCAGGTGTCCATCGCGTTAGAGAATCATAAGGCCAGACACGTCCTTTAAGGAGGAGAGGCTGGTCTGTCTGGTTACCCTGTTTTCCTTTATTTTCAAAGATCTGTCTCTCTTCTTCCGTCAAAAGACCCCGATCTACAAGGAGCATACTTCCTGTTTCCTGCTCACGAAAAAGACTGACCACACGCCAGCCAATGCCCCCACGATAAGGCTGGTAAACAAATAATGTGAAAATGGAAGGCTGAACATAATCTCCCTGCACCTCAACATGCCGCCAAAACAAAGGGACATCAGAAGGCTGAAGGGCCATAAAGCCTTTGAATGAAACAGGATCAGCCTTTTGAGCAAGAGTAATATTATGGAGAAGCCCCAGTTTCCACTGGAGACGGTGTACCTGCCATACCCCTAAAGACATAAGCAGCAGGAAACCTGGAATACAGAAAAATGTCAGCCAAAAAAGAGGACGAAAGCCGGGCTTAGGCTTCATCTGTCGGAATCCCTGTCTTGTTGGTACCTCCTGAAGCTCCATCCTCTTTTTCAGGAGATTGTTCCTTCAGCCAGTGTCCATACTGGATCGCGCAAAAAAGACTCTTAAAAAGACGAAGAAATAAAACTGATGACAAAAGAAGAAGAGGGCCCCATATCAAAAAATGGGCCCAAACAGCAGGTTTAAAGATAATCTGAAACATCACCACAAAAGGCGCAACTAAAAAACCCACGGCACAAATTGCAAAAAAGGCAGGTCCATCTCCCGTTTCAACAAAGGTATAATCCAAACCACAGGTCTCGCACCTGTCTGCCATTTTTAGAAAGGAGACATAAAGAGGCCCATCACCACAATGTGGACACCTGCCTTTCATACAGGCAACATAAGAAGAAACAGAGGAGGATGAGTCAGACATCACTGGTACGCAACATAAATAAAGGCAAACAAAAACAACCAGACAACATCAACAAAATGCCAGTACCAGGCCGCCGATTCAAAGCCAACATGCTTTTCCGGAGTAAATCCACCCGCCAAAAGACGAAAATAGCACACCGCCAGGAAGATAACACCAACAATGACATGAAAACCATGAAAACCGGTTGCCATAAAAAAGGTTGAACCATAAAGGTTTGTGCTTAAAGAAAAGGGAACATGCATATATTCAAGGGCCTGAAGAGCCACAAAGCATAGCCCTAAAAGAATAGTCAGAGCCAAACCCCATTTAGCTTCCTTACGATTACCTTCTATCAAAGCATGATGCGCCCATGTGATGGTCGTACCAGACAGCAAAAGAATAAGTGTGTTAAGAAGAGGAAGGCCAAAAGGATCAATGGTTTCAATACCTGGTGGCGGCCAGCTTTCCCATGTGCTTTCTAAAGCTCCCCCTGAGTTTTCTGATCGTCTGCCATGAAAGAAGGCCAGTTCAAAGAAAATCCAGAACCAGGCTGCAAACAGCATCATTTCCTGAAAAATGAAAAGAACAACACCATAGCGCAGAGAAATATTCACAACAGGCGTATGGTCTCCCTGACGGGCTTCTTTTAAAACATCCCACCACCAGCCAATCATGGCATATAACATCATCACCAGACCGATAAGGCCAAGCCAGGGCTGTTTCCGGGCAAAAAACAAAGCCTGAAGACCTGATTCAGCACTCGTTAACCCTTTAAGATAAACCACAACGCCCACACCCAAAATAGCAACAGCCAAAGATGAAATCATGGGCCAGGGGCTTGGTTCTACAAGGTGATAATCATGTTTAACAGTTTCGCTGGCCATTAAATTCTCCACATCTCATTACCCTTAAGGAGTATAAATATTTGCTGTTCCTCTGTCTATATTTTTTCCTGATCCCTTATGAGGTTCAGTCCTTCTCACTCTTTGGGGGTGGTCCCAAAGGAGACTTTTCTAAAAGAGCTTCTTTCTTTAAATTTCCATCCTGTTTGAAAAATGTATAGGAGAGCGTAACCTCTTCTATTTTGTTCAGTCTTGGTTCCTCTTCCATAGCAGGATCCAAATAAAAAGCCACAGGCATATCTACAGATTCCCCCGGTCCCAGAGTTTGTTCTTCAAAACAAAAACACTCAAGCTTCACAAAGTAAAATCCAAGCTTTAAAGGGTTAACATTATAGGTAGCCATGGCCGTTATCGTTTTATCAGACTGATTAACAACACGATAGAAAGCCAGAGAGGTCTCCCCTGGCCGTACCTGAATTTCTGTCTGCAAAGGTTTGAAGGCCCAGGGAAGATCAGGGGGGTGATTAGCATCAAAGCGCACAGTAATAAGACGATCTACGATCTTGTCTGAGGCAAGCACAGACCTTCGCGGCTGTCCCCCGAAACCTGTTGCACGACAAAAAGCTTCATAAAGAGGAACAGAGGCAAAGGCAAGAGCAAGCATACCAAGGGCCCCGGACACTAAGGAAATCATGACAAAACGATTGCGGTTCTGTATCTTAACAGATCCTGTTATGTGCCTTTCTCCCCTGTCTTTGTGTGTAACCATTATAAAAACCTTTTACAGAGGCCGTGTTAAAACCCCACCTTTCAGCTTAAAAATCGTTACAAGGAAGATAAAAACCATCCAGCCCGCCAAAAGAAGAGCAAGAGCAAGATTGCGCCTGCGCCGTGCTTTTTTCTGTTCTTCTGTCAGGCGAACATGTCCCACAATATGCGCAGAAAAAGGGTCAGAGGATTTGAGAAGTTTTTTATCTTCATCAGACTGAGAAAAACTTTTCCCTTTGAGCTCTGAAGTTTTATCTTCTGTTTTATCTTCTTTATGGGTCATATCACAACCCTCCCGTCCAGGCATGTTCAGCAAGCAAAACTGCAAATAAAATAAAAAGATAGGCAATGGAAAAAGCAAAGAGATCACGTGCCGCTTTATCCCCCGCCCGGACAGCATAAAGTGCACCGGTATCATTCTTAGAAACCTGTTCTCCTGCCCGGGATCTAAAAAGCCTCGCGGCAAGAAGAAGAAAAACGGCCCCCCCGCCAACAGAGGCTATAAGATAGGTCCTGCCCCCGAGGCCCGTAAAAAAAGGAAGAACAGCCAGAGGCACAAGAACAAAACTATAAATCACAATCCACAGGCGTGTTATCAGAGGTCCCTGCGTAACAGGGAGCATAGGAACACCTGCTTTTTTATAATCTGTTTTTTTGTAAAGTGACAGAGCCCAAAAATGCGGCGGGGTCCAGAAAAAAATAATCATAAAGAGGAGCCAGCTCTCAAAGCCGGGGAAAGCCCCCGTCACAGACCAGCCAATTACAGGAGGCAAAGCCCCCGCAGCCCCCCCAATAACAATATTTTGGGCCGTTTTTCTCTTAAGCCAGATGGTATAAACAAAAACATAAAAGGCAATCGAGAGAGCCAGCAAACCAGCCGCCATATAGGTAGAGGCCATCGCAAGACCTGTAACAGACATAAAAGCCATAATAATACCGAACGCCCAGGCTGACTCACGACTTATACGACCCTGAGGCACCGGCCGCAGGCGTGTACGCTGCATAAGGCCATCTATATCTGCATCATAAGCCATGTTCAAAGCCCCTGCAGCCCCTGCCCCCAAAGCAATGCACAACAAAGAAGAAAGCGCCAGAAACAGAGAGATTTCCCCGGGTGAAACAACCATACCAACCCAGGCTGTAAAAACTGCCAGAGACATAACCCTTGGTTTCATAAGGGCCAGGTAATCACGCCAGCCTGCTACAGATATTTCAGAAGAAAACTTTAGCTGTGTTTCATGCATACTATTCCTCACATCATCAGGGCCAGAGGCACAGAACCTGCTTACATCATTATTGAATGCGAGGAAGCTCATTGAACTGATGCAAAGGAGGCGGAGAAGATAAAGTCCACTCCAGAGTTGTTGCTCCCTCTCCCCAGGGGTTAGCTTCTGCTTTCCTGCGACGAACCATAGATTCAATAAGGAGGAGAACAAAAACTGCCAATCCCGCAAAGGTTACAAAAACACCAATGGTAGAGACCTTATTCCAGAAACTGAAAACCTCAGGATAATCAACATAGCGCCTTGGCATACCGGCTATACCTAAGAAATGCTGAGGAAAGAAGATAAGGTTAGTTCCAACAAAAACAAACAAAAAATGAATTTTCGCCAGATTTTCATTATATTTGACACCAAAAATCTTCTCAAACCAATAGAAGAAGCCTGCAAAAATTCCAAAGACAGCTCCAAGACTTAAAACATAATGGAAATGGGCCACAACAAAATAGGTGTCATGAAAAGCTGTGTCGATACCCGCATTAGCCAGCCAAACGCCTGTTACGCCACCTAAAACAAAGAGGAAAATAAAGCCAAGAGCCCAAAGCATAGGAGCTTTAAATTCAATAGAACCACCCCACATGGTTGCAATCCAGGAGAACACCTTAACACCTGTTGGAACAGCTATAATCATAGTGGCCGCCGTAAAATAGGCACGTATATTTTCATTCATACCAACTGTAAACATATGGTGCGCCCAGACAACACAGCCGACAAAACCAATAGCTACCATAGCATAAACCATGCCAAGATAGCCAAAAACAGGCTTGCGTGAGAAAGTTGCCACAATATGACTAACAAGACCAAAGGCAGGCAAAATCATAATATAAACTTCAGGATGCCCAAAAAACCAGAACATATGCTGATACATGACAGGATCCCCGCCACCGGCCGGATCAAAAAAGGCCGTGCCAAAATTTCTGTCTGTAAAAAGCATCACAAAAGCACCTGCCAGAACAGGAACTGTAAGTAATAAGAGAAAAGCTGTCACCAGCATAGACCAGACAAAAAGAGGCATTTTATGCAGGGTCATACCGGGGGCACGCATGTTAAATATCGTGGTGATAAAGTTAATAGCCCCAAAAATAGAGGAAAAACCTGTTGCCAAAAGCCCTATCAAAACAAGGTCAAAAGCAGGTCCCGTATGGCCCAGTGTTGAAAGAGGAGCATAAGCTGTCCACCCGCCTCCAAAACCATAACCATCCGCACCACCGGGAACAAATAAAGAAAGGCATATAAGAATAAGACCTGCGACAAGAAGCCAGAAAGAAATATTATTCAAACGAGGGAACGCCATATCCGGAGCACCAATCATAATCGGCACAAACCAGTTGCCAAACCCACCGATGAGAGCCGGCATAACCACAAAGAAAACCATCAGGACGCCATGGGCCGTAACCGCAGCGTTGAAGGCATGGCGTGATTGAAAAACCTGGAGTCCAGGCTCAAACAGTTCCAGACGCATCATAAAAGATTCATATCCTGCAACACAGGCAGCTATCATGGCAAAAATAAGATAGAGTGTCCCAATATCTTTATGATTGGTTGACCAAAACCACCGCTTCCAAAAACTCAGTTCATGGCCATCATGTGCATGTTCTGCAATCGCTGTCATAATAAGACCCTCTTAACCATACCTAAAAATTTTTTTATCATTTTTCTTTCGTTTCCAGTCCCGCCAGGTAAACCTTTTGTGAGGAAGGTTGTGTTTTAATTTCGTGGCTGGCCTGTTGCTGATTTATCTGCCCACCTTTTTCAAGAACCCATGCGTTGAAATCCTCTTCAGGAAGAACACGTACCTCAATCGGCATATAGGCGTGATCCTTCCCACATAATTCTGAACATTGTCCATAATAAATACCTGGCTTATCAACACGGAACCAGGTTTCATTAATACGCCCTGGAATAGCATCCATTTTTACGCCAAAAGAGGGAACAGCCCAGGAATGAATAACCAGATTAGCCGTAACAAGAAGACGAACTGTTTTCCCTGCAGGCACAATAAGGGGCTCATCCACAGCCAAAAGATACATCCGCCCCTGTTTTTTTGCATCTTCTTCTTTAAGAAGAGAAGAGACAAAAGAAAAGTCACCATTATCAGGATATTCATATTCCCAGTTCCATTGAGAAGCTGTCGCTTTGACGGTGATATCAGCCTTAGGTATACGATCCTGCTTGAACAGGAGCTGCATAGAAGGTGTGACCAAAACCAGCAAAATCATAACGGGAACAATTGTCCAGATAACCTCTATAAGAGTGTTATGTGAAAAAGTTTTAGGGGTGGGGTTAGCCCTTTTATTATAACGTATCAGAACCCAAAGCATTAAGGCCACAACAAGAACTACGATAAAAATTGCAATGGGAACGAGCCAGAAATAAAAGAAATCATGCATATCCTGCATGACAGGGGTTGCTGCATCCTGTAAGCTTATTTGGCCGTCCGTCGGCATACCAAGAACAGGCAGGTCTGCCCCCGGTGGGGTTGCGGCATATCCCCCATTCATTCCCCATACAGAGGCCATAACCGTTACAATGACCCAAAACAAATGGCGCATAATTTATGTCCTTAAAATCCTGTCTAAAACCATTCAACCGACCTGCTCCCTTTAATGTAAAGAAGAGACAGGCTCTGAAAGAGGAGATTGTATGTCTCCAACAATACTCAGGATTGTTGATCAGCAAAACTTTTCTATTCGTTCTATAGGTTTGAAAGTCCTCGCCTCAGGATAACGTAAAATTCCAATGTCGCAAGCCCGGTTTTAAAACAAAACATAACATAGAGGGCTTTTCAACATCTACCATAACCCCTATCTTAACCAGGTGCAAACGTAATATATTTTTCAACACCCCAAACAGGTCGCAGGGAAAATAAGGACAGGTCATGCAAACTCAGGATTTTCCATCTTCCTCACGTTCAGAATCCTCCTCTGACGACTCTCTCTCTCTTGTCGATGAGCCAGCTCTCTCTTCCCTTCTTGAAGAAACACTCAGGAATACAGATGATGGGGAAATTTTCATAGAACATGCTGTTTCAGAATCTTTTTCTTTTGATGACGGTTATCTTAAATCGGCCTCTTATGATTCGGGTCAGGGATTTGGGTTACGCTGTGTTGCAGGAGAAACTGTCGGCTATGCGCATAGTACCGACATGACTGTTGAAGCTCTCAAACGTGCAGCTCTGTCCGTCTCTCAGGTCAGGCGGGGATATGCCGGTGTCTATGCCGAACCGCCACAAAGGACCAACACACATCTTTATCCTGATCTTAACCCTGTTCTGGCTCCGGGCTTTACAGAAAAAACAGATCTTCTTGCACATATTGATGCCTATGCACGTGCCAGAGACCCTCTGGTTGTTCAGGTTTCTGCTGGTCTTTCAGGATCATCACGCAAGATTGATATTGTGCGTGCAGATGGGTGGAAGCTTCATGATTCCCGCCCCCTTGTTCGCCTGAATGTTCAGGTTATTGTGGAGAAGAAGGGGCGTCGTGAGTCCGGCTATGCGGGTGCTGGAGGACGCGCCGCCTATGAAGAGTGGATTCAGCCTGAACACTGGAAAAACCTTGTAGATGAAGCCATACGTCAGGCACGTGTTAACTTAGAAGCTGTCCCGGCACCCGCGGGGGAGAGAGAAGTGGTTTTAGGCCCGGGCTGGCCCGGAATTCTCCTTCATGAAGCAATAGGCCACGGTCTTGAAGGTGATTTCAATCGCAAAGGATCTTCTGCTTTTTCTAACCGTTTGGGGGAACGTGTCGCAGCCCCTGGTGTAACCATAATGGATGATGGAACACTGCCGGGACGCAGAGGTTCACTCAGCTTTGATGATGAGGGTGAGACAACACAAAAAACTGTCCTGATTGAGGATGGTATTTTAAAAACTTATCTGCAGGACAGACTGAATGCACGTCTTATGGGACGATCTCCCACAGGTAATGGACGCCGTGAGTCGTATGCCTGTGCCCCCCTCCCCCGCATGACGAACACATTTATGTTAGCAGGCGAACATCATCCGGAAGAAATTCTTAGCACACTTAAAGACGGAGTTTATGCTGTTAATTTTGGTGGGGGGCAGGTTGATATTACCTCAGGAAAATTTGTCTTTCAGTGTACAGAGGCCTATCGTGTCCAGAATGGAAAGATTAGAGAACCCTTAAAAGGACTTACCCTTATTGGGGATGGGCCAACTGTCCTCACCAAAATTTCTATGATCGGCCATGATATGGCCTTTGATCCTGGCATTGGCACCTGTGGTAAAGCAGGACAGGGTGTCCCCGTGGGTGTAGGTCAGCCTACCCTTAAAATCAAAGGGTTAACTTTGGGAGGATCTGCTCTTTAAAAAACAGAATTTTTAAATTCTCCCTGCTGTTCCTATGATAAAACCATACAATAAAGGGCTTTTTTTCTCTCTTTTTTGAACGTATAACAAAGGGCATATACCTGTCCTGAAGACGACACCCCCTATCTGGTCGGAAATATGACACATACTCAACCAACCTCAAACCATAACTTAAGAACAGGCCTGAACCATGCGGTCACAGGCCATACTCTGGATGGGCCTTATCCTGAAGGCTATGAACAGGCAAGGTTTGCCATGGGGTGTTTTTGGGGTGTGGAGCGTCTGTTCTGGCAAACCCCCGGTGTTTGGGTGACCCTTGCTGGCTATGCGGGAGGCCATCTTCCCTCTCCGACCTATGAACAGGTTTGTACCGATACGACAGGCCATGCGGAAGCGGTTCACCTTGTTTTTGATCCTCAAAGAATTTCCTATCAGGATCTTTTGTCTCTTTTCTGGGAAAATCATGATCCTACACAGGGCATGCGTCAGGGTGCAGATAAGGGGAGCCAGTATCGCTCCGTTATTTTCTTCATGCATGAAGATCAGAAGAAACAGGCAGAGTTTTCCAGACAGGCTTACCAGCAGGCCCTTCATGCCGCGGGGCACAGCATGCCGGTCACGACAGAGATAGTCCCGGCAAATCTTTTCTACCCTGCCGAAGATTATCACCAGCAATATCTTGAGAAAAACCCTGAGGGTTATTGCGGTCTTGGGGGAACGGGGGTGCGTTGTACGACAGGAACCCCCGGCCTGTAATACTCTACCCCCCTTCAAAGCCATATCGATCCTGACGTCCATGCGGTCCATAACCATAATGGTGCGCCAGACGGCCGAGAGCAAGTTTGAGAATAATTTTCGCCGATCGACGTGGCCAGCGCTCAGCCTGCTCCAAAGCGTCTAAGCCCTGTTCCCTCAAACAGGCCCCAACAAGAACACGGTTTAAAGGATAGCCAACAGCATCAAGGGCTTTCAACAGGCGTTTTTTTGCATCCAGAGCTGACGCCGAAGCATTCTGGAAAGCTTCTGTATGATACCCTTTCGACCCGGTTCCCTGCTTGTCCCATATGCTTCCTGATATACGCGAAGACAGGTCCGAGCGCCAATAATCTTCCCGCAGACGTTCCCCGGCCGTATATTCGTGATCCTCAAGATAAGGCTTTCCCTGAGCTCCACCACGGCGGCGCAACCATCCTAAAGGTGATTCAGCAAGATTGACTGTCCTTTTAATAAGCTTCCCATCATCTTCTATCATGTCGACCTCTTCTAAAAGGCGATGTTGAGAGCTAAAATCCTGTTTGTCTTTCCTCATACGCTCCAGGTTGATTTTGCCCTCACAGGAGAGCACATATCCCCCGTCTTCAAGAGCTGTAAGATTCCCTTCTGCACGTAAGGCCTGCATATCAGCCTCCACAATGACCTCAAGGGGGCGGCGGCGGCGATCCCCGTGGAGAAAAACACCCCATTTCTGCTCTTCATTCAAAGCATAAAGGCAGGCTTTTGGTTTCTCCAGAGAACGTAAAAGCCGAAAATACTGGCGTGGAGAAAGGTTAAGGAAGCCGGACAAGGTTGCTCTCCTCACACTTAAGTATATCAGGTGCAGAACGAAGATAAGCCTCTAAATCTTCAAAACGCGCATCAAGCACAGGATCATCCCGTAAATCTTCCATACGATGACAGGCATGGGAGGCTGTTGATCGATCACGGCCAAAAATACGCCCAACACGTGAAAGACTCAGCCCATAGGCAATATGGGTGAGATACATAGCAGCCTGACGTGCAAAAGCAATGCGGGCTGTACGGCGGGTTTTCGCCATCAGATCATTACGGGAAACACAAAAGGCAAGGGCTGATACGGCCTGAGTCAAATGTCCTCTTGCTATGTCCCTGTCAAATTTCTGATCCTTAGAAAGAGTTTTGTGCTTATAAGCTTCTTCCCGGGACATGGTATATAAATAAGGTTGTATATTCTTTTTTTTCATTTTTTCCCTCATTCTTTTTCCGTTTATGAAAAAGTATAAAAGGGAGATTTTTCCCGTGGATTATATGCTTTATTTTCAAATCCCGAATCCTTAAGTGTTTGTCATCAATAAACAATTTACACTTTTAAATAAGTTAACATGTTGGATTGATTGCCTGTAATATCATAAGAAGAGGCTGGACAGAATATATAATACTCTCCCCTTTTTGAAAAGGAGAGATTAATAAGTACACTCAGATAATCTCTGAAACCTCTCCCGGGCAAGCCTTCAGGTTTTATATTTTTAAGGTCCATTGGGGGCAAAACGTATTGTCAGGCGTGACCAGAGATCATACTGATCCAGAGGAAATTCCTCATAAGGTGCACATCTTTTAACCGCACGTATGGCTTCCTCCCCTGCGCGGATCCAGTGTGCATCTCCTGATGCCTGAATGTTTGTTTGATTAAGAATGACAGGCTCATCACTCAGGCTTCCATCCCGTCTTAGACGAATGTCAAGCTCAACAACCAGTTTTTCAGGTTCAGGCGCAACCGAAGGCATGCGCCAGCAGCGCTGCATACGTGCACGCAGGAGCGTTGCCAGAGAAGCCGAAGAAACAGATGTATCTGATGGCTGACCCGTAGAGGCATTTTTTTTGTCTTTTTTCTCTTCTTCGGCAAGAAGAGTTTCAAATTCACCTAATGTGTCCAGAAAATTATCATCCTTTTTCTCTTCTTTTGAGACAGGTTTTTCAGTTTTTTCATCTTTAAGTTTTGGTTCCTTTTTGACGTCTGCTTTTTTAGGTTTCAGCTGAGGTGTAACAGAGGGGTTATCTGGTCTGTCTGTTTGTGGTTTCCTGTCTTCAACCTTCTGAGGGGATAGCGTCGTTGTGACCTGTTGTTGTTGAGGGGGGGGAGGTGTTGTCTCCTGCTTTGGCTCTGGTCTCTTAGGAATACTTTTTTCAGGCGCTTTTTGTCTGGAGGGACGCTTTGAGGGAACAGGCTTTTCAGAAAAAGAATCTTCCTCACCTATCACCACAAGCTCCACAGGAAGAACGTCCGGAGCTTTCAGGACCTTAGCAGAAGGCTTCCAGGCAAAAAAACCTAAGGCCAGAAGGAAAATATGGCCACATAAGGAAATGAACCAGCCCCAACGCATATTATCCTCAAAGATCATGACATAAGAAAAATATTCAGACTCTTTTACAGAGATACAGACTAGGAAAACCCCGAAATTTTGTTGACCTTGTCTTCATACCCTCATGGTTTTCCTGAAGAAGACGGTAAAGCAGGCGCTTCAACGGGCTGATCCGTCAGGGAGTCAGTAACCAGACCAATATTCGAAAAACCTGCCACATTTAACCGTGCCATCACCTGCATAACAAGACCATAATCTGTTTCAGCGTCAGCCCTTAAATAAACACGCTCATCATAGCCATTTTCGGCAAGTGCTCCAAGACGGGTGGGAAGACTTCCAAAATTAACGGGTTCTTCCTGAAGATAAATTCCCCCCTCTCTATCAACAGTTATCGTTAAAGGATCTTTTTGGGAAGGTAAGGCTTTAGCTTCTGTTTTAGGGAGATCAACAGGAACCCCAACACTTAAAAGAGGGGCAGAAATCATAAAGACAATCAAAAGAACCAGCATGACATCCACAAGGGGGGTCACATTCATATCCGCCCGGGGTCGATAATGTGCACCACGGCGACGATGGTGGGAATTCTTCCCTCTCACGAGTTCTCTCCTTCCCCAAGACGGCGGGAGACCACAGCCGACATTTCATCAGCAAAGCCTTCAAGGCGCACAGCATAGCGGGCAAGATCGGAAGAAAATTTATTATAGAAAATAACAGCCGGGATAGCCGCAAAAAGACCGAGAGCCGTGGCAAATAAAGCCTCAGCAATACCAGGTGCCACAACAGTAAGGTTGGTATTTTGTGAAACAGCAATAGCACGAAAAGAGTTCATAATACCCCATACTGTTCCTAAAAGCCCTATGAAAGGCGCAACAGAGCCCACGGTTCCCAAAATTCCAAGCCCATTATCTGCTTTCGATAATTCCTGAGAGATAACAAGGCTCATGGCTCTGTCAACACGTTCACGTGTGCCAAATATATCGGTGTTGGTTGTCTCCCCCTCTTTTCCGGAACTTTCATGCCATTCACGCATGGCGGCTGCAAAAATACGTGCCAGTGGCTCTTTCGGGGGACGGGCCAGCTCATCATGAAGCTGGGTGAGGGAGCGGCCTGACCAAAAAACCTCTTCAAACTGCCGTGCCCTTTTACGCAGCAGGGCCAGAGCAAACCATTTATCAATAACAATAGCCCAACACCATAAAGAGGCTAAAGCCAGAGAAATCATAACAAACTTGACAATAATGTCTGCTTTAAAAAACAAAGAAATAAAAGAAAAATCAGCAGGAGATGCAACAGCAACACTCCCAACAAAAACATGAATCACAATGACTACTCCCTGCCTTTCATGACATAAAAAACACACAGTTTTATCCGGGGAAGATAGTATCTGATATCTTTAAGATAGCAAATTAAACATTTTTTCTAATTTCTCTTCCAGCATTTTTGGTATACGACGTGGTCGCCCCTTCAAATCAACACAGGCGATAACAATGTCAGCATGCGCCAGACATATGCCGTCACGCTCAACCCTTTGTGTAAACATAAAGCGTGCACCCCTGGCATAGTGAAGCTGTGTTCTTACCTTTAAAACATCGTCCACACGTGCCGGAGCTTTATATTCTATCTCCATCTTTGTGACAACAAACGCAAGCGGGGGATTTTCTTTAAGCAGCCATGTATGCTCTCCCCCAAGAAGACGCAAAAAATCAGTACGCCCCCTTTCAAAATAGCGGAGGTAATTAGCATGAAAAACGAATCCTGTAAAATCTGTATCTTCATAATAGACCCGTAAGGGCAGGATATGTTCTTTACCTTCAAAGACTCCCATAATGGGATAGTCTTCCTTATTTATACCATCCTGCGTCTTCATTTTTAAAACCTCATCACAATATATTCACCTAAAGTCTAAGGTTTTTCTAATGCCTGAAAAATAAGGCTGGGATAACCTCAGATGCTCTCTGTTATTTTTACGAGTACACTATAAAAACTTTAACAGGACAAATCGGCTTTGAGGGACTTCAAAAGAAAAATGCGTTCAAACTCCGTTGCAATAGCCCCCCCCAGAAACATTGCATAAGCAGACCAGTACGTCCATAAGAGAAAGCCTGTCACCGCTGCCAGAGAACCATAAACAAGGCCAAAGCCTGAAACAGAAAAAAAAGCAATAAAAATCTGGGAAATAACAGCTTCAACAAGAGCAGCACTTATAGCACCCACAAAACTCGCCCGCCAGGGCAGACGCTTTGTATCGACAGCATAATGATAAAGAAAAGTAAGGGCCAGAACAAAGCTTCCCGTCAAAAAAGCCTGTTCATGCGTGAGAAGAAAATTCGTTAACCTGAAATCAAGAGATAAACTCTTCAGTAAAACGGGAACAGCAAGGGCTATGTTACTTGCCAGAAAAGCACCAATAAAAGCTATTAAAGTAGCTGTAAATGTAAAAATATTAAAGTGTACAGCTTTGCGAACATCCCCCCGTCTGCAAATACGATTAAGACCTATGATAAGAGCCTGCAGAGCGCGAACAGCTGCAAAAAAAGAAAAAACAAACGCTATAAAACCATGAAGAGATAAAAGTGAAGGGGGCGTCATGGAGAGTTTTTTTAAGGGTTCCTGGACAAGATCTTGTCCCGCAGGCGGAAGGGCTGTTGTAAGAAAACCTATAAGATGGAGCACATCATCCGGCCTTGCAAAGAGTCCATAAAGCATAGAAGCAGCAGCAAGGCCCGGGAAAAGAGCCAGAAGAGAAAAAAAGGAGACACCCCCGGCAAACAGCATAACATTTCGATCAAACAGGCGGTGTATGACCCCAAAACACAAAGCACGCATCATATACAAAAACTTTAAGCTTTTCTCTAACCATGATGCCTGTTTCATGTTCATAGTTTTTAGCCCTGCCTCTGTTCAAATCTCTCAAAAAACAAGAGAAAAACCATAGCTCAAACACGGCGCCACTTCAAAAAAATTTAAAAAGCACAACAAAACTTCATAAGAAAACTCACACCATATACCTGTCATCTCCATACCATAACCCCGAGTATGAGGAGACTGAGTATAAACCGATAAAGTGCAAAGGGCCAAAAGCCAAGTTTTGGAAGAAAGCGCATAAAAACATAAAGAACACAATAGGCAATAAGAAAAGAAAAAAAGCCAATAAAAAGAGCATCTGCCTGACTGACCTGTGTTTCCTTTAAAGCCAGTTCAAGACCAGCATAAAGGCCAAAAGCCCCAAGAACAGGTATGGCGCTTAAAAGCGCAAGACGCGCGGCACTTTCTCTCTCAAAGCCAAGTCCCCGGGCCGCGGTCATAACAATGCCTGACCTGCTTACCCCGGGAATAAGCGCAAGAGTCTGTGCAAAACCCAGAATCAAAGCATCCCGTATCCCAAACCCCTCCACAGTCCGCACTGCACGTGCCTTAACATCTACACGCCATAACAACACACCGAAGACAAAAGTTGTCACAGCGATAAGAGGAAGGGAACGTAAAACCATATCCCATGACAAAGCATGCAGAAAAAAACCCAGAGTTAAAACAGGAAGACTGACCACAACAAGTCCTGTGGCAAGCTTTGTTTCCTCAGATTTTTTTCCTAAAACCAAAAGCCAAAAACCACGGAGAAGATGCGCAACATCTTTATGAAAATACAGAAGAACGGCACATAAAGTCCCTGCATGTGCCATAACATCCACCAATGGTCCCTGATCTTTTAAATCCAGTATTCTTGATGCAAGGATCAGATGTGCTGAGGACGAAATAGGTAAAAACTCTGTAACACCCTGAAGGAAAGACAGAAAAAGACGTTGAAATAAAGGCAGAGCAAACACAGATAAAACCCCATCAGGAGAAAAGAGAACAAAGAGACGTTTGCAAATACTCCATAAGCTGAAGGAGTTTTAAACCAGTGTACGGCTTCCGGGTTTTTCTGGTGGCAGAGCAGCAAGCTCTTCAGGCAAATCCTCTGGCGCATAGGCTGGAAAGTCAACGCACGCGAGCGTGATAAAGGGTACACCCAAATCAGCCCGCCCCCCGGATCTGTCAACAAGAGAGGCCGCTGCCAGAGCTGGTGCCCCTAAATTCTTAAGACAGGTCAGACATTCACGTGAGGATAAGCCTGTTGTGACAATATCTTCAACCATGACAATGCGGGCTCCGGGCGGGATATGAAAACCACGCCGGAGACGAAAGACACCCTGCTCCCTTTCCACAAACATAGCCTCTGCCCCAAGCGCACGTGCCACTTCATATCCCGGGAGAATACCCCCTAAAGCAGGGGAAACAACCACATCAATTTTTCCAAATTTATCTTTTATCAAACCTGCCAGAGCATGACACAATCGTGCAGCACGGGCAGGGTTTTTAAAAACAAGAGCTTTTTGTAAAAAAACAGGGCTGTGAAGGCCTGATGAGAGAATAAAATGACCATTCAGCAAGGCGCCTGCCTCTTTGAATTCTTTTAAAACATCTTCAGTTTTCATCTATTTTTTCCGTTTTAAAGCGTGCACGCTGTGCGGAGGCAACAAAGGGAGAAGCCCGAAACGCAGCGATAATCTGGGAGAGGTGACGTGCGTCCCGCACCTCAATATCAAACGTCATATCAAAGAAGTCCGGTGAACGGCGCATGGTATAAATATTCGTCATATTACCTTTATTTTCTCCAACAAGCTTAGCAAGCTCAGCCAGAGCGCCCGGGGTATGCTCAACACTGGCCTCTATACGCCCCACAGAAAGAACATCATGCTTAGCAAGCACCGTCCAGCCTAAATCCAGCCAGTTTTCCTGTTCCTGTTCATAAAGCTCCAGCCTGTCACAATCAATAGTGTGAATATCAACACCATGTTTGGGAGCAAACAAACCAACAATACGGTCCCCGGGGAGGGGAGAACAGCACCGTGCAAAATGTAAGGTAATGCCCGGTGTCAGGCCTTGCCCACGGACATAAAGAGAGGCCGTTTCATCCCGGATCACTTCATGAGGAAATTTCTCATCGCGCTTGTGACCGGGAAAAACAGAATCAAAAAGGGCCTGGCCGGAAAGATGACCACGCCCCATATTCTCAAACAAATCCCTGTCTTCAGAAAAGCCAAGACGTGCAAGAGCATCGGAGAGATCAAGTCCCTCCAAACCTTTTCCATTCCGGCGAAAAGCACGCCTGGCCATAGACTTTCCAAGACGAATGAACTCCTCACGTTCAGAACGGCGGATAAGACGACGAATGGCAGAGCGCGCACGCCCCGTTACCACCATATCCTCCCACCCGGGGTTAAGAGCCGATGCCCCCCCGCGTATAATATCAACAACATCACCATTTTCCAGTCGTGTTCGCAAAGGACGCTCCCGACCATTGATGAAAGCACCAACACACGTATCCCCGACGCGTGTGTGAACAGCATAAGCAAAATCAAGCGGCGTTGCCCCAAAGGGAAGAGCTATCAAATCCCCTTTGGGGGTGAAGGCAAAAACCTGATCAGAGAACATTTCAAGCTTAGCATGTTCTAAAAATTCATCCGGATCGCCCCCATGCTCAAGGATCTCCACAAGGGGTCTCAGGCGTTCAAAAGGATCCCCCCCCGCAGCTTCTGCTGCCTCAGAGTCATAGGCATAATGGTGATTTTTATAGCGCCAGTGTGCTGCCACCCCATCTTCCGCGATCCGTTCCATTTCTTCTGTACGAATCTGAAGCTCAACGCGAAAATTATCCGGCCCCATAATCGTCGTGTGTAAGGAACGATATCCATTGGGTTTTTGTGTTGAAATATAGTCCTTAAAACGCAAAGGGACACAGCGCCAGCTTTGATGAATAAGTCCCAGAGCGCGATAACAATCATCAGCAGTCTCAACAAGGACACGAAAAGCATAAATATCAGCAAGATCTGTGAAATCTATTGCCTTACGTTCCAGCTTACGCCAAATGGAATAGGGACGTTTCTCACGGCCAAAAACACGTGTCGTAAACCCGGCCTTTTCCAGGGCCTGCGCAAGCGTTTGTGAGACGTGAGCCACAGTTTTAGAACGCGTTTTTCTGACCTCTTTCAGGCGCCGTGTAATGGATTGATGCGCAGAAGGATTGATATGTTCAAAAGACAGTTCTTCCAGTTCACTACACAGGCGGTGCACCCCAATTTTTCGTGCAAGAGGCGCATAAATTTCTAACGTCTCACGGGCTTTCTTCTCACGTTTTTCTGAAGAGGGCACGTGATGCAGTGTCCGCATATTATGAAACCTGTCAGCAAGCTTGACCAGAAGAACGCGCATATCTTTAGAAATGGCTGCAATAAATTTCTGGAGATTTTCAGCCTGTTCCGTACGTCTGGAAGACAATTCCAGACCTGAGAGTTTGGTAACCCCTTTGACCAGCTCCTCCACCTCACGCCCAAACAGATTACGAATATCTTCATCCGTAACATCTGTATCCTCAACCGTATCATGAAGCAAAGCTGTACAGAGTGTTGCTGTATCAAGCTTTAAGTCGGCCAAAATAGCACAAACAGCTATGGGGTGGGTATAATAAGGCTCTCCGGATTTTCTGTACTGACCCTCATGTGCCTTTCGGCAAAAATCATAGGCACGTCGCAAAATGTCAAGATCAGCAGAAGGGTTATAAGCCTGAACACGGGTGAGAAGATTTTCACGATGATGGACATAGTCCTTATCTTCACTGAAGTCCGTCTCACCTATACCGACAGGTGCAGCAATCTTCTCAGACGTCGGATGGTGCTGTGATGGAGTCTGCACAAGTTGTATCACCCTTCTTTAAAGCCCTCAAAGCTTTATCCATAAAGCTGCAAAACACCTTAAGGATTATAATATAATACCATATAAAGTAAAGAGACATGGTCATGTGCTATTGTTGAGGAAGGGTCATAGCATCTTCGAACTCAACAAAAAAGAAAGAGAGGCGACCCATCCTTACCCTTCAAGGTATATCTCCCTCAAGATAAGGCCCCTTGAGCCTCACCCCGGTTAAAAGAGAAAACGTGTACGTCCCTACAATACAGCCATCCGTATGTTCAAAATATACACAAAACCGGGCCCTAAGATGTTTTCAACAACATGTTTGTTAGCCACATAAAACCAATAAGAAAGAAAACTATTGCCCCCAGGAGAAGAGGCGTTCTTCTGGAAAGCCATGCCAGGAATTCAGGAGGATTTTGTGTATCCTCCAGGCGCCAAACCAATTTCCAGGAGAGAAAAGAGGCAATCATATACCCTATCAAGGTCGTTATTGTATAAAAGAAAAGATTAGAGGTAGGTATAGCCACCTGTTGAGCAATATTTATTTTTCTTAAAAGCATGTATATTAAACTTCCAAGGTGTTCGTTTGTAATGTAAAGAAAAAAGCTATTCAGGACAGTAAAATAAACCGCAACAGGAACGGCTAAAGGTACCATGAGACCTGCAACAAGCAGCCACCCTCTGTAAGGAAAACGAAAATGGGTGAGTTGGTAAAACAGACCTCCCCCTAAATTATATTCCTGGAAGGTTGAAAAACGCTTATCTCCGGAAGTCGGTCTATATTGTTCAACCCTTAAAAGACCGAGATAAAAAAGAAAGCTGAACAAAGGCACATAACATAAAGAGAGACGTCCGAAATAAAGAAGGAAGGAGGAAAGACTAAGATGCTGTTTGTAATCTGGAACCAGAAAGTTAACCTCAACTGCACCGGCGTTTAGGCATAAAAAGGTCATAAAAAGGTCAAGACAGGATGCCACCAGCAAAACCCAGAAATAGAGGAAAGCCAGGTTTTTGGGGAAGAGCTTTTTTCTAAAAATCTGAGACATTTTTTCTTCCTGAATTTATATTTTTTATAGACATAAAGACTAAAGCCCTTCTTCCTGATAAGGATTTATTACATTAAAAGAAAAACAAGCTGTGCTTTCATAATCAACACAGCTTGTTTTTTTAGAACTTAATAGGCTTTAGTTGGCCAAAAGACAGCAACAGCAATTGCAATACCAATAACAATTGGAACTGCGCCCCCACTGACACAATCAATTTCCTCCATGCTGAGCTCACGCATGCCAGTCGGGAGGGTCGCAGGGAGGGATATTGGGGAAAAATCCGCCGTATTTTGAAAAGATAAGGTATTCATCATTTTTCTCCTTATTGAACATAAAGAGAGGCCGTGCCATGCTGTTGTCATAAAACTCCTTTAAAGAAAGTATCAGCTTTGACAATCGCAGGAACGAAGCCTCTCCAATAAAGACCTGTTCCCTGGCATAAGTCCAAGAACAGGCCCGCTTTTCTCTCCCCCTGGAATAGGTAAGGAGATTTATGAGGAGATTTATGAGGAGATTTTATCTAAAAATTTAATATTTTGTCAAGACAATCTTTAAAAAACTTTATCTTTCTCATTATGTCGTGGTTTAACATACGGCATTATCAGGACAATCCAGAAGAGAGGCAAAATAAGCTTATAGGAACAGGAGGCCTGAAAACAGGCTTGTTCTCCCTTAAAAAAGACAACCTCCACGTTTGCCTGTCAGGAAAACAGGATAGAAAGTTTTCCCTTTCTGTATTATGGAGAAACTGAGAAGACACAAAAATTTTAAGAAATAACAGGGGTTTTAAGAAATAACAGGCTTTCTCTTTTCTTATATCAGTCAGATGGATATTTTTAACATGGTGCACACAGAATCTCTTCCTGGATCAGGCGATGATCAGAGAAAACCTCTTATACCTGTGGTGGCTGTTGCTCTTCTTGATCAGGAGGGGCGCTGCCTCCTCGCCCAAAGGCCACACGGCAAAGACCATGGCGGTCTTTGGGAGTTTCCCGGTGGGAAAATAGAAGCCCGGGAAAGCCCGGAACAGGCCCTTCTCCGTGAATTACGTGAAGAATTAGGTGTTGAGCCCTGTAAGCGTTGTTTTTATCCTTTTTCCTTCACAACAGAAGAATACAACGATAAAATTCTCCTCCTTCTTCTCTATATATGCAGACGCTGGGATGGTTTTGCCTATCCTCTGGAAGGTCAGGAGCTTAGCTGGACCCACCCCCGAAACTTCAGCTCATATGATCTGGCCCCGGCAGATAAAACTCTGGCACAGGCACTCCACGATCATCTTCACCAGAACACCTAACCTATTTATTGAGAAACTGTGAGCTTTCTATAACCCCCCTCTAAAAATCTCCCCGCTTTATATTCAGGTATTAGAGTTATCTTTCTCAGGCTTTTGGTCTGCCTTTTTACCAAAGAGACGTTTGAAAAAGCGATCAATCGGAGTTTCTGTTCCCTGACGCTTATAAATAATCCATTGCTGGAGAATAGAGAGAAAGTTATTCCATGCCCAGTAAATCACAAGACCCGCAGCAAAAGGTGCCAGAATAACCGTGAAAATAATGGGCATGAGGGCAAAAATACGCCTTTGCATAGGATCAGAAGCTGGTGGATTCATCGCTTGCTGCAAAGCCATGGTAAGCCCCATAATCAAAGGCCAGGCCCCAATAGAGAGAAGTGTTGCGCCAATCAGAGGTACAACAGTTGGATCCCAGGGAATAAGGCCAAATAAGTTAAAAACACTGGTTGGATCCGGAGCCGATAAATCCTTAATCCACCCAAAGAAAGGGGCATGTCGCATTTCAATGGTGATAAAAAGCGTTTTATACAGGGCAAAAAAGACAGGAATCTGCAGCAACATAGGCAAACACCCCCCAATAGGATTTACTTTCTCCCGTTTATAAAGAGCCATTATTTCCTGTTGAAGTTTAACCCTATCCTCCTTATAGCGTTCCTGCAGAACCTTCATTTTAGGCTGAAGACGCTGCATTTTTGAAGACATTTCATAAGATTTATTCGACAAAGGAAAAAAGATAAGTTTTATAACAAAGGTTAAAAGTAAAATAGCTATCCCAAAGTTGCCTGCCCATTTTCCAAAAAAATCAAGAGCCCAGAAAAAAGGCTTGGTTAAAAACCAAAAAATTCCCCAGTCTATAGACAAATCCAGACGGGTAAGTCCCGGGTCTTTCTGATAAGCTTCAAGAAGGTCATTCTCTTTTGCACCAGCAAACATATAAGACGTAGTCTCAGAAGTGCCACCAGGTTCAAGGGTTATGGAATTGAGGAGATAAGAAGAATCATAGGTATCCGCACCTTTAATCCATTTATACTCAGCTTTAAAAGGCTGATCCTGGGGGGGGGCTACAACAGCAAGCCAGTATTTGCTGGTATTGCCAACCCATCCACCAGCTTGTCCTTCAGCCTGCCATAAAGAGTCCTTTTTAAACTTGTTGTATTTACGTTCATGCAACTGCCCATCAACAACAGCGAGAGGACCAGCATGCAAAATCATATTATTGGTTGCCTGTTCCGGGACACCATGACGCCGAACAAGGCCATAACGGCTTAAGGTCTGCGGTGTATCAGACGTATTGGTCACAGTGTCTGTAATCGTAAAAAGATAATTATCATCAAGCTGATAGGTTCTGGAAAAAACAAGACCCGCACCATTGTCATAGTCAAGTGTAATGGGCTTTCCAGGCTTTAAAACATCACCATCAATCAGGCGCCATTGTGTTTTAGGGCCCGGGAGATTCCGGGGTCCGGTACCGGGCGCCGCTGCCCATCCTTCAAGCATGTAAAACGCGCCTTTTGTTCCCTGAGGAGACAGAAGGGTTACAAGAGGACTTTCAGGATCAACCGTTTGGCGGTAACGCTTAAGGCTAAGATCATCAAGACGCGACCCCTCAAGAGATAAAGATCCTTTGACGGAAGAATTTTCAAGAGGTACCCTTGTCGTAGATGCTAAGGCGTCTTCCCGTGACAAAAGGGCACTCTCTGTAATAACAACAGGCGTATTAGGGTCTTGCTGCTCCAGCCTCACCCGTTCAGCCTCCAGTCTTGCCTTCTCAGAAGAGGGCTTAGCAATAAAGGTCCAGTAGAGAGCTAAAACCCCCATAGACAGCACAATGGCCAAAAGAAAATTGCGTTGTTCATTCATCGTCTCACACGCCTTTTAAACTTATATGTGTATCTCATGGTATCAGGAATAACAGAGTTTGTAGAAAAACTTGTAGAAGCACCCCAACCTCATTAAAAATTCTGTAATATTTTGAGAAAGTGATGGTATACTCTAAAAAATACAGAGGAATTTTTATGTGTTTCGGACATGAGGCGTTCTTTTCTTTTTAGAAGAGGTTCTCTTTAAGTCTTCATATGGCTTTCTGTCCCTCTCTTCCTGTGTCACCTTTATCAAAGCCCGCCTCATATCGTCAAGAAGACAAGTCCAGGGTCGATCTTTGGTCCCCACACGCCCCACAAGAACATAGTAAAAGCCTGGCCTGGCATACCGGGGAAAAATAAGACGCGCAGCTTCCCGCAGGCGTCGTCTGACGCGATTGCGTACAACAGAAGATCCAATTTTCTTTGTAGCTGTAAACCCTATCAGGCAGGAAGTATCAGGCGCACCCGCCTGCTCCGTCTTTGGTGCACGGCGTGCCTGAAGGACAAAACCGCGCCGAACATCACGTAAACCTTTGGCCGTATAGAGAAAAGAGGGGCGATTTTTCATGCGTTGCATTATAACAGGCCCTTTGGCAAACTGCCCCTAAGGAAATGGCCCCATGGCACACAGAAGCATGGCAAGAGACGAAGACATGTTTAAGCAGACAGTCTTTTACGTCCTTTTGCACGGCGGCGTGCCAAAACCTTACGACCGTTTTGTGTTGCCATGCGCGCACGAAAACCATGACGGCGCTTGCGCACAAGGTTGGAGGGTTGGAAAGTACGTTTCACGGCAGGAACTCCTCTAAAAAAGCGTCTTTTATCGTACAAGGACCATCATGGCAAGGGGGAAAAACAACAAACCACCAAAACATACAGAAAGCAAGAGGTTGTTCATATTTTCAACACACACATATAGAACACGAGAAAAATTCATCAGGAATCACGTGATAAGCTTTCTCCCCAGCGCCAGACACAAAGCTGTTAAAACATAACTGATCACAATCACAGGTCCGGCCGGAAGATCAGCAATCATGGCAACCACAAGACCGGACACAACGGAAAAAATACCACATGACCATGCAAGAATATGCGGGTGTTTGGTTTTACCCGCTGCGAGCGCCGGCAAAATCAGACTCGCAAACACAACATAAACACCCACCAGCTGCACAGATGAGGTGATGGCCAGGGCAAACAACACATAAAAACCAAGACCATGTCTCAGTTGAGGTCTTAAAAACCATGCGATGAGAATGATCACATAAACCGGAGCATGGGTAAAAACAGCCTCCCATGTAATAAACAACATCTGACCTGAGAGGAGATGCTGAACCTCTTCCCCACCATGGGGGTGCCCTGCTAAGAGCAAAATAGACAAGGACGCAGCCAGGACAAAGCTACACCCAATAATGGCTTCCTGCCGCTCTGGCAGAACCTCTTCTATTTTACGAAAAAAAAGCCCTGCGAAAAGCGCACAAATCAGGGCAAACCCCTGTGTCAGCCAGGTTGAAGCTTCGTACAAAAACGTCCCGGCAGCAACCAGTCCGAGCCCTGCTATTTGCGCGACAGCCAAATCAATAAAAATAATTCCGCGTTTCAAAACCTCCAGACCCAAAGGGGCATGCGTTAAGGCTATCATAAGGCCTGCTACTAAAGCAGGCCCTAAAATATCTACCATTTCACTGCTGATCATCCTGTCCTTCTTTTAAAAGATTGATGGAGTTGTCAAAAAGAGCAAAAAGATCCCCCACCTGCTTATCTCCCCCCACCGTATAAGGAAGAATAAGAGCGGGCGTCCCAGTTTTTTCTGAAAGCCACTGACTGGCATCCCCGGGATCATAAGGGGTGCGTAGAACAGCCACGACAGGCCGGTCTTTTATCTGTTGCAGCAAACCTTCCAAATGGGACCCTGTAGGGGGAATACCTGGCTTTGGTTCCAAAGACGCCACAGACATCATACCCAGCCAGTCCAGCAAATAGGTAAAGGCTTTGTGATGCACGATGACAGATTTTCCTTTAAGCGATGCGGCCTCCGCCTCCCACTGCGCGATACTCTGCTGCCAGCGCTTTGAAAAATCTTCATAACGCTCTCGATACTCACCAGCATGTCCGGAATCTATATGCTCTAACCTTTTGGTCAGTTCCTGTGCAACCAGTAAGATATTATGTGGGTTAAGGTGAACATGTGGATTACCTTCAGGATGAACATCCCCCATGCTACGATCTGCCACATCCAGTTTTTCCAGCAAAGGCACAAAATCTGCCGCCATAAGATAACCAGAAGCACCGGGCTGGACCTGCCGGCTGGCTTTTTGCAGCAAAAGAGGAAGCCAGCCTATCTCCAGACCAGCACCGGAACACAACAAAAGATCAGCTCTTCGGGCTTTGTTAAGAAGCCCCGGACGTGCACGGATATAATGTGGATCCTGATGAGCATTGGTGGCAGAGAGGGTTTTGACCCTCTCACCCCCTATCTCTTCTGCCAGGGAGGCCCATTCTGGTTCACAGGCAAGAATATTGACCTTAGCCTGTGCTGTCAGAGGGATGAGACAGAAAAAACCCACGACAAAAAAAGTAAAAAAATGTCTCATAATTCTCTCCCTCAATATTTATGAGCACCATGAGCGCCAAGGCTCATAATATATTGCAGTACAATTTGATTGTCATCCTGCCCACGGGCCAGTTTCTCATAATTATATTGCAGGCGTATCCTGCTAAATTCACTATTCGTCCAGTCCGCCATCACAGAATAGGTTTTAGGGCTATAGCCCTGTGCATCAAGCATGCTTCCCTTTAAACCAACAGGGACACGTGCTGCTTTGAGCTGACTATACCGAAGGCCAACACGCCATTGAGGTCGAAACTTATACACAGCCTGAGCATACCATCCATAAGATGATTCATCAAAGGAAACGGGGCCTGTCTCAATGCTTTTATCATTGTAAATACCATCTTCCTGACGCCAGAAATATTCCCCCTGAAAGATAACCTCCTGCTCCCGCGCATTGCCTGTTGGCGCCCATGTATAACGTAAATCTGCAATATAGAGTTTTGTATCACCGCTGAAGGCAAGAAGTCCCTCATTACTCAGGCGTTCACCTTCAGCTTTCCCGGACAAAACATAACCACCAAGGCGCCAGCTCTGATTGTTACCAATATCACCACCAACACGTGCAAAGACTGACCATGCCCCAATATTTTTATCTTTTCCTTCTCCAAACGGGAAATTGTTCCCACGGAACACGCCACCCCCAATTTCTGTATAAAATTCTGTCGGCAGAAGATAGGAAATCTGCACCCCATCATCATGGAAGACACCATCTAAAAACACACGATAAGGCAGGGGCCTGTCTGCAAAATCATCAGCATGGCGGTGATGTTCATTCAGATAGCCAAGAGTCCAGAAGGCGCGGCCAAATTTGAGACTCATACCTTCCGGAAGACCAGCTCCCGGCAGCGTTTGAATATAGGCTTCCTCAAGCTCAACATCCGTATGCCCTTCGTGTTCTGCCAGAGCGAATGTGGTGCTTCCAAAGAATTTATCATCAACATTAGCTGAGAAACTGAACTCTGTATGATCTGCAGAAAACCCTTCTTTTGGGCGTTCCCCTTCATGTCCCAGGGCAAAGCCTGCAATTTCTCCCTCATCTGAAGAAAAATGACGGTATTGACCATTGAGAATAACCCCTATGGAAGGGTTAAATTTATTATCAGAAATTGTCCGCCGTGCCGTGGCCGGGGTTGAAGCTTTTGGCAGGACGGTTGTTTTTTGTACTTTTTCCACCTGAGCCAGTTTAGCTTCCAGATCAGCAATACGGTTTTCATAAGCCTGCTTCATAGCCTGAACTTCAGCTCGCAAAGCCTGAAGGTCTTCATTTTCCTGTGCATATACAAAGCCGGACGACAGAAATATGGCGACCGCAGAAGACAGAAACAATTTTCTTTTAAGCATAGTTTTCTCCTAAAACAGCGATATATAAGGTCCCGAAGACCTGGTATAAATTTTATATATTTGAAAGGGTGAGCTTTAGGAGAAAACAGGTGGCGCACGTGGGTAAACCAGACCCACCGTGCGTGAGATCACATCACGCTGGCTTAAAAATAAAGGTTCAAAAACCTGATAGAGAGGTTGTTCTAAAGAAACAGGAGATTCCGGACTGGCATAATGCGTGCGCTCACCATGGAGATAAATATCACATACCTGGCCATTATGCTTGTGTTTGATAAAGCTATACTGAGCTGCATGTGCAAAAGAGAAAATCTGCACACTGAGAAAGGCAAATATCACAAAAAGGCCAAGTTTTTTGTTCATGTCCAGCCAGTTTAACATAAAGCTTTACACTTTTTCGTATGACATCATCCCTGTCAAGCCCCTAAAAGTTCAATTGACAACCTAAAAGAGATAAACACACTAAAACCAGGGCAGAAAATTTTCTTTTCTCATCACGTGGATTTTTGAGAACAGAACATCCAGAACATAAAGCAGTAAGACCATTGTTCCCAAAACTATCCATAAACCATAACGAAAATCAGAAGCAGGAAGGATCATAAAACGTGAGGCCGCTGCAAAAATTGTCAGACATATGCTTGTACCAAAGATAACATCACGATCATAACAGCGCTTAAAGCTTATAAGCAGGATAAACAATAAAGCCGTCAAGACTAAATAGACCCAGTAACGGTACATAAAACCATGCGCATGGGCATCAAAAAACCAGTATAAATCATGATTAAGCTGGCTACGATTCATTTTGGCAGCAAGAGCATGCTGAGAAAAAACAGGGGAAGGGAAAGGGTAATGGACATAAGGCGTATCTAAGCCTAAGAAAGTTTTTCCAACACACATACGGTGCCTGAGATAAGAAACAGGATGAGATGTTATCTCCGCAAACCATAATGCCTTTACCTCCCGAGCTTCATCTTCAACAGGCCTTAATAAAGCCCCCTCTGGCAAATTAACCTTAAAAGGTTGAGCTCCACCAAAAACAAGAGGATCCGATGTTCTACAGTTATAGCCATCTACCATATAATCCGAAGAAAAATAATGTGTTCCTGCAACATCCCACGCTGCAATTGTAACCCATGGATTGAGTTTTTTCTCAACCATCAACCCAAAGCTTTTTAAGCTTAGAAAAAAGAGAAGCAAAACAAGAAATATAGATGTTAAAAAAGATTTGTTACGTATAAAAACTGTTTTTTTTCCATAATGGAAATTCATATAGGTTGCAAACAGTACACACGGAAAAGTAACGACAAAGTAATCAATACGGATCAGGGTAGCGATAATAAAAAATATGGACGTAAGGGCAAAATCCCGAAAGGAAGGAGAAACACCGCTCCTGTAAGAAAAAAAAAGGCAAAATAACGTAGAACTTATAGCCCAGTTATCTTTCCAGATTGCTGCCATATTTGTAAACAATGGAGGATAAAGTGCAATCAGCACGCATAAAAACCGCAACACTCCTGATCGTAGAGTTCTGGAAAATATAACAAGACTGAGAACGAAGAAAGCAATTTGTATAAGCCATATAGCCTGTGTTCCCCGAAATGTTTTATAAACACTTCCCCATAACTTCGTTATAGCAGGGGAGTGCCAGTTACTGACCTCAACCTGCCCAATTCCCTGCATAAGTATATAAATAGTATCCGCAGTGACATATCCGGGATAAAACACCAGAACAAACATACCAAAGAGAATCAAAGTAAGTATAAGTATAAGAAAATTGTAAGAAAAATGATGGTGAGAAGAGGGTGGAAAACTCATATATGTGAATCTCTTTTCTTTTTATGTGTCCTAAAAACAAAAAATTTCATACCCGTAAACGTAAACAACATTGCCAATAAAGACCCTGCACATAGGGGGATCAGAGAAGTTTTCTCTAAAGATGGATACAGTAAAATCAAACTGCTAAACACACCAATGTTCAGGCATGCACCAAGAATTTGTAGAGAAAAGTATTTTACAAGCTCAGAAATTTTTTTCTTCCCCCCACTCCCCCTCTCTGCATGAAATACAAAAGAACGGTTAAGAAACCACGTTACAAAAACAGCACAGGAAAAGGAAAGTATACGGGCAGCATGAATATTAATGTGGACTTCACTTACAAAAAAAGTAAGCAGTCCTGCATCTGCCAAAAAACCTAGTGCTCCCACCAGAAAAAAACCAAAAAATTCCTGACCTTCTTTCCTTTTGGAGCATAATTTTTTATATAGAACTCTAAAAATCTCAAACACAATGAAGCTTCATGTCTTTTCTTTAAAGTTAAGGAGATCTTTTTCAAACCGCGCTTTATTATGATGAACAATGGAATCAAGAACAAACCCAAGGCTTAAAGATAAACACGCTATAACCTCAAACCCTGTTGCCAAAATTGCTAAAGGAACATGGGAAATATAGCGGTCTTCAAACCAGTCCTGAAGAACAGGAAAACCTGCTAGCAGCCCTAATAAAAAAAATAGCAGAGCAAAAGCACCAAAAAAAACAAAAGGCTTATAGTGACGTAGAATTGATGCAATTGTAAACAAAACACGTGCACCATCTGAAAAAGTATTAAGTTTTGAAAAGCTTCCTTCTGGCCTGTCTTTATAAGAAATGGGAATTTCCATAATACGGAAACGCCTGTCAAGAGCATATAAAGTTAAATCTGTTTCAATTTCAAAACCTTCAACAAGAATAGGGTAATTTTTAATAAAGCGTCGGTTGAAAACTCTATAACCAGACATAATATCTTTTAGATTAGTCGAAAAAAAAGTATTGACAAGAAATGAGACCAGGCCATTTCCAAAACCATGCAGAAAACGCTTATTCTCCTCACTATAATATCCCTGAGAGTGTCTGTCCCCCACAACCATATCAGCCTTACCTTCTATGACAGGTTTGAGTAACATATGAACACTCTCAGCAGGGTAGGTTAAATCTGCATCAACAAGCACATAGATATCCGTATCAACCTCCATAAAGGCACGGCGCATGGCGTTGCCTTTACCCTGACGCCCTTCCGTTATGACTTTGCCGAAAATTCCTAACCTGTCTATTGTATCCTGAGCGATCTGCTCTGTCTGATCTGAAGAATTGTTATTGACGACAACAAAATATGCTTGTGGAACTTCTTTTACAAAAGCTTCCAGAGTCAGGGCAATTGTAGCTTCTTCATTATAAGCAGGCAAAACAACTGCAATTTCCTTTTTTTTATGATCAGGTAAGGTCAACATACTTTTTAATTCTCAAATATCAGGTAAGATCAAAATGATCTTTAACCCTGAAATATTAAGAAAAAAAGTACTCATACAAGGCTTCAAGGATATTTTTTCATAAAACGGTCATCCTGTCAGTTGACCTACAAAGATCCTGAAAGAGAAGCGTCTTTCTCAAACAGAATGATAAAAATAATATTTATTCTCATGCTTAGAAAAGGAAGTTTTGTTATAAAGCATACAACAAATGGTGCCCCCGGCAGGACTTGAACCCGCAACCTACCGCTTACAAAGCGGTTGCTCTACCAGTTGAGCTACAGGGGCTATAAAACATCTCTTCTTAAAACAGGACACCGTTCATAGCGCAGAGCTTTTGGGAGAGCAAGCCCCTTTCTTACAAAGCTTCCCCATAAAATCTATACATGAGATCCCCTGCCAACTTAAAATGTTTATGTTTCAAAATATAAGTGTCAGACTGGTACTCTTGCATTGTAGAGCCCCACCTCCCTGTTTGAAAAACTTCTATTTCAGAATTTGGGACCGGGGCAGGCCCTGACCACGTATATCGGCCCGGACCTGAAGAGGCTGAGGTCCTTTTGAGAGACGATGACGGTAAATCTGGAGATTTTCCAAAACCCTCTGTACATAGTTTCGTGTTTCAGAAAAAGGAATCCTTTCCACCCAGTTCACAGGATCAACGCCCTTCTCTCTTGGATCACCAAAAACTTCTATCCATCGCGCCACACGCCCGGCCCCTGCATTATAAGCAGCCGCTGCCAGAGCATAAGAACCATCATAGCGATCAAGAAGCCCCTGAATATGGTGTGTACCTAAAGCCATATTATAGCCGGGTCTTTCAGTAAGCCAGGAATATTTATAGCTCATATCCTGCTTTTTTGCTTCCATCTTCGCTGTTCCAGGCATAAGCTGCATCAGACCACGTGCCCCTGCATGGCTTACAGCACGTGCATTAAACTCACTTTCCTGACGGATGAGAGCAAGCGTCATCGCAATATCTTCTTTTTTAAGGTTTTCATCAGGCAGGCTAATAACAGGATAGGCCCTTTTTGAGAGGATAACTCCCTGACGGCGTGCTCCTTTACAGGCACGCACAGCACCATGAGGCAAAGCATACTCATAGGCAAGATCAGCGAGAAGGGCCAAATCTTCAGGCGTGTTCAGCTCATCATCCAGCTGATACAGGAAAAGAAGGAAAAGCTGTGTCTGTCCCATATCCCCGGCCAAATGCATAACACGTACAGCTTCCCTGGCCTCAAAACGGGCTTTATCACCGGCATCAGGCTTTGGCGGATGGGGAAGAGACAAAACCGTACCCCCCATATGCTCAGCCGCCAGCTGACCATAATAGGCTGTACTATGTTGTGCTGCTTTTTCAAAGGAAGCACGGGCTTTCTCATCCTGTCCCAAAGCCTCATATGCACGCCCTGACCAATACCCTGCCCGCGCCAGAGACACCGGTGTTGAAACAGCAGACTCAAAGCGCAGAAAATGTTGGTGAGCTTTCCCCGGATTATCCAGATAAACAAGAGAGACCCAGCCGGCAAGCCATTCTGCCTCTGCGAAAGCCCCCCCTTTTGTCAAACCATGCGCTTTTGCCAGAGCATAAGCCAGTTGCGGCTGACCCTCTCCCAAAGCCCAGTAGATAAGCCTTAGGCGCTCACGCCAGAGCGTTTTACCTCTTGAGGCTTTATAAATTTTCTTTGGAGGACGACTTAAAAGCTCTGCGGCCTCACCCTTTCGGTCATGACGGCGTAACCAGCGAGCCCTGTGATAGACAAACGCATCATTCTCCAGAGCAAACCGCGACAGGGCTGCACCGTCACCGGCTTTGGCGTTGTTTTGTGCAAGGCCAAGTGCCGCTTGAGCTATAGAAGCCCTCTCAGGGTCTAAAAAGGGCAAAAGAGCAGGCAGGGCCCTGTACCCTTTTTTACCTTTCCACAAAAGAGTACGGGCTCGCTCAGCATGATCATCTCGCGTCAAAAGAGCTTTATGCTGCACAAGAAAAGCTTTTTGTTCTGCTTCAGAAAGGCTGTCCTGATGCCAGAGTGCACGCCAATAATCCCGGGCTTTATCTCTCTGACCAAGGCTTTCATGAGCCCGGGCCAGAGCTTCACGACCATACCGGGTTTGGGGATCATAGCTCTTAAACCAGTCAAGAACAGTTTGAGGAGGTTGTGGCGTGTCCATAAGAAGTTCTTCAGCACGCCGCAGGCGCTGCTTCTCAAGGGGCCAGCCTTTCAGAGTTTCAATACCTGAGGCCATGTCCTGAAACTCTATCTCTTTATCTCCTCTAAGCCGGCGCCAGAGCAGAATTTTACGTGCAAGAGGGTTCTGAAGACGCTCATACTGAGCCTTCACATCGGCCCAGTCTTTTTGATCCGCACTTTCCAGAGCATTTTTGAGAATAAAAAAATCCTGCTCTTTAAGGCGTGGTGAAGAAGTTGCTGGAGAAGACCTGAGATTTGGATCAAAGTCAGGCCCGGAATCCGCAAGAACAGGGGCAGACAGAAAAGTAAACATCAGGGAGGGAACGAATAAAAAGAAGGCCCCCCTTAAAAGAGAAGAGAAGAAAAACCGTAAAGTACCGAAACGCATTGTAAACCACCAAAGCAAAAATAGGGAATGTTACGTGGAGCCATGTGATGAAAAAATTATCTCATCGTCTTTTAAAAGAAGAAGATATTGAAAAGGAGGCGCCTTCTCACACTATCTTTCTTTAATAAACTTATCAAGACAGGTTTCAGGCTCAAATGGTAGATTTCCAGATAAAACGTCAATTCAACCGGGCCAGAACTGTCCTGAAATTTTGCCGGGGTTTATGAGCGCTTAGCTCAGTGACTTAAACGTCTCTGAGAGATCTGCCATAGCCGTGCGATAAGGTGTGGGGCCATAGCTGACGCGGGCAACACCATATTTCGCCACCTCGTTGATCGAGGTCAGATTGCCCCCCATCATGACGTTTACTGGCAGAGATACAGCCTCAACAATCCTGGTGATAAGGGGGAATTGTGTGAGACCCGGAATAAAGAATCCATCCGCCCCGGCCTCTTCATAGGCCCTGGCACGTTTGATGGCCTCTTCAACAAAAACCTCATGTGTCGCCGGATCTGTGCCTAAAAAGAGATCCGTTCGCGCGTTGAGAAAGAGGGCAACTGATTCCAGACGGGCAGCTTCCCTTATACCTCTGATCCGCTTGACCTGTGTTGTGATCGGGTACAGTCCCTTCCCCCGGACAATCTGGTCTTCAAAATTGATGCCAACTGCACCCGCACGAATAATTTTACGGACATTTTCTACGATGTCACGGGGATCTGTCGCATATCCCCCCTCAAAATCCACGGTCAGTGGCAGATCAACATGTGCGGCAATCCGCTCAACAATTTGCAAAACCAGATTGAGGGGAATAGCCTCCCCATCCTCATATCCATGTGAGGCAGCCACCGACCAGCTCCCTGTTGCAACCGCTTTTGCACCTGCTTCTGCAAGAGCTTTCGCACCACCCGCATCCCAAATATTATAAAGGACCAGAGGCGCACCTTTTTGGTGAAGAGATTTAAAATGTAAGGCTTTTTCATTTTGGTTCATGGTGAAACTCCTTCTCTTTCTATTGTCTTATAATGCCGTTCAATTTCAAGTAGTTTTTGCTTACGCCAGAGGCCACCGCCATATCCGGTCAGTGAACCGTCCGTGCCAATGACACGATGACATGGTATCACCAGAGCAATCTGGTTCGCCCCATTGGCGCGTGCCACAGCTCTTGCAGCTGAAGGACGTCCTATCCGTCGTGCTATATCAGCATAGCTGCGCGTAACACCGGGTGGGATGCGTCTGAGTTCATTCCAAACACTTCGCATGAAAGGGGTTCCGTGACAGGCAAGCGGTGTTGTAAACCGGGCTGAACGCCCATCAAAAAAACATGCAAGCTCAGCTTTGATGTGTTCACCGGGCCCTGTTTTTCCAGGACCCAGCCTGCCTTTGGTGAGTTTATCAAGCTTATTAAGCTCAGTCTTTAATGCTTTCCGATCTAAGAATTCTAAAAGATGCAGCTCGGTTTGACTGCTGACAGAAATCATATCGCCCAGTGGTGTTGCGATCCAGTCTGCAAAAAGCAGGGGAGCCGTATCCATATCGCCAGGTGCACGACCCAAAAGTTTTGCGAACGCTCTGCGAAAAGCACTGGCAGATTCAAAATGCGCTTCCAGCTGTGCCTCAATAACCATGCCACCTGAAGACATGGTTTCAAACCCATCACGCAACCGCCTTTGCCGTGCCATTTCCAGAAAAGTCAGACCAAACTGGCGCCTGAAACTGCGGCGCACGGTGGAAGGGTCAAACCCCATCCGTTTTACATCGGCTTCGGACCAGCGATAGGCTGGTCGCTTATCCAGAGCGGTCAGGAAGGTGCGTATGATCGGATCGACCAGAGCCACAGGCGCCAGCGGATGGCAGCGTTTGCAGGGGCGGTATCCGGCCTCAAGGCAGGCACCCACGGAGTCAAAGAATGTGCAATTTTCGGATTTTGGTTTACGCGCGGGACATGTCAGACGACAAAAAACGCCGGTGGTGGACACACCGACATAGGCCTGACCGTCATAGCGGTCATCGCGCTCAACAAGCGCCTGATACAGTGTATCATGATCTGGAAGGTCAAAAAGCATGACGAGACTCTAACACATCGACTATAGGGTTCCGCCGAAATTCGGGCGTATATTTTATTTTGTATACGGGAGAGTTATGGACACAGGGATCCTGACTGCCCGTAAAGTTAGATATGAAGAGGTGTCAGCTTTTGTGCAAAACCATCAACATTCCACAATATTGACGTGAACAGCAAGACCACCTTTGGAGGTCTCTTTATATTTCTCTGCCATATCAAGGCCCGTCTGATGCATGGTTTTAATAACATCATCCAGGGAAACTTTATGGGTTCCATCATGATGCAAGGCAAGGCGTGCTGCATCAATGGCCTTAACAGAGGCTATAGCATTACGTTCAATACAGGGGATCTGAACAAGGCCCGCAATGGGATCACAGGTCAGGCCAAGATTATGCTCCATCCCAATCTCAGCAGCATTTTCAACTTGCGCATTCGTCCCCCCCATTACCGCAGCCAAACCCGCCGCCGCCATAGAACAGGCCACCCCCACCTCTCCCTGACATCCGGCCTCTGCCCCGGAAATAGAGGCATTTTTCTTATAAAGAGCTCCAATAGCCGCAGCTGTGAGTAAAAAGGTCTCAATATCTTCAGGTTGATCCTTACCAAGATGGACAGCATAACGTAACACCGAAGGGATAATACCAGCCGCACCATTGGTGGGGGCCGTCACCACACGCCCACCAGCAGCATTTTCTTCATTAACAGCCATAGCCCAGAGATTGACCCAGTCCATAATATCCAGAGGGTCCTGAGATCCCTGACGTGCCCGTTCCTGCATGGTCTGATAAATCTGTGGGGCACGACGCCTGACACGGAGGGACCCCGGCAAAACCCCCTCCGCCTGAAGACCCCGCCGGATACAGGCATGCATGGTGTTCCAGATATGGGCGATGCCCTGATGAAGGTCCTTCTCAGACCTGAAGACCAGTTCATTAGCACGCAGGATATCTGCGAAAGAGAGACCTTCTCTCTCACCAGTATCAAGAAGATCCTGTGCACTTTCAAAAGGGTAAGGAAGCTCTTTATCAGAAAGAGATCCCGCCAGAGGTTCATTACGCCCCGTCTCAGAGTCGTGGAGAATAAACCCGCCCCCTGTGGAGTAATAAATATCCTGAGCCAGTTCCTGCCCCATCTCATCATAAGCGGTAAAGCGCATACCATTGGCGTGAAAAGGCAGGCGCTCGCGCATATGCCAGACAAGGTCTGTTTCTTCATCGAAGGGAAGGCTCCCCTCCCCTGCAAAATTAAGCGATTTATCACGACGTATCGCTTCAAGACGCTGAAGAACATCATCCGGATCAAGGCTGGCAGGATCTGCACCTTCAAGCCCCAGAAGAATGGCTGTATCAGACCCATGACCTACCCCCGTCAGGGCAAGGGAGCCATAAAGTTCAGCACGAAGACGTGCAACCTTCTTCTCCTTAAGGCTTTCAGCAAAACGGGCTGCGGCCTTCATGGGGCCCACAGTGTGTGAGCTTGACGGACCAATCCCAATTTTAAAAAGGTCAAAAACACCGAAATGCATGAAAAATATCCTTTATTTTCTTATAAAAATGTTCATAAAAAACATACACACAAACTCCGGAAGAAAAAAACTGTCTCACCCCCTTAAACCAGCCTGTCAGACAAGGGAATTTTAGTAGGGGAAACCTTGCAAAATCCTAAAAAGTATAGATGAAGAAAGATGGGGCTGCAAACACCACCCCTTTCCTGTATTTTTTTAAAACAGTTCACCATCCATAAAGCTGATGATGTATCGCTGTGGGTAGCCCCGAAACAAAGAGCTCCCCCTATCACAAGAAAAATATATAAAAACCCACTTCTCTCAGAAAGAAAAAAGGATTCTTTGGAAGAAAAATCAGACCGGGTTTGAAGCCTCACCAGGCTCCTAAATGTTTAAGCTTCTGATGTAAAATGGCGATACCTTCTTCTTCCCCACTCTGATCTGTTAGCTGTTTATCCTGAGGGGCCTCCTCTGGCTTAAGATAGCGCCAGCCCTGAAAGGGGCGTCTTGGGGCTGGCATGACAGGAATAAGTTCGGAATCAAAACTGATACGACAATGGGAAGGCTGTTCTTCATGTTCAAACACCGTAAAATCTCTTAAAGTCTGACGTGCCTGAATAAAACCTCCTATCACCCAGTAAAGCGATCCTCCTTCCAGAAGAGCGTCCACCTGACGGGGTTTGCGACGCGTGATATGAAAGGGTAAATATGCCTCACGGGATGCCTCAGGGTGTGAAGCCTGCCAGAGAGCATAATTTTTCTCCTGACGTTCTTTTAAAGCCTCAGGGCTGTTGACACCAACGCAGAGCTTTACCAAATGAAGAGTCATGAAAAAACATGTCCTGAAAACTCCCGAAAAAGGGAAAACTGAGATATGGGACTTTACCAGAGGCCTGAGACATGGCTAAGTTAAACTCTATCATAACCTGGCGGAGAACACCATGAAATTCACTTTATCCTGGCTTAAGGATTATCTGGACACAGAGGCTTCTTTAGATGATGTGGTCGAGACCATGACGATGGCAGGTCTTGAGGTGGAGCATGTCGATAACCCCCGCCAGAAGCTGTCCGCTTTTTCCATAGCCCATGTGCGTGATGCTGTTCCTCATCCTGATGCTGACAAACTCAAAGTCTGCCAGGTGCTGACAAAGGATGGAGAAAAAACGATTATCTGCGGGGCACCGAATGCCCGCAAAGGTATGACCGCTGTCTACGCCCCTGTAGGAAGTTTTATTCCCGGAACAGGTATCACCCTTTCAAAAGCTAAAATTCGTGGTGTGGCTTCAGAGGGCATGTTGTGTTCTGAACGGGAATTAGAACTTGGTGAAGATCATGACGGCATTCTTGATCTGGAGGATGACTTTCCTGTGGGTATGCCTGCTGTTGAAGCCCTTGGACTTGATGATCCTGTGATTGATTTTGAGGTAACCCCTAATCGTCCTGACTGGCTGGGGGTTGAAGGCATTGCCCGCGATATGGCTGCTGCTGGTCTGGGGAATTTTATATCTCGTCCTGTGCCAAAATTTGAAACGACATTTCCCTGTCCTGTGAGGGTAGAAACCAGGGCTCCTGAAGCCTGCCCTGTCTTTATGGGGCGCCTCATTAAAGGTGTCAAAAATGGCCCTTCACCAGACTGGCTCCAAAAACGGCTGAAGGCTATAGGCCTGCGCCCTATTAACAGGCTTGTCGATGTTACCAATTATTTTTCATACGACAGAGCACGCCCTTTGCATGTGTATGATGCTGAAAAACTAACAGGTCCCGTTCAGGTCCGTTTAGGTGATGGTAAGATGTCTTTTGAAGCTCTGGATGGTAAAACCTATACGCCTACACACAATATGTGCGTGATCGCTGATGAGACACGCATTTTAGGACTTGGTGGTGTAATGGGGGGGAGTTTTTCAGGATGTACAGAGGAAACACGCCACGTCTTTTTAGAAAGTGCCTGGTTTACACCTGCCACAACCGCACGGACAGGAAGAGAAACAGGGATTGTCTCTGATTCCCGCTATCGGTTTGAACGTGGTGTGGACCCCCGGCACCTTAAAGACGATCTGGATAGGGCAACGGCTCTTATTCTTGAGCTGTGTGGAGGGGAAGCTTCTGAAGATGTACAGGCGGGAACGCCCCCCTCCCCTCTCCCTGCTCTTGTTTTTGACCTTCATGAAATAACGCGCCTGACAGGTTTGAACGTCAAGCCTGAAACTGCTCAGTCCATGCTGAACTCTCTTGGCTTTTCCTGCGTTCAGGAAGAGGATAACAAATATCTTGTCACCCCACCTTCCTGGCGGCGTGATGTGGAAACAAGTGCCGATCTTGTTGAGGAAATTGCGCGCCTGACAGGCTATGATGATTTACCTGCAACCTCTCTCCCGCATGCAAAACTGCCTCAGCCTGCTTATAGTTTCCAACAAAACAGGGCACGTTTGGCCCGACGCGTTTTGGCATCACGTGGCTATCTTGAGACCATCACCTGGTCTTTTTGCCATCAGGATCATGCTATAGCTTTCGGAGGGGGAAAAGAAAGTCTCCATCTTGCCAATCCGCTTGCGTCTGAATTTAATGTGATGCGCCCTTCTCCTCTGATTGAACTGGCCCGCTCTGTCCAAAAAGCCTCAGATCAGGGACGAACCCTGACCGCCCTTGGCGAAGTGGGACCTGTCTATCACAGCGCGGAACCTGAAGGACAAAGCCATGTTGTAAGTGCTGTAAGAAGCATGGAGAGACCCCGCCACTGGTCCCCCTCACCTCAACCGGATATCTTCACCATGAAGGCTGATATTCTGGCTGTCCTTGACGCTCTGGATGCCCCTGTAAACAGCCTTCAGCTCAGCCAGCCGGCACGGAACTGGTGGCACCCGGGGCGTTCGGCTGTCTTAAGCCTTGGACCTCAGAATAAAATCGCTGAATTTGGAGAATTGCACCCTCAGGCTCTTAAGGTTCTGGGTGTAGAGAACCCTCTTCTTGCTTTTGAAATATTTCTGGATGCTTTGCCATCCCCCAAAACAAAAAAAACAGCCAGGCCTCCTTTTGAAAACCTGGATCTCATGCCTGTTCATCGCGATTTTGCTTTTGTTCTTTCTAAAGATATTTCTGTAGATAAACTGGTCGGGGCCATCAGGAAAGCTGACAAAAACCTCATCACACATGTTCATGTCTTTGATCTCTATGAGGGTAAGCATATAGAGGCGGGTCATATCTCTGTTGCCCTTGAGGTAGGTTTCCAGCCTAAAGAGAAAACTATGAATGAGGAGGAGATAGGGAACCTTTCTCAAAAAATTATTGAATCCGTTCAAAAAACAACAGGTGCTTTCCTGCGTCACTGACGAAACAACAAAATTACCTGCATACAAAAAGGGAGCTGCCCTGGGGCAGCTCCCTTCTCTTAAAGACAGAAAAAACAATCTTAGAATGGAAGAATGTTCCTCTGACGTGAATAAGAGAGATATCCTACACTGGCCCCAAGACGAAGGCCAACACCAGAACGGACAGGAACCAGAGTGATGCCCCCTGCACGTTGATAGTTAACACCCAGACCTGCAATAAAATAAGCAGATCCCTCAACGCCCGGGAAACGCTGATAAATATCTCTGGGATATTCTAAATTATAGACAAGTGTAAAGACTTTGGCCACATCACCACCAAAGTCCCAGCCAATGCTTGGACCCTGCCAGTAGACTTTGTATTTTCGGCCATCTTTTAACCAAAGATCTCCTTCACCATAACGAAGCCCAATGGCAATGGCTGCTGAACCTTCTGTCCCTGTGATATAACCATCAGGATCCCCATTTTTTGCAAAAATACTCTGAACAACCTCCGAAGCAGCCTCAGCTGTCACCCCAAAGAAATTCTCTATTGCACCTGAAACTTCACCACGTGAATATTTCCCCTGAACAGGTTTTTCTCCCGCCTGACCAGCCTGCGGGCCATACCCACCCGTGGTTTCACACCCTGCTAACATAATGAGCAAACTTAGACTTAAGTATAACCACCGCATATAAAGACCTCCTCATCAAAAAATTATAGGCTATTGTAGAGATAAAATCAGCACACTATCCAATATCGAGAGAACAGGATAATATACCTTATAACAGAGAACCTATAGGAAGGTTGGATAAAGATTCATGACTATTCCGCTTAAAAATATAAGAAACTTTTCTATTATTGCGCATATTGACCATGGAAAATCAACTCTGGCAGATCGTCTTATCCAGGTTTGTGGGGGTCTGTCTGACCGTGAAATGAAAGAACAGGTCCTTGATTCTATGGAGATTGAGCGGGAAAGAGGTATCACGATTAAAGCCCAGACCGTCCGCCTTGATTACACAACACGCGGGGGAGAAAATTTTATCCTCAACCTTATGGATACACCCGGCCATGTTGATTTTGCTTATGAGGTTAGTCGCTCTCTTGCGGCGTGTGAAGGCTCTCTTCTTGTGGTGGATGCCTCCCAGGGGGTTGAAGCCCAGACCATGGCAAATGTTTACCAGGCCCTTGACCATCATCATGAACTGATCCCTGTTCTCAACAAAATTGATCTTCCCGCTGCAGAACCTGAGAGAGTCAAAAAGCAAATAGAAGATGTCATCGGTCTGGATGCTTCTGATGCGTTGCCTGTCTCCGCAAAAACCGGGGAAGGGGTTGAAGAAATTTTAGAAGCCCTTGTTGAACACCTCCCTCCACCACAGGCTGGTGAGGCAGAAGCACCACTTAAGGCCATGTTGGTGGATGCCTGGTATGACACTTATTTAGGGGTTGTTGTTCTGTGTCGTATTTTTGAAGGTGTTTTGCGTGCGGGCATGCGTATCCGTCTTATGTCTTCAGGGACATCTTACTCTGTGGATCGTGTTGGCGTTTTTCGGCCCAAACATGATAGTGTTGAAGAACTGGGCCCGGGAGAGATAGGCTTTCTGACAGCTTCTATCAAACAGATCTCCGACACCCGTATTGGAGATACCATCACAGAGGACAAGCGGGTTACCAAAAACCCTCTTCCTGGTTTTCGTCCTGTCCAGCCTGTTGTTTTTTGTGGTATTTTTCCAACAGATGCAGCAGATTTTGAAAATCTCCGTACAGCTATGGACAAACTGCGCCTCAATGATGCCAGTTTTTCTTTTGAGATGGAAAACTCCACAGCTCTTGGTTTTGGCTTTCGGTGTGGTTTTTTAGGCCTTCTACATCTGGAAATTATTCAGGAACGTCTGGGCCGTGAGTTTAACCTTAATCTCATCACCACAGCCCCATCTGTCGTCTATACCCTGCATTTGACAGATGGCAAAATGCTCAAACTCCATAACCCGGCGGACATGCCTGATCCTGTAAAAATTGCCCGTATTGAAGAACCGTGGATCGAGGCCTCTATTCTCACACCGGGTGATTATGTTGGTGCCGTTTTAAAGCTTTGTCAGGAACGGCGGGGTCTCCAGAAAGACATGACCTATCTTGGGGCCAGAGCTCTTATTGTTTATGAACTTCCCCTCAATGAAGTGGTGTTTGATTTTTATGACCGGCTAAAATCCTTAAGTCGTGGCTATGCCAGTTTCGACTATCAGCTTAAAGATAATCGCCCGGGCGATCTTGTTAAATTATCTATTCTGGTCAATGGAGAGCCTGTGGATGCACTGGCCATGTTAACCCATCGTTCCCAGGCCGAATCACGGGGACGTATTTTGTGCGAGCGCCTTAAAGATCTGATCCCACGCCATATGTTTAAAATTCCTCTACAGGCTGCTATTGGGGGACGTGTTGTAGCGCGTGAGACTATTCCTGCTATGCGTAAAGATGTCACAGCAAAATGTTATGGTGGTGATGTCAGCCGCAAACGCAAACTTTTAGAAAAACAAAAAGAAGGTAAAAAGCGTATGCGACAATTTGGTAAAGTGGATATTCCGCAGGAAGCTTTTATTGCAGCTTTGCGTATGGATGATACGTAGAAGGCTACTCGGGAGATAGAAATATAAAAAAGCTCTATTAACCTGAAAAGGAAATTTTACAGTCCTGTTTCAAGGCAGAGCAAACGTATCAAAGCGATGATCCGGAGAAAAAAGGTATGAATTTAGTAACAGGCCTGGCTGTTTATATGGTTTTGTGGTGGCTGGTCTTTCTCATCATGCTTCCCTTTGCTTATAAAAAAGGAGAGCAAGACACGGTAAAAATTAAAGGGGCTGACCCTGGCGCACCCCAAAAACCAGCCCTCAAACGGACGTTTTTCTTAACATGTCTGATTACTTTATTCATCTTCCTTCTTGTCTACGCCATCATAGAATTTCATCTGTTTCAATGGACAGATATCCCGTTTTTTTCTAACACAGAAGGCTATTGAAAGGGTATCATATGCCCTTCTTTCAAATCATGAGGAAGCGTCTCGAAAAATAGAAACTGGTGAGATCACAGATAGAAAAACCAGAGACCGTACTCCCATGAAGGGGAAAACCATTCATGAGAAAGGTTTTACTATATACTTAAAGTGTATGCAGAGCATAAAGTTCCTCCCCTTCCGGGACCTGCGACAAAATTTTTAGACAACATGCTTTACAAACAGGCTGGCCTGTCACAGGACAGCTTCATGATCATGTTTGTGTTTTATGTTTCTCTGAAAAAGAATTCCCACACATTTTACACCGCTCACACATACTTTGATCACCACAGCCAGGCGTGTTTTTGCGGGCTTTACCACGATAGTGACGCCACACAACATAAGCGGCAAAACCTACGATAAGAAAGGTTAGGATATCCCATATCATCCTATAATCCACTGACTAAGGTTAAAAACAATAAAGCTACACAAATAGGCCAGAGCCATAAGATAACATAACATGATGAAAGGCCAGAACCAGCTATTAGTTTCGCGCCTGACAACCCCCAAAGTTGCCAGACACTGTGGCGCAAAAACATACCAGGTCAAAAAGGACAAAGCCGTAGGAAGGGACCATTGTGCAGCAAGGGCGGAGCCCAAAGATTGAAGGCTTGCGTCTGACGAAAGTGCATACACCGTGCCCAGCACACCAACCGCAACTTCACGCGCAGCCATGCCAGGAATAAGGGCCACCACCATCTGCCAGTTAAAGCCCAGAGGCTCAAAAACAGGAGACAGAAAGTGCCCAATCATACCTGCAAAACTGTATAAAATATCGGGCCCTGATACCCCTTCAGGGGCCTGAGGGTAGCTGGACAAAAACCATACCAGAATCATGAGGGGCAAAATAATCCTCCCCGCACGCATGAGAAATGCCTTGCTCCGCTCCAGCAAGCCCAGGACAATATTACGCAAATTAGGAAGGCTATAGTCCGGCATTTCTAATAAAAAAGGTGTACGCTTACCTTTGAGGAAAAAACGGCGTATCACAACAGCAACCAGCATAGCACTTAAAATACCGGCCAGATATAAACCCAGTAAAACCAGGCCCTGTAAGCGGAAAAAGCCAAAGACAGGCGTATTGGGGATAAAAGCAGAAATAATCAGGGTGTAGACGGGCAGGCGTGCAGAACAGGTCATCAAAGGGGCTATTAAAATGGTCACCAGTCTGTCGCGGGTGTTTTCAATGGTACGTGCTGCCATAATGCCTGGAATGGCACATGCAAAGCTGGAGAGTAGGGGAATAAAGGCCTTACCATGTAATCCAACACGGCCCATCATGCGATCAAGCAAAAATGCAGCACGTGCCATATACCCACTATCTTCTAACACCAGAATAAACAGAAAAAGAATCAAAATTTGTGGCAGGAAGATAACAACGCTTCCAACCCCTGCGATAATACCGTCTCCAAGAAGGCTTTTGAATGCACTGTCCGGAAGGGTATTGTTTACAAAACCAATCAGTTCCGTCACCCCCTTGTCAATCATATCCATCGGCAGGGTAGCCAGATTAAAAACCCCCTGAAAGACAAGAGAGATAATGATTAAAAAAGATATGCCTCCCCACAAAGGGTGAAGGAAAACATTGTCCAGTATTGTTGTAGCCTTATCTCTTTTTCCACGTTGTATTAAAACCTTCTCCATCAGATGGCGCACCTGATTTGTATAGGCTTTCGGTACAAATTTTTGAGGTTTTAGGGGTGCACTTTTCTTGATTTCACTTGCAATGGCGTCCAATAAAGCAGCTGTATCACCACGTCTGGTTGCAGACATGGCCACAACAGGCACGCCCAGTTCTTCTGACAAAGCTGTTTTTGAGATTTGATACCCCAAACGTGTTGCAACATCCATTTTGTTGAGCACAAGAATAACAGGCAAACCTAAAGAAAGAACCTCAAAAACCAGAGGCAAGCTCAGACGGAGACAGGTTGCATCGACAAGGCAAATTAGAATTTCAGGAAGCGGTGTGTCCGTTATTTTTCCCTGCAAAGCATCAGAGGTTATTTGTTCATCCTGGCTTTCAGCCCGAAGGCTATATGTCCCGGGCAGGTCAAGAAGGCGAACAGGTGTTCCATCACCCAGTCGAAAATATCCCTCTTTTCTCTCTACAGTAACCCCTGGATAATTCGCAACCTTCTGCCGCGCGCCTGTCAACGCGTTAAAAAGGGCAGATTTTCCAGAATTCGGTTTGCCAACAAGGGCAATCCCTGTCTCCATAACAGACATGCACTACACTTTCTGCACCTGAATCAAACCTGCCTCTTCTTTACCAAGGGCAATTGTATGATCTTCCAGACGAACTGCGATAGGATCATGCGCGGGAAACCCGTAATGTAATATTTCTACAAGCGCCCCCTCCTCAAAACCAAGTGTTCTTAGTCTTTTATAAAGAGAAGAGGTGGAATCCTGAAAAGAAACTATGCGCGCAGTCCGGCCTTTAGGTAAGTGTGATAAAATCAAAAACAGGACTCCCTATCTGGAGATAAGAGTAACTCTTATCATCACTCTTAATAGGGTTTTATGTATAGTATTTTTATTAAATGTCAAGAAAATTTTAGGCTCTTATCTGCTCTGTATATTGACAAATGCCCAGGACTATCATGCCTTTCTAAGCCCAGGTGTAAGCAGTTTTAAGGCGGGTATAAAATTCAAGAGCTGCCCTCCCCTGCTCACGAGGCCCATAAGAGGAATCTTTAACCCCCCCAAAAGGTGTGTGATAATCAACACCTGCCGTTGGCAGGTTTACCATGGTCATACCTGTTTTAATACCATGTTTGAAGGCACGGGCGTATTTTAGGTTTTGTGTAAAGATCGAAGAAGACAAACCAAAGGCTGTATCATTGGCAAGGCTTAGGGCTTCCTCAAAATCATGGGCTTTAAGAACCGTAACACAGGGGCCAAAAATTTCCTCCTGCGCAATACGCATGGTATTCCTGGCATTTAAGAAAAGTGCCGGTTCAAGATAATAGCCCTGTTTGGGACGATCCAGACGTCTTCCCCCTATGACTTCACACCCCTCCTCACGTGCAAGGGCTATATAGCGCTCATCTGTAGAAAGCTGGTCTGCATCAACGACAGGTCCTATATCCGTCTCTTCTTCCAGAGCATGACCAACACGTAATGCCTTCATGGCCTCTATAAAACGCTCCACAAAAGCATCATGGATATCTTCGTGAAGAATAAGACGACTGGACGCTGTACAACGCTGCCCCGCTGCATAAAAACCACCCTCTATCGCTGCCGCAACAGCACGGTCAGGATCAGCATCTTCTAAAACAACAAGAGGGTTTTTCCCCCCCATCTCACACTGGATTTTTTTCTGTCGTTTAGCAGACTCTGTAATAAGACGCTGGCCCGTTTTAACAGATCCTGTAAAACTGAGTGCATCAACCTCTTCATGTTCAACAAGAGCACCCCCTATAACCGATCCACGTCCCATAACAAGATTAACAAGACCAGCAGGAGCCCCCTGTTCATAGATAAGCTTCACAAGTGACCAGGCACTTGCACACACAAGACTGGCAGGCTTGAATACAACAGCATTGCCATAAGCTAAAGCCGGCGCCATTTTCCAGGCAGGAATAGCCATAGGAAAATTCCAGGGTGTAATAAGGCCCACAACACCCAAAGGCTCACGAAAAGTCTCCACATCAACACCGGGACGCACGGAAGCAAGGGTTTCACCTGACTGACGCAAAGCCTCACCTGCAAAAAACTTAAAAACCTGCCCGGCGCGCACAACCTCCCCAACCCCTTCTTTCAGGGTTTTTCCTTCTTCTCGCGAGAGCAGATAGCCAAGCTGTTTTGCCTCTTCTATCAAGCGTGTCCCCACACGATCCAAAAGATCAAAGCGCATCTGAGGACTTACAGTGCCCCATATTTTAGCTGCACGGCGCGCGGCATGAACAGCGCTATCAACATCGTTCTGCCCACCCTGAGCATAAAGGCCAACAGTATCGTCAAGATCAGAAGGATTAATATTCCTGATAACCTCAACACCTTTAACCTCCGCACCATCGATCAGATTAGGATAGGTTTCTGCTTTCATCATAATATACTTCCCCTCTTTGCCTGATGAGTATCATGTTCCTGATTTTTATCTTTTTCTTTAAATCTCTCAAAACATCCGGAATGGAACACAGGCACAAGCTTTGATAACATTTGCATGCTTTGCAGAGCATTACGCTCTTTCACATAATCCAGAAGGCTTTTAACACCCTGAGATAAAGAGAGGAAAGAGGGGGGAGATTCCTGGACCTTCATGACACCCTCAGCCTGTGTGGGTCGAAGGTTTTCTGTGGCATATACAAGCTCCTCATGCAGTTTTTCTCCCGGCCTTAGCCCCGTATAAACAAGAGAAACATCTTCATCCGGAACAAAACCACGCAAGCGGATCAGTTCACGGGCAAGCTTTTCAATAGAGACAGGAGAACCCATATCCAAAACATAAAGAACACTTTCACCACCCTGCGTCAAAGCTGCAGCCTGCAACATAAGGGAGACAGCCTCCTCACATGTCATAAAATAGCGCGTCATATCCTTATGCGTCACCGTAACAGGCCCACCTCTTGCAATTTGGCGCTCAAAAAGAGGAACCACTGAGCCAGCTGAGCCGAGGACATTTCCAAAACGTACAATAGAGGCGGCAAAATCTTTGTTCTCAGCGGCCATAGCAAGAACATAAAGCTCTGCTAAGCGCTTAGAGGCCCCCATAATATTGGTTGGGTTGACGGCCTTATCTGTTGAAACAAGAACAAATCTTTGAGCACCTGCTTTGTAAGCTGTCTGTGCCGTGGTCACAGTCCCTCCAACATTAACACGAAGAGCTGCAAAGGGGTGGGTTTCCATAAGGGGTACATGTTTTAGAGCTGCTGCATGAAAAACAATATCGGGGTGTGTTCTGGACATAATTTCAGACATTGTATCCTTATCACAAACATCAGCAAGAAAAGTCTCCCATAGCGCAAAGGGAGCTTCCTGCATCTCAAGATCAATGCGATAAAGAGCAAATTCGCTATTATCAACAAGAATAAGCTTTTGAGGACCAAGACGAGAGAGCTGATGAACAAGTTCTGAGCCGATAGTCCCCCCGGCACCCGTGACCATAACACACTGGTCTTTAATAAGGTGATGCGCCGCTTCAAGATCAATTTCCTGAGGCAAGCGTTCAATAAGATCTGCTGCTTCCAGAGGCGTGAGCATATCTTTATTATCAGAACGATAGCGGATAAGACATGCTCCGGTTTCAGAGGCAATACGGATCAGTTTTTTAACAAAACTACGCTCAAGAAAAGAGTCTGCCAAAATGAGACGCGGCCGCTTTTGTGAAATAGAGAACATATGGAGAAGAAGGGGCTCAATTTTTTCAGAACCTCCCAGAATATCAATACCACGCATAGAACGACCTGCATGATAACTATGTTGACGTTCGATCAAGCCCTCTATCCGAAAGAGCTGTGTTTTGCGCTTCTCCCAATCTTTAAGAAAACTTTCCAGAGAATCAGGATGTCCAACGACAAGAGCCGGCGGCAAATTTAGATCCGTATGTCGAAAACTTCTCTTCCAGTTCCCTGTCGTTATACTTAAAACCAACAGACGTCCCATAAGCATCAGAAGAAAAAAAAGGGGAACTACCAGAAAAAGGCTTGCTCGTGGAATACCTTCACCACGATTAAGAAAAAACAAAATAAGCAGAAAAATAAGGCTTGTAAGAAGGGAAGTCTTTGCCAAATTCACGACATCATGCCAGGCTGTAAAGCGCCATATTGCGGTATAAGAACGCGTAATAAAAAAAGAAACCGTACAAGATAGTAGAAAAATCAATATAGCCTGTTCCAGTATCCCATCAGGAGGCCCCTGCCCTTCAAATAAATAGCGTATATGAAGGATCAAAAACATGGAGAATCCCCCCATGAGCCAGTCATAAAGAAAGATAGCAGATTTAACAGCACCTGTTGTTACACTGGTGTGTGGGTGTTTTAGAAACCTTCTCAAAACATATGCCTCTTTTAAACGTTTTCTGAAAATAAATTTTTATTTTAATCTATAAAACACTTTTATGGGCGCGCTTTTATTGCCCCTAATTTTTGTAAAGCCCAGCGCACACGGTTACAGGGGTGCTCGGGAGAAACAGAAGTATCAGCTGTAGCCGTAAAAACGATTTGCTCCGTACGTTGTGGTGGTGTCCCTGCAGCAAGATAGACAGATGCTTTAAGGTTTGCAGGCCCGGCATCACTACGAAAGCGCCATCCATCACCATTTGGTAAAACAATTAGTGCACTCCGGCCATCCCGTGCCATGGACACGCGAACACGCGGATGAAGATGAAACCTCAATGTATAAGGTACTTTCACTGGGTGTTTTTTTCTACCCTGATGTTGCTGCAGGGGTAAAAATCTATCCTCTCCACGTAAATTTTCACCATCCTGAGAAAGATAGACCCGGCGCTTGTGCAGAAGGCCAAAGGCTTGAAGATAACCATCATGATGTGCTTCAATCCAAATACCACGATCTTCTTCTTTGCGTTTAACTTTTACAGAGGGAATCTGACACAAACGTGGTCCTAAAAAATACCTTCTGAGACCCGGCTTTAAAACTTGTCCGGAAGATGTTTCTTGAAAAACAACTGTTGAATGTGCAGCCGTTGAACGTGCAGCTTCCCGCCAGGTTTCTCCTAAATCATCAGACCAGCCACAATTTACGAAGATACGTGAAGCGTCTGCTGAAAACTCAAAAGCAAGAGCACTCATATGTATAGACTCACTCATGTCAAAATTTCGGACTCCCCCAACGTCCATGATAAGAGTAGAGTTCCCTGCTTTTACCTTCTGAAAGCCTGTCTGAGGGAGGTAAGCCAGTGGAGGTTCTGTTACATGGGTTTGTGCGAGAACAGCATTTAAGAAACGCTTATTCCCCTCTCCCCCACCGTGAAATGCAGAAAGGCCACCATCAGAACAGTTAAAAAGCCTGACAAGAGAAGACAAACGATCCACCACACGGCGGATAAAACCAGGGGGCTCCAAATTACGAACTGACATGGTTTGTTCAACCAGAATAAACCAGGATAATACAGACAACATATATTCAGGATTGCGACTGGTATACCCCCCGTCTTCCAGGGTTTGCCTGATATTCTCCTCCTCAAGCTGATCTATTCCTTTATCAAGCCAGTGTATAGATTTAGGCAAACATAAACCACAAAGAGTGAGGGCAATGCCCGCCTGAAGACGTGTTTGTCCGTTTCGGGCCCTCAGAACAGCAAAAGAATTAAGAGCATAACCCTGACGCAAAAGAGCTTTACAGCGTTGAGAATCTGCCTTGCCTTCATCTCCATCAAGAATAAGGCCCGCATGTGATAGCCATGCTATAACACGTTGTATCAAAACAGGGGCATGCCATGCGAAAGTATTTCCTTTTCCATAAACTGCAATCCATCCATCAATCAGGGCACGTGCTTTCTGAATACCCGCTGCACTCTGAAGAGCAGCCAGATCAGCAAGCCAGTTAAAAGAGTGAAGATACTCTGCAAAACGCCGGGACGGGGCAGATCGAGTCCAGGGTTCACCATCAGGACCCACATCAAGTATCTTCCCTGCAAAAATAAAACGACCATCAAGAAGTTCTTCCCCACGTTCTGAATCACCATAAAGCAACGGGACTGGCTTAGCCACCAGAGTATTGGGGACACCATGTCTAAAAAGTAAAAACTGTGCAGGAGAAAGTTTTCCAAACGCTGTGATTGTTTTGCGTAAAAACGCTTCCTCTAAAGCACGCAAAAAATCACTATTTATGCTCATGAATTTTCAGACCTCACCACGCAAAGCACTTATATTTTGCGTGTAAAAAGAAGCTCCACCCTTAAACACGGATGACCCTGCAACAAGGACTGTTGCCCCTGCCTCACGGCACAAACGTGCTGTTTCAGGTGTCACCCCCCCATCAACTTCCAGGTCCGTCTTAAGGCCAGCCTGATCAATACGGCAACGTATATCTTCAATTTTTTTGTATTGTGAAGAAAGAAAGCTCTGTCCACCAAAACCCGGGTTAACACTCATAACAAGAACTATATCAAGAAAATCAAGAAGATAATCAAGACAGGAAGTCGGAGTTGCGGGATTAAGGACAATACCTGCACCAACCCCCAAAGCTTTAAGACGCTGAACAAGGCGATGCGGGTGGCGTGTTGCTTCAGGGTGAAAAGTTATTATATCTGCGCCCGCTTTAACAAAATCCTCCAGATAAGGCTCCACAGGTTCAATCATGAGATGAACATCAAAGGGCTTTTGGCTATAGGAACGTAAAGCCTTAACAACCAGAGGACCAAACGTTATGTTAGGGACAAAATGCCCATCCATGACATCAAGATGAATTATATCCGCCCCAGCCGCATCAATGGCCTGAACTTCTTTTCCCAAACAGGCGAAGTCAGCTGACAAAAGGGATGGCGCGATTTTTACTGAAGATACCATACCTTCTCCCGTAACATGCTCCTGTGAAACTGGCAAGAAGCAGGTAGCTTAAAGACAAACTCTCACTTTCTGTCTCGCAGGGGACCAAGTCTTCTGAACAGTTAAAACTGTTCAGAAGAGAGGCCTCTTCCCCCTTCAGGGGAAGATAAAAACTCTTAAAAATTAAGGTTTTTTTGTTTTTTGTTGTGGAGCCGGAGCATAATAAGGCTGTGATACAGGACGACCATACTGATCATAATAAGGCTGCGGCTGTCCACCGGATCGTGGTAAAATACGTGTACGGGCACCATATTCAACAAGGACAGGTGTACCAACAGGTATGGCCACGTCCCCACCCTGGGTTACCGTAATCACTTCCTCGTTTTTATCCAGGCGTACTGTATAGGCATAACCTCTCCGCTTGGTAAGCCTTTTACCTGCAGCCGATCCAACAAGACTACCAACAAGAGCACCAGCAGCACCAGCCAAAAGATTGTCTGATTTCGAACCACCAATTTCGGATGCAGCAATACCACCGATAGCAGCTCCGGCTGCCGTACCTATACCAGATGTCCCCCCTTCAATTACAATGGGGCGGGATGCAATGAGGACACCTGTGTCCACACGGCTGACCTCACCAATATTACCACGTGAATACTGGTTAGCTCCCAAATCAGAAACACAGGCTGTAACACCGGAAAGGGAAAGGCCAACCACTGCAAAAACGGCACTTCTATATGCTATACTTTTTTTCATAATAACCTCTTATAGAATACATACCAAAAGAGCAAAACCACTCTTGAGATTTCGTTGAGACTCTTTGTAACAAATAAAACCTAAATTGTGTAGTCTAAACCTTTCATGAACAGGTTTTACGAAAGCGGACCATGAAAAAGCCATCCATCCCCCCCCTTTCTTTCCAAAAAAAGGGAAAGGTCCTGATACTTCCCTCTTCACTTACTTTTATGTCCACATCTTCAACTTCATTATCTTTAAAAGAATCAAGAGCTAGGTCAGGTATAAAAGAGGCAACGCGATCGATAAAATGAAGGCTTTCTTCAGGTTGAAGAGAACAAAGGCTAAAGATAAGCCGCCCTCCCGGGCGAAGACAGGAAGTTGCTGACTTCAAAAGACAGCTTTGCTCTTTCAGAAGATTCTCCACATCTTGTGGTGTTTTTGTCCAAACAACATCGGGATGACGACGTAATGTCCCTGTTGCTGTACAGGGTGCATCCAGAAGGATAGCATCAAATAGCCCCCCTTCCTTTTCTAACATCCATGAACGTGCATCTGCACAAATAAGCTGTGCTGAAAGACCAGTTCTGCGGAGATTGTCGTGAACAAGGTTCAAACGCTGTTGGGAAATATCAAGGGCTGTTACCTGAGCTCCTCCTGCTGCAAGTTGGAGTGTCTTCCCGCCTGGTGCAGCACAGGCATCTAAAATTTTTTCCCGGGGCCTGGGATCCAAAAGCTGTACAGGAAGGGAAGCCGCGGCATCCTGAACCCACCAGCTTCCCATGTCATAACCTGCCAGAGCTCGTACATCACCAATAGCATGACGCCGTAAAGTTCCGGAAGGCAAGAGCTGTACCTCAAGACGTTCGGCCCAAATGTCATGCTCCAGAGGATTCTTTAAGGTAATATCTAACGGTGGAGGTACAGCAAAGACCCCCGCAATTTCCCGAACTGCCTCTACACCATAGGCCTGAGACCAGCTTTTTCTTATCCATACAGGAAGGTTATGCTCAAGAGGCGTCGCCTCTGCAATGACCCGGCCCTTTTCTGTCATAGCACGGGCAAGAGCATAAACCAAAGGGCGAAAAGAGCGTGTTGATTTGTCCTCCTGTGCGAGTTCCGCTGAAAGTCCTGCTACAGCATAAAGAGGTGTCTGGAAATAAAGGCTTTGTGCAGCACTTAAGCGTAAAATCATACGCAGACGACGATGTTCAGGAGGGAGAGGTTTTCTTAAACAGGCATCAATCACAGCATCCAGCTGTCCCACACGCCGTAATATACATGAACATAAAGCCCTGCAAAAAGATCTGTCACGATACTCAAACCTGTCATACCCTCTGTAGCTCAACGCCTTTTCCAGAGAAGAGCGACGTTCAAAAACATCCAGCAACACAAGGAGCACAAGACGGCGAAGGGCCAGGCCCTTTTTTTTATTTTTTGGGTTCGGGGCATGCAAAATTTCATACTCTTCTGAAAGGTACTAAGAGTCCCACTTTAGAGCCTTCCATCAGCAGCATCAAGAAAATCCTATGTCAAAGATCTACATAGTAATAGACCTGACCAAAATATATACCTAAAAAAGTAAGGGAACTATATACTTAACTAGCCAATATTATTAGAAAAAGAGGCTTAAGAACTCTCAATTAAATTTTTTCTATTGTGGCGATTGCTAATTGTGCAACAGACGGAGGTAAATCCTTTTTCTTCACTTTCCCGTCTATATATTTAGCAAATTTTCCGCCCTCAATATAAACATTTTGTAACCACTCTCTATAACCACCTAATGCTGCAAGAGGGTAGCACCATGCTTCTTGGGGATTAGAATGACTTTGAGGATGATCTTCTGGGTATTGGTGAGGATATTTCTCACGGCTTCCATATTTAACAGCCAACCCATTTTCATCCCAATGTTTTGACCAGTGCTGCCCTATAGAAATATCAACAACGGTTTTTTCCCCAACATCTGCGCCGGCCTGTATCATCTCATATATAATTGTATGAGCCTCATTAAACACAGAAAAGAAGCCCTTTGGGGCAGACCGGCGATTTAATTCAATTCTTTCATGCCATTTTCTAAACTTGTCTTTATAACGCCCTGTTGGGTCATAACCTACTTGACTATAGATCATTTCACGAAGTTGTGATCCCGCCAAAATTCTATAATTATCGCGCGCTTGTGGCTGGCAGTTTTGCCCTGCATCAAATGCATAGTATTCCAATACTGCCAAACATATTTCAGCGGGATAGCAAAAATGCATTATACCTTTATGCTGTACTTCTATATGAGCAGCATTAGCGAAGTACCCAGCTTTCTCCAAAATCTTTTTAATTGTTTCAATGCGCGGCTTTAATGGTTGCTCATTCCATTGAGAGCTTATTGTTCCTATATGAGCATTTTGCACACCACAAAGAGCAGAGAGACCACGTTGATTTAAATATGGTGTTCCATCCGCAAGAACACCCATGCCTATTCCGTTCACTTCACGCTCTATTTCAATTCCTAAATCAAGGCTAGTTTGTGAGCCGATTTCCCTTTGACTCGTTTTTGGTGCTAACGCCTTTATTTCACTTGCATTTGAGCTGATTTCCTTTAACGGTTTTTTTATTGACACTATGGCATCTGCAACATCATCAAGGTCTGCATTTATCGGATCTACAATCTGACTTTTTTTAGACATTAATTAAATCCTTATATGTTAGTCGTTTTCCTGTCATTTTTTCCACTGTCAAGCCGATAAAGTTAATTGTATCCATTTTAGAGGTGTTATGACGGAATGAAAACTCATTTATATAGCGGTGTAAGTGTTTTGGGCTCATGTGGTGATATACTCCATAATAACCACGCTTTAACAAAGCCCAGAACGATTCTATGCCGTTGGTATGTGCTTTGTCGCGGATATATTCACCCACTGAATGATTTACGACCTTATGATCAAAACCACATTTATTTAGACCCCGATAGGCAGGAAATGCATCAGTAACAACAGTCGCACCAATGTTTGCGTTTGCATATACAAAGTTATGTAATGAATGACGCTTGACGTCATGTGAAATTTTTGTGTTAACCGTACCGTTTTCATTAACAGAACCAAGAACAGTTGTTTTTCCTACAGAACCACGACCCTGACGAAGTTTTTTAGATGTGTGTTTATTAGCTTCCTTGCCACCGAGATATGTTTCATCGACTTGAAGATAATTGCCTTTATCATTATTCTTGTTGTTCATCCACGTTTCACGGATGCGCTGTGCAAGAAACCATGATGATTTTTGAGTAACACCCAATTCTTTAGCCATTTGTGTTGACGGGATACCTTTACGCGCTGTTGTCATCATGTATATAGCCATAAGCCATTTGTGTAACGGTAGGCGTGATTCCGCTAAAACAGTACCAGTGCGAACGCTAAAGTGTTTACGGCAGTCCTTGCAGCGATACGGCATAGGTTTATGATCTTTACACTCTACAACATTGCCACTATTGCAATGTCCACAATAAGGTGAATCTCCCCATTTCTTGTTTTCAAAGAATAAACGCGCTGAATTTTCATTAGGAAACTTTTGAAAAAACTGGTAAAGACTAATATTTTCTGGACTGCACATAATTCATGCCTTTTGTTTGAATAAATTATGCTAGCCAAAATGGAGGGCCTTGTCAACAGAAAAGATGGCTAGTTAAGTATATAGTTCCCTATTTTTTTCTCCTCTGCCATAAGAGGAATGGTCTCTGTGTCAGGTTTGATAGAAAGCTCATACTCAAACCACGGCTTTAGCCAGCTTGTGAAGGCAGAGGCCGTTTTACGGACCAAAGGCAGGATGGTTGTACGCCAGAAAGCAAGCTGAGCCTCTTTGTAATTTGCATAAGTGTTGTCGCCTGGAATCCCCAACAGCATAGGCGGCACCCCAAGAGCCAGAGCAATATCACGTGCCGCCTCTCTGCGGGCATTGATAAAGTCCATATCTGCTGGTGTCATACTCATAGGTTTCCAGTCAAGCCCACCCTCCAGGAGAAAAGGCCGTCCTGCATGTTGCGCCCCCTGATGTGCTTCAGCCAGTTCTTCTTTCAGGCGCTGAAAATGATCATCACTGAGACGGTCAACACCATTTTGTCCTTTATAAATAAGGGCACCGGAAGGCCGTGCTGCATTGTTTAGCAAGCTTTTTGTCCAGTCTGAACCTTTGTTATGAATATCAATGGAACAGGCCGCGGCCTCCAGAGGGGAAAGACCATAATAATCATGATCAGGGTGGAATAAACGCATATGCAAAACAGGAGAACACCCGCTTATTTTGTCACGTATGAAGCGTTTTTTGACACCTTTGACATGATATTCCCATCCTTCCGGCCAACCACGTGTCCCCGGTAAAACCTGCATGCGATCCGGGCGCAAATTATAAAGTGCGTGAGGTGCACCCTCCACAAGAACAGTTTCAACAAAAGCATTCCCCGAAACCTGTAAATAGCTGTAATAATGCTCTAAAAATTCCGGACCAGACTGATCAGGATTAGGCTGTTCTAAAAGCCTGGAAACAGGGCATTCCTCAGAAATCTCTCCGGCATGCTTAACCTTTAAGGGGACAGAGGCCGCAGCCTCAGCAATAAGTCGCACACAACGATGCACAACAGGGTTTTTCTGGTACCCTTCCCGGGCAAAGCCATGATAACCACGCGGTGCCCAGACGGGCATGCCCCGGGCCTGCAAAGCAAGAAAAGAATGTGTATCTTTTTTTTCCTCAGGCACGGTTTTTATCCAGGCCTTAAGCCAGTTTTGTTTTGACACGTTTTTATCCTTGTACAGAAAGAATCGTTTAGCTTTTAAAGAGAACGCAAACGGGGATGTTCCCCCCTATGCAGCATGAGATCCCCCAAAACCCAGACAAGGGCATCAACCCGGTCTGGACTCGATGAAGAGGTCTTTCCCCCCATGCCAGTAAAAGCCCCAAAACTGCACATTTCATCTTCCAGTCTGGTAAGGCCTTTAACATGGTGAATAAGACCACGCTCATACAAAAGTGCTATGGGTTCAGCACGGGCGCGTTTGCTACGGTGGGCTCTGACAGCCTGAAAAGGCACCTCAGAATCAACAAGACGGATCATCTGTTCAATAAGATCCCCCCCCTGATTAACCTCAGCGACAAGACGCCCCGCATTATAATGACGACACGCACGCACAGCCGCTTCAGCCCATTGAGAAGGACTTGCACCCTGCAAAGTGTGATCGGCCAGAATCCAGGATCTTTCCTTATACCGTCCCGCAACAATGATCCCACATGCGCAACTTTTCTCATGGGATGTCACTGTGGGATCAACACCTACTGTGATGGTATCAAAATCCTCCAGAGAGGGAGGAGCAGGATCATAGGCTAATGCTAAGAGATCCCGTGTCCACAAAGCCCCCGGCGGATCGTTAATGATTTCTCCATCAAGTTCCTGACGCCTTAAAACACTATTACCATACATATTTTCCATGGTTTCGATAAAATTCGGCGCCAAATGGGCAGCATTCACATGAGAAGGCGCATGTGTGAGAACTGTATCCTTTGCTTTCAAAATCTTTTTTAACACTTTCACAGGCCGGGGCGTCGTGGTGATCATGGCCCTAGGGTTTTCTCCAAGGCGCAGGCCAAATTGCAACATGCTCCACGCCTTCTCAGGGTAAGACCATGCACAAAATTCATCTGCCCAGGCAAAGTGAAATTGTGGCCCCCGTAAAGAATCCGGATCCTCAGAAGAAAAGGCATAAGCTTCACTGCCATTTGGCCAGACAAGGCGCCGGCGTGACGGTTCATAGGTGGGGCGCTCATGCTCTGAACCAATTTTAAGCAAACCAGATGGTCCCTCAAGCATCACTTCACGTACATCAGATAATGTGGGTGCAATAAGGGCAGCACGTTTTGGAGACTCTTTCTCCTCAACCATATGTTTTCGCAACCATTCTGCACCGGCCCGTGTCTTCCCCGCACCCCGTCCGCCAAGAAGAACCCAAAGACGCCACCTGCCCTCAGGTGCCTTTTGGTGGGGGTGAGCCCAAAAGGACCAGTCATGAAGAATATACTCTATCTCCTTAAGGTTAAGGCTTTGAAGAAAGTCTTCTTTCAGATGTCCGGGCTGCAAGGCGATTGAGGCGGCGCTCCAGTCTGGTACGCAGGCTTTTAAGACTGCGCTTTGAAGATTCTGTTTTGTTCTGCTCATCACCATCCATAACCGATTTGTCCTTATAGGTACGCTCAAGACTATCCAACACCTGCAGGGCACGTGTTATATGAAGAAGCAAACGTATTGTTTTCTCAGGGTGATCCAAACCAGAAAGATCCGGATCATCAAGAGCGATAATCTGCTTTTCTAATAAGTGACGAATACGACTAACAGGGTTGTTCATATCCTGTAATTTTGTCTTTTTTCGTATCTTTTTCTGCGGCGTACTGAGTTCTTTTCTCTCCCTCACCCAGTTGTCTTTTTTAGCACGTCGATATAGAGAGGAAACATGTACTCCATAACGCGAAGCCAGTTTTGAACAGGCTTCACCCTTTTCATAACCTTCCCTGATAGAAGACCAGTTTCTGCGACCCCGCTGACCCTTTTTTCCGACCATGCCTAACTATAACCCACCCACCGTGCGGGGAGGGTAAGTTTTTCAGGAAAAACTATAAACTCTTATAATCTTTGCTGTTTATTCTTCATTTTAAGAGGATAAAGGCCAATAAAGAGAAATTTTTGCCTCTTAACACGAAGACTGGCTTAAAAAAATGGAAAATATCATGACAGAGCAAAATGTTCTTTACTGGTTCCGGCAGGATTTCCGCTTACATGATAACCCTGCCCTGTTTGAAGCGGCCAGGCATGGGGCGGTTTTGCCTGTTTATATTCTTGATGATGAAAATGCCGGGCCCCACAGTGCAGGGGCTGCCAGCCGCTGGTGGTTACACCATGCTCTATCTGAACTTGATAAGGCACTTAATGGAAAGCTGACTGTCTATTCTGGTCAGGCAGATTTGGTTCTGCCCCGACTTGTCAGGAAATATGATATTTCCTCTGTCTTTTGGAACCGGTGTTATGAGCCCTGGCGCATCCGGCGCGATAAACGTATCAAAACACTCCTGAAAGAACAGGGTATTCCTGTCCACAGTTTTAAAGCTTCGCTTTTGTGGGAACCCTGGGAAATTCTTAAAGCTGATGGCACACCTTATCAGGTTTTTACAGCTTTTTATCGAAAAGGATGTCTTAAAGCTTTATCCCCCCGAAAACCTTATCCCCCACCTTCCTGTTTAAAGCTTATTCAGGCAAAGACACCTGCCTTTGATAACCTGCGTCTTCTCCCCGAACATAACTGGTATAAAAAACTTGAACCTCATTGGCAATTTGGTGAAAAAGCAGCACAGAAACGCCTCTCCTTTTTCCTGAAAAAGGGTCTGCCCCTCTATAAGCAGGGCAGAAATTACCCTTCTCAACACCATGTTTCACGTTTATCACCCTATCTTCACTCGGGAGAAATTTCTCCCTATCAGGTATGGCATGCTGTCCGTTCACAGGGAGACAATGAGGATACTGATCATTTTTGCTCAGAACTCGCCTGGCGTGAATTCTCTTATCACCTTCTCTACCGTTACCCTGATTTACCCCATAAGAATTTTCAGAAAAAATTTGATGTCTTTCCCTGGCGTCATGATAAAACGACTCTCTCCCTCTGGAAAAAGGGGCAAACAGGGTTTCCCCTCATAGACGCAGGCATGCGCGAGCTTTATCAAACAGGCTATATGCATAACAGAATACGTATGGTTGCAGGGTCGTTTCTGGTCAAAAACCTTCTTATAGACTGGCGATATGGTGAGCGCTGGTTTTGGGAATGTCTGGTGGATGCAGATTTGGCAAATAATAGTGCAGGTTGGCAATGGATAGCGGGATGCGGTGCCGATGCAGCTCCTTATTTTCGTATTTTTAATCCTGTTACACAGGGGCAAAAATTTGATCGGGATGGATCCTATATCCGCCGCTTTGTACCCGAGCTCCGGGGCTTACCAGATCGCTATCTGTTTACCCCATGGGAAGCTCCAAAAGAAATTTTACAAAAAGCCGGCCTTATACCTGGTAAGAGCTATCCATACCCCCTTATTGATCTGAAGGCTTCACGCGAACATGCTCTTCATGCTTTCCAAAAACTGCATAAAAAACCTTAAGAGGACATTTCATCATTGCATAACCTGAAAACATGCATATGAAATATAAAGACGATATGAGCAGGTTTTTTTCAAACTCTACAACTTACTCTAGCATCTCCCCATACTATTCTGTAAAAGAGTGTCATCAGGGTGGGCGATCTCCATAGCCCTTAAATTAGAAAACAGAGGAAAAGAAAAAATTTTAAAATGAACAGTTTTTGGAAAAGAATAAACAGATCAGGCAAAACTGCTGTCACAGGTTTTGCTCTTTTAAGTTGTTTTTTTGTTTCAGCCCAGGGCGAAACTCTGGAAGAAGCACTCGCGCTGGCCTATATGACGCACCCTGATTTAGAGGCTGCACGCGCACGTGTTCGTGAGGTAGATGAAACCTATGTCCAGGCGCGTGCTCAGGGACGGCCACAACTGAACCTTTCGGCAAGTGGGGGGGTAAGCGGAACCTCCAGCCACAGAACACGTGATATTTATGATGAAACGACGCCCAAAGCACTCACCGCAATAGCTAGTCAGACTTTATTCACAGGGGGGCGTGTTAAGGCTGCTATGTCAGGTGCTGAAGCCTCCATCTATGCCCAGCGTGAGGCGCTGCGTAATACGGAACAAACCATTCTCCTCCAGACAGTTCAGGCGTATATGAATGTTATTCGTGATGAAAACGTCATCACAATTCGTCGTAATAATGTCAAAGTCCTTCAGGGGCAGCTAGAAGCCGCTCAGGACCGTTTCTCTGTCGGGGAAGGGACAAGAACAGATGTCGCTCAGGCCCAGTCAAGTCTTGCCAGAGCACAGTCTGATTTCGTAGCAGCACAAGCCCAGCTGGCAAATTCTCGTGCAAACTATGAAAAAACAGTAGGACGTCCTGCCGGAACTCTTGTTCAGCCCTCTTCTGAACCTGCTTTACCCGAAAGTCTTGCGCAAAGCCTAAAATTAGGGCGCCAGAGAAACCCTTTACTTCTTTCTGCTCGCTTTTCAGAAACGGCAGCGCGCTATAAAATTAAAGAAGAACGTGCAGCTCTTAACCCAAGTTTCAGGCTGGAGGCTTCCTTTTCTGCCAGCCACGACACCAATATAGAACACACAGATACTGAAACAGCGGCCCTTATAGGCCGTTTAAGTATTCCTCTTTTTGAGGGGGGAGCGTTGCGCTCCAGAATACGTAGTGCAAAAGCTGCTGAAACACGCCATCGCATGACAAGACGCAGCACAGAGAGGGAAGTTCTGGAAAATATCACTAAAAGCTGGAACAATCTTGAAGCTTCACGTGCCGTTATTGCCTCTACACAGGAACAGGTCAATGCCAGCGAAATTGCTTTTGAAGGTGTCCAGCTTGAATATCAGGTAGGGTCAAGAACAACTCAAAACGTCCTGGATGCAGAACAAATTCTCCTTAATGCGCGTCTATCTCTGGTCACAGCAGAACGTAATAATTTTGTTGCTGCCTTTAGCCTCCTGCAAGCCATAGGTGGTCTTACAGCTGATAATCTTAATTTACCCCTGCAAATCTATATTCCTGAAGATAATTTCAAACGAATTCAAAACAGGTATTTCAGTACCAAAGGAGGATAAATATTCTTTATTTTTCAATAAACATTTTGAATTTTGTCTCCAGAACACAACATAGCCAGACCTTTTGCAGGGTTTCTCTCGATCAAAATGATCCAGGCATTCTCAATTCTAAAAGAGACAGATATACCAAACTTTTCCTTTAAAAACTTGTATCTGTTTTCGTTTCACGATCATTTCTAAGGGCTTTAAGAAGTTGCTCTTCTGACATCTCAGGAATGATATCGGTTTGTGTATGACGAGCTTTTTCTTCTTCTGGTTCATACAAGACATGTTGAAGACCAGTAATAAGGCTTTCCTTTAAATGATCAAAGTTAATAGTTTCTTCTGCAATCTCTCTCAACGCCACAACAGAATTTTTATCATTGTTGCGCTCAAGAGTAAGGTTCGCCCCCGTAGCAAGCCCACGCGCACGATGCGAGGATAACAAAACAAGCTTAAACCTGTTAGGAACTTTTTCAATACAATCTTCAACGGTTACGCGTGCCATTATTTTCTCCACAAATTGTAATATTCAGTGTTAAAAAGCAAAATCAAAAATAAATCAAGTCTCTCTTGACCCAAGAGCTTTTGAGAGCTTATAAATGAGTAGACAGATTTAAGATCTTAGTCTTAGTGTTTAGCTAAAAATTGAGTTTGATCAAGATATTTTTGAGGTATTTTCTTTAAAAGACCTCCAATACTGCTTCCATCAAAAGGATGCTTCCAGTGAGGTGCAATATCCATAAGAGGGAAAAGAACAAAAGGTCTTTTTGCAAGATATGGATGAGGAAGATATAAACTTAAACTTTCAGGTGGCTTGATACATAGTTTTTCGTAATCTAAAATGTCTAAATCCAGAGTACGTGATGACCACTTCTTTCTTTTTATTTTACGGCCATAATAAGACTCAAGCTTATGAAGACACAATAAAAGATTTTCTGGTGTAAAAAAGGTTTGAATATTAATAACACCATTAACGTAAGGGGGCTCATGTGGACAGGGGTATGCCTTGGAAGACCACCAGGAAGATCGGGCAAGAACATGTATACCGTCCATATGTTCAAGAGCCTCTACAGTTTCCTGTAAAATTTGCAAAGGCTTTTTCTCCCTATAGGAAAGATTAGATCCAAGAGCAATAAATTTTCCTGACATAAAAAAATCTCCCCGGGTAAATATAGTTTATATAATAAATAAAGGGATAAAAAAGTGGTCTTCTACCCCAGTGAAAAGCTTGGACTGTTTATAGATGGTGCCAATTTATATTCTGCATCAAAAGCTTTAGATTTTGATCTTGACTATAAGAAACTTCTTGAAGAATTTCAAAAGCGCAGTCATCTTGTCCGGGCTTACTATTATACAGCTTTGATTGAAAATGATGACTACTCACCTCTGCGTCCCCTTATGGACTGGCTGGATTACAATGGGTTTAATGTGGTCACAAAAACAGCTCGTGAATTTACCGACCATTATGGACATCGGCGTATCAAAGGAAGCATGGATGTAGAAATGTCTATCGATATTCTTGAAAACTCCTCTTATCTTGATCATATCGTTCTTTTCTCAGGGGATGGGAACTTTCAACCTCTTATTAAGGCAGCCCAGCGGAAGGGCTGCCGTGTTTCTGTTGTATCAACCCTTAAGTCTGATCCGCCTATGATATCTGATGACGTGCGCAGGCAGGCGGATTCCTTTATAGAACTTTTGCAACTTCGCTCTCTCATTGGGCGTAAAGGTTCTGAGCAAACACAAGACACAACCATGCCTCTGTCTCTTATCAACGAGGCTGATAGTTCAAATGATACCAGGAAATAACAACAAACTTATGACACTACTTATTTTTTCCAACATAATTCATCATAAAACCAGGGAGATGATCACCAAAGCCTGAAACCGGCATGTCCGGTTGGGCAGGCTCAGCTTCCCTGGACTTTCCCAGGTAAGAAGAACGTGATACTCCTGAAGAACTCTGACGTTTTCTCTCAGTTTGTGTTCTTTTAGCCTTATTCTTTTTGGCTATAGAGTCCATTTCCCCAGATACAGGTGTGAGATGTTTTTCCTCTCCATCACCAGGATCTATAACTTCAATTGACTGTCCCAGGAGTGTCTCAACAGTCTCAAGGGCTTTTGTATCTTTCGCGGTAACCAGTGTATAAGCTTTGCCCTTATGTCCGGCACGCCCTGTTCGTCCAATCCGATGGACATAATCCTCAGGATGGTGGGGAATATCATAGTTAAAAACATGGGAGACTTCTGGTATGTCCAGGCCACGTGCCGCAACGTCTGAGGCAATCAAAAACTGCAGTTCTCCTGATCGAAAGCTCTGAAGTGTTTCCATACGGAGGTTCTGGGCCAAATCCCCATGAATGGGAGCAGCGTGATAACCATGCTTTTTTAAGGCGCGGGCCAGACTGTCTACATCATGTTTCCGATTACAAAAAACAATGCCGTTTTTAATATCATCTTTTTTAAGGAGAGTATATAAAGCCCAGCGCTTTGCCTTGGGTTCTGAAGATGATAGTTTAATGCAAAACTGCTCAATATTCTCAGAAGGTTTTGAAGGAGGTGTCACCTCAACACGCTGCGCACCCTGAAGAAACCTATCGACCAAACGTTGAATTTCTGCAGGCATGGTGGCCGAGAAAAAAAGCGTTTGTCGTGTAAAAGGTGTCAGGCTAAAAATACGCTCAATATCAGGAATGAAGCCCATATCCAGCATACGATCTGCTTCATCTACAACTAAAATCTGGACTCCCGTCAGTAAAAGCTTTCCGCGGCCAAAATGATCCAGAAGACGCCCGGGGGTAGCAATCAAAACATCAACACCCTGATCGAGTTTCTTCTCCTGCTCACCAAAAGCAACCCCTCCAATAAGAAGAGCCATAGAAAGCTTATGGTAACGGCCATATTTTTCAAAACTTTCAGCAACTTGTGCAGCAAGTTCCCGGGTTGGCTCCAAAATAAGGGAACGGGGCATACGTGCCCTGGCCCGCCCTTTTGCAAGACGATCGATCATAGGTAACGTAAAAGAGGCTGTTTTTCCTGTTCCTGTTTGTGCTATACCTAAAACATCCCGCCCGGACAGAGTGAGTGGAATGGTGGCCTGTTGTACAGGCGTTGGTTTTTCATAGCCCATCTCTGAAAGGGCTTTTAAAATATTGACATCAAGACCAAGGTCTTCAAAACTCATAGGACCATCACACCTGAAAGTTTGAAAAAAAACATAACTCTACAATAAGCTTTCACTTTACAGAACTGTATAGACATACAGCCTCTTTTTCAAGCTTAACAACAGGGTAAGGCAAGAGAGCGAAAACCTGTGCAGGTAAAAATCATTTTTTGCAGAAATATCCTTTAAAGACATATCACCCTTATAAGGCAATTCTTATCTACCCCTTTCTTTATCTTCAAAAACACATCTCTCGCTTATGATTTTTTAGCCCTGACGATCCGTGACAGGCATATAGTCCCGCAGTTTTGGCCCGGTATATATTTGGCGGGGGCGACCTATACGCTGTAAGGGATCTCCGATCATTTCACGCCACTGCGCAATCCAGCCAACTGTGCGGGCAAGTGCAAAAAGAACCGTAAACATTTCCCGCGGAAAACCCAGAGCCCGCAGCGTAATGCCGGAATAAAAATCTACATTAGGGTAGAGGTTTCTCTGGACAAAATAATCATCTTCAAGAGCTATTTTTTCAAGCTCCAAAGCCACCTGGAGAAGGGGTTCATCCTTCAGGTTAAGCTCTTCGAGGACCTCATAACACGTCTCCTGCATCACACGCGCACGGGGGTCATAATTTTTATAAACCCTGTGACCAAATCCCATAAGGCGGAAGGGATCATTTTTATCTTTAGCACGGGCAATAAAAGCAGGAATACGATCTTTCGTCCCAATTTCTTCGAGCATATTAAGAGCAGCTTCATTCGCCCCACCATGGGCTGGTCCCCAAAGGGAGGCAATACCTGCGGCAATACAGGCAAAGGGGTTGGCCCCGGAGGATCCTGCAAGCCTCACCGTTGAGGTGGAGGCATTTTGCTCATGGTCAGCATGGAGAATAAAGATTCTGTCCATAGCACGTGTGAGAACAGGGTTGTTTTTATAATCTTCTGTTGGCAAAGCAAAGCACATGCGTAAGAAATTTTGAGCATAACCTAAACCATTTTGAGGATAAACAAAGGGTTGTCCCACAGAGTATTTATATGCACGCGCAGCAATGGTTGGCATTTTAGCAATCATACGATGGCTTGCCATGAGGCGTTGTTCAGGATCCTGAACATCCGTGGAGTCATGATAAAAAGATGAAAGGGCCCCAACACTGCCAACCATAATCGCCATAGGGTGAGCATCACGGCGAAAGCCACTAAAAAAACGCTCAAATTGTTCATGGAGCAACGTATGATGTGCCACAGCCTTTTCAAAATTTTCATATTCCCCGGCCCCGGGAAGCTCCCCATGAAGAAGAAGATACGCCGTTTCCAGAAAGTTTGACTGTTTGGCCAGCTGATCAATGGGATAGCCCCGGTAAAGAAGGATCCCTTCCTTTCCATCGATATACGTAATCTGTGATTCACAACTTGCAGTTGAAGTGAAGCCCGGATCAAAAGTAAAATGTCCACTTGCTTTATACAGTGAACGGACATCAAGAGCATCCGGCCCCAGATGGCCCTTAATAAGAGGCAGCTCATACGTCTGACCTTTGAGTATAAGTTGTGCACTTCCAGACGTTACAATTTTATTTTCCACGACGTTCTTATCCTCTTGCTTGATGTTTTGGGGATGATAGTAAAAAAGCCTGCATACGTGCAAGACTTTCTTCACGTCCAAGACTGTAGAGCGTATCAGAAAGCCCCGGGGAAGGTGCCCCCCCTGTGAGAAGACCACGTAAAACGGGACCCACCTCTTTTAAGAGTACATTTTCTTCCTTAAGAAAGCTAGTGAGCATAGCGTCTAAAGCAGGCTCTGACCAGTCCCCTGACTCTTCCATCTTTTTTTTCAGGCGTAAAAGGCGCTCACGCATCTCTTCTGTCAGTTTTTTTTCAACTTTAGGAGATAAATCATATGGCAGAGGGCGCATTAAGAAGCGGGCCTGCTCTGCCAAATCATGCAGAGTTTGTGCACGGGTTTTCAAAACAGGCATGGCACGCATGAGTTTTTGCTGATTTTTTGGAAGAACAGATCCTTTAAAACCTGATTCAAGAAAAGGAGCAAGGAGCTTAAGAAGCCTTTCCTCTTCTGCCAGACGCATATAATGGGCATTGACACTTTTCATCTTGTCAAAATCCAAACGCGCAGGGGCTTTATTAAGACCATCAGGACTAAAGGCCTGTATAGCCTCCTCCCTGCTAAAATACTCCTGATCACCTCTGGCCCATCCCAGACGTAAAAGGTAATTGCATAAAGCTTCAGGTAAAAAACCCTGATCACGATATACCTCAACCCCCAAAGCTCCATGACGTTTTGAAAGCTTCTTCCCATCAGGCCCATAAATAAGGGGGATATGCACAAAAACAGGACGTTTCCAGCCGAGAGCATCATATATAAGGCTTTGACGCCCCGCATTGACAAGATGATCATCACCACGAATCACATGGGTAACTCCCATAGCCCGATCATCGGCGACCACAGCCAGCATATAGGTCGGGCTGCCATCAGAACGTAATAAAATAAAGTCATCAAAATCTTTGTTTTTCCAGCTAACCTTCCCCTGTACAATATCCTCAATTTCTGTTGACCGGGTCTCTGGAACACGTAACCGCACGACAAAAGACTGACCAGCCGGTGCTGTTTCCGGCAAACGATCCCGCCAGGGTGAGCGCAGGGCACGCCCTTCTGCACGTGCCTCCCCGCGCCATTGCTCTATGTCTTCAGCTGTGCCATAACATTTATAAGCAGCACCAGCCTCAAGAAGGCGATGCGCCACATCACGATGATCGTCTGCATGATGAGACTGAAAAAAAGGTTCACCATCCCAGTCAAGGCCAAGCCAGCCCAAACCCTCTATGATGGCGTCTATAGCGGATTTGGTCGAGCGGGCCCTGTCTGTGTCTTCAATACGCAGAAAGAAACTGCCCTGACAACCGCGTGCGAAAAGCCAGTTAAACAGCGCCGTTCGAGCCCCTCCAATATGTAAAAAACCCGTAGGTGATGGGGCAAAACGAGTGACAACAGGCGTTTCAGACATCAAACATCCCCAGGAAGTGCCCTTATACGAAAATTTGTGGTGATAGAAAGAAGAGGCGCACTAAATACGACATACACTATTATTTTGTGCTTAAGTCCTATCATAACAGGATTTAAAAACAAACAAAGTTTTCTTCCTTCTGTTTTTAGGAGGGAGAAAAAAAATTGGTAGACGCTACTCTCTTTTCCTTTCAGAAACATGGCTTATGTTGATGTGTTAAGGCTTTAATAGTCAGAAGCAAAATACATCAAAAAAAGGTAAAGAAATTTCTCCATCAATAAAAACCCTTATTAAAAAATACCTTCACCAGATTATATAGAAAACCCTTCAGTTTGTGTTATAATATTTTCTAACTATTTGGTTTCTTCTATCCTGGGAAGAAGGGCCTGTAACACTCAGAAGGAATTTTTAGATGAAAAGCGTTGTAAATACTCTGTGCGCCATAGGCATGACTTCAGGTCTTGCTTATGCCAACCCCCAGCCCATCACAAAGGAGGAGATCCTGGCAGCACAAAAGGCATGGGGGGACGGCCTTGTCGCTATTGGTCGGGTTTATCAAAATGAAGGGGACTATAAAAAAGAGGCGATAAAACAAATCCAAAACCTTTATGCTTATAATCTGGGCCCTGTTCTTTTTAAACCTACTTTGGTCTCACAGGTTCAGTTTCGTACAAAATTTGACCAGGCTCTCTCCTATTTTGTAGAAGGAGAAATTAAAGAAGATAAGGGGTTTGCACTTAAGCCCTGGGCAAATGTACGTTTCAGGAATTACGGAATTATCATTAATCAGGGAACAGCCCTTGCCATGGGAAATTATTATTTCACACCTGTTGACAGTGATGAAGAAACCAAAGTCGAATATAGCTTTGGGTATATCAAAGACAGAGAGGGGAAACTCCGTATTCAGCTTCACCATTCATCCCTGCCCTATATACCATAAACCGCCATAAAATTTATGATCATCAAACCCTGATCTTATAACCATATCACAGATAATTCTTCATTCCTCTATACTGTATATCATGTGGAGACATTATGCATATTATAGGAGGCCAGTTTAAGGGACAGGCCCTCAAAGCTCCATCCGGCACAACAACACGCCCGACAGGTGCCAGGGCACGTGAGACCATTTTTAATTTGCTTGAACATGCGAGCTGGACACCCGGTTTAGAGGGGATACGTGTCCTTGATGGCTTTGCCGGAAGTGGATCCCTTGGCTTTGAGGCCTTATCACGTGGGGCAGGCTTTTGTCTGTTTATAGATATATCAGCCCAGGCGCGGGGAGCTATACGTTCTACGATTGAGGCCCTTGGCCTGCATGGTGTCACACGCCTTCATCGCCGTGATTTCCTCTCCTTAAGCAAAAAACCCGCAGCTCTGGGACCACCATTTGATCTTGTTTTTCTGGATCCTCCCTATGGACTGGATCTTGAAAAGAAAGCTCTTTTACGTCTTGTCAGGGGGGAATGGCTTTCTCCGGAAGCCCTTGTTATTGTAGAAACAAAGGCACATGCAGGGACAACAGACGCAGATTTGAAAAGTTTAGTTCCGAATATTGAAGAGTTTAACCTTCTGGAAACGCGTACGCATGGCATGGCCAGGCACTGGTTCTTAAAACGGCGGGAAGAACCATAATAAACTGTTCCCGTTTAAGACCTGATGCACCCCCTGCCCCATTTGGCTAAGGCCCACAGAGACCAGAAAGACCTGTGGCCTAAACACCAAAACTGTCCTTAAGCAACGCAGGTAAAACGTACCCTTAAAACCGGTAATGTCATCAAAAATCACCTGCGTTTTTGTCCCCTGAGAAGATTTAGCCTGTCTCTATCTTCTGACGTATAGCCAGAAGAGCTTTAGAGGCCTCTTCACCCCGGGGACCACCAGCCTGTGCCATATCAGGACGCCCACCTCCACCTTGTCCCCCTATGGCTTTTGCGCCCTCACGGACCAGATCAACAGCTGAAAAACGTGGTGTGAGATCCTCTGTAACCCCAACAGCTAAAGAGGCCTTCCCGTCCCGCACACTCACAAAGGCAAGAATACCAGAGCCCAACTGTTTTTTCCCCTCATCAACAAGCCCCCGCAGGGCCTTACCGTCAACGCCCTCTAAAAGCCTTCCAAGAAAAGCCGTATCCCCAATTGTTTCAGGTTCAGACGGTGAAGCACCCCCTCCCCCCATAGCAAGCTTCTTCTTTGTTGCTTCTAATTCCCGTATAAGGCTTTTTCGCTCCTTAAGAAGGGCCTCAAGACGATGAGACAGGTCATCGGGCTTTACTTTAAGAAGATCCGCTGTTTTTTGAACCAGACCTTTGCGCGCAGAAAAATACTGATAAGCCCTCTGTCCTGCCAGGGCTTCTATACGCCGGATACCAGCCCCCACGGCACTTTCAGAGATAAGAACAAAAACCCCGATCTCACCTGCACGATCCACATGTGTTCCTCCACATAACTCCAGAGAGTAGGGCTTATCTTCCTGTGACTCTTCAGGGGCATGACCAAGGCTTAAAACACGAACAACATCACCATATTTTTCCCCAAACAGGGCTATAGCGCCATGTTCAACAGCATCTTTGGGGGTCATCATACGTGTTTCAGAAGCAGCATCATCCCGAATGACGGCATTGACCCGTGCCTCCAGTTTTTCAAGTTCCTCCTGTTTCAAAGCCCTTGGAAAAGCAAAATCAAAACGTATGCGTTCCCCATCGACCATTTGTCCTTTTTGGGTGACCTGAGATCCTAAAATTTCATGTAAAGCAGCATGAAGTAAATGCGTTGCAGAGTGATGTGCGCGTGTGCGTGTCCGCCAGGCTGTATCAATTTCAAGGCGTGCCACATCACCTGTTTTCACACAACCAGTTTCAACTTTTCCATAATGAACATGAAGACCCCCTGCCTGTTTTTGAACATCTTCCACATGAAGTCTGGCACCTGTCTCAAAAAGAATGATCCCATGATCCCCGGCCTGTCCACCGGATTCAGCGTAGAAAGGTGTCTTTTCAAAGACCAGAGCTATATTTTGCCCGGCCTTAGCCTGTTCAAGAAGCTTGCCATTTTCCACAATGGCCTGAACCTGACTTTGATCCCCGCTCTCTTCATAACCTGTAAAACAGGTAGGCCCCGTCTTCTCATACACGGCACGCCAGAAATCTTCCCCTCCCTGATCACCTGATCCTGACCAGTGGGCACGTGCCGCAGTTTTTTGTTGGGCCATAGCAGCCTCAAAACCCTCACGATCAACACTCAGCCCTTGTGCACGTAAAGCATCTTCCGTTAAATCAAGAGGAAAACCATACGTATCATAAAGCTTAAAGGCAGTCTCACCTGAAAGAGACTCACCGGGGGCAAGATGGGCCTGCGCCTCATCTAAAAGGGCTGTCCCTCGTCCTAATGTGCGTCGAAAACGCTCCTCTTCATGAAGAAATGTGTCCTCAATAAAGGTGCTGGCACGAATAAGCTCCGGATAGGCCTCCCCCATTTCTGCAATAAGGGCCGGAACAAGGCGATGCATAAGGGGTTCCTGTGTTCCTAAAAGATAAGCATGACGCATAGCACGACGCATAATGCGGCGAAGCACATAGCCACGCCCTTCAGATGACGGGCTAAGACCTTCCGCAATAAGAAAACTACAGGCCCGCAAATGATCTGCTATGACGCGATGGCTGAAACGCGCTTCCCCCTCAGCTTTCACACCGCTGGCCTCAACAGAGGCCTCTATAAGGGTACGAAAAAGATCAATATCATAATTGTCATGCACCCCCTGCATAACGGCTGCTATACGCTCCAGCCCCATCCCCGTATCAATAGAAGGTTTGGGAAGGAGAAGGCGCTCTCCACCAGCCTGCATCTCATATTGCATAAAAACAAGATTCCAGATTTCAACAAAGCGATCCCCATCTTCATCAGCTGAGCCGGGGGGACCTCCTGGAATATGATCCCCGTGATCATAAAAAATTTCTGAGCAGGGCCCACAGGGCCCCGTCTCCCCCATAGACCAGAAATTATCAGACCCCTGAATGCCAAGGATCCTGTGCTCGGGTAAACCTGCAATCTTTTGCCACAGGGCCCTTGCTTCTTCATCCTCACCATAAACTGTAACCAAAAGGCGATCTACAGGCAGGGCCAGCTCTCCGGTGATAAAAGACCAAGCTAATTCAATAGCTCTGTCTTTAAAATAGTCCCCAATAGAAAAATTACCCAGCATTTCAAAAAAAGTATGGTGACGTGCCGTATACCCAACATTGTCAAGATCATTATGCTTCCCCCCGGCACGCAGGCATTTTTGAGCACTGACCAGACGGGGAGGATCAAAATGTTGAGCTCCTGTAAACCCACCCTTAAAAGGTACCATACCGGCATTGACAAACAAAAGTGTTGGATCATTTTCTGGCACCAGGGGGCCTGAAGGCATGACTTTGTGGTTATGCTGTTTAAAATACTCTAAAAAACTGGTACGTAACCCCTTTAATGTGATCATCCTTTGTGTCCTTATATCGTCCCTGCTTTACTCTAAGACTGTAAGCTCTCTTATGCACACACTGCAAGAGCTGTTTTTTATTGCTCAAGGCCATGCAGAACACTATTGACGAAAACATGAAACTCATCTTATAAATTAAATAACAAGTATATGAATTAAAAAAATATAATAAACATAAATACTGTTACCTTTGTAATAAAAATCTATTTACTTTTAAATGTTTTAGGTGTACCAGCTTAACCTGGTTCCCTATAACTTTTCGGTTCCGTACCCAGCTCTCAGGGGGATCTACAAGAATATCATCTGAGGAGTATAGCTTATGGCAATTTATGATCACCTTTTTTATGATGAACATGAAAACGTCCACTTCTTTTCAGATAAGAAAACAGGTTTAAAAGCTATTATAGCTTTGCATTCAACCCTTCCTGGACCAGCTGTCGGGGGGTGTCGTCTCTGGTCATATAAAGACAGTACAGAAGCTTTAAAAGATGTGCTACGTCTCTCCCGGGGTATGAGCTATAAAAATGCTATGGCAGATCTCCCTATGGGGGGAGGAAAGTCTGTTATTATCAAACCTGAGGATCCCTTTGACAGAACAGCCCTTTTTTCTGCTTTTGGGAAATGTGTTGATTCTCTTGGCGGACGCTATATCACTGCGGAGGATGTCAGGGTAACACCTGATGACATGCATATCGTTCATCAGGAAACACCACATGTTGTCGGTTTACCTGAAGGAGACTTTGCAAGTGGCGATCCTTCACCTGTAACTGCTCTTGGTGTTTTTTATGGTCTGAAAGCGACTGTCAGACATGCTTTAGGAAAGGAGAGCCTGGAGGGTATCAGGGTTGGTGTACAGGGCCTTGGCCATGTTGGAGCCTTCTTATGTGATCACCTTTCCAAAGCTGGTGCACAACTCACAGTAACAGATATCAGTGATAGTCGCTCCCGGGAAATCACTGAAAAATACGGTGCTAAACTTGTCTCTCCGGAAAAAATTTATGATGAAGAGGTTGATGTTTTTGCTCCCTGTGCTTTAGGGGGTAGTATTAACGAAAAAACTCTGCCGCGTCTTAAAGCCAAAATCATAGCAGGAGCCGCAAACAATCAGCTTTCACATGTAGACATAGGGGCTGCCCTTCTCAAACGTGGTATTGTTTACGCACCTGATTATGTGATTAATGCCGGTGGTATTATCAATGTTGCCAGTGAGGTAGCACACCGGCCCTATGATTTTTCCTGGGTTGATCAAAAACTTCATAAACTGGCAGAAACACTTAAGGACATTTACCTTGAGGCCCAGAAAAACAACCTTCCTACAAATGAAGTCGCCAACCGCATGGCCCAAATGCGTCTTGAAGCAGTATGGCAGGATCAGCAAACTAAGGTTGCTTAGGTATCCCCTCCCTTCCTCTTTAGGAACTGCCCTCCCGTGAACTTCGATCTTAACGGGCTTTCTACAATCATAGTACGGAAAATATGAATCCTTTTATTTCACCTATATCATAAAATTTTCTATTCCTGACATTCATCTCAACAAAACATAGCGATAAGCTTAAAAAACCATAATACCAGCAGGGATCACACCATGAAAATATTTCTTCTCCTTCTGGCTTCGACCCTGTTTCTTGCCGGGTGTGGTGGTAAGAAAGCGGCAGGTAAGAAAAATTTCGGGAACGGACCATGCTGTTCTCAAATTGACCAGTGAAGGCTGGAAAGTTAAAAAGTAATGTGTCTTTATTAAAAGGCTCATGCCTTTTTTCTTTGAGATTTTTTCAAGGCTTAGACTGAAGAAGAGATGTCTTTTATATTGAATAACACCTGGTTTTACTACTCTGTGCCAAAACCCCTGTCCTGTTCTTAAGGTAAGGGTTTTAACTTTTAACAGAAGGCCTGTTAAAGCGCCCCCTTCAAAAATATATGTCTCCCCTTCAGGATCAGCCCCCTTAAGAATTTTCCTCCACACATAGAGCAACACCATATGAAACCTATCATATATGTACTAAGTGCCTTCTTCTGTTTCACCTCATGGGCTGGTGCATAGAACCTTGCATGGTCACGCGTTAAGCCCTTTTTAGAAAAGGCCGGTATAGAAGGCACTTTAGTTCTTCTGGATGAGCGTACACATCAGCTTTATCAGTACAACCTTCCCCGTAGTACAGAACGTTTTTGTCCGGCTTCTACATTTAAAATCCTCAACAGTCTTATTCTTTTAGATGCAGGTATGGTCAAAGATCCGGATACGATCATTTCCTGGGATGGGAAAAAACGCAGTTATGAGTTTTGGAATCAGGATCTTATGTTTAGAAAAGCTTATGCCGTCTCTGCGGTCTGGGTTTACCAGAGTTTAACAAAAAAGCTTGGCAAAGATTTGATGCTCAATAAGCTCAGAACTGTTGGCTATGGGAATAATAAAATCGGAGATAATTTTACGAATTTCTGGCTTGATGGTTCCCTTAAAATCAGCGCACAGGAACAGGTCTTCTTTCTCCAGCGGCTTGCCTATAATCAGTTACCCTTTTCTCAAAAAACGCTGGAATCCGTCAAGCATATCATGATTGAAGAACGCACCAAAGACTACACTCTCAGAACAAAAACAGGTCTGGCAGGTCCCGGGTCTGGTCGCACACCTCCGGTTGGCTGGTATGTAGGCTATCTTGAATATACGGCAACAGGTAACAAAATATACTTTGCCTTCAACATGGACATACGAAGCGAAAAAGACATAGGCTTACGCAAAAAAATTGTAAAACAGTCTTTAAAAGAACTCGGTTTTTTGAAATAAGGCAGCAAAGCCTGCAATTTACCTTTACTTAAGGCGCTTCTCTTTGAGGTATGAGAAAAAAAGGATGAAGCACATCATCGCCCGGTCGAAGCCCAAGCGCTTTAGTACGTCCTCCTTTTATTTCAAGAACAGCAGAAACATTCCCCCCGGATGTAATAAGGCGTTCAGAATGTGGCTGAGCCTGGTGAAAAATTTTGACAATTTCTCCATGTGTGTTGAGAAAAAGTATATCAAGAGAAATAAAGGTATTTTTCATCCACATGAAAACAGGCTGAGGGTGGTTGTAAATAAAAAGCATGCCGACATTATCTGCAAGATTTTTTCTATACATAAGACCCTGTTTTTGCCTGAGTGGCGTATCAGCAATCTCAACCTGAAAAGCATAAGTTTTATCAGCTGCCTGAATGGTTAAGCTTTCAGGCTCCCCAAAAGAAACAAGCGGTTGATCCTGAGCCTCAACATCTATACAAGCAAAGGAAAGTGCCCCACCCAATACAAAAGTAAGGGCCAGCTTAAGACTATGATGAAAAACTATATGCATAGAAAAGACATATAAAAGAAATTCAATTTTTGCAAGATATTATGAAACCTCCAGCATTGATACGTCTTGCCCCCTATTATTGCTGAGATAAACATCTGTTACAACAACACCTTTTGGACCGTGACCACATCTTACCCAAAACTGATCACCAGTCTTGATAGCAGCTAAACCACAACGGCTTAATGTATCTGCATGCAAAAAAATATCTATCATATAAGATCCAATATTCACAAAACCGTAGCGTCTATCACTGTCGAACCATTTTACCTTAGCATATTTAAGCCCTAAAATGACGTCATTAACCTCAGATCCGCTTCTTTCCTGAAAAGAGGGGGCTGTTTTTACATCAAAGTCAACAATCTTTATAACCTGAAAACCCTTCTTTTGGCTAACAACATCGCAAACAATCGTAGAGCCTTTTGGAGCATCAACGCGGCCAATTTCACGCAAGTGGGTAATATGCAGTAAAATATCACTCATATTCTTGTCTTCGGGTAATATAAAGCCGTAGCCCTTTATAGGATCAAACCACTTCACCTGGCCGCTTATACTATGAACAATATAATCTGTATCCAACACCTTCAAATCTAAATTAGAATTCATAATATAAAACCTTGAGTATATATTTTAACATATAAGTGAGAGGCTTTTAAGTAAAAAGTAATTATAGAAATATAAAAAAAGCGTATTTTAAAAGTCTAAAGATCAAAGTATAAAATATAGTTTTGCTATACAAAACAATTTTATAATTTTTATATATTTATTAGATCATATATCAGCACACAAAGCCCTGCCGAACCAAAGTAAATGCGGGACGACTTATAAATATTCTGAAGATCAACTATATTGAGCTGACCTATTTATTATGTAAATATTTAAGAAGGCTACATTTAGAGAAAAAGGAACGAAGTATCCAGATTTATAAAGCACCCACATTTTAGCAATCCTTAAGAAATAATAAGAAGAAATTTTATATGGTTGCTTTAAAGATCAAGAATATCCGGAGAACGTGAAACAAAGGGCCAGGTACATTTAAAGCCGGAAACAAAATATTGTTTTATGAAATCATCAAAAGAAAGAAATTGGCCTGCCCTGTGGTTCACCCAGAATTTCATCATGATACATAACCAGTCTCCCCCCAACTACGGTTGCCATGGGCCAGCCCTGAACAGAGACCCCATCAAAAGAGGTCCATCCCGATAAAGAGGCAATCCAGTCATTAGAAATAGTACGACGCGCTTCCATATCAACAAGCGTGATATCAGCATCATATCCAACAGCAAGCCTCCCCTTACACCTTATCCCAAAAACACGTGCAGGACCATGAGAGGTGAGATCAACAAAGCGCTCCAGCGTCAGGCGGCCAGCATTCACATGGTTAAGCATGACAGGAACCAGGGTCTGAACACCTGTCATGCCTGAGGGAGAAGCGGGATAGGGCCGGGCTTTTTCTTCCAGTGTATGTGGCGCATGATCAGATCCGATCACGTCAACAACCCCCTGATCTATACCTTCCCATAACCCTTGACGGTGGTGTTCTGCACGGATGGGTGGATTCATTTGTGCGAGAGCTCCAAGACGTTCATAGGCATCAGGTGAAACGAGCGTCAAATGCTGAGGTGTCACCTCAACACTGGCCCTGTCCTTATAAGCTGCCAAAAGCTCTATTTCCTCTGCTGTTGAAACATGCAGAACATGAATATTAGCCTGATACTCATAAGCAAGCTTCAACAGGCGACGTGTGCTTTTAAGGGCGGTTTCAACATCACGAACTTCCGGATGAGACGTCCAGTCCCCCTCACGGGCAAGGTGTTTTCTCTCCTTAAGACGTTCTTCATCTTCAGAATGAACGGCAACACGCCGGCGGACATGCTTAAGAACTCTTGCCAGCCCCTCATCATCCCCCACCAGAAGGGAGCCCGTAGACGACCCCATAAAAATCTTCACACCACAGCACCCCGGTATACGTTCCATATCTGCTAAAAATGGGGCGTTTTCATAGGAAGCCCCTGCATAGAACGCATAATTGCAGGCCATACGGCCTTTGGCACGGTTAAGCTTGTCTTCAAGAGCCCCTTTATTGTCTGTAGGTGGGGATGTGTTGGGCATTTCGAAAACAGAGGTAACACCCCCAAGAACAGCCCCCCTTGCGCCAGAGGCCAGTGTCTCTTTATGTTCAAGGCCAGGTTCACGAAAATGTACCTGACTATCAATAACACCCGGCAAAACATGAAGACCTTTAGCGTCTACAACCTCTCCTCCGGAAGCAGAACTCAGATCACCCAGCTTTATAATACGGCCGTCCCGTATACCAATATCTGTCACTCTACGGCCTGCATGACTGACAAGCGTGCCCTGCTTTATAATAAGATCATAAGTCTGGGTCATGGGTTTATACCTTTTTTTCTACACTCCTGAAGATTTTCCTTTATTGTCTTAAAGCCCGGACTTCATGCCTTACAGCTTAAGATTATCCAGAGCAAAATTCCAGTTGATAAGATGCTCTAAAAAAGCGCCCATATAATCAGGGCGGCGGTTTTGATAGTCCAGATAATACGCATGCTCCCACACATCCATGGTGATGAGCGGCTTCACACCTGTTTCTGTCAGGGGGGTCTCAGCATTAGGTGTCTTGCGTACGGCCAGTTTATCCTGTTCCAGAACAAGCCAGGCCCATCCGGACCCAAACTGGGTGGCACCAGAGGTTTTAAAAGCATCAATAAAATTTTCATAAGACCCAAAAGAACGTGCTATTAAATCACTTAAGTCACCATCAGGACGCCCTCCCCCTTTAGGAGACATGGATTTCCAGTAAAAATCGTGATTCCAGGCCTGGGCCGCATTATTAAACAAACCAGCCTTAGAAGGATCCTTCACACTGGACTTTATAATTCCCTCAAGGGAGTCCTCTTCATCAGGTGTGCCCGCAATAAGCTTGTTAAGATTAGTGAGATAGGCCGCATGGTGTTTCCCATGATGAAAACTTAATGTTTCGGCGGAAATATGGGGGGTAAGAGCCTTAGGATCATAAGGCAGGTCCGGAAGTGTAAAAGCCATTATTATACTCCTTTTGATCGTCTGTATCGACTTTCTCTATTTGACATGTCTTCTGTACTTTGAAAACCCTTTGAAAAATTATGTGAACACAATGAAACAGGGTGAACACAGACATGAAATAGCATGATGTCCTGTTTTACCTCTTGCGTGAAAAGATTTCCAGACGTTATACTGGCCCATCTTCTAAAAAAATTAAAGGGAGTCAGGTATGGCTATTTTAAAATCTGTTCAGGTTCTTTCAGAATCTTCAACAAGCTGGGAAGATGCCGTTCAACAAGGTGTTAAACGCGCTTCTAAAACCATTAAAAATATTCGCTCCGCCAATATCAACAACAAATCCTGTTCCATTAAAGACGGTCAGGTTTCTTCCTGGCGTGTGAATATGCAAATTACCTTTGAAATTGAATAACCGATTCTTTCAAACCCTTAATATATACTGAGGACCATGCCTGGTATGGGATTTTTTATCTTATGCCAGGCCAAATTTTCTTATCAAAGATTATATTCTCTTTTTGGATGGGTAAGATAACCTTTACATCTCAGAACATACTCTCTCTTCCTTAAAATACATTCTCTTTAGTGAACAGGGCAGGAAGGCATGAATCTCTTTCTTGGACGGGGGAAGACCCCTCAAAACCTTCTTCTTAAACAGGCCAATCGTCATGGTCTTATTGCAGGGGCCACAGGAACGGGCAAAACAGTAACCCTCCAGATTATGGCTGAAGGCTTTTCCCGTGCGGGGGTTCCTGTCTTCGCAGTAGATGTCAAAGGTGATCTCTCAGGTCTTGCCGCGGCAGGCTCATCAGACTCCAGGCTCCATGATAAACTTTTGGCACGCGCCCAAAAAATTGGCCTTAAAGACTATGCGTATGAGGCCTCCCCCACTGTTTTTTGGGATGTTTATGGCGAAAAAGGCCATCCTGTACATACGACGTTGTCTGATATGGGCCCCCTTCTGCTTGCACGTCTTTTTGACCTCAGTGAAACCCAGACAGGGGTTTTACATATCGCTTTTGCTTTTGCCGATGACGAGGGGCTTTTACTTCTTGATTTAAAGGATTTGCGTGCACTTCTTGCTTTTTTAGCTGAGCATAAAGACGATATTGCCAAAAAATATGGTCTGGTCCACACCACATCTGTCAGTGCCATTCAGCGCAAGCTTCTCTCCTGGGAACGTGAAGGCGCAAAAGGCTTTTTTGGAGAACCAGCCCTGAATTTACAGGACTTTATGCGCTGTGACCTTCAAAACAAAGGTATCATCAATCTTTTAGATGCCACACGCCTTATTGAAGCCCCGGGAGCTTATGGCGCTTTTTTACTCTGGCTTTTATCTGAATTGTTTGAAGAACTGCCTGAAGTGGGCGATCCCGATAAGCCAAAACTTGTCTTTTTCTTTGATGAAGCCCACCTTTTATTCAGGAACGCTTCTAAAACCCTGATAGAAAAAATTGAGCAGGTCATTCGCCTTATCCGATCCAAAGGGGTCGGGATTTTCTTTGTGACCCAAAACCCCCTCGATCTGCCTGAGACTGTTCTGGCACAGTTAGGAACACGTATCCAGCATGCTTTGCGGGCCTACACGCCAAAAGAGCGTAAAGCCGTCAAAGCTGCTGCACAGTCTTTTCGCCCTAATCCAGCCTTTGATACGCTGGAAGCTATCACAGATCTCGGTGTTGGCGAAGCCCTGGTTTCCACTTTAGATGACAAAGGTCGCCCCGGCATGGTGGAGCGCACGCTTATTCGGCCTCCGGCCTCACGGCTTGGTCCTGTCACGCCGGAAGAACGGGACAATCTTATCAACAAAAGTGCCTTAAAAGGTCGTTATGAAACACTTATAGACAGGGTTTCAGCCTATGAGGTTTTAGCACAGCGTGCTGAAGAGGCTGCCTCTGAAGAGAGTGAGAGCATTTTAGAAAAAGACCGATCTCAAAAAAAAATCCTGAAAACAGCAAAACGCTCTCCGTCCCGGCGCCAGTCTCCTTTAGAGGCAGCTTTCAAAACAGCCCTCCGCACAGCCTCCTCCCAGATCACCCGCGCACTTGTGCGTGGCATTTTAGGGAGTTTGACCAAAGGCCGTTAAACTCCTGCCCCCTTTCCGGGCTATGATCTTCCTGATATGTGTATCCTAACTGTAGTATTGTCCCCTGCCTGCCCTAAACACACATGTTAATCAGATCTGCCCCACCCCAAAAAGGAGTTCCCATGATGAGCAGAAGGCTAGAAAGGCTTGATCGTGGCCTCATCTCTGTATGTGGAGAACAGGCACGCTCTTTTCTACAAAAACTCCTGACTCAGGACATGAGGAAAGTCAGTCCAGAACAGACACTTTATAGCGCTCTTTTAACACCTCAGGGAAAAGTGATCACAGATCTTTTCATTTTTCAAACAGAGGAGGACAGCTTTTTTCTGGATCTTCCTGCCCCCTGTCTTGGGGATGTTCTTGGCCTTTTACGACGTTATTGTCTTCGTGCTCCTGTGAAAATTGAAAGTACAGGCACGCAATGGTCTCTTGCCGTTTGTCCACCGTCCGGAGACAAAAAAGAAGAAGCCTCCGAAGGGCATAGCTGGACAGAAGGTCAGGCTTATATGTGTTGCGATCCAAGACTTGACGCGCTTGGATACCGTATCCTGATGCCAAAAAATTATCTGAGGACCACTGAAGAAACCGGAGATTATCAGAGCCGTCTTTTCACTTTAGGTCTTGTAGAACCCGGTATCGATAACCCCACCTCTGTTTATCCTTTTGATGTCAATCTGGATGCCCTTAAGGCACTGTCTTTTGACAAAGGCTGTTTTGTTGGTCAGGAAGTTGTGAGCCGTATGAAAAGACGGGGCAATATACGCAAAAGACTATTGCCTTTTAACTATGAAGGCTCTGACTGTGAAGAGGGAGAGCTTACAAACGCCGAAGGTCTTGTTATAGGGAAAGTCTGGCCTTCACGAACAGAGACCAAAGGCCAGAATCGCGCCCTTATCATGACACGTCTTGACCGTCTTGAAAAATCAGCTTCCTCCTCCCTGTTTTTAGGAAAAAATCAAGCCTTCCTGACCTGGCCTTTCTGGCTCCCAAAGGGAAACTAACAAAGCCCCTTAAGGGTGTAAGCTCCCCTGTTTGGTCTTTATAAAGGTTGTGCACCAAACCTATCACAGCCTTCAAAAGGAAGTACTGCCCTGTGTCCCCTTTGAAGAGGCAAAAGTTCTCCAGAATCCCCTGTATGTTAAGGTTGCACGCCCGCATTTTCTTTTATGAGTCTCTGATAGAGGGAATTTCCGATAAATCCGTCTGGTATGAGCCGGTGTGCTCTCTGATAAGCCTTTGCAGCCTCACGTGTTTGACGTCCGACAACACCATCAGGAGGGCCGGGATCAAAACCAAGGCTTTTAAGACGTGTTTGAATCTGTTTGACCTCAAACCTCTTAAGTGTGCGTTCATGACGGGGCCAGGACTGGACAAGAGAGGGCCGGCCTTTCAGGCGTTCTGCCAGACGACATACAGAAAGTGCATAAGCATCAGCATTGTTATAACGCTTCACGACATCAAAATTTTTAAAGGTCAGAAAAGCAGGTCCCTGAGCCCCTGCCGGCAGGTAAAGACGTGCCTCCTCAGACAACAAGTGCTGAGGCCAGGTTTGAACAGGCGTGATTCCCGCCTGCTTCCATATGTCCAGAGAGCGTTTTCTGTTATCCAGGAGGCGAAAATCAAAATTTCCCGGAAGTCGAACTTCCTCGGCACAGGGAAAACCTTCTTTCCAGCCATGGCTTTTCAAATAAAAAGCTGCTGAGGCCAGAGCATCTCTCTCATCAGACCAGATATTTTTGTGGCCATCACCATCATAATCAACGGCATAACGACGATAGCTTGTTGGTATAAACTGAACATGGCCCATAGCCCCTGCCCATGACCCCTTCAGCCATGAACGCTCAGCACTTCCGGAAGCCAGAACATCAAAAATGGCGTAAAGCTGCGCCTCTGCAAAAGCACGCTTGCGTTGTTTCATCGCCAGTGTTGCAAGGGCAGAGACCGTATCATGATTCCCCATAACAGCACCATAATGAGTCTCCAGCCCCCATATAGCCGCCACAATGCTTTTGGGAACACCATAGCGTGTTTCAAGAGCCTCAAAAAGTACAGTTTTTTCCTCAAGAAGGCGCTGGCCTTTATGAATACGGTTTTTAGACAAACGCTTGTCCATATAGTCCCAGACAGGGGTTGTAAATTCTGGCTGGCGTTCAAGAAGAGACAAAATTTTAGAATCGGGCCCCACTCCCTCAAAAACCTGATTGAAAAGCCTGACAAAAACACCCTTAGCCAAAGCACGAGTTCTAAAACTTTTATACCATGCCCCATAGGACAAATCGCCAGGCTTGCTGAGGTTTTTCTCCTGTCTGCTGTCTGCTGGTTTTTTACCTGTCTTTGCCGGTTGAGCAGGCTTTTGGCCGGAAGACGCCTGCACGGCAGGGCCTGAGCTCCGTTGTGCTGATTTTGAGGCCAGAGTGTGGTGTGAACTCCCACAGGAGGCAAGCTGAAAAAAGGGAACAAAAACTGCACAACAACGCAAAAGAAAGAAAAAATTCATCACCATGATCCTGTCTTTTTATTTGAGGAAAGGGGGAAGCTTTTGAACACAGACCGGGTACCGGGGCAGATTTTCAGATTTTTTCTTCATCAAGAATTTCCTGACGGGCCTGATCCTGAAAAAAACTGAGCTTTTCACGTAACTCTTTCTCTCCCAGGCCAACCCCCCGGCTTTCACAATCCGTCAAAATCTTGCGGATCATACTCTCATCCCCTTCTTCCTGAAAATTGGCAGCAATGACTTCTTTTGCATAGGACTGAGCCTCAGAATCCTTCAGCCCGAAACGCTCAGCCACCCACAAACCTAAAAACTTATTGCGACTGGCTTCTATTTTAAAAGAACGCTCCTGATCACGGACAAATTTTGTTTCAAATCTTTTTTTACGTTCGTCAAAGGTTGCCATACAGACGTCTCCCCCACATATCAATAAACTGAGCTCACCTTATATAGGTTACAAAAAGAAAACCAGCAAGAAAAGCCTTTTTCCTTCTTGTCTCAGAAGAGGTTCTTTTATAGAGTAGGTGCCTTAAGAGCTGGCACAGGGATAAGCGTGTATCATGCTCACATTTTCCTAAATTTCCCCCGGGGGTCCTGTATGGTTCGTCGTAACAAGGTCTATGAAGGCAAGGCAAAAATTCTTTATGAAGGGCCGGAGCCTGGTACACTTATTGCCCATTTTAAAGACGACGTCACTGCGTTTAACAACCAAAAGCATGACACACTTCAGGGTAAGGGCGTTCTCAATAATCGTATTTCTGAATATATTATGACTCACCTTGCCCATATTGGTGTGCCAACACATTTCATACGTCGTTTGAATATGCGTGAACAGCTTATCCGCAAAGTTGAAATTATTCCCTTAGAGGTTGTCTGCCGTAATGTCGCAGCGGGATCTCTGATAAAAAGGCTGGGCCTGAAAGAGGGAGAGCAGCTCCCACGCCCCCTGGTTGAACTTTATTATAAAGATGATGGCCTGGGCGATCCTATGGTTTCAGAAGATCATGTCTCAGTCTTTGGCTGGGCATCTTCTGATGAGCTGGATGATATGATGGCGATAAGCTTACGGGTGAATGACTTTCTGTCTGGCCTTTTTACAGCGGCCGGGATTTTGCTGGTTGATTTTAAACTTGAGTTTGGGCGCTTTTATCGTGATGAAGGCACAGAACTTGTTCTGGCCGATGAGATTAGTCCTGATTCCTGCCGCCTGTGGGATAAAGATACACACAGAATTCTTGATAAAGACCGTTTTCGGCGTGATTTAGGTGAGGTCACAGAAGCTTATACCGAGGTCGCACGTCGCCTGGGCCTCCTCAAAGAATCGTCAACTCTGCAGCCCGAAGAATCTGAAGATATAAAAAAGAGAGTATAAAATGAAAGCCCTTGTTTATATTCAGTTAAAACCAGCCGTTCTTGACCCGCAGGGTAAGGCCGTTGCCCAGTCCCTTAAAAGTTTGGGTTTTAACGAAATCGTCCAGGCGCGGCAGGGTAAAATTATTGAGCTTGATCTGAAAGGAACAGATGTGGTCGAAGGACGTCGCCGTGTCGAAGACATGTGTGAGAAGCTTTTGGCCAACACGGTCATAGAAGACTATACTGTTGACATAACAGCCTGACAGACTTTCCCGGCGGGAAGAAATGCTAACCTTAGAGTCTCCGGACCATAGTTTATAGAGAAAATGTTATGAGATCTGTCATTCTTGTTTTTCCTGGCTCCAACTGTGATCGTGACATAGCCCTTGCTCTTAAAAAGATGACAGGGCAGCCCCCTTTGATGCTCTGGCATAAGGAAACAGAGCTTCCTCCCTGTGATCTGATTGTGATACCGGGAGGATTTTCTTATGGCGACTATCTCCGCCCCGGGGCCATAGCGGCCCGTTCTCCCCTCATGGCAGATGTTAGAAAACGTGCTGAAGATGGCGTTTCCATTCTTGGGATATGTAACGGTTTTCAAATTCTTACAGAACTTGGTCTCCTCCCCGGGACCCTGATGCGTAATGCATGTCTTCATTTTGTTTGCCAGCCTCAAAAGCTCCTTGTAGCAAACACAACAACGCGCTTTACAAAAGCCTATCAGGACAAGAAAAACCCCGTCATTCCTATTGCTCACCATGATGGAAATTACCAGGCTGATCAGACGACGCTTGAACGTCTTGAAGGGGAAGGCCGTATTGTTTTTCGCTATCAGAACAATCCTAATGGTTCTGCGCGTGACATTGCAGGAATTATCAATAAAAATGGAAATGTTATCGGCATGATGCCCCATCCGGAGCGTGCTGTTGAACATCAGCATGGCGGCGTAGATGGGCGTGGTTTCTTTGAAAGCCTTACGGCCTGATTCTATGCCTCGCAATTTTTAAAAAATATAAGATTTTCTTTTCCACCTGTCCTCTCCGGGCTGTTTTCATTTCGGGCAATATTTTTAAAAGGCTCCGGAAGATTTATGATAGCTTTACCCGAGCCTAAATTTCTATAAGGAAACCCTTGTTTCAGGCATTTCAAAAAACTTTAAAAATTTCTCTCCTAAAACCTGAAAGAATAAGGCTGGTTTTTTTACGTACGGGTGTAAAAATTTTTCTCTTATATTTTTTATTTTCCCCTGCCTTTTACTCCTTCATTCTTCCTAAGAAACCGAGCTGCAGGAATTGTTGTTAATTGAAGATTTTTTGTCAAAAACACCTTGCATATGAGAATAATAATTAGTAAAATTAGATATAAAGCTCATATAGGAACAACCTGTTTTTATTCTATTTTTCTTTTCCTGCAAAAAAGATTAAGAGGCATTTTATTATCCTGAAAACTTTTTGATAAGAAGAATATAGGAAACTTACAGGCACGGACAGAAAAGCAAAGGGTGTCCTGAGAGATGTTTTAGGTCGCTTTGCTGTCTTGCAAGCTGAGCTTTGTACACATGGGCCCTGAAGAAATGGTAGGGAAAAAGAAACAGACAAGGTAGAAAATATTTAAAACAGGAAGGCCACACAGCAATGCTCAAAACACTCAAAAAACCGGGAGAAGCCTTACAAAAAGCATGGGAGGCCTATAAAAAAAACCATCCTCATGCCTATGCCCGCACAGCGGCTGAGGCACTTCATACCTCTGAGGCAGCCCTTATAGCCTGCATGGTGGGAAGAAATTCAACACGTCTTTCAGGAAATTTCAGCTCTTTGATTGAAGGTCTGGGCCAGGCCGGCAAAGTGATGGCGCTGACACGTAATCATGATGCTGTTCATGAAACCATAGGTGTTTATTCAGGTTTTGGTGGCCATAAAACGCATGGCCTTGTTTTAGGAGATGGGATCGATCTGCGCCTGTTTTGGAGACACTGGCAACACGGTTTTGCTGTAGAAGATAAGCTTAAGAATGGTCGTCAGCGCCATAGTTTTCAGTTTTTTGATGCCGAAGGGCATGCTGTACATAAGGTTTTTACACGCCCGGAGACAGATAAGGCTGTTTGGAATGGCCTGATTGATCGTTTTGCAAGTCCTGACTTCTCACAGGATTTTATCCCGGCGCCCGCGCCTGAGCCTGTCTCCTCTAAGCCCGATGAAAGCATTGACAGGGAAGGTTTACGGAAGGCATGGATGTCTCTGAAGGATGTTCATGACTTCATCAAAATCCTGAGGAATTTTGAGGTAGATCGTACACAAGCTTTCAGGCTTGTGGGAAAGGATTTTGCGTACCCTGTCTCTGTCAATTCTGCGGAGCTCCTTCTTGAAAGATCTGTCTTTAAGAACGTCCCCCTTATGTGCTTTGTTGGCAATCATGGCTGTATCCAAATTTACACGGGCATACCTAAAAGCCTTAAAAGGGCACGAGGTTTTTTTAATGTTCTTGACCCTGACTTCCAGCTGCATCTCAGGGAAAACTGTGCTCATTCAGCCTGGGTGGTCCGTAAGCCTACTGTTGATGGTGATGTCTTTTCTCTGGAAATTTTTGACAGACAAAACACCCAGATTGTTTCTTTTTTTGGGTCACGAGAGGAAGGAAGAGCTCAACGTCAGAACTGGCGTGATCTCATTACCAGTTTACCACGAAGAGTGTGAGAAAACGTATATGCAAAGATTCACTTTACAGTTAAGAAGCAGACTCTCCAGGATTTTTCTATGCCTGTTAGCGGGTTCTCTGCCGTGTTTTTTACCTGTTTATGCCCAGTCTGAGGTTGTAAAAAACTCAGTTCCAAAGCGCGTTATAGCTCTTGGAGGAGATATCACAGAGATTGTCTTCAGTCTGGGAGCCTCTCAGCGTCTTGTTGGCGTAGATTCCACCAGCACTTACCCCCTGCAGGCCAAAGATAAACCTGTTCTTGGCTATCTTCGTGCCCTTAATGCTGAAGGCATTCTGGCGCAGAATCCTGACCTTATTCTGGCATCAGCAGATGCAGGCCCCCCCTTTGTTTTTAAACGCCTGGAAGAGGCAGGTGTTCCTGTTATACGCATGCCTTCCATAAAAGCTTCCCATGAAGATGTAACAGACCTTGTCTCCCAAAAAATTATGATGGTTGCAGGGGCGCTCCACCTTAAAAATAAAGGCCAGATCATGGCAGCCAAATTCAAAAAGGCCATGCAAGAGTCAAAAAAACGTGTAAGAGATCGCCTTCAGGCTTCCATGAAAAAAAAACAGGGCAGACAGGGACACCCCCGCCTTCTTTTTGTTCTGTCCCTGCGGGATGGGGCCCCAATGGCGGCGGGGCGTAAGACCGCAGCAGACGTTATTATCACTCTGGCTGGCGGGAAAAATGTTTTCAACCAGTATGAGGGCTATAAACTTCTCTCTTTAGAAGCAGCTGTTGCAACACATCCTGATGCTATCGCCATGATGGAGCATACCCTGACTCAGGCCGGTGGAGTTGACGCTGTTGCACAGCTTCCGGCCATCGCTGCAACACCTGCCGGAAAAAACAAGCATATTGTTACCATGGAGGGCAATGAACTTTTGAGCTTTGGTCCCCGCCTTCCTGAAGCCCTCGATCATTTCTCTGCCATGATTTTTGGAGACAACAGAGCACAGGAAAACTCCCAAAAAGAGAAGACAGCATTACCACTGGAACGAAGAGAACATGACAACAGCCAGTAGCACATTTCAGCTTGCACAAAAGGCACGATTAAGGCGAAGCTGGCTGGTTCTTGCAGCCTTTTTTCTTTTTGCTGTTTTTGCGGCCTGTGCAAGTGTGATGACAGGGGCAGCACCTATCCCGTCAGCTGATATTATCAGGACTCTTTTCTTTCTTTCCCCGGATACATCATCAGGTTACACGCAAACAGTTATTCTTAACCTGCGACTTCCCCGTATGGTTTTAGGCCTGTCCGTGGGGGCAGCTTTAGGGGTAGCAGGTGCTGTTTTACAAGGGTTTTTACGTAACCCTTTAGCGGATCCTGGCCTGATTGGTGTCTCCTCTGGTGCAGCCCTTGCAGCAGCGGGGACAGTGGTCCTTGATGGTGTTTTTCTGCCAGGTCTTATGGAAAATTTTGGAGGACTGGCTCTCCCCTTATCTGCATTCCTGGGTGGCCTGGCAGCTGTTTTTTTTGTGTATCGCTTTGCCCAAAGCAATGGTCGTTTGGACGGGCTTACTCTTATTCTTGCTGGTATTGCTCTTAATGCTTTGTGTGGAGCTTTAATTGGAGCTCTCTCTTATATCGGTGATGATCATCAATTACGTTTCCTGACACTTTGGATGATGGGATCTCTGGGCTCTGCAGACTGGACCATGGCGCTGTTTTCAGGGGGGCTTTGCCTGATCTCTGCGTTTGCCCTGTGTTCTCTGGCACGCCCGCTTAATGCGCTGGCTCTGGGGGAGGTGGAAGCAGAACATCTGGGTATTGCCGTACAAAATGTTAAACACCATATTTTGATCTTCACTGCCCTGGGTGTTGGGGCAGCAGCAGCAGGGTGCGGCATGGTTGGCTTTGTTGGCCTTGTTGCCCCGCATTTAACCCGTCTTATGACAGGTCCGGATCACCGATATGTTCTGCCTGGTGCAGCCCTTATGGGCGCAGGCCTCCTCACAGCGGCTGATGTCACCGCGCGACTTGTCATACCCCCGGCAGAAATTCCCCTGGGAGTCATTCTGGGCCTGGTAGGAGCCCCATTTTTCCTTTGGCTTTTGTCACGTGCCAGAAAATCTCTCTATAGCTTATAAAAAACCGGAAGGAAAGATTATGAGCACAGAACAAAGCCTTTACTGTCTTAAAAATATTGATGTGGAACGCTCCGGGTGTACCATTCTTAATACGGTCAGCATGACAGCACGTGCAGGAGAAATAACCGTTTTAGCAGGCCCGAATGGGGCAGGAAAAAGTACAGCTTTACGGGTTTTGGCGGGGTCTTTATCTACAGAGGCAGGCCATGTGCTCTTAAACAGTCAGCCTCTTGAGGAATTTTCTTCTTATGCCCTTGCACAGCGCCGTGCTGTTTTGGCGCAGCATGTGTCTGTTAGTTTTGATTTTGAGGTCTATGATATCGTGTGTCTTGGTCTTGCCTCTCAAAAGCTTGAGAACAAGAGGGAAAAAGACACACGTGTGATGGAGTGTCTCAGACAGTTCCAGGCGGAAACACTTATAGGGCGACGTTACCACACACTTTCAGGAGGAGAACAAAAACGTGTACAGCTTGCACGTGTGCTGGCACAAATCTCTGAACCTCTGGAGACATATGAAACCCGCTGGCTTCTTCTGGATGAGCCAGGTGCCAACCTTGATATGGCGCATGAACTGGCTTTGATGGAAACCCTGCAAGAACTTACCCAAAAAGAAGGTACAGGGATTATTATAGCTCTCCACGATCTGGCCCTGGCACGTATTTTTGCAGACCATTTCGTTTTGATGAAACAGGGAAATATTATCGCAGAGGGAGCGCCTTCCTCCATCTTAACGCCTCAACTCCTTGAAAAAGTCTATGAACTTCCCTCTGCCTGGCGGGACTGGCCCCTTTCACGCAAAGCGCCTCTCAAAGCAAACCTGTCTTAAGAAAAAGCATGGCGGAGAAGTAAAAAACTTTCCAAAGATAAAACCAGCCATGTCAAACCTACCCCCACACTGCGTCCGGGAGATCGCCCCTGAGAGCGCCACAAACCCCAGGCATGAGCCAGGCGCGCCACAAGCAAACAAGACCCCAAAATATGAATCCATAAGCCTGACAGCCCCAAAAAGGCAAGACCCCATAACCCTAAAAGAGCGAAAGGAACATTTTCACAAAAATTTCCATGCATGCGTATAGCTTGCTGCAGGGCAGGGGCACCCCCTTCTCCTAATTTTACCTTATAAACATTTCTCTGAACAATCACCCAAAGAGATAACATCATAAAAAATATAAGGAAAAGAGCTGTATAAAAAGCAACCACATGAAGGGTTTCCATAAGACTTCCTCTTTAATTAAGGCCCCTGACGTATATGCCCTCAAACACCGCATGTCTCTCATCACAGGCCTTGATGATAAGAAAAACCATGATACCCTCTTTGAACAAAGATATACCTGCTTACTCTCATAAGCCAGCCTCTTTTTGATAAGGACAGAAGATACCATGCCTTTGGATGGTCCACGTCTTTCAGCACCTCAGGGAAAAGCCGGAAAGCTAATTGTTTTATGTCATGGTTATGGCTCCAATGGCCATGATCTGATAGCTCTTGCCCAGTCCTGGTCCGGCCTTTTGCCTGAAGCAGCCTATTTTGCACCCCACGCGCCTCTGATTCTGCCTGAATTTCCTTCCGGACGCGCGTGGTTTCCCCTCACCACGCTTGAACCGGATGCTTTAAGAGAAGGCTGTGCAACAGCGCACAGGGTTTTAGACAACACCCTTGATAATGAACGTCAAAAACTGGGCTTATCCTGGTCTGATATCGCCCTTGTCGGATTTTCACAGGGTGCCATGATGGCTCTTTATACAGGGATTATGCGCTCTTGTCCTTTAGGGGGCATTGTGTCTTATTCTGGTGCTTTTGTGCCGGACACCTCTCCTGCTGCCCCCACACCAGGCCTTCTGATTCACGGCCTTAAGGATGATGTCGTTCCTGCACAGGCCCTTTTTAGCGCCGCAGAGTCTTTTTCAGAGCTTGCCCTTCCCTGCCGCTGGCATATTCAGCCCCATCTTGGTCATGCAATTGATGAAGAAGGGTTGAAGCTCGGCGGAGCCTGGCTTAAATCTGCCTTGTCAGGAAAGTTGAAAAACTTTATACCACCAGAGACGATACCATCATAAGGCCAGGCACTATAAGAAGACCACATGACCCGGCCCCGGGCTCTGGACCTTCTTAACTGCACAGCATAGTATGGTTGTACATGTATGATGAGAAGAAAGACATGTTGAGTTTTATACAGAAAATTTTCGTTTGGTGGCGTGATGCAACCCCTGGATCTTTGTATGATATTCATCGTCGTGGCCATTATGTGGGCCAGGATGAATTTGGGAATAAATATTATGAAGAGCGTCAGGAAAGCCTTGAAGGTCGCAAACGCCGATGGGTCATTTACAAGGGATATACCGATGCTTCACGTATTCCCGCAGACTGGCATGGCTGGATGCATCATATTTTTGAACACCCCCCAACAGAACAACCCTTCTCTCTCAAACCCTGGGAAAAAGATCATCAGCCCAATATGACAGGAAGCCTTCATGCCTATCATCCCCGTGGCGCTTTAAAACATGGCGGTGTACGCTCTCCCGTAACAGCTGATTATGAAGCCTGGACCCCGGAGGACAGAAAAAATAAGCTGGGTACAAAGGCGTAAAAAGTTCTTTTTGGAGACAAAACATGCGTGAACAATGGGCGGAAACTCTCACTGGTTTTTTTGTGGTCATTCTTGCTGTCTGCTTTCTGGGCTATGCCCTTTTAACTGTGGGGAATATATCTGGAAGAGGCGAAGGATATGATGTTTTTGCACGCTTTAGCAAAGCTAATGGCCTGGCATCTGGTGCCGATGTTCGCTTATCAGGGGTTAAAATAGGCTCTGTCAGTCATCTTGAACTGGATCCACAAACCTATATGGCCAAAGTTAATATGCAAATCACAGGTAATATTGGCATACCCGGTGATTCAACAGCTAAGATAGCTTCTGATGGACTGTTGGGCGGGGCCTATATTGCCATTGATCCGGGTGGGGAGGAGACCATGATTCCCAAAGGAGGTGAATTTCTTTATACGCAGGGCTCTGTTGATTTATTTCAGCTTTTAGGGCAGGCTTTTCTCAATAGAGAAAAAAAAGATACACAGCCTCAATAAGAACACTCCCTGACATAAAATCCTAAAGCTTTTCATATCATCCGGTTTTTTGTCTCCTGTCACAAATGTTTGGAACAAGAAAGAGTTTTCATTGTGCTTGCTTTTACCCTTATCAGCTTTCTTTTAGCGCAGGAGCCCCCTCAACCTCCTTCTTTCCGGGACTTTCTGCAAGGTCAGGAAGATACATTGCAGAAAAAGAACGAAGCGGATAAAGAGGAAGATGATTTCTGGCGTGAGTTTGAAGAGAAAACACCTAATATTCAGGGAAACATCGTGGTGTTACGTGCGCTTGATAAAATCACGGGGCGCACACATGATTTTGAGCTTCCCCTTGATAAACCTGAGACTTTCAGAAAACTTAAAATTATTGCGCGCCATTGTGAAAAAACACCCCCTGAAGAAATGCCTGAAACTTATGTTTTTCTCCAGATTTATGATCCAGTCCCTGAAAAAAATGAGCATGAAGATACCTCATTACAAACTCAGGTAACAACAAATTCTGAAGTACAAACACACCGTAAGACAACAGAACTAACTACCCCGGATGGTCAGCCCCGGAAAGGACAGGAGGCATTGCCTGCATTTTTGTCCATGCAGGATCAGACAGCCCTTTTTGATAACAGGAAATTTCGTCTCATTTTTTCCGGATGGATGTTTGCTTCCAATCCTGGTCTCAATGCTTTAGAGCACCCTGTTTATGACATATGGCCTATAGCCTGTAAAACCTCTGAGCCAGACAAAACAGAAGGTGCAGAATAAAAATCTGCCTCAAGGTATAAGGCATGCTCGAGGCGTTTATGATAGAGAGATCGTGGTATATTCTTAGCTCCAAAACGGTTTAAATGATCCGTTGGAAACTGAATATCCAAAAGTTGGAACCCACCCAGGTGAAGACGTGCGACAAGATGGACAAGGGCTGTCTTACTTGCATTAGGGGTATGAGAGACCATGCTTTCTCCAAAAAAAGCTCCACCAAGACTCACACCAAACAGACCGCCCTGAAATGTCTCCCCTTTCCAGCACTCCACACTATGGGCATAGCAGGCTTTATGAAGCTCCTGATATGCCCTCATAAGGGGAAGATTGATCCAGGTATCTTCCCGTCCTGGTCCGGGGGCAGCACAGGCCTCCAGCACAGTTGTAAATGCTGTATTACAGGTCACATAAAAAACATCACGCCGTACAGTCTTTTTTAAGGATCTGGACACATGGAATCTTTCAAGGGGAAGAATACTTCGTTCTTCAGGATCAAGGATAAAAAGACTGGGATCATGACGTGAGTCTGCCATAGGGAAAACCCCATTTGCATAACATGCCAAAAGATTTTCAGCTGTAAAACCGCTCATCCTGCTTTATGTGATTTCAACCAGTTTTCTAACCAGTGAATGTTGTAATCCCCCTTTTTGAAATCTTCATTGTCCAAAAGATCCAGAAAGAGAGGAATCGTCGTATCAAGCCCATCAATCACGGTCTCACCAAGGGCCCTTTTAAGACGCATCAGGGCCTCCTCACGCGTGGCCCCATGTACAATCAGCTTACCAATCAGGCTATCATAATAAGGCGGAACCTTATAATTCGCATAGAGAGCAGAATCAAACCGAACTCCAAGCCCCCCCGGGGCATGATAGTTTTTGACCTGACCCGGTGAAGGGGCAAAAGTCCATGGATTTTCAGCATTAACCCGACACTCCACAGCATGTCCCTGAAAGCGCACGTTTTCCTGTGTAAAACTTAAAGGCTCCCCCGCAGCAATGGCAATCTGTTCCCGAACCAGGTCAATGCCTGTAATCATTTCTGTTACCGGATGTTCCACCTGAAGACGCGTATTCATTTCAATAAAATAAAACTGACCATCCTCATAAAGAAACTCAATCGTACCAACACCAAGATAGCCTATGGAGGCAATAGCCTGACGAGCTATATCTCCGATATGTTCACGCTCTTCAGAAGACAGGACAGGGGAGAGTGCCTCTTCCAAAAGCTTTTGATGGCGGCGTTGCAAAGAACAGTCACGTTCCCCAAGATGGGCCGTTGCCCCGTGTGCATCAGCAATAACCTGAATTTCAATGTGACGTGGTTGTTTCAAATAACGTTCAAGGTAAACAGATCCATCTCCAAAAGCGGCCTCTGCCTCGGCACGCGCGGTGGCATAAGCCTCTTTCATCTCAGCTTTTGTGAGGGCAATTTTCATACCACGACCCCCACCCCCCGCAGCGGCCTTAACCAAAAGAGGATAACCAATCTCTTCAGCGGTCTTCAAAGCGTCTTCTTCTGTCTCAACAGCCCCATCTGAGCCGGGCACCACAGGTGTCCCCGCCTCTATCATGGCCTGTTTTGCTGCAATTTTATCACCCATAAGGCGGATATGATCTGGTTTCGGGCCAATAAAAATGAGACCATGGGCCTCAATAATATCGGCAAAACGTGCATTTTCTGCCAAAAACCCATAGCCTGGATGAACAGCCTGTGCGCCTGTGATTTCACACGCTGCGACAAGGGCCGGAGCATTGAGATAGCTTTGTGCGGCCTGGGCCGGTCCAATACACACACTCTCGTCCGCTAAACGCACATGCATAGCCTCAGCATCGGCTTCAGAATGCACAGCAACCGTTGCTATCCCCATCTCCTTACACGCGCGATGAATACGCAGGGCAATTTCACCACGATTGGCAATCAGAACTTTATCAAACATGTCTTTCACTCTCTGATTCTAGACAATGACAACCAAAGGTGCGCCATATTCTACAGGCTCAGCATCACTCACTAGGATTTTATGAATCTTTCCGGATTTTGGTGCAGGAATAGGGTTAAAGGTTTTCATGGCCTCGACAAGAAGAAGCGTATCACCTTCCTGAACCTGATCTCCCACCTTAATAAAAGCCGGGTCCTCTGGTGAAGGCTTCATATAAACCGTACCAACCATAGGAGAAGTGACAGCATCAGAGAAATCGTCGTCCTGCTCCAAAGGTGCGGGCGCCTCAGCACCAGCAGAAACTATGGAAGCAGGGGGTATGCCAACAGGCGCTATGCTTGCAGGTGCGGTGATATGCGTTGCTGTCTGGCGGGTGATTCGGACACGTAAATCACCGCGTTCCACCTCAACCTCTGTAAGCTTTGTCTCGTCAAGAATAAGAGCAAGTTCGCGAACAAGCTCCAGATCAGCAGGGTTAGTTTTTGTCATAAAAACGACTCTCCTTCCTGTTTTTTGTCTTTTTCCTCAAGGGAAAGTATCCGGGCCGCAGCTTCTGTGCCAAGAACATAGCTGTTCAGCCCAAAACCACTGATAACTCCCGTTGCCACGCGGGAAACATAAGAAACACCCCGAAAAGCTTCCCGTGACTGCGGCAGGGACAGATGAATCTCTATAATAGGTTTATCCACTAATTTCAAAGCATCATAAAGCGCGAGAGAGGTATGTCCATAGCCAGCAGGATTTAGAAGAAGGGCAGAGCTCTCCCCCGCGGCTTCCTGGACCCAGTCTATAAGCTCACCTTCATGATTTGTCTGGCGAAAGACGAGCTTTAAACCAAAGCGCTCTGCCTGCAGTTCACAGGCTTTTTTAATTTTTTTCAGAGTATGGGGACCATATATGTCCGGTTCACGTAGCCCAAGCAGGTTAAGATTAGGACCATTAAGAATATAAAGGGGATGTGGCGTCATGATGACTCCCAAAAATACTTTCTTTTCTCACAGTCTAGCACCATCATCAGGAGATCTAAAACCCCTGACTTGTTTTCTGTATAAAGAGCTACCATCTCTGGGATAGAGTAAAATAAAGTAAGGTTTAAAACAGGTTTTTATGGAGCCCCTCATGATAAAAAACAAAAAAACCCAGCCCCGGGAGGATTATATAGCAAGCTTTCAGCTTGAAAAAACACCTGTTTATGGCCGTATTGTACGCTTTGGCCCCATGATTGAAAAAATTCTCAGTGCGCATCCTTACCCTGAAACAGCTGCCTGCCTTTTGGGAGAGGCCCTTTTAGCCACCGCTCTCATAGGAAACCGTCTTAAGTTTAAAGGCAAGCTTATTCTCCAGGCTCAGGGGGAAGGCCCTGTTCCCATGCTTGTCGCTGAATATACCAGCATGGGCACACTCAGAGGTTTTGCAAAACATGATGATCAGGCTTTGGCCAGTTTGCAGGATAAAACAATTCCTCATCCTCCTCCAAACCTCCAGGCTCTTCTCGGACACAAGGCACATATTATCCTCACCTTATGCCCTGATGACGCTCAGGAACGCTATCAGAGTATTGTGGCGCTGGAAGGAGAAACCCTGGCAAAGGCTCTCGAAACTTATTTTGAAACCTCTGAGCAAATGCCAACACGTATGATGATGGCGATGGCACAATATGATGCCGGAGATGGTCATTTGCGCTGGCGGGGTGGGGGCATGCTTGTCCAGCGTTATCCTGACAAAAATACAGAAAACGCTGAAGAAACCTGGATCTATGCCAAAACAATTTTCTCGACGCTGAAAGCTGAGGAAATGGTGGATCCTGATCTGTCTTCGGAGACACTTCTCTACCGCCTGTTTCATGAAGAGGGTGTGCGTATGGCCCCGCCCTCTCCCCTTAAGGCTCAATGCTCCTGTTCAGGGGAAAAAATTGCACAGTTTCTGGCCTCTGTTCCTGAAAAGGAACGCTTAGACCTTGTCCGTAACGGTTTCATCACCTCCCACTGTGAATACTGTCATAAGGTCTTTCGCTTTACAGAAAAAGAAATAGAGAAGCGTCTGCACATTTAAACGGAAGGAGGTTTATGAAGGCTGGACCTGATGCGGGGTGTTTGAATGCCAGACACAGATTTCTTTTTAAGATATTCGGCACAAAAACGATAAAGCTCTGCGGGGCGGCCTCTTTTATGTGACGAGAGCTTCCCTGTCCCTTCCACAAGGGAAGAATTTAAAAGAGCACGGCGAAAATTCTGTTTATGAAAAGGGTAACCGGCAATAGTTTCTGCCGTCGTTTGAATATCTGCCAGGGTGAAAGTTTTGGGTAAAAAATCAAAAAGAACGGGACGATATTTAATTTTCCCCCGCAGACGTGACAAAGCCGTTGCCACAATACGTCGATGATCCGCCGCCATAGGGTTTCCGAGAACAGAGCTTTCAGCAGGAGGTTTCTCACCACGGTCCAGAGCTGATTCTGCAACAAGGCCCGCTTCATAAAGAAGTTCATAGCGTTCAAGGGCACGCTCTTCATGCCAGTCCAAACCATCCCAGCCAAAGGCCGTGGCAAGCAAAGCCTTTTTTTCTTCATATATCTCAGATGTTGTCCAGGCCCAGGCTTCTCCCTTTTCACGGATAAGGGACAGAGCCTTCTCTGGCAAACCCTGTCTGTGATCCTCATAAGGAAAAAGGCTTGTCCAGTCGATCCAGTGTCCTCCTGTTGCAGTAACATCTCTCGCTTCAGGGGTTAAGGCAAGATAGGCGATGGAGACAAGACGTTCAGACAAAAGTTTTTGAGAGAGAGAGAACTGACGCCAGGGATCAGCAAAGGTATAAAGCTGTTCAACATGGCCAAGCTGAAAACCCGTTTGCTTTTTGACAAGATCCCGCAGAGCATGTTCAAGCGTACGACCGTCATCAGCAGATAAAGCTTTATAGGGCAAAGAAGGAAGCCCCCCTTCCTTCTGGTGGGTCGCCAGAACACGGCCCTCCCCCCTGTCTACCGCGAAAACGACAGCATTAAGACCAACAGAAATAAAGCCTGTCATAAAACTTTTGATCCTGTATCTTTGATGGGATCATTATTGATAGCTAACATTTTAAAACACCTGAGAAAACGCTTTTCAACCTCTACAACCGGAGAAGGCTTGATATGAGTCATAAAATCACGTGGAGGTGCCCCAAAAAATTTCCTGGCTTCTTCTTTTGTAAAACCGGCAATCTGAACAGCTTCAAAAAAAGCAGACGCCTGATCAGAGCGCTTAATAAGCTTAGCTATTTTTTCTGGCAGGTGGACAGGCAAACCAAAACGCAAATGAATAGCATTTTGAAGGCGCTGCTCAAAGCGCTTATAATCCAGACCCAAAGCAGCCTTAAAAGGTGAAATCATATCACCCACAACATATTCAGGGGCATCATGGAGAAGAGCAGCAAGTCTCCCTGCAGGATCAAGGCCGGGGTGAAGGTGGCGGGCAATCTCTTCAACAAGAAGACTATGTTCAGCCACAGAAAAAGCATGGGGTCCCAAAGTCTGCCCATTCCAGCGCGCAACACGCGCCAGACCATGAGCAATATCTTCAATCTCAATATCAAAGGGGGAGGGATCTAAAAGATCAAGGCGGCGACCAGATAACATACGTTGCCACGCACGAAAAGGCTTTTTCATGATAGTCTCACATGTGTTTCAACGGCAGCCTCCAGGGTATCTCCCTGTCCTTACCACAGCTTTATATCCCAACATATTTTTTCTTAAAGGCTGCTTCTATGATGGAAGAGAAACATCTGACTCTCATATTATCTCAACAGGCTGGCTTACCTCTTCTCTTCATATAACCTACAAAAGAAGACAGGCTAAGAGCAAAGAACACCTCACATCAACACACCGGTCTCATGTGGCAGATTTTCAGAGTGCTAACATAACAAGGCATAAGCCTGAGCCCTCTTATTCTCCCGGGTTTGAGATGTCTTATGTCTCCCTTTTTTTTGTAGCGTCCTGTTTTTCGTTGTCTATAGAAGGTTTTTCTGTCTTCTCCCCGTCTTTTAAAACACCTGCTTTGCGCAAAATTGTTTGTTCAATGACACGTGCATCCTCAGGGTGCTCTGTAAGATAAAGGCAGGCATTGTGACGGCCCTGCCCAATACGCTGACCATTATAGGAATACCAGGACCCGGACTTTTCAACCACATCTTCCTTAACCCCTAAATCAATAATTTCTCCATATTTAGAAATTCCCTGACCATAAAGAATATCAAACTGAACCTCTTTAAAAGGGGGAGCAAGCTTATTTTTTGCCACCTTTACCCTTGTCAGATTACCAATCACCTCATCTCGATTTTTGATCGGCGTGCCACGGCGAATCTCTATACGTACAGAAGCATAAAATTTAAGGGCGTTGCCTCCTGTTGTAACCTCTGGTGACCCATAGGAAATACCTATTTTCATACGTGTCTGGTTAACAAAGATCACAAGACAATTAGAACGTGAAATGGACGCGGTGAGTTTACGTAAAGCCTGGCTCATAAGGCGGGCCTGAAGGCCAGGAAGGCTGTCCCCCATATTGCCTTCCAGTTCTGCTTTTGGTGTCAAAGCTGCAACAGAGTCGACAACCACCATATCCACAGCCCCGGAACGGACAAGAGTCTCTGTAATTTCCAGGGCCTGCTCCCCCGTATCAGGCTGCGAGATAAGGAGATCATCTGTTTGAACTCCTAATTTCTTTGCATAGACAGGATCAAGGGCATGTTCAGCATCAACAAAAGCAGCCGTTCCCCCCTGACGCTGAGCCTGCGCAATACAATGCAAGGTCAATGTTGTCTTTCCTGAAGATTCAGGTCCATAAATTTCAACAACCCGCCCACGCGGCAGACCACCAATACCAAGAGCAATATCCAGACCAAGAGAACCTGTTGAGATAACCTCAACCTCGACGGCCTGACGCTGGCCCAGTTTCATGACAGATCCCTTACCAAAAGCCTTATCAATTTGTGCCAAGGCTGCTTCCAGAGCTTTTTCTCTTTCCATTGTTTGTTGACTCTCTAATTGAAATTCTATTTGTCCCATGACATTATCTTCCATAGCATAAGAAGGAATTTCACCAAACTATTCCTTAATTTTTAATTGTACCTGATTTGTTCTAAGAACACAAGGGGAACAATTTCTTTTTCCTGAGCTTTACCCTTTCATCCCTTCTCTGCCCCCCTTACAGATCCTGACATATTTCTTATCTCAGGGATCATTTTCATCTTGCTGTATAAAACGCAGAAGGCCATAATATAAGAAAACACTATGATGAGAACTTCTATGGATGAGAGAAGAAAACGCCTTGTATATCGTGCCTCCCGGCGGAGTTTCAAAGAAGCGGACCTGTTTTTAGAAAGTTTTGCTGAAAAGCATGTCCAGGATCTTACAGAGGACGAGATGGCGATGTTTGAGCATCTCTTAGAGATACCCGACCATGAACTTTATGCCTGGATTTTAGGCCAAACACCCCCGCCCCCGGCTCTGGACAGCCCTTTTCTACGGCGACTTCAGGCTTTCACCTGTCACGCAGGCAGAAAACAGGTAAAAAGCACCCCGTCCTAAATCACACGGGCGGCAGGGCACCTGGCTTTAAAAGCCTTCCTCTCTCACAAAGACCTTGTCATAAGGGAGAAAATAGTCTCGTTCATGGGAAAGCTTCAAAAGATTGCGTGATTTTTCTTCTAAAAGATCCAGATCCAGACTCTCACTTCGCAAAGCATGGGCCTGTTTTTCAATGGACTCCCTCTTTGTTTTGACCATCGTAAGCTCCCCACGTAACTCGGCAAGCTGTACTTTCTGCTGACGCCATGCGGAAAGGCCATTCTTCCCAACAGCAAAATCAAAAACAAAATAAAGGGTGACCCCCATCAAAACCAGGCTCAGCCCATAGCGCTTCCAAAAAGACATGATTCGTCACCATACTTGATCAGCTTTCTATCATAAAGATAAAAGGATAAAATAAAAGCTAAAAACGTATTGCCTCTAAAACACAGGCTTTATATATCAGATCAGGGGAAAAGAGCATGTTTATTGTTGATATTGACTATATCAGGCCTCTTGAAGAGGTTGATACATGTTTACAGGACCACATCACCTGGCTCAAACAGCAGTATAAAGCAGGCTATTTCATAGCTTCCGGGCGTAAAACCCCAAGGACGGGAGGTGTGATTTTGTCTGATATGAACAAAAGAGAAGATTTAGAAATGGTCATGGCAGGGGATCCCTTCTCTAAAAAAGGTATATCCAAATATACCATCACAGAATTTATCCCTTCTATGCACAGGAACGATTTCCCCGTTTAAGTGCCCTGCTTTCCTCTGTGAAGCCTTCTGAAAAAAGCAGGTTCTTAAATCATATTTACCTTCAAAAACAAGTAGACATCTAAGAAGCACAAAAAAGAGTGTGCTGTTCTTAAAGGAAATATGACAAAGGTATAAAGCCAGACTTATGCCTTTTCCCCCTCTTTCCCGGAAGGTATGCGCTGCCCAATAAGGCTCAGACAGGCTAAAAAACCTGCCAGAGCCATCAAAAAGGCACCAGAAAACACCATCCATATCAGCCTGTTGATATAGATGGAAACTGCCCAGCCTGTCTGACCATTTTCTTTTAAACGTGCTTCCCCCAAACTGATATAAAGATCAGCTGCAGGGCGGGTCCTGATGGCAGCTTCCATCGTTGTCACCCCTGAGGCCCAGTAAAGGCGCCTTTCCGGCTTTAAAGTCCAGGCACGCCCTTTATGCTCTACCCTTATTTCTGCACGATCTGCAGCATAATTGGCGCCATCATGGCGCTCCACATACTCCAGAACAAAATGTCGCCCGGCAAAATTAAACCCTTCCCCCGGACTAAGTGTTCTTACAGTCTCCAGAGGAAAACAGGCTTCTGCTACAGCACCTGTCACCAAAAGCCCAAGGCCGGCATGTGCTAAGACACGTGCCCAGACACCAGAAAGCAAAGGTCTTTTAAGAGCTGTCAGAGCATCCACCCCCGCACCAAGAAGAACCCACACCCCAAAACTTAGTCCTGCCAAAGCTCCAAATGGCAAATCCCTGATCAGGAGCAGGCAAAGCCCTGTAAAAACCGCAAGGACGACAAAAATAAATCGAAGAGACATTATGGCCCGCCTAAAATGCCCACGCCGCCATCCAAGTCTGGTTGCAAAAGGTAAGAACATAAAAGCCAAACCTGCCAAAGGGGCCACAGCCACATTAAAATAAGGAGCCCCTACGCTTAAACTACGCCCTGAAAAAGCCGTCATCAGCAAAGGGTAAAGTGTTCCCACCAAAACACCCCCCGTCATAGCCGTCAGGACAAGATTGTTCAGCATAAACATGCCCTCGCGGCTTATAAGGCTATAGCCTGGCCCTTCAAAGCCGGGGCGTGGGGCACGCCAGGCAAATAAAGCAAGGGCTCCGCCTGCAATCAGTGTTAAAAGACTTAAGATCACAGCCCCTCTTTCCGGAGAAAGAGCAAAAGCATGCACAGATGTTAAGATCCCTGAACGCGTCAAAAAAGTTCCAAGAACGGAAAGAGAAAAAGCAGAAAGTGCTAAAAATATAGTCCACTGCTTAAAAACACCCCGCTTCTCAGACGCAGAAACAGCATGCAAAAGTGCTGATGTTAAAAGCCAGGGCATCAGGCTTGCATTTTCAACCGGATCCCAAAACCACCACCCTCCCCAGCCAAGCTCACGATAGGCCCAGAGGCTGCCTATAATAATCCCCAGAGTTAAAAAACTCCACGCAAGAAGTACCCAGCGACGCATAACGCGTGCTGTGGCCTGTGTGAAATCTCCACATATAAGGACCGCTAAAGCCAAAGCATAGGGCAGAGAAAGGCCAACATATCCGACATAAAGAAGGGGTGGGTGAAGTGCGACCAGAGGGTGTTGTAAAAGGGGGTTAAGCCCTGCCCCCTCTAAAGCCGGGGGATCAAGGCGAAGAAAAGGATTTGAAACAAAGAGAACATACGCTAAAAAACCTGCACTTAAAAGGCCCGAAAAACTCAGCGTCCACGCCTTTATCTGTGAGGATATACGCTGTTCCCCCAAAGCAAAACCAGCGCCGGCCCCTGTCATGACAGCACACCATAGCAGCATGGAACCTTCATGGCTGGCCCAGCTGCCTGCGAGCTTATAGAGAAGTGGTTTATCTATATGAGAATTCTGTGCAATATTGAAAACAGAAAAATCTGAGGTCAAAAAGCCATAAATGAAACAACATAAAGACAAAAAACAGGCGAGAAAAGCAGCAAGACCTGCCCGCTCTGCCGCCCATAAACAGGAAAGATCATGACGGCCTTTCCAGGCAAGAAATGCCTGAACAAGACAAAGTGCCAGTGTCAGAGCTAAAGCAAAATGGGCAAGCTCTGTTATCATGACCCCTTTATCCAATGCTCTCCATGTCTGGCGTTAGAGTGTTCTTCCTGTTTTATGTGAGGAGGAGAAAGTTTTTTTTCTGTTTCCTTCTCTTTCATACTCATGTCTTTGCCATACCATTGCCCTGCTTTTTTTAAGGAGTCTGCAATTTCGCGGGGCATATAATTCTCGTCATGCTTCGCAAGAAGCAGGTCTGCCTGAAACAGGCCGTGACGGTCCAGAACGCCCTCTACAATCACGCTGCGACTTTCCCTGAAAAGGGCCGTAGGTTCCCCGGGATAGATGACCGAAATGGTGTTGCGGTGATCCGTGACATCGAAGTGAAGTGTTCTTTCCTGATCATAATTTACAGACCCCTCCACAACCAGACCACCAAGACGCGCACGCTCTTCCACAGGCAGGTGACGTTGTGCAAGCTCAGTTGGGGTATAAAAATAGACGACAGAATCCCGCAAAGCCACAAGCATAAGCGCTACGGCCCCTGTCAGGGCCAGACCCGCTGTAAGAATAAGAACAAGCCTTTGCGTGCGTTTACGCTTCAACTTCATGACCGTCGCCTTATAGAGTGATGACGCGGACTTTACTTGACATGTCTCAGGCGTCAACTCATAAATTTATCTTTTGATGTAAGCTGTGATTTATATCCAGAAAATGTGCCAGAAGTTTGTTGTGCTTTCAAGAAAGCTATGTAAGGAGGCTTATTCATGCGCATGCGTCTTGTCCCCGGCTTTTTAGCTATCCTCTCTCTTTTTGTTGTCTCACCCTCGTTTGCACAAAGCAGGGCAGAGCTTGATTATCGTCTCAAACAGGTTGAACAGCTCCTGGCAGGTCTTGACGGCAATATTTATGGCGAAGGGTCCGCTCTCGCACGCCTGACGATACGCCTGGATGATTTAGAGCGCCTTCTTACTGAACAAACTGGCCAGATTGAACGCCTTCACCATGACAATCAACGTTTGCGCGATGAGCTGGCCCGTCTCCGAAAAACCGGGGGAACTGAAGGGGGGAAAAATATACCCACTGACTCCCTCGCTTCTATACATACCCCCATGATAGAGGGAAAGGGGCCCGGAGAGATACGCCCTGCTCCTGAAGGTGAGTCTCAGGTTTCTTCTGAAGACAGCAAAGGAAAACCTGTCATTCTTGGGGGGTCTTATGTGGCGGTTGATCCTGAAGATCCTTATGCTGAGGCCAAAGCCCGCGCAACAGGTGTTTTGGGAGACACCCTTGCAGAAGAAGAAACAAACATACGACCTGATTCAAACACAGCACCCGGAGCTTTAGAAAAAAATGGGGTACAGCAGGAAGATAAGATGTCAGTCAACACCCCTGAAAACGCTCAAAAAGACTATGAAGAAGCTAAACGGCTTCTGGCTGAAGGAAATTTTGAGGCTGCCCGCGCGGCTTTTGAAACTTTTGTCACGGCGCACACGAAAAACGCCCTGCAGGGTGAGGCTTATTATTGGCTGGGAGAGACGTATTTTGTCCATAAAAATATGACCCGGGCAGCCTCTTCTTATATTCAGGCCCTCAAAAACAACCCGAAAGGTCCAAAAGCACCAGAGGCTATGGCACGGCTTGCAGAAAGCCTGGAATCTCTTGGAAAAAAGGAAGAAGCCTGCCGCACAGTGGGACAATTTGGGCGTGAATACCCCAATGCCCCGTCCGCAGCGAAAAATAAAATAGACCTCTTAAAGCGTCGTGCAGGGTGCTAGACAGATTTTCTCTTTCACGTCATTTTCAATGTGATCTTAATCGTCTCGCCACCAGAGCTAAGGGCAGCCCTTTAGGGCTTGCTCTTTCTGGTGGCGGTGACTCTATGGCCCTGCTCCACCTGACAGCGGCATGGTCCAAAAAGCGAGACTATCCTGTTGTTGTCTATAGTGTCGATCATGGCTTGCGTGAACACGCGCACCGGGAAGCCGTCTGGGCCTGTGCACAGGCCCAGGCCCTTGGCCTTCCGGCAGAAATCCTGACCTGGAAGCATCACAGAAAAGTATACGGAACAGGCATTCAGGAACAGGCACGACAGGCACGCTATACCATGATGGCTTTAAAACTTAAACAGGCCGGGGGCTGTCTTCTTCTTACAGGACATACACGCGACGATCAGATGGAAACCTTTATTTTCAGAATGTTAAGACAAAAAAACTGGCGGGGCTGGGCAGCCCTGCATAAAATTTCCCCCTACCCCATCTGGCCAGAAGGAGAAGGGCTCTGGCTTGCAAGACCTCTGCTTGATATGCAACGCAAAGATCTGAGAGTGTTCCTGCAAACCCGTGGCGTCACATGGATTGAAGATGAGAGTAATGAGAATACTGTTTTTGCACGCACCCGCATTCGAAAAGACCTGAAGGTCTTATCTGAAAAGGGTTTTAACACCGATCGTTTTCTGGGTTTACATAACCATGTGACTGACCTTAAAGCCTGTGAGTATAAAGAGGCCGTCGGGATTATCAGAAAAGGTGTGACATTTCACCCCGAAGGCTATGCCTGTCTTGACCCTCACATCTTTCGCGCCTGTTCACCTGGTCCGGGAAAGCTTGCTTTTGGTGTGGCCCTTGTCTGTGTTTCTGGCAGGGAATCTGTCCCACGGGACTCTGCCCTGACACGCCTGTTTCAAAATTTCACTGAGGGACAAAGCTACGGAGGCACACTTCATGGTGTACGGCTTGTTATCACCACCAAAGGCTGTTTTCTGACACGGGATCCGGGAGATGTTTTGGGGCGTGGTTCCGGACCTTTTCCCTCTCAGCTTAAAGAGATCACTCCGCATCAAGCTTTGATCTGGGACGGGCGGTTTTCTGTCATAACGCATGAAAAGGGTATAAATTTTAAAGCGCTGGGAGGCCATGAACAACAACTCAATGAGACAGCACGCGTATATCTTAAGCGTTTACCAGCTTGTGTCCGTCCCCTCCTTCCTGCTTTTTTCCGGGGGGAGACTCTTATGGCTGTTCCCTTTTTAAAGTTTAAAGCTGATCATGGCGTTTACCTTCTTGACTGTCTGGTTCAAAGACGTGCCGCTTTCTGGCTGGATTATGCTTTGTCTTTTACAAATAACGAAGAAGGAGGTATAGACAGGGAGGAACTTATGGGCAGAGGATGAACTCCCTTTGCCATGTGATACATATTCAAGGGATCTGTCCGGATAGTGCCCTTTTGTATATAAAAACTAAGGATAATATTATGATGATGTCTTTTCGATTTCTTCTACGCCTTGTGCCACTTTGTTTTCTCTTTTTATTTTTAGCGTGTGGAAAAAGCTCTGAAAGTGCACAAATGTCACCTTATGAAGTCTCAGGTGATCATGCCCTTGGGAACCCAAACGCTTCGGTTACCCTTGTCGAATATGCTTCCATCACCTGTTCCCATTGTGCAGTTTTCCATAAAACTATTTGGCCTCAAATTAAGAAAGAATACGTCGACACAGGAAAAATACGCTATATTTTTCGTGAATTTCCGACACCACCTCAACAATTAGCCACAGCTGGTTTCCTGATTGCAAATTGTGCTGGTGAGGACAAATTTTTCTCTATACTTGATACATTCTTTGATCGTCAGGTGGCAATTTTTAAAGAGGCTGAACAGGGACGTGCACGGGAAGCTTTACTGGCCATTGCCAAACAGTTTGGTCTTTCTGAAGACAAGGTCAACCAGTGCTTTGCCAACAAAGAAGAGATCAAACATCTTCAGGATGTTCAAATAAAGGGTTATGAGACCTATAAAATTACAGGAACTCCCAGTTTTCTCATCAATGGCACACTTGTTCCTTATGAGAAAACAAGAAATTTTGAGGATTTCAAAGCTCAGTTTGATGCTCTTTTAAACAGCACATCTCAGTGAAAGACATGAACAGCTCCCCCTTCCCCTTCCCCTTCCCCTTCCGGGAACAAAAACCTGCCTTTTTTAACCCGGATCGGGAAGGGCCTGATCACCTTAAAGCTCAGCTAAGCCAGTTTAAGGCTGTCAGGCTCAACAAAATCCGGAGAGGAAGCTATCGGATTTAAGGGTTTCATATTCTCAGGACCTGCTTCCGGCTCCCTTCCAATATACACCTCCAACCCGGCTCTTAAAAAAACCCGCACAGGTTTTTTCCTGCTTTCCTGTCTAAAATTTATTTCTTATGCACACACTTCAAAATAGTTTTAAAAAGCCATTTTCCCTTTTCTGACTTGACCTCCTGAAAAGGCAGGATGTAAAATGCGCAGCAATTTTGATCCCCTTTCCTGGCACAACAGAAAAAAAATATTGCACACAATGTCTAACAGCGATAAAGAGCCTTCTGAGGATTTTCCGGAACCGTCCAGCCGCGATCTTGATGATCTTGGCCGCCGTCTTCAACAGAGGCAGCACGGACGTTTTTCGAGACAGTCCACACAACAGAGGGAGTCTAAAACCTCTGGCATGAGTACCGGATTGCGCTATAGTGCAGACTTTGTGGCCGGGATTTTTGTTGGCACGGGTCTTGGCTGGCTTTTGGACCGCTTTGCCGGAACGATGCCCTGGGGTGTGATTGTGGGGACTCTGCTTGGTTTTTCTGCAGGGGCGTTTAATGTCGTACGTGCAGCAAAAGAGATGAATGCTGACCCGCCTGATGACAAGCGTGGTGAGGAAAAGGAGACAACATAATGGTCATGCTGGCCACTGATCCGATTTCACAGTTTAAAGTGCATCCTCTTGCAGAGCTTCGCATTGGCTCCCTTGATCTCTCTTTTACCAATGCAAGCTTTTCTATGTTCATTGGTGTTGGGTGTATTCTTCTTTTCTTTACGCTGGCAACCTCAAAGCTAACCCTTAAACCCGGTCGCCTCCAGTCCATGGCAGAAATTGTCTATACCTTTATTGCGGACATGGTTCGCTCAACAACGGGGACAGAAGGTTTACGCTTTTTCCCCTTTGTTTTTAGTCTTTTTATGTTTGTTCTGGCTGCGAATCTTTTGGGCATGTTCCCTGTTTTCTTTACCGTGACAAGCCAGCTCATTGTGACCTTTTCTCTGTCCCTGACTGTGATGGCTGTCGTTATAGGTTATGGTTTGTACAAACATGGCTTTGGGTTTTTTAAGATTTTTGTTCCCTCTGGCGTCCCAATAGTTTTGATGCCTCTTGTGAGTGTCATTGAAATTTTTTCTTTTCTGAGCCGCCCTATCAGTCTTTCTGTGCGTTTGTTTGCAAATATGTTTGCAGGGCACACACTCTTAAAAGTCATTGCCGGCTTTATCGTAGCACTGGGCAGTGCAGGGATCTGGGCGGGATTATCCCCGCTACCTTTTATCTTCACAGTGGCTTTACTCGCCCTTGAATTTCTTGTAGCAGTTCTTCAGGCTTATGTGTTTAGTATTTTAACCTGTATCTATCTTAACGATGCGCTTCATCCCGGCCATTAAAACCAGGGGCTGAGCGCTAAAATTTATTGTTCATCAAAAGGAGTAAAATGATGGAAGCAGAAGCAGCAAAATATATTGGCGCAGGTCTTGCCTGCATCGGTGTTTTGGGTGCAGCTTTAGGCGTTGGTAATATTTTCGCAAGTTTCCTGACAGGGGCCCTGCGTAATCCTTCCGCTGCGAAAGAGCAAACTGGTAACCTTATTTTTGGCTTTGCTGTGACAGAGGCTTTGGGCATTTTCGCTCTGTTGATTGCGTTTTTGCTTCTCTTTGCTGTTTAGGTTCTCCCCAACACCTTAACCTGGCTCTCAACACACTTTTTGATGGTGAGGACCCGCAGGTGTTTTTTAGGTCCTGTTTGTTGTCCTTATGGAGACTTTTATGTTGTTTGCACAGCTTAACTTAGGCATGGCAGAAGCAGCAGGTGCGGTGCAGGGAAAAGAGAAAACTGTCTTTCCCCCTTTTGATCCGACACATTTTTTGTCGCAGATATTTTGGCTGGCCCTGTCTTTTCTCCTGCTCTACCTTGTCTTAAGCAATGTTTTGCTTCCAAGATTGTCCGGGCTTCTTGAAGAAAGACGCGATCGAATCGCAGATGATCTTGATGCAGCAGCACGCATGCAGGATGAAGCTAAACAGGCAGAACATGCCTATAAAAAAGCTTTGGCTGAAGCACGTGCAAAGGCGCACACGCTTGCTGATCACAAGCAGGTGCAGACAAAAAAGGAACTCGCACAGGATATCGCAGAAACAGAAGCAAGGCTTGCCAAACAGCAGGCCGCAGCCCAGGAACGTATTGGAAAGGCCTCTCTTGAAGCGACGAAACATGTGCGGAGCATTGCCCTCCAAACAGCTCATAGTGTTCTTACAGCTGTGACGCCTAAAATTAAACCTGATTCCAAAACTTTGGAAGAGGCGGTCGATCAGGCCGAATCAGAAAGCCTGTAAAACCTGAAAAGGAATTTTGCCTATGAACTGGTCCCATAGTCTTCACCTGCCAACCGGCTTCATGGATCCGACCTTATGGGTTCTTCTGGCCCTGCTTGTTTTCTTTGGCCTTATTCTTTTTCTTGGCTTTCATAAAAAGATTGCAAAAAGTCTTGATGAACGTAGTGACGCTATTCAAAATGAGCTTGATGAAGCGCGTCACCTACGTGAAGAAGCACAAAAACTTCTGGCGTCTTTCCAAAGACGCAGGCGTGAAGCTGAACAGGAAGCAGATATTATTGTCGAACAGGCTGAAAAGGAAGCTGAGCGTTTGGCACAACAGGCCCGGAGAGACCTTACTGAACGCCTGGAGCGACGTACGCGTATGGCTGAGGACAGGATTGCACAGGCCGAGATTCAGGCAGAAAAAAACATACGCCGTGCAGCAGCAGACCTTGCTATTCTCGCCTGTGAACATTTCTTACATAGAAATGTCACAGATACCGATCATGAAGATCTTATTCAGCAAGCTCTTCAGAATATGGATTCACACTGGCCCCGTGCCTGACAGAAAGCTTTTTAAGGCGCTCTGCTCATGAAAAAGGCACGATACACTGTTTTTATAGAAGCTCTTTCCCGATGATTTCTTCTCTCTTTTCCGGAAAACTTCCTATGGCGCTTTTCCATCTTATGCCTCCGGAAAAAGCTCATGCTATGGCCTTTTTCTTTCTGAAAAATGGGCTGTTTCCCCGTTCTTCCGCCTCTGTTTTTCCTGAACTTACAACAGAATGTGCCGGGCTTCACTTCCCCAACCCTTTAGGTCTTGCAGCAGGATTTGATAAAAACGCTGAAGCACCCCATGCCCTTATGTCCATGGGATTTGGCTTTGTGGAGTGTGGAGCCGTGACCCCACGACCACAGCAAGGCTCCCTAAAACCAAGGCTTTTTCGCCTTTCACAGGACAGAGCCCTGATTAATCGTATGGGGTTTAATAATGAGGGGGCATCTGTTATCGCTGAACGACTGGACAGGGCCCATCATCATTATAGAGAATCTGATCTCTCACAGGCTGTTATTGGCCTCAATATTGGTGCCAATAAAGAAACAGAAGACAGACCAGAAGACTATAAAAAGCTTATTGAAACTTTCTGGGGGAAGGCCTCTTATTTCTCGATTAATATTTCCTCCCCAAACACACCCCATTTGCGGGAGCTTCAGTCCGGAGAAGCCTTTGAGGATCTTGCAGCCCGCCTTATGGATATACGTCGCAAGCTTGCAGGGGATTCTTCTTCTCCACCCTTTTTTCTTAAAATTGCGCCGGATCTGGATGAGGGGAGCCTTGAAAAACTTGCTGAACTCACACTATCCTATGGTTTTGAAGGTCTTATCGTCAGCAACACAACAACAGAACGGCCTTCATCTTTACAGTCACCCCTCAAACATGAAAAAGGGGGGCTTTCAGGACCACCTCTTTTTCAACGCTCAACCAGAACCCTCCGCCTTCTTTATGAGATGACGCAGGGAAGACTTGTTCTTATTGGTGCAGGTGGCATAGACTCTGCTGAGACGGCCTACCAAAAAATACGCGCAGGCGCTTCCGCCCTTCAGCTTTATACAGCTCTTATCTATGAGGGCCCCTCTCTTATTCCACAGATTCTTCAGGGGCTTTCTGAACGTTTAAAAGCTGATGGTTTTAAGCATATCAAAGACGCCGTCGGGACAGCGGCCGGGAAAAAACACGCTGCATAAAATATCCTTAAATAGAAAACTGTGCAGAAAATCTCCCTCTTCATGCACATATGTTCAAACTGTTATAGAAACTGTTGAATACAGCCTTTTGTTCTTACCGCAGGCGTATAAAAAGAGGGTAGAGACAAGCCCCGGCTAAATACCCTCCTATATGGGCGCTCCAGGCGATATGTGCCTCTAAAAAACGACCGAATACAAGGGGAATCATGTTCAGAGCAATCCAGATTATTCCCCATTGAACAACACGTTTTTGCCCCCCACTTGCCCAGGCTGTTGCTGCAAAAAGACCTGAGAGAGCAGAAGAGGCCCCAATGGCCACTTTTGGAACCCCCTGATTCACCGCTAAAAAAAGCAGGGCCCCTCCTAAAGTACTCCCCAAAAACAGGAGCAGGAAAAGAGTGTTTCCTTTTTTGTTATCTCCCAGAGCCCTGAGGACGGGGACAGAAAAAGCGAGGCCAAAGAAAAAATTCATCCCAAAGTGAGCCCACCCACCATGTAAAAGCACATGCCCAAAAAGGGGTGTGAGGGACCCTAAAGGTCGTGGCTGAAGGTGATATTTCAGGGTAGCTTCCCTGTTGGCCAGGGCAAAGCTACGGGACATCCAGTCATAAATGCCCTCCCCCCCAAACATGTAAAAACATTGTGCAACGGTCAGAACAGAGAAAAGAAGGAGAATGATGTTCGGCATATCAAGGAAGAAGGGCTGATGGGGCTTCAGAGAAGGTGATGTCATAACAGAAACAATCTTTGCTCAAAAACATATGTTGGTAAGGTATGAAAGGGGTCATTGGGTAAAAATTTTAAACCCTTATCCCGGGAAACACAATTTTTATAAGTATTTGTGGGGCCCTTTTACCCTTCCTGAGACTGGACAATATGAAAAAAAAAAATACAATAGGGATACAACATCACTTTGACAATCACCTTCTATAAAGGAGCCTTTCCCTTATGTCTGTTCGGGACCCGGTTATTGCTGAGCAGGAATGCGCTGATGACTTTACGATAGAGCAGCGTTGGGAAGAATATACGCCTCAACAGCATGCCCTGTGGGACAGGCTTTATACACAGCAGATAAAGACCCTCAAAAACAGGGCTGCCCAGGAATTCTATCATGGGCTTAAAATTCTGGACCTTAATAAAGAGGGCATACCCGATTTTCACCGCGTTAACCAGGCCCTCAGGAAACTCACGGGCTGGGAGGTTGTTGCTGTGCCTGGCCTTGTGCCCGATGCTGTTTTTTTTGAACACCTTGCCAACCGGCGCTTTCCGGCGGGGCGTTTTATCCGTGAACCCCATGAGATAGATTATATTGAAGAACCTGATATTTTTCATGATGTCTTTGGGCATGTTCCCCTTTTAAGTCAGCCTGTTTTTGCTGCATATATGCAGGCTTATGGGGAAAATGGTTTGCGCACCATAAAGACTGGGGGTCTTAAAAATCTGGCACGTCTTTACTGGTACACGGTTGAGTTTGGCCTTATCAGGCATGAAAAAGAGCTCAGAATTTATGGCGCAGGGATCGTTTCTTCGCGTACAGAGTCAATTTTCTCTCTTGAATCCTCTTCTCCCCACCGCATTCATTTTGATCTTGAGCGCCTTATGAAAACTGACTACAGGATCGATGATTTCCAGCAAACCTATTTTGTTATTGATTCTTATGATGAACTTTTTGAAGCGACACATCACGACCTCTCCCCTTTATGTGCACGCCTTGAAGAATCTAATACCTATAGGGTTGACGAGATCCTTCCCGGGGACACAGTTTTTCAAAAGGGAACACAGGCTTATGCACTGGCAGGAGGACGCCTGGCAGATGAGGCCGTATAAAACTTAAGCCCGGGTTTTCCAGACATTTTTTCAACCTTCTCTTCTCAGGTTTCAAAGCCTTGTCTTTTGGCAGGACAGGCTTGTCTGACTGAGATTTATGTTTTTATGCTATGCATGATCTTTAAGAATCAAGTCTCTCTGGCTATGCTGATATAAAACCTCATAAGGGAAAACTTCCCCTTTGGCACCCAACGGCTTTTATACTGTCAAAGATGAGGTAGAGTTTTTTTCTTTCACTTTACAGGGTTTGAACATCTCAATCATGAAGACGTCTCTTGTAGAAAACTATGCCCATAGTCCAGGTTTTTTGACCATCACAGAAACACCGGATGGATTAGATGCCCTTATCTTTACGAAAGGCGCGCGTCTTCATAAGGGTATTTCTGTTTTTATTGCCCGCGATCAGGCACGTGCCTCTTCCTTTACGGAGCTCTGCCGTTTTTTTGCGCCTGATCTTGATCTGATAGAACTTCCAGCCTGGGATTGTCTGCCCTATGATCGTATCTCCCCCTCCTCAGATCTCGCAGCACAACGTGCCTATGCCCTCATGGAGCTTGCCAAAAGAAAAGAAACACAAAAGCCCTGCCTTGTGATAAGCAGTATAGCCGCCATCACCCAGCGCACAGCCCCGCGCGCCCATCTTGCAGGATCAGGATTTTCTGCCACCCCGGGTGAAGTGGTCGACAGAGGTGCCCTGGAACATTACCTCAGTATTAATGGCTATGCACGAACCTCTTCTGTGATAGAGGCAGGAGATTATGCCATACGGGGGGGCGTTGTAGATATTTTCCCCTCCGGAGCATCAGAGCCTTTGCGCCTTGATTTTTTTGGTGACTCTCTTGAATCTGTCAGAGCCTTTAGTCCCGAAACTCAAAGAACCACACACCAGCTTTCTCAGGCCATTTTATACCCTGTCAGTGAGGTGATGCTGACACCTGAAACCATAGCGTCCTTTCGTCGGGGCTATGTGGAGGCCTTTGGGGGGGCGCATGGCGATCTTCTCTATGAAAGCATCAGTGCCGGCCATCGCGCCCAGGGGTGTGAGCACTGGCTGGCTCTTTTTTACGGGGGGTTAGAAACAGTTTTTGACTATCTTGGCCCGGACCCCCTCATAACCCTTGATTTTATGGCCGGTGATGCCTTTAAGAAACGTCGTCATCTTATTGAGGATTATTATCACGCACGTACAGATAAGGGAGATAACCCGTCCCTGAAAACAACAGCATATAAGGCCCTTCCCCCTGACAGCCTTTATATTTCTCAGCAGGACTGGACAACAGCCCTTCAGGGTCACAAAGTGCGTATTCTCTCCCCTTTTTCTGAAGCGCATCATACAGCCTTATCTTTCGGTGGAAGACAGGGTCGCGTTTTTGCAGCAGAGCGCCAGCAAAAAGAGACCAATATTTTTGCAACTGTCTCCCAACATATGGAAGAGCTTCAAAAACAGGGACGCCGTGTTGTCCTTGCAGCCTGGAGCGAAGGGTCAGCAACACGTCTTACCCATGTTTTTGAGGATCATGGCCTCACAAAACTAACCAAAGCTCATAACTGGGCGGAGGTTGACGCCCTCCCCCCCTCACATATGGCAAGCGTGGTTTTACCTTTAGAAAAGGGCTTTGAAACAGACGAATTTGTCTTTTTATGTGAACAGGATGTGTTAGGTGACCGTCTGACACGGCCTTCACGCAAGAAGCGGATGAAAAATGTTCTCTCTGAGTCGTCCTCTCTTTCAACAGGTGATCTGGTGGTTCATGCAGACCATGGTATTGCCCGCTATCATGGCCTGAAAACGCTTGGTGTGGAAGATATGCTCCGTGATTGTCTGGAGCTTGAATATGCCGGTGGAGATCGCCTTTTCTTACCTGTTGAAAATATTGAACTTTTAAGCCGCTATGGCTCACATGAAGCTGCCAGCCTTGACAAATTAGGGGGTGTTTCCTGGCAGGCGCGCAAAGCACGCGCCAAAAAACGTTTGCTGGCCATGGCAGGCGATCTCATTAAGACAGCAGCAGCGCGAACCATGCGACATATGGAGGTTTTTACACCACCAGAGGGAGCATTTGATGAGTTTTGTGCAGGCTTTCCATATGCAGAGACAGAAGATCAGCTTGCAGCTATTGAAGATGTTCTGGAGGATTTGACCAAAGGTCGCCCTATGGATCGTCTCATTTGTGGTGATGTGGGTTTTGGAAAAACCGAGGTTGCTCTGCGTGCGGCCTTTGTTGTTGCCATGTCAGGGCGTCAGGTGGCTTTGATTGCCCCGACCACTTTGCTTGTACGCCAGCATTTTCAGACCTTTAAGGAGCGTTTTAAAGACTGGCCCGTCAAACTGCGGGCCCTGTCTCGCCTCACCCCTGCAAAAATGGCCAGTGCCACCCGCAAAGAACTTGAAGAAGGACAGTGTGAACTTGTTATTGGTACCCATGCTCTTCTTGGGGAACGTGTCAAATTCAGAGATTTAGGTCTTGTTATTGTTGATGAGGAACAGCGTTTTGGCGTGAAAAGCAAGGAACGTCTTAAAAACCTCCGTGCTGATGTTCATGTTTTAACGCTGAGCGCAACCCCTATTCCCCGCACCTTACAACTTGCCATGAGCGGTATACGGGATCTCTCCCTGATTGCAACGCCCCCTATCGATCGTTTGGCAGTCAGAACATATGTCACGCCCTTTGATACTGTGGTGGTGCGTGAGGCCCTGTTGCGTGAGAAATACAGGAGTGGTCAGAGTTTTTATATTGTCCCCCATATTGCTGATCTTGATAAAGCAGAATCTTTTTTACGTGACCATGTGCCGGAAATTCGTTTCACCTCTGCCCATGGGCGCCTGCCGGGCCGTCAGCTTGAAGAAATTATGACACAATTTTATGAAGGCCAGTATGATGTTCTTCTCTCAACCAGTATCGTGGAAAGTGGTCTTGATATTCCCAAAGCCAACACCCTGATTATCCAGCGCGCCGACCATTTTGGCCTGGCACAACTCTATCAAATGCGGGGACGTGTGGGGCGTTCTAAAACACGTGCTTATGCTTATCTCACCACGCCTGCTCAAAAAAAACTAACAAATGGTGCGGAACAGCGCCTGAAAGTTTTACAGTCTCTTGATTCTCTAGGTGCTGGCTTTTCCCTCGCCAGTCATGATTTGGATATGCGTGGTGGAGGTAATCTTTTAGGGGAAGAACAGTCCGGTCATATTCGCGATGTAGGTGTTGAACTGTATCAATCCATGCTTGAAGAAAGTGTTGCGAGCCTGCGGGCTGAGGGGGAAGTTTCATCGTCACAGGACTGGTCCCCTCAGATTCAGATTGGTACAGCTGTTCTTTTACCGGACACCTATATTACAGATCTTGATATCAGGCTCTCTCTTTATCGCCGTATTGCAGCTCTTGAAACAGCAGAGGAGAGAGATGCCTTCGCAGCAGAGCTTATTGATCGTTTTGGTCCCCTGCCAGAACAGGCCGAACATTTGCTGTATTTAACAGGGCTGAAAACCCTCTGCAAACGCTTAGGCCTTGCAAAACTGGAGGCAGGTCCAAAAGGTGCAGTCATGTCTTTCCGTGAAGGCGCCATCTCTGATCCGGCAGCACTTGTTCAGTTTGTTGCACAACAGCCCCGCTGGAAACTCAGGCCCGACAACAGCCTTGTTATCAAAGAGGAATGGGGTGATATTGAAATACGCTTTAAAAGGCTCAGTGCTCTTCTTTCCTCCCTTTTAACGTTAAGAGAAGACAATACTGCATAAGAAAGAAGTTTTTACAGTTTCCAGAAGAGGTTGAGAGATCGATGACACGTACGGATAAAATTTATACACGCCGTGGTGACCAGGGCATGACCCAGCTTGGTGACGGATCTCATGCCGCAAAACATGAACATCGTTTTGAGGTTTTAGGTGCCCTTGATGAAACCAATGCTGCTTTAGGGCTTGCGCTGTCTGTTTCTGAAAAAGGCGGGTGCTATGACCTTCTTATCGCAATACAGCATGATCTTTTCGAACTTGGAGCAGAACTGGCCGCTCCCGGACGCCCCCCACGAAAAACAGGCCTGACAGAAGACCGCATCACCTGGCTTGAAAACCATCTTGACGCTGTGAATGAAAAGCTCTCACCCCTCACCAGCTTTATTCTCCCCGGTGGATCAGAGGCCAGTGCACGCCTGCATTTTGCACGCACTGTATGCCGCCGTGCTGAACGTTACCTGTCCAGACTGATAGCAGAGCAGGAAAAGGAGCACCTAAAGGACAGGCCCCTTCTTTTGAAATATCTTAACCGTTTGTCCGATCTTTTGTTTGTTCTGGCCCGCGAGGCCAATGATTTTGGAAAATCGGACCAGCTCTGGGCCCCCTCAAAAGACAAAACTCTTTAGGAAAAAGTCATACGCATAGCAAAACGTTCAGAATACAAAGATTTGTAAGACATGATGCCATTTAAAGATAAGAATACCGGGTTTTATATCCTGGACAAACGGGAAAATCTTGATTTTTACCATCATAGAGAATGTATCATATCACCTCCTGTAAGCGCATTTCATGCATATTGCTTAATGACGAAAGATACATCCTGGTGGCTGGAACTGTCCTTCAAAATTCGTGATCTTATCTGTTCACTCTTTTCTCTTAAAAAAATACATGGCTTCAGTGAAAAAGAAAGAGGAACACTCCCTAAAAAAGGTGAGTTTATAGACTTTTTTTACATTGAAAATATTACAGAGGAAAACTTATTGTTAGCCTTTAAAGATAAACATCTCTCTGTTTTAGTTTCTTTATCATCACAAAAATCAGGCAGGAACGAGGCCTCTTTTTCTATTACGACATCCGTAAAAACACATAATTTTCTCGGGAAAATATATATGGTCCCCGTAGCGCCTATGCATGATATCATCGTAAAAAAAATGATGCAGGCTCTCACGGAAAGCACATGAACCATCTCATTTTATAAACCGGTTATAAACCAGGGAGACAAAGGTCTCAACATCCACCCAAAACATACCTCAATCTCCTTCCTGACTTTTTATAAGGTTTTCCCTCATGTCCCCACACAGGTCAGTCTATATACCCCCGGGAGTATAGGTGTTCAGGCTTTTCTCCTGCCGGGGGAGGGGCGGGCGATTGCTCTGTGAGAAAAGCCGGACGCACAGCAAGGGTGACCATCATGGCGGCCATCATGATCATGAGGGGAAAAAAGATACGATCTGACATAGCTGAAAGATCTCCTTAAATCAGAATATCGTTTGGAATGTCTACTTTTTTCATACGCCACCCAAAGGGTTAATAATGACGCTGCACCACAAAGGCAGCGAGTTCATGCAGACCGTCCTGCAAAGGGGAAGAGGGAAACGCTAAAAGAGCCTGCTGAGCTTTTTGGCTATGCTTGTTTGCTTTTTCAAGGGTGAGAGATAAGGTTTTATGGCTCTCTATAAGATGACAGGCTTTTTGAAAATCTTCCTCTGTTCTGATTTTCGCGGCCAGAACCTGTTCCCAAAATGCCTTTTCTTCTGCATTCCCCGCTTCCCAGGCCATAAGAAGGGGGAGAGTTGGCTTGCCATCACGGAAATCGTCTCCCGCTGCCTTCCCCATCAGGCCGGCTGACCCCCCATAATCTAAGGCATCATCGGCAAGCTGAAAGGCAAGCCCCAGTTCACGCCCATAAATTCTTGCAGCATCGCACAGGTCCTGCCCTTTTCTGGCAGCTAAAGGACCCACTTCTGTAGCCGCTGCAAATAAGGCCGCTGTTTTCCCTTCAATGATAGCAGGGTAATGTTGAAGAGCAAGTTCCAGATTTTGAGAAGACATCAGCTGTAAAACCTCACCTTCAGAAATGGTTTCTGAGGTTCGTGCCAAAAGCTCCAGGACCTTCAAATCACCGGCTTCCACCATAAGGGAAAAGGTCCGGGCAAGAAGAAAATCTCCCACCAGAATACTCGCCGTATTGCCCCAGACATGGTGCGCCGTCTGACGCCCCCGCCTCAAAGAACTTTCATCAATAACATCATCATGTAAAAGTGTCGCAGAGTGTATAAGTTCAAGCGCTGTTGCAAATTTAACAGCCTTGTCTTCCTCACAGTCTGAAAGATGTGAAAATGCAAGGGAGACAAGTGGACGAATGCGCTTCCCCCCTGCCGTAACAAGGTGTTGTGCCAGCTCAGGGATAAGAGAGACAGGGCTTTCAAGGCGATCAAGAATCTCTCTGTCAACACGCCTGAGGGAAGAGTTGAGCATGCCTGCTAAATGATCAACAGGATGATCTTTATGCAAAGAGGTCCCGACCTCTTTAGCCTGTTTATTCAAGCTTTTCTCCCTTTACCATCAAAAAACAGGGGCATCTCAAAGGCATTGAGAAGCCTCATATAAACTGGTATAAACAACGCTATTTTAAGAAGCACAAATTTTTTATACAAGAAAAATACGTCTTTCAGAACTATCTTTTCTGACAGGATTAAAATTTGACTTTAAAATCCACATTAGAAACAAAATACGATGTAAACGGTTTTTTGGGAGGCAAAATCGTTTTAAAGCAGCCTGTGAAAGGTTACAGAGCCGGTCTTGATGCTGTTCTTTTAGCCACAAGCCTGTCTGCACGTCCCGGTGAACAGATTTTAGAGGCTGGCTCAGGAGCGGGAACTGCGCTTTTATGTGCAGCCGGGCGTCTGCCTGAAGCTCTTTTTACAGGTCTGGAAAAAGATGAAGATATGGTATGCCTTGCACGGGAAAACAGCCTTTTAAATAATCTCTCACAACGTGTTCATATTCATCAGGGTAGTGTGCATGAAGATCCCTCCTCTCTTCTTCAGTCTGTCTTTCCTGCAAAATACTTCGATCAAAGTTTCCTCAACCCCCCCTTCTACGCCGATCATGAATATAAAGAAGATATGCATCAAAAGAAAAAACAGGCTTTTGGTTTAGGTAAAACCCCTTTAAAAACCTGGATTGATTTCTGTCTCCGGTCTATAAAACCAAAGGGACGCCTGACCCTTATCCACAGAGCGGATCGTTTGGATAAAATTATTGCGACCCTATCAAACCATGCCGGGGATATACGTGTTTTGCCTGTACATGCTTATGCAGATAAGCCAGCAATTAGAGTCCTTGTGGGGTCCCGTAAAGCTGTTCATTCCCCTCTGACTTTATTGCCACCCTTTATTCTCCATGATAAAGAATCCCGCCAGCACACCCCACAGGCTGACGCTGTTTTAAGGGGGGAGAGTTCTTTACCCTTATGGGTATAAGCTGATCTGTTTCCCCTCTGGCTTATTTATTAAGGTAACCATCATGCTTGATACACTGAAAAATTTCTTACCTGGTCAAAAGAATATACCTCTTGTAATCGCTTTACGTCTTGAAGGAGCTATTCATCCCAAAGCCCGTCCCGGTCGGGGACTTAGCCTTGCAGGACTTGAAAAGCTTTTTGAAAAAGCTTTTAAAATTAAACAGGCCAAAGCCATAGCTTTGCTCATCAATTCTCCCGGAGGGGCGGCGGTGCAGTCACGTCTCATCGCGACGCGTCTTAAAAGCCTTAAAAAACAGTATGAAAAGCCTCTGTATGCTTTTTGTGAAGATGTCGCAGCTTCCGGAGGCTATATGATTGCCAGTGCGGCCGACGAAATTTATGCAATGCCTGATTCTCTTGTTGGATCCATAGGCGTTGTCGGTGGGGGGTTTGGCTTTCCTGAAATTCTCAAGAAAATAGGGCTTGAGCGTCGTACCTATGCGGCAGGAAAAAATAAGGTGCGCCTTGACCCTTTCACACCTGAAAAACCTGAAGATAAAAAATGGATCCATGGCCTTCTGAAAGATGTACATGAGGAATTTATAGCGCTTGTCCGCGAAGCACGGGGGGATCGCCTGACAACAGAACAGGACCTGTTTTCTGGTGATGTCTGGATCGGCCGCCATGCTTTAGAGCTCGGCCTTGTGGATGGTCTTGGTGAACTTCATGATATTGTCCAGGGAAAATATGGTGAAGAGACAAAAATTAAATTCCTTACAGGCCCCAAACCCGGCTTATCCCAACGCCTTTTAGGAACATTTTCATCAGAGCTTGACTACAGTATGGAAGCGCGTGCGCTTTGGTCACGCTATGGCCTTTAAAACAGAGCTGAGTTAAAACACATATGACCAAAACCTTTGTCTCTGATTTGGATGAAACTCTCCTTAAAGTGGATGTCTCAGGTGAGCTGTTGATGTTGTTTTTACGGACCAGACCGTTTTCCGGTCTGTTCTTCGTTCTTATCTGGTCCTTAAAAGGGCGGGGCTATGTGAAGCTTAAACTGACAGAGGCTGTGGGGCAGAAACTCTCTCTTCAAAACCTGCCCGTCTGTGAAATGGCCCTTGCCTTTATTCAACAACAGAAAAGGCCCAGAGCTCTCGTCTCCGGAAGCCATGATAAGCTTGTCAGACGGATTGCTGAGCATTGGGAAGGTGTGTTTGATAAAAGTGCAGGCTCATCTGCAACAGTTAATCTTACAGGACCCCGTAAAGCAGCTTATTTGACAAAAAACTTCCCGGAAGGCTTTGATTATCTTGGGGACAGCCGGGTTGATCTTCATGTCTGGAAAGTGGCTGAAAAAGCTTATGGCATTCATCTTTCTAAATCCGTGGCACGGGAGGCCAAAAGGCAGAAGATCAATCTTCATATTCTTAGCTATAAGCCTAACCCCTTCCCTGCCCTTGTAGAGGCAGCACGTATGCGGTCCTGGCTGTGGAGCCTTTTTATCTTCATCCCACTTTCTGTGACAGGACTGTCAACCTCCATACAGGATATTTTGAGGCTTCTCCTGGCTTTTCTGAGCTTCTCATCTATGAGCAGCGCTCTCCATCTTCTCCGTGATGCTTTGAGCCTTGAGCAAGATCGCAAAATTAAAACAAGACAGGATACCCCCCTTGCTTCAGGCCGCCTGCGCCTCCCCCTGGGTCTTTTGAGTCTTGTGGTTTTCTTTGTCCTCAGTGTGGGGTGTGCGGCTCTCATTTCCCCCTCTTTTTGTACTGTTCTTGCAGGCTATGCTGTTTTTCTCCTGTTTTATCTTTTCTCTGTAACGGATCAGCGCATTTTGAAAATCGCAGGCCATATGGCTCTTGCAGGCTGGCTTGTGTTAGGGGGGTTCACAGCCCTTTCCCATTTTTCTTTCAGCTGATAAAACCATGATTTCGTTTGCAAAAAACTTCTCAAAAAAATCCTGTATATCACAGACATGATTTTGAAGAAAAGTTATGCTATCACACTTCATCAAAGCTGTTGATCAACAGGTTAAAGCAGGTTCTTTTCAGGGAGGTTTTTTTATGTCATCATATGCCAGTCTTGCCACAACAGCCAAAGCATGGCCCTTTCTTGAAGCACGAACCCTCAAAGCCCGCCTTGATAAAAAACCAAAACAGGGACCAGTTATTTTTGAGACAGGCTATGGCCCGTCTGGCCTTCCCCATATTGGAACCTTTGGGGAAGTAGCACGTACAGCTATGGTACGCCATGCCTTTCACGTTTTGACAGACGGGGCCATCCCCACACGCCTTATCGCTTTTTCAGACGATATGGATGCTTTGAGAAAAATTCCCGACAATGTCCCTAATCAGGCTATGTTAAAAGAGCATCTTGGCAAGCCCTTAAGCCGTATTCCGGATCCTTTTGAGAAATATGAAAGCTTTGCCCACCATAATAATGCTAAACTTCGGGAATTTCTGGATAGCTTTGGCTTTGACTATACCTTTATGTCGGCCTCAGAACAGTATAGTTCTGGTGTTTTTGATGCTGTCTTGCGTCTTATGCTGGAACGTTTTGATGATGTGATGGCCATCATGTTGCCGACACTTGGGGAAGAACGCCGCGCAAGCTATGCCCCCTTTCTTCCTGTTTCTCCTAAAACGGGGTGTGTTCTTCAAACGCCTATCCTGGCACGTAATCCTGAAAAAGGAACCATCACCTTTGAAGATGAAGATGGTGAACATGTGGAAATCCCTGTTATTCAGGGCCATGTTAAGGCTCAGTGGAAAGCGGACTGGGCCCTGCGCTGGTGTGCTCTGGGCGTTGATTATGAAATGTCTGGCAAAGATTTAATAGATTCTGTCAAGGCCTCAGCAAAAATTTGCAAAGCTTTGGGTGGCTCCCCCCCTGCTGGCTTTTCCTATGAACTTTTTTTAGATGAAAAAGGTCAGAAAATCTCAAAATCTAAAGGGAATGGCCTCTCTGTTGAAGAATGGCTCAGCTATGGCCCCAAAGAAAGTCTTGCCTATTATATGTTTCAAAAACCACGCACCGCCAGGCGCCTGTTTTTTGACGTCATTCCCAAAGCAACAGATGAATACAGTGCACACGGACGCGCCTTTCAGGAGCAGGATGACGCCAAACGCCTGGAAAACCCTCTCTGGCATATCCATCATGGTATGCCTCCGGGTGAGGAAACGCCCATTAGTTTTTCCCTGCTCCTTAATCTTGTCTCTGCCGCTAATGCTCAGGATAAAGAGATGCTGTGGGGTTTTATTCATCGCTATGCGCCCGGAACCTCGCCACCAACACACCCTTTTCTTGACAAGCTTGTCACATGTGCGATGCGCTATTATGAGGACTTTATTGCACCCCATAAAAATTTTCGCCAGCCCAGTGATCAGGAGTGTGTAGCCCTTGAAGACCTTAAAACACGTTTTGAGGCTTTGGATCCTGGGGAATATCACAATGCCGAACGCCTTCAGGAAATTGTCTATGCTGTAGGAAAAGAGCATGGCTTTGACCCTTTGAAAAGCTGGTTTCAGGCGCTTTATGAGATATTGTTAGGTCAAAGTCAGGGGCCAAGATTTGGATCTTTTGTGGCCCTTTATGGAGTTAAAGAAACCATAGATCATATCGGAAAGACCCTGAGATCACAGTCTGTTTAAAGAAGCAATGCATGAATTATAAAAATGCTATGGCGGATCTTCCTATGGGAGGTGGAAAACCTGTCCCATAAAACCTGTCCCCTGTCTTTTAGGCTCCAAGCTCACACTCTCTCTGGTTTGGATATTTCTTACCCCTGTTACAGGACGGCCCTTTCTATCTCTTTTTAAAAAAGCCAGTAAAAATTATAGTATTATATATAAAACTTTCAGCATAAAAAAACCGGGTTCTGAATATCAGAACCCGGTTATTTCAGGAAAGCTCAGAAAGGCAAAGCCTTCCAAAAGGCATATCCTTAGAAATTAGCTCTCAAGCCAACATAGAAGGCACGACCAAAAACATCATATGTCGCGGGATAAGTGTTGGCCTGTTCAGCATTCGCTCCCATAATGGGTGGGTTTTTGTCAAACAGGTTACGTATCCCACCATTGAGTCTGAAATGGTCATTAATCTGCCAGTCTGCTGAAAGATCGAAATAGTTAAAGGCACCTATTTTCTCAACAGCATAATTTGCTTCAGGATCATCATCTTTAACCTCACCGATATAGTTCCAGTGCAACTGGACCCCATAATCTTTATAATTCCAGCGGAATGTCATACGATGACGCCATTCTGGTTTGGGTTCAGAAACCGGGCAGATTTTACCAAATGTTCCTGCACATTTATTTGTGTCAGCGATTTGACTTGATTTAAAATCATATTTTTGGAGATAGGTTCCCAAAAATCTGATTTCCATACCACCAGGTAAAGAGTTCAGAGACTTAAAGTCTGCAAAATCAAAGCTGTAGTCTGCCTGAACATCCACACCACTGGTCTTCAAAGAAGCAGCATTCTGATCCGTGACAGAAACTGTGGGCTGTCCGATAGAATCACGCTGAATCACCTGACAGAAAGGATTACTTGCACTTAAACCCGTATTAACGGCCGAGTCATAACAGTTTTTAAGAACATTGGCGACTCCGCCGCCAAAAGAGGTGATATAATCATCAATTTTGATGTTCCAATAGTCAACAGACATGCTGAAATTAGGGAGAAAATCTGGCTGCAAAACAAAACCGATGGAGAAAGTCTTGGCTTTCTCTTCGTTCAGGTTCGGGTTACCGCCATAAATCCCCTCAATCTGGGTATCACGCTGTTCATAAGTTCCTATCTGTGCTGCGGGCACGCCTGTTGCAGCACAAAGAGCAGAAATACCTTTAGCCTGTGGATTTTGTGAAGCAGAACATGGATCAATTGCCTGAGGAAAACCATTACTGGCAGGGTTGAACAGTTCAAAAATATTAGGGGCACGCACCGCCGTATTATAAAGGCCACGGAAGCGAAGGGCCTGTACAGGCGCCCATTCACCACCTGCTTTCCAGGTGAACACATCTCCCACATTTGTAGAATATGTGGAATAGCGTGCTGCTGCCTCAAGAGCCAGAATTTCAGCAAAAGGCTGACCTGAAAGAATAGGTGCATAAAGCTCAGCATAAATATCATACACATCAAACCGGCCTGAGACGGCAGGAGTCTGATTAAAGCCTTCCAGATCACCACGGGATAAAGCGTCGGAGGGATTAAAACTCATCTTCTCCTCACGATATTCCACACCGAAAGCCAGACCAATAGGTCCACCTGGAAGTTGAAAATCACCTGTATCTCCGCTTAAAGAGGCCCCAAAAACATTCTGCGTATAATCCTGCTTGGAATTGAGGGGGGCAGCAATAAAGCTTATCCCTTCCTGGGAGATTTTATTGGGACCAAAAATATTTACAGGCTTACAGTCCGCAAAAGCGCTGTCCTTACAGACCGGATTACCATTTGGTCCTCTGATAACATTCGCCGCCGCCTGAAAGCGTGATTTACTAATATCACCTCTGATATCCTCATTGACCTGAACTTTACCAGATTGGAAATACGCATCCCAGTCCCAGTTATCAACCAGATTACCCCGCAGACCCGCTTTGATCTGATAGGCTATGGAATCTGTATTGGAAATACGGGGCCCGGTCTCCAGCATACGCCGGCCCAAATTAAACGTAACTTCATTATCTGTGTTGGCATAAGGCGCCAGAAGCTCTCGTGTCTGAGCTGTCATATAAGGATTATCTAGACTTGTGGTAATATTTGTATATGCAGGTGTTGGTGCCAGTCTCTGGGGCACCTTGTTAGAGGCAAAGATAAAATGACCATAAGCCTCCATAGAAGAGGTCAGTTCATATTTGAATGTGGTCATGGCATTATAACGTTCCTGGGGCAATTGTAAATAATTGACCGGCGCATAATTATAGCGATCATTATTGGTACCACTGCCAACCCAGGGTTTGGGGTTACCATCACCCTGAAAGACAATCTGACCAAGACAGGCCGTATTCCCTGTATTGGGTCTCAGGCCATTATTGATGCCTCCGGGATCACAGGTATATTGTCCCCCAACCATTGTTGGGGTAATCCCCAAAATATTAGAAAAGTCAACATTTCTGAAAACATGTCCCCCGGGCACCAGAGAAGATCCACTTCTCTCAAGTATGGCCTTGCCATCGGCATCTTCCCCATCCGTATAAGTGAATTTGGAAAAACCTCTGTCCCCCTGAAAAACTGCTTTACGGTTGGTATAGCCAAAATCAAAAACAATATGCCCCCGACCTTCTGCAAAACCACTCCCCACAGTAAAGCCCAGATCATAGTTTTCAGCATCACCTTCCTGAGAAATATCATAATTCAGGCGGGTTTCCATACCTTCAAAATCATCTTTCAAAATGAAGTTGACCACACCGCCAATAGCATCCGAACCATAAATGGCTGAGGCTCCCCCTGTGACCACTTCAACACTTTTGATCATAGAAGGTGGAATATTATTAATGTCCACAATGCCATCTTTACTTGTCGGCACCATGCGTGTTCCATTCATGAGAACCAGAGTCCTTGTCGAGCCAAGACCACGGAGATCAACACTGGCCGTGCCATCGCCAGGATTGTTAGAAGTTTTGCCAAAACCGGGAACAGTTTGTGGCAAAGTGTTCAAAAGATCCTCAGTGTTAATAGTTCCTGTTTCCTGTAACTCCACCTCACCCACTGTTGTAATAGGGCTGTTAGAGACGAAATCTTTCTTTTTAATGCGTGAACCCGTGACCACAACCTGATCACGCTCCACAGCTTCCTGTGCAGGATCGTCTACGGCATCCTGCGCCCAGGCCCCGGAGTTTACACCCATTAAACCTGCCATCATTGTACTGATTAACAGGTATGAATGATAACGTCTTTTGATCATCTCTTAATCTCCCTAAAGATAAACTTTTAATAAACGACAGGAAATTTCATACAAAACAGAAAGATCCACATCTGATCATTTTTTAAATAGTAGATCATCCTTAAAGTAAATAATTCTTCATGCTATTTTATACAAAAAAAAATCTTTTCTTAAGATGTGTTCCAAAAAAGCAACACTGTAGAGTGTGTTCCAGCTCTCTGTATCACATATTCAGCCAAAACCCGCTTTAGAGAAAGATCAAAGCAGCTTTTTTCTTTTTAAAAAATGTTTTTTAATGTTCTATGTATTTAAAAGAAAGAGCAAATCCAAAATATAAATCCAGAAATTTTTAAAAAATTTCCCTAAACTTATCCACACCTATCTTCCGACAAAATAAAGGGCATAAGGAGTTGTCCACATTATTCACATTTTCCCTATACAGGCTATTCTTAGAAGAAAAAACAGGCCGGCCTGGTGAAGTCTGAGAAACCAGGCTAAATTTAAGGGGGGAGATTTCATCTCATTAAAGTGGGATGCTCTCACCATCTTTAAAAACAGGACCTGGGCTATGCCTGAAAGCAATGTGACCTCTTTACTTCAGGAAAACACCTCTGAGGCTTTGCCCTATAACCTTGAGGCAGAACAGGCCGTCCTTGGTGCTTTACTGCGCGACAACGAAGCGGTCTATAAACTTGGGGATTCTTTCCTGAGCTCTCATTTTTATGACCCTTTGCATAAGCGCCTGTTTGAGGCCATAAAACTCAAAATCCATCAGGGCACCCTTGCCAATGCCATCACGCTGAAGAACCAGTTTGAGCAGGATGATGGCTTTCAGGAAATTGGTGGTGTGCGCTATCTCGCCCTTCTCCTTGCCAATGCCGCAGGCTTTGAAGCGCTGGGAACGTATGGGCGTGTCTTAAGGGACCTCTCCCTGCGCCGCAGCCTTATGCACCTCAGTGATGAGATGAAACACCAGGCAGCCCACCCGGAACCGGACCAGACGGGGACTTCTCAGCTGGAAGCTCTGGAGCAAAAACTCTTCACGCTTGCAGAAACAGGCAATCTTTCCAAAGGGTTTTCTCCTTTTTCCGAAGCCTTACAAACAGCCCTTGATATGGCAGCAGCAGCCTATGAGCGTGATGGCGGCCTCTCGGGCCTCTCAACAGGGTTTTTAGATCTTGACCGTCGTCTTGGCGGTCTTCATGCCTCGGACCTGATTATTCTGGCCGGCCGGCCCTCTATGGGAAAGACGGCGCTCGCCCTTAATATTGCTTTTCATGTGGCCCGCTATCGCTTAAAATCTCAAGGAAAAGACGATACAGGCAAGGGAGGTGTTGTAGGCTTTTTCTCCCTTGAAATGTCCTCTGAACAACTGGCCACACGCCTTGTCGCTGACAGTGCAGGTGTGCCTTCTGATCGTATTCGCCGCGGGGATATCACATCAGAACAATATGAAAAGCTAAGAGACGCCGCGCATGAGCTCACCCGCCTTCCCCTCTATCTTGATGATACGGGGGGGCTGTCTATTGCAGCGCTGGCACAAAGGGCCAGACGCCTTAAACGTACAGAGGGTCTTGATCTGATTATTGTGGACTATCTGCAACTTCTCACCCCCTCCTCCCGCCGGGAAGGCCGTGTTCAGGAAGTCAGCGAAATTACCCAAAACTTAAAAGCTCTTGCCAAAGAACTCAATATCCCCGTTTTAGCTTTGTCCCAGCTCTCACGGAAGGTTGAAGATCGTGATGATAAACGCCCGCAACTGGCTGATTTGAGGGAATCCGGTTCTATTGAGCAGGATGCCGATATCGTGGCCTTTGTTTTTCGTGAATCCTATTATCTTAGCCGTCAGGAGCCTAAAGAGGGCACAGAAGAACATTTAAAATGGATTGAGGAGATGGACCGCCTGCGTTCAACAGCTGAGGTTATTATCGGAAAACAGCGTCATGGCCCTATTGGGACAGTGAAACTCTCCTTCAACGAAGCCTTAACCCGTTTTGGTAATCTCGCACAAGACGATCGTTATTCCGGTATAGGATAGTCCAGTAAGATCTGTCCTGACGTGATCACTCCTAAATTGCCAGAGCGGCTATAAAGGCATAAACATCTCACTTTCCCCTTACTCCCCGACCTGCATTTGAGGACTTTTTAAGGATTTCTTCTGAAAGCATAGCTTTGAATTTTATGTATTTCCTTCTCCGAAAGAGTAGGTTGAAATGGAAATTCCCCAAACATAGCAATGTGGCCCAAAAACGCCCGCACCGCATTATCTGGATCTATGCCCAGTTGGTCCAGCACAGCATAAGCCTTGTCTTTGGTATCTTTGTTAAGAGTGTAGGTTACATTTTCTTTTTCTTCATTCATCGTTTTCGCCTTACATTAAGTAAAATTCCGTTCCTGGAATTCATCCTGGAAGAAACAAATATATTAATAAATAGTTAACGACCGTTCGGCCCCCTGTCAAACCCAGATCCGTGCTGACCCAACAATCTCCCAAAAACCTCAAAATCAGAAAGGGAGAATTGCAAAACGGCCATAAACACCTCAAAACTATAGGAACCTTAGAGAGGTTATGCAGACCCCATAGGATCACTTTATCCATTTGGATAGAATGGTTCGCACGTGCAAAACTTATATCAGGAGGAATTTTCAAAAAAATACAGCTATGATGTAAATAAAGAGGTGATAGCTTTCCTCAAAAATAGGGGATGCTCACGTCATGCCTGAAAGCAATGTGACGTCCTTTCCCTATCTGGCAACCTCCCCCCAAGCCTCTTCTTTTTTAGCTTCGCCCATATCTTGGCGAATGATTTTGCCTGTTTCAGGATCATGCCTAATCATATAAAGACGCCCCCATTCTTCTGTAAACTGAACACGCGGATCTTTTCTGGCTTTCTTAACCTGTTTTTTATCCTGTCTCTGCCTCAAAATTCTAAAAACCAGTTCCTGTTCTTCACGGGAAGCGTTTTTTAATAAGGACCCAAGATTCTTTTGCAGAGCTGTGAGGTCTTTTTTTGGAGGTGCCAGAGCGCGCGACAGACGCATAAGCTGTTCATCTTGACCCGCCTCATAAGCTCTGAAAACCATGTTTTGTATATTCTGAGGCAGATTTTTGACAGATGGAAAAAGCTCTATGGCTTCAGAAAAACTTCCTCTCAATTGTGCCAGACGCTGCTCCTCAGCTTGTAGCCATTCCATCGTGCCATATTTAGGGACGGCACCACCCTGTCGCCCTGACAAAAGATATTCAACACATTGTGGAAAACGTCTCCAGCTTTCCAGTAATTTTCCTCTGGTTTTTTCTTGTTCGCGAACTGCTAAAAGACGTCTTACCTCCTCTTCCTGAAAACGCAAATTCCGTTCCTGAGACATATAAGCGCGTTCCTGCACGAGCCTTAAGCGTTCTTCTGCTCTTCTGTCCTCTGCTTCGTGAATTCCCACTCTTTTTAGGAGCTTACTTTTTAGGGGCTTACTTCCACCTTGTTTACGATGGCAATGATAGCCACCTGTCTTTCGATTATTGTGACAGCCTTGCGCATTCAATCCACCACCGTGAGCATAAGCTTCAAGGTTAGAAAGCATAGAAAAGACCGCAATGATTACTCCAACCGTTATTACTTTGATTTGACTCCTGAGAAACCGCCGATTTTCATCTGTAAGCACAGGTACCTCCCTTTGCCTGATTCAGGCTGCACGGGGAATATCTGTGGGTCAACTGTAAGATTTGTCCCACAATATTCTAGTAACACTGAATGATATATATAAGATTTACAAGTTAAACGCAATGAAAGTTATGTAAAATAAAAAAAATACTCTAAGAATTAAATTTTTACAAGAAAAAATAAAATAATTTACAGCAAAAAAACAAACAAATTACTTGGGGGAAACCACCAGGCAAGTTGAAACTGGTAAAAACGACATGGCGTCGTGTTGGCATTCGCTTTGATCCTCTCCCACCAAATCCAGCTTCTGGTGGACCAGACAATCATCCTAAAAATTCAAAAATCACAAGGGAACTTTTAGAACTCTATCAATCAGCTGAGCATCAGTATTGCTTTTGTTTCCTGTGAAAGCTATTGTTTTAACTCTTAAGGGCTCTAAGGAACATACGAAGAGAGCCTTCAATACATTTGAAGACAAAAAAATCTTTATCTGGTCATACAAAAATATTGTGGAACAAACGCATTATACTCTCCCCTGGTCTGGAGGCCTTACCCTTCTATGAAACACGCGCGTGATCCTGCTCCTGCCTCCAGTTGTCCCCCGCCAGAACAAACCGACCCTTTGGACCATGTCTGGGGGTCGCATGCTTATTCTATGATTGATTTAACAGCTCTTGCAAAAAATTACGCCCTTTTGAAGGATAAAGCTCATCCTGCGGAACTTGCCCCTGTGGTGAAAGCTGATGGTTATGGTCTGGGGGCTCAAAAAATAGCGCCATATCTGGCTGACTTAGGTGCACAGACTTTTTTTGTTGCAAATCTGGAAGAAGGTATCAGTTTACGGGCAGCCCTTGGAAAAAGACAGGCAGTTATCTACATTCTTCACGGGTTTTCTCCCAGTGAAACAGATAGCTTTATACAACATAGTTTACGCCCTGTTCTTAACAGTCTCTGGCAAACAGAGCTCTGGGAACAGCTGGCACGCCAGGTCTCTGATCTCCCTCCGGCTGCTTTGCATATTAACACAGGGCTGAACCGTCTTGGCCTCGATCAGGATGAAGTTGAGGCTTTTCGAATGTCATCTGTTCAGGGGAAAAAATCTTTACCTGTTACCTTAATTCTCAGCCATCTTGCCTGTGCAGACACCCCTCAACACCCTATGAATCTCCTCCAGTTAAGCCATTTTCGGGCAGCTCTTGAACTCTTACGTCCCCTCTACCCCAAAGCGCGCGCATCTTTGGCGAATTCAGCAGGCCTTCACTTAGGTCCGGCATGGCGTTTTGATCTTGTCCGCCCTGGTATAAATCTTTATGGTGGTCACAGAGCTTTTCTGCCAGAACCCCTTCATCCCGTTGTTGAGGTGAGAGCCCCTGTTTTGCAGATACGCACCATTCGGCAGGGAGACAGTGTAGGCTATGGGGCCTACTTTAAGGCCCGGTCCACCAGAAAAATAGCCACTGTCGGTCTTGGTTATGCTGATGGTTTTGTCCGCGCATTACATACCCTGGGCTTTGCGCGCATTCATGGAGTTTGTGTTCCCTTTACAGGACGTTTATCTATGGACCTGATCACACTTGATGTAACGGATGTGGGAGAGGATGTTGCCCCCGGTATGTTTGCGTCTTTTTTGGGGCCAGATCTTGATATTTTGGCAAAAAGAGCGAATACAGAACCTTATGAGCTTTTGGTACGCCTGAATGAACGATGCCGGCGTACTTATAAGCTCTGACATACGTAAAAGTTTACTCCCTTATTTTGAAACGGACTTATTTCTTCTGATTTTTTGTAAAAAGATAGGATAATGACTTTTTTTATAGCTCTGGGATCTACCTGCCTTGCCCTTTTACAGGAAACTGGGCGGGCTACGCTCTTTGCTTTCAAAAGCATAAGAGCCCTTTTTCATCCACCCTGGTTTTGGGGACAAATACTACAACAAATCATAAAAACGGGTTTTTTCTCCATCCCTGTTATTGGATTAACGGCTCTGTTCACAGGGGGGGCTTTGGCTCTTAATATCTATACAGGTGGCACGCGTTTTAATGCAGAACAGTTTGTCCCCAATATTGTTGTTGTTGGCTTAACACGGGAGCTTGGGCCCGTTCTGGCTGCCCTTATGCTGACAGGACGAGTCAGCGCCGCAATAGCCGCAGAGATTGGATCTATGCGTGTTACAGAACAAATTGACGCACTTTTTACCCTTTCTACCGATCCCTTCCAATATCTTATGGTCCCCCGTCTTATCGCGGCAACCCTTTTTCTCCCCGTTCTGGTTCTTATAGCAGATGTTGTTGGTGTGATGGGTGGTTTTCTTGTTGCAACACAGTCCCTTGATTTTAATGGTGTAACCTATCTTCGAAACACGCTGGATTTTGTAACACAAAATGACATTTTAACAGGTCTTATTAAAGCTGCTGTTTTTGGTTTCATTATCGCTCTGATGGGCTGTTATCATGGATTTTATGCGGGGCGCAGTGCTGTTGGGGTTGGACGTGCAACAACATATGCTGTTGTCTCCGCCGCTATTTTGATCTTTGCATCTAACTATATTCTTACAACTCTGTTTGTGTGAGGCTCAATTATGGTTATGACTGTCTCTGCCCCTCTTACCTCTCCATCTTTGTCTGAATCTCCTTCCCTGGAGTTATCTGTGAAGGGCATGAGGAAGAGCTTTGGTACCAAAAAAATTTTACAGGGTCTGGACCTTAATATCAAAACAGGAAAATCTCTTGTTATTCTTGGGGGATCCGGATCCGGGAAATCCGTTTTCCTGAAGTGTATTCTTGGACTTATGACGCCAGATAAGGGATCGGTGCATATCAATGGTGAAAATGTTACAGATCTCAGAGGAAAGGCCCGCATGCATTTCATGCGCCGTTTTGGTGTTCTGTTTCAGGCTTCCTCCCTTTTTGATTCTCTCAAAGTCTGGGAAAATATTGCTTTTCGCCTTCTCAACGCAGACGGCATCCCCAAAAAACTTGCACACAAGCGCGCAATTGCAGCTCTGGAACAGGTTAATCTGCCTAGAGAGACAGCAAATCTTTTTCCTTCAGAACTCTCCGGAGGCATGCAAAAGCGTGTCGGTCTGGCCCGTGCTATTGTTTCTAAGCCTAAAATGATCTTTTTTGATGAGCCCACGTCAGGTCTGGATCCCATTTCTTCAAGTATTATCAATGATCTTATTGTACGTCAGGTGAAAGCTCTGGGGGCAGCTGCCATCACCATCACTCACGATATGTCCTCTGCCCGCAAGATTGCTGATGAAGTAGCTCTTTTACATAAGGGGCATTTTGTCTGGCAGGGTCCTGCTGAACAACTCGACACAAGTGGCAACCCCTATGTAGAGCAATTCGTCAGGGGTGAAAGTGAAGGTCCCATAAAAGCAGAAATCTAATATACGAAAACTTTATTAAGAAAACCCAACATAAAACATCAGGAATTATAGTTCCAGGAAAGGTAAAATTTTGAAAGTTAATCCTCTTGTCCAAATGAGCCTTCTTCCCCATGGCACAGGCTTAGAACTCCCTTCTTATAAAACAGCTCTCGCTGCCGGAGCAGATCTTCGTGCAGCCATCGATCAGGAAATGCCACTTATTCTTGAACCCGGTCAACGCAAACTCATACCCACGGGCCTTGTTATGGCTCTTCCCGCAGGATTTGAAGCCCAGATTCGTCCACGCTCAGGCCTGGCTTTGAAACATGGCATCACCTGCCTTAACACGCCGGGAACGATTGATGCAGACTATAGGGGAGAGATTAAAGTTCTCCTGATCAATCTTAGCCAGGAAAATTTTATGGTAAAGCGCGGGGAGCGTATTGCTCAAATGGTTATTGCGCCTGTTACCCAAGCTCGTTTTGAGCACGCCAAAAGCCTTGACAGGACAGAGCGTGGAACAGGGGGGTTTGGTTCAACAGGAAAGCTGTGAAATTTCGGTGCCCCCTTCTTATCCTTTTTAAAGGTGAAGGTAAGGTGTACAGGCAAAGTCTTCAAGAAAGGGAGTCCGGGTGGCTTTTATATACTCACCTGACTTCGTACAGATTACAAAACCATTAAAAACCATTCCCCTTCCCATCCCGGAAAAAGGAGGTTTTGGACCCTGAGCCCAGATGCATTTCATTGTTCCTGCAAGCTTTTTGCAAAACAAGTGTGAGAAAAAACTTTCGGTATCAGCAAAGGACTATTTTCTTCTTCGACATATAAAGCTTTTTGATTCCCGCATCCTTCTATAGACGAAACCTTATATGATCTGTCCAGTAACGCTCTAAATTAGTTAAAACAGCATTAGAGCTCTTAAGATCAGATTCTTTAATATTGACAACGGGACCCAGGGCAGAAAGCTGGCGCTGAAAAAGATCACTCAGAATGTCACGAATAGCATGCCCTCTGTCTGTCAAACTCACTCTGACAGATCGCCGGTCAGATTCAGACCGCTTATGACAAAGATAACCAGATTCAACGAGCTTTTTCAAATTATAAGAAACATTAGAGCCCAAATAATGGCCACGAGACCTCAGCTCCCCGGCCGTCAGTTCAGAATTCCCAACATTAAAAATCAAAAGAGCCTGAACACTGTTTAAATCACTATGGTCCTTGCGCTCAAGCTCATCCTTAATGACATCAAGAAGTTGCCGATGGAGTCTCTCCACAACATTGAGGAGTTGAAAATACGTGACACGCAGAGAATCTTTTGAATTTGTGTCCTCCTTTTTAGAGCCAGAGGAAGAAAGATCTTTCATAATGTAACCTCAAATACAACACATTCTATAATAAAACTCTGCCGAGTTATAATTGAAGGAAATATATAAATAATTAACTTCAAAAATATTATTGATCATCTTAAAAATTCTATAAATCCAGAAAAATCTTTATCACCCCCGCCTGCGGTCAGAAAAAGAGCATAAAGAGCCTGTGCCTGAGCACCTAAAGGCGTCGCAGCCCCCATAGAATGAGCAGCTTCCTGGGCCAGCTTTAAATCTTTCAACATCATCGTCGCTGTAAAACCCGGTTTATAGTCATGATTAGCAGGGCTGGAAGATACAGGGCCGGGGGCAGGACAATACTGGCTCACAGACCAGCACTGACCTGAGGAGTTTGTGACAATATCGTAAAATTTTTGTGTTTCCAGACCAAGTTTCTCAGCCAGAGCAAAGGCTTCACATGCCCCGATCATGGAAATTCCTAAAAGCATGTTATTGCATATTTTTGCAGCCTGTCCCGCCCCGGGTTGACCAGCATGAACAATATTTTTTCCCATAGCCTCTAAAAAGGGACGCGCTTTTTCAACTGCAGACTCATGCCCGCCAACCATAAAGGTCAAATGACCGGCCTGTGCTGCGGCAACCCCGCCGGAGACAGGGGCATCAACCATGCTATAGCCTTTATCCTGTGCGGATTTTAAAACAGTTTTTGCTGAATCAATATCAATGGTGGAACAGTCCATAAGAATCGCTGTTTCAGGGGCATCCTGAAAGACCCCCCCTTTCCCCTCATAAACTTCAAGCGTATGCTGACCTGTAGGGAGCATGCTGACCACAGCATCAACATCTCTCACGGCTTCAGCAACAGAAGAAACAGGTAAACACCCTGCTTTTTCAGCTGTCTCAAGGGCTTGAAAGGAAAGGTCATAAGCTCTGACTTCATACCCCGCTTTAACAAGATTAGCGGCCATAGGTCCCCCCATATGCCCAAGGCCAACAAAAGCTATCCTCTTCATACTGATCCCCTTTCACAAAGCAGAGTTTACAAAAACAAATTCTTCCCGTTATGATTTTTTATGTTTGACGTAATAAGCGCTCTGCCCCCTCAGGAAAAGGTATGTGATATTTTTTACAGGTACCTTTTCTCATTCCACAGGTTTTTGGATTCTGTCCCCCAGAACATCTTCATATACCATCTTCAAAAGTCAGATCCTGCCAACTGGGTAAAGGTTCAAAAAACCGCTCTATATCTTTTTTGGACACATCTTCCACAGCCCCAATTTTCCAGTCAGGTTTGTGATTTTTGTCAACAACTATCGCTTTCACACCTTCAAAAAAATCCTGATATTTAAGACAATGCATAGAGACACGTAAATCCTGACGTAAAACCTCACGCAGGTTCATGTTGGCCCCGCGACGCTGTGCCTCATACGCAAGGTGCAGGCTGGTTGGTGATTTTTTTGAAAGAATATCAAGCTGTTTTTGAGCCCATTCCCCACCCTCTTTTTTGAGATTGTCAAAAATATTCACGACATTCTTATCTTCCGGTTTAGGAGTAAAACAGGCTTTGAGAATATCAGCGACCTGTTTTAAGGGCGCGGGTTCTGTATCCCTGGTATACATACCGATTAAAGCTCTTATTTCATCTTCAGGGTGGGCAAGGGGGGCATCTTCAAGAGCCGTTATTAAGGTCATATGGTCCTGTGACGGGATATAAAAATCTGCAACACCAACAGCCAGAGCATCCGCCGTCTTCAGACGCGCGCCCGTCAGGCCCAGCCATAACCCCACGCCTTTTCCTAATTTGGGTAAAAAATAAGAGGCACCAATATCAGGGAAGTACCCAATGCCAGTCTCCGGCATGGCAAAGAGAGTTTTATCGCCTGCAAGACGACAGGATCCATAAATGGATATGCCAACGCCCCCCCCCATGACAATACCATCTATCAGAGCAATATAGGGTTTGGGATAGGTATCGATCAGATCATTAAGACGGTATTCCTGGCACCAAAGTTCATAAGCTTCCTGTCCATCCTTCAGGCCTGATTCATAAAGAGAGAGAATATCACCGCCGGCGCAAAAGGCGTTTCCTTCTCCCCCATCAAGGATGACAGCACGGACAGAGTCATCATCACGCCAGGCACGCAGCGCCTTATACAAACGCTGGCACATAGAAGTATTAAGAGCATTTAAAGCCTGCGGACGATTCAACCTTAGCCGTCCCACACTCCCTGTACGCCAGACAAGAACAGGATCATCTTCCTGCACTTTCCTCTCCATCATGTCATCTTTCATAGCTCAATCATCCCCCGTGCAATTATAAGACGCATAATTTCATTCGTTCCTTCCAGGATACGATGGACACGCAGATCACGCAAAAGCCGCTCAACAGGATAGTCTTTAAGATAACCATAGCCCCCATGTAATTGCAGAGCATCATCCACAAGCTGAAAACAGGTATCTGTTGCAAAACGCTTAGCCATCGCACACAGCGTTGTTGCATGAGAATCCTTATGATCCAAAGCTGCAGCAGCGCGGTACACCATCAAACGTGACGCTTCCAGACCGGTGGCCATATCAGCAAGTTTGAAACTGTTGGCCTGAAAGTGGGCTATGGGGCGTTTAAACTGTTCGCGTGTGAGGGCATAGTCCCGGGCAGCTTTCAAAGCAGCTGCACCCCCCCCTAAAGAACAGGCACCAATATTCACCCGCCCTCCATCCAGTCCCATCATGGCAAATTTAAAACCTTCTCCCTCTTCCCCCAAACGATTCCCGAGAGGAATACGGCACTGGTCGAAAATAACCTCTGCTGTGGGCTGGGCATTCCAGCCAAGCTTGGCCTCATTAGCACCAAAGGAGAGGCCCTCTGTCCCCTTCTCCACCAGAAAGGCTGAAATACCCTTAGGTCCCTCCTCCCCTGTCCGTGCCATCACAAGATAAAGATCTGCTACACCTGCCCCCGAGATAAAAGCTTTTGAACCTGTAAGAATATAGTGATTGCCTTCCCAGACAGCCCGTGTTTTAAGGCTTGCTGCATCGGATCCGGAGGAAGGTTCTGTCAAACAATAACTCCCCAAAAGCGACATATCTGCAAGGCGGGGGACAAAATGCGCACGCTGCTCATCATTGCCAAACCGGTCCACCATCCATGTGACCATATTATGGATAGAGAGATAGGCCGCACTTGTCACACAGCCTTCTGCCAAAGCTTCAAAAATAAGGGCAGAATCCAGGCGCCCAAGTCCTGCCCCACCATGCTCCTCTTTTGTATAAAGGGCTGCAAAGCCAAGACCTGCAGCCTCTCGCAGAACCTCCACAGGAAAGGTTTTCTCACGATCCCATAAAGCTGCTTTGGGAGCTAATTCCTTTGCTGCAAAATCCTGAGCAGCTTTTTGTATGAGTTTTTGCTCATCATTCAGGGAAAAGTCCATCTTCTTCCTTAAACTCTTTTATGACTTAACTACGCATGGCAGGTTTATTTTAAAGGCTTTCCCTTCAAAAACAATACTCTGCAACAGATAAGGAGAGGATCATATGTAAGGTTTACACCTCTTCTCCCCCTCAGATATGATAAAAAAGTCAGTATGACTTCAAAAAAATAAAGATTTATATTGATTTAAACTCTTCTCAAAAAAATTTTTAGGAAAATTTATAAAGCTAAAATCTTTTAAAGAAATTTTATGGAAAGACCGGGGAACCCGTAACACAGATACACGGTTTAAGAAAACGACATCCGTTTTCTGTCATGAAACACCCTGTTCTTTTTTATAAATTATCCTCTATGATAAGACATATCAGCAAGAACGTCACGGTAGAATGTATTTTCATGATATTGCCACAAAAAATATCATGTTAAAATTAATCCTGAATTTTTAAAACCCTGAGGACAGTTTTTATGACACGCATTTTAATAACCTCTGCTCTGCCTTATATTAATGGCATTAAACATCTGGGCAATCTGGCGGGGTCCATGTTACCGGCAGATGTTCATGCGCGCTATCACCGCCTGCGGGGGCGGGAGGTTCTTGCACTCTGTGCGACAGATGAACATGGTACACCAGCGGAAATTGCCGCAGAAAAAGCGGGTATGTCTGTTCAGGAATATTGCGATGAGCAGCATGAGCAACAAAAAAAGACAGGGGAAGCCTTTGGCCTGTCCTGGGACTGGTTTGGGCGTACGTCTGATATGGAAAACAAAAGACTGACCCAGCATTTTGCAGAAAAGCTGGCAACAGAAGGCCTTGTGGAAGAGCGGATCACACAACAAATCTATTCCCCTGCTGATGGGCGTTTTCTCCCCGATCGCTATGTAGAGGGCACATGCCCCCATTGTGAACACAGACCTGCACGCGGGGACCAGTGTGATCATTGTGGACGCCTTCTTGACCCCGTTGATCTTCTTGACCCCTATTCGACACTTTCGGGATCTCATCATCTGGAAAAGCGTGAAACACGGCACCTTTTCCTTTTGCAATCAAAATTTGCAGATAAATTACGAACCTGGGTAGATGGCCAGACAGGCTGGCCCGCACTTGCACGCTCCATCGCCTATAAATGGCTTGATGAAGGCTTGCAGGATCGTGGAATCACACGTGATCTCAGCTGGGGTGTTCCCATCACCCAAAATGGTGCCCCACGCCCGGGCTTTGAAAATAAAGTCTTTTATGTCTGGTTTGATGCGCCCATAGGTTATATAGCCTCGGCTGAGACCTGGGCTCATGCCAGGGGAGAAAACTGGCGGCGCTGGTGGCGCCTCGATGAAGGGGCAGAAGATGTACGCTATATCCAGTTTATGGGAAAAGATAATGTTGCCTTTCATGCTTTATCCTTCCCAACAACGCTTTTAGGATCCAGAGAGCCCTGGAAAACTGTAGATAGCCTTAAAGCCTTTAACTGGCTCACCTGGTATGGTGGAAAATTTTCAACATCAAAAAAGCGTGGCGTGTTTATGGACCAGGCGCTTGAGCTTCTGCCAGCAGATTACTGGCGCTGGTATCTCACAGCCCATGCCCCTGAAAGCGCGGACAGTGCCTTTTCCTGGGAACATTTCCAAAGCCTTGTCAACAAAGATCTTGCCGATGTATTTGGTAATTTTATTAACCGTATTATGCGCTTTGCAACATCACGATTTGACGGGTGTGTCCCTGAAGGAGGTGAAGAAAGCGAGCTTGAAAGAAATCTATGGGCAGAGCTGAAACAGCGCCTTAAAGCGTTAGCAGACCATCATGAAGCCATGGAATTTCGAAAAGCTGCAGCAGAAACACGGACCATCTGGGCTCTGGGAAATGAATATTTACAACAGGCTGAACCCTGGACCCATGTTAAAACAGATCGTGAGCGGGCTGCCTTTGTTGTGCGTACCGGGTTGAGCCTTTGTCCTCTTTTTGCTCTTATCGCCTCTCCCATCATCCCCAAAACCGCACAAAAAGTTCTGAAGGCTTTCGGAAAGAATCCTGAAAAAGAACGCTGGCCAGACCACAGCCAGCCTGTCACACTTTTAGAACCTGGTGAGGTCTTTGAAACTCTGCCTGCTTTATTTCAAAAAATTGATGATAAAACTATCGAAAACTGGGCCAGGCGTTTTGGCGGCAGACCCGAAGGGAACTAAAAGTAAGTTTTCTTGTTCGAAACTTCTTAAAACCTATCGCTTAGGTAAAAATACATTTTTAAAAACAGACATTTTTTACCTTTTACTGCAAGCATGAGCCTGTCTTCTTATCTGAAGAGGTCACCTGATTTTTTTAAATCCGGGAAGTTTGGGACATCATGAAAGCAGAACCTGGAAAATTTTTGATTCTTTCCTTTATAATTTTCTTGTCCGGAGCATGCACAATGTTCCCAATACCTTCTAAGAAAGAAGATCCTATGCCTAAACATGGTTATGACTATGACCATGATATCAAAAAATGGCGTGAGCAGTTTCGCAAAGAGCCTGAAGCTATCAGAAGCTTAAAACATGATCTTGATATGAAACGGCGTGCCTGTAAGGCTTCAGGAAAAAAGTGCCCGACCTCAACAGATCACAATTATGGTAAAGAGACACAACCCTCCATATGGATGGACAACATTATGACACCAGAACCCCCCGCAGGTGATCAAAGCATTGAAGGTCCAAAAAATTAAAGACTGGTTTCATGGAGATCTCACGCTCATGCTTCAAAAAACCAAATTTAGTTTCAATCATCAGAAAGCCCTAACAATATAATTAAACCCTAAAATGCTCTGTCAACACCCATTCTTTAGAAAAGATCTTCAATCTTCTCCTGTCATTTGCTAAAAACAGGTCATGGCTTTTCTTAAAAATACTTATGACCTCCCTCCCGGGGGGGCACTTCTGGGCCTGGATCCAGGTTCTAAGGTGATTGGCCTTGCCCTATGTGATCATGAGCGCCGTATCGCGTCCCCTTTATTAAGCCTTAAACGACAAAATATGCTCAAAACAGCTGAACAAATCTTTATGCTCTATGATGAACATGCCTGTGCAGGCCTTGTTCTGGGCTTGCCCCTCAATATGGATGGATCGTCAGGGCCCAGGGCACAGGCAGCACGCGCTTTGGGACGCAACCTTTTGGCATACAGAGATGTCCCTCTTGCTTTTCAGGATGAACGATTGACAACACAGGCGGCTGAACGTGTTCTCCTCCAGGCCGATATGAGTAGAAAGCGCCGCGCAAAAATTATTGACAAAATGGCAGCAACCTACCTTCTTCAAAGCGTTTTAGATCAGCTGAAGATGAGAATATGACGTTAAAAGTCTCTGCTACCCTATCAATAAAATAATTCCTGAAAAAATATAAAAAAATCAATAAAGGCAAGAAAAAATAAAAACTTTTATCTATAGATTATAAATATTTGAAAGGGCTTTGTTCATTATGATTTAATATAAAAAAGTTAACGATAGAGTGCACACTTATCTGAACACTTCATTTTTCAGACAAAGTGTGTCAGTTTTAAAATGTTCCAAAAAACTTTATGGAGACCATTATGGGGAAAACTCTAACGACTTTGCTTTTAAGTCTTTTTCTTCTCACAGCCTGCGGCACTGCAACACCTTATCAGGCCGCTGATACAATGCATAAATATGGATATTCTGATCAGAAGATTGATGATACAAACTATATTGTTTCTTTCTCAGGAAATTCTTTGACGGATCGGAAAACTGTAGAAACTTATCTTTTCTTCAGGGCCGCACAATTAACCCTGCAACAGGGCTATGATTATTTCATTGTTGCTGAACGTAAAACAGATAAAAACACACGTGTTACACCTGTTGGGCTTGATCCCTATTTCCCTGGTTTTTATTGTGATTACTTTTTCTACAGACCAGATATGGGCTGGCGATACCCTTCGCCCTTTTCTCCCTGGAACAGGTATGATCCGTTCTGGGATGGCTTTTATGGCCCTTCCAACTATTATCAAACCTCTACACGTTATGTCGCTATGGCGTATATAACTTTAGGGCGTGGGAAAAAACCCAGCCAAAGCAACGCCTTTGACGCACGTCAGGTTGAACAGAACCTGCGTGGGAAAATTGTCTATCCACAGCCTTAATCTTTGTGTAGGAAACCATGGTCTGTTTTCACAGATCATGGTTTCTTTCTTTTGACACTCCTCTTAAAGGGGAATGTTCCCATGCTTTTTAGCGGGGTTTTCAAGCTTTTTGTTTTTTAAAACCATAAGCGCTGAAATAAGGCGTTTGCGCGTTGAATGTGGCATGATCACATCATCAATATAGCCGCGTTGTGCAGCGATAAAAGGTGTAGCAAAACGCTCCTGATACTCTTCAGTACGACGCTTCATGACGTTTTCATTGTCTATATCATTACGAAAAATAATCTCCGCCGCCCCCTTAGCGCCCATAACAGCTATTTCCGCTGTAGGCCAGGCATAATTGATATCCCCCCGCAAATGCCTGGACGCCATAACATCATAAGCGCCACCATAGGCTTTGCGTGTAATCACGGTGAGCTTAGGAACCGTTGCTTCAGCATAAGCATAAAGCAATTTCGCACCATGGCGGATCAACCCTCCATATTCCTGTTTAAGGCCAGGAAGAAAACCAGGCACATCTACAAAGGTGACAACAGGGATATTGAAAGCATCACAAAAACGAACAAAGCGTGCCGCTTTACAAGAGGCATCAATATCCAAAACACCTGCTAAAACAAGGGGCTGGTTGGCGACAAACCCCACCGTCATACCCTGAAGGCGGCCAAACGCACAAAGGATATTTGCTCCAAAATCAGGAGATATTTCAAAATATTCGCCTTCATCAGCTGTCTTTTGTAAAACCTCGTGCATATCATAAGCCTCATGAGACTGAGAGGGCACAAGACTATCCAAAGACATTTCCAAACGATCCGGGCTATCAAAAACCATTCTTACAGGAGATTTCTGACAATTGTTCAGGGGCAGAAAGTCTATTAAACGACGGATTTGCTCTAAAGCTTCTATATCATCACGAAAAGCACCATCTGCTACGCCAGAACGTTGTGTATGAACCTTTGCTCCCCCCAGCTCCTCATGAGAAACCGTTTCATTTGTAACAGTTTTGACAACATCTGGTCCTGTTACATAAAGATAAGAGCTGGATTCAACCATAAAAATAAAATCTGTCATCGCAGGGGAATAAACATCACCCCCTGCACAGGGCCCCATAATGACAGAAATCTGGGGAATAACACCGGAAGATAAAACATTACGCTGAAAGACTTCTGCATAACCACCCAGTGCATCCACACCTTCCTGAATACGTGCCCCCCCTGCATCAAAAAGCCCTATAACAGGAGCACCATTCCTAAGAGCCATATCCTGAATTTTACAAATCTTTTCTGCATGCGCTAAAGAAAGGGACCCGCCCATGACGGTGAAGTCCTTCGCAAAAACATAGACCGGACGTCCATGAACACGTCCTTGCCCTGTGATAACACCATCCCCGGGTATACGTTTTTTCTCCATGCCAAAATCATGGCAACGATGTTCTACAAACATGCCATATTCTTCAAAACTTCCTTCATCAAGAAAAAGTTGAAGACGTTCCCGTGCAGTAAGCCGGCCACGCTCATGCTGGGCTTCAATACGTTTCCTGCCACCCCCAAGACGCGCTTCAGCACGTTTTTTTTCTAAAGCTGTCAGAATATCTTTCATGTCAGGTTTCCTGTTTCCGTGGAATTATTTATACCTTTTATAAATTTTTTACACCCTCACCATAGAAGTAAATCTTATAAAAATCCTACAAAATAGATCATCACAACAAAATTCCTGCTTCCCCTTCAAACTATTTTGTAGTAAAAAGTATGAAAATTTTTTTCTAAAGCGCACTTTTTCTTACATATTGATCCCGATTTTGACCTTGTAAAAAAACACTTCTCATACAAGGATGTTTAATATTCTTAATACAATTTTGCTGTGATTTTTAAAAAAAATTTATTTTTTTTTGTTTTTGTAGAGAGATAAAATTCATTTTTTGGGGATACTTATATACCGTAAACCAAATTTTTCTATTTGATATGTGAGATTGAAAACTTAACCATGCAGGAAGTTCCTAAAAAAGTCCTTATTGTTGAAGACAATGAGCTTAATACAAAGCTCTTCTCTGATCTTCTTACAGCGCAGGGGTATGACTCTATGTCCGTGCAGGATGGGGCTCAGGTTCTTCAGGCTGTACAGTCTTATAAACCAGATCTTATTCTTATGGATATACAAATCCCTAATATATCAGGCCTTCAGGTCACAAGACAGTTGAAAAAAAGTCATGTTCTGAGCCATATCCCTGTTGTGGCTGTCACAGCTTTTGCCATGGAAGGCGATGAAGAAAAAATTCGGGAGGGAGGATGTCAGGGCTATTTATCAAAACCTATATCCGTTACAGCTTTTTTAGATACAGTCAGGCATTTTCTCAATTAAGAGGATGTAAGGCACTATGAGTGCCCGTATTCTCATTGTTGATGATGTTGAAACTAATCGTCACCTTCTACAGGCCAGGCTTGTTGCAGAATACTATGATGTGGAAACAAGCGCCAATGGTGTAGAAGCCCTTCGATCTGTCTACAATACGCCTCCTGATCTTATCCTTCTTGACGTTATGATGCCTGAAATGGATGGGTATGAAACGTGCCGCCAACTTAAAAAGGATAACCTCACACGCTATATTCCTGTCGTCATGATCACCAGCCTCAAAAGCCAGAGCGAACGTCTCAAAGGTCTTGAAGCAGGTGCAGATGACTTTCTTACAAAACCAGTTGATAAAACTGTACTGATGGCCAGAGTACGTAGCCTTTTACGCCTTAAAATGGTGATGGATGAATGGCTGGTGCGGGAAGCAGAAGCACGTTCTGCAGGTTTTCTTGATGAAGAAAATTTCTTTGTGCGTGATAAGAAAGAACATTTTGTTCTCATCACTGATAACAAATCAATCGGGACAACCTTCACGACAAGCCTTGGAGCAAAACATCACATTATATCTGAGGGAAACCCTGATAAAGCCCTTGCGTATGCACGCGATGGTACCATTGATATGGTTATGCTTGATCTTACGGCAAAAACCTTTGATGCACTTCGTCTTTGTGCACGCCTTCGTTCTCAGGAGGCAACACGCTCCATACCAATTCTGGCATTAGCTGACCCGGATGATAAACGACGTATGGCACGTGCCCTTGATCTTGGGGTTAATGATCTTCTGTGCCAGCCTTTTGACCATCATGAGTTGATAGCACGTGTCAAAACACAAATGCGCTATAAAAGTTTTGCACAATATTTGCGGGTACGTTTCCATGAAAGCCTTGAAATGTCTGTCAGAGACCCCCTGACAAGGCTTTATAACCGTCTTTATCTGGACAGAAAGCTCCCCGCTTTACTGAACAATATAGAAGAACAACCTCTTTGCATTTTTATTGTGGACATTGATCATTTCAAAAATATCAATGACACATATGGCCATGACACTGGAGATCTTGTCCTTAAAGAAGTTGCACAGCGTATCAGCAAAAATGTACGGGCCCTTGACATGGTCTGCCGTTTGGGGGGGGAAGAATTTCTTGTGATCATGCCTGATACATCACATAAAGAGGCTCTGATTACAGCAGAGCGCCTCAGACAACACATTGATGATCATCCCTTTTTGATCAAAGCACAGGAAAAACATGTACATATCAGTATAAGTCTGGGAGTCGCCCAGGCCAGGAAAGATGATAAAAAAGGGTCTCTGATCAAACGTGCTGATCAGGCTCTTTACCATGCTAAACACAGCGGCAGAAACCGCGTGGCTTCAGAAAAAGATATTCAGGCTTCGTAAAACAGACCTGTTATAGACCAACGCATCAGATGACCAAAACCCGTCCAAAACACTCTGTTTTGTTCTATCTTCTATCCTGAAAAGCACGGTCTGTGACCTCAAAAAACGACGAAGAACGTTATAAAAATCTCAAAAGACATGAACGTGCTCTGGCCTGAACGTCATCCTCACGGACAAGGTTTTTCATACGCTACAGACAAAGGGGAGCTTCCTGTCATATTCTGTTTTTGTCAGAGAAGCGTCAGGACTTAAAAGAACCATGTCAGCCCCTGAAAGTCATCAGAATTTTCCCCTGTCATTCAGTCTGAGCTTTCATATGTTCAGCACGTTTCTTAAGGCTGTCCGGTGAAGATATCCTGTAAAACCGTATGATAAAAAACAGGGCACATATAAAGACTCCAAAACTGAGCCCCGACCATAGCCCAAAAACACCATACCCAAAGCCAAGACTTAAAACAGCCCCTGTCACCAGACCAAATCCCCACATGCCAAGCACATAGCCCCACATGGGCACCAGCATATCACTTAAACCATGTAAAGCACCAATAATACCAATCTGGACACCATCAAATAACAAAAACAAAGCTGCAATCAAGAGAAGTTTTTGGGACAGCATCAGGCTTTCCTGTGCTCCCTCAAGTGTTGGATCCAGAAAAATATGTGCAAGTGGTGACGGAAAGGCCAGCATGATGACAGATCCCAGGGCAACAAGGCTGAATGTCATGAAAAATGGAGACCATCCCGCAGGACGCACGCGATTCCAGTCCCGGGCCCCAAAAGCATAGCCAACACGAACAACAGCAGCGTCTGTTAACCCAATAACCAGCATAAAGACAAGTGAGACCAGCTCAAGCGCTATACCATGGGCTGCCAGCTGAAGACTATTTTGTGAACCTATCAAAAGCGCTGATGCTAAGAGAAGAGACTCCTCAATCAAAATAGATATGGAAATGGGAATCCCAAGACGCAATACCTTAAAAAAGATTCCCCAGTCAGGGTTCCAGATATTCTTAAAAACCTGATACGCACGAAAGGGCTCCCGGTTTATCAGGACGACAACATAAGCAGCCAGGATCAGAAAGGCGACAAAAACTGAGGCCAGGGCAGATCCCCGCAGGCCAAGGGCCGGCATACCAAATTTCCCAAAGATCAGGACATAGTCCAGACATGCATTCATCAGCAAAGCCAGAAGGATAATAACAAGGGGAATCCATGTGCGCCCTAAGGAGACCATAAAAGAGCGGCATACAACACTCATACACACAGGAATATAACCAAAAGCAACAATTTCCATATAATCAGAAGATAAAGCTGCAATTTCCGGAGGTTGCCTGAACAAAAGCAGGAAGGCCTCTCCCCAGAATTCAATCACCAAAATCCAGGGGAGGCCCATGATAACACACACCCAAAACCCCTGACGTACAACACGCCTTATCCGGCGCTTATCTTTGCGGCCATAAGCCTGAGAAATCATGGGGGTTACGGCCAGAGTAAGGCCCAGTGTCAAAAATAAAATAACAGAGTAAAAGGCAAGTGCCAGGGTCTGGGCTGTGAAAGCCTGCGTGCTATAACGCCCCAGCATGATGGAATCTGTGACCAATAACCCATGTTGTCCCAGAAATGTCAGGGAGAGAACAAAGGCAATTTTAAAAGAAGCCTTCATTTCCTGAAAGAGGAGAGCGGGACTCCCAAAAATACGTCTCATGACCATGATCATATATATTGGTACCCCTGTTTTTTTCTGACCGCCTAACATGCCACCAAAAGGCAGCTGACAAATGTCAGGTCTGGATCACATGGGATGACAGTAAAGCATATATGATATGAATGTTGAAAAATTTTATAAAACAGGAATTTATGGTTACTTTAAGTCAGCTTTGTCTTATAAAAATTTTTACTGAGAGAAGGAGAGAGGGGGGATGCAATCGTCTTCTCATGCCTCCCCCTTCTCATTTTGCCTGTCCCACATATGCAGTTCATAGGCAATGGACTGACGCATAAGGGTTTCCCAGACAGGCTGTGCTATGGAAAATTCAAGGCCCTTTTCCTGTGATGTTGCAAGAACCTTCTCTAAAACATCAGCGATCCTGGCATCATCATGAACAATGGATCTGTCTTTCTTGATCCGTGCTGCGGCAGCCATATAGGTCTGACGTTCTGCTAAAATCTCCACCAAAATACGATCCAGACGATCAACTTCATAGCGTACATCCTGCATGGACTGGCATGCTTCCCCTGTGTTAAGACGTTGATCTGACTGATATATTGCCATGCTCTGCCTCCTCATAAAACATGTATAACAGTTTTATTGTAAGACAGGCATGATAGAAAATTCAAAAGCTTTTGAGAATACTTAAAAAAACCTTATTTTACCTTCACACGATAAACAAATTCCATAGACGCCCGGGGTTGAAGAGGGCTTCTGGCTGTCCAGCGCAAAAGTGCATAGTCCCGGGGCTCTGCCATAACGCGCCTGACCTGACCCTGTTCATCCTGGATAGTTTTATAGACAGGCTCTTGAGACCAGGTTTTTCCCCCATCAAGGCTAACATCAAACTTTGCATCAACATCTGCTTTTGCTGACTGACCAATATAGACCGTATTATAGGGAATGGGACCACGAACAATAAGGTTATACAAGGGGTCTTCGTCTGTATTTTTATAAGTGAGGCGATATTCAAGTATCTCACCGGGAGCAGCCTTCTTAACAGGTTTAAAAACCTCTTTCCCTTCTTGATCCTTCATAACTGAAAAAGCTGTCATTGAGCTTTGAAGAGGGCCCTTTGCAAACCCCTTCAAAGGGATAAAGCCTATCAGAAAAAAGGCCAGAAAAACATAGGATCGCATAGTGTTATCTCCTGCAAAACGCTCTTAATCTATTTTTACAGAAAAGACGACGCGCGCCTTTTCATTCGGACGGAGGCAATACTGTTCGGCTTTTGAGTCACCATCAATATCCAAAGCATGCCCCACGGTACAGCTTATGCTCTGCTCTGTCACCTTACAGTCTCCCTCAGCACCAGAAGGTTTGACTTCAAGGACAGGCTGGCCAAACAGGCTGGTATACCCCGGTGCCTGATCGGTTATGGTCACATTGCAGACCGTCTCTTCCCCCTTATTGGTTACATCCAGACCCCATAAGACACATTGACCAGGCCCTGCCTTTTTCCCTTCCTGTGAGAATGTCGTGTCAGCTTTGCCATCACACTGGGTATCTTCTGCGCCGGTTTTGGTGATGGAAAGACGTGAAGAGGTGACCACCGTATAATCTGTTAAGGAAGAAATAAGCTTTCCATCTAAACTTTGCGTTTCCAAAACAAGCCTGTCCTTTTGTCCATCCTGCAAACCACAGGACGCAAAAACCCTTGCCATCACGCGTGTTTCTTCACCTGATCCTAAGGGGATACCTACACCACCAGCACCATTGCTCACAAGTTTAGACATCGTCCAGGCCCCGTCTTTAAACACTGCAAAAGGCTGATCAGGGCCGAGATTAGAAAGGGGCATAAACTCAGAAGGTCCATCACCCACAACCGATTTTGGTAAGAGAAGGGCAGAGCTTAGAGACGTCTGAGATTTTACTGCAACAGAGAAAATTTCTGCTTTCTGTCCTGTATTACGCAGTGTATGTATATAATCCACAGAGGTACATGCTGAGGTCTCTCCCCTCTGACCAGACGCAAAATAAAGCCCCGGCTTTCCCACAACTCTGACAGAGTCATAAACTACATCCACAGCACCGGTGATCGAGGACAGGGCACGGAAGAAAACAGACTGTTCTGTTCCATCTACAGCAGAAAGAGGCGGGGTAACTTCAGCAAAAAATGTAAAAATATCCCCGGGCCTGAGATTGGGGGTTGAAGAAAGAGAATGCCCCTGTTCATTAATAAACCGAACACGCCAGGAAGATGGCAAAGGGGTTGTGGCCGCAGATGAGCCCCAGGCTGAGAGGCTATAGGCATCCACGTCATCCCCCTCATTAACAAGAAATAAAGGAAAACGCGTTGTCCCCCCCGGTGCAGCTGTCTGGGTTAAGGTGGGGTCTGTCCCTACAGAATCAGCATTGTTGACGCCCTTATCACCAAAACCAGAGGCTGTTTGACTGTTCGCAATATCGAGTTTCGCAGCTGTGATAGCCTTCACACTTAAATCAACACTATCTTCAACTGCAGAGTCATGGATGGACCTGCCCTTCAGGGGCACCATCATACGTATATCTTTTCCAGAAACATCAGCAGGAGGGACCAGAAGGACAGTAAGCTCAACCGTCTCACCAGGTTTTAAGGGCCCCGTATCAGGAAGAGTATCACCATTGGAGTCAGGCAGGGGTGTCATGCCATCAGGGCTACGATACTGAACTGTCCAGCCCTTTGGGGGGGTGATGTTCAGATTAAAAGTGTCCTCAGCTGTTCCCTCATTGGTAAGCTTATAGTGAAAACGGGCCCCGGCACCCTGGGGAAGGTTATCTACGGTTTGCGTGTCATCAGAAACCCCATCATCATCGCCGCCATTATTGAGAGCAGGATCAGCACCTGTACCTGTATCTGTGACTTTCAGAGCATAACTGAGAGGTGTTTTATCCCGGGTTATATTAGAAAAAACTTTAGGACTTTTCGGATCCCCCGGAGAGAGCACACCCTCAACAGAGATTGTGTTTAAAATATCCTCACCCCCTGGGAGATTATCATCAAGATCAACAAGAATAATGGCTTTGACCCTGACACCGGGGGCCAGTTCTGCAATCTCTGCTCCTATAACGCCTTTTGTTGTTTCCCGAGGTAGGGTCGAGAAAGCGGGATCTGCACTTTTGAGAGATACAAAGCTTGTCCCCTGTGGTAACACATCTTCCAGCATAACAGAGGGCTCTCACAGAACCTGTGTTTTCTACGCTGAGTGTGTATTCAATCTGGTCATCGGCAAAACCGGGTGTGTTGGGAAGATAGACAGAACTTTTCTGCGTCAGAAGAACTGCCTTTTGTGTGACCTCAGCACTGTCCTGGTTTGTAGAGTCCTGACCATCGGCATTCGCCCCTGTATCTTTGACAGATTGGATGATACAGGTTCCCCCCCCCTGCTGAGACTGAACACGCAAAAGGCTGTTAAAACGTGCCCCCCCGGCTGCACCGGAAGGAACCTCGCCACGAACAAGAAGATCGGCTGCCTGCCCTGCTTTTAAAGTCAGGAAACCGGCGGGAGAAGGAGGCGAGGCTTCTGTGTACAAAAGCGTGTCAGCACCATCAACAAGGCCATTATGGTTACGGTCAGAAAAGACCTGAAGGTCTTTAAAATCACCCTGATCACCCGAAGTCTGCTCCAGACTTATGCAATATCTGTCTTCTCCATTGCCCTGGTTTTCAAGGGTGTGAAAAAAAAGAACCTGCTGAGCAGAAACAGCTTGCAGGGTATTATCGCCTCTTAAACTACTGACATAAACCTGCTGAACATCAAGAACCACTTCATTGGTCGTGGTTTCCCGTGAAACACCATCTTTATCAACATAACGGATCAGAGCCTGGTTGGTGATACGTGACCCTGCCGGTGCGGTTTGTGCTAAAGCTATGCTCGTATTCACGACAGAAAAAACAAAAATATATGAGGATGCTTTCAAAAAAGCTCTCATAAGAAAACAGTCAGGTTTAAAAACTGGAATCATACTGATCTCAACCATGAAAACTGGGAACAAATTTCTACAAGCGTGAAGAAAGATACACCCAAAAAGAAAAATAAAATTACCCGTTCTCTAATTATGAACTTCATTTTTTTTAGAAGGAAACATAAACCTTATGCCAAAAAGTAAATAATAAGCTAATTTATATGATTTAATTTTCTGTTTTTTAATTTAAAAAGAAAAAATAATACAAAATAAATATTTTTATAAATCTGTATAAAACTAAGTATTTACAATACACGAAAATTAAAAATATTCAAATTATATCCTGATTAGCAATAAAAAGATTAATATTTACAAGGATAAGATATGATACGTAATATATTTTTGCACACCTTAATGTTTTTACTTGTTTTTCCCTCTATATCTTTTGCAGAAAAGGGAACACTCTTTAACGAAATAATTGTTTTTGGAGATAGTCTTTCAGCCAATGGTAGTATAAAGGAGAAATTCGGCATACCCTATCCCCCATCGCCTCCTTATTATAAATACCGTTATTCTAATGGCCCCGTTTATGCAGAATACCTTCCTAAGCTTTTAGAGGTTGATGTTAAGAACTTTTCTGACTTCGCCATAGGTGGTGCACAATCAGGAAAGGGAAACAATGAGGGGGCACAGTTTCCGGTCCTTCAGAATGAAGGTGTTTTCACTCAAAGGGATGCTTATCTTGCTTCAAAACCTAAAGCCTCCCCTGAAGATCTTTTCATCGTTTACGCAGGCGCCAATGATTACTTTTCTTTTGTACAAAAACTCCAAATCCCGACACAAAAAGATGTTGACCATGTCGTCTCCAACCTTCTTCAATCCGCAAGGCTTCTCTCACAACAGGCTCAGGCACAGCAAATTGTCCTTCCGAACCTTCCCAGTCTTGGAAATATTCCCCTTTTGAACAGCAACCCTTTTCTATCTGTGATAGCGAACAGGCTTACGCTTATGCATAATACAACACTTGCTTATAGAGCAGCTGAATTGGCCAGAGATTCATCCCTGGCTCCCCTTGTTTATATTGTTGACATTCAAAGCCTGTTTGATGACATTGAAGCCAGTCCAAAAAAATATAATCTGGACAATGTTAAAAAGGCCTGTCTAAAAACGCCCTCCTGTGCTCAGAATCCTTCTGAAGCTAATCGTTATCTTTTCTTTGATGATGTTCACCCTACAGGACCTGTTCACAAGATTGCAGGCGCTTTTTTTGCAGATACATTTATAGCCCCAAGAACTCTTCCTGCCCTCTCCCTTTATGGTGCAGATCATGCCCTGGCCTTTGAGAGGACATTAACAGGCTTTGCCTCCGATGAAAGCTTTGATCCTTATAAAGGAGGAAAGTCCTGGTTTGCAGATGCACGTTATTTTTATGGGGATCGTCATTCAATCGCGCCTTTCACTTTAGGCTTTAAACATAAGACCTATACTATATCCGGTGGCTTTAAGAAGGCTGTGAATAAAATTTTCACGCTGGGTATAGCTGGTGGTCTTTCCGAGGGAGAAGCTGATTATGTTGCAGGGCGGGGTAAGTTCGATGTCAGATCCAGCCAAATTGGTATTTTTACACAGGCTATGACCAAAAACTATCTCCTCCGACTTTCTCTCTCAGCTTCCTATTATGGCTATGATATAAAGCGCTATACGCATGTTGTCTCTCAAATTGCCCGCGCACAAACAGAGGGGGCAGCCATGTCAGGAAGTGTGGAGGGGCGTTTACGTTTTAAAAAAGGTTCAGTGCATATAGAACCTCTGGCCCGTGCACGACTGAGTTATGCAAGCATTGACTCTTATCAGGAAGAGGGGGCTGCTGGTCTTGACATGATTGTTGATAGTTTCTCTGTAAAACCCTCCTATTTTGAAGGAGGCGCACAAATCTATGGATCTTTTTCACCCCGTTTTCAATGGCGGATGGAAGGTGTCTATGTCCGCCCTCTTCATGACGATTCTCAGCACATAAAAAGCTTTCTGGTTTCTGTCCCTCAAGTACCTCGTCTTTTTAAAACAAGAGGCGATAAAAAATCTTATGGTCGCTTTGAGGGAGCACTCTCTTATGCCCTGGCACCCCATACGAAAGTAGAATTAAGTGGTGCAGCCCTTATTGGGCATTCCAGACAGAAGAACTGGAATCTTGGTATGCGCTTTAAAAGGAACTTTTAAAGATTTTATCTGGCCCCTTCTTTCCTGAAGGGGCCTTCTCTCCCCCTAAATAAAATCATATGTATGTGCTTTTGAAGTTCGGGGAGCACTTCTTTTTCAAACCATGGGTTTTTCTTCAGCCATGCATTATTGCGCCAGGACGGGTGAGGCAAAGGAAAAAAACGGGGCATAAACCGCCTCCAGTGACGTACATTTTCTGTGAGGCTGAACGTCCCCTCATGCGGGAGATAAAAGCGCTGAGCATAAGAACCGACCAGCAAAGTGAGGCTGACAGACGTTAAATGCTTCTGAATCTCAGGGTGCCATAAAGGAGCACATTGTGGCACAGGTGGCCTGTCCCCACCACGTGGATTGTGTCCCGGAAAGCATAAACCCATGGGAGCAAAAGCAATATGCTCCTTATCATAAAATTCTTCTTCCGTAAGCTTCATCCAGGCCCGCAAACGCACCCCGGAAGGGTCAGAAAAAGGTAAGCCCGAAGCATGAACGCGCCTGCCCGTTGCCTGCCCTGTGATGAGAAGGCGCGCCTTTTGATGGAGGCGTACAACAGGGCGCGGTTCATGGGGTAAATGGGAAGCACAGAGGCGGCAGGCATGAACCTCCTTTAAAAAAGTCTCCAGAGTGGGCACATGCAATCTCCCTTCCGTTGATGCAAAAACTATCACAAAGGACCGGGAAAGAGAAATATTTACCTCCCTGTCTGGCCACGGTGACGCAGTTTATGATCAGCTAATACACAGGCCATCATAGCCTCAGCAACAGGAGCCCCCCGGATTCCCACACAAGGGTCATGGCGCCCCTCCGTCTTTACAAGGACATTCTCACCTTTTTTATTGAATGTACGCCTCGGCTTAAGAATGGAGGATGTTGCCTTAAACGCAAGCTGGACACTCAGGGGCTGTCCCGTTGATATGCCCCCCAAAACACCCCCGTTATGGTTAGACAGAAAAACAGGGCCAGTTTGTGAAGCCTCCATTTCATCGCACGCTCCACCAGATTCGGAAACTGCCTGAAAGCCCGCCCCTATGGCAAAAGCCTTCACAGCATTAACAGACATGCAGGCCTCAGCTAAATCTGCATCAAGTTTACCATAAACAGGGGCCCCCCAGCCAACGGGCACGCCCTCTGCCACAACTTCGACCACAGCCCCTGTGGAAGATCCCTCTTTCCTGACCTGATCAAGGTAAGAAGACCAGGTCTCCACCATAACCGCATCAGGACACCAAAAGGGATTGCGCTCAACTTCTTCCCAGTCCCACCGGCCGCGATCAATAGCATGGGGGCCAATTTGCACAAGGGCAGAACGCAGACTTATAGAGGATCCTAAAATTTTCCGTGCCACAGCACCGGCGGCAACACGCATGGCCGTCTCACGCGCACTGGCCCGCCCGCCACCACGATGATCACGAATACCATATTTCATAGCATAGGTATAATCTGCATGACCGGGTCGATAGAGATTTTTTAAACTCTCATAATCTTTGGAACGCTGATCTGTGTTTTCAATAATCATGCTAACAGGCGTCCCTAAGGTGACAGGTCCTGTCTTCTCATCCTCAGTAAAAACCCCTGAGAGAATACGCACCTTATCTGCCTCACACCGTTGTGTCACATAGCGGCCTGTACCCGGTCGTCTGCGATTAAGCCAAACCTGAATATCCTCTTCCCGAAGGGGAAGCCCGGGTGGACAACCATCAACAACACAGCCTATAGCGGGGCCATGCGATTCTCCCCAGGTTGTGACACGAAAGAGCCTCCCAAAGCTATTATGTGACATAGACTCTCCTCTCTACCAACACCTCAACACATAAGATCCTGTGATGAGAAAGCTACGCCTCCCTTCACAGAACAAGGTAGCCATACATATCATAGAGCAAAAGACGGAGCAGGTCTAAAAAACCCTGGTAATAAAAAAGATAAGACAGACTCTGAAAAAGAAGAAAAAGTACCAGAAGAAAGCTTCTCTCTTCAGGAAAGTGCCAGAGATTAAAAATTTGCCTGATAACCAAGAGCAATCTTAATATTACGCCCTACACCAGCTACGCCAGCCTGATAGGGTTCATAATTTTTGTCAAAAAGGTTATCAACAGCAAAATCAAGGCGCAAACCTTCAAGGTTTTTCAGAGGAACTTTCCATCCCGCATAAAGCCCCATAATGGCATACCCTTTACGATAAAGAGTTGGATCAGCTACCTTATCAAATTTTTTTGCGATTTCACCTGTTACTCCAATAGAAAGTCCATATTCCGGCCAGCGATACCCTATATCCAGATTAAGGCGCAGAGGTGGAAGTTGTTCTAATTTCTTCCCCGTTTTTTTATTCTTACCATCTGTATCAGAAAGATTGGCACGAAAGGTAAAACGCTCCTGCTCATAAAGCATGCTTACCTCAAAGCCTTCAAGCTCTGCTTTATCAATATTTTCATAAGTGGTAGAACCAAAGCCACACGGGAAAAACGGGGGGCGAAAACAGGTCCTGTCATAACGTGTAGAGACCTTTTGTGCGATCAGGTTTTTAACCTCATTCTTGTAGACACTCCCCTTCAAACGTAACCTGTCACCTGCATTTAAAAGATCACGGAAGGATAAGGCTGCCCCCACTTCCAGGCTTGTGGCCTTTTGTGGCTTCAGGGCAGGGTTGGGTTTAAACCTGTTATATACCATGATTTTTCTAAGGATAGGGTGTGGTAAGGGAAAGTGAATGCCTTCAGAAAATAATTCACTTGCTGATGGTGCCCGAAAATTTCTGGAAGCGACACCAAACAGACGAAACCAGGAAACAGGCTCATAGGCAAACGCAAAACGGGGTGACCAGGCTTTATCTTTCACCTTATCCTGACCCTCAGCCGTATTTTGAAAATTATCATAACGTAAACCGGGGTGAAGTTCGAGAACACCTGGCAGAACCCCTAAATTTTCAAGCGTCAAAATACCCTGAGCATAAAGAGCATAAAACCTGCTTTTTCCAGATGGTATACCGGGAATACGACCTGTTTTTGTTATACTACTTGAAGATTTTTGGCGATCTTCATAAAGCTCCGCCCCTGTAATGAGAACTATTTTCATATGCCCAGGGTTAAAGTGAGCCTGATTATGAAAGCTGGCCCCACGCGTACGGGTATCCTGTAAAAGATGCGCCCTTCGGTCAGGTCGGTAAGTTTTTATATCTGTATCAACCTGATAGAAAACACCTTCAAGATTAAGAAAAGGGTTGTTCTTCGGATTGACATCAAAACCAAGCCGCCATGTGTTGGAGTCTATAGTCTTGCGCGCAGCCTTATCACGGGTTGCTGTGCTGAGGCCCTGCCCCTGATAGGGTTCAAGAGCTTTATTCTGAAAACCACGCCAGCCTGCTGTTAAGGTCAAAGCAGAATTGACCTCAAAACGTGTCCTGACAAGCCCTGCATCAATTTTGTCACGAGAGGGAAGTTTAGAGCCATTGCCAAGGCGTATATTATCTGACTGACGGCGAATATAGCTCCCCAAGCCTTCAAAACGCCCCTTTTTAGCATAGGCTGTAAGGGAAACAGATTTTTCTTCACTGGCACTGTTATAACCACCACGAAGGCGTGCACCAAAATGTTCCCCCGCTTTAAGAAAATCTGAAGCATCAGATGTCTTCAAAGCAATCACGCCTCCCAAAGCACCAGATCCAAAAAGACTGGCCGCAGGGCCGCGGGCTATTTCTACTGTTTGCAAAATTCCAGGGTCAACAAAAACACGTCCCTGATGTCCTGAATAAAAATTCTGGCGCGTGCCATCCAGAAGTATAACAACATTATCCCCCCTTAAACCACGAACAGAGGGAATTTGTCCCGTGCGACGGGGACCCCCTGTGAAACGAACTCCCGGGATTCGTCTGAAAATATCAGGAAGAGAACCCGCTATATCTCTTTCAATATCCTCACGCGTGATCACACTGACCTCGCCCGGATAAGAAAAAGCCTGACGAGGCGTTCGTGTTGTCAAAACAATAATTTCATCTTTTTCAGGAAAAGAGGTCTCTTTTTCCTGACCTTTTTCTTCTTCAGGAGATACTTCCTGATGAACCTGCGCGTTGCCTGACAGAGGTACATAAGAAGATGCCTCATGCCCCTGATCTGCCGCGTGTACAGAAGAGAGAAAGAAAAAGCTGTTACAAAGAATAAGGGAGAGGAAAGACTTTTTATTGAACATGAAAAACTGATCCCCATAGATATAAAGCAATCAAACACAGTATCCAAAACCCGATGGAGAAATCTTTTTTCCAGAGAAAAATTCCACCAGGGAGAGGAAAGGCTAAATTTGAGAATCATTCTAATTAGCAATTTCTGTTTTTACAAGTCATAAGTATCTAAATTTCATCAAAAGAGATGTTTTTTACTTTTTCATAAAAAATATTATGTACAGATTCTCTCTTTTTATACAAAGACTTAAATCGTAGAAATCTGTTTTTTTGTCCATAAAACAGCCCGAAAAAATCTCGTGTCCCCGTGCAAGATCCAGAGATGTTGTCCTATGGGATTAAGTATGAGAAGCAGCAGACACCTTTCCTTTAAGGAAGCAACTCCCAGGATACGCCCTGCCGGGGAATCAGGGCTTTGAAAAACCAGAGGCAAACTGAAGGGGCGAAAAACATTAAGAAAACAAAACAGGCTTCCTGAAGAAAAGCTTACCAGACAGGATCAAAAAAACACCCTAACCGTGGCTCATCCTCTGCACAAACAGCCATCAAAAAGAGGAAATGCTCACCGAAACAGGGGGATATAAAGAAAACCTGTGAACAACGCCTAAAGTGAGAAAAAACAGGTGCTAAACAGCAGACAAAGAAGCATCGCATAAAAGATAAGCACGACCAGTCTCTGACTGCATCACAAGGGTAAGCAGGTCTTTATCTTCAAGAGCTTTATCAATAAGTTCATTTTGCTCACGCAGAAAATCACAAACCTTTAAAGCCATGTCAGGTTTATCACTCAAAACCTTTATTAAAGCCTGCACAGCCCCCGGGGCCGCTTTACGTGTAACTTCCCTCATGGCCTGTGGGCCATAGCCATAGCGTGCAGCAGCAGCCTGAGATGCATCTTCTGAAGATAAAGCCTGTTTTGACGGATAACGAAGCTCCTCCAGCAAGTCTAAAACCCTGTTGCTGGCCTTCCCACCCCCGACATGCGTATTGTCGTCCTTATTGAGAGATTCCAAAACATCCTTCCACAGCCATGGCTTCCCGGAGAAGGAAGGACCATGACGCATGTTAACCTTGCCTTCTGACAAACCAGAAGAAGAAAAAGTTAGATCGGCATGGCCATTGCCAGATGTTTTGTCAGAAACAGAAGCCGTGTTCTTAACCTGTGCCAAACGCTCACGGGACTGTAGAGGAGGCATGTTCTCAAGCCAGGCTAAAGACTGTGGAACAGACTCAGGTGATGGATTTGAAGGCTTTGTTTTTTGAAAACCTGTCCCCTGAGACTTCTGCCCTTCTCCCTGAGCAGAGGGAGTATTCTGAAAAACTTCTTTTCCGGATATTTTGATGTTCCTTTGAGAAGGGCGACTTTGTTCCTGTCCAAATTCAGGTTGAGGACTTTTTTCCTGCCCGGAGGAGACACCATTGTGGCGCTTGTTTTTAAGCTCTGCACGCTGGGCCAGAGCCTGCAAAGATTCATAACTACGCCGCATGCGGTCCTCAAAAGCAAGATTGATAGACTCTGTTTGTTCATAAATAGCATGTGTCGCATCAACAAGCCCTTCAAGACTTTCATGTATGGTCGTGTTAAAACCAGACAGCTCTGTCTTAGCCTGAAGAGAAGACTGGCGAAGATGTTCATTAAGTGCGCCAATCTTCTCCGCACCTTCGTGCAGACGTCTCAGGCGGTTCTCCCCCATTATAGACATTCTTCTGGCCTGATCTTCAGCTGTGTCAGCATAAAGGCGGACCTGCTCAAGGCCAGAGGAGAGTTTTCCCTCAACCTGTTGAGAAACCTTATCCAAAGTTTCACCAAGATCCGCAATGCTGGAATCAACACGGTTCACAAAAGTTTCAGCATAATCTGCCTGTTTTTCAAGCCCTCCTTCAAAAGCCTGACGTTCCTGCTGAAGGTTCTGATGCAGAGCTGAAACATGGTTTTGATAACCTTCCAGGGATTGATGAAGTTCCTCCATATCTGTCCTGGCCCCTTCAAGCATGTGCGCAAAAGCTTCACTATGGCGGCGTGTTTCCTCAGCTGTTTTAGAAATGTTTTTTGTTTTCTCAGTTAAAGATTCTGCGGCACGGTCTGCTGTCGAATCCAAAAGACCTATCATGTCCGCCATAGCTGTTCGTTCTGTCTTAAGGTGGTCGACAACCTCCAGGCTACGACGGGCAGCACGATCAGAGGTTTCATTCAAAGCTTCACCATAATGACGCACCTTTTCTTCCATAGAGAGAAGGGTATGGCTACAGGCTTCCATAAGGTTTTCAAGGCGTTGTGTTTCCTGTTCCACAGTATGTGCTAAAGATTGCATATCCTGCCTGAAGGCATCTCCCGGTCTGCTCAGGCGAAAGATAGCATCATGGAGATCATGTCCAAAACGCTGGAGATGCATAACCATGCCAAGCATCCAGAAACAGGCCAAAAGAAGAAAAGCAGGCCCGAGTACAAAAAAAGCCAGAGCTGTCAGGCGCAAAACTGGCATGCTCATAAGAGAAGAAAGGCCATGAACACCCACAAGATAAGCGACAGCCCCTCCCATCCACAAACAGGCTGCGACCAAACCAAGCAGGGGCCCTACAAGATTCTTACTGCTTTTTTGCGTAAGAGGCGGAAGAGGGAACTGAGCGCGATAAGCGCTGCTCTGGTTTGAATCCTGAGAAGAAAGATTCTCTTCATAATCACTTTCCTGAAGAGCATTTGCATTCAGGGGAACAATATTTTTGTGTTCAGGTTTTTTGTGCTCAGGCATTTTACTCATAATATCATCTTTATATAAGATACCCTCTGAAATTTGGGGTGGTTGATGGTGAAGAACCTGATCAAAAGATTACAGCCATTATAATTTTTATAACGAATCAACCGAATCTCCAGTTTGGGCTCATTATCCCACAAAAAGACCTTTTATAAAAGGGGAGACCGCATCAATCTCAACAAGACCTCTGTCCAGGCTTTCTATCTTATGAGGATGTTTTCTTACCGGTTTTCCCTGCCCAGTTTGTTTTGATAATCTGGCGTGCACGCCCAAGGGCTAAAGCATTTTTTGGGACGTCCTCAATAATTGTGCTCCCCGATCCTATATAAGCCTCTGCTCCAAGGTGGACGGGGGCAACAAGAGACGTGTTCGAACCTATGAAAGCACCTTCCCCAACAGATGTTTTGTATTTCTGGAAACCATCATAATTACAGGTGATAACACCCGCACCAATATTAACACCCTTTCCAATATCGGCATCTCCAAGATAGGTAAGATGGCCGGCCTTTGATCCTTCCCCCAGACGGGTCTTTTTAATCTCAACAAAATTTCCAACTTTTGTATGCGCTTCCAAAACAGCCCCGGGGCGCAGGCGGGCAAAAGGCCCAACCTGTGCAAAAGAGCCTATATGCGTGCCTTCCAGATGGGAAAAAGCACCTATGCAACTTCCCTCTTCCACATGGACACTTGGGCCAAACACAACACAGGGCCCAACAATCGTATCCCGGGCAAGTTTAGTATCATAAGAAAAATAGGTTGTCTGAGGATCAAGCAGGCTAACTCCCTTCTCCATCATGGCATGGCGCATGCGCTGTTGAAAAATGGTTTCCAGACGGGCGAGATCATGGCGCGTATTGGCTCCTAAAACTTCCTCTTCTTCTGCCCAGACAACCTTTATATCATGCCCCTGTTTTTGAGCGGCACCAATCGTGTCGGTGAGATAATATTCCCCCTGAGTATTATGAGGTTTAATCTTGTCAAGAAGAGACCATAAAAGATCAGAATGGGCAGCCATAAGGCCAGAATTACAAGCTTTTATCTCCTTCTCACGGGCCGAGGCATCCTGTGCCTCGACAATATAATCCAGATTATCCTCTCCACTCAGAACAAGGCGCCCATAAGCCCCCGGTCTTTCTGTTTCAAAGCCTAAAACAGACATCTCAGCCCCCCTGCTCAAAGCGCCCAGAAGATCCTCCCCACACTGAAGGCGAACAAGGGGGACATCTGCGTAAAGAATAAGGATATGCCCCTTAAAATCACGTAAGGCCTCACGCGCAGCCAGCACAGCATGACCCGTACCTTTTTGCTCATGCTGAACAACCGGAACAAGGCCCAGACATTCTGCTTCCCCACATACACGTTTATCCTGCCCTACAACAGCAATAGCCCGGTCAATCCCAAGCTGATGACACAGCGCTGCGCTCCACCCCAGCATAGAGCGTCCCCCTATAGGATGAAGAGGTTTAGGCAGGGAAGAACACAGACGCTTCCCCTGACCAGCAGCAAGAATAATAGCAGTACGCCCCGTCATAACACCCCCTTATATTCACGTCATGTGAGCTAAAAACGCTGGAACACAGATAAATCCATGTGTATCAGGCTGGTCTTTGTGTTGACCTCCCTGTATACAGGGAGACCATAGCCTTAAAATTTCCGCTGCAAAAGAGTCTTTATGCCTTCTCTCTTACAAAATGCTTCCATAGCCTTTGATCTCGATGGAACACTGATAGACACAGCCCCGGGTCTTATCGATACGCTTAATGGTGTTTTGGAACGTGATAATATCACAAAAGTTGACTTCCCCTCCTTTCGGCCTTTTACAGGAAGAGGGGCACGCTTTATGCTTGAAAAAGCTTACAAAAGGACTGGTGAGAACATTCACTCTGATCTTATAGATCAAAAACTTGATCTTTTTCTCAGGGACTATAGCGAGCGCCTCACAGAAAAAATACTGATGTTTGACGGTGTACCAGAAACTCTGCATGCTTTACAAAAAAAAGGAGCTCATCTCTCCGTTTGCACCAACAAATCCTTTTCTTTTGCACAAAGACTTGTGGAGGCTGCAGGTCTTACCTCTTTTTTTGATCGCATTATCGGACCAGAGCAAACACCTGCCAAAAAGCCGGATCCCCGCCACATAGAAAAAGCAGTTGCTGGCGCAGATCCCCGTACAACCATTATGGTGGGCGACACTATAACAGACATCGTGGCTGCCAAAAAATACGGAGGGGGGAGCATTGCTATGACGTATGGCTATGCTCTCCATCCTGATGAAATTGAAAAAGCTGATATTCAACTCAGTAAATTTTATATGCTGGAGGAAAGTATAAAATATCTTTTAAAAAAAACTTAGTATGAATCCTCAGGAAAATCTTTTCTTGGCATACCATTGACCATATCACTGCGAACATCTGTTCTTGCTGAACGCATGGTTGGCATAAACCCGGCATTGACAAGCATAATATCAACATAATATCCCTGTTTGCGCCAGAAAGACTCAATCTTTTCCTTCAGGATATGGGCTCCCTCTTTTGTACAATAGTCTTTACTCATGAATATTGCTCCCTTAATCTTTACCATAAACTCCTTTTCACAACCTCTGAAAGAAGAAGAAAAGAAAATTTTGTGGAACACCAGTAGGAAACAATTTATAAGTGCACTTATTAATTTTAGGTTACCTGTAGATACGAAAAAATCCAAAAAACTGTATAAGATATCTTCTATGAGAATTCGTCTCAGAAAAATATTTAATGTATAAGGCAAGACACAATCAAAAAAATCTATTTAAAATAACAAATAGCTATATTTCATTCTAAGAAAAAAATCTTTTTTAGAAAAACCTGCATGCTCTACACTCACCACCAGATATATCGTGCTATCGTTTTTTTTCTTAAAAACATACACCTCAGAACTTTATAGTATTTATATTTTTCTCAATCTGTCACGTGCACAGATCAATGTTTACTTCCTTTTTCAGGCACCCTCTTCCTGTTTTATAATGAAGGACATATTCAATTGAGCTCCATTTTTAAGGGTTGAGAAGCAGGAAAGAAAATTTTATATATCATGCGGGCTTTCTCTCCAGGATCTTAGGAAAACTACAAAGCTTTCTGAATTTATATATGGCCCCAGACTTTAAGTAAGAATAGGGTGTACTTATGGACATTGCGTCACATCATGATCTTCTGCCGGAACGTGCCATTAAAATTCACGGGGAAGATGCCTTTGAAGGCATGCGCAAGGCCGGGCATCTTGCTGCAGCCTGCCTTGACATGCTGACCCCTCACATACGCCCCGGTGTTACAACAGGTCATCTTGATGATCTTGCGCGTTCCTTTATCCTGGATCATGGCGCTGTACCGGCCTGTCTTTTCTATCGTGGTTACCCCAAAACACTCTGCAGTTCCATCAATCATGTTGTCTGTCATGGAATACCCGGACCCAGGGTTTTGCAGGAAGGGGACATTGTTAATCTTGATGTGACGGTTATTGTTGAGGGCTGGCACGGCGACACGTCACGCATGTTTCCTGTTGGCAAGCTCAAACGCAAAGCAGAGCGACTTATTGAGGTGACCTATAAAGCCCTTGAGGCTGGCATTGCTGTGGTACGCCCCGGGGCTCGTCTTGGTGATATTAGTGCAGCTATTGAAGAATTAGCACATGAAGCACGCTTTTCAATTGTCCGTGATTTCTGTGGTCATGGTATTGGACGTGCTTTCCATGATGAACCAACGGTCCTGCATTTTGGCCGGCGTGGAGAGGGTCTCGTTTTGCGCGAAGGCATGTTTTTTACCATTGAACCCATGCTGAACACAGGGGGAGAAGCCGTGAAAATCCTTTCTGATGGCTGGACGGCTGTCACACGTGACAGAGGACTGAGCGCCCAGTTTGAACACACCATAGGTGTGACAAAAACAGGGGCAGAAATTTTCACACTATCGCCACAAAACCTCCATGCTCCCCCCTACAACCCCCGGACAGAAAACTCACAATAGACGTGTGACGGACGAAGGGTTAAAATTATCATGACGGACTCTCAAACACAGCATTATCATGGTCATCGTGAGCGCCTGCGTCAAAAATTTTTAGACCATGGGGGCGAATCTCTGGCTGATTATGAGATGCTTGAGCTTTATCTTTTCAAAGCTCTTCCACGCCGTGATGTCAAACCGGTTGCTAAAGATCTCATTAAAAAATTTGGTGGTTTTTCTGAGGTTTTGTCTGCCCCTTTTTCAGAACTGACATCCATTCGTGGCATAGGCAAAGCAGCAGCATTTGATTTAAAACTTCTGCAGGCTGCCTCTTTACGTCTTTCCCGGGCCAGTGTCATGGACAGGCCTGTTTTAGGGTCCTGGAACGCTGTTTTGGATTATTGTCGCTCGGCCATGCAATTTGAACCGCGTGAACAATTCCGCTGCCTTTTTTTAGATAAGAAACATCGCCTTATTGCGGATGAGAAAATGGCAGAAGGTACTTTGGATCATACCCCGGTCTATCCACGCGAAATAGCACGCCGTGCACTTGAATTGCACGCGGCCGCTCTCATTCTTGCTCATAATCATCCAAGTGGTGATCCAACCCCAAGCGGCGCTGATGTGAGTATGACCAATAATATTGTTGATGCACTAAGACACCTCAATATTACGGTTCATGATCATCTCGTTATTGGCCGCAACAGAATAACAAGCTTCAAAAAAAGTGGCCTGCTTTAAACCTTCCGCGGATATTGTTTCAAAAACAGCTTATCTGTTTGAAAGACAAGCCCCCCCCACCATGAAGAGGTCTGGCTGAGATATGTGCCCCCAAAAGTGCGGTTTGCCCCTGTGAAAGTGTATCTTCTACCTGTACCTTAAAGACATGCAACCTGATCGTCTCTTTCCTCTTACCTGTCCTGAAAAGAAGACAGGGCCGGCTAAAAAAAACTTGACAGAGCTCTCACGGGAACCTAAAAAAACCCCTCTGTACGTATGGGCCCAGCCTGTACCTTCTGGAAAAAACTTTGAATTCAGGGGGCTTACCCCCTCCCTCCGCCGGCGCGGTTGCGCTCACGGAGGTTTTTTGTTCTTCAGGATCATAGTTTTTTCCTGATTATGATTTTAAGGCACGGGAGACAGGATCATGTTTGAAACACTTTCACAACGGCTTTCACAAAGCTTTGATCGTCTCCGTGGGCGTGGCGTTCTTTCAGAAAAAGACGTTGATACAGCTATGCGCGATATACGCATGGCCTTACTGGAGGCAGATGTTGGCCTTCCTGTTGTCAGGGATTTTATTGCTCAAATACGTGAAAAAGCCGTCGGGGAAGAAACCATACGCTCCATAGCCCCGGGCCAGCATGTCATCAAGCTTGTTCATGATGGTATTGTTGAACTTTTAGGAGGCAGGGACCCAAAACCCCTGCACTGGCCCTCCACACCACCAGGTGTTATCATGATGGTTGGACTTCAGGGGTCAGGCAAAACAACCAGTACGGGTAAGCTGGCACTTTATCTCAAAAAGCATTCTGAGAAAAAAATTCTTCTGGCTTCTCTTGATACCCGTCGTCCTGCCGCTATGGAACAACTGGCCCTTTTAGCGGAAAGGGCTGGCGTTGAAAGCCTGCCGATTGTGGTCGGCCAGACTCCCCCTGAAATTGCCAGGCGTGCCCTAAAAGCAGCAGAACTTGGTGGCTATGACGCCGTTATTCTGGATACAGCCGGACGTACCAGCATAGATGAAGATCTCATGCAGGAAGTTCAGACCCTTGCTGATCTGGTGAAACCTTCTGAGACACTTTTGGTGGCGGATTCTTTGACGGGTCAGGATGCGGTGGAAACAGCACGGCGTTTTCATGAGCGCCTTCCCCTGACGGGTCTTATTTTGACGCGCCTGGATGGTGACGGGCGTGGTGGGGCTGCCCTGTCAATGAAAGCTGTCACGGGTCTTTCCATTAAATTTACAGGTCTTGGAGAAAAGCTTGAGGATTTTGAGGTCTTTGATGCTCAGCGTCTTGCAGGCCGTCTTCTCGATCAGGGTGATGTCGTTGCGCTTGTAGAAAAAGCTACAGAGCAGGTTGATCAGGATAAAGCAAAAAAGCTGGCCAGAAAGCTTAAAAAAGGCTCTTTTGACCTTGAAGATTTATCTGATCAGCTTGGGCAACTCCAGAAAATGGGGGGGCTGTCCAGCCTTTTAGGGTTTCTGCCTGGTATTGGAAAAGCCAAAAAACAACTGGACCAGATGGGCGGTGCAGATGACAGCATGATCAAACGTCAGAGGGCAATTATTTTTTCTATGACCCCCCAGGAACGGGCCCAGCCAAAACTTCTGAACGCCTCACGTAAAAAGCGTATTGCCCGTGGCTCAGGCGTTCAGGTTTCTGATGTCAACCGGCTTTTGAAAATGCATCGCCAAATGGCGGATATGATGAAAAAAATGGGTAAGGGGGGAACAATGACGGGCCCTGGCATGATGGGGGGGCTTCCACCTCACATGGGGGGGCGTTCAGGCCTGCCCGGTCCCGGTGCTATGCCGTCATCAGGCCTGATGGAAAACACAACACCTGACAAGCTTAAGGATTTGCTTGGAAAACTTCCTTCAGGAAAAAAGGGATGAAATATGAAATTTCTTTCTCCCGTCTCGCTTAACAAAACATGGCATGCCATGTTTTGTTTTATGTTTTTACGCTAACTCAATCATGTTTATGGAGATATATTTATGGCTTTAAAAATTCGTCTTTCCCGCGGTGGTTCTAAAAAACGACCATTTTATCGTATTGTTATCGCTGACAGCCGTGCACCACGTGATGGCCGTTTTATTGAAAAAATTGGCTTTCATAACCCCCTTCTTCCCAAAGATCATGAAGATCGTGTCCGCCTTGATGAGGACCGTGCGCGTCACTGGCTCTCTGTTGGTGCCAGACCCACAGACCGTGTTGCACGTTTCATGAGTGAACGTGGCCTGGTCGAGTGGAAAGCAGGTCATAACCCTCAAAAGGGTGAGCCAGGTGAGAAAGCAAAACAGCGTGCTGCTGACAAGGCTGAAAAACAGGCTGCTGCTCAGGAAGCTGCACAGGCCGCATCTGAGGAGACTGAAGAATCAAAAACTGAACAAACAGCAGAATCTTCTGAAGCTGAAACCTCTGAGGCTAAGGAGTCATCTGAGACATAATCACCATGGCCAAAACCTCGTCCTCAGAGCGGTCTCTCCATAACAGGGGGGCACAACAGGCTGCCCCCCGTGTTTGTGTTGCAGAAATTAAGGGAGTTTTTGGTATTCAGGGCGCTGTACGTCTGGCCTCTTTCACTGAGAATGCAGATTCCTGTTTTACCTATGCTCCTTTCTGGATTGGGGAAAGGCCTGAAAATGCCCGGGAACAGGTCTTAACACCTGAAACATGGCGTAAAAAAGGCCCCGGTTTTGTTGTGACGTTCAGGGAAATCGCAACACGGGAGCAGGCTGAAGGTTTTAAAGGTGTTTCCCTTTATGTCGATCGTGATAAGCTCCCCCCCCCTGAAGAAGATGATTTTTATCATGCTGACCTCATCGGCCTTAAGGTCCATAATCTTCAGGGTGAGCTTTTAGGTCATGTTCACGCCGTTCATAATTTTGGGGCCGGAGACATTTTAGAGATCACACCACAACAGGGACCCGGCTGGATGATCCCTTTCTCAAAGTCTGCTGTTGTTCAGCTGGATCTCAAAACTGGCCTTGTGCTCGGGGCATGGGAAGGGGCAGACCTTCCCGGGGGAAAGCCAAAATCAAGGGACTGAAAAATGGAAACACATACTAAGGAAACCTGACATGACGTCATCCTGGCATGCTACGGTTTTAACCTTATTTCCTGAAGCTTTTCCAGGGGTTTTGGGGGTGTCTGTTCTGGGGCAGGCCTTAGAGAAACATCTCTGGCGGCTTACACCTGTTAATATCCGTGACTTTGCACAGGATAAACATAAAAGCGTGGATGCACGCCCCGCAGGGGGTGGCCCCGGTATGGTCTTAAGGGCAGATGTTGCGGCACGTGCTCTTGATTTTGTTGTTTCTGAAGACCGTCCTGTTCTTTACCTGACCCCCCGTGGTACACCTTTAACCCAAAAACGCATCAGATCTTTAGCCTCAGGGCCCGGTGTTATTCTGTTTTGCGGCCGTTTTGAAGGGCTGGATCAGCGTGTTATTGAAGCCCGTAACATGGAAGAAGTGTCTCTTGGAGATATTGTCCTGGCGGGTGGAGAGAGTGCAGCCCTTGCCCTTCTTGAAGCCTGTATAAGGCTTTTGCCGGGGGTTTTAGGGTCTCATAACTCAACAGAGGAGGAAAGTTTTGAGCAAGAGCTCCTTGAATACCCACATTATGCTGCCCCGGGGCTTTGGGAAGGCCATGCCATTCCTGAGATTTTGCTTTCAGGACATCATGATCGTATCAGAAAGTGGCGCCGTAGCCAGGCAGAAGCCATAACACAAAAACGAAGACCCGATCTCTGGGAACACTATCGCAGACGCTTGCAAGAGAGAAGAAAATGAGTATAAAGGTCCGTTCACAGAAAAATAATCTTGTCCGGACCGCTGCCTTCATGATAAAGGCCATGTTTCGCAGGGCCAGGAGAGAAAGCCAGGAGAGAAAGAATGAATGTCATTGATATGCTAGACCAGGAAGAAATTCAACGCCTTTCCGGCGATACCCCCCTTCCAGAATTTTCTGCAGGTGACACCCTGCGTGTTCATGTTCGCATTAAAGAAGGGGAACGTGAGCGTATTCAGGTGTTTGAAGGTGTGTGTATTGCCCGCTCTGGTGGTGGCCTGCATGAATCTTTCACTGTACGGAAAATTTCTTTTGGAGAAGGTGTAGAACGTGTTTTTCCTCTCCATTCTCCCTCGATTGAGCAAATTGAGGTCAAACGTTTAGGAAAAGTACGCCGTGCAAAACTTTATTATATGCGTGAGCGTCGCGGCAAATCAGCCCGCATCAAAGAACGGGTAACAGGACGTGGGATGGCAGATAAGAAAAAAGCTAAAAAAAGCTAAGACCACCCTTTTCAGGCTTCTTAAAGTGCAGGCCGGATAAACAAAGCCTGCCTTATCTTAAGACTCACACCGGTGTTTTCCTTTTTTATCCCCTGAGAAGGTGCAGGGAAAGAAGTTGCAGGACGTTTGACATAATCCGGAAGCGTGTATCATGACCACGAACAATCACACTATCCGTCTTGCAGTATTTGGCGCGACAGGGGCTGTGGGGCGGGAAATGCTCACCATTCTTCATGAACGCCTTTTCCCTGCGCGCGATGTCTTTGCCCTGGCCTCCCGAACTTCTACAGGCAGAGAGGTGTCCTATGGTGACACAACCCTGATCTGTCAAAACCCTGAAACCTTTGATTTTAGCAAGATTGATCTGTGTCTGATGTCAGCTGGTGCTGATGTATCAAAAATATGGGCCCCTAAAATAACACAGGCTGGTGCTTTGCTTATTGACAATTCCTCGGCCTGGCGCATGGATGAGCGTGTTCCGCTGATTGTACCAGAGGTCAATGCTGATGAGCTTGAGACTCTCCCTCAAAAAAGAATTGTGGCTAATCCTAATTGCTCCACCATTCAGCTGGCTGTCGCGTTAAAGCCTTTGCATGCTGCCTGGGGGGTCAGACGCTGTGTTGTTGCAAGCTATCAGGCGACCTCAGGGGCAGGCCAGGAAGCTATGGATGAGTTATGGACACAGACACGCGCTGTTTATGTCAATGATCCGCTTGAGCCACGTATTTTCCCAAAGCAAATAGCTTTTAATGTTCTTCCCCAAATCGACGTTTTTATGGAAGACGGTTCCACACGGGAAGAATGGAAAATGATGGCTGAGATCAAGAAAATTCTTGATCCTCAGATCAAACTCACAGCCACATGTGTGCGGGTCCCTGTTTTTGCAGGCCATGCCCTTGCTGTTAATGTGACATTTGAGAAAGACCCCGATGCTGAAGAAGCCAGAGAAATTCTGCGGGAAAGTCCGGGTCTTATCGTGATGGATAAACATGAAGATGGTGGCTATGCAACACCTTTGGACAGTGTTGGAGAGTTTGCCGTTTATGTCTCACGCATTCGCAATGATACCACAGAGGACAAGGCTCTTAATCTCTGGGTGGTGGCCGACAATCTTCGTAAAGGTGCAGCTCTCAATACTGTCCAGATTGCTGAATCCATGATGGCACGTAACCTCTTATAAAACCTCCGGGACTTTATTTTATGCCTGTGTTAGGCTGAGATATAAAACCTGTGTTGTATCCTCTCCTGTGAACCACAGGCATGCTATCAAAAAAAGTAAGAAAAGAGTGAGTTAGGTATTATGGGGCATGTTGAACGCGCCAGTCTTTTATTTATTGCTGCCAGCATTGCTGTTGCAGGGTTATATTATCTGAGAGATATTCTCACCCCCTTTGTTTTGGCTATTTTTGTCTGGCTGATTATGGATGGCTTTGCACGGGCGCTCAGGTCACGACTGAGCTTTCTGTCCTATCCTGTTGCTTTGATGATTGTGATCCTGTTTTTGCTTGGGGTTTTGTTTTTTGCCGGGGGGCTTATTGCGGGTTCTGTTTCTGATTTCATCAACCATCTTCCGGACTATCAAACCCGTCTTGATCACACCATTCAAAGCTTTTATGAACGCTTTATGGGGGAACAAAATGCCCCCAAACTGGAACAGTTTTTCAGCCAGATTAATGTGAACAGTCTTGTAGGGCAGGTCGCAAGTCTTGTTCAGGGCCTGTCCTCAAACCTGGCCCTTGTCCTTATTTATGTGGCTTTTCTTTTTGTGGCACAAGCCTCACATACCCACAAGCTTGATGCTATTTTTCAAAACCCTGACACACGTGAAAAAGCACGTACAACAGGAAACAGAATCAAGCATGCCATTGAACAATATCTTTGGGTCCAAACTCTGGTCAGCATGCTGACGGCTGTCCTCAGCTATGCCAGCATGAAAGTTATTGGTCTGGATAATGCTTTGTTTTGGGCTTTTGTGATTTTTATCCTGAATTATCTCCCAACCATTGGGTCTGTTATTGCTACTCTTTTACCAACTCTTTTTGCTCTGGTGCAATTTTCTGACTGGCGCTTTGCTGTGGTGACCTTTATCGGCATAGGGTTCTGGCAGTTTCTTATCGGTAATGCCCTCCAGCCACGCCTGATGGGAAAGTCTCTCAACCTGTCTGTAATTGTTATCCTGTTAGGGCTTGCTTTATGGGGGGCTTTATGGGGCTCGGTTGGTATGTTTCTGTCTGCACCTCTCACTGTTATGCTGATGATTGTTCTGGCTCAGTTTCCTGAAACACGCTGGGTTTCCATTCTTTTATCAGGCGATGGGCACCCTGAACCTGAACAGAACCTCCATGAAGAAAAATAAGGGCACATATCCCCTGAACCTTCCTAAAAAAACCTCAAACACAGGAAGACCCTTAAGCCTTCTGCTCTAAAAGGTTTCAGGTTTGCTTTTGTATACTGGTTACCCGGCGGTCCCCATATGTGCCAGAACAATACGGGGGAGGCCTGCATAGTCACGCCGGAGAGAACAATGTGTAAAGGCCGCATGCTCTGCAATAAGGTTTTTAAGGTCGTCTTCCTGATCCGCACCTATTTCAAGAATAAGCACCCCCCCGGGCCGTAAAAGACATTGTGCTGCGGGGATAAGCTCTCTGTAAGCCTCAAGGCCATCCTCCCCACCATACAAAGCAAGAGGGGGTTCATAATCACGAACATCACGCATGAGAGAGTCCCTCTCCCCCGTTTTAATATAGGGAGGGTTGGAGACAATAAGATCAAAAACGCGTTTGTCCATCTTAAGAGCTGTTGCCCAGTTTGCGACCAGCCAGTCTGCACGCTCACCCACACCAAGGCGGCGTGCATTCTCCCGCGCGACGTCCACAGCCTCAGCACTTATATCCACACCAAGCCCCTGAGCATGAGGTCGTGTGCGAAGTAAAGCTATCACAAGGGCTCCGGACCCTGTCCCGAAATCTGCAAAACAGACATCCTTCCCTTCCGGCAGGTGTCGCAAAGCTTCCTCGACAAGGCATTCTGTTTCAGGACGTGGAATAAGAACATGCTCACTCACCTCAAGCGTCATATCCCAGAAATCCCATTTCCCAAGAATATAGGCCAGAGGACAACCCTGAAGACGTCTTTGTGCTGCGTGGTGTAACCAGTCCCGCTCCTGTTCCGTTAAGATATAATCATGCTCCTGCAACACAATATGAGCATGGCCCAGACCCGTTGCTTCTTCTAATAAAAGCCTGGCTTCAAGCCGGGGCTCTGGAAGCCCGTGACGCTGAAAGCATGCCGTAAGATCAAGATAGGCCTTCCCCAAAACATATGGCTTCATGCGTCCTGTTCCAAAGCGGCAAGACGGCGGGCCTGATCATCTGCAAGAAGGGCTTCGATAACCTCATCAAGGGCTTCACCCTCAATAATTTTATCAAGTTTATAAAGTGTCAGACCTAAACGATGATCCGTCACCCGTCCCTGAGGAAAATTATAGGTACGAATACGTTCTGATCGATCACCACTGCCGACCTGACCGCGCCTTTCAGCAGCACGGGCGGCATCTTTTTCCTGGCGCTCTTTTTCATAAAGGCGTGCGCGAAGCACCTGAAGGCCTTTGGCTTTATTTTTGTGTTGAGATTTTTCATCCTGCTGGGAAACAACAAGTCCTGTTGGTATATGGGTAATACGAACTGCGGAATCCGTTGTGTTGACAGACTGCCCCCCGGGTCCTGAAGCACGGAAAACATCAATACGAAGATCTTTCTCCTCAATTTGGATATCGACATCTTCTGGTTCAGGCAACACCGCTACTGTTGCCGCAGACGTATGAATTCGCCCCTGTGTTTCCGTTGCAGGGACACGCTGAACACGATGGACGCCGGATTCATATTTCAAACGTCCGAAAACACCCGTCCCGGAAATCTGAGCGATAATTTCTTTATATCCACCACTTTCTGCAGGGCTTTGCGCGACAAGCTCGACACGCCAGCCCTGCAAACCGGCATAGCGCTGATACATGCGAAAAAGATCCCCTGCAAATAAAGCAGCCTCATCTCCCCCTGTACCGGCGCGGACCTCTAAAACTGTTGAGGCATCATCATCTTTATCTTTTGGCAAAAGGAGAAGGCGTATCTCATGCTCAAACTGTATGAGACGCTCTTTTAAAGGCCCACGCTCCTCACGCGCCATCTGGAGCAGTTCCGGATCCTCATGCTCAGAGGCTAAAACCTCTTCTAAATCTTCTAATTCCTGTGAGAGGGTCTTAAACTCCGCTGCCTTAACGCTCACAGGGCGTAAAGCCGCATGTTCCTTTGAGAGACGAACAAGTTCTTCTGAATCTGTTGCAACCGCCATACGTGCTTCAATTTCTTCAAAACGGTCCAAAACCCGGTTCAGCCTGACATCCAGCGTATGCATCCAAAAAACCTTATCTGTTCAAAAAAATTTACCTTATCCCACGCCATAGGTAAGAACAATACACGCGTTGTTCAGGGGGAAAGCTACATAGCCTGAGGCAGAAGCACAGAAAAAACTGATCCTGTCTCAGGGGCACTTTCGACAGAGAAACCACCATGATGGCGCCTGATAATATGCTTGACAATAGCAAGGCCAAGCCCTGTTCCTTCCTGAGCACCAGACTTCTGCCCTTCTACCCTGTAAAAACGTTCTGAAAGACGGGATAAATGGCGACGCTCAATACCCCGTCCTTCATCCCACACACGAAAAATACAACAGGGTTTTGGAGAAACAGGGGGAGCAAGAAGAGTAAATTTAGACGACTCACCATTTAAGGGTTTTTCCGGAAAAAGCTCTGAAAATGTCCTGTTACTGTGAAGGCTGACACGGATAAGCCCGCCGTCACCATCACTATATTTAAGAGCATTTCCAAGAAGGTTTTGGAACACCTCATGCATTTGATCATGATCCGCTATAACAAACACTTCATCTCCATCACAATCAAGCTCAATCACCTGTTTTCTCTGTTCTGCAAGAGGGGTCAGCGCCGCCGCAGCCTCATGCAAAAGTGCTGCCAGATCAACCCGGGTCCGGGGGGCAATATGCTCATTAAGTTCAATCCGGCTTAAAGATAAGAGATCATCAACAAGACGGCTCATCCGTTCTGTCTGCCCCTGCATCAGGTGCAAAAAGCGTGCCTGCGCGGCCTCATCTCTCCGGGCATGGCCCTGCAGGGTTTCAATAAAGCCAGAAAGTGAGGCTAAAGGTGTACGCAGTTCATGGCTGGCATTGGCCAAAAAGTCTACCCGCATACGCTCTGTATTTCGTGTGGCCGTCTCATCGCGAAGTAGTATCATAACATGACGGACCTCCTGAGAAGACTGCTCAGAAACAGGGATGGCATAAACCTTCATAACACGTTCTGGCATCGTGACCATGATAAAATCAAGACCTTCCTGTTTTTCTCCCTTAAAAGCTTTTTCTATAAGGTCTAAAATATCAGGATTTCTAAAAACAGAAGAAATCAGAATCCCCTGAACAACACCTTCTAAAATATCCTCCGCAGCCTTATTGGCCAAAATAAGGCGATGATCCCGGTTAAGAAGTAAAAGAGGCTGAGGGTGATGATCAAGCATCAGATGAGCATGATAAAATTTTTCCTCTCCTGGTCTCTGATCAAAGGAGTTCCTGAGAGCTTCCTGTTGAGAGGGCTGTTGACTTTGTTCTAAAAGAAGAAAGGAAGAGCCCTCCCATACCCTCCACAGAACATAAAGACAGAGAAGCCCTGTAAAAAAAATCAGAACCCCCGCCCAGGATGGCCAGGAAAAAACTTTTTTGACCACGAGGCTTAAAAAACAAAGAAGGATAAAAGCCAAAAGAAAAAAAAGGGCCGGCCTGCGAGACCATAAAGAGAACATCTGGTTTCCCCTATTTTTCAAAACTGTCTCTTACAAAACAGAGATATCAACGAAAACAGCCATTGTTACACCTAAGGGGATACGTGCAGGTTATCCTCTCTCTCATATTAGGGACATAAACAGCATTGAAAAGAAAAATGCCTGCTCTCAACTTTGTCCTAAGAGCCATACACACGAGCTAAGTACTCTAAAAATTAAAGATAAAGAACACTCCAGACTGATTAAACACGCTTCTCATCATTTGTCTCCGGATCTTTTGTCTCTGAAAGACCTGTCCCGGCAGGATTTTTATTGAGTGCAGATGTATCCGATGAGGCATTTTCACGTACACGGCGGCGCGTCATGCGTTTACGTGGTGCCGATCGCTTTTCATCAGATGAGGAACTTTCTGGTGAATCCATGGATGGAGAAAGGATACCCTGTGTTTCAAGCTTAACAATCCCTAAAGGATTAGATTCTGTGGCGGAAGAGACTGTATTAGGAGTGCCAGAAGAGTGTTCAGAGGAAGAGATCTGGCCATTTTTTCTGTCAGGGGAGTGAGAGTCATGATTTTCTGTGACACTCCTGTCGTCCTTACCCTCCTGAACTTCCTGTTTTGGTGGGGGAGAAGAAGGCTGGTGAGCACGCACAATCCGAAAATAATGTTCTGCATGCTGGAGATGATTTTCAGATTTGACACGATTTCCTGAAGCCAGGCAATCACGGGACAATTGTATGTATTTATCATAGATCTGAGAAGCAGAGCCACGGATTTTCATATCAGGACCATTACTCTCATAAACACGTTGAGAATTTTGACCGGGTTTACGGGTGCGTCCACGTTGACGTTTCATACAATGTCCTCAAGATCAAAGCGCCAGCTTCCCTAAAGGGAGAGAGCGCGGGATGGTTTCTTATTTTGATAAAAAAGCGTGCCTTTTTCACACATGCGTGTGGATCATATTTTACCTTCTCACCAGAGGCAAAACGAAAGCCTTAATCTCTGTATCTTTAAGGCCTTTCTGTAAAAAGAATGGTATCAGTCTAAACCAAATACCGGAACATTCCAACCCCTTATCCCATATTTCCCCGGGTTTATGTTGTAATCATGTCACTTTATTGACGTCTGCAGGCCATATTCTCATGAAGTAGCATCCTGGCGAATAATCCACCCCCCCCCTAAAAGACGGGCATGATCATCTGGCGAATCATAAAAAACACAGGCCTGGCCGGGGGCCACGCCCTCTTCAGGATGTTCAAAGTCAAGAACAAGCCCTTGTCCCCCCTTTCGAAAACAGGCAGAAACAGGGTGACGTGTTGAGCGTGTTTTAACCCAGACAGACTGACCTTCCAGCTGGGGTCCAAATGCACCTTTCCCTAACCAGTTCACCTCTTTAAGACTGAGGCTTTTGACCAGAAGGGAAGATCTGGGCCCAACAATAACACGGTGTTGTTTGACGTCCAGTTTCGTCACAAACAAAGGATCTCCCTCAGCAATCCCCAAACCACGACGCTGCCCTATTGTATACGAGATGATCCCCTTATGCTGACCAAGAACACGACCATCTTCATGAACAATCTCGCCAGGCTTTTCTGTCCCCGGACGCAGGCGGCGGATAACATCCGTATAGCGCCCCTGTGGGACAAAACAAATATCCTGACTATCAGGTTTTTCAGCAACCTGAACGCCCAGCTCACGGGCAAGTTCACGAACACGGGCTTTAGGAAGACCTCCAAGAGGAAAACGAAGAAAATCAAGCTGATCCTGTGTGGTGGCAAACAAAAAATAAGACTGATCGCGTGTTGCATCCAAAGCACGGTGTAAACGCGCCCCATGAGGCCCCATAACACGGCGCACATAATGCCCTGTTACCAGAGCATCTACCCCCATATCATGTGCCAGTTTATAGAGATCACGAAACTTAACGGTCTGATTACATCTGACACAGGGAATGGGCGTCTGACCAGCAAGATAGTCATCAGCAAAACTCTCTATAACCTCTTTTCTAAAAAGACTCTCATAATCCATCACATAATGAGGAAAGCCCGCCTGTTCTGCGACCCGCCTGGCATCTTTAATATCCTGCCCTGCACAACACGTCCCTTTCTTAGCAAGAGCCTCACCATGATCATACAACTGAAGCGTGACCCCTATCACATCATATCCCGCACGGGCGAGCCAAACCGCAGCCACAGAAGAATCAACCCCCCCGGACATAGCAACCACGACCCTTATGTCAGAAAGTGATTTTGCACCCTTTTTCATCAGGGAAGGCAGGCCCATAGCTTCATCAAGCAGGGGCTGAAGCTCAGAAAGTAAAGACGATGACAGAGGCAGGTCCCTGGTATCATGATCATAAGGTTTTTCCTCTAAATCTTCTCTCTTTTGAACCTGAAGAGCACATGTCATGGAAGCTGTCTCGTCTTTTGCTTTATTTTTAAAGATAGGGCCAAATCTTTCATAAGAAAGTTTCAGGGTAAACTGTCTTTAGTCTTCTTTATCTTTGAACGCAAATCTGATGAAGAGAGAGCCTTTAGAGGCGCTGTCAGATAAAGCCAGACGGGAGGTTTATAACGTGCCAGACTTCCTGCCTGAACACCTGGCAAACGGTGGTGGGCAAAAACCTGTGTATATCGCCCAAGGCGCGCCCGCACAGCATATCCCGGAGGGTAAAGAAGACCCGGGCGCCCGACAACAACCACAGGTATTATACGTACAAGACTCTGCCATGCGCGCCAGTGATGAAAACCATGCAGGCTATCTGAACCCATAATCCAGACAAAACATACACCGGGATAACAGATGCGCAATTTTCGTACCGTATCAAAAGTATAAACAGTTTTCAACTGGTGCTCTGCCATGCTTGCTTTCATACGATATGAGGAGGTGAGGGCATGAACTGCGGCTAGGCGCTCCTGATAAGGGCGGTTGGTGTGACGCTCTTTCAAAGGGTTTTGTGGACTGACAAGCCACCAGACAGCATCAAGGCCCAGACGTTTTAAAACCGTATCTGCGACATGCTTATGCCCCTGATGAGGCGGGTTGAAAGACCCCCCCATAAGACCAATGCACTGACCCCGGGAGGCCATATTTTTCTTTAACAGCATAAAGATATTATGGGCGTGTCTGCCCTGTCCCCCTCACCTCATAATGATAACTGGTTAAATGTCTGGCCCCTATGGGACCACGGGGACCAAATCGCCCTGTTGCAATGCCTATCTCGCCACCAAAGCCAAACTCCCCTCCGTCTGAAAATGCTGTCGAGGCATTATGCAGGACAACAGCACTGTCAACACGGCGTAAAAAGTCCTCAGCAATCTGTGGATCCTCAGCGACAATCGCATCCGTATGTCCTGATCCATAAAGACTGATATGTTCTAACGCCTCTTCAGGTCCATCAACTGTACGGACGCTCAGAACAGCATCGAGATACTCATGCCCCCAGTCCCCGGGGCCTGCAGGCCGGACAGAAGCATGAAGTCCCTGGATGATCTCATCACCACGGACCTCGCACCCTGCCTCAATCAGGCTTTTGATCAGATCCTTTCCCTCTTGTTGTGCATAAACCCTGTCCATCAAAAGACATTCAAGGGCATTACAAACACCCGTACGCCGCATTTTTGCATTCAGAACAAGGGCGTGAGCCTGTTCAGGGTTAGCAGACTGATGCACATATATGTGACAGACACCATCAAGATGGCTCAGCACAGGAATGCGTGCTTTCTGACGCACCACTTCAATCAGCCCCTTCCCCCCACGGGGGATAAGGAGATCAACTGTCCCGCCCAGACCTTCCATAAGCTGCTCTGCTGCTTTGCGATCAGGCGTTGGGACATAGTGAAGACATCCTTTTGGCAAACCAGCACGCTGCACACCCTGAGACAGGGCGAGATAGAGGTTCTGACATGTCTCAAAAGCAGCCTGACCACTGCGTAAAATGATGGCATTGCCAGAGCGTATGGCAAGGCCCGCGGCTTCTGCTGTCACATTAGGTCGACTTTCATAAATAACAGCCAAAACCCCTATGGGGCCGGTGACCTGATGAATCCGGAGACCATTGGGACGTTCCCATTGCGCCAGCACCTCACCTAAAGGATCTGGTTGTGCAGCAATTGCATGCAGACTATCGGCCATGGCCTGAAGACGCTGCTCATCCAAAAAGAGCCTGTCTAAAAAAGCAGGACTGGCTTTGTTGTCCTGTGCTTTTTTCATATCACGCTGATTGGCCTTAAGAATCACATGCGCATTCTCAGGTAAGGCATGTCCCATGGCATTAATCGCCTGGCTACGCTGTTTTGCATCAAGCCCTGCCAGAATTGTTGCAGACTTACGGGCCTCCTGCCCTAATTCCATCATCATCACACATGCCTCATATCTGTTTTAAAAGAATGAGATCATCACGATGAACAAGGCTTGCCATGCGTTGTGTGAGAGGACAATCCTGTCTCTGCGATGATTTTATCCCTAATAAAGACCTGGCCCCCTCCGCATCATAACCTGAAAGACCACGTGCAAAAACCCTGCCTTTTATATCACAAATATCCACAGCATCCCCACGCATGAAATTTCCCCTGACATCACAGACACCAACAGGAAGAAGACTACCCCCCCGATAAAGGGCCTGTTTCGCCCCCTCATCAATATGCAGTTCTCCTTTGACATTCAGTTTTCCTGCAATCCAGAGAGAGCGGGCCTTACGGATACCTGTCCTGGGCTGAAACCAGGTTGCGCGGGCCTGTTCTTTTAAAAGTGCTGTCAGAGGTTGTGTCACAGAACCACGCGTGACGACCGTCCAGCACCCTGCAAAACCTGCAATTTTTGCAGCTTCAAGCTTAGAACGCATCCCGCCCGTACCAACACCACCCTCTTTGCCCGGACCACCGGCAAGGGCTTCTATCTCCTCTGTTATCTCTTCAACCCGTGCATAATGCTGAGCCTCAGGATTATGATAAGGGTCTTCTGTGTAAAGCCCCTCCACATCAGAGAGAAGAACCAGCAGGTCTGCGCCCATCATCTGGGCAACACGTGCGGCAAGTCTGTCATTATCTCCATAACGTATTTCTTCTGTTGCTACCGTGTCATTTTCATTGACAACAGGACAAACACCGTATTCCAGAAGTGTGGTGAGGGTTGCACGTGCATTCAACCAGCGATGGCGATTTTCTGTGTCTTCAAAGGTCAAAAGCGCCTGAGCAACAGGACGGGGAGCAAAAGCCTTTTCATAAGCGCGCATCAGGGCCGCCTGCCCTACGGCCGCAGCAGCCTGCTTTTCTTCAATCTGTGTTGGTTTGTGTTGAAAAATATGGCGCCCTAAAGCCACGGCCCCGGACGAGACAAGAATAATGTCCATCCCCTGTTTCCGGAAGGTCATGATATCCTGAGCGAGACTGTTAAGCCAGTTCTGTGCAACTCTGTGTGTTCCAGGATCAATAAGAAGACGTGACCCAATTTTGACAACACAACGCCCAGGCAAATGGCAGGAGGATTCTGCCATAAAAAAAGGGGGGAATGTCATGGCATCCAGCCCCCGGCTTCCATCTCTTCTTTTTTAGCATGGACTCTGAAATCAAAAAGACGCTTTTTGAGGGTATCAAGCCCCTCCCCCGTTACCGCAGAAATCGTGATGACAGGCTGTCCTGCCAAAGTCTCAAGAGCTTTGATTTTGTCCTGTCTTTCCTCATCCCCCATGGCATCCACTTTGTTGAGAACAAGAATTTCCGGTTTTTCCTCAAGACCTGCACCATAGTGTTCAAGCTCCCGCCGGATAAGCTGAAAAGCATGTTCCGGATGCTCCTGTGTTCCATCTATCATATGAACAAAAGCCTGCGTACGTTCAATATGACCTAAAAAGCGTGTGCCTAATCCGTGTCCTTCAGAAGCTCCTTCAATAAGGCCCGGAATATCTGCCATGACAAGCCGCTCTCCATGCCCAAAGGAGATAACACCCAAATGGGGGTGAAGGGTTGTAAAAGGGTAAGGGGCAATTTTTGGACGGGCTTCGGAGAGAACAGATAAAAGCGTTGATTTACCTGCATTCGGCATACCAACAAGCCCAATATCAGCAATGAGTTTCAGGCGTAACCATACCCAGCCCTCTTCTCCCTTTTCTCCGGGTTTAGCCTTGCGGGGAGCCTGATTGGTCGAAGATTTATAACGCAGATTACCTGCCCCGCCACGCCCCCCTCTGGCCAAAAGAACCTTCTTGCCAACAATATCAAGATCCGCCAGAAGTGTCGTGCGATCTTCTGCAAAAACCTGTGTACCTATGGGAACTTTTACAACAAGATCCTCACCACCGGCCCCTGTACGGTTTCGCCCCATGCCATGTCCTCCTTTAGGGGCTTTGAAATGCTGGCGATAACGATAGTCAATCAGGGTATTCAACCCCTCAACCGCTTCCCCCCAAACATCACCACCAAACCCCCCATCGCCACCATCCGGCCCTCCAAATTCTATGAATTTTTCACGGCGGAAAGAAACACATCCCGCACCACCGTCACCGGCACGGATATAAATTTTGGCCTGGTCCAGAAATTTCATCTTTTCTTCTCATCAACAGGAAAACCATCACAGGTTTTTCATAGAGTATAACACCCGTTTCCTTCACAAGACAGGTGTTTTTATAGCCTTATACAGCCTTTTCTCTGGCGTCCCCGACAGGAGTCGAACCTGTGACCTGCTGCTTAGGAGGCAGCCGCTCTATCCATCTGAGCTACGGGGACAGAGAAAAATGTCTATACTCTGGCTTAACCCTCAGCTGAGACCTGTCGCTAAATTAGGCATAGAGAAAGGTTTGAAACCATAATGGGCAAGCCAGAGAGGATCCCCTGCAAAAAATGCACGCAAATCCGGGGCACCATATTTAAGCATGGCCAGACGATCAATCCCCATCCCAAAGGCAAAACCCTGATAACGTGAAGGATCAAGACCACAGGCCTCCAGCACATGGGGATGGACCATACCACAGCCCAGGATCTCCATCCAGGATCCCCCCTGCCCGATATGCAGACTATCCCCTTTTTGCTGATAGCCTATATCCATTTCCGCAGAAGGTTCTGTGAACGGAAAATAATGAGGACGAAAACGTGTTTTGACCTCACATTCAAAAAAAGCACTGATAAAATCCTGCAAACAGCCCTTCAAATGGCCCATATGAATATTTTCTTCGACGACAAGGCCTTCAAGCTGATGAAACATAGGCGTATGTGTACGATCCCAGTCACGGCGATAAACACGCCCGGGGGCTATAATACGCAAAGGAGGTTTTTGAGTTTGCAAAGTTCGAATTTGTACGGGGCTTGTATGTGTACGCAGAAGCCTTATGTCTTCCCCTTCTGATGTTTTCAGAAAAAAGGTATCCTGCTCATGACGTGCAGGGTGATCAGGGGGGAAATTAAGGGCAGTAAAATTATGGAAATCATCTTCAATATCCGGACCCTCAGCAAGATGAAACCCCATGGCCGCAAAAATTGCCATAGCTTCCTCTAAAACCTGGGAGACAGGATGGACACGCCCCTTGTGTTCAGGCAGGGCTGGCAAGGATGCATCCTGATATTCTTCCTTCAGTCTTTTTTCGAGAAGAGCAGCCTGAAAAGCCTGTTTGCGCTGGAGGATACTCTGCGTAAGGGCCTGCTTGACGAGATTGAGGGTTGCACCGCGGGTTTTTCTATCCTCCGGGGGAAGCGTGCCAAGCTCACGCATCATAAGAGAGATTCTCCCCTTCTTCCCCAACGCCTCCAAACGAAGGGCTTCAAGCTCTGCTTCTGTTTCAGCTTTCTCTATCGCTTTTATAAAATCAGCCTGCAGAGGGGCCAGATCCTCCATAAAGACCTCCTTCAAGAGAAAAAAGTATCAATGGCCACAGAAGAAAAGCCTTCCCACTTCAGGCAAGGGCGCTTTTAGCTTTTTCAACCAAAACCTTAAAAGCCTCTGGCTCTTTGACAGCAAGATCAGCCATGACTTTACGATCGACGCCAAGTCCTGCACGGTGGAGGCCATGGATAAGGCGGGCATAGGTGAGACCATGTAAACGGGCCGCAGCGTTCAGACGCTGAATCCACAATGCACGGAACTGGCGTTTTTTAAGCTTGCGACCGATATAAGCATATTGTCCTGCCTTCTCAACAGCCTGATTAGCAGCACGAAATGTATTTTTGCGACGGCCATAATAGCCTTTGGCTTTTTTAAGTACCTTTTTGTGACGGGCGTGGGCGGTGACGCCTCTTTTAACACGAGCCATGGAAAACTCCTCAATACGATTAGGCCGAGATAAAAAACTTGTTCAAATCAGGATATTTTAACTGTAAGGCAGAAATTGCTTAACAATTTTTGCATCCTGAGGCGCAAGAACAGCCATACCGCGTTTGTTACGAATTTGTTTGGGTGTTCGTTTGATCATACCATGGCGTTTGCCAGCATACTGGGCCTTAACTTTACCAGACCCCGTCACTTTAAAGCGCTTTTTTGCGCCGGATTTTGTTTTCATTTTTGGCATTTTGCTCTCCTTAAACTGAGGTTTATATTCCCTGAACGGGACAAGCTTCATGAACCAGCAGGCATGCCGAAAAGGCCTGTATGGTCCGAAAAAGACGCACTATACACGCCATAGAGGGAAAAACAAGGGCTACAAAAGAAAAGATAATATATTTTCAGGGGTTTTGTTCCTGTGTCCCACCGTGAGAGGTTTTTTGATCTCCTGGCCTTTGTTCTAAAGAGCGTTTCTGGTCTTTGGGCAGAGCGTTTGGAGAAGACTCCCTGGCAGGGGTGCTCTCCGTATGCTCCGGAAGAGGAGACACATCCTTATAAGCCCTGTCAAGAGAGCGTTGTCCCTCAAAAAATCGTCTCAAAATACCCGGAGCAAAGGCAGAAAGTGGATTTACAAAAACCCGGGGATTCTTAAAAGGCCCCTCAACAGAATAGGTTAAACCTAAAACCCCTTCCCCCTTTCTGGAAACAAAGGCGTCTCCAAGCAGGGGAATATGTCCCAAAAAAGAATTCAATGTATAAGACGGTATAATAACGCCATCAAGATCAAGTTTTTTTTTGTTATAATTAATAAATCCTGAAACTGTTATCCCCATAGCCGATCCTGAAACTTCGGTTTTTCTGATAAGAATCTGCTGCTTAGAGAGGGTGAAAGAAGATTCCAGTTTCTCAAATTTAATACCCTCGCCTGTCAGAGTATCTCCGAGCCCTTTTAACGAAGCCAGAGAAAGAAGTTGTGCAAGGACAGGCGCATCTTTCACAGTAAAGTCTTTCAGTGTCAAAGCCCCCATGCCAGGCTCACCTTCAGAAAAGGGCAAAAAACCCTGGAGGTGAAAAGCCCCTCCATCAAAAATACGGCGCCCGGAAAAAATACGGAGGATGAGGCCGGCATCCCCACCCCGTGCATAAAAATCTCTTCCTCCCTTTTCCTGAGACATTAGTCTGAAAACAAGAGGCATTTTTTGACCATGGGATTCAATATCAATATACTCAAAAATCTTTTCTTTATATCTTAGATCAAAAGAAAGGTTATCTAAAAACTCCGAATCAGTTACGCGAAAACGTTCAAGTGACCCTGAAAGGTTGAAAGCCGCAGAAGACAGGGCAGATTTTTTTTTCTCTAAAAGAGAGGTTATCAGCTTACGCCCATCCCAATAACGCCCCTTAACATACGCAAACAGGGTTTCACCGCGCTTCTCACCTTCCAAAGAGAGATCGGCAAAAGAACCCAGACGAAATACAGGTATTTTTATCTCTTTGAGCTGGCCAGAAACTCCGAAACGGAGCAGCCCTTTTAAACGTAACCCTTTTGCTTCAGCAGTGATATCCTTTATTTCATAGCTACCATCAGGATGATGCCTCCAGGTCAGGTGAGCCTGTCCCACCTGCCCTTCTTCTTTTTTCCAGTCCTCAAATGCTAAAACGGAAGGTGTGAGATCAAGCTTTATCTGAGCGCCTGTCATGGTAAAACCCTGGCCTTCTCCCTCGATAAAAGCCCTGACATAACCATCAGAAAAAACAGAAGATTTGAAAGCAAAAACATCAAGAATAGTTTTATCAAACTGCGAAGACAAGCGGAAACGAGATGGGGTGTTCCCATCATCCTGCAGGGCAATATCTACATCAAACTCTGAAGGAAAGGCCCCAATCTGGCCATGCCCCTGTGCCATAACCCGTCCATTTTTAAGAGAAAAATCAAGATCTGCTTTTGAAAGAGGAAGCTCTTTGATTTGCCCCGGTGCAGAAAACCCCTGAAAGCTCCCCTTCATTTCATAGCGTATTTTTTCTTCAGGAATAACGTTCAACACAGGGAAAAAGAGACTAAAGTCAAAACTCCCCGTTCCTTTAAAGTCTTCAGGGCTCTGCTTGCTTTGAGAAAGAAGAGAAAGGGGTTCTGTGTCAAGAAAAGCAAAAAAATCCTGAACCTTCCCTTCAATATGGGCAGATACTTCTGCTTCAGCCTGTCTGTTACTAAAGTCCGGAAGGATAACGCGCCCCTCTGTAACCTTCCCCCCTGCAAGGCGGCCCTTATCAACCTCAAGGGTAAAACTATTCCCTTTAAGTTCTGCACGGCCACGGGCCTCTTCAAGAGGGGCCATGGGTTTAAGATAACGCACATAGCCCTTATCAAACTCAAAAGACAAAGACAGGGCCTTATCCGGAAGGGGATGATACCAGTTCTCAGCCTTAATATCCATATCCAGATGGGCACCATAGGCATCTGCCTCAAGAACAGAGTGTTGAACCCAGTTACGCGCCGCATCATCAAGCCCAAAAGGCCAGTGGTCCAAAACCGTCTGCACAGAAGCACGCCCTGTAACAGGTCCGGAAAGACGTATATCCGGTAAGACCTTTCCATCCTCCCGTGTCTGCAACTGAACACGGCCTTCAAATTTTCCCTCCACCCCTTTGGTCTGAGCTTCCAGATTTTCAAAAATGAGAGATGTGTTGAGGACATCAGCATAGCCACGCGCTTTCACATAGTCAGCTTCAAGAGCCTTCTCAAACATGCCATCAAACACTAACCTTATCTTTTCTAAATCGATGTCATACCCCATAGGGTGACGAAAAGGAGAATCCAGGAAATCCCCTATGTCCCACACGCGTCCTTTGCCCTGAAAAGAAAGAGTCTCTGTATTGAGGAAAGCCTCTGCAAACATGATGGAACCCGTCTCTGGCTCATAATAAGCTTTGCCCCCGGCACCAGAAAAAAGGCGGGGAGAATTTTCATCAAAAATAAGATATCCAGGCTTTACATCAAAAGAAAAGTCTGCAGCTAACAACCCACGCCCACGTACGGCATTCACAGATACAGAAGCATTAACAGGTGCATCAAGGGATTTTAACCATGACCATTTTTGTCCGGAATCGGGCATAAATATGCGTGGACTGGCACCTTCAATATAAGACTCCACATAAAGACTCTGAAGATCCGGGCCAATACGGGTTTTAAGAGAAAAAGGTGCGCTTTGATCAAAACCAGGATGTTTGAGAAACCCCTGAAACCCTGCCTCTGATGCATCCCGGCCACGTTCATACGTCATCACAGCATCCCCAACCAACCAGTCAAGGCCTGTCACCTCATCTTTTATATAGATAATGGCGTTTGACATTTTCAAAATCTTAAGACGACCTGTCGCTGAGAGGGGGTCAGGGGTGCGGGCAAAAAGCTGGAAAAGAAGACGTGAAAAACGACTCTCCTGTCCATTGTTCATGGCCTCTGGCGCTATAAATTTCGCATGGGAAAGAACAAAATCAGGTTTGCCAAATCCAAGCGCCACTGCCCCGTCAGAACGCCGGATAAAAGAAAAGCTTCCCCCCTCAACCAACAGACGGGAAAGAGCAATCTTACCATATAAGAGAGCTTCCGGACTAAAATCAACCTGAACAAGAGGCAAAACATAAAAAGCTTTCTCCCCTTCATGATAGACTTTGATATCACGGCCTCTTATCATGACCGTGCGTTCATCCGGTGACCAGTAGGCTTCAAGCTGATCTAAACTGACTCTTTCCCCCTCCAGAGCCTGTGCAAAAAAATTTTCAGCATTTTCCTTTAAAAAATTAAGAGAAACAGGACCCTCGGAAAGCCGCCAGGCTATAAACCCGAAAAGCAAAGCAATAAATGTGATGAGAACAACGAAAGTCTCAAGGCAAAGGAAAAGAGCATGTTTGAGGAAAGGCCGTATCATAAGAAACCCTGATTTAGGAGTATAAAATTTTGTTTGTTTTTTTCCGGCCTGCACCCTTGAGAAAATCCAGCTGAACACCCTCTCAATACATCTGTATGCGCCTGCTATACTTATGAGGTCAACGCACAATCATATAAAACTGTTGTATAGACGAAAGTATTTTTTTTTGCCATACTCGTCTATATTCATATCTTATATAGCGGAGCTTACAATGTCCCCTTCCTTACAAACCGGCGATCACGCCCCGGACTTTTCTATGCCTTCAGACACAAAAGGAGATATCAGCCTGTCTGATCTTAAAGGAAAGATTGTTGTTCTCTATTTCTATCCTAAAGATGATACACCGGGATGTACACAGGAAGCTATAGATTTTTCTAAAAAACAGGATCAGTTTAACAAGCTCGACGCCCTTGTCATAGGGGTCAGTCGGGATAGTCTTGACAAGCATAAAAAATTTGCTGCAAAACACAATCTGAACGTTGTTCTGGCCTCAGACACAGAGGCTGAAACCCTTCAAAAATATGGTGTCTGGGTTGAAAAAAGCATGTTCGGTAAAAAATATATGGGTATAGAACGCGCAACATTTCTTATTGATCGTGAAGGTCGTCTGGCCAAAATCTGGCGCAAGGTGAAAGTCAAAGGCCATGCAGATGCTGTCCTGAAAGCTGCACAGGCCCTTTGAACCGCAGAGGATGGTTGTGAGGCCTGCCTCCACCCCCTCACCGGGGGAAAGGCCAAAGGCAACTTCCCTTTAAGCATATCTCCCCTAAGCCTAAACAATCTTTAGGCCGGGCATGATAGGCAAGGTAGAGCCTGAGGAAGCATATGGGCCCTGTCCGCCCCTCCTCTATGCCTCAGAAATTCCTGGAACCAATGAGGAGACACGCTTAGGATCGGTGACCCGGTTCTCAATATACCAGGACCTCTTAAGAAGCTGTAGACCCTTTCAATCCGAAATGTTACAAAGCCTGAGTTTTGGGTCTCACAACCACCTCATTCACATCCACATGCGGTGGTTGCTGAATGGCATAAAGGACAGCTTCAGCGATATCTTCAGGTTTCAGAGCTGTCTCAGCAAAACTGTCCTGAACACGCTCTCTGATTTCATCAACAGCTGTATGCTGAATAAATTCTGTTGTGACAGCCCCTGGTGAAATGCTGGTCACCCTCAGATCATCATTTTCCAGACGCAAACCTTCAGAAATGGCCAGAACAGCATGTTTGGTCGCGCAATACACCGTAGCATTCGGGAAAACATGATGGCCTGCTATAGAGGCTGTGTTGATAATATGGCCGTAGCCCTGCTTTTTCATAACTGGCAAAACAGAAGAAATAGCATAGAGAACGCCCCTGATATTAACATCAAGCATCATGTCCCATTCTTCGACACGCGTCATCTCCATAGGTGCGAAAGGTCCAACACCCGCATTGTTAAACAGAACATCAATTTTCTCATATTGCCTGATGGCAAGATCCGTGAGTTCTTCAAGATCATCGCGTTTTGTGACATCCGTGACATGATAGACCGCCTGACCACCTTTTCCATGGATTCGGTCTACCAAATCACGAAGTTTATCCTCACGACGTGCCCCAAGCACAAGACGAGCTCCCTTCTCAGCCAGCAACAAAGCCGTGGCTTCACCAAGGCCACTGGAAGCCCCTGTGATAAGAACTGTTTTTCCCTGAACATGTGTCATAAGCATTTCCTTATCTTATTTTTAAAGGTCAACGTTGCGTCTTACCCTTTCAGGAGGAAGCAAGGCGCCGCAGCACAGCATGCAAAATGCCCCCGTTTTTATAATAATCCAGCTCATGCGCTGTATCAATACGCACGGTGAGATTAAGCTTTTTTTCTTCACCTGAAGAGGTTGTTATACGGGCTTCGACCTCACCGCGGGGAGTAAGGTTCTGAAGACCATAAAGACTGACCTTCTCATCACCCTGAAGACCAAGACTCTTCCAGCTTTCTCCTTCTTTAAACTGCAAAGGCAAAACACCCATGCCGACAAGATTGGAGCGGTGAATACGCTCAAAACTCTCTGCTATAACGGCCTTAACCCCTAAAAGACGTGTGCCTTTTGCTGCCCAGTCCCGTGATGAGCCGGTTCCATATTCCCTGCCTGCAAAAATGACAAGAGGCATCGCATCTTTCTGATAAAGCATAGCTGCATCATAAATGTCCATAACTGTATCGGTTGGAATATGGCGTGTAAATCCACCTTCCACACCATCAAGCATCAGGTTTTTGATACGAATATTGGCAAAGGTCCCCCGCATCATCACTTCATGATTACCACGCCGTGATCCATAAGAATTAAAATCTTTTGGCTCTACCCCGTGGTCCATAAGATAGCGTCCGGCAGGGCTGTCTTTTTTAATAGCCCCCGCAGGTGAGATATGATCCGTGGTGATAGAATCTCCAAAAAGACCAAGAATATGCGCCTGGTTCACATCTTCTGAACTGGCTATCTCATGCCCCATGCCTTCAAAGAAGGGAGGGCGACGAACATAGGTGGACGTCTCCTGCCAGCTATAGGTGAGCCCCCCAACAGCACGCATGGCCTGCCAGCGCTCATCCCCCGTAAAGGCATGGGCATAACGTTTGGCAAAAAGTTCGGGGCTGATATGCTCACGGATAAGACCGGCAATTTCCTCAGAACGGGGCCAGAGATCCTTAAGATAAACAGGATGACCCTCTTTATCTTCCCCCAAAGGTTCATGCGCAAAATCAATCATCATGGTCCCCGCAAGAGCATACGCCACCACAAGAGGTGGAGACGCCAGATAATTGGCCCTGACATGAGGGCTGATACGTCCTTCAAAATTGCGGTTACCGGAAAGCGCCGAACAGACCACAAGATCATTGTCGTCCACTGCTTTGGCCACAGGTTCTGGTAAGGGCCCGGAATTCCCAATACAGGTGGTGCATCCATACCCCACAAGATTAAAGCCCAGTGAGTCTAAATCCCTGCTAAGACCTGAAGCGTCAAGATAGTCTGTCACCACTTGTGACCCCGGCGCAAAAGATGTTTTCACCCAGGATTTGCTCTTTAAACCCATCTCAACAGCTTTACGGGCCAAAAGGCCGGCACCAACAAGGACAGAAGGGTTAGAGGTGTTGGTACAGGAAGTGATGGCCGCAATGACAACATCCCCATGTCCCAGATCATAATCTGCACCTTTAACAGGCACACGCGTCATCTCTGTTTTTCCAAAACCATCAGATAAAACCTCTGTAAAACCTGTTTTGGCGCGGACTAAAGGCACACGATCCTGAGGACGTTTCGGCCCGGCAATACAAGGCTCTAAACTTTTAAGATCAAACTCTAAAACATCTGTGAAAACAGGATCGGGCATATCTTTATCCCGGTAAAGTCCCTGAGCTTTCGCATAAGCTTCAACAAGTTTGACGCGGTGGGGATCACGCCCTGTAGAGGTGAGATAACTGAGGGTGTCCTGATCAACAGGGAAAAAGCCACAGGTCGCCCCATATTCAGGGGCCATATTGGCGAGAGTTGCCTGATCTTCTAAAGATAAAACATCAAGACCCGGGCCAAAAAATTCCACAAATTTCCCGACAACCCCATGGGCCCTCAATTGTTCTGTCACAGAGAGCACAAGATCAGTTGCGGTGGCCCCTTCAGGCCAGTCTCCCGTCAGGCGAAAACCAATAACCTCAGGGATCAGCATGGAAACAGGCTGACCCAGCATGGCGGCTTCTGCTTCAATGCCACCAACACCCCAGCCGAGAACTGAGAGACCATTGACCATAGTAGTATGGCTATCGGTTCCCACCAGGGTATCCGGGAAGGCAAGGGAGACGCCACCTTCCTCTTTTACCCAGACTGTCTGAGCAATATGCTCCAGATTGACCTGATGGCAAATACCTGTGCCGGGGGGGACAACCCTGAAATTTTCAAAAGCAGTCTGCCCCCAGCGCAAAAATTCATAACGCTCCTGATTACGTTGATATTCACGGTCAACATTGTGTTCAAAAGAAGAAGGTGCGCCGAAATAATCCACCATAACAGAATGATCAATGACAAGATCAACAGGAGAGAGAGGATTAATGTCCTGAGGATTACCTCCTAAATCTTCCATCGCATCACGCATGGCTGCAAGATCAGCAACCGCTGGCACGCCTGTAAAATCCTGCATCAAAACACGGGCTGGACGATAGGCTATCTCATGGCGGGAGGTTCTGCTTTGCAACCAGGCTGCGAGGGCTTCAATATCTTTGCGGGAAACTGTCTCTCCATCCTCATGACGCAAAAGATTTTCTAAAAGCACCTTCAGAGAAAAAGGGAGGCGGCTGATCCCCGTAAGACCATGAGCTTCTGCCTGTTTGAGATCATAATATACATACGTACGGCCATCAACATAAAGCTCACGGCGACATTGAAAACTATCAGAAGCTATCATATTTATCAGTCCTTTTTCGTATAAACCCTACATGCCTTTCTGTAACATGTCCGGTGTCTTCTCATCATCCATTTTATACTGTTATGTTTTTAGGTGCCTTTTTTACATGAGGAAAGACAAAGAAGAAAGACCTAAAACTTTTCCCCGGAGAGGCAGAGAGTATTTTATGTTCCCACCATGGTTTAAGACCCGGCCTCACCCTGCTCCGCACGCTGAGACAAAACAGCAGACATAAAAGGGTCCAGCTCTCCGTTCAGAACCCCTTGTGTGTTGGAGGTTTCAAAGCCTGTCCGCAAATCTTTCACAAGCTGATAGGGCTGGAGCACATAAGATCTTATCTGACGTCCCCAGCCAATTTCTGACTTTGAATCTTCTTCTGCCTGGGCCTCAGCCTCACGTTTGCGCAATTCAAGCTCATAAAGGCGTGCCCGCAGCATGTCCCAGGCCGCAGCCCGGTTTTTATGCTGAGAACGCTGATTTTGACACTGCACCACGATCCCGGTTGGAAGATGCGTGATCCGCACAGCACTGTCTGTTTTATTAATATGCTGCCCCCCGGCACCTGACGCACGATAGGTATCAACGCGACAGTCTTTCTCCTGAATATCGATCTCAATACTGTCATCAATATGAGGGTAGACCCAGACAGAGGCAAAGCTTGTATGGCGGCGCGCATTAGAATCAAAGGGAGAAATACGTACCAGACGGTGGACCCCTGATTCAGTTTTCAGCCAGCCATAAACTTTCTCTCCTTTGATCAATAAGGTCGCAGACTTCAGGCCTGCCTCTTCACCGGGATGTTCTTCCACAATATCGGTTTTGAATCCCCGCTCCTGTGCCCAGCGCACATACATGCGCATCATCATAGAGGCCCAGTCCTGTGCCTCCGTCCCCCCGGCCCCCGGGTGAATTTCAACATAACAGTCAGAATCATCCGCCTCACCAGATAAAAGTGCTTCCAGTTCAGCCTGTTCCGCTTTGTCTTTAAGGTCCTGAAGGGCCTGCCCTGCTTCACGGGCCAGCTCATCATCCTGGTCATCCCGGGCTAAGCTGGCAAGCTCAACTGTGTCTTTAAGGGTGGCTTCAAACTCTCTCACACACTTAATGCTCTCTTCCAGTCGGGCACGCTCACGCATAAGCTTTTGAGCCTCCGCAGGATCCTCCCATATGGCCTGTTCTTCTGCCAGAGCATTCAATTCATCAAAACGGTGCAGGGCCTGATCCCAGTCAAAGACGCCTCCGTAAAAGTGCGATGGACTTTTCAATGGTTTTAACAAGTTTTTGCTGTTCTGTGTTCATAGCAGTTTACCTACATATATGGTCATATGTCACAAATTTTGTGTCTATAGTTTCCTGCTTTACAGCCCATCGACAGAATCATCAAGATCAGGTTCCGTACCAGAAGAAGAAAGATCAACAGACCCCCCGTCCTGCGACAACCATGTGTGAAGTTCAGGAGAAAAACCGTTGACCCCACCCCTTTTTACCTCCATACGTCCAGTTCGGCTATGAGGCTCTGTCCCGGGACGAAAAGCTTCTAAAAAGGAACCTGGGGTTCCAAAGGGCACGGCCTGACCTGTCTGAACATTTATCGGTGACAAACGCACACCCGGGGGAATACGGAAAGGCAAATCAGGTTTTTGAGCCAGAGCTTTTTCCATAAACGCCTGAAAGATGGGGGCTGCAACCCTTCCCCCTGTCTCCGCATGTCCAAGAGAATGTGGCTCATCAAATCCAACATAGACCCCTACAACAAGGTCAGGGGAAAACCCCATAAACCAGGCATCCTGATAGTCATTAGTGGTTCCTGTTTTCCCTCCCAGAGTTTTTCCAAGAGACTTCAAACGTGCACCGGTTCCCCTGTCTATCACGCCCTTCAGCATCCAGACCACCTGAAATGCTGTAACAGGATCAAGGACCTGTTCCCTTTCATCAGGCAGATCCGGTGGGTCCTGCCCCTCCCAAAAAGGAGCAGAACAGGAAGGGCAGACAGGTTTGTTGTGGGTATAAATAGTTTTCCCCCAGCGATCCTGGATACGATCAATGACTGTCGGGACAACCCGTTTACCATTATTGACCAGCATGGCATACGCCGCCGTCAGACGCCACAGGGTTGTCTCCCCTGCCCCCAAAGCCATAGCAGGAACAGGGAGAAGATCATCATAAATACCAAATTTCTTCCCATAGTCCACAACATGGTCAAGCCCAATATCGCTTGCAAGTCTCACCGTCATCACATTACGAGACTTTTCTAACCCCCGCCGCATAGTCGAAGGCCCATAATAGCGCTTTGAGTAATTTCTTGGGCTATAAACCTTGCCACCACTGACAAGGGTAAAGGGTGCGTCCAGAATCTTTGTAACCGGTGTATATCCCTGATCCAGTGCCGCCGCATAAACAAAAGGTTTAAAGGCAGATCCCGGCTGACGCAAAGCCTGTGTTGCACGATTAAACTCACTTTGGCCGAAATTATACCCCCCGATAAGGGCCAAAACGCGACCTGTATGGGGATCCAGCGCCATCATAGCGCCGTTGACTTTAGGAATCTGACGTAAAGCATAGGTTTTTTGATCACCCTCTCCCAAAGCTTCCACAAGAATAACATCGCCCTTTTCAAGGACATCCTGAGGTTTTTTGGGCTTTGGACCAGGACGCCCCTTTTTTGTAATCGGTCGTGCCCATGCCATATCTTCAAAGGCCATGCGAGCTTCTGTCCCGTCAACAAAACCAAGCCTGACCCCGTCATCAGCAATGTCAAGAACAAGAGCCGTGGATAAAAAGCCTGTTGTGTTCTTTTCCTGAAAAGCTTTCAGCTCTTCCTGCCAGGAAGAGTTTCCCTGAATTCTGCCGAGAGGACCACGCCAGCCATGGCGACGATCATAAGCCTCAAGCCCTTCACGCAGAACCCTATGTGCAAGATACTGAAGTTTCATATCCAGTGTTGAACGAACAGAAAGCCCCCCGTCATAAAGAGCCCGATCACCATAAATCTTTTTAATGTGTCGCCGTATTTCCTCAACAAAATCTGCAGCAACTGTATAAAACTCTTCTGTAAAGCGCTCGTTGACGACCAAATCCTCAGCCTTTGCAGCCTCCGCCTGTTCCTCCGTAATATATCCATTGGCCTGCATGCGGTCCAGAGCCCAGTTTCGCCTTTCTATGGCACGGGTTTTATGGCGTACAGGGTCATAATTGTTGGGGGCTTTGGGAAGGGCCGCCAGATACGCCATCTCCGCAAAGCTCAGCTCATCCAGAGATTTATTAAAATAATTAAGGGCTGCGGCTGCAACACCATAAGAACGGTGACCAAGATAAATCTCATTGAGGTAAAGCTCTAAAATACGATCCTTGGAATAGGCCCTTTCAATACGGTAGGCCAGAACCATTTCACGAACTTTGCGTTTCAGTTTTCTTTCTCTGGAGAGAAGAAAATTCTTGGCAACCTGCTGTGTAATAGTTGATGCACCTTCCAGGCGTTCATCGTTAAGAGCATGTTTGATATTTGCCAGACTTGCCCGTGCAACACCACTCCAGGCCACGCCTTTATGTTTATAAAAGCTTTTATCTTCTACGGAAAGAAAAGCCTGAATCACAGAATCCGGAATAGCTGTCACAGGGACATAAACACGGTTCTCACGGGCAAATTCTGCAATCAGGGTTCCATCACCCGCGTGCACACGACTCGTCACAGGGGGCTCATAGACCGCAAGCTCTTCAAAATCGGGCAGATCTTTCGTGACCCGCACAATATAAATGATGACACCGGCTGTTGCCATAAAGCCTAAAAAAAGGGCAAGAAACACACCCCATTTCAAAACAGACAGAAGTTTAGATATCATACCGGCCACACAGTTTAGATAAAAACAATGTCTCTCTCCTGAACACAAAAGCCTGTCTTCATGGCAAGCCCCTCTTAAGATACATTACTTTTAAAATTATGAAAAAGCATGAGAAGATATAAAGGAGACCTTCTCTTTCTTCTAAAAAAGAAATTCTTTAGTATCTATGGATCCTCCGGATCGTCATAGATCTCCCCTTCCCCGGGAAAACGGCGTTCCCGCACATCTTTAGTATACGCTTCAAGAGCAGTTTCAATCATGGCTTTTCCCTGAGCATAACGGCGCACAAAACGTGGTGTATGGTCAAAAAAGCCTAACATATCTGGTAAGACAAGAATTTGACCATCACAGGCAGAAGACGCCCCGATACCAATAGTTGGTATGCTTACAGCCTTTGTAACAGAGGCAGCCAAAGCCTCATAAACTCCCTCAATGACAAGGGAAAAAGCCCCTGCGCCTTCGACAGCACGTGCCGTTTGCATAAGAGCATGGCGCTCTTTATCATAGCGCCCCTGAACCTTAAACCCCCCCATGGTATGAACAGACTGTGGGCGCAGTCCCACATGGCCCATCACAGGTATCCCCCGCTCTGTTAAAAACTCCACAATAGGGGAAGCATAAGCTCCTGTTTCCAGTTTGACCGCCTGACAGCCTGTCTCCCCCATTATTCTGGATGCTGTTTCAAAAGCCTGCTTTGCTCCCTTCTCATAGGATCCAAAAGGCAAATCTACAACAACAAAGGCACGGTCTGAGCCGCGCATGACAGCTTTGGTATGGAGGATCATCATATCCACTGTCACACCTAAGGTTGATGGCATACCATGAACAACCATGCCGACAGAATCTCCCACCAAAAGTACATCACAATAAGGATCTGCAAGACCCGCCATCATAGCATCATAGGCTGTCAGACAAACAAGGGGCTTTTCTCCCTTATGTTTTTGGATATCATGTACCGTCAAACGGGTTTGATGAGATTTTGGTGCCATAAAGCTGCCCTTTAACCACAAAAACCTTTAGCATATTGTCCCACACATGCATAGGTTTCGTCAATCCAAAGTTTTTTAATATAAAGATAAACAAAGCTATGGCATAAAAAATATCCTCTTTTAAAATAGCAAAAAAAGCTGTCTGCCCGGAGAAGAGAGGAAAAGCCACACACTCACCACCCCTTCCCACACATGTAATATGAGAATAGGGAGTTTTACAAAACAAAATCCGCAAAAAGGCATATCTCCACGATGACACATCAGACACAGAAAGGTCTGCAGGATAGGGATCTGTCACCCCTTCCTTTTTGCAGGCTGAAAAATAAAATCTGGCCTTTCTAAAATAAGAAAGCACAACAGCACTGGATTTTAAGACATATAAAGTATAGACTGGCTTTGTTTCTGAGGGGTGTACCTTCTTTATGTGAAGCGTACTGAGATGGCTTTAAGGGTGTAGTCACACTCATCATGGCCGAACCCTTTGAACCTGATACGGATCATGCCGGCGAAGGGACAGGGACCATGAAAGGGAAGGTCATGAGGAAGAAACGCCCATACCACACCTCATCCCAAAATTCCTTATCCTTCGAAGAGCATACCCGCCACCATCAGAGCCAAGGAGAAGGATCAAAGCATGCCCCAAACCCCTGAAAAACATACCCCAGACCTACATGTTTCGACACAATCAAAGGTCTCAAAAAAAATATATCGCCATCCGGAGCAGGCTCCTGATCTTGCAGTGCCTGCACGGCGTATCAGCTTATCTGACCCCCATATTCCCTTCTTTTGTGTTTATGATACCTCGGGGGCCTACACGGACGAACATGCCAAAATTGATCTTTCAAAAGGTTTACCACGTTTTCGGGAAGCATGGCTTAGGGAGCGCGCTGTCACAGAGAGCTATCATGGGCGGGCTATAAAACCTGAAGATGATGGGGTCAGGCATGCTGGCAAAACCCCGGATGCTTTTCCTGTTTATAATGCCCCATGGCGGGGGCTTGAGAACAAACTTCTCACCCAGTTAGAATGTGCCCGCGCCGGCCTTATCACAAAAGAAATGGTGTATGTTGCTGAACGTGAAAATATCAGCCGGCGCCAGGCCAGAGATATGGCCCTGGCCTCAGGGCGTGAGGATCTCCCGCACCTTCCCCTGATAACACCGGATTTTGTACGTGAGAAACTGGCGGCGGGGCATGCAATTATTCCTGCCAATATTAATCACCCTGAAACAGAGCCCATGATTATCGGGCGTGATTTTCATGTGAAAATTAATGCGAATATCGGGGCCTCTGCTGTCACCTCCTCCATTGAAGAAGAAGTTGAAAAAATGGTCTGGGCACTGCGCTGGGGGGCAGACACTATTATGGATCTCTCCACAGGGCGCAATATTCACACCCTGCGTGAATGGATCTTACGTAACTGCCCCGCCCCCCTTGGGACGGTCCCCATTTATCAGGCTCTGGAGAAAGTGCAGGGTGATGTAAACAGGCTGGACTGGGAGGTCTATAAAGATACACTCATAGAACAATGCGAACAGGGCGTGGATTATTTCACTATCCATGCAGGGGTACGCCGCGAATTTGTACCCTTAGCAACCAGGCGGGTCACGGGAATTGTCTCCCGCGGGGGGTCTATCATGGCGCAATGGTGCAAACTTAAAGGCCAGGAAAACTTTCTCTATGAGCGCTTTGAAGAGATTTGTGATCTTTTACGCCGTTACGATGTTTCTTTTTCCTTAGGTGATGGTTTACGCCCCGGCTCTACAGCTGATGCCAATGATAGCGCCCAGTTTGCAGAACTTGAAACTTTAGGTGAACTGACACAGAGGGCCTGGAGTAAGGGCTGTCAGGTCATGGTCGAGGGGCCGGGCCATGTGCCTATGAATAAAATCCAGGAAAATATGGACAAACAGGCCCGGTTTTGTCATGGCGCACCCTTTTATACCTTAGGCCCTCTTGTGACGGATATTGCCCCGGGCTACGATCATATCACAAGCGGTATAGGGGCTGCGATGATTGGCTGGTTTGGGACGGCTATGCTGTGTTATGTCACACCCAAAGAACATTTAGGTCTTCCCAATAGAGAAGACGTCAAACAGGGTGTTATTACCTATAAAATTGCAGCTCATGCTGCTGATCTTGCGAAAGGCTTACCGGGGGCGCATGCACGCGATGACGCTTTGTCCAAAGCCCGTTTTGAATTCCGCTGGCATGATCAGTTTAACCTTTCTCTGGATGCGGAAACGGCCCGTGCCTATCATGACGAAACTCTCCCCAAAGAAGCGCAAAAATCAGCCCGGTATTGCTCTATGTGTGGACCAGGTTTTTGTGCGATGCGTATCAGTCAGGATATTGATGAAGGGGAAGCAGAACCCCATGCTGCGTGAAATTGAGAGACCCTTTTTCCCATAACCTTATTGTCTTACATAAGAAAGAGGTTTCATTTTAAGTACTACAAACCCTGCGCTCTGGCGCAGGTTTCTTCCCTCTCACGCCTTCGAAAGTGAGCGATAAGCGACCACTCCACAGTCTTATAATCTCTTATTCCTGCTATGTGGTATGTCTTTCTCCAAACTTTTTTCTTTCCTTAATTTTTGAAAAATGTCAGGATTAAATTTTTTAATAAAAGCAACAAAATGTTGTATTAAAAAACCTTTGATCGCTTTAGGGTGACGTCTATGTCCTCAAAAATAAAACTGGTCCTTTTGCTGGCAAGCCTAACAGCTCTCACCCCTTTTTCTATTGATGTGTATTTGCCAGCCCTTCCTGTTATTGCAGAAGATTTTCAGGCAGGCATTCACACGCTTGAACTGGCCCTTGGGATTTTTCTGATAGGGATTGCACTGGGGCAATTATTCGGGGGCGCTCTGTCAGACAGATTTGGTCGCAGACCTGTCGCTTTAACTGGTTTGAGTATTTATATCCTTGCAACTCTTCTTCTGACTGTTACGCGCCATGTTGAATTTTTTCTTATTTTAAGATTAGTTCAGGCTTTCGGAGGCGGCTTCTCCGTTGTGACCACCATGGCTATCATTCGGGATCGCTATCACGGCGTAGAGGCTGCGAAACTTTTTGCCCTTATGGGGGTCATTACTATGATAGCGCCCCTGACAGCCCCGGGCATTGGTGCTTTTTTACTCTCTTCCTTTGGGTGGCGTTTTATTTTTGGCTTTCTGGTTCTTTATGCAGTTTTCTTGCTTATCCTGCTTTTTACCTTTCTCCCGGAAACCAGAGAAAAGGACGTGCCATCTGCTCAAAAAGAGCCCATTTTTAAAGAAATTTTTCAACGTTATAAAACTGTCTTTTCGCTCAGAAAAGCTGTAGGCTTTATTCTGTGCCAGGCTTTTTGCATGGGCTCTATGTTTGTCTTTCTTACAGAATCTTCTTTTGTATATATCACGCTCTACCAGGTTACACCCCAGACTTATGCCATTCTCTTTGCGGGTAATATGTTGACCATGATGGCGTTTAACAGACTAACCTCCTGGCTTTTAAACAGGCATCCCCCCCTTAAAATCCTTAGCCTTGGCCTGATGGTCCAGTTTTCTGCAACGGGCCTTCTTTTGCTGTTGACCGTGATTTTTGAGCAGCCACCTCTTCCTGTTTGTCTTGGTCTTATTATGCTCTCCGTAGGGTCTTTAGGCCTTATCACCCCTAATATCATGGCGTGCTATATGGAATTTTTTCCTAAAACCGGAGGAACAGCGAATGCCGTTATGGGAACGGCTCAATTCGTCACAGGTGCTGGCCTCGGCATTTTGGTGTCCTTTCTCCATAACGGAACCCTCTTTCCCATGACAGGCATGATGTTTTTTTGCACAGGCTTTGGAATTCTTCTCTTTCTTCTGACAACGAAACCTTATGATACACAAGATCAGGCCACTCAGACTTAAGAGGTAAAACTATTTTCTTAATGAGAGAGAGGGCCCGTATTATTCCTTTTTTCATGTCATGAAAAAAATCCTCGTAAGCAAACCGTTTACTGAGCCAGTTTTTCTCTCAACACATCAATGGCCGCCTGAACACGCCCGCCATGATCACCAATAATGGCTGTAATCTGATCACGCTGAGCCTGAGCAAGCCAGACGCCTTTCACCTCAACATCAACCACTTTAAAGGTTTCAGATCTTTTAAGAAGCCGCCAGTTCACAATGAGAGGATCTCCACTTTTCAGACCAAGAATTTCTGTCTGCACAATTATATCTCCTGGATTACGCATCAGGGAACCCGTCACGCGGAGATCCTGGCCACTATACCGACCAAGCTCTGATTCATACGTGCTGACAGCATATTCATAAAAAAGGTTTGAAAAAACTTTATAATCTTCAGGGGAAACCGCCCGCGCATAACGCCCAAGAACAAAGCGTGTTATCACCGGCACATTGACCAGTTTGTCTATCCTCGCCCTGAAAATTTTTTTCTTTTCCTGAAGAGGAAGTGCCTGATCACGAAGAACCTGAAGAACCTGACTGGCTTCTGATTGCACAAAGTTTTCAGCTCCTCTCTGAGAGGAGGAAACCTGAGCAGACATTGTTTGTGCAAAAGCCGGAGGACAAACAGAAAAAATAACAAGTAAGAAATAAGAAATATATCGCATAACAGGAACACCTAATCCTTTATTCTTTGAAGTCTTTATAGATCGGTACAAGATGAACACGCCATGTACGATCCTGGTTCTCTATGATTTAACATGAAACTCACCCCTCTTATTTTCAGGATTTTAAATATATGATTAAGGTGAGCCTCTGCAAAATAGTTATGCCTCATCAGGTAACAATAATATACTAAAGCAAGGAGAAAAAACACCCCCGGAGAGAGATAACCTTAGACAGGATTTTAGCTTTCCTCTGGCAGAAAGTTAAAATCAGGAAGGTTTTCCGGCAACAGATTGAAGTCAGGTTGATTTTTACTGACATTAGGGTTTGCATTGGTAATTTGCCTTTGCCTTATCTGGTAATAAAGGCTTCGTGTCTGGGCATATTCATCAAGGGCGGTGCGCCTCAAAGTTTCAATAGCTTCAAGGTTCCTCTCCCTTGCTGTCAACCCTGCAAGAACGGGGCGCCCCCAAAAAACATAACTCTCACCATCATAGTCTGCATAAGAAAGTGGGTGCATCTGAACATCCGCAAAACGTCCTGCAAAATCCCGTATATTGCTGGGTCCAAAAACAGGAAGGACAAGGTAGGGTCCTGCAGAAACACCGTACACTGCGAGAGTTTGTCCAAAATCTTCACGGTGATAGGGAAATCCTTCAAGCTTCGCAACATCAATAAAGCCAAACAGACCCCATATGGAATTCACACCAAAGCGATAAACTGACCGGCCAGCATTGCGCCACTCCCCCTGCAGGAGACTATTCGCAAAATTAACAGGCTCACGAAGATTATGAAGAAAATTACCTATCCCTGTACGAACAGGGGGAGGTGTTATCTTACGATAGGCTTTTGCAGCAGGTTCCAGAACAACCTTATCAACACCCTTGTTAAAGGCAAAAACCTTACGGTTGAGCCCTTCAAAAGGATCATAGACTTCTTTTTCCCTGTCTGTTGTTGCACATGCAGAAATACAAACTAAAAGCACCAGACAGGCAAGACGTAAGGATGACATAAAGCTTTCTCCTTAACCAGACACTCAGACTTTATCTGAGAGACAAAACTCACAAGGCATATAAAAGCACAGCGCTCATATACCCCTTCACACTAACAAAATCAAAACAAACCTTCAATTCGTTTTCAGGTTTAGGAAAATACATAGGACATTGTTGATACTTTTCAAGGTATTTTTCCTGGCTTATAAAAACATCAAAAGGCCACGTATCATCGTCTCCTTATATCGCGTGGCAAAGATGGAGATCTCATCCCATGACCGGGGACCATAATTTTCTTGACCCCAAACATCACCCCTGGATGCGTACCCGGGCAACACGTCGTGTCATGGAGGTCCTCAACAACCTTTCTCAGGACTGCGCACGCTTTGTTGGAGGCTGTGTACGCGATTCGCTCATGGGACATCCCGTCAAAGATATTGATATTGCAACCTCCCTGACACCAGACGAGGTCATGAGAGCAGCACAACAAGCTGGCTTAAAAACTTACCCAACAGGCCTTCAGCATGGTACAGTCACTGTGGTGGCCTGTGGCACTGGCTTTGAGGTCACCACACTGCGCCGGGATGTCAGAACAGATGGGCGCCATGCTCAAATAGCTCTGACACAGGACTGGGATCTTGATTCTCAAAGACGGGATTTTCGCCTGAATGCTATTTACGCTTTTCAGGATGGGCGTCTTTATGATCCACAGGGCGGGCTCGATGATGCGTTAAGAGGACGTGTGCGCTTCATAGGTGACCCAGACGCACGTTTGCGCGAAGATTATCTTCGCCTTTTACGTTTTTTTCGCTTTCACGCCCGGTATGGGCAGGGGGCCCCTGATGAAGAAGGTCTCAGGGCCTGTCTTGCAGCAAGAGAGGGTTTGAAGCAGCTCTCACAGGAGCGTGTTTATAGTGAGCTTCAAAAACTCCTCTCAAGCCCTGACCCACGGCAGAGCCTTCATATCATGCAGACAACAGGTTTGTGGCATGACCTTGTCCCTGAAGCAGACAGGGAAGACAGGATAGAAGCTCTTATTTCCCTTGATCAAAAAGAGCAGGCAGAGCCGGATCCCCTCTTACGTTTGATGGCCATGACAGCATGCCGGCCTGCCACAGTGCGCGCTTTAGGGATACGTCTCAAAACTTCTAAAACAGAGCAGGACCGCCTTGACAAATGGGCTGATCCCCATCTTATACTGAAAGCACAGGATGATAAACAGACTGTCAAAAAAGCTCTTTATTATTTTGGCGCACAGGCTGTAGCGGACAGAGCCCGCCTTTCCCGCCTGCCTGAAAAACAGGACGTTCCTCTCTGGCAGGATCTGGAACAGCTTGCCTTAAACTGGACATCTCCCACTTTTCCCCTGAAGGGCCGTCATCTGGTAGACGCCGGTGTTGAGCCCGGACCAGATTTAGGACAGGCACTCAAAAAAACAGAAGAATACTGGGTTGAGACAGGTTTTTCTTTAACACGTGAAGCTCTGATCCGTTATGCCCTCACACAGGTCCTGCCCTGACGGATATACTCTTCATGGAACTGTAAAAAAAAGAAAAATGCCCTTTTTCTACAAAAAGCCAGGACATATGGGCTCAGCAAACCCCGCCACAACACTTCACCTCAAAATAAGGGCTTTAAGCAACATTCCCGATCTTTTAAGCGGCCAGGGTCATGCTGGAAAGAACTGTATAAAAAGACCAGTCCAGCCAGGGTGTTAAGGCTTTTATATCCTCTGTTTCAATTGTTGGCCCACACCAAATACGTAATCCCGGTGGGGCCAGACGATAAGCGCTGATATCAAAGGCAACATTTTCTTCTTCGAGAAGGCTTTCCATCTTTTGCATAAGGTGATGTTCAAATTCAGCACCGGCTTTGTTAAGACGGGGATCTGTAAACTTCAGGCAAACACTTGTGTTAGAGCGCCAGAAAGGGTTTGTGCATGCATAGTCAATCCAGGGTGTTTCCTGAACCCAGACATCAAGAGCAGCCATATTGCGATCCGTGCGGGCGATAAGAGCTTCAAGACCTCCCTCATCACGTGCCCACTGAAGAGCTGCCAGATAATCTTCCACACACATCATAGAGGGTGTATTAATCACAGCCCCTTCAAACAGGTTGTCTTTAAACTCCCCCTTCTCTCTCAGGCGAAAAAGCTTTGGCACAGGCCATGGTGGCGTATAGGTGCGCATGCGTTCAAGGGCTCTCGGAGAAGCAATTAAAATGCCATGTTCCCCTTCTCCACCCATAACTTTTTGCCAGGAATAGGTAATAATATCAAGCTTTTCCCAGTCCATATCCTGTGCAAAAGCTGAAGAAGTAGCATCACAGATAACAAGCCCCTGACGCTCAGCGCTAATAAAATCAGCATTGGGAACACGAACCCCTGAAACCGTCCCATTCCAGGTAAAGACAAAATCTCTGTCGGGAGATATGTGTGTCAGATCCGGTAAATCCCCATAACCTGCTTCAAAAACACGGACATCTTCAAGACGAAGCTCACGGCAAATATCATGAACCCACTCAAACCCAAATCTCTCCCAGGCTGCAACATCCACACCCCGCACACCTAAAAGATTCCAAAGGGCCAGCTCCATCGCCCCCGTATCTCCACCGGGGACAAGAGCAACACGGTACCCCTTTGGAAGCTGAAGAAGATCATGTGTTTCCCTGAGTGCTTTTTGAATTCTCTTTTTACATGCCGGGGAACGGTGAGAATAACCAAGCACAGCCTGATCAAGAGACTGATAAGACCATCCTGGAAATTTTTTGACCGGGCCGCAGGAAAAGCGTGGATCCTTTGGTTTAATATGTGGTTTCAAAGGGGGCATCCCCACCCTCCTTTCCCTGGCAGCAGCGTGTATTTGAGAGCAGTCTTACATATAGAGGTTTTTTACCCTTATGAGAAGACAAAAAATCCTCTTACAGGAAGAGCGACAAAAAGACCATATATATCATGTAGTTATTAACAATAACAAGAAAAGTTCTAAACCTTCACTATCGCTCACTATAAGGTGAAGCTTCATCTGAAAATTTCCTTCAAACCCTATACTGTTGAACAACCCAGAGGATTATACAGGCTATGGGATCACAATTTCTCTTGCTTTATGGACAACTGTAAGGGAATCGTCCACCATATTTGCCAGGACATGCCCGAACGCAAAGAAAACATCACACCAGATTTATTGATCTGTTGAAATTGCTGACCTTTTTGTTCCCAGTGATGGGGATCTCATCCATGTAAATTTTTAATGGCAATATAACACAAGCTATATTCATGATGACGACCTCGATCATCATCCGTTTTTTGTAAGGAATAGATAAAATATCAGCACCAGCCTCATTCAAACAGGCCGTTATCGAAGCAAGATCCCCCTTAAACCGCCCAAGCCTGTGACCAGAAAGAACGAACCCTGTTGTCCTGAAACTGCCTGACTTTATCCTGCAGAGCGTTCCTCTACTTTACCAATATCAACACGGATATCGGCTGCGTCGTCATGACCAGCTTCCGTCCAAACCGGATGATGGTGCGCTGTGGTATCAAAACGTATGGCAGATACACGCACCTCTTGCAGCTTCCCCCCTGAGAACCCCCACCATCACACAAAGGATAACAGCACGGCAGGTAAAACTCAAAAAAGGGCTATATATCGGGCCTGAACTGTGGTGAGCTTCGCTAAAGTAAGCTAGTTTTCAAGCGTCTCCCACTTTTTCCACAAGGTTTTTTCATAAGTAGCGGTGGTTTTGAAAGAGGCTTCTTTCACATGTCCATAACCCCGAATACCATCCGGCGTGCTGGCAAGCCGGACTGCCAGGCTATGGTTTTCAGCCTTAAGTCCCGCAAGAAGACGATCTGTTTTCACCTCATAGTCCTGAATAAGACGTCGCTCCATCTTCCGCTCTTCCGTATATCCAAAAATATCAAAGGGTGTCCCACGTAATCTCTTAAAAACTTTCAGTATTCTGAAGAGTTTAAAAACCCAGGGACCATAGGCACGTTTTTTCAAATGGCCTGTGACGGGATCGCGCTTTGAAAACAGAGGTGGTGCTAAATGGAGTTTCAGATGATATGGTCCTGAAAACGCCCCTTTAAGCTTTTCCTGAAAAGCCCCATCGGTATAGAGGCGTGCCACTTCATACTCATCCTTATAGGCCATAAGTTTGGCTGCATAAAAAGCCACGGCACGGGTCAGGTTGTCACCAAGGTCCAGCTCCTGTTCACGCGCCTGTACTTTTTTCACCAGAGCCCGGTAACGTTGTGCGTAAGCTTTGCTCTGATAGGCCGTCAGCAAAGCCTCACGATGTTGTGTTAAGGCCTCCAAAGACTGAGGCTGGTTTTCAGGCTCAGATTTAGGCAGAAGCTCTTTTAAGGCTTCAAAATCATGTGCAGCCAGACGGCCTGCCTCAAAAGCCATACGGTTTTGCTTAATACTCACGCCGTTAAGCTCTATAGCCCGATAGAGAGCGCGGCTTGAAACCGGCACAGCACCATGCTGCCAGGCAAAACCTAAAAGGAGCATATTAGCGTAAATCGTATCCCCAAACAAAGCCTGAGCAAGGCCAGAGGCATGGAAATCATGGGCCGTTTCAACCCCCTCACGAATGGCGCGTGCATAAAGCGGAGCTTCAAATGTTTTATCCCGCTCAGTAACAAAGTCTTTGGTGGGCGTCACATCCCTGTTAAAAAAGCCGGTTGTACGCTCTTTATGTGTCATCCGCAGACAGTCTTCCCCTGCAGCTACGATAAGATCACAGGCCATAAGAACATCTGCAGAAGCCGGAGGCACACGTCCTGAACGGATAGCATCCGGGGTTTTCGCAAAGCGAACATGGGATAAAACAGCCCCGCCTTTTTGTGCAAGCCCCGTCATGTCAAGAACACTCGCAGCACGGCCATCAATATGCGCTGCCATCGCCAAAATAGCAGCAACCGTTGTCACCCCTGTTCCTCCAACACCTGAAAAGACAAGATTATAAACCTCTTCTGAAGAGGCAGCAGGTGGGGGTGTCGGCACAGATGCACTATCAAAATGAAGCGTTTTTTGGGGAGCTTTGCGGGGCTCTGCACCCTCCACAGAGACAAAGGAGGGACAAAACCCCTCAACACAGGACATATCCTGATTGCAGGAGGCCTGATTAATGATTCTCTTACGCCCCAGTTCTGTTTCCAAAGGCTCAACAGACAGACACTGGGAAGCCAGAGAACAGTCTCCACACCCCTCACACACGGCCTCATTGATAAAGGCCCGCGCTGGTGCTTTGGCCATCAGGCCCCGCTTGCGGCGGCGGCGTTTTTCCGTAGCACACACCTGTTCATAGACGATAACAGAGACACCAGGGGTTTCACGGAAGGCACGCTGGACGGTTTCCAGGTCGCTTCGATCATGAAGAGGAACACCGGAAGGTTTGTTCTCCCCGTGATAATGTTCAGGATGATCGGTCACCAGAGCCAGAGTTTTCACCCCTTCAGCCTTCAGCTGTTCCAGAACCTGATGGGGGGAAATAGCCTTCATTTCGGGGCTCTGCCCCCCCGTCATAGCCACAGCATCATTGAGAAGAATTTTATAGGTGATATTCACCCCGGCAGCGAGAGACGCACGGATAGCCAGTGAGCCTGAATGCGAATAGGTCCCATCACCAAGATTGACAAACACATGGTTTTCATCCGTAAAAGGCGCATGACCAATCCAGGCGACACCCTCCGCGCCCATATGGCTTGCCATATCTGTTTTGGGATCATTAAGAAAAGTCATATAATGGCAGCCAATACCAGCAAGGGCCCTGGACCCTTCCGGAAGTTTTGTTGACGTATTATGCGGGCAGCCAGAGCAAAAAAACGGGGCACGTGCATCCTTGCTGTGTTCGGCTTCAGCGATGCGGGCGCTCTCAACCTCTCGCGCAAGATAACCTTCAGCACGTTCCTGATGAGGCCCATCAGGGAGGAGCTCCAAAAGTGCAGATGCCAGATCCACCAAAGGTATACTCAGTGTCTCAGGCAGCCAGGGCCGGCCATCCGGACCCTTTTTCCCCAAAAGGCGCGGACGCTCAGCTTCAGGTAAATCATAAAGAGCTGCTTTGACCTGAGGCTCAATGAGAGGACGTTTATGCTCCACAACGAAAACCGTCTCAAGTCCACGCGCAAACCGGCGCAGTCCTTCCTCTTCCAAAGGCCAGGGCATGGCAAGCTTATAGACAGACAGGCCCAGATCAGCAGCCTCTTCCTCTGTGATCCCCATGGCGTCCAGAGCTTCAAAAATATCGCGCGCGGCCTGTCCCGTTGTCACAATCCCCAAACGGGGTTTTGCGCTTTGAAGAATAATTTTATCCAGACCATGAGAACGCACAAAAGCCTGTGCTGCCGGAATTTTATACCGGCGCATACGCTCTTCCTTCGCCAAAGGCGCATCCTTAGGACGTAAAGAAACACCATCAGGGGGAAATTCAAAATCGGGTGCATGAAAATCCAGGCGATCTAAATCTATATGACATACCGCCCCTGAATCCATTGTATCTGCCAGAGCTATTAACCCCGTCCAGCACCCCGAAAAACGTGACATAGCCCAGCCATAGAGGCCATAGTCCAGGACTTCCTGAATGGAAGAAGGGTGGAGAACAGGAATTTCTGCATCTGCAAAAGCAAATTCAGATTGAGAGGGCAGAGTGGAGGATTTGCATAAAGGATCATCGCCAGCCACAGCCAGCACACCACCATGGCGTGACGTGCCTGCGAAATTGGCATGCTTAAAGGCATCACCTGATCGATCAACCCCCGGGGCCTTGCCATACCACAGACCAAAAACACCATCATAGCGGGCACCGGGAAAGCTCCCCGTCATCTGGGAGCCCCAAACAGCCGTTGCACCCAGATCTTCGTTAAGCCCCTCTTTGAAAACAATATTATGGCCCTCAAGAAATTTCTGTGCCCGGTGGAGTTGCTGGTCATACCCCCCTAAAGGGGAACCCCTGTACCCGGAGATAAAGCCCGCCGTTGTCAAACCTGCCCGGTGATCAAGACGTGCCTGATCTAAAGGCAGGCGGACAAGGGCCTGAATACCTGTGATGAAAACACGCCCCTCCTGAAGACGGTATTTATCTTCAAGTGTAATATTACGATGTTTCATAAACTTTTTTATCCTTTATGATCGTCTTTTTTTCTTTTTGGTGAGGACCAAAAGCACAGTTTTTACACTGTTTACATTCTGCTATGACAGCCCCTCACACCATGCTTTTCTAATCTTACTTGCCTGTATCAGAGATGATTTTAGAGCAAGATCAGTATTTTAAATTCACTCCCGATTTTTTTTGACAGGTTTGTTCTGGCAAACAATCCAGGGTTCTGCCTGATATGATTCTCAGAGGTCTAAATCTATACCCTGGAAATTTAGCTTAAAAGAGGCTAAAATACAAACAGACACTTTAAACACCCTGCCCCTTTAAAAGCATGTATAGCGTGGAAAAAACATGCCCTCTCATCTTTTCTGTCTTTTATGAGACCATACTCTTAAGCCAGGCAAGGTAGGGGAGATGTGCATGTGCTTCATCAAGAGACCAGACAAGAAAGCAGGGGACTTCATAAGGGTGAAGTTCAAGAAAGCTCTGTTTTAAAGGGTCCACTTTCTGCATACAGGTTTTCAAAATCATAACTGTTTCTTCATTTTTTTCAACCTCTCCCTCCCAGGGATAGACTGAAAGCATATAGGGAAAAACATTTGCACAGGCCACCAAAGATTTCTGTACGAAAACCTCAGCACTCTGATAAGCAAGGTCCACATCAGGCCATGTTGTGTAAATCAGGCAGGCTTTATTACACTTCATCATAAGATTCAGCCCCTTCGCCTGAAAACAAGGGAGGCCAGCACATATAACACAGTTGACAAAACTCACGAACCCCCACAGCAGGGCAATTTGTTCTGGTTTCCAGTTTCTGAAAAAAAATACACTTTTGTAAAGATACAGACCAGATGGTTTATATACTTTATACCTTTACAGGGTATAAGATAAGAGAAAAAAAAATACCAAAACCATAACATTAAAAAAAAATCATTTTTTGGTAATAAAGACGTAAGCCTTCTTCCCGTAAATATGGAATCCATCTTAAAGTTGAAGGAGTTTTCAATAATGCAACGCTGGTACAAGATTTTTCCTGCTGCTTCCACGGTTTTAGCTCTTAGCGCTCTGGCTCTTCTTCCCCCCCGTTCTGCTCTCGCTGAACCCCAAAACATTGTGGATCCTATAGCTTCTCCTGTCTCTTTTGCAGATATTATTGAAAAAGTGACTCCTGCAGTTGTCAGCATTTCTGTTGTAACAGAAGAAAAACCTGAGGCTGTCGTGCCTCAGAATTTTGACTTTCGGGGCATGCCGGAAGGGTTTCGGGACTTTTTTCAGGAATTCCAGAGACGTGGCCAGCCCGATAATATGCCAAGACGTGGCTATAGCCAGGGATCTGGTTTTTTTATCTCTGAAGATGGCTATGTTGTTACCAACCATCATGTCATTGATAAAGCCTCAAAAATTACCATACAGACAAAAAATGGTGATGAATATTCTGCCAAACTCATTGGTTCTGACAAGCTGACAGATATTGCCGTTCTTAAGGTAACATCATCCAAAAAATTCAAATCTGTTCCCCTGAACACAAAACCACATTTGCGTGTTGGGGAATGGGTTATTGCCGTTGGCAACCCCTTTGGCCTTGGTGGGACGGCAACGGCCGGCATTATTTCGGCCGTAGGACGTGAAATCCCCCCCACATTCAGAACTTCTGTCCCTTACTACGATTTTATTCAGATTGATGCCCCCATCAACCGTGGAAATTCCGGAGGACCAACTTTTGACCTTCAGGGGCGTGTCATTGGTGTCAATTCCCAGATTTTCTCACCCACAGGGGGTAATGTGGGAATTGGCTTTGCTATACCTTCTGATGTTGTTGCAGGTATTGTGGACAAACTTATCAAAAAAGGACGTGTTGATCGTGGCTGGCTTGGCGTGACCATTGGCCCCGTTGACAAGGACATTGCAGAAAGCCTTGGGCTGAAAAAACCTGAAGGAGCTATTGTTCAGAGTATTGTAGGAAACTCTCCGGCAGAGAAGGCTGGCTTTAAAGCCGGTGATGTTTTAATCACCATCAATGGTACAAAAATTTCTAATAACAGCCAGGCCACAAGAATGGTGGGTGCTTTAATGGCAGGTGACACTGCACGTATGGAGATCAATCGTAACGGACAGAAAAAGTCTCTCAGGGTCAAAATTGGCGAACGTCCGGATGAGAAAACACTGAACCGCCTCACGGCAAATGGCGGTGGTGTTGAGCAAATGCTACAAAATTCTCCTGAGCTTGGCCTCAGTGTCAGAAGCCTTAGTGAAACAGAGCGTGAGGAATATGGCCTTAATGCACCTGACGGAGGCGTTTTGATTGAAAAGGTAGAGAAAGATAGTGCCGCTATGGAAAAAGGGTTAAGGTCGGGCATGATCCTTCTCCAGGCAGGGCGTGCTAAAATTTCTACCCCGGAAGATCTTCTCAGAGCTGTTCAGGCTGCTCAGAAAGAGCAAAAAAAGGCTCTTTTGCTTCTTGTGCAGTCAAGGCCCGGACAACGTATTTTTGTTGGTCTTCCCCTCACAGAGGAAAAATAAAAAATATGATTCATAAGATTTGATGAAGCAGAAACAGATCTCCCTTTGTGGGACAAAAGGAATGCAGGAGAAATGACAAGCTTTCTTCCCAAAGAAGAGCTCTTTTATACTGAGACTATTCCTGAAAGATCAGACAAAGTCTGTTTTACAAAATTTCTGGATCACAGAAAAGAAGGTCCCTCTTTTATATCAATTCTCTTTCTCTCAAATATAAGGTGAGTTTGATCATGCGTATTTTAATCGTTGAAGATGATGTTGAAGCAGCGTCTTATATTCGTAAAGGCCTTGAGGAATTAGGTCATGTTGTTGATGCCGCTGCTGATGGGGAGCTGGGTCTGAGTATGGCACTTAATCAGGATTATGATGTCCTGGTGGTGGATCGTATGCTTCCTCATCTTGATGGTCTCTCACTTGTTAAGCGTTTACGGCAGAAAGAACGTCAAACGCCTGTTCTTATCCTCTCAGCCCTTGGTGAAGTGGATCAAAAAGTAGAGGGCCTCAAAGCCGGAGGGGATGACTATCTCACAAAACCTTATGCCTTCACAGAGCTTATTGCGCGTATTGAAGCTGTCACACGTCGGCAGGATGCACTTATCGCCTCAACACATTTGCGTATTGGAGATTTAGAAATAGATCTTCTTGCACGCACAGCAAAAAGAGAAAACAAAGAGATTGTTCTCCAAAACAGGGAATTTAAACTCCTGGAATACATGATGCGTCATGCTGGCCAGGTGGTGACACGTACCATGCTTTTGGAACAGGTCTGGGATTACCATTTCGATCCTCAAACCAATGTTATTGACGTTCACATATCCCGTCTGCGTACAAAAATTGATAAGGGCTTTGATAAACCTTTACTCCATACCGTGCGTGGCATGGGGTACCGGCTGGAAGCTTAAAAACATGCGTACACCTGCCTTTGCCAAAACGACAGCTTTTCGCATGGCAGGTATTATGGCATTTACTTTGACGTTCTGTACCCTACCGGTCTTCCTGTCTGTGTTTTTTATAACTGTGAGGTATGAAACACAATATTTTGATGAAAGCATAGCCTCAGATCTTGCCTATTTTCTTCAACATACGCAGGATTTGGATGTGACTACCCTTAAAAACACTCTTCATAGACGCAGTCTTGAAAAAAAAGATTTTCTCTATGCACTCTTCAGCCCTGATGGCCTGCATTTTGCGGGGACGCTCAATGCTCTGCCTGCAAAGCATCCTGAGGGTGAAGAAATTTTTTCCTTTTTCTATGGACGGAAAAAAGAGGGTGAAGAACACATCCAGCCTTATACGGCACGAGGTACCCTTAAGATCCTGCAGGATGGAACCCTTTTGCTTTTTGCACGTGATGGAGCCATGCTCTCTGATCTGAAAAAACGACTTATCTATCTTTTAAGCGCAGCTTCCGTCTTTGTTTTTCTTCTTAGTTTTACACTTGTTTTCTTTTTAGGTCTGCGGTCTTTTCGGCGTATCAAAGCCTTAGATTCTGTCGTACGTTCTGTTGTAAGGGGTGATGTTTCCCAGCGTGCTCCTCTGGCAGGCACGGGAGATGAAATTGACTCCCTGGTCCTTCACTTTAACCGGATGCTCAAACGGCTTGAAGCACTCATGATCTCTATGCGTCATGCAGGCGACAGCCTTGCCCATGATCTCAAAGCACCTTTAACACGCCTGCGCAACCGGCTTGATACCGTCTCCATTAATATAAAAGATGAGAAAGTACATCAACTTCTTACCGAAGCCACCAAAGATGCCGATGATATGTTGCTGACCTTCAATGCGCTTCTGCGCATTGCGCGCCTTGAAGCGGGGGAGCAAAGATCTGCTTTCAGCCCCGTTGATATCGCAGAATTAACGCGTGACATAGCTGAATTATATGAGCCACTTTGTGAAGAAAAAGGACTTGATTTTTCCCTTGAAACAAAAGACAGCCTTGTGATACAGGGGCAGAAAGAGCTTATTGCACAGGCCCTGTCTAATCTTTTAGATAATGCTATCAAATATGTTCCTTCAGGAGGGGCCGTGACTTTGCGGGCCCGGTCTCGCCGTTCTGGTGAACCTGAATTATCTGTCACGGATACAGGTCCTGGCATTCGCCCTCAGGATCGTGAGTCTGTCAAACGTCGTTTTGTACGCCTTGAGACCAGTCGTTCAGCACCGGGAAGCGGTCTGGGTCTTAGCCTTGTTGAGGCTGTGGCCCGCTTTCATGGGGCACGTTTTATCCTGGATGATGGCCCGGGCTCTGCAACACAAAAACAGGGAACGGGTTTAAGGGCTGCCCTTGTTTTTCCCTCACCCCTTATGTCCCGCAGAAAAAAGAGTATATATAAGATAAAGGATAGAAAAGAGGATGTCACACCCTGATCTGAGACCTCTTTTTAAACAGATCACCAAAGCGCCACGCCTGTTCAGGACAGAATGTGCAACAGAAGTTTATGAGGCCCTTCTGAACGATAAAAACTGGGGGAACAATCTTCAGGATCTCTGTCAGGATAAAAAACTGTCTGAATTTCTTAAAGGTGTTTTTTCCTGTTCTCCTTATCTTGGGCGCCTGGCAGGCCGTTATCCTGAGGCGCTTTTCACCTCCCTCACACATCCCCAGGATCAAACCCTTGCATCTGTTTTAACGGACCTTCAGGCAACAGTATGTCAGGCAGAAGATAAGATACATCTGGCCTGTATTTTGCGTGAAGCCAAGGCCCGCTTACATCTTTTATGTGCCCTTGCGGATCTTGGTGGTGTGTGGGACTGGGGGCCTGTCACATCAGCCCTTTCGTCCTTTGCTGATACAGCTCTTCAAAGTGCCCTTTACGCTTTAGCACGCTTTGAACATGAAAAAGGGCGTATGAATCAGCCCGGTTTTTCCAATCCTGTTCCGGGTTTTTTTATCATAGCCCTTGGGAAGCTTGGCTCATATGAGCTGAACTATTCCAGCGACATTGATCTTGCTGTTTTTTATCAATATGACAAACTTGCTCTTTCCACGTCCGATGAACCGGTAAGGGCAGCTTTGCGTCTTACCCGTCATATCACCCGTCTTTTTGAAGACATAACAGAAGACGGCTATGTTTTCAGGACAGATTTGCGTCTTAGGCCTGATCCTGGCTCTTCTGCTCCTGCTGTCTCTGTCAGAACGGCACAGCATTATTATCAAACTCTGGGACAGAACTGGGAGAGAGCGGCCCTTATCAAAGCGCGTCCCTGTGCAGGGGATGAAAAATCTGCAAGGACTTTTTTAAAGAGCCTAAAGCCTTATATCTGGCGGCGTGCTCTTGATTATGCTGCCATCAGCGATATTCACGCCATTAAGCGTCAAATTCAGGTCGTGGGCTCTCACGGCCCCATCCATCCGGCAGGACATAATATCAAACTGGGACGTGGTGGAATTCGCGAAATTGAATTTTTTACGCAAGTTCAGCAGCTTATCTTAGGGGGACGCCAGCCTGACCTGCAGCAGGCACAAACCTGTAAAGCCCTGGAGGCTTTGGGAAAAGCCGGTTTTGTCAGCCGTGAGACTGTACGCAATCTTCAGTGCGATTATGGTTTTCTACGGCATATAGAGCACAGGCTTCATATGCTCGATGACGAACAAACGCATACAATTCCTGAAAATTCTCTGGCCCGCAAACGCCTTGCCAGGTTTTGTGGTTATGAGCAGCTTGCTGATTTTGAGGATGAGCTGGAAGCACGTCTGCGGCGGGTCCACGGGATTTATAGCCGTCTTTTCGCGGAAGAAGAAACTCTGGCCAGCCACGCAGGCTCCCTTGTTTTTACAGGGGTTGAGCCTGATGCAGAAACTCTTAAAACCCTGGAAGGTCTTGGCTTTCGACACCCTGAAAATGCCTGGTATATGATGAGTAACTGGCTGGGGGGTCGTGTGCGGGCTACACGGACAGAGCGTGCACGCTCCCTTTTAACAAAACTGGCCCCAAAGCTTGTTGATGCTGTCGCTGAAACAGGTCAGGCTGACCTTACTTTTGTACGCTTCGCTGATTTTTTTGCATCTCTGACCTCAGGAGTTACGCTTCTTTCTCTTTTCCTGAACCAGCCCATTTTGTTCAAAAAAATTGTTAAAATCCTGGCGCTTGCCCCCTCTCTTGCCCCTTCTCTTGCACAACACCCCTCTTTAATGGACAGGCTTATTGAACAGGACTTCTCAACACCCTTAAAATATGATGATCACAAAAGCATGGAACATCGCATGATAGCGGCTTTAGAGACCAGTTCTTCCTTCGAGGACAGCCTTGATCAGGCGCGTTCCATAGGCAGAGAGGAACAGTTTCGCATAGGGTGTCATACACTTTTTGGATGGGCAGATGCCCGTATGGCAGGAGAGGCCTATGCACACCTTGCGGATATCAGTGTTAAGGCCCTTACAACTGTTGCGAGAAAAGAGATGGAACGCCTGCACGGCGTTTTACCTGCAGATTTTGCAGTTTTGGCGCTTGGGTCCTGGGGCGGCAGGGAATTAACAGCAGAATCGGATCTTGATCTGATGACAATTTACTCTCCCCATCATGCAGATGCTGTCTCAGATGGTCCCTCTTCTCTGGCAACAAGTCCTTACTTTACAAGGCTAACACGCCGCCTGCTCAGTGCTTTATCGGCCCCCACACGGGAAGGTATTCTTTATAAAACAGACATGCAGTTACGTCCCTCTGGCAAGGCAGGTCCTGTTTCAACACTTTTGACAGCTTTTGAACGCTATTACAGGGAGAACGCCCAGATATGGGAACTGATGGCCCTGACCCGCGCACGGGTGGTGAGTGCCCCCCCTGATTTTACGCACAGGCTGGAGACCAGCATAACGAATCTCCTCGCACAACCAAGAGACAAACACGCCACAGCTGAAGATGTTGCCAGCATGGGTGAACACCTCCGGCATGCTTACAGGACAGACACTATATGGTCCCTGAAACATGTTCCGGGTGGCCTTGTTGATCTTGCTTTTATTGTCCAGTATCTCCAGCTCATCCATGCGGCCCAACACCCTGATATTCTTCAACCCTCTATTCTCTCTGCCCTGAAACAACTTTATAAATGTGGCGTTTTAGAAGGACGTGCAGCTTCTTTTCTGAGAAAGGCTGCACGCCTCCAGCTTAATCTTGCACAGATTTTAGGGGTTGCCAGAGAAGAAAGATATTTCCAGCCCGACACAGCCCCCGATCGCCTGAAAACTCTTTTGGCACGGAGCACAGGGTTTTCTGATTTTGAGACCCTGGAAATCTATCTGGCCCGGACACAAGAAAATATACAAAAAATTTATCAGAAAACTGTGCTCTCAGCGACGGAAAAGCCTGCTTCCTCCGTGTAAGTTTAAAACATGCTGTTCATGGCATGTTGATATCATCAATCTTTTAAGGAGAACACGATGAAAGCCCTTAAATATTTTGTCCTTACAGGCATGATTACAACTCTTTTCAGCCCTGTTTTTGCAGAAATGCCTGGCAGGAAGCACACTGGTCACCATAAAATGAGCAAAAGGATTGAACGCTTTGATACCAACAAAGACGGAACGCTTGATGCAAAAGAATTTAAGGCTATGCAGACACAAAATTTTGAACGCATGGATCAGGACAAAGATGGCTTTCTTACACAGAAAGATCAGGAGATGGCATTCAGGGCCAGGATTCAAAAACGTCAGGAACATTTACAAAAACGCTGGGCAGAAAAAGCCAAAGCACGCCTTGAAAAATTTGATGCCAACAAAGATGATCATCTCTCAAAAGAGGAATTTCTTGCTCAGGCCCCCGGTTTTACAGCACTGGATATCAATAAAGATGGCCGCCTCTCTCAGGAAGAACTAAAAAAAGGCTGGAAACACCATAAAAAGTCTGTGAAGCGCACAAAACCATAATGACAGCCAGAATACTGGTCAGGATGATAAGACAGGTGTTCATGAAGACTTTCATATTATGGAGATGAGTGTCCCTCATATCTTTGACACGCTCTTCTCTCTTAAAAGGAACAGCCATACAAAGGGTCAGGCTAAAGCTGTGCAAACAACAGAAAAACTTTTTACCCTGGCCCTTAAGGGAAATGTCCTGGCAGCACAGCGCTTCACAGCTGTTGCGCTGCCGCCTCTTGTCCGCCTGGCCTGGCGCATGCTGGGTGATCAGGCTGAAGCAGAAGATATTGCACAGGAGACATTTCTAAGAGCCTGGCGAAAGGGTCAGAGCTGGGACCCCGGTGGGACAGCTTCCATCATGACCTGGATGCATAAAACTGCTCTCAATCTGTGCTATGATCGTTTTCGTGTCAAAGAAAGCCCCACAGGGATCATGCCAGAAAACATGCAACAGAGTATAGATACAACACCCAGTGCTCTGGAACTTCTGGTCCGTGATGAGACAGCGCACTATGTTGAACATGCTTTGCAGGATTTACCGCCCCGCCAGAGGGCTGCTCTGATCTTAAAGCATTATGAGGGACTTTCACAAAAAGAAGCTGCAAAGATTATGGGGATCACACCGCATGCCCTTGAATCCCTTCTGGCACGTGGGCGGAAAACATTAAAAAACCTGTTGAAAACCTCTAACCTTCAGGAAGAAAAACAAAGCAACCATCATGACCTTTAAAACACACACCCATAAACCCTTAGATGAATCACGCTTTTCAGAGCTTTTGGAAAGTTATGGTGCACACTTCGAGTCCTGGCCTGAACAGGAAGGGAAGGCTGCAAAACCTTTCCTTAAAACAGCTCCTGCACATATCCTGCGTGCCGTAGAGGATGCCCGTCTTCTGGACAGGCTTTTGAATACATCCGCTGCTCCCGCTCCCTCCTCTCATCTTTTTGAACGTATTCTGGCAGCAACACCTCAAAGAAAAACGGGGTTCTGGTCTTTTCTGACACTGTATAAACTACGTATAATTGCTATGTCTTTAAGCCTGACTTTTGGCCTGACAACAGGGGCAGGCGCATATACCCTGTTTCCCAAAGCTGATCCCTGGCGTGATGTTATGATAACGCTTGCTTTTGATGATGGCAGCACAATTTTAGATGAGGGAGAAATAAATCCATGAGACATTTTACCTCCTGGACAGGTGTTACTTTATGTACATCTCTTCTAATCAATGGTCTTTTGGCAGGCTATCTTTTTGCTGTATCCCGGAACCCCTCAACACCCCCACCGCCTCCTTTTGCGCTCACCCCTCATTATGCTTTTAAAAACCTGCCGCCACATATGAAACAGCGCCTAAAGGAAAAATTTAAGGACAAAAAACAGGCACTGCGACCCCTCCAACGCCAGACATGGAAAAGCTATCATCAGGCACGCCTCTCTCTGGTGGCAGAGCCTTTTAATAAAGACCGTGCTCAAAAAGCCTTTGCCGAAGCCCGAAAAGCACGGGCCAGACTGGATGAGCAGGCCCACAATACCCTTATCCGCCTTTTTGGGGATTTAACACCAGAAGAACGTCAGGCGCTTCGCCTTTCCTGGAGTAAAAAGAAATATCAGTCATATCCTTCGAAAAACCTTAAAAAGCAAAAAAGACAGTATTATGATAAAAAACAAATACATCATAATGAAAAGTGACATGTAAAGTCCAAAAGTAAAATATAGTGCCAAACGTATGCTTTCGATCAATTAGCTTAAAAGAAGGTACAAATAGAAAATTCCATATCCTTCTAAATCAAAGTTAAGCTTTTAATTTCTTCATAAAAAGAAAATAAGTATTTTTTCTGTAAGGGAGGTCTTATGTTGTCACCTCTGCTTATATCTTTTCCTTTTTTAATATTTCTCAAGGCTTCTTCTGTCGTGAGTCCACCACCACCTGCACCTCCCCTTAAACCTCTCTACGCATGGACTCAGGTCATAGGCGAAACAGAATTATGCGTGAAAGCCATTATGGAATCTCCTGTTCTGCCGGATCTGCGTGTTGATGGCCTGTCTTTCACCATGTATCAACGCCCCCCTCCCAAAGGGCAAAAAAACGCCTTCCCTGTTTATGTTTTTGAAGCCCATATCCCCATCACAGCGGACTCTGTTGTGCTGGAGGGCCAGCCCCTCCCTGTTTTAAAGCCTAAAACAGAGAAACTTGCTGTTCTTGGAGATACAGGATGTCGGATTACAAAAACCACGGCTCAGGCCTGCAAAGATCCTAAAGCCTGGCCTTTTGCAACAGTCGCAAAGAGCATAGCACAATATCAGCCTGATCTTATTATACATACCGGGGATTATTATTATCGTGAAGCCCCCTGCCCTCTGCCTGAGCTTTGTGGAGGTTCACCTTATGGGGACAACTGGGACACCTGGCGTGCAGACTGGTTTGAACCTGGCAGCCCCTCTCTTCAGGACAGCCCCCCTTATTTTAACACGTGGCAATCATGAAACCTGTCACCGTGGGGGTCAGGGGTGGTCCTATTTTTTAGGTCATGCGTCCAACACATCCTGTGAGGATTTTGAGCCCCCTTATCTTCTTGCCCTCAACACACATAATGTGATGGTTTTTGATTCATCTTACGGATCTGACAGGCTTCCTGTGCCGGGACAGATCAAAAAGTGGAAGGAGGCTTTTTTAAGAGCCCTCCCTAAAGCAGATCAACCTCTCTGGCTGTTGACCCATCGCCCTTTATGGGCAGATCTGGAAAGCTTTTTACATATTGAACATGGAAACTTCCCACAAAGAAAGGCATTCAGCGATATTTTCCCGCAGAATTTAAGCCTTATTCTCTCCGGGCATGTCCATATGGCGCAGATCCTTAAGGTTAAAGACAGGCCTGTCCAAATGATTATTGGTCACGGCGGTACACTTTTAGATCACCCCGGTGTTCTTCATAAAACCTATGAAAATGCCAAAAGCGGGGGGATTGCTCAAAGCCAGGTTATACCTGGCTTCGGCTTTGCCCTTGTTAGCTATGAGCATGAGGAAGCTCATTGGAATTTCTATGATAAAAATGGAAAAAAACTGGAAGAATATTTTATAGGTGATAACAGGAATATTGTGAAGAAATAAAAAAGTTTCCCAACATAACTATCCTCATCATGTCATAAGAGAAGTACTTTCACCCTATCAAAATTCTTCTGGTGGTACAGACTTCTTTTCACCTAGCTTTTTTGGGGGGCTTTTCCTGAAAACTTTGGGAGCATCAAATTTAAGCTCTGCCAAAATCATGGCCGCCAGCATTAAACAGGCCCCCAACACCATAGCTTCTGTGATGTTCTCATGTAAAATCAGCCAGCCCCCTAACATGGCAAAAACGGATTCCAGGCTCATAATAATCGCAGCAGTTGTTGGTGGAACCATGCCCTGAGCAATGATTTGTATGGTAAAGCCAATCGCCGTTGAAAAAACCCCCGTATATAACAAGGCTGGCGCTGCCTGTTGAATATCCGCCCATAAAGGCCAGCTTATATCACCAAACACAACCAGAGTGCTTAAGATAAGACTGCTGAAAAACGCACAGGAAAAGGCCTGAACAACTGCAAAGCGAAAAACATGATAACGCGGACTTGCCCACCCCAGATATTGTACATGACAGGCCCACACGAATGCTGAAAGCAAAACAAGAGCATCCCCTTTTGTAAAATTTTCCAAATCCTTTGCCCCCGTCAAAAAGAAAAGACCTGTCAGAGCTAAAAAGGTTGCAAACCAGATGTTTTTTGTGATTTTCTGCTTAAAAAACACCCCAATAAAGGCCACAAAAATTACATAAAGTCCTGTAATAAAACCGCCTTTTGTTGCGGTTGTATTCTCTAACCCCCATTGTTGTAAATTAATCCCCACACACATAATAAGACCACCTGTAAGCCCTGCCAGTATTTCTGACATTCGCCAGGCTTTTCGGGAAGAATTTTCCCTGGATATATCCCGGGAGGCAGACCTGAATAAAGGGAATAAAACCAAAGGGAGTAAAAAAATCCCCCCAACAAGAAACCTTAAGCTATTAAAACTCGCGGCATCGAGAAATTCGGCACCCTGGCGCTGGCCAACAAAAGCCATACCCCATAAAAAAGCTGTCACAAGTAGTAAAAACGTGCCCAGGATCTGTCGGTAACTTGGTTGTCTCATACAATTTTCCACTTTTTAGACGTTTCAGATATCAGTCTTCTGAGATTTATTTTGAGATAAAGCCATGGCTTTTCATGAACCTGTTGATGTCATCATATGAGGGTGAAAGAGTCTTGTTTGCGATCAGCAATCCCCATCAGATGGTATATTTTTTGCTTATGCATTATTTAAAAACATAAAGCAATCTGTTCAGGCGTTGGGGGGCATTTTATGATTTTTGTTACAAACAGGGCTATCATCAGCGTGATAGTCAACACCTGCAAGATATAAGCCTTCTGCCGGTGCAACAGGGGCGCAGGCCGTGCGGTCACAGGCCTTAAGGGCATGCCTGACCTGATCTGGCGTCCATCTCCTGCGGCCTGTCTCCACAAGCGCCCCCACCATAGAGCGCACCTGGCGATGAAGAAAGGAACGTGCCACACAGGAAAGTCTTATCTCTTCCCCATAACGTTTCACAGAAAAAGCATCCAGAGTTTTAACAGGGCTTTTGGCCTGACATTGCGTGGCACGAAATGTGGTAAAATCATGACGCCCTGTAAAAATTTGTGCCGCTGTGTGCATAAGTTTGTCATCCAGGGTCTGTGCTATATGCCAGAGCCGGCCTTTTTGCAAAACCAAAGGAGCACGTCTGTTCATAATTCTGTAAAGGTAAAAACGCTTGCCTGCATCAAAGCGTGCATGAAAATCCTCTTCCACACGTAAAGCTTTGATAACTGCGACAGGTAATGGACGAAGGTGATGGTTCAACGCATCACGCACCACATCTTCTGGCCAGTCCTTTTGAAAATCAAGATGGGCATTCTGTGCCAGAGCATGCACACCTGTATCTGTACGTCCCGCCCCATAAACGGGTGTAACTTCTCCACAAAAAGCCTGAGCAGCAGCTTCTATAGTGCCCTGTACACTTGGTCCTGTCTTCTGGTTCTGCCATCCCCAAAAAGGGCGTCCATCATATTCAAGAACAAGCCTGTAACGTGGCATAAGATATCCTATCAGATTGAAATCCAGACTTTAGAAAGAAAAAAAACATTCAAAACAGAAAACCCCACAAGAAAGGCTGAAAAATATTTGTTCTCACCTCACAGGAGACATAACAGGCAATAATATGGTCCTGATTATTTTTTTTCACTTACAAAACCTGTCTTTTGAGCTTTAATATCAAAGTGTTTTTGTTCTATAATAGCTTTACCTAAGCACAAACATAGCCTTGCTATATATTTACAGACAAGAAAAAAGAATAAAATCAGTTGACTTTACGTCTCATAAATGCTTAGGAACTTAGATAAGAATTTGTTTCATTTAGACAAATTTTGTATATAATTCTTTGTCATGGCTATATAATCAGACAGGCTAATCTCATATGAGGGTGTATGATCGCATAAGGGGTGTGAGTGTCAGGACGGCTCTTTCTCTGTCCTTTTTAGCTCTGCCAGCTTTTTTTCTTTATTTGTTTTCCTTTCAAAAAGAAGCCCATCAAAATGAGAGACAGCCTGTACAGCTGGCCACAACCATATCTCCCGAAACGTCTGCCCCTGAAACAAGCAAAACTTCTTCTGAGATCCGTTCTGTTTCTGAGGACCCCTCCATTGATGACCCTATTCAAACAGAGCACAGGGCCTTTTCTTCTGTAGCGCGTTTTGGATCCAGGCAGATTATTATAAAAGATCTCGTCTTAAAACCAGGAAATACTTTGGGTGCTCTTCTGGAACAGGCCAACACAGATCGCGGAGATGTTGTCGTAGCTCTTGAAGCCCTCAAAACCATTTACGATCCCCGACGCCTCAAAGCAGGTCAGAAAATAACACTCTATCTTGAAGCTCCTCTCCTTCACAAAGCTTCCACACAATCCTCTTCTCCTATGAGACTTGCAGCTATAACAACAAGGCCCAGCGTTGAGCGTACGGTGGCCGTTAATCGTCTGCATAGCGGTGAATTTGAAGCCTATAATATCACAATTGAGTTTGAAAAAGAGATTGTGCGTGCAGAAGGCGATATTAACAACAGTCTCTATGCTGACGCTCTGGCTGCGGGGGCAACAGATAAGCTTATTGCCCAATTTGCTAAAATATACGCCTATAGCGTAGATTTTCAACGTGGTCTTCTTCCGGGAGATCATTTTGAAATGGTCTTTGAACGCTTTAAAAATGAAGAAGGGCAAACCGTCAAAACAGGAAAACTTCTTTATGCCATGCTGGCTCCTAAAGGGCAAAAAAAGGCTTACTGGCGCTTTGAGACAGCAGATGGAGAGACAGGTTTTTATGACGCCCTGGGAAAAAGTGCCAAACGTTTCCTGATGAAAACGCCTATCAATGGTGCACGTCTTTCTTCACGTTTTGGGCGACGACGCCACCCCATTTTAGGCTATACCCGCATGCATAAAGGTGTTGATTTCGCAGCCTCACGGGGGACACCAATTCTGGCCGCCGGTGGAGGTCTTGTGGTTCATGCAGGGCGTCGTGGCAGTTATGGTAATTATGTCCGCCTTCGTCATGTCAATGGCTATGAAACGGCCTATGCCCATGCTTCACGGATTGCCAAGGGCATAAAAAAAGGGAAAAGAGTGAAACAGGGGCAGGTGATTGCCTATGTTGGATCAACGGGACGTTCAACAGGTCCACATTTGCATTATGAAGTTCTCAAAGCTGGCAAACAGGTTAATCCTTTAAATATCAAAGCTCCCACAGGACGCAGCCTCTCGAAAAAAGAAAAACAGGCTTTTGAGCTTGCTAAAAAAAATCTTGATACCCTGCGTCAAAAAGCAGGGCCTGCCAAACAGGTGCGTGCCAGTCTTTATGTTGCCCGTTCAGAAGAAAACATGCCTTAAATTCGGAAATTTGTCCTCCTGAAATTGTTTTCCTGATACTTTATGACCTGCACAACAAAACCATCTCTTTTTAGAATTTTCCATATAGGCTTATCGTGCCTCAACACGCCCTTTAATATCTTTGGTACTTCTTAAACCTTGTGTCTTTTCCTGTGAATCCCTATTCTGGAACCTTTTATTGAAGATCACACATAAACCCCTGGCCTACTTGGCTTATGGCATAAGATAGGCTACATCTCGATGTATCATGGCTCACTCTGCTTCTGCACACGGGAAAAAACCCCAACCATCAGGTAAAATGACGCCCATGATGGCGCAATATGCCGGCATTCGGGAAAAGGCCGGCGAAGATACACTTTTGTTTTACCGTATGGGGGATTTTTACGAACTTTTTTTTGAGGATGCCCTCAAAGCCGCTGCAGCTCTTGACATTGCTTTAACCAAAAGAGGGAAACATTTAGGAGAAGATATTCCCATGTGTGGTGTCCCTGTGGCAACGGCGGAAACCTATCTTGCCCGTCTTATTAAAAAGGGCTTTCGTGTCGCGGTATGTGAACAGACAGAAGATCCAAAAAATGCCAGAAAAAGGGGGCCAAAATCTGTTGTTGAGCGGGCCATTGTGCGCGTGGTGACCCCCGGAACTTTAACAGAAGATTCCCTGTTAGAAGCACGTCATGCACATTATCTGGCGGCCCTTATACGTCCTGGACAGGGGGACTGGGGTCTGGCCTGTGCAGATGTCTCCACGGGTGCGTTTACTCTCTCCAGTTTTCCGGGTGAACGTCTTGAAAGTGAACTGGCAGCTCTAAGGCCTAAAGAGCTCCTTATCTCAGACAAACAAACTGCAGACCCCGATATACAGGCTGTTTTAAAAATTTTAGAGCTTGATCCCACTGTGTTACCAGCCATCAGTTTTGACCCACGCGCCGGGCGTGAGGCCCTCAGACAATATTACGGTATTGAATCGCTTGAGGTTTTTGGGGATTTTAACACAGTGGAAATAGCTGCTGGTGGCTGCCTTTTGAATTATCTGGAGATGACTCAGGCAGGCGAGCGCCCGGCCCTTGCCCCGCTGGAGCGTTCTCAAACACAAACATTTATGTCCATAGACCCGGCAACACGAAGCAGTTTAGAGCTGGAGCGAACACTTTCAGGGGGCAAAGCCGGCTCTCTTCTTGCGACGACAGATCGTATGCTTACAGGTCCCGGAGGGCGTCTGTGGAGGGAGCGTCTGGCCCGCCCCCTCATGGACAGTGAGAAAATACAGGAACGTTATGACAGTCTTGGCTTTCTTAAAGATCACAGAGAATTACGTTCTTCTCTGCGTGAGGCTTTGAAGGCCTCCGGCGATGTGGTCCGGGCGCTCTCACGTCTTATGCTGGGGCGTGGTGGTCCAAGAGATCTTGCTATGCTGGCAACAGGTCTTGCACAGGGGGAGGTGCTGAACGCCTGTGTGGCCCGGGACAGGCTTCTGACTGTCCCAAAAGAACTTGAGGACTCTCTGAAAGCTTTAAGTCTTGTCGCCAACCCTGCTCTTGCCAGTCTGGTTCAGGATCTCCAGCGGGCTTTGATGGAAGACCTGCCCCTTTTGGCACGTGATGGGGGATTTATTGCCTCTGGCTGGCGCCCTGAACTGGATGAAATACGCCGTTTGCGTGATGATAATCGTCGTGTCATAGCAAGCCTTCAGACAGGATATGCCGGCAAAAGTAAAATTACCTCCCTTAAAATTAAGCATAACAATATTCTTGGTTTTTTTGTTGAGGTCACGCCACGTCACGCTGATCTTTTGATGAAACCACCTCTTTCAGAGTTTTTCTTTCATCGCCAGACCATGGCCAGTGCGGTGCGCTTTACGACAGAAGAGCTGATTGATTTAGAAGCCAAAATCACATCTGCCTCAGAACGGGCTCTGGCCCTTGAGCTTGAAGTTTTTGAAGACTTCGCCCAGCGCATACATCTTTTGGCGGAGGATATCCGCAAAGCAGGCTTTGCTCTGGCCTGTCTTGACGTTGCCACAGGCCTTGCTGTGTGGGCAGAAGAAGTTGATGCCGTGCGCCCGGAGCTTGTGGACACACCTGTTTTTGACATTGAGGGTGGGCGTCACCCTGTGGTGGAAGCTGTTTTACAAAAATCAGGGGGAGAAAATTTTACGCCCAATAGCTGCCATCTGGATGGACAGGGAGAGAAAGCACCGCGCCTTATCCTCCTTACAGGTCCCAATATGGCAGGGAAATCAACTTATCTCCGACAAAATGCCCTGATGGCCATTCTTGCCCAGGCCGGGTGTTTCGTACCAGCACGTCGGGCACGTCTTGGGCTTGTCGATCGGTTGTTCAGCCGTGTGGGGGCTGCTGATGATCTGGCGCGGGGACGGTCTACCTTTATGGCGGAAATGATTGAAACGGCTGCTATTCTCAATCAGGCAACCCCACAATCCTTTGTTATTCTTGACGAAATTGGACGCGGCACGGCGACCTTTGATGGGTTGGCCATTGCCTGGGCGGTCGCGGAATATCTTTATAAAACAAATAAGTGCCGGGCTTTGTTTGCCACCCATTATCATGAGCTGACCATTTTGGAAGACCAGCTTAACGGGGTGGCCAATGCCTGTCTAAAAGCTAAACTCTGGAAGGAGGAACTTGTTTTCCTTCATGAAGTTGGGCCAGGGGCTGCAGATAAATCTTATGGAGTCCATGTTGGCCGCCGTGCGGGTCTGCCGCCCCCCGTGGTCAGGCGGGCAGGATATCTTCTTGAACGCTTAGAGAACCAACAGGGAAAAACAGGAAAAAACTTAGAAGCCCTCCCCTTATTCTCTGCAGACGCTGCGCAACAGAGCGTGCCTGTCTCATCTGAAAGGGAACAGGAACACCCCGGTTTCACCTCCCTTACTGAACGTCTTGACCAGCTTGATCCTGACAGCCTCACCCCCCGTGAAGCCCTTGAACAACTCTATGCCCTAAAGGCATTTTTAGAGTAAAAAAAGAATGTGAGATATATGTCATCTGTATTAGACAACATCAAATATTCATGAATATCTTTAAACATTAACAATCTAAAGCACGTAGAACTCAAATCTTTCGGATCCATAACAGGATAAAATATCTCTGAAAGGGAGTTTTGGCATGCTTAAAAATTTCTTTCTCACAGGCTATCTCAAAAGCCTTTTCAGGGTAAGTCTTTTTTGCCTCACTCTCCTCCCCCTGTTATACCCTCAGGCACTATCAGCTTCTGAAAAAACACGTCTTGTCCAGGGGGCACAACAAGGTGACCCTGAAATGCAATATGAGCTTGGGGTGATGTACCATAACAGGCATGACTATATTTCAGCCTTTTCATGGTTTCAAAAAGCAGCCGAACAAAATCATATTATGGCACAATATAGTTATGGCATGATGTATAAGGAAGGACAGGGCGTTACGCGCGACGATCACAAAGCGTTCACCTGGCTTCAAAAATCTGCCCAACAGGGTTTTGCACCTGCACACTATCAGCTTGCTCTTATGTATCGTGATGGGCAGGGTGTAGAACAGGATAACCAGAAATCCTTTGCTCTTATCCAAAAAGCGGCCCGGCTTGGTTTTATCCCTGCACAGGGCCATCTTGGTGTTCTCTATCGTGACGGGGAAGGGGGTGCTGGAAAACAGGATATCAAAAAAGCCTTTCACTGGATAAAAAAAGCTGCTCAGGAAGGCTATGCTGAAGCACAGTCAGATCTTGGCGTTATGTATGCTGAAGGGCATGGGGTTCCCAAAGATTACGAAAAGGCTTTTATATGGTTTGAGAAAGCAGCTGAACAAAACAATATTCTGGCACTCTACAATCTTGGCCTTATGTATCGTGATGGACAAGGTGTAGCACAGAATAATAAGAAATCTTATATCATGCTTTCTCTTGCAGCTATAGCGGGAGTTACCCCTGCCGTACAGGAACGCGATGCCGTTTCTAAAAAACTTACCCCCCGGGACTTAAAACAGGCGAAAGCAGAAATTCAAAAAAGAACCTCACATCCGTAAAACTATGTGTCCCTGCCTGCATATGGGTTTTATGGAGTTTGCCTCCTCTTTATTCAGGGGCACAATCTTTTCTGACCCCTGCATCTGCAAAATCTTTCCTCATAAGATAACAAGAAGAGACATGACATGCAGGCTGCCATCCTGTCTGCTATATGTTGTGACATGAATCATGTGACAGCCTCCCCCCTCTGAAAGAAACGAGAGGGTCAGAAAAACTGTCCTGTACATGAGAGATGGCGCGCCGGGGAGGATTCGAACCCCCGACCCCCAGATTCGTAGTCTGGTGCTCTATCCAGCTGAGCTACCGGCGCAGGGCTGCCTGTGGTGCAGCGAAAGGGACATTAGACAGCTCTTACATCTTATGCAAGGGAAAACATGCAAAGAGGATAAAAATTGTCTTCCTGGTACAGAGAAAAAGATCACAACAAAAACCTCTCTCTACACCACACCAACTTCACAGAACAAGATGCTCTGTAACCTTATATCCTCTCAATAACAGGGTAGCTGTGCCCAGGGGGAAATTCGGGAAGGAGCAGGCATAAAGCTCCAGTGTTACAGGCGTATCTCTCATTCCTTCTTTAACGTGAAAATCACAAAAAGAAAGGGTCCACAGGACCTTTAAAATTTTGGAGTCATGAGCCAACAACTCAACGATATAATAAAATTTATGCTAACAAACTCAACCGTATGATGATGACAAGACAACCTGTTTCATGAGCGTATATACTTTATAAGAGGGGTTTTATGTCCGATTCTATCGTACAGGCGACGTGCCGTCAGGTTGAAGTCTTGCGTTGTCCAGTAAACGCCTTTTGCATTTCTTTCATCAGCACGCACATAGACCTTTTTGATAAGCTTTTCAGCAAGTCCTTTTTTTCTATAAAGTTTATGAACAAACAAATCCTGCAGGTAGCAGATTTCTTCTTCCTGCCAAAGATGAAGATGATACAGGCAATGAACAATGCCAGCAGCATTCCCGTCGACGTAAGCAATATAACCTTCACAATCCATGTTCTCGTCATCGATCAAACGTGCAAAGGTTATTTGAAAAATTTCTTCGCTTAACCGGGTATTATAAAACTTAAGATAGGTATCCCACAATGAAGTCCAGCATTGCTTATCATTGATAGAGAGCTTTTGTATATCAACATCATGAAGCATTATTTTTTCCTTATGCTGTATTGTCGATAAGCTGTTCAATGCTGCTATTATGACACCGTTTCAAAAATATAGCCTTTCCTAAAACAGAGCAGGACAACCCTCTGTGATACAGGCGAGATAGTGTGGGATATCATGAGAGAAAAAACATCACGCATCACACCCCCCACCCAAAACGGCCTGCCACAATGTTAGTATAGCACAGGCCGCTGTCTCAGCCCTTAAAATGCGTGGCCCAAGGCTTAAAGGGCTTACAAAAGGTTTCTCCAGAAGAGCATGACGCTCCCACGCTTCAAAACCACCCTCTGGCCCTATGAGAACAGCCGGTTGAGGAGGAAGCGAAAAAGAAACAGACTCATCCTTTTGCACAGGAAGACTCTTTTCCTTCATAGCCTGCAAAACAGAAAGGGCGTCTTTTGGGCACTCTTCTTTCCCGGTATCCTGCCTGTGGGTCGCAGCCCCCTCATCACAAAACAGTAAAACCCTCTCCTCCGGCCAACTGTTAAGAAGGGTTTCAAATGTTTGTGCATCGTGAATGTGGGGAACAGTCAGCCTTTCACACTGCTCTGCTGCTTCCTGTGCTATAAGACGTGCCCGCCTGGTGCGAACCTGTTTAACCTCTGTTCTTGCTGTCAAAACGGGGTATATATGGCTGACCCCCAATTCTGTCGCCTTTTCAATCACAAAATCCATAGGATGACGTTTGAGAGGGGCAAAAACGAGCCTGAGATCACATTCCTGCTTTTGGGGACGTATCTGTTCTTCAAGATGGGCCAGTACATTTTTACGGGAGTGTCCGGCAAGGCAGGCCCGCCATTCCCCATCATACCCATTGAAAAAATGTACATAACTCCCAGCTGTTAAGCGTAAAACATTGCGTATATAGTGCGCCTGTTCATCGGGGAGAAAAACAAAACCACCGGGGTGAAGCTTCTCTTTTGTATAAAGACGGGGAATCCTCATCACGCAAACTGTCCTGACTTTTCAGGAAAATAAAGATAAACTACAGACCATAACACACCATGAAAAAGCTATGCATGCTTCGCTCTGAAGGCTATCACATTTTCATAAAGCTTTTTAAAGTTCAAGAGTTCCAGAAAAGAAAGAAATATAAAAACAATGCTTTCTCTGTTTGTGAAGTACACAGAAAAGAGCAACACCTCAAAGAAAATGGGAGAAGTACATTCTCAGGACCGTCAAGATGAGTCCTTATCAGTTTCATCTTTCGCTATAGATTTGAAACCATTGACGTGCCGCTTTCTGGGCACTGGCAATTTCACCTGGAACCATTTCCAGAGCCATGTCTTCGCGATAGAGTTTAGCTTCGTGACACCCTAAAATAACAGCAACATTAAAGCATTTATGGGCTTCAATATAGTCAAGGTCAGCCCCCTGTCCTGTGGCATGGGAAAGCCCTTTTTCAAACATAAGACGCCCCTCAAAAACTTTGCCGTCCTGACAAGTCTTTTGCCTGTTTTTAATACCTGCAATTGCCATAATAAACTCCCAAAAAAACATTAAACTTTTACATTTAAATATCGAATTTTTATAACTTATAGAAAAAAAATATATATAAGGTTAATTCAATATATATAACATATTATAATATTTTTTATTTGTATAAAATTATATTTTTATGAAAAGGGTTTTGAAACACCCACTGACCATTTCTCCAAACCCCTGAGAAGGAAAAAGACGGCATAATGAGCCAAGCACCAAGACCAGCCAGGTCAAACAAAGGGAAAATAAGGCTATGAGCTATAAAGTTCACAGGTGCTTTTCTGAAAAAGTCTTTTTGACATATTCTGCCAGCTGAGAGAGAGTAAAGGGCTTGGGAAGGAAAGAAACATCAGGATGGCGCGCCAGGGTTTCAGAAAACTGATCTTCTGCATACCCGGAGATAAAGATAACACGGGTATGTCCGAGATATTCATGCGCCGCTTCAAGAAGGGCAACGCCATCCATACCCGGCATAACAACATCGGTGACCATAACGTCAATCTTGCCCCTGTTTTCCTGAAGAATTGCCAGTGCTTTTTCTCCGTCTTCCGCTTCTAAAACATCATATCCTCTCCGTCTCAATGTTTTAGCAGCAATCGAACGAACTGCATCCTCATCTTCAACCAGAAGAACAAGACCACGCCCTGCAAGATCAGAAGCCTCATACTCAACTGGTTCAACAGACGGCTGTGGTAATTTTTTTTCCTGCTCCTCTGACGTACAGGCTGGCAGGAAAAGGAAAAACTGTGTTCCCTCCCCCTCTTTGCTTTTTGCCAGAACACTTCCTCCGGCCTGCTGAACAATGCCATAAACCGTCGCAAGTCCAAGCCCTGTACCTTCCCCGATGGGTTTTGTTGTGAAAAAAGGCTCATAGATTTTCTTGAGAGTCTCGTTATCCATACCACATCCATTATCACGAACTTCAAGGAGGAGATAATCTTTCTCTCCCTCAAGCTCTGCACCAAAGGCACGCGCTTCCTCCCCTGTCATAGCCTGTGTTCGGATGGTCAGGCGACCGTCTTTTTTCTCACGCATAGCATCACGTGCGTTAACGGCAAGATTCATAATGGCCGTTTCAAGCTGGCTTTTGTCTGCTTTTATAAAAGGAAGATCAAGGCCATGCTGAATATCAAGCTGAACTTTCTCCTCCAGAATCTGACGTAAAAGAATGGAAAAATCAGAAAGAACAGCCCCAACATTCAAAACTTCTGTGCGGACAGTCTGCTTACGGGAAAAAGCCAGAAGTTTACGGACCAGACTTGCTGCACGGGCAACAGTCTGGTTGATCTTTTGTAATTCCGGGTAAGAAGGGTCACCAACAGGATGACGCCCCAAAAGTTCATCACAATTCAAACGAATAGCTGTCAAAAGATTGTTAAAATCATGTGCTACACCTCCGGCCAGTTGCCCTATAGCCTGCATTTTCTGGGCCTGAAAAAGACGACGCTCTAAATCCTTATGCTGACTAATATCGAGAACAAAAACCCAGACTTTTTTATCTTCTGCCTTAACAAAATAAACATGGACATCCTGACCTGAGAGCAGTTCCAGCTCATAAGATGTCGCATCTCCATCAGAAGATGTAGAAAACACCATGGCATCTGCCTGCTTTTTAAAAAGCTCTTTAAAAGGTGTTCCTGGTGTGGCTCCCCCCTCTGTCATATCCATCAGGGCCGTATTTGCATCCCCTAAAAGAGCTGTTTCAGGGTTTTCTCCCTCTAAATACGCAACGCCAAAAGGGGCCGATGTAAAAAAATCCGGAAAATCAGAAGATTTTTTTTCTTCATTATGGTCTTCAGAGACCTCTTTACCTGTACTTTCCTGATGCAGAATAATTTCTTTGGGATAGACAGATCCCAAAAGAAATGGGGGAGCTGCAGAATCATGTTGAGGAGACCAGACCCCCATCACCGTACCTTCAAAAAAGCGATCACCCTCCTGACCCCACCGCACATCAACACGGCGTAGATCACCTTCTCTTTTGTTGTCAAGAAAAACAGAAGCAGCCGAAGCTCCCAAAAGACTTTCAAGAGGAACAGTTTCGGACAAAAGAACGCCAGACCAGCGCCTGAGACAAGCATTGATGGCCATTACCCGACCAGAAGCTGAAGCCCTGAACAGGCCAATGGGCGCATTTTCTTCTTCAAGACCCATACCCAGATTTCCATGTTTCCCCTTCTCTGCATCATCCTTTTTTTTCCTTTGTGTAAGGCGCCAGAGAACCAGACTGTCAAACAGGGGGGCTACGCTAAGCTGATAATAGCTGGGCTTTTCCTGACCTAAAGATATCGCCCCCAGATATTCTTGATGATAAAGACCCTGCCGCGCCGCACGTGCCAGACGGAAAAGAGGGGGTGAAAGATCACCCCTCCCCCCCAAAAGACGTGCTAAAGAGGGGGGACGAATATCTGCGTCAAGACCAGTTTTGTGTGCACATTCACGATACGCCCTGTTAGCATGATATGGCTTTCCATTTCGGGAGGTTATCAGACTGGCTTCCGCTAAAGCTTCCAACCATAAATAGACGTTCTGACCTGTCTTTGTTTTTTTCTTTTGAAAAGGAGACAGAAAAAAGCCAAAGCCCGCAAGCCAAAAATTTGAGGATATAATTTCTGAAGTTATAAAAACATGTTGAAAAAGAGAAGAAAACAGGAATATCAGGGGTATGGTAAGACCAAAGAACAGAATCAAAGATAAATACTGTTTATGAAAATGGTGTCCCTTTAAAAAAAGAGAGGGGGGCTTTTTTAAAGAGAACTGATCACTGTTATACATGTTGTTTATCCATTTTGATGACATGTTTATACAGACATCTTCTGAAATCAACATGCCTTATCATAAAAACAGGACCTCATCACATTTTGTTATATTTTTCTTTCTTCACCTTTTAGAGGTTATGAAAATCTATACTGAAAGCAGAGCTCTCCTGCCCCTACATACAACTTATGAGAGCAAAAACTTATTCTAAAACAAGAAAAAAATATAGCCTGAAAAAAATACTACCAACATAAAGCAGGCATAACATAAGAAAGGTCAAGATCACGTCGTTTCAGGCTTTCCTGTAAGCGCATGACAGATATATCGCCATTCTTTTCCTCTATTTCATCAGCATGGAGACGCCCTGCAATATAAAGTGCATCTATCCCCTGAAGACAGGCGCCTTTAATGTCCGTCATAAGGCCATCTCCGATGGCCAGAACCTGTTTTTTAGAAAAATGCCTGCCCGGTTTTGTCTCAAAGCGTCTAAAGGCAAGGTCATAAATGGGGGGGTGAGGTTTACCGGCATAAACAACCTGACCTCCCATCTGCTCATAAAGTGCAGCCAGGGCACCCCCGCAATAGATGAGTCTTCCGGCAATCTCAACCTGAAGATCAGGATTGACACACACCATAGAAAGATTTCGTTCTCTGGCACGTGTGAGAAGATCCCGATAGTGTTCAGGTGTCTCCCGCCTGTCATCAAAAAGGCCGCTACAGGCGATAAAACGGGCCTGTTCGAGATCAGAAAATTCGAGACCAAGCCCCTCATAAAGGGGATCATCACGCCCGGGGCCAAGCCTGAAAGCAGGGCCCGGCGCATGAGCTTGTAAAGCTGCCCGTGTTGCGTCACCAGAGGTGACAATAATATCATAACTCTCCCCGGTGAGACCAAGCCCTCTTACCTGTTCTTCCACGCGCGCAGATGGTCTTGGTGAGTTGGTAACCAAAGCCACAGTGCCGCCCTTTGCCCTGAAAGCCCGAAGGGCTGTAGCAGCCTGTTTATAAAGAACAGCCCCATTATGCAAAACCCCCCAAACATCACATAAAAGGGCATCGTAATGATCCGCAATCCCGGACAATCCTGAAAGAAAACGTGGTGGTCTGTCATGTTTCATCATGTCACCATATTGAAAAATACATCATAAGTTTTTTTTCGATCACGTGCCAGAGACCTGTCTGATATTAAAGAGAGAGGTTTATAAGATTTCTAAAAAGGGTATTTTAACAGCCGGTAGAGTATGATAGTCTAAAGGCTTTGGGCCTACAATTATGATCACGAACATCTTTAAAAACTTCCCTGATCATCTCAAAGAGGAATCGTTTGAAAACATCCTTACAACAAAGGATTTTGATCTGGAACGTATTTTATCTTTCGGACAGGCCTCTCCCCCCGGATTTTGGTATGAACAAAGTCAGGATGAGTGGATTCTCCTTCTGCAGGGAGCAGCGCGTCTGGCCTTTAAGGGAAAAACAGAACCGGTCTCTTTGCAACCTGGTGATTATCTTTTAATTCCTGCAGGAAAAAAACATCGTGTTGACTGGACCAAACCTCAAACAACCACCATGTGGCTGGCGCTCCACTTCAAAAAAAATTGAAAAACATATGAAATCTTTATAGCAAACAAAAAGAGGTGGCATGTACCCTAAAAAGGATGATCCCTCCTGTCTTCTCAGGCAAAGTGGATAAAGGCTATCAGAAAAACCTGTTTTTTGTATGCACCTGAAGCTGGATCCGAAAGTTTTCTCCCTGCGCTTCTTCCAGAAATGAACACAGAACTGTTATATCACGTTATGGCCTTGAAGGGATCGTCTCTGAGGGTTAAGTATAATCATAATCCTTTTCCTGTTTTTAGAAAAAGAGAAATCATCCGCACCACCAAAATTCATCCGGGGATGAAAATATAAAACACAGTATGGTACTCCCTTAAAAAACAAGAAATCTTACACAGTATTTTTTATAGGAAAGAAGAGAAACTGAGTGATGAGTTATGATTATGATCTTTTCGTCATTGGGGCAGGATCCGGTGGGGTCCGTGCGGCCCGCAGAGCTGCAGAAACAGGAGCTAAAACCGCCATTGCTGAAGGATATCGTGTTGGCGGGACGTGTGTCATACGTGGCTGTGTCCCTAAAAAACTTTTTGTGCATGCCTCTCAGTTCAGGAGTGTTTTTAAAAAGGCTGAAGGCTTTGGATGGTCTTTTGACTCCTCCCCCCATTTTGACTGGCCTTCTCTTCGGGAGGGTGTCGGCGATGAGGTGACACGTCTTTCCTCCATTTATGAGAAAAACCTTAAAAAATCCGGTGTAACTCTCTTTCATGATCACGCTGTTCTGGAATCAGAAAGAAACATTCGCCTTATACGTTCCGGGAAGACTATAAGCGCGCGTTATATTTTGATCAGTACAGGCGCAACACCTTACCGCCCGTCTTTTCCGGGGGCAGATTTGGCCATCACCTCTGATGAGGTGTTTTCTCTCCCCTCATGGCCCAAACGGGTCGCTATACTTGGGGGAGGCTATATTGCTGTTGAATTTGCAGGTATTTTCAGTGGATTAGGTGTTGAGACCTGTCTTATCAACCGTAGTGACAGTCTTTTACGGGGCTTTGATCCCGACCTTCAGGCCCAGATGGCCTCTTCCCTCAAAGCGCGGGGGGTCCACCTTATGATGAACAGACAGGTTCAGGGCGTCAAAAAAATCTCCCCCTCAGGGTTTGAAACATATTTTGATGAAGGCGAAGATCTTCAAACAGATCTCGTCTTTATGGCTCTTGGACGCCGTCCTGCAACACAAGGTTTAGGGCTTGAAAAATCAGGAGTTCAGCTCAATGGAAAAGGGGAAATTGTGGTCAATGAATTTTATCAAACCAGCCGCCCCCATATTTATGCGCTGGGGGATGTCATCGGAGGGTTACAGCTGACCCCTGTTGCTATTCGTCAGGGGGAAGCTTTTGTGAAAACTGTCTTTAAGAAAGCCCCGACGCATTTTGATACACGCCAGATTCCAACAGCTGTGTTTTCTCAACCCCCTTTAGGATCTGTGGGGCTGAGTGAGCCAGAAGCCCGCAGAGTTCACGGGGATATTGATGTTTACGCAACAGAGTTTTCTCCCCTTGACACGGCCCTTTCTAAAACGGAAGAGAGTATGTTTATGAAACTGGTTGTACGTTCACAGGATGAACGTGTGGTTGGGGCCCATCTTATGGGGCCTTATTCAGATGAGCTGATCCAGGTTTTAGGGGTTGCGGTGAAAGCAGGTCTTAAAAGACAGGATTTTGAAACCACGTGTGCCGTTCATCCGACCCTTGCAGAAGAGCTGGTTACGCTCCGCAAACGGCCGTGATAATTTTTCCTCAAACCATGTTGCGAACATATATGAACAACACACAATGGACTCCTTCTGACTGGCGCTCTAAGCCTGCATGGCAACTACCCTCTTATGAGGATGAAGAGCAGTTGAGCCTGACAGAAGCGCGTCTGGCCCGGGCCCCGGCTCTGGTCCACCCCGATGAGGTGAACACATTAAAGTCCCGGCTTGCTCAGGTTGCAAAGGGAGAAGCTTTTCTTCTTCAGGGCGGAGATTGTGCCGAAACTTTCCATGATCGCCATGCAGTGGGCAAAACCTATACACTTCTGCAGCATATGGCGACACATTTTGTGTGTTTTAGACCTGTGGTCACTCTTGGGCGCATGGCGGGACAATTTGCCAAGCCCCGGTCAAGCCCCACAGAAAATCATGAAGGACAAATCCTTCCCAATTATCGCGGTGATGCTGTCAATGCGCGAGAGTTTACAAAAAAAGCCAGGGCAAGCCAGCCTGAACGCCTGTTAGAGGCCTATCATGAATCACGAAAAAGGCTTGAAATTCTCCATAATCTGGCATTCCACTCTCACAGAGAACAGGGGGAGATACAAAAAAACCTGCCAGACGGTGTATATGATGATGGCGTCCACGCACAAAAAAGACCAGACTCTCCCCCCTCATACCGACCCGTTATCTGGCCTGAAAAGGGGGTCTATATCAGCCATGAAGCCCTGCTTTTAAACTATGAAGAGGCGTTAACACGGCGTGATCCCCAAACAGGTTTATGGATGGGTTTATCTGCCCATATGCTGTGGGTTGGGAATCGTACGCGACAGGTCGATGGGGCACATGTTAATTTTGTACAGGGGATTACAAATCCTGTTGGGGTCAAATGTGGCCCCTCTGTTCAGCCGGATGAGCTTCTGCGCCTGATAGACTGTCTTGACCCTCATAATGAACCGGGACGTCTTATTCTTATCATACGATCGGGGGTTCAAAACCTTGCGCACCAACTTCCCAAACTTGCACGACATGTTAAACAGGAAGGCCGTTCGGTCATCTGGTGCTGTGATCCGATGCATGGCAATACCTACAGAACACAAGAGGGTTATAAAACACGATCTTTTGAGGATATTGTCTCTGAAACCCGCTCTTTTATAGATATTTTGCAGGCAGAAGGGCTTTATCCCGGGGGTCTTCATGTTGAAATGACAGGCCGCCCTGTCACGGAATGCTGGGGAGGACAGGCTGGCTCCCGGCCAGAAGATGTTCCAAAATGCTATGAAACGGCGTGCGATCCAAGGCTTAATCCACGTCAGGCTGGTGAGCTTTCCCGTCTTATAGCGGATGATCTTAAAGAACGATCCCTATGAATAAACACACCTGAAAACCCGGAAAGCATAATAAGACGTGGCCTCTGGTTATTTTCTGCACTCTGTCCTATACCATATGGGGGCTATAGCTTTGTGTTCTGTCTCCTGATTCTTCCAAAACTCTCTCACCCTTTCATGTAAGATGAGTGTTTGATGGCTTTTAAAACCAACCACACCTTACACCACAGTCATGCCTTAAAGCTCTCCCCAAACCTACGGCACAGTTTGCATATTCTCCATATGCCGGCTTCTGAGCTTCTTGTTCATATAGAAGAGGAGCTTCTCACAAACCCCCTGCTTGAAAAAAACCCTTCGTCAGATCCAGGGGAAGAAGACAAGGTGCAAAAACCTGAACTTCTCAGGAAAGACAGGGATGACAACCTTCCTTTAGAAGACGTGGTTCTCCATGAAAACAGGACCAGTCCTGAGGCACAAAATGCTCTGGATGTGGCACCAGACGTGCTTTATGGTGATATGGGCCCGACACAAAAAGCTCTTCTTAACCCCCCTCCTCAAAATACACCCAAAACAGGGGTGAGAGAAGGGCTAAGCCAGCATAGTATCTCTGAAGGAGAAACGCCTCTCCACGCTCAGACAACTCTCTTTGATATTTTACGCCATCAGCTCTCTTTTTCTGATCTTGACCCGACTGAGAAATTGATTGCTGAATATCTTATCAGCCAGACAGATGAGAAAGGCTATTTTTGTGGGAAAATAGAAGAGACAGCACATGAGCTGAAGGTATCTTCCCATAAAGTTCAGCATGTTCTGGAGATACTGCAAACGTTTGAGCCGGGTGGCGTTATGGCACGTGATCTCAAAGAATGCCTTAAGATCCAGCTTCAGGACAGGGACAGTCTTTCCCCTGCCATGCTCTGCCTTCTTGAGAATCTGGAAAGTCTTGCCAAAGCTGATTTTACACACTTGTGTACCCTCTGCAAGGTTAGCCGGGCTGATCTTGAGACGATGATTGCACAGATAAAAAACTTAAATCCCAAACCAGGACTTGCCTATAGCAATGGGCCTGTATCCTTTGTTCAACCCGATATCTTTGTTCACAAAAAATCCTCTGGCGCCTGGTCTGTCCGGCTTAACACACAATGTTTCCCTCACCTCTCGATCAATACAACTTATGAAACAAGTGTCAGGACAGATGAGGACAAAGCTTTCCTCGCACATTCCCGGACCAAAGCAGAGGAGCTGATCAAAAGCCTTGATTTGCGAGCAGATACACTTTTGAAAATAGCCCATATTCTTGTTCATCACCAAAGTGCTTTTCTTGAAAAAGGCCCTCTTTTCCTGAAACCTTTAAAGCTTGAACAGGTTGCTGAGGCAACGCATATGCATATCTCAACGATAAGCCGTGCTGTTTCCGGCAAGTATATGGCCACACCACAGGGTATTTTTGAGATGAAATACTTTCTTGCCAGCAGCCTCTCTTCTGGTGAAAATTCTGTGAGCCGTGAGGCTGTGCTCCATAAAATTAAGGCTCTTCTCGACGCAGAAACCAAAGGCCATATCCTCTCTGATACAGATCTGGTGGCGTATTTTCGCAGGGAAGGGTTTGAAATCGCGCGTCGTACCATCACAAAATATCGTGAATCTCTTGGCTTTCCCTCCTCACACATACGACGGCGGCGCTTGCAAAACCGTCCATAAAAGTGTTGTATAGGAGTCTCCTCTTTTTTATGGATATACTCCTAAAAAAAATGTGTTTTTTCTAAAAATTTAAAATGGAGTCTCTCATGCAAATACAGATTGTCGGCAAAGGCCTTGATGTATCCCAGGCGCTTCATCAGCGGATCGCAGAGCGGGTCACAGAAGGCGTTCAGAAATATTCCGACCGTCCGGGTGAGTCCTGGATCACTGTTTCACGTGATGGGCGGGATTTTCGTGTCGACTGTTCTTTGCATTTACCTTCCGGGGTTCTTTTACAAACACGTGGTGAAGCGGGAGATGCCTATGATGCCTGTGACAACGCTATGGAAAAGCTTGAAAAACGCCTGCGCCGCTATAAACGCAAGATGAAAAACCACCATCATCATCACCGCCCGGATCCCCTGACAGAAAATACCTCCATTTACATTCTGAAAGGTCAGGAAACCTCCTCTGGTCAGGAACAAACTGATGAAGAAGAATATGAAGAGGATGACACCCCACCCCAGGATCCTGTTGTCATAGCTGAACAACCAGGGGAGCTACGCACTTTGACGGTGAGCATGGCGGTCCAGGAAATGGAATTAACTGATGCAGCCGTTGTGGTTTTCCGCAATGCAGCTCACGGAGCGGTCAATGTTGTTTTTCGCCGCCCTGATGGCCATTTCGGCTGGATCGATCCTGAACGCCGCCCTGAACATCAGGCATAAAAAAACTTTAAAGAGAGAAACAACCGGTTGAAGAAAAACTGACCTCTCTTTCCTGTCCCTGCACCGGCATGGAGAGAGAAAGTCTTTTCCTGTATCAGCCAGCTGGTTTATACCTTATAAATTTCTTTGTGTGTATAATTCTGCTATAATTTTCTGGACCTTATGTAAAACTTTATATAAATATCTGGCTTCTTTGAGGCGCTGGCTGTTTTTTTTAAGTTTTAGGTAAATGGTTCTTCAGCCTCTGTAAGACAGGTTTTTATCATGCCTTTTATTGATTTATCCCTTCAAGGGGTTGAAATTGATTTACGTATTTCCAGTAAGAAACAGCTCCTTCAACATATGGCTCAGTCTGCAGCAAAGCTTGCAGATCTTGATGCACGTGCTGTTTTTGAGGCTGTTATGGATCGCGAACATCTCGGGACAACCGGGGTTGGGAGTGGTGTGGCTATCCCTCATGCTCATATTGAAGGGCTTGATCATATTATGGGTGTTTTTGCCCGTCTTACCCCGGGCCTTGATTTTGAGTCCGTTGATGGACATCCTGTTGATCTTGTTTTTCTTCTTCTGGCCCCTGTCTCTGCTGGTGCGGATCACCTTCAGGCCCTGGCACATATTTCGCGTCTTTTGCGTAAAGAGGAGATGCGGACGGCTCTCCGCCAGGCCCCCGGTGTAAAAGCTCTCCATGCCCTGCTCTCAGGACACAATAGCGCACCCTAGAAAACAGGAAAGACTGTCAGGGATCTTTCTTTAAAAAGGAGGAAAACCGTCCTCCTCTCATGGGGGAAGACACGCCTGTGGTCTCGGGAAATGTAAGGGGCAAACCTTTGACATGCCGCACAGCAAGATATGCAAAAGCCTCCGCCTCAAGATAATCCCCACGCCAGCCAATGGCGTCCACAGGGAGAGTTTTGACTCCCAAAACATTTCTAAGAGCCGACATAAGGGCGGGATTATGGCGTCCTCCTCCCCCAACAAGGACAAGACGGGCTGACAGATCCTGAAGGGCAAAGGAGACAGCACGTGCTGTAAAAGCCGTCAAACTGGCCGCACCATCTTCAGGGGACATATTAATCTTCTCAACACCCCCAAAATCCCAGCGATCTGCTGATTTAGGAAGGGGTTGTCTAAAAAAAGGGGCCTGAAGCCAGGTCTTCACAATAGCCTCATCAGCCTGTCCTACTAGGGCCAGCTGTCCATCACGATCCATGGGTCCTAAACCACAAAACTCTGCCCAGGCGTCCAGCAAACCATTTCCCGGACCCACATCTCCGGCTTTGAGCGTAGAATCTTCAACAAGATATGTGATATTGGCGACCCCCCCAAGATTAAGCACGACAAGGGGCAGGGAAAGATTGTCTCTGAGGGCTAAAGCTCTATGATAGACGGGAACCAGAGGGGCCCCCTGACCCCCTGCGGCCATATCTGCGGTACGAAAATCATAAACAAGATCAAGGCTTAAGGCCTGGGACAGGGCCTCTCCATCTCCCAATTGCAGTGTCTGCCCCGTTAGAATCTTCTGATCTCTCACACCCCCTCCGGATGGATCAGGTTTCTCATCTGTCCGGGCGGGCGGGCGGTGGAGCACGGTCTGACCATGAAAACCTATAAGATCAGGTTTTTGGTGTGGGTAACGGGTTGTGAAGTCGTGGACGGCACGTTCATGTGCCTGTGTGACCAAAGCCTCAGCCTGTTTCAAAAGAGGGGGGCGTGGTCCCTTGAAATTCCAGGCCAGAGCTGTTTGCATAGCCTGTTGAAGGCAGGCACGTTCCTGATCATCATAAGGGAAAAAAGAGGCAGGACCCTCATGGATAATATCCGCTCCATCTGTTTCTAAAAGGGCACAGTCTATACCATCCAGAGAGGTTCCACTCATAAGGCCAAGAGCTTTCATCAGGGCCATTTTTTCTCCTCTAAGCCTGTTGTCATGTCTTCCTGTACGGGTGTGTCAGGCATCAACATGCCTGTCCTGTTTGTGTCGTATTCCAGTGCGTCGTCCAGATCTGAAAATCCCTTAAAGCACGGTGTGCAAGATCCTGTTTACGCCTTTTTTTTCGTTCCATACGCTTTAAGCGCGGGCCGTCCTGCTCTGGCCCGGAGAGCGGAGGAAAAAGACCAAAATTAATATTCATAGGCTGAAATGTTTTTTTGTCCTGAGCGGTGTCTTCCACACCATGTCGGCCGGAAACATGGGCCAGCAAAGCCCCCATGGCCGTTGTTGGTGGGGGGGGAGACGGGGAAAGCCCCAGAATATCCTGCACGGCAAACCGGCCTGCCAAAATCCCAAGAGCGGCAGATTCCACATACCCCTCAACACCGGTTATCTGACCTGCAAAACGAAATTCAGGATGTTTTTTCAAACAAAGGCGGTCATCTAAAAGACGGGGGCTATCCAGAAATGTATTGCGGTGTACCCCTCCAAGACGCGCAAAACGTGCGTTTTGAAGCCCCGGGATCAGACGAAACACGTCTTTTTGATACCCATGCTTCATCTTGGTTTGAAAGCCCACCATATTATAGAGGGCCCCTAAGGCATTGTCCTGGCGAAGCTGGACAACGGCATAAGGTCTTTCCTGCGGGTTATGGGGATTGGTGAGCCCCACAGGTTTAAGGGGGCCATAGCGCAATGTCTCCCGCCCGCGCCCGGCCATCACCTCAACCGGCAAACAGCCTTCAAAATAGGGGGTATCCTTCTCCCAGTCTTTAAAGGGCATGGTCTTACCGTCCAGAAGGGCATCGATAAAAGCCTCATACTGTTCTTTGTTAAGGGGACAATTGATATAATCAGCCCCCTCCCCTTTGTCATAGCGTGATTGCATCCAGGCTAGAGAAAAATCAACAGATTCCTTATAAACAATCGGGGCAAGCGCATCAAAAAAGGCAAGAGACTCCTGCCCTGTCAGCGCAAGAATGTTTTCAGACAAAGCCTGTGAGGCCAAAGGTCCCGCCGCAATGATGACAGATTTTCCCGCCTCCGGAGGAAGGGAGGTAACTTCTTCATGGCACACCGTGATAAGGGGGTGCTGTGTGATGGCCTCTGTGATGGCCTGAGAAAACCCCTCCCGATCAACAGCCAGAGCAGAGCCAGCGGGGAGCTTATGCCGATCAGCAGCCTGCATGACCAAAGACCCGGCCAGACGCATTTCCTGATGCAAAACACCAACAGCATTGGCCTCCGCATCATCAGAGCGCAGGGAGTTGGAGCAAACAAGCTCCGCCAGTAAGCCCGTTTTATGGGCTGGCGTCATGGTCTTTGGACGCATTTCATAAAGGGTCACAGCAAGACCAGCCTCTGAAGCAGCCCAGGCCGCCTCACACCCTGCAAGACCGCCGCCAATAATGTGAAGACAAGATGTACTCATAACCCACCTGTTTAAAGGGATAGATTCCTGATGAAAAGCTTTTTTTGAGGCTGGCCTCATATAAGGAGAGAAGAGAGACCGGGGGATCTGAGTTCAGCCAGCTTAAGGACCGTGCGTTCTCTAAAAGTATTGCCCCCGGGACTGGTGGAGCCTGAGATGTCGTCTGTCATACCACCGCACCCGGTTTTTCCTGTTTCTCCCCTGTGCATTGACCAGAATTGGTGGGGTGTGCTAGCCTGTTTGTGGAGTCAGATGTTCTGGCTCCGGGGCCTAAGAAACCTCTCTATCAGCAGCTGTGTAAAAGCAGCCTTCAACGGCCACCCTTACGGGTGTGTCGCCTCGGCCATGGTCGGGGTGGTGGCGTTATGCAACAGCCGCTCGCGGTGAAAGCGCTGCGGCCATCTGATAGTGGTTTTCTTAGCACCCCGGCACCTATGCATTAGCATTGGTGCCGTTTTGTTTTTACCCTGAACAAAAAGGTGTTATGATGACCGAGTTTAAAAAGACTCTCCAAAACCTTCAAAACGAAGCGCTGAGACTTTTTGATCAAGCCTTCAACATGGGCTTTTCTGCCCTTGAAGATGAGGATATTGAGCTCACCAGAGAAGATCTTCTGGCCTTTGAAGAGATGGAAAATCACCTCAGCCATTGCCAGAGGAAAGCCTGGCTCCTCGCCCACCGCCTGCATCAAAACCTTCAATGAGCCGTTATCCCCCTGTCAAAACATTGGAAACTGCCCCACGCCCCTCCCCCGTGGGACACAAAAGGCGCCAGCTCATTGATATATAAGGTGTTTTCAAAGGCATATAAATCCTAAAGGGGGGCACACACCTTCTCAAGCCAGACTTTTTGCTCTGCATCAAGAAGGGGACCAATCTCTTTGAGAACACGCCCATGATATGCATTGGTCCAGGCAAGCTCCTCTGACGTCAGCAGGGCCGCATCAATCAGGTGAGGATCTAAAGGTGCGAGAGTTAAGGTCTCAAAACCCATCATAGATCGCTCCCCCCCTTCCGGCTTTTTGGGCTCTGTCACAAACTGGAGATTTTCAATGCGAATGCCATAATGGTCAGGCTTATAATAACCGGGCTCATTCGACACAATCATGCCGGGTTGTAAAGCAATGCTGTTAGGGGCCTTGGCAATGCGCTGCGGCCCTTCATGAACACTAAGATAAGATCCCACCCCATGGCCTGTACCATGATCATAGTCCAGCCCCGCCTGCCACATGGGCGCACGTGCTAATGCATCAATCTGATGACCCGTTACCCCTTCCGGAAAACAGACCGTTGCCAAAGCAATATGGGCTTTAAGGACCAGAGTATAATGATACCGCATGGCATGGGAGGGAGTCCCTAATGCCACAGTTCGCGTGACATCGGTGGTCCCATCAAAATATTGTGCACCGGAATCCACCAGAAAAAGACTGTCCTTTTCTAAAGGACGTGATGTGGCCTCTGTAACACGATAATGGATGACCGCACCATTGGGTCCCGCGCCAGAAATGGTCTCAAAACTCAAATCCTTAAATTCCGGAACAGCATGCCTGTGGGCCTCAAGGCGTTTAACGGCCTCAATCTCATCCCAGCCCTCTTCTAAAGCCTTATGGGAGAGGTCATAGAGAAAACGGGTCAGCGCCGCCCCATCACGGCGATGGGCAAGGCGCGCGCCCTCTGTTTCCGTTTTATTCTTGCAGGCTTTGGGTAAAAAACAGGGATCATCCGACCAAACAAGATGCGCCCCTGCGGCCTGAACATGATCCAGAATCAAAGCAGAAGCCCGCCCGGGATCAAGGCTTACAGCCTGACCTTTCAGGGCTTTCAAACGCTCTGATAAGACTTCCGGCTCATAAAAACTGACACGCGCCCCACAATGATCCCGCACAGCCTGTGTTACTTTTTCCAAAGGCATAAAAGCTTCAACACGGCCAGAGGCAAAAAGAAGAGCACGCCCAAGAACACCCGGCGTATAAGGCACATCCTGACCCCTTATATTCAAAAGCCATGCCAGAGAATCCGGGGACGTGACAACAAAAGCTGTGGCCCCCTGTTCCTCAACCAGCTGCCCTATACGTGTACACTTGTTTTCATGAGATTCACCCGCACAGGACACAGGGTGAGGGGAAAGCGGAGTTTTGGGCTCCTGAGGTCTGTCCGACCATGCCGCATCAAGAGGGTTTGGCGTCATAGGGACCAGCTCAAAATTCCTGCGTTCAGCTATGCTTTTTAATATCTCTAAAGCTGAAACACTATGGAGGGCAGGGTCATAGCCAAGACGCCCCCCCTGAGAGAAATTCACCCCAAGCCAGTTTTCTAAAGCCTGAGGATCAGTCAGATCGCCATAGTCAAAAAGCGTTTCATCTGTTTGCTGACGCACCTGAAGCGTATAACGGCCATCCACCAGAAGAAGGGCCTTATCCTGCAAAACAACGCCAAAACCCGCAGATCCTGTAAAACCAGATATCCAGGCAAGGCGTTCAGCACATTCTGGCAGGTATTCGTTTTGATATTCATCCTCATGGGGGACAAGAAAACCATCCACCCCCTGCTCCTGAAGTTTTGCACGTAAAAGAGGAAGGTGCTGACACCCCGTATCCGGCCCACCTTTTTCGTTAAATGTCTGTATCATCACCTGTCCTCACGTCCACACTACAGTTAAAAATATACCTCCCGGTATAGTATCACATCAAAAAATTTTTTTTTATACATAAGCCTAAATTTCTTTCTGACCCGGCAACAGGGCAAAAAGAAGGAAGCTTCCGGAGGCCATCAGGATTCCATAAGCTTACGTGAATATTATCTTAAAGCATCACCAGACTAAAAGACAAACATCCTGTCTTTACAGTTCATTTTAGGAAAAAACGAAATTTTTGAGCGTCTTTGACATCAGGAACCACGGGACTGTTCCACAGGTTTGAAAAAAGAACCGACGCAAGACCATACAACATACACCACAAGACCTGCTATCATGCCAGGCGCCACTTCGTAGAAATATTTGTTATATCCCAGATAGCGCCACAGCATCACCACACCAAGCCCCGTCAGCATCATCGCAATGGCAAGGCTCTCGGACGGTTTTCCCCCTGAAACATAGACGATAAAAAGGGGCGCAAAAGCACAGGCAAGGGCCGACCAGGCTATGAGAACAAGACCAAAAACATTCTCATTGGCAAAAAGAGCAAAGCACAAAGCGATAAGGGTGACAAAAACCGTGCTTAATTTTGTGAAGAAGTAAGAAGGTTTTTTCCCAAAACTAAAATCACGGGTAAGGGAGGCTGTGCAACTCAAAATCTGAGAATCGGCTGTTGAAATGGTTGCCGCAAAAAGGCCAGCGAGAATAACACCCACAAGAATTTGTGGCAGAATCTGGCTGGCAAGATGAGGAAGGGCAAGCTCTGCATCAAAACCACCCGTATCAGGAAGGAGAAGCCGGGCAGCCAGCCCCGTACAAATCGTCAGCGCTGAAAATATGGCATAAAATCCATAATAATACAGGCGAACACGTGTGATATCCTTTGGGCGGTCCATCGCCATAAACCGTACCATAATATGTGGCTGACCAACAACACCAAAACCCGCAAAGAACCAGCCTAAAACAAAGAGAAAGGGTCCCCAAAAATGACCAAAAGGCAAATCAGGCTGAAACAGATCAAGATAGGTGGGGGAGACATGTTTTAAAGAATCAACAAAAGTTGAAAAACCACCGAGAGCGCCGATAGACACAAATAAGAGCAAAGCCATAGAAGCAATCATCACGATAGACTGCGCAGCATCTGTCCAGATAGAGGCCCGTATTCCCCCCGCAAAACAATAGGCCAGAACAATAGCCGAACCAATAAGGGCCCCCATGGCATAATCCCACCCCAAAAGAACATGCAAAGCCTTGCTGCCGGCTTTGAGCTGAGCCGCAGCATAAAGGCCTAAAAATATGACCGTAACCACACCGCCGATAAGGCGCAAAATACGATAATCCTGACCATTCCACTGACTGAGAACACCAGAGAAGCTGAGAACCTTCTGTTTTTCTGTCACAATACGTAATCTTTTGTGAATAAACAGAGAAGCAATAAAATCTCCAAACACCCACCCTATCATCAGCCACATAGATGAAAGACCCACAGTATACGTAAACCCTATCATCCCGATAAACATATAACCACTATTATTGGTTGCAACGGCAGACAGACCCGCCAGCCAGGGACTTATATTTTGTCCGGCAAGGAGATAGTCTTTATTTGTACCTTTGTTTTTAAGGGCCGATAAAATGCCCACAAGAAGAAAAAAGGAAAGAAAGAAAAGAAAACTTGTAATAATCATAAATGCACCAATACGATAAGAGAAATTGAGAAAAAATATATCTAAAAACAGGATGATTTTAGAGAAAGAAAAGAAGTGAGAGCAAAAGAGACACAATCAAAAAGAGAGAAATTCTGGAATCCCCCCCAGTGGAAAGGTGGAGTTTTTGCTCTGGATCATAAAACAGGTCAGAAATAGATCATGACATGAGAACGGGGACGCCCCCGGCATATGCCTGGCAGATGTCTTAAACCATGCCTGTACCCTCTCCCCCGGGTCAAAACAAAAGGCTTTCCCACAAGAAAAGGAAAGAAAAAAAATACGGGCCGGAAAGAAAAAAAAAGAGTCTGATAAAAAAAGGAAACAGGCAGAAGGCAAATAAGAAGCCTGCCAGAAGAAAAGGGGTACGGGATCACCTGACCCGGATACGCCCTTCCTGATTTCCCAACAGACATCACAAACCTTTTTTTGTTTCTCGTTCGGAGAACCTTTTTGTTTTCAGAAAGAAAACTGTCTTTTATACAAAAACATCTTCAGGAAAAAACAGAGATTCTCCAAAAATAAGTCCTAACGATATAGGTATTGCCATATCCTGTCAAATATATGAAAAATATACATAAGGTAAGAGAGGGTTAGAATACTTTATTAAAACCTATTGGTTTTGCGCAGAAAGCTTTACCCGCTCAACACTTGTGTCCAGACGCTCTTCGCCTTCTAAAAGGGTGGAAGGGTCAAAACGACGCCCCCGCCATGTCATCCGCCAGTCAAGATGTGGTCCTGTGGCTCGCCCCGTGGCCCCTATCTTCCCGACGGGATCCCCCTGTTGAAGCATAGTACCCTCTTTGACATCAACAGCACTCATATGCATGAATGTCGAGACAAACCCCTGACCATGATCCAAAAGGACAAGCCCCCCCTCATAATACATATCGGGCCGTGCGAGGATCACAACACCCCCCGCAGGGGCATGCACAGGGGTTCCTTTGGGGGCCGCAATATCTACCCCATAATGGGGATTTTTAGGCGTACCATTCAAAATGCGCTGAGACCCATAAAAGCCACTCAACCGACCCTGAGCAGGACGTTTAAAGTCTTCAAGAAACCAGCGCCCCTCAGCCCGGCTTGCAAAAGCTTTTTTCTTCAAACCACGATCACGTTTGATATGTTTGATTTGTTCGGGGGTTTGTGGTGTGACCTTAGAAGGCGGGAGTCCATCAATACGCTCTATTTTATAGGTGCGGTCGCTGATCTGAATATCCAGAACAGCCCCCTCTTCATCCTGTCCTGGTCCTGTCAAAATCCGAAGACGTGAAAAAGGCGCCGCATCACGATGAAAAGCGATAACAAAAATACCCTCATCATCCGCCTGCAGGGTAAGGCGTTGTGCTGCGACCATATCGGGTGTGAGATCTTTTTCAGGCATTTCCTTAAGGGGAATAAGCTCAACAACAGCACCAGGAGCAGTTGTACATATACCAAACCCGCCTTCGCGCCAGACCCCCTCACATGTCAGTGGCATGCGGTGTAAGGCCTGTTCTGACACAAGAGGTTCTGGTGAAACAGGATGTCCCTCCGGGGCTTCACGGGCCAAAACAGAACTTCCACCTGTCACAAGCACACACACCATGGCCAGAACAAAATTTTTGGGGAAAAAACTCATACCTCTGTCTCGTTTTGTATATCTCTCCACCGCCTGAGAGCAATCTCAGCATTTTTATAAGGCTCCTGATACTCAACACTCCAGTATGACAGGCGGTCCAGGGGAATTTTGGTGCCGCTTACGGCACAGACAACATAATCGCCAGACTGAATAATATCAAACTGTGCATCGCCATAGCGCAGCCTGGCTTCTTTATTTAAAGAGAGTTGTTGGAGCATAAAAAAAGCCTCAGTTATTTTTTTTCCACGATGCGAAACTTTCCCATCACGTCTCTCGCCTTTCTACAAGATTTTTCTTAGAAAAGCGACCCCTGATCAGAGGTTTTTAGGGACGTTTTTTCACCGGAAGGTTTTCCCTTTGGCTGATCTGGTATTGTCTTAGTGCCTGTCTCTGCTGTGATCACAGCTGACCTCTCTCCATCATGAAAAACAAGATGAACGGCATGACCGGGTTTCATACCCTTCGCGTGACGGATCACACGGCCATGAGGATCTTTGGTCAGGGTGAAGCCACGCTCAAGAATTTTCTTATGGCTGAGCGCTTCAAGAAGGGAGCCCTCAGTCTGAAGACGTGCATGCCGGGCCTCCAGATTGCGTTGCAAAGCGTTCTGAAATCGATTCTGAAGGTGCCCGAGAGCCTGCTGATATTTTTGGCAGGTCTGCTCTATAACATAAGGGGTGAGACGGCCCCCAATATTTTTCAGGCGCAAGCCCTGAATGTGAGCATGATGGACAAAGGCGCGATCAAAGCGTTCACACAGACCATCACATCGCTGATATGCTGCGGACAGGATATCTTCCGGACGGGGCAGACGTGCAGCCTTAAGCTGAAGTTTTTGGCGATCTGACACACGTATCAGGGCCGTTGTCAAACGCGCTTTGAGGTCTTCAAGACGGCGGGACAGGTCATGGCGTACAGGAACGGCCATTTCTGCCGCAGCAGTGGGGGTCGGCGCACGTCGATCAGCAACAAGATCAAGAAGCGTCCAGTCCGTTTCATGGCCAATGGCCGAGATAACAGGAAACTTACTCTCAGCCACAGAGCGCACAAGCCGTTCATCGTGAAAAGGCCATAAATCTTCAAAAGACCCTCCCCCGCGGGCAATGATAATAACGTCCGGAAGGGGAATCCCCCCGCCCTTTTTAAGAGCATGAAACCCCTGAAGGGCCTCTGTCACTTCTGAAGCTGCACGTTCTCCCTGCACTAAAACCGGCCAAAGGAGAACATGACATGGGAAACGATCCTCTAAGCGGTGAAGAATATCCCGTATCACAGCCCCCGTGGGCGAAGTAATGACACCAATGGTTTTCGGCAAAAAGGGCAGGTCTTTTTTTTTCTCTGTATCAAACAAACCTTCTCTGGCAAGCTTTTGTTTGCGTTCTTCCAAAAGCTTCATCAAAGCCCCTGTCCCGGCAAGATCCAGACTTTCAATGACCATTTGATATTGAGAACGTCCCGGATAGGTGGTCAGGCGACCTTCCGCCACAACCTCCATACCCTCTTCAGGCTGAAAGCGCAGGCCTGAGGACACACCACGCCATACCACACAGGACAAGACAGCCTTATCATCCTTCATATCCACATAAATATGACCAGAGCGTGCCCGGGTCACACGCCCAAGTTCCCCCTTCACGCGTATATGCTGAAAACCATCTTCCACCTTGTGTTTAAGAGCTGCAGACAGTTCAAAAACACTATAAAGGGGAAGGTTTGTGGAAGGATTTTTGGTGTCCATAGGGTAAAACCTTATACTGCACGCCTTCACACACCTAACATGCACACAAAAAAATAAGAAGAAAAAAAGGCTGCCGTTTTTAAGAAAAACCACCTTATCCAGATTGTTTTCCAAACTAAGAGCTGATGTCTTTAACCGGGTCTACAAAAGACGTACAGTGTGATTAAGGCGTTTGTGCAAAAGGGTCTACCATTTTTTAAGTGTCATTTTTCCTGACTCAATATCTGACATATCAGACATGCCCTCAAATAAATCAAGTAAGTATTGACCAGATGTATGAATATCTTTGATATATCCCCGATAGCGCTCATTGTTTACAGGACCAAATATTTCTTTTGCCATGATTTCAGAAAAACCGTTAATAGCATTAAGACTTGTTCGCACTTCATGGCTTATGTCTGCTAAAGAGGCGCCTTGTGCCAGGCAAACTGTTTGGACACCAGCTTTTTCCTGTGCATAGTTTCCAGCCGGGCGATCAGGACAGGATAGAAGCCTCTTTTCACGCTCCCCTGCATGCCCTGGCTGTTGCACATGCCCTACCGGGTCCACCTCATGGTGTTTTATCTCTGTGACATTTACAGCAATACCTGCAAAACATGTGGAAAAGCCTTCCTTTGGTTCATGCCATACCCCACCACGAAAACGTATAAGAACGGACTCAACTGCCCCATGAAGCTCCATATTAATATGGTGAGGTCCTTTTTTTTGAAAAAGGTTTTTTTGAATCAGGGTGTGGTCTTTCTGATCTATCAGACGAAGAAACTCCTGATAGCTCAGACTGTTTTTTCCTGTATGGCCAAGGGCATGGGCCAGCGTGCTGTTAAAAGAAAATATTTTCTTTTCCTGGTCCCAGCACCACAGGCCACATTGTATGTCTTCAGGAATGTGGTTGAGATTTTTTTGAGACCCATCAGGAAGTTTGCTCTCTCGTTGACAGAGATGCACCCCCCTTAATTTGATAAAAGACAGGAAAAAGAGGAAAGAAAAAGGCAGGGCCAGAATAACCCCGTAAAGGAGAGGAAAATAAAACCACTTTTTTGCATCGGAAAGCTGTATTAAGCCACCGGGAAAACCTCCTGAAGGGGCATCTGTTCTGCTATTTTGAATTTTATAAGAAAAAGTATTCCCCCCCTCACGCAACATCCTGTCTTCTCTCCTGGACAGTCCCGGGATCCCACCAAAGTTCTGTGCATTAAACCATGGGTTTTTATCTGCTCGCAGCCAGACAGATCCCCCCATGGAGTCAACAAACCCTGAGAAGGGTGTTGTGATGCTGTCTTTTGAAAATTTTCCAGAGTTTATAAGGGGTGCTATACTTTCTCCCCATGTCATAAGAAGTGCAAGAAAAGCATTCAGTGTCAACGCCCCACTTCTATCAGGGGCGCCCAAAAGTAAATCTTCCTTTTTTGTATCAGGAACCCCCCCGGCTGTTTCAGAAATATTTTCTGCATGATCGGGACAGGCTGTTTTGAACGTATCCCAATCATCTACATGATCTACAGCTCTCACAGAGGTTTGAGAAGACAGGAAAGAGATCCATTTTTTTCTGTGCCGGAAGATGCTTATAAAAGCCCCTTTTTCTAAAACAGAAAGCTCGCGCTCAACACTTTTAAAAACCTGCTCACAACAGGTGGTAAGCAGAAGATTATTTCGAAAACCAGACGTATAATCATAGAGCATCTTACTCAAGACAACCAAACTAAAAGCAGGAAAGATAATCATAAAAAGAAGCAAAAACCTCACATTCCCCCTTTTAAATTTTATGATGTGATCAGAGGGAATCTTTTTGCTATGAGAGGTTGTGCATTCAAGAGAGTTTAGTCGGTTCTTCATAGTGCAAACACCAAAATAACTACCAAAAGTTGTATATCGGGCCAAAAAAAAAAGACACAAAACTATCGGCCAGATCAGTCAGGAAGAAGCCAAAAACAGCTTAATTAAATATTTATTTTTACAATTTGTCAAGAAATTTAAATAAAAGGTTAACCTCTTGAAAGCAACCTCTCCTGTGGAAGATTGTTCTCTTTCTGAAAGGCTCACCAAACACACGGGGATAAAAACAAGAATAAGATACTTTGAGTAAAAAAATTTATTTTTTCCCGTTTATACCCCCTCTTTCCCCTTGACCTTCCCTTCTTCTTTCCTCTACTATATATTGCGTTTAGATGGTAAATTTATCATGATATAGTGAGCCCTGGAGACTATGCCCTTCAGATCTCTTATCTTTTTGACCCTTTTTGAAGGATTCACCCATGATTTCTCGTCCTGCTCATTTGAACCCTGAAGAGTCTGTGCAAAACCGGGGCAAACCAAAATTCTTCAAAAAACCAGATTTAAGTCTGGTCCACAAGGTCAGACTTTCCCCGGATCGGGATGATTGTTTAACAGATTTTGGGAAAACAACGCTCCAAGATCGTTACCTTCTGCCCAATGAAACTCCACAAAGCATGTTTGGACGTGTTGCTGAGGCTTATGCCGATGATGCTGCTCATGCGCAGCGCCTCTACGACTATATGTCTCAATTATGGTTTATGCCAGCTACACCTGTTTTATCCAATGGAGGAACAAGCCGCGGTCTTCCTATTTCATGTTTTCTTAATTCTGTGGACGATTCCCTTGATTCCATTATGACGTCCTGGAATGAAAATGTCTGGCTGGCCTCCAATGGCGGAGGAATTGGTACATACTGGGGCAAAGTACGTTCCATTGGGGAGAAAGTAGGACAAAGTGGCAAAACATCTGGTATTATTCCTTTTGTCCGTGTGATGGATTCTTTAACGCTTGCTATAAGCCAGGGGTCTTTGCGCCGGGGGTCTGCTGCGGTTTATCTTGATATCCATCACCCTGAAATTGAAGAATTTCTTGAAATTCGCAAACCCTCTGGCGACTTCAACAGAAAGTCTCTCAACCTTCACCATGGTATTATGATCACAGATGACTTTATGGAAGCCGTTCGCGATAACAAACCTTTTGCGCTTCGCTCTCCGAAAACAGGGGAAACTGTTCGTGAAACAGATGCCCGCAATTTATGGCAAAAACTTCTGGAAATCCGTTTGCAAACGGGGGAGCCTTATCTTGTTTTTGCGGACACGGTGAACAGGGCGATGCCTAAGCACCAGAGAGATTTAGGTCTCAGCGTCAATCAGTCTAACCTGTGTTCTGAAATTATGCTGGCAACAGGGCCCGACCATCAGGGTCAGGATCGCACAGCTGTCTGCTGTCTCTCCTCCTTAAATGCAGAAACTTTTTCTGAATGGAAAGATAATGAGCTGTTTATCGAGGATGTCTTCCGCTTTCTTGATAATATTTTAGAAGACTTTATCAATCGCGCACCCCCTGAAATGGACAAAGCTGTTTATGCGGCCAGGCGTGAGCGTTCTGTGGGCCTTGGGCTGATGGGTTTTCACTCCCTTCTGCAGGCTCAGGGCATTCCTTTCGAATCTGCTTTGGCAAAATCCTGGAATATGCGTCTTTTCAAACATATACGCAGAGCAGCAGATGCTGCAAGCGTTCAGCTTGCCAAAGAGCGTGGTGCCTGCCCTGATGCTGAAGAACGTGGCGTTATGACACGCTTCTCCCACAAGCTCGCCATTGCACCAACGGCTTCTATCTCTATTATATGTGGAGGAACATCCGCCGGTATTGAACCCATCCCGGCCAATATCTACACCCACAAAACTCTTTCCGGGTCTTTCACCGTGAAGAACAAAGCCCTTGTTGATGTGCTTGAAGAAAAAGGGGAAAACACGGCTGAGGTTTGGAATTCCATTCTGGAACATGAAGGGTCCGTGCAGCATCTTGACTGTCTTGATGAACATGAAAAATCCGTCTTCAAAACAGCCTTTGAACTGGATCAGCGCTGGGTCATTGAGCATGCTGCTGATCGTACGCCTTATATCTGCCAGGCACAGTCCCTTAATGTGTTCTTACCGGGAGGTATCAACAAATGGGATTTACATATGCTTCACTGGACAGCGTGGAAAAAAGGCTTAAAATCGCTTTATTACTGTCGTTCAAAATCCGTACAAAGAACGCAGTTTGCCGGGGGAGAAGCGAAAGCTTTCTCTCAGGAACACACAGCCACAACTGTTGACTATGAAGAATGTCTGGCATGCCAGTAATCCCTTTTTCTGACGGTATCTGACAAAATCATAAGCTTATAAACCCCTCTGATGAGACAGAGATCCAGCAGAGGTGCAACTATGAGGTCTCTCTCTGGTACAGGGCGGCTTATTTTCGCCTGTGTCTCTTTCCTCTCAGAAACAGACAGCCCCATGCAAGATGAAAAAGACTGGTGTACCCATAGGGTGAGCAGACACACCCGCGCCATCCTCTCGTTACAGGCCCTCTCTCTTTAATGTGAGGAAGAAAACTTTGCTCTCTTATGTCTCTTTTTGGGGGTGTTCACACTCTTACCCTTAAAACCCATCTGAGTTTTCTCGTGCATATTCTTTTCTTCCTGCTTATCAGTCCCTGTCCTGATTTTTTTCTCCTTATCTGTACCTTTCATGATTCCACCTTCAGGCCCGTTTTTTTCTTCTTGCTTCCTGTCTTCTGTCACGACATTTCTGTCCTGACGGGACGGCGTGCTCTCTGGAAAAACAGGAGCAATAAAATCAAGAATAACTTCCTCAGCCTCATCGGGAACAGACATAAAAGCTGCACGAAAACGTACTTTTTCTCCCGGTGCTAATTCATCTAAATCAAGCAAAGCTTCTGTCGAGGCCAGCTCCATTCCCTCATCATTCAACATACGTGCCCTTAAGGGAGGAACCCTGCGTACTTTTTGGGCAATATTGACAATACTGCCACGGACAAGAACATTGTCTCCTTCACGACCACGTGTATGATCCACAATGATGTTCTGAAAGTCCAGACCATAAACATTAGCTTCCACACCAAACCCGTCAAAGACACGTGCCAGGCGTGGGTGATGGCGAACAAGCTCAAAACGCTGAACATAAGAGGTCAGGATAAAGCCTGTAATCCCCAAAATCAGAAAAGATAAAAGCCCCCACCCTAAAAGCTGCCAGCGCCTTTTCTTCTGTGCCTCAAGACGAGACCGAAATGCTATTTCAGGTGATGCAGGAGTCTTTAAAGAAGCAGAGAGGTTCATCTGCCTGTGAGAATCGGGAGATTCTTGTCCCGGCGATAAAACCTGTGTCAAAGGAAGGGGTGTGTCGTCATGAGGTGTAACAGGCCATACCTCACCACAAGAGGTACAACGCACCAGGTATTGCGGGGGTTTAAGGCTTTGCCTCCAGACAAAATAGCGTGTGGAGCAGTGTGGACAGGTGAGAATCATGACGCCGTCTTTTTAAATATCTTCTGAAAGGGTAAACTTAATTTTATGTTTGTAATTTTTACTTTTCTGATAAAACCATTGTGTTACAAAAAGAAAAAAATGGAAGAAGAAAGAAAAATACAGCCTTTTTTTTAAATTTTCTCTTAAAACCTGGTACATTTCCCCTTAAAGGGGGAGCCGGCTACACAGCTTTTCCTCCTTAAAAATCAAAAAAGAGAGACTGATATCTTCAAACCTTTTCTGAAACTTTTATAGCAAGGCGGCACCCTGTTGTGATAAGCTTTGAAAGCAAACCATATCCCTTTGCTTCACGGGCGCCTTCCTGGACAGCAAAGTCACGATGGGCGAGCTCATCCTCACGAAACTGTGTAAACATGGTGGCAAGTTCCGGATCATGATCACGGATTTCTCTGGCCTGCTGATCATAATGCTCCCCAATCACAGTTTCTACAGCTTCTGTACACGCATGGGCAGCCTTCTCCCCCATCAAAGCTGTTGCAACCCCCAGGGTATAGCCTGCCACATGCCATAAAGGCATAAGGGCGGTCGGGCGAACATCACGTTCTAAAAGCAGTTTATCAAAACTGTCAAGATGGTCCTGTTCCTCTTCTTCCATCGTTTTCAGCTGTCCTGCTATCACCTGTTTATGAGGAACCTGGCTGAAAATGGCGTGCTGTCCACGATAAATAGCAACCGCAGCATATTCGCCGGCATGATCAACGCGGAGCATTTCTTTAAGACGGTTTTGTGTTTGCCCCGGAGCAAGATCAGCTTTGGGAAAGGCATGACGACTCATGATGATTTTTTCCTTATAAAGGTAGCGAACAAGCTTATAACAGAAAGTGTGACAACACAAAGAGCATTCCAGGCTGCCATGGAAAGCCCTAAGAAACGCCAGGGAACATCCGCACAGGAAGGCGGCATGATGGGCTTATTCAGCTGAGACAGAAAATCCTCCCCCGGCACAAAAGGTTTCAGCACGACGCATGTTGCAGGCTCATCAAAAATGCCCATTTCAACCCCTGTGTGAAAAATAGCCCAACCTGCACCATATATAAAAGCGAGGCTTAAGAGAAAATTGAGACAGCGCAGTGTTTTTTCTGAAAACCGTCTCAAAACAAGAGTTATCCCCCCCAAAAGAGCAACCCCTAAAACCAACCAGTAAGCTTCCCTCTGGCGTAAACATAAAGCACAGGGCTGCAACCCACCAAAATGCTCAAAACCATGGGCCGCCCCCAAAAAGGTAAGCGCTATAGCTCCTGCGCATACAGGCCAGACATAGGGAAATTTTGAAACAAAAAATCTTGCTATCATTATCTGGACTTTTGATAAAACCATAGGCTCATAATCACCATACAACAATGACTCATTTTATGAGAAAAATAATTTTAAGGCAAAAAAGCCTGCGAAAACACACAGAAAAATCCCGAGAGTTATGAGAGCAAAATAACGTTCCAGAAAAGGTTCAAGTCTTGGGCCAAAATACCAGAGCAATCCAGCTTCAAAGAAGAATCTCATCCCCCGTGCCAAAACCGAGGCCAGAATAAAAACACCAAAATTCAGCTTCAAAGCCCCGGAAGCAATAGTGATAACCTTATAGGGAAAAGGGGTGAGCCCTGCAGCAAAAACAATCATGGAACCATATTTTTGATACCATGCCTGAAAATGATCAAGGCTATCCAGCTTACCATAAAAGCTTAACAGAGGCTGACCTATAGCCTCAAAAGCAAATAATCCCAGCATATATCCAAAGACACCCCCCATGACAGAAGCCAGAGTACAGACCGTTGCAATATACCATGCACGCCTGCGATCTGCCAACACCATTGGCACCAGCATAACATCAGGGGGAACAGGAAAAAAAGAACTCTCTATAAAAGAGACAAGAGCCAGCCCCCTGAGGGCATGGGGCCCCGAGGCAAGCTTTTTAATACGGTGGTAAAATGATCGCATAAGAAGCGCTATAGCAACCCTTATCCCCTGTGTCTACAATCTCCGCTACAGAGCAAAGAGAAAAACAGGTAATGCCGACCACCCCAAAACAGATATGTCAGACTGGCTTTTTTCTCTTTCCGTAGAAGTGTGCAGTGTAGCAGAAGACAAGCCAGATTTTTTAACATGCAGGAAACAGCTTCTGAAAGAAGTTGTTAAGATATAAGAGACTATAAAGGCCCTGCCTTATTGAAAGGCAACCCTGATCCCCCCTTGAAGTGCATTAGTCTGGTTGCGACTGGACTAATGCACTTTTTTTATACCAACTTTTCTGGCTATGCGATTCTGCCAGACCAAAACATGCCTGAGCTTCAGGAAAAGCATTAAAAGAAGGTATGAGCCCTGTCACAGAAGCTCGCCATAGCAACAGGATAGCCTCCCCTTTTGAAGAAGAGCTCTAAGATCCTGAACAGGAAACCTCCCATGCCTGTTCTTTTCAGGCAGGAGGTTCAGTCAAAAAGCTTTGAGACCGATTCTTCATAAGCTATGCGCCGTATGGCTTCCCCAAGAAGGGGGGCCATGGTCAGGAGGCGCCCTTTACCAAAACTCTCCATTTTATGGCCCTGATCAATACTGTCACTGATAACCACAGCATCAAGATCTGAATCCTCAAGACGCTTGGGGGCCTGATGAGAAAACACACCATGTGTGGCATAAGCAGAAACAGCCGTTGCCCCCTGCTGTTTCAAGGCCCGTGCTGCCCCCACCAGGGTTCCTCCTGAATCAATAATATCATCCAGAATAAGGCAGGGTCGCCCCGCAACATCACCAATAATGTGCATAACCTCTGCCTCTCCTGGCTTAGGTCTGCGCTTATCAACAATGGCAATGTCTACATGAAGGCGCTTGGCAAGTTCACGTGCACGGACCACACCCCCAACATCCGGAGACACAATCATTAAATCATCCAAATCATAATGATCACGGATATCACGCTCTATCACAGGGGTTGCAAAAAGATTATCCGTTGGAATATCAAAAAAACCCTGTATCTGGCCGGCATGAAGGTCAAGTGTTAAAACACGATCTGCACCGGCATGAGCAATAAGGTTTGCAACAAGCTTAGCAGAAATAGGAGTTCGCCCCCCGGTTTTGCGATCCTGGCGTGCATAGCCAAAATAGGGAATAACCGCCGTAATACGCCTGGCACTGGCGCGTTTAAGAGCATCCATACAGATAAGAAGTTCCATAAGATGGTCATTGGCAGGCGCAGAGGTAGACTGAATAACAAAGACATCTTCACCACGGACATTTTCATCGATACGGACAAAAATCTCCTCATCCCTAAATCTCTGGATAACACGTTGTGTCAGGGGGACCTTTAAGGTTTTGGCAATAGACTCAGCAAGGGCTGTGTTGGACGTCCCGGCAAGCAGTTTCATGGAAGTTCTTTCATATTAAATCAAAACACCTCACCATGCTTTTAAAAACATTCCACGCTTTAAGACAAGAGGATAAAAGAAATTTGTCGCCCCTTTGTCTGTTCCCCTTTGTGCGTGGCTCGTCGGTAACTGAAGAATTTTTGTTTCTGGCTGTAAGTATCATAGGGAAGAATCTCAAGATGACGAATCCCCGCTTTACGCAGGCGATATGCCACATAACCCTTCAAATCAAAGCAGGATTTCCGCCCTCCCCCCTTCTGATCATCGGGGTGTTTAAAAAAAGTCATAGCGTCTGGATCTTCCCTCAGGAAAACCTGGTAAAAATCATCTCCTGTTTCATAATTCTCCCAGGCAATAGATGGACCCATCGCGGCATAACACCGTGTGGTGTCAGCCCCAAGAGCGGTCATTTTTTCAAGACTGGCCTCTACAACCCCTGCCAAAGCCCCCCGCCAGCCAGCATGAACGGCCGCTATGAGTCTTGCGTGTGGATCCACGATTAACACAGGAACACAATCTGCTGTATAAACGCCCAGAGCAAGACCAGGAACATCTGTGATCAAAGCATCTCCTTCGGGCGCAGAATTTTCTAAGGGCTCTTTGACATAAAGGGCCTTTTTTCCATGGACCTGACGCAGTGTGACAAGCCGTTCTGGCACAAAGCCTGAATGTCCATCTTTATAATCTGCAATATGCCCCCTGATAGCTGTTGAAAAGCCATGCTGTATACCCTTGAGCCTACGCAAAGAGGGGGCATGCAAAATATCTGTCATGGTCCTGCTCCAAAACCAGGTGGCGGAGGGAGATCCGGGCTTGAAAGGCACAAAGCCTTAAACAGAGACCCCATCTGCCGGGGGTCTGTAAGCCGCCAGATTTGTCGTGCTATCAGGCTCCGTTTTTCTGGTGTTTTTGCACTTAAAACCCCCGCACGTATTTCAAGCCCCAGTCTTTTAAGGAAAGCACCCTGTTCCAGAGCCCCGTCAACATGCAGGCCTGCCTTTTCTCCATAGCGTCTGATCTCAGAAAAATTGACGCGTGTGGTCAAATCTGCTTCACCCGGGGCCTCCAGAGGATTGACTTTCTGATGCGCACGAAGCGCCTGAAGCGTATCCCCCACCTCACTTTCATAAGGTCCATAATCAAGAAACAAAGCACGGGATGGACAGGCATGAAAGCGGGGCGCAAGCATATCTGTCAGAGTAATATAGCCGGGATGAGCCTCCACCAGAGACCCTGAAGGCACCTCTTTAAGAGAAGGGGGAATAAGAGCATGATCTCCCGGGGTGAGAGGTGCCATGCTAACTGTAAAGATAAGCTCCTCCCCCCTGGCACCGACAAGACGCTCCCGCCAGCCTTCATCTGTCCGGATAAACTGACGTGGAGGAAGGCAGTCCAGAAACTCATTGGCGATCACAATCATCGGCCCTTCAGGAATTTTGTCGATATGATCATACCATTGAAGGTCCACAGGACTTGCTGCCAGAGTCCTGGCCTGCACAGCTTTTAAAGCAGAACTGGCCTCAAGAAGGCCAACACGGACACTTTTAAGAAACAGGGGGTCAAGGCGTGCAGCACGGATCATATCTGCCATCATAATGCCGGATCCTGGCCCCGGTTCCACCAGATGAAAGGAGGAAGGCTGGCCCATCTGGCGCCAGGTCTCTAAAGCCCAGATCCCTAACAATTCCCCAAACATCTGGCTTATCTGAGGGGAAGTGATAAAATCATCCCCCGCCGTCAGGGGATCACGCGTCGCATAATAACCATAGCGGGGATGCAAAAGCGATTCTGCGACAAAACCCGCAAGACTGAGTGCCCCCTCACTCTTTATCCTCTCAAGAAGCATATGTTTTAAGGGTGTTGTCATGCGGGAGTTTTCCCCCGCTTCCTGTGTGTTGTTTTGACGGATTTACTATCTGATGGACGAACCTGTGGGTGATTGACAGCACGCACAAGAAGAAAAGTGCCCCCGAAGATAAGCGGAAGGCAAAGCAGCATGCCCATGGTCAGGGGATCACCCTGAAGAATATCAGGCATTTGTGGGTCTGGCTGGCGAAAAAATTCAACAAACCCCCGGGAAAGACCATAGCCCAGAAAAAACAGACCCGTTGTCAGCCCCGGCCGTGTTAGCGACCGCCAGACACGAACAGCCCAGAACAACAGAAAAAAGAGAAGCAAGCCCTCAAGCCCGGCCTCATAAAGCTGGCTTGGATGGCGTAAAACGCCTTCAGGATCACCCGGAAAAACCATACCCCAGGGAATATCAGCAGGGCGACCATAAAGCTCCCCATTGATAAAATTAGCCAAACGCCCCAGAAAAAGACCAATGGGAACAGCAGGAGCCAGGGCATCAGCAAGACGTAAAACCGGCACCTTATGTGCCTTAGCCACAAAATAAACGGCCAGCATAACCCCGATAAGACCACCATGAAAGGACATACCCCCATGCCAGACCTTAAAGACTTCCAGAGGATTATCCCACAGTATTGACGTGTTATAAAACAGGACGAAACCCAAACGTCCCCCAAAAACAACCCCAAGAACAGACCAGAACAGCATATCCTCCAGAATATCTGTATGAGGTTTTTTTTGTTCCTCCAAAATCCCTGTTGTCCGGGGAGTCCATAAGCTCTGGTTTTGCAGGATTGAGCGCATATACATATACCCCAGAATAATTCCAAAAAGATAAGCAAGGGCATACCAGCGTATAGGGAAAGGGCCAATATGAACAAGAATAGGGTCAATGGTGGGATAGGGAAGGCCTTGCATGAAAATTTGTCCTGTTGGTATGGTCTCAAATTGACGACAATATTGTATACCCGGATGATGTGTTTAGGGGGTCACAGCGTCCGGTTGCTGATCAGGATGGGCCTTTTGAAAGGCCTCAAGCCGGGAGGCTGCTTTATCTGCTCTGCACAAACGTTTGTAGGGAGCCGGATCAACCCCAAAACGACGTGCGGCATAAAGTTGAGGGACCAGATAAGCTTCCACAAGGCCGGGTGTCGTCCCAAAGCAAAAATCCCCCTCCGACTCCTCCTGTTCAAGCATGGCTTCCAGTGCTTCAAGACCTTTTGAAATCCAGTGGCGGCGCCAGGTGAGAACCATGTGATCATCTGCATCCATGACAGAGCTCAGATACTGGCCGGTGCGTAGATTCTGTAAAGGAGCAATCTCACAGGCTATAATGGCACATACAGCGCGGGCTCTGGCCCGTCTGAAGGGCTCTTCAGGCAAAAGGGGAGGGTTGGGATAGATCTCTTCAAGCCATTCTAAAATAGCGCCAGACTGGATAAGGCGGCCTTCCTCAGTTTCCAAAACAGGAACAAGCCCCTGAGGGTTACGGGCCTTCCATGAGGGACTGTGCTGGTCTCCTGCTTTCAGGTTGACAGCATGACCGGCATAAGAAAGACCTTTAAGTTCAAGGGCAATGCGAACACGGTATGAAGCAGAAGAACGCCAGTAGCCATAAAGTTTCATCAGAATTCTCCATCATGGGCATATCAAAATGTGAAAACAGGATGTGAGCACCCTCAAACTCATATGTTATCACCTCTCCACCTGCCGGGAAAGGGCAGGCACACTACCCCCCAATATGCTAAAAACACCTTGCATAGAGACGTATCTGGATGCTAAGATTTCTTGAATATTTTTAGAGTGCCCTAAAAATATTTACAAGATATACTGAAGGGAAAGGTCCTCACACCTTTTTTATTCTGACTTTCTATGATAATGCTCCCTTTGGCAAAAGGCCCTGGTCCGGGGCAGTCGGGTCTTTTACCCTTTAGATTGAGGCACCAGAAAAAAGGAAGAGCAGGAGAGACTATCACTTCCCTCCTTAACCTGTGAAAATACTTTTAAAATCTGGAAAACATAGTAAGAAAACCTGGAGATAAGCATATGGCCGAAGAAATTTACAACCCCGCAGGTGTTGATGGTTTTGAATTTGTAGAATACGCGCATCACAAACCCGAAGCCCTCGAGGAACTTTTTTCTCAACTGGCCTTTATCCCGGTCGCGCGCCATAAAAGCAGACAGGTCACCCTCTATAAACAGGGAGACATAACCTTTGTTCTGAATGCAGAACCTCAGGCGCAGGGCATGATGTTTGAGCATGCCCATGGTCCCTGTGCAAATGCTATGGCCTTTCGGGTTCAGGATGCCCAAAAAACCTATGCCTATCTTATAGACAAAGGTGCCAAACCCATCACAGACGGACTTTGGTCAGACACTGTACCCGCCATTGAAGGCATTGGGGGCTCGGCCCTCTACCTTGTGGAACAAAAAGAAGGAAGACCAGCCTATGCAGAAGAATTTACCTGGCTTACAGATGAAAGAAACCCTTTCGGGGTTGGCCTGCATACTCTGGATCACCTCACCCACAATGTCCATCAGGGCCAGATGGATGTCTGGGCCAAATTTTATGAGGACTTTTTCAATTTTCGTGAAATCCGTTATTTTGATATTACAGGGGAATATACGGGCCTGTTCTCCCGCGCCATGACGGGGCCCTGTGGAAAGCTGAAAATCCCCTTAAATGAATCCAAGGATGACCAGTCTCAAATTGCAGAATATCTCCGCGAATATAAAGGCGAAGGCATTCAGCATATAGCCCTTGCGACAGATGATATTTATGCAACCATTGAAGCTTTGCGCGAACGCAATGTGATTTTTCAGGATGTTAAAGACACATATTATGAAGGGGTGGACAAGCGCCTCCCGGGGCATGGTGAAGATCTGGTACGCATGAAAAAAAACAGTATTTTAATCGACGGCGCCCCGGATAAAGGTCAGGGTCTCCTCCTCCAGATTTTTACACAAACCGTTATAGGCCCTATTTTCTTCGAAATTATCCAGCGCAAAGGGAATCAGGGTTTTGGGGAAGGCAATTTCCAGGCTCTTTTTGACTCCATTGAGCTGGATCAGATACGCCGCGGTGTCCTTGAACCACAGACCTGACCACCATAACAGGAAGGGGGGAAGTGTAAGCCTTATTTTACCTTACCTTCCCAAATATGCGGGCTTTCTCTCTTCCTCACCACAACCTCTCTTTAAATAAGGTACTTATTAAATAAGGTACTTATGATGGCGTTGATATTTAAACATACCCCTCCTCCTGTCCCTTACTTCATAAAAAGACAGATACCTTATGCGTGAACAAGCCATTTGGGACAAAGCACATGCCCTAGCCACGCACCTTCATACCTCTTCTCTCCACGATCTTTTCCATAAGGATCCAAAGCGTTTTAAACGCTTTTCTTTTGCGACAGAAGGTTTCTTTCTTGATCTTTCCAAGCAAAAAATTAACTCTGAAGCTTTCCGTCTTATGCATGAGCTTGCCCTGGCTGTGGATTTTGAAGGACAGCGCAGAGCCTTATTTGAGGGCTTGCCTGTTAATGAATCAGAGCATCGTCCGGCCCTTCATATGGCTCTCAGGGCCCCTGAAGGCTCTCCTTACAGCCGGCGGGAGAGTGTTGCAGAACGTCACAGGGTGAAGACTTTTGTAGAAAACTTTCGGAAAGGACGCCACCAGTCCCCCCCTATAAAACGCCTTGTTCATATTGGCATTGGGGGCTCAGATCTTGGCCCGAGACTGTTGTATGAGGCCCTTAAGCCCCGGCAGTCTTCACACCCCGATCTGCGCTTTGTGGCCAATCTGGATCCGGACGACCTGATGCAGGCCCTCGAAGGCGCTGAGCCAGAACATACCCTGTTTATTTTTGTCTCCAAATCCTTCTCCACACTGGAAACGCTGACCAATGCGCAAACAGCCTGTGCCTGGCTCCGAAAAGGTTTGGGAGAACATGCGGATCTGAGCCATCATTGCCTTGCTGTTACAGCCAGACGTGACAGAGCAGAAGCTTTCGGTCTTGCCCCCTCTTCTGTTTTTGACATATGGGACTGGGTGGGGGGCCGTACCTCGGTCTGGTCAGCAGCAAGTCTTGCGGCTGAACTGGTTCTTGGCTCTTCTGTTTTTGAGGAGTTTCTTGCAGGGGCCCATGCCATGGATCAGCATTTTCTGACCACATCATGGGAAAAAAATCTCCCTGTTGTTCTTGGTTTTTGTGATGTCTGGATGCGGAGTTTCATGGGGTTTGAAAGCCGTGCCCTTGTCCCTTATGCCAGGCGTTTGCAGCTCCTGCCGACCTATCTTCAGCAGGTTGAGATGGAATCTAACGGAAAAAGCACACGTCGTGATGGTACCCCTTCTCTGCCAGCAGCCCCCCTTGTCTGGGGGGGAGAGGGGACAAATGGACAACACGCTTTCTTTCAGCTCCTCCATCAGGGTCAGCCCGTAAGCCCCGTTTTATTTCTTGCAATCCTGGAAGGATCAGGAGACCCCCTCCAAAGGCGTGCTCTTTTGACACAGGCTCTGGCCCAGAGTGAAGCTCTCATGAAGGGCAAATCCGAAGAGATCGTCTGTGAGGAATTACGTACACAAGGTCTATCTGCTTCTGAAATTCAACGCCTGGCCCCACAAAAAGCTTTTCCCGGGGGGCGGCCTTCCGGCATGCTGTTACTGGACCGTCTTACCCCATGGGTTTTAGGGGGGTTGATGGCACTTTTTGAGCACAAAATTTTTGTCGCAAGCACACTTTTAGGGATTAATGCTTTTGATCAGTGGGGCGTGGAACTTGGGAAAAGCCTGGCCAAAAATCTGGAAACTGACTGGGAGAAAAAAGAAGAAGACCTTGCGCTTACTCATGACCCTTCAACACGGGGACTGATGCAGTATATACGTGGAAAAAAACTCTAAAAACCCCTATGCGGGAGCTGTCTCCGGAGTGATAAAAAAGGACCTGATATCCCTTAAAAACCTCCCGTCTTACTCTCTCCGGTTTCTGACGGCCTAAGGATATGCTTTATGTTGTTTTGGGGTTTAAAAAACTATGGGTGAGAGGGTAACGCCAGTCGCGTCCAAAAGCACAGGAGCTCAGCTTCACACCGGGGGCTGCCTGATAGCGTTTGAACTCTGTGCGATAAAGGCGGTCTTCTATAAAAGCAACGGTCTCAGCATCATAACCCCGTGCACACATCTCCTCAAAAGAGGCCTTCTCCTCAATAAGGCCATAAAGAACACCATCAAGAATGTCATAAGGGGGAAGACTATCCTGATCCGTCTGATCCGGTCGTAATTCCGCGCTTGGAGGTTTTTCTAAAATCCTTTTGGGAAGAACGGAGCCAGCCGCCCCTGGGGAATTTTTGGGTTTGTGGGCATTGCGCCAGCGAGCAAGAGCATAAACCTCTGTTTTATAAAGATCCTTTAAAGGGTTATATCCCCCACACATATCCCCATACAGTGTGGCATAGCCCACAGCCAGTTCCGACTTATTTCCCGTGGTCAACACCATGGCCCCTGTTTTATTAGAGAGGGCCATAAGAAGAAGACCACGCAGGCGGGACTGAAGATTTTCCTCTGTTATATCCGCTGGTTTGTTCTTAAAAAAAGGCTTAAGAAGCCCCTCAACGGAGGGAAGGACATCTTCAAGATCAAGAATATCCGTAGAGACTCCCAAAGCTTCCGCACAGGCTTTGCCATCTTCCAGAGAGGCCGGAGATGTATAACGCGTTGGCATCATGACGCAATGCACCCGCTCTGCCCCCAAAGCATCACAGGCAAGGGCAGCGACCAGAGCTGAGTCAATCCCCCCGGACAGGCCAAGAATCACCCCGGGAAATCTGTTCTTTTGAACATAATCACGAAGCCCCAGCACAACAGCCTGATAATCTGCCTCCAGAGTGCCCATAACAGGAGCTCTTTCTCCTTCTTCACACTGCCATCCCCCACCATATCGTGTCCAGCGGGATACAGAAAAATCCGTCTCAAAACGGGGCAGACTCCGGACCAAAACACCATCAGCATTCATAACCAGAGAGCCCCCATCAAAGACAAGCTCATCCTGTCCCCCAACCTGATTAACATAAAGGAGGGGTAAATCTGTTGCCTCCTGACGTTGTTTGAGTGCCAGGAAGCGTTCCTCTTCCACACCACGCCGATAAGGAGACGCGTTAGAGCTTATGAGAATTTCAGCCCCCTGCTCCGCCAGATGACGTCCGGGGCCCGGACGCCATAAATCTTCACACACAGGTAAGCCCAGTTTCACCCCACGAAACGCAACAGGCTGCGGCAAAGGGCCGGGCTCAAAAAGACGTGCTTCATCAAAAACACCATAATTAGGAAGAAAATGCTTAAAGCGGATAGCTTGAATCTCTCCCTGATCAATCAGAACAACAGCGTTATAAACCTTCCCTTCCTCATACCAGGGCGTACCTATTACAAAACCTGTCGGGGAATTTTTTGTAGCCTCTGCTAAATCCTGAACAGCCTGCATTGACTTTTGTACAAAATCAGGGCGTAAAATCAGGTCTTCTGGTGGATAACCCGTCAAAAACAGCTCAGAAAACACGACAAGATCACATCCGGACTGGCCTGCTTTTAAAACCGTCTGCAAGGCCAGGTCATAAGTATCACGCAAAGCCCCAACACAGGGATTAAGCTGTGCAAGACCTATGGTCAGAGAAGAGGTCATGAGGACTCCCCCGTATAAAACTTCATAAAAGATACCCCTTCCCCCCATCCCGGCGGATACGAGCTGGCAAGACAGGCTTTCATCCCTCAATCAAAAAATATCAGGCATAATCCAGAGGTAGAGACGTCGTACATTTGATAGTTTCCATCACAAAACTGGCGCTCACATCACTGAGATCTGCGGCACGAATAATTCTTTTATAGACCTTATCATATTCTGCTATGCCGGGAACAACAACCTTGAGAACATAGTCAATATCTCCACTTGTCCGGTAAAATTCCACGACCTCTGGTATTGTCCTCACACCTTCTAAAAAATTTTCGAGCCATTCTTCATGATGGTATGTTGTACGTATGGCCACAAAAGCAATCAGGTCAAGATTCACAGACTTTGCGTTAATAAGAGCAACCTGTTTCTCAATAATTCCTTTTTTCTCAAGACTTTTAATTCGGCGCCAGCAGGGTGTACCTGACAGGCCAACAGCCTCAGCAATATCCTGCACAGGACGATTTGCATTCTTTTGCAGTTCAGCAAGAATACGTTTATCGACAGAATCCATACTCAATTACCATCATTTTAGAGAATATTATTCTCTCTTTTAAAGAAAAAAGAGAAAAAAAGAAGATGTTTTTTTTATTTTTCTGTGCTAATTTTGTCGTGGTGATTATCTATAAGACTTCTTTCTTAAGCTTTAAATGATGGTGAGGCACTTCATGTTAAAGAATTTTTTTTGTGACCATCCGCACTCTGTCGGAGAGAGTTATAGCAAACATTGCAGCATGGCTTTTGGCTTTGGAGTGACCATGATCCTTGGGGGTCTTGCATGTTGTCTGCATGCCATTTTTCCCTTTATGTTTAAAGATACAGCCAGCAAAACTGTTCATAAGCTTTATGGGCGTATGAAAGACAGAGGCAATATGCCACAACAGGAAGAAAAAGCCACACAGGACATGTTGATAGAAGACCTGTCATAAGGCCCTTGTAACAGCTTTATCCGGAAAAGCGCGGACGGCCATAACGCAGCTGCGCCAGTGTGCCTGTCAGAGAGGGAAGTTGCGCGCGCTGTTCTTTAAAATCTCTTTTGAACTTTTCGAATGTCATCACCCCTGTCAGACGGCGCTCCAGAAAAGCCCAGACTTTCTCTTCATCCTCTTCATACATCCAGACATGGACTGTAGAGGCATAAACCCCTGAAAGAACAGCACGTTTGGAATAATAGTTGCCGTCCAGAGATGTGTCCCCAAGGGCTTTCCAAATCTTATCTGCCGTAGCCCAGATAAGCTTTGCCTTCAAAGAGCAGACATCAGGAAACAACAAACGCAGCTGTGCGCGACGCGCAGCCTCACGATAAGGTTTTAAAAGCTGAAGGCGGCGTTTGACAGCAAGGGCCACTTTCTCACGAATTTTAAGAGAGGGCACATCCTCTTCCTGAAAAATTTCTACCATAGCTTTATCGAGCTCAAATGACCAAAAGCGGAGAAGATCAGGGACCCCTTCGGGAAAGGTTAAAACCTCTGTACCTTCAGGAAACCCCGCTGCTTTCACCGCCCGCTTTAACGTCATGGCGTTCCAGCCATCCAAAGCAGCAAGACCAAGCGCTTCACGCAAAATATCCGTACACCGCGCCTCAAAATAAGGAAAGTCATGTTCTGTTTTCATGAGGCTATACTTTAAAGATAAAGACAGTCCCTGTCATCCCTGTTCTATCTTTTTCGTGCAATCTTATCCTGCACCCCTCTGTCCGGAGCTATCATATCGCCCCTCTGCTAAATGTTTCAGGCAAAGAGGGTAAAGCCTGTGTTCTGCCTCCAGCACACGCGCAGCAAGGCTTTCAGGGGTATCATGGCTGAAAACAGGAAGTGAAGCCTGAGCCACAACACGCCCCTCATCCATGCCTTCAGAGACAAAATGTACACTGCATCCATGACGCCTGACCCTTGCCTCCAGAGCACGCTCATGGGTCTTTAGCCCCTTAAAATCTGGCAAAAGAGAGGGATGAATATTCAACTGACGTCCCTGCCAGCGGGCCACAAACCAGGGAGTTAACAACCGCATAAACCCCGCATTACAAATAAGCTCAACGCCATGCTCACACAGTACAGAGTCTAAAGCCTGTTCGAAAGCGAGACGGGAGGGAAAAGCCTTATGATCAAGACTATGTGCTGAAAGCCCCAAAATTCTGGCCCTCTCAAGGCCCGGTGCCTGAGGACGATTAGAGAGGACAAGGACAATGTCAGCTGGATAATTATCTTCTCTACACGCCCGTGCCAGGCTCTCCATATTAGAGCCCCGCCCTGAAATAAGAACAGCCACACGCTTTTTTTGTATCACGCTTTCAGTCCTGAAAAGAAAATAATATCCGAAGTTGTTTTAAAGAGAAAAGATTGTGTGATCAATTTTTTAAGGATATGTATTTTTCTTTTAAAGAGATGTCTCCACTCTCTTTGAAGACTTTTTTTGGTCAGGCATGCTGTCAGAGGCTTTTTTCAAAAACGCTCAAGAAGACGTTCAAGATAATCCCGTTCTTCCCCGGATCTGTCCTGTTCTGAAGCTCTCCTACGAATTTCATCAAGAATTTCACGGGATCGTTTAAGTTTTTTCTGATCAGGAATGGTCATATTTTGGGACTTAGAGCTCCCCCGTCCAAGAGGATCATCGCCCCGGACCGTCTCCCCCTTTCCCCTGCCCTTGCCGTCTTTATCAAGCTCTGCCAAAGCTTCACGGGAAAGATTTTCTGCGGCCTGACGCAGGGATTCCAGAGCTTCCGCCTGATCAGCACGTGCCATGTCCTTCTGCCCCTGTTTTAAAGCCCGGGCTGCCTTGCGCATGGCACGTGCAGCCTTATCAAGGTTATCTCCGGCGTTTTCCTTTTGATAAGTCTTGGCCTTCTCTTCTAAAGCGCGGGCAAGACCCTGTGCCTGCTCAGCAAGCTTTTCCTGACGAAGAGAATCTGCACCTTTTTCACCCTGAAGAGTGGAGCCGTCTTTACGATCAGACCGATCACTCTGCCGCGGCGCTCCCCCTTTTTTTATCTGCTCATCTGAGGGATTATGGTCGGAAGTTTCTATATCGGACCGGGCCTGTTGACCTCCCCCTTTCTCCTGCCGTGGGGCCTGCGCTGCCTGACCTTTCTGACCTTCACCAGACTTAGAAGAAGGAAATTTCTCTCCCATAAGTTCACGCTGTCTGGCAATGACATCAGCAAGCTTATCAAGAGCCTCGGCCAGGTCTTTATCAAGGGGCGGCGGTGTTCCATTTCCTTCACCTTCTCCAAACATCAAACGAAGCTGCATCCTCCGCAATTTTTCTGTTAACCGGGCCACAGCCTGGCGTGCATCACGATTTTGGCCAAGACGGGCTGTCTCCTCAATAGCTTTGAGAAGTTCAGAAATTTGATCTTCTTTCATCACCCCTCCCCCTGAACCAGCTCCTTTGGTAACATCATAACGGCCTTCCTTAAGGGCACGGCGTTTAAGCAGCTCAAAATAACGCTCAACAGAATCCTGGTAACGCTTCATAAGAGCCTGAAGCTCTTTCCAGGATGCCCCAAGGGCTAAAGCCTGTTTCAAAGCTTTTTCAGCTTCGTCAAGAGCAGTCTGTGCATCTGCCAGGCTACCAAGTTCAGCCCGCAGAGCCATCTGCCACAACCCCTTTTCCAGACCGTCAAGCTCCCGCCTGTTCTCCGCACGCCTGAGACGTGCCAAAGCATGCGTTAAACCAAGATAAAGGGCTGTGTCATGAGACCAGATCTCCGGTGCATCCATGACAGCACTCAACAAAGCTTCAAATCTTTTGATGTTTTGAGGGGCACGTCCCAGGCGGCGGAAAGACTGATCTTCAGAATCAAAAACAGGTCTTAGAGCCAGAAACTCTCCCGTCAAAGCCGGAAGAGATGGAAGAGGTGCATACTCTTCCTTTGTGTCCATAAACAAACGACGCTGCTCTATAATGGCTTTTGCTAGAGGCTGTAAAAAAAGCCGTTCGGGAAGACGGAATATAACGGGTGCACTTTCCGCCCTCTGTCCTGCTGTATCATGTGCTACGAGCCTCAGCTCAACTTTCTGCCCGGCCCAAATATGATCGACAAGGTTAAGACGTGTCGTCGCAGATGTTATCTGTTTTGGGTTTTGGGCAAGGATCTCAAGGGGGTAGGTTTCATGTTCTCCCGGTCCGCTTTCCTGATCCGCAGTCTTGATGTTAAGGGTTAATTTTTCAAGACCATAATCATCCTGAGCTGTATAGGTTATCAGTAAAGCACCCAGTTTATCTTCTGATGGTGTCTCAGCAAAGGCAATATGGGGCGGGGTATCTTCACGTATTTTAAGGGTAAAAGCCCTGTGTGTTCCGGCACTGGACAAGCGGACCCTGGCATGTTCTGTAAGGAGAAAATGGGCCTCAAACCCAGTCTCCCCCAAAGGGGTAACCTTCACAGGAATTTTATGCTTTTCTCCACGTACATGAACAGAAGGTCTGTGCTGTGTTCCTGAAAAGCGCACTGTGAAGGAGGCATGCTGAGGAACCTCAAAAATCTTTCTTTCTGCAAGGGCTTCGCTTGTCAGGAAAAGGGGAGGCTGGCCTGTATAGGATGGTGGCTCAATCCAGGCTTCTATACCAATATGTGTACCAGAAGGCGGTAACCAGGTCAGTTGAAATGCCCTTAAAAGCCTGTCTGGTGCTTTTGCCCCCATAAAGAAAAGAAGCAGACAAAGGGCTAAAAGAAAAGCTGCTCCTAAAGCATAAGAATCAGATTTTATAACAGAAGGATAAGGAGGCCGCAGGCGCAGATTGTGTATCCTTGTTTGGGCAAGGGCCTGATGCCGTCGCCAAAGGGCGCGGCTTAGAGAATCTGTCTGGACAGCTTCGTCATGGAGAGCCTCCAGAGGCCGGCAGGCAAACCCTGAATCTTCTTCAAGACGTCTGTCAACATGTCTGAAGGAGGGGAGAGTAAAATATCGCCGTCTGCGCCAGAGCACAAAACCTGCACCCGTAAGACAGAGGAATAGAACAAAAAGCCGCCATGGATCTCCCAAAGCATCAAAAACCCCCATAAGGGCCAAAAGACTATACACTCCGGGAAAGCTCGCCGCCAGCAAAGCCGTGGGGGCCGCTTGCTCCCACAACAAAAAAATACATGTTAAAAAGCGCTGAGCGTGTTTTTTGTTCTTCATACCGGATTCCAGTATACGCTTCACTCCCTTAAAAAATCAAGAAGAGGCTCCGCCCTCTTTTCAGCTTAAACCTGAACTTCTCTGCTCTCTGTCCACTGGAATCAGAAGTTTTTATTCTTTGCTCCTGTCTTCTGTTCATGCAGAATTTAAGAGTAAAAGCTGTATACAGACTTTTTCCAGGATCTTTTGTGAACCCCTCACCTCATATCTACAGGCATGCCACCGTCACAAGCCCTTTTAGCTATATTTAAGATTAATATACTCTCGTCTTCCACGAACATAAAAAAATGGCCTGGCTTAAAAAGCCAGGCCACTCTTTATCTAAACTAAAAAACTAAGCTTTTTAGTATGTAGGTGCAGGCTGAAGTGTAATAAGAACTTCAGAACGTCTGTTCAAAGGCTCACGCACACCATCTGGTGTTTGTACAGCAAGATATTCTTTATCCTTACCAAAACCTTTTACCATAATGTTACTGGCAGGAACACCAAGCCTGATAAGCTCGTCACGAACAGAATTGGCACGACGAACAGAAAGCTTCTGGTTATACGCTTTTGTTCCAACCGTATCAGTGAATCCATCCACCTGAAGTGTGATGATAGAACATTTTGGCTCAGACATAGCTTTCTCAGCTGCTGTTATAACAGTGTCAGAAGCCTGTTGTGTAAGATTGCTCTTATCAAAACCGAAATACACCACAAAGGCCACATCTTCACACGCCAAAGGAGCAGGCGGTGGAGGCGGTGGTGGTGGAGGCGGTGGTGGTGGAGGCGGTGGTGGTGGAGGCGGTGGTGGTGGAGCACCAAACTGATACCTTAAACCAAGAAAAATATCATGAGAACGATATTTATCCAGCTCAAGCTTTTTACCGCCACCGTTAAACTCATTCTTAAGAGTATTAAAGAAGCGATACTCCAGATCCATAAACAGGTTGTCTGTCAGCTTATAGCCAACACCCGCAATCAGTTGCCAGGCAAAAGCACCATCTTTATCTTTAATGCTGATAAGATCACGCCCTGGAATTGCCGGTGCGTAGAAGTGGCCGCTTTGACGACCATAACCAACACCTGCACCCAGATAAGGCTGAACTTTACCCTGACGATTGAAATCATAAAGAGCATTCAGCATAAGAGACCAGGAACGGATCTTGGAAGAAGTTTGATCCAAACGGGCAATCTTACCTGTTTTGTTATAACGATGTGTAAAATCAAGCTCTGTCCGCCAGCCGCTGTCAAAAGAATAGCCAACGCCCACAGATTCACGCAAGCTCCATTTACTCTTCAGCTTACCAGATAAAGCACCTGTAACTTTAGGGCTTTGAAGTTTGCCGTAACCAATATTGGCACGTGCATACCAGCTTCCCTGATCGGCGCTGGCCAGCGTAGGCATAGCCAAAAAAGAACCGACGGCAGCTGCCATTAACAGTTTTCTTTTCATTATTCCCTCCAAAGACGATAAAATGTCTTATTTGGTTTTAAAGATTTAAACAGAATAAAGCCGTTTAAAGGAACGGCACGGGCTATTTTAAATCATACCTTTTCCCAAAAATCTAGAAAAAAAATCTCTTTTTTTTGAACACCTCCCAGATGTTGCAAAAAAAACACATGCCTTAACTTAAAAAAAATATGCCATATTAAGGAAAGTCCTCCTAAAGAACGCTTTTAGAGCGCAATTCCTTAATCTTCTCTGCATCAAGGCCAATTTCTTTCTGGAGAATGTCCTCTGTATGCTGGCCTAAAACAGGCGGCGCCTGACGCAAAGACAAAGCCCCCGCGTAGAGCAAAGGTGATTCCGGGAATAATCCTGCACCCCCAAGGGCATGCTGCGCCTCCACGCAGGCTTTGCGTGCCTTTGCCTGGGGATGATCAAACACATCTTCCACAGAGCGTATACGTCCACAGGGAACATCCGCCTGCTTCAAAAGTGAGATCCAGTCTTCCACTCTTTTTGTTTTGGTCTTTTCAGATATCACAGATGATAAAACCGCATGATGACGCACACGGGATTCATTGGTAGAAAAACGCGAATCCCGGGCAAGATCATCAAGCTCTAAAACCTTAAGGAGTCGCCCAAACTGACCATCATTGCCAACAGCAATAATGAAAAACGCATCGCTTGCCGGAAAAGCTTCATAAGGTGCGATATTGGGATGCCTGTTCCCCAGACGTTGAGGTGCATCCCCACTCACCAAATAATTTGTGGCCTGATTGGCAAGGGCAGCAGTGAGACAATCAAACAAAGCAAGATCCAGATACCGGCCCCTGCCATCACGTTCCCGTGCTGTAAGGGCAGCCCCTATAGCTGTTGCAGCATAAAGGCCCGTGATAAGATCCGCCACAGCAACACCGGTTTTTAAAGGTTGTCCCCCATCCTCATCAGGAAACCCCGTCACCGACATATAGCCGGCCTCCCCCTGAATCATAAAATCATAACCCGGCAGATCCTTACAGGGGCCGGTCTGGCCAAAGCCGGTTATCGAGCAATAAACAAGGCGGGGATTAATGCCTTTAAGAGTTTCGTAATCCAAACCATAATGCGCAAGCCCGCCGGGTTTAAAATTTTCAAGGACAACATCACATGTTTGAGCAAGCTGATGAAGAATATCCTGTCCTTCAGGTTTTTGGAAATCCACCGTGATAGAGCGTTTGTTACGGTTAGCCGCAAGAAAGTAAGCGGCATCTCCTTCCTCCCCTGTCTCAGAGGTTAAAAAAGGTGGGCCCCAGTGGCGTGTATCATCGCCCTGTCCCGGACGCTCTACTTTAATGACATCTGCCCCAAGATCCGCCAGAGTCTGACTTGCCCAGGGCCCGGCCAGAACGCGGCTTAAATCCAGAACACGAATATGGGACAAAGGTGCTGTCATGATGATCTGTCCCCTTCCTCTTTTCCAGTCTGTATTAACAACTCAGACATAAAGGATTAAGTTCCCCGCCCTTCCATCTTGTCTTACTGAAAGGCCTGAAGGCCTGTCTGTGCCCTTCCAAGGATGAGGGCATGAATATCATGCGTCCCCTCATAGGTGTTCACAGCCTCCAGATTCATCATATGCCGTATGACATGATATTCATCAGCAATGCCATTACCGCCATGTATATCCCGGGCCTGTCGTGCAATTTCAAGAGCTTTCCCACAATTATTACGTTTAAGAAGGGAGATAGCTTCAGGTGGCGCCTGCCCCGCATCCATAAGACGGCCAAGACGTAAGGCGGAGGTAAGGCCCAGTGTAATTTCGGTCTGCATATCGGCCAGTTTCTTCTGAATAAGTTGCATAGAAGCCAGAGGTTTCCCGAACTGTTGACGTTCAAGAGCATAGTCTCGTGCCGCATGCCAGCAGAATTCCGCCGCCCCCAAACTGCCCCATGCGATACCATAACGGGCCTTATTGAGGCACCCAAACGGCCCTTTCAGCCCTTTGACATGGGGGAGGAGTCTGTCTTCAGGAACAAAAACATCATCAAGAACAATCTGCCCTGTCTCTGACGCTCTGAGAGAAAACTTACCTTCAAGCTTTGGTGTGGAAAACCCCTTATCATCTCTCTCAACAATAAAGCCTCTGATCACCCCCTCATCATCTTTGGCCCAGACAATGGCAAGATCAGCAATGGGGGAATTGGTGATCCATGTTTTTGAACCTGAGAGACGAAAACCTCCTGCCTCTTTACGCGCCCGTGTTGTCATAGAGCCGGGGTCAGAGCCTGCATCAGGCTCCGTCAGGCCAAAACAGCCCAGCAGGGACCCGGAAGCCAGAGAGGGAAGATAGCGACGACGCTGCTCTTCAGAGCCATAGGCAAAAACAGGGTGGATGACGAGAGAGTTTTGTACACTCATTGCAGAACGATAGCCCGAATCAACACGCTCTACAGCGCGCGCAATCAGGCCATAGGCCACATGGTTCATACCTGCCCCACCATATTCTTCCGGCAGGGTCACGCTGAGAAAGCCCAGCTCCCCAAACTGCGTCATAATGGATCTGTCAAACAGTTCTTTGCGGTTGGCCTCTAAAATACCAGGGAAAAGCTTATCCTGACAATAGGATTCTGCGGAATCACGGACAAGACGCTCTTCCTCTGTCAAACTCTCGCCCAAAAACAAAGGATCAGACCAGTCAAAAACAGCTTTGGGCGTGTGGCCTTCTTCTCTGGCAGAACGTGCAGGATCAGACATGGTACAGATCTCCTTTATTGTCTACGTGCCCTTCATGGCCTTGGCAGTCATTTCCGCAGAGCTCACCTTATTTAAAAGGGGCATGATATTGTCTTCACAAAGCAGACGAATATAAGTTTAGAGGAAAGCTTTGTTTTTTCAAGGCACTATGTCATAATTTAAAACCAACAGGGGAGTAAAGATCTTCACGGGCTTACGCCCCGGGGCCAGGACAACGTCTCCCCTTCTGCTTGTCTCTCACCTCAGCTGACAGGAACGTGGGAAGCCTTATCACAGGATCAGTTTTTTCAAAGATATTTGACAATACTCCCCCAAATGCCCTTCTTCCCCTTTTTCTTTCAGCCCCCCTTTTCTTTCAGGACAACACACGTCATGATAAAGGTCTTTTTTCTTTTCTATAACTTTTTGAATCAGGAATTCACCTTTAAAAAGGCTGCCCCCCTGAAATCCTCACAGACACCCCCAGCACAACAAAAAAAGGTTTGCAGGAATCAGGGATATCACAAGGGCCAGCTGATATAAAACATGGATCTCAGATGCAGGAACACACAAACCTGAAAACACCCCCCCCCTCCCACACCTCTGCACACACATACCCTCTGGCAGGTTTTCAGGGGGCGCTTCCCCCGGCACCGTCCTGGTTTTCAGATCAGCTTGAGATTCACCCCAAACAGGGACAGGTGAGCATTGCTGACGCCTGTCTTAGCTATCAAACATGGGGAGAGACGGGAAAGCAGGGCCTCCTGTTTCTTCACGGCGGGCAAGCCTGCCGCCAGTGGTGGGATTTTCTTGCACCCTCTTTTACAAACCATTTTACACCAGCTGCTTTTTGTCTTTCTGGCATGGGGGATTCGCAATGGCGCCCCGCATATGATCTTGATATTTATGCCGAAGAAGCCCTGGGCGTCATGGAACATTTGAACTTTTTTGATCACCAGCATAAGCCTTTGATAGTGGGGCATTCTTTTGGGGGATATGTGGCTTTGAAAGCAGCCCTGTCCTACGGAGAACGTCTCGGAGGTGTTGTGGTGTTAGACAGCCCCCTGCGATCGTCACGCAATACACAGGATCCCGTACGCAAACGCAGTTTAAAAGTCTATCACAGCCTGACCGACGCCCTGGCCCGTTTTCGTCTTCTTCCCCCTCAGTCCTGTGAGAATTTCTTCTTACTTGACTATATAGCACGATCGTCTCTCCGTCGGGTTCGCCGCCTTGATGACAGTGTTGGGTGGGTATGGAAATTTGACCCGGATCTCTGGAGCAAATTTTCCTACGCGCTTGACCCCCCTGAAGACATTGCCACCGCGCTCCCCTGCCCTACTGCCTTTTTAAGGGGGGCACGCTCAGCCCTGATGACAGAGGAAATATGGGAGGTGATGGAGGCCAGCCTTCATGCCAACGGCCCTTTTATAACTCTGCCTGAAGCCCGGCACCATGTTATGCTGGATCAGCCCTTAGCCCTTATCGGGGCATTAAGGACCCTCTTTTCTGTCTGGCCCCAAAAAGCCTGACATATTTTTTATCTCCCAAAGGTTCAGGAGAAGACCGGCCTGCCTGTAGAATATCCCTCTTGCATCTCTTTGCATGATGGTTTAAGGAAGGCCAGAAGAAAACTGAGGCCCTGCCTCTCCCAAGAAATATCCCCTGATGGAATAAGCTATTATGAAAAAAGACATTCACCCCGGCTATCATGATATCAATATTGTTATGACCGACGGGGAAAGCTATACGACCCGCTCTACCTATCAGAAAGAAGGGGCAACTTTGAAACTGGACATTGATCCTAAAACGCATCCTGCCTGGACCGGGGGCGGACAAAAACTTATTGACCGGGGTGGGCGTCTCAGCCGCTTCAAGGACAAATTTAAAGGTTTTGTTTAAGGGGTTTCCTCAGTCTCTCTCTGAGATATGAGGTGTAAGGGTGAGATAGTATACCCCTATCTTCTCACCCCTAAAAGCGCGTAAATTATATGACGTCAAAAACTATGTCCTGACCATGGCCCGATATAATCTCCGGGAAAACGGTAGTCTCATCCGAGCTACCACTACGCTGGGTGATAAGGACAGGGGGCGCATCATGGTGCCTTTTCCTGGCTCCGTTCATCAAACTTTTCACACATTTCATGGGCTGACCAGCTTTGGATGAGCTGGTTTTGGCAAACACCAGAACCGGCTGCCGGACTTAAGGAATTTGCATCCCTGTTTGAGGACTGGGAGCATTTGCAGCAGGAACGCAATTTGATCAGATTACTTTGAGTGGGTATACACAGTTGTACCAGACTGGTTTACAGACATCTTAGCTGGCTTTCCGGGGTGGCCGGGCAGAAAATAAACTGGCCCAAAACATTCTTATCTGTTCAGCTGTTTAACCATCAAACGTATCACCGCGGGCGAATTCTGCCATGCTCATACCTTGGGGCTTCAGCCTGACGATACAGACCCCCCTTTACACCTGCCCCTTATACCAACGCCTGACCTTAAGGCTGGTTGACTGTGCCCCCTCATCACACTGGACAGTCCAGAGAAGTTTTAAGGAAAAACGCCGGACCTGATACAGGTTAAAACTTCTCTGTCATCTCAAAGGCATCTTCGCTGAGCAACCAGGTATTGTCTTCCTGACGGATCCATTTTTCCAGCGTAATAATGCCACGCCCGACATTCATCTGCCAGTCTGAGGTCAGTATGGCCGTATCCCCGTCAAGGGGATCAATTTTTGTATTCATATAGTCTACATTTTTAGCACCGGAATCGATAAAATCCTGCCAGAATTTCTGGATATCCTGCCTGCCCTTAAAGACTCCAACACCCCCCACAGTCATGCTGGCATCGTCCTGATAACAGGCAGCACATCCTGCAGCATCACCAGCATTAAAGGCTTCACGCCAGGACTTACTGACATTTTTAACGGCCTGTATGACAGCTTCCCTGTCGCCGGTTGAATTGTTTTGTGTTGTCATCGGATTGCTTCCCTTTTTATCTTTTTAAAACTTTATCTGACCCTAACATTGATCTTCCACGTATGTAAACAGTGACCAGGCCAGCTTAAGTGCAAATTTACATAAAAAAAAGAGAGTGATAACACAGGCAGGACAGTGTATAAAAATATGTTATGCTTGAACCGCTGTTTAAAAGAGGATAAAATTTGTTAGGAAGCAGATGGTAAGATCTGCCAGCGGAAACTGGAAACTGTTCTGAACCGTTAAAAAGCAGTATGATAAAAAATGACCGTGGTACGACAGAGGGAGACATATTTTGACAATAGAAGTTCTTATGCCGGCTTTATCACCAACCATGGAAACAGGAACGCTTGCCAAATGGCTCAAAAAGGAAGGTGATAAAGTTGAATCCGGGGATGTTCTTGCCGAGATTGAAACCGATAAAGCTTCTATGGAATTTGAGGCTGTGGATGAAGGTGTTTTAGGCAAAATTCTTGTGCCAGAAGGGACAGAAAATGTTCAGGTTAATGCCCCCATTGCCCTTTTGCTGGAAGAGGGAGAAGACACCGCTGTCCTGAATACCCCCTCCCTCCCTCCGTCTCCTCCTGCACAACCTGCCTCTCCCCCTCTGACAGTTTCTGCACAGGCTGAATCTGACCCCCCCCCTCCTGCACCCTCCGTTCACATGCCACCACAGACGCCTCCTGCCCCCTCCGTGAACACCTCTGAGCCAGCCCCGGACGCCAGCTGGGAACCCATCACTGTGCGGGATGCTTTGCGGGATGCCATGGCCGAAGAAATGCGCCGCGACCCCTCTGTCTTTGTGATGGGGGAAGAGGTTGCTGAATATCAGGGGGCCTATAAAGTCACACGTGGTCTTTTAGAAGAATTTGGTTCCAAACGTGTTGTTGACACCCCCATTACAGAACATGGCTTTGCAGGTCTTGGGGTGGGGGCCGGTTTTGGGGGTCTGCGCCCTGTTGTTGAGTTCATGACCATGAATTTTGCCATGCAGGCCATTGATCATATTATCAATTCTGCGGCTAAAACATTGTATATGTCAGGGGGGCAAATGGGCTGCCCTATTGTTTTTCGTGGCCCCAATGGTGCAGCAGCACGTGTTGGGGCACAGCACAGTCAGGATTATTCCTCCTGGTATGCACATGTTCCGGGCCTTAAAGTTGTGGCTCCTTATGATTCAGCCGATGCAAAAGGGCTTTTAAAGTCCGCCATTCGTGATCCCAATCCTGTTGTTTTCCTGGAAAATGAATTGCTGTATGGGGAAAGCTTTGAGGCACCGACACAGGAAGACTGGCTTGTCCCCTTAGGTGTTGCAAAAATCCGCAGGGCTGGCTCTCATGTGACCATCACAGCACATTCGCGCATGGTCGCCCTGGCGCTTGAGGCCGCTGACAAATTAGCGGAAGAAGGTATAGAGGCCGAAGTTCTTGACTTAAGAAGTCTGCGCCCTCTGGATACAGACAGTGTTGTGCGTTCTGTGATGAAAACCAACCGTCTTGTCTGTGTCGAGGAAGGCTGGGGCGTATGCGGTCTTGGATCAGAAATAGCCACCCGCGTGGTTGAGGAGGCCTTTGATTATCTTGACGCTCCCCCGGCGCGGGTTCATCAGGAAGATGTGCCCATGCCGTATGCCGCCAATCTGGAGGCTTTGAGCCTGCCAGATGTGGCACGTATTATCAGGGCCGTCAAAAAAGTTCTTTATCATAACGAGGCCTAAGGCTTAAAGAAGACAACAACTGAAGATCACTGGAGTTGACCCCATGACCATCACTGTGCTGATGCCGGCTTTATCACCAACCATGGAAACAGGAACACTTGCCAAATGGCTTAAACAAGAAGGCGATAAAGTTGAATCCGGAGATATTCTTGCCGAGATTGAAACCGATAAAGCTTCTATGGAATTTGAGGCTGTGGATGAAGGTGTTTTAGGGAAAATTCTTGTGCCAGAGGGAACAGAAAATGTTCAGGTCAATGCTCCTATCGCCCTTTTGCTGGAAGAGGGAGAAGATAGCTCTGCTCTGCAACAGGCTCAATCCACATTAAGCACAGCAAATTCAGAACCAGTCAGCACAGCCACACCTTCTGTCTCAGACCCCCCCCAAACCTCTCAACCTCCTAAAAGTCCGGATGACAGGCATGATCTGCCCCCTGTGCAGTCCGCACATACCGAACAGATGACGACCTCCTCTCTCTCTCCTTCTGGCCCTTCGTCTACCCAGACGTCACCAAACCGGGCAAACACGCGTATTTTTGCCTCCCCCCTTGCGCGCCGCCTGGCACAACAGGCAGGGCTTGATCTGACAGGCCTCAGGGGCTCTGGCCCCCATGGGCGTCTGGTAAAGCGTGATATTGAAGCGGCCATAGCCGGCACACCCTCTCAGATTGCATCACCTCCGGCCGCTATGGCACAAAAAACCGGCACTCAACAAGCCCTGTCTGGCACGACTTCCCCCTCTGCTCAACATAGCTTTAAAGATGGGGAGTATGAGCTTGTTCCTCTCGACGGGATGCGCAAAACGGTGGCGCGACGCCTGACGGAGAGTTTCCGTGACACGCCTCATTTTCCTCTCAATGTGGACATTGAACTGGATGCACTTCTGGCTTTACGGAAAGAACTTAATGCAGATGCTCCGGACGGGGTGAAGATTTCTGTCAATGATATGGCTATTCGTGCCTCTGCTCTGGCGCTTAAACATGTGCCCTTTGCCAATGCCAGTTACACGGATGATGGTCTTTTATTGCATAAGCACGCTCATGTGGCTGTGGCTGTTGCGATTGAGGGTGGGCTTATCACACCTGTTATTCGCTATGCTGAACAAAAGGGCATGGCCGATATTTCCGCTGAGATGAAAGATTTGGCCCACCGTGCGCGAGAACGCAGGCTGATGCCGGAAGAATATCAGGGAGGAACCTTTTCTCTCTCCAATCTCGGCATGTTTGGGGTGAAGAGCTTTTCCTCTATCCTCAATCCTCCTCAGGGTATGATTCTTTCGCTGGGACAGGGGGCACCCGCACCTGTTGTGCGTAACGGTGCCCTGGCCATTGCCACGGTCATGACAGCGACACTCACCTGTGATCACCGTGTTGTGGATGGGGCGGTGGGTGCGCGCTGGCTCCAGGCCTTTAAAAGATTTTTGGAGAAGCCTGTTTCTATGTTGCTTTAAGGCTTTGAAAGCTCAAAAACAGCTCCCCCTCACAACACGTATGCTTTTTTCTGCCTCTCTTCTCTTTAAAACAGCTGATATAAGCGTATACGTCTCTGTTACAGGGGAGTTTTTTCTTAAACAATTTTTTGTTTATATGGCCTGTATCCGGCTGTCTCAGAATACTGATATGATTCCGGGACAGTAAAAGCGAGAGACCCCCATGAAAAACCCTGTCTTTCCAAAACGAAGAAGGAGAAGCTTGATTTTTATCATAAGGTATTTATAGTCTTCGTATAAAGAGTTCGTATACAATATGGGGAGAAGAACAGGTTTCCACGTATTTTTGTGGTGTGTTCTTTTTGCTACAACATTTCAGAAACAAGGAAAGGTCTATGAGAACTGTTCTTTTTTCCGCCCTCGTTGTTTTTATGGGACTGGGTATAACACCGGTTCTGGCTGCGCCAGAAAAAGCCCCGAATCAAAATCAGGACGCCCGCAAACCAACACTTGATGAGGCACGTGATTTTCTCAAACGAGCTGAACAGGACCTGGCAGAATTTTCTGAATATGCTCAACATGTTTACTGGGTTCAGGCCAATTTCATCACCTATGACACCAACTGGCTTGCCTCAAGGGTTGGTGCTGAAGGAACGGAGCTGGCCGTAAGCCTTGCAAATAAAGCCAAGCGTTATCAAAATCTGGACATGCCTCAGGAGATGAAACGTAAATTTCATGCGCTGAAAGCAGGTATCACCCTGCCTGCCCCTGAAGCACGTGCCGGAGCTGCCAAAAAACTGGCCGAGATTTCCACCTGGCTGGAATCAACCTATTCAACGGGAAAATATACATATAAGGGCAAAGAGCTGAATCTTGAAGATATGTCACGCCTTATGTCCTCTTCACGTGATCCTGAAGAACTGAAAGAATTATGGACAGGGTGGCGTACCATTTCGCCCCCTATGCGAGAGCGTTATGCAGAGCTTGTTGCCATCGCTAATGAAGGCGCCAAAGAGCTGGGCTTTAAAAATCTTGGGGAAATGTGGCGTTCTAATTACGATATGGCCCCTCAGGCTTTCAGCACAGAAGTAGAACGTCTGTGGACCCAGGTGGAACCTCTTTACAAACAGCTTCACTGTTATGTGCGTGCGGAACTTAATGAGGCTTATGGTGATGATGTGCAGCCTCTGGACGCCCCTATACGCGCTGACCTTTTAGGAAATATGTGGGCCCAGGAATGGGGCAATATCTATGATGTCATAGCTCCGGATACTCAGGCCAAATCCTATGACCTTACCAAACTTTTAGAGGACAAGGGTTATACACCTAAAAAAATGGTGGAGGCCGGAGAGGCATTTTTCTCGTCTCTTGGATTTGAGCCTCTGCCACAAACATTTTGGGAACGCTCCCTCATCACAAGGCCCCGCGATCGGGAAGTTGTCTGCCATGCCTCTGCCTGGGACATTAATGACAAAGATGACATTCGTATCAAAATGTGTACACAGGTCACAGGGGATGACTTCAGGACAGTTCATCATGAACTGGGACATAATTATTATCAACGTGCCTATAAGGATCAGGATCCGCTCTTCAGGACGGGGGCTCATGATGGGTTTCATGAGGCCATAGGCGATATGGTGGCCCTTTCTATTACACCAGGCTATCTTGTCAAAATAGGTCTCCTGGATAAAGCACCTGATAAAGCAGCTGATCTCCCTCTTTTGATGCGCCAGGCTTTAAATAAAGTGGCTTTCCTCCCCTTTGGGCTTTTAATTGACAAATGGCGCTGGCAGGTTTTTTCCGGTGATCTGAAGCCTGAGGACTACAATAAGGGCTGGTGGGCTTTGCGTGAAAAATATCAGGGCATTCGCCCCCCTGCACCAAGAGGTGCAAATGCATTTGATCCCGGTGCAAAATACCATATTCCAGGCAATACACCTTATATGCGCTATTTCCTGGCCCATATCCTCCAGTTCCAGTTCCATAAAGCGGCCTGTGACATGGCAGGCTGGAAGGGATCCTTAAATCGCTGTTCTGTCTATCAGTCTAAAGAAGCTGGTGAAAGATTCAAAGCTATGGTGACGATGGGGGCCTCCAAACCCTGGCCAGAGGTCTTAGAAACCTTCACAGGATCCAAAACCATGGACGCCCAGCCTCTTCTTGACTATTTTCATCCCTTATCTGTATGGTTAGAAGAGCAGAATAAGGGGCGGCAATGCGGCTGGTAGCCACTAAGAGTATCAACTTTATCAGGGTTGTCTTTTCTACTCCCGGAATACGCACATACAGTGCTGTTCTGGGAGTATTTCTTTTCCTGTCTTCATGTCAGGAAAAACAGCAGGAAGAATCTTTACAGCCACGCCCCATCAAACCTTTTACACTTAAGGCTATGGGGGCAGGCAGGATGTCCCATTACCCTTCCATTGTAGGACCTCTGGAAAGTACGGATTTGAGTTTTCCTGTCAGTGGCACCGTTGAAAGCGTCAAAGTTGATTTCGGAGATAAAGTCAAAAAGGGGGATATTTTAGCTGTTTTGGATCCTGAGCCTTTTCGTCTCAACGTCGAGGCTGCTAACGCTGATTTACAAAGTTCTAAAGCAGCTTTTGAAGCGAAAACTCTTGAGTTAAAGCGTCAAAAATCTCTTTTTGACAAAGGCTGGATCAGTAAGGCCACCCTTGACCGGATCACAGCGGATCATATTGCTTCTAAAAGTTCCCTGACGGCTGCGCGCTCACGGCTTGATGTCCGCAGACGTGATCTTAAGAAAACACAGCTTTATGCCCCTTATGGTGGGATCATTGGCAAACGCGATGTTGACGCTTATCAAAACATTCAGGCCGGCCAGAAAATCTTTAGCCTTGATGGGGACAAGGGATATGAAGCACGTTTTTCTGTCCCTGAAAGTCTTGTTGCACACTTAAAGCCAGACATGGAGGTCCTTATTCGCCTGCCGAATTTTGAAGGCATATATAAGGGAACAATCATTGAACTGGCCCAGGCCACACAAACAGCCAATGCCTATGATGTCAAAGCCCGTTTTGAGAATGCACCCGAGGGCCTGAAATCCGGGATGACGGCTGAAGTTTCTCTTTCAGAGCAAACAGACTCTGCTGAGGGCTATCTTGTTCCTCTCCCTTCTCTGATCGGAAGAGAATCGGGACAAACCCCAGCTGTTTATAAATATAACAAAGAAAAATCTCTTCTTGAGCTTATTCCTGTCCACATTGTTGGTATTCGCCAGAACAAGGCCATTATTCAGGGAGAGAGGCTTCAGGCTGGTGATATTGTTGTCGCAGCAGGTGTCTCTTTTCTAAGAGAAGGACAGTCTGTACGTCTTCCGGATCACATGTAACACGTCTCATCCTCCGGACAGGCTGTATACTTTTAACAAAACCATCTTTATAAAAATCGTTGAGCTTTATGTCTCTTCATGTTAGCCAGACAGAGGAAAGCTTCTCCATGTTTTTGCACAACACAGCTGTTATGTCTCAAAATTTCTGATCTATCACAGGGCCAAACACACTCATGACGAAACAGGTACAAAAACTGGATAAACCCCTTTGTTTTCAGGATATTATTTTAGGTCTCCAAACTTATTGGGGGGCTCAGGGCTGCGCACTTCTTCAGCCTTATGATACAGAAGTTGGAGCCGGGACCTTACATCCGGCAACAGTTTTACGTTCTTTGGGGCCAAAACCCTGGCGTGTTGCCTATGTTCAGCCCTGTCGTCGTCCGGCAGATGGACGCTATGGGGAAAACCCTAATCGTCTTCAGCATTATTATCAGTTTCAGGTCCTCCTTAAACCCAATCCGGATAATTTTCAGGATCTTTATCTTGATAGCCTGACCGCTATCGGCCTTGACAAACACCGCCATGATATTCGTTTCGTTGAAGATGACTGGGAAAATCCCACAGTGGGCGCGAAAGGTCTTGGCTGGGAGGTGTGGTGTGACGGTATGGAAGTCACACAATTTACATATTTTCAACAGGTCGGTGGTTTGGATCTGGATGTCGTTTCCGGAGAAATCACCTATGGCCTTGAGCGTCTGGCTATGTATATACAGGGTGTTGATAATGTTTTTGACCTTGATTTTAACGGGTCAGGTCTTAGCTATGGTGACGTTTTTTATCAAAATGAGCGGCAGTTTTCTGCCTTCAATTTCGAACATGCTGATCTTGACCTTTTAGAACAGGCTTTTAAATCGGCAGAAGCTCAGGCAAATGCTCTTTTGACATGTGCTAAACCTCTCCCTCTTCCGGCTTATGATCAATGTTTGAAGGCCTCCCATTATTTTAATCTCCTTGATGCGCGTGGCGTGATTTCTGCAACAGAGAGACCGTCTTATATTGCCCGCGTTCGTGATCTGGCAAAAGCCTGTGCACGCGCCTGGCTCAATGAGGAGGCTGTCTCCCATGGCTGATATGCTCTTAGAACTTTTTTGTGAAGAGATTCCCTCACATCTTCAAAAGCGGGGGGGAGACGAGCTTGAAAGACAGCTTCTTTCTCTTTTTGAAGATGCAGATCTCCCCCATGGTAAAATAGAAGTTTTTACAGGCCCACGCCGTCTGACCGCCCGGGTTAGGGATGTGGCCTTATCCTCACCTTCTCAGCGTGAAGAGCGCCGCGGCCCCCGTCCGGGGGCACCGGAAGCTGCCATACAGGGCTTTTTAAAAGCTGTGGGCCTCAAAAGTCTTGAAGAATGCACACTCAGGGAAGATAAAAAAGGTGCTTATTACCTTGCTGTTCAGGAAAGGCCCGGTCGTCCTGCGTCTGAGATTTTACAGGATGAGCTTCCTCCTCTTCTGGAACGTTTTTTCTGGCCTGTCTCCATGCGCTGGGGGGAGGGAAAGTTTCGCTGGATACGACCTTTGCGTCATATTATCTGTCTGTTTGACGGCATCCCTGTCATATTTGAATGCGCTGACGTTCAAAGTGGGGCCATCACCTATGGACACCGCGTTATGGGCCCGGGCCCATTTGAGGTGAAAAATTTTGAAGACTATGAAGACACTCTTCTTAAAGAAGGCTTTGTATGTTTACGTGCTGAAGATCGCAAAACACGTATTATGAACAGGGCGCGGGAACTCTGCGCGGAGCGTGGCCTGCGTCTTGTGGAGGATCACACCCTTTTAGAGGAAGTTGCAGGCCTTGCGGAATGGCCGGTTGTGATGCCGGGGAATTTTGATTCTTCCTTTCTTGAGCTCCCTGATGAGGTGCTGAGGACAGCCATGCGTACACATCAAAAGTATTTTTCTGTGTTTGAAGAGAAAAAGGACAAGCTTGCGCCCCATTTTATTATGGTTGCTAATCTGGAAGCTTCTGATGGTGGCACAGCTATTTTAAAAGGGAATGAACGTGTCCTTGCTGCACGTCTGGAGGATGCCCGCTATTTCTGGGAACAGGATCTTAAAACACCTCTTAAGGACCAGACAGAGAACCTTAAAGGCATGGTTTATCATGAGAAACTCGGCTCTCTTTATGAAAAAGCCCAACGTATGAAGGAACTTGCGGGCAGGCTTGCCCCGCATCTGGGCCTTGATCCGGAGAAAGGAAGACAGGCTGCTTTTCTTGCCAAAGCTGATCTTGTGACCTCTATGGTGGGTGAGTTTCCGAGCCTGCAGGGGGTCATGGGATATGCCTATGCACAGGCTCAGGGCATGCCCCGTGACCTTGCGGAAGCTCTGCGTGATCACTATAAACCTGAAGGTCCTACAGATTCTCCTCCCCAGACCTCCCTTTCAAAACTGGTCGCCTTAACAGATAAACTGGATACCCTGACCGGTTTCTGGAGTGTCGGAGAAATTCCAACAAGCTCTAAAGATCCTTATGCCTTAAGGCGTTCTGCTTTAGGGGTGTTACGTATTTTTCTGGAAGGCAGGATACGTATACCTGTGTCACAATTTTTGAAAGAGGCCGGCAGCTTACACCCGGATTTTGAAGCAAAAAAACAGGAAAACCTGGAAAATTTCCTGAGAGATCGCCTGAAAATTCATTTTAAAGGCCAGGGTATGCGTCATGACCTTGTTGAGGCTGTGTTTGCCCTTCAGGATGATGATATCATCCGCCTTGACAGGAGACTTTGTACGCTTAAAAACTTTCTTCAACAACCTGAAGCTCTGGCGCTTCTGCAAAGCTATAAGCGTGCCACCAATATCGTTGAAGCTGAAGAGAAAAAAGATAAAACCACCTATCAGGGCACACCTGACCCTCAACTCTTTGAGACAGAAGAGGAGAGAAACCTGGCTCTGTCGCTTAAACAGGCAGGCAGAGACTGTCTCAAAGCTGTGGGGGAAGAAAAATATGAAAGAGCGCTTGAGACGCTTCAAACCCTCCGATTTCCTCTTGATGCTTTTTTTGAGGCTGTTATGGTAAATACCCCTGATAAGAATTTAAGGCTTAATCGTCTTTATCTTTTGTCGACCATGTCTTCCATATTTTATCCTGTTGCAGATTTCAGTAAAATAGAGAGTGTATCATGACCAAATGGGTTTATGCTTTTGGAGGGGGCCGCGCAGAAGGCAAGGCATCCATGCGTGAACTTTTAGGCGGCAAAGGGGCCAATCTCGCTGAAATGAGTGTTCTGGGCCTCCCTGTTCCCCCCGGATTTACCATCACAACACAAGCGTGCAACGCCTATTATGAAGGGGAGAAGACCTATCCCGAAGACCTCAGGACAGAGGTGGAAGAGGCTCTTTCACAGCTTGAGCAGGTCCTTGGAAAACGTTTTGGAAATCCTGATAATCCCCTTTTGGTCTCCGTACGTTCAGGGGCACGGGCCTCCATGCCAGGTATGATGGACACAGTCTTAAACCTTGGCCTCAATGATGAAACCACAAAAGGTCTGGCACGTCTTTCAGGGGACGGGCGTTTTGCCTATGACAGCTATCGCCGCTTTATCCATATGTATGCGGATGTCGTTTTAGGGGTAGACCATCATCTTTTTGAGGAGGCACTTGAGGCCTACAAGGATCAAAAAGACTATGTGATGGACACAGATCTAAAAGCCGCAGACTGGGAGCATATGGCAAATTTCTACAAAAAAATTGTGGAGACTGAAACAGGACACGCTTTCCCTCAAAACCCCAGGGAACAACTTTGGGGGGCCCTGGGTGCGGTTTTTAACTCCTGGATGAATGCACGGGCTATCACCTACAGGCGCCTGCATGACATTCCCCAGTCCTGGGGCACGGCTGTGACCGTCCAGGCCATGGTGTTCGGCAATATGGGGGAAGATTGCGCCACAGGGGTTGCTTTTACCCGCAATCCTTCCACAGGCGAGAAAGAATATTATGGTGAATTCCTTATTAATGCTCAGGGAGAAGATGTCGTAGCCGGCATTCGCACCCCGATGCCCCTCACACGCTCTATGAGTAAAATGACAGGGAGCGGGGATCACGTTCTTGAAGATGTTATGCCTGAAGTGTATGCACAACTGGAAGAGGTTTTTACCCGTCTTGAACGCCATTATCGCGATATGCAGGACATTGAATTTACGGTAGAAAAAAGCCAGCTCTGGATGCTTCAAACGCGTTCAGGAAAACGCACCGCTCAGGCAGCTTTGAAAATTGCCGTCGCCATGGCTGAGGAAGGTCTTATTTCTGAAGAAGAAGCTGTTTTACGCCTTGACCCTACACTTCTTGATCAGCTTTTACATCCCATGCTGGATCCTAAAGCCAGGCGTGATGTTTTAGCTAAAGGCCTTCCTGCATCTCCGGGCGCGGGTGTGGGCCGTGTTGTCCTCACAGCGGATGAAGCAGAAGCTCTGGCCAAAAGAGGGGAGAAAGTTGTTCTTGTGCGCGAAGAAACCTCCCCGGAAGATATTCATGGCATGCATGCGGCCGCGGCTATTTTAACGGCGCGGGGTGGGATGACCAGCCATGCCGCAGTTGTCGCGCGCGGTATGGGGCGTCCCTGTGTCTGTGGGGTCGGAAGTTTACGCCCTGATCCCCGCAACTCCTGTATCCATATTGGAAATCGTCAGGTCAAAGCAGGAGACTTCATCACCATAGACGGTGGTTCTGGTGAAGTCCTTCTGGGGGTTGTGGATATGGTACAGCCCAGCTTAAGTGGTGATTTTTTGACCCTGATGAACTGGGCAGATAAGGCCCGGCACCTTAAGGTGCGGACCAATGCAGAGACACCTTCAGATGTTAGCATGGCCAAAAAATTTGGTGCAGAAGGCATTGGCCTGTGTCGTACAGAACATATGTTTTTTGACCCTCAGCGTATTATGGCTATCCGGGAGGCTATTCTTGCTCGCGAAGACGAGGCACGGGGTCAGGCACTTGCAAAACTTCTTCCCCATCAGCGGCAGGATTTTCTTGAAATTTTTCAAATCATGGAAACGCGCCCCTGTACGATTCGTCTCCTGGACCCGCCCCTGCATGAATTCCTCCCCCATGCGGATAAAGATATCAAAGCTCTTTCTGAAAGCTTAAACCTGTCCTTCCATGAAGTGGAAATGAGGGTCAAAGAGCTTGCAGAAGCCAACCCCATGCTGGGACACAGGGGGTGTCGTCTTGGAATCACCTTCCCGGAAATTTATGAAATGCAGGCCCGTGCAATTTTTGAAGCCCAGCTTGAGGTCGCCTCCCAAACGGGCAAAATGCCTCAGGTTGAGATCATGATTCCCCTTGCGGCCACAGAAAAAGAACTGGCCATTCTCAAAAACCTTATTGAAAGGGTTGCTGTTGAGGTTTCAGAAGAAAAAAAGACCCCTCCCTCATATCTTTTCGGAGCGATGGCCGAATTACCAAGGGCTGTCATTTGTGCGGATGAGCTGGCGCGTCAGGCTGTGTTTTTCTCTTTTGGGACGAATGACTTAACCCAGACAAGTTTTGGCCTGAGCCGTGATGACGCAGGGAAATTCCTCCCCTTCTATGTGGATCATGGGATTATGGAGAAAGATCCTTTTGTGTCCCTGGATCTGCAGGGTGTGGGAACACTTATGCAGATTGGTGCAGAACGAGCACGGATGACACGCCCTGATGTCAAATTAGGTATTTGTGGTGAGCATGGAGGAGATCCTGCCTCCATTGCCTTTTGCCATGATCTGGGTTTGGACTATGTCTCCTGTTCTCCTTATCGTGTCCCCATAGCACGCCTTGCAGCAGCTCAGGCTGCTTTACGTCAAAATAAAAGAAATTGATTTAAAATTTCATATAAATTCATCAAAAAATATGGTGTTTGTACCTCCAAAAGAAAAAACAGGTTTTAAAACCCATTTTAGACCCCTATCTTATCAGGAGACATTATAGTTTTGTCAACGGCAGGACCTTCCCATAAGCCAAAGGACTTATCATGATAGATGTTCAAAATGAGCAGGAACGCGAATCACTTCACCCCATTGATATAGCAGAGCATACCGTCATGCTGAGTGAATATCTTTATAAACGGGAGAGTGAAGAGGAGCTTTATTTTTGTGTGCCTGGTGCCTGGGGGGATTATAATCTCTCTTTTGCCTGGTCCCGGGAACATGAAATTCTGCATCTCAACCTTAATTTTGAAATGAAATGGCCACAATCACATCACAAAGATGTTTATGCTTTAGTGGCTTATATGAATGCTCGTCTGGCCTTTGGCCATCTTGATATCTGTGATGGGGAGAACAGTCTTCTCTACAGATCAGCCCTTGTTCTGCCGGCTGGTTCTATTTTACAGGGGTCCCAAACCTCATCCATGATAGACACTGCCCTTGAGGCAGGAGACCGCTTTATTCCTGCTTTGAACTTTCTCCTCTGGGGAGGCAAAAAACCTGAAGAAGCCGTAGCTGCTGCCATGTTTGAAACCGTGGGACGGGCTTAAAAAGAGAGTATAAGTATGAAGAGCCAAACACACAACACACCACGCCTTGTTCTTATAGGTGCTGGCCGTATGGGCGGTGCCTTTCTTCAGGGGTGGCTTCAAAGTCAGGAAGCCCCCCGTGAGGGGTCCCCTCATCCTTACCCTCCTGAAAGCTGGGCTATTCTTGATCCCTCACCAGATCGTCTGGAACACCGCGCACAAACAAAGGGGGCTCTTCTTGCTTTTCCGGCACTTAGCAAAGAACAGGCCCAAAATGTTGAGATCGTCCTTCTGGCTGTAAAACCACAAAAAGTTCAGGAAGCTGCGGAACATATGAAAGACTGGCTCCCTGAAACGGCGTGTCTTGTATCTGTTGTTGCGGGTCTTTCGCTTAAAGGCCTGCGGACATTTTTTCCATCCTGTTCGCTGGTCCAGGCCATGCCCAACACCTCTGTTGCCATAAGACAGGGGGTCAGCGTTTATGTCCCGGAAGAGGGGCTGTCCTCAACCCATGAAGCACGTGTGCGGTCTTTGTTCATGGCGACAGGCATGGCTGAGCGCCTTGAAAAAGAATCCCTTTTTGACGCTGTGACAGCTCTTTCTGGCTGTGGTCCGGCTTATGTCTATTATTTAACAGAGGCCATGGCAGCTGTGGGGATGAGGGAAGGTCTCCCCCAGGATGTTGCAGAACGCCTGGCACGCTTAGCGGTTATAGGCGCTGGTGCCCTTCTTGAGACGGAGCAGGATAAAAGTCCCCAGGACTTACGTCATGCCGTTGCATCCCCGGGTGGTGCAACACAGGCAGCTCTTGATGTTCTTGCCCAGGATGATGGGCTTCTTCTCCTGATGCGCAAAGCCATGACACGTGCCAGAGAACGCGCCCATGAAATGAGCATTCAGGCTTTATCATAAGGCGAGGATAGCCATCCGGGTGTCCTGGTATACCTCTGTTGGACCTGAAAAATGATTTTTGGACATGAAGACATGTTTTTTCTGTCTTGTATGACCAGAAAGCATGTGTCAGCGGGGCGCTAAAATCATGGCGATAACCCGTCCTTCAAGCTTTGGCTCATATTCAACTTTGGCAATATCTTTAAAATCTTCACGAAGACGTTCCATAAGGTGAAGACCACGATCCTGATAGGCCATTTCACGACCACGGAAACGAAGCGTTATTTTGACCTTATCTCCATCTTCAAGAAAGCGTGCAACAGAGCGTGATTTTACACTATAATCATGATCTTCAATATTAGGCCGGAGCTTAATTTCCTTAACATCGGCCTTCTTTTGTTTTTTTCTGGCTTCAGCCTTTTTCTTCTGCTCTGCAAATCTCAGTTTGCCATAGTCAAGAACCTTACAAACCGGGGGATCCGCCTGGGGAGCGACTTCCACCAGGTCAAGACCTGCTGCCTTCGCAAGTTTGAGAGCTATATGTATATCTGTTGCACCTTTCTTTTCTCCTTTTTCATCGATGAGAAGCACCACAGGCGCCTGGATATCCTCATTGACTCGTGGCCCTTTACGAGCGGACGTTGTCGCTGACCTGGTCTGAGCTATGCGTTATCTCCTTCTTTTTATAAAAAACAAAAATGCTTACAGAGTGCCTGTATCCCACATTTCTCTGCATTATGGGATCAGTTCTTTGGATAATCAAGTGAGACTTCCTTTTAAAACCTTCAAAGCTGATGCTGCCTGAAGAACATCAAAAGATGTCAGGTTTTCTAAAAGATCGGCTGTGAGATGCACAACGGTCTCTGGTCCCCGTGGAATATACTGTTTATAATACTCTCCTTTCGGGGTCATAACAACAGCAGAAGCACCCGCTGCAACGGCCAGAGTCATGCCAGAGGATGGCTCACCTACAATAAAAGCAGCACGGGATCCTAAAACTGCCTTTTGCTCTAAACTCATATAGCTTTTCAAATGCTTTGCTGTTCTCACAGTCTTAAGGATTGTCTCTGTCGTAGAATCAGTCTTTCCTTCATTAACAACTGCAATTTCTATACCCTTTTGTTCAAGAGCAAACGCCAAACGCCCATACGCAGAAGCAGGCCAGCGCTGATCGTCTTTTAACCCGGCATTTGGTATAAGGAAAACATAAGGGGGATTAAGACCAAAATAAGCTGGCTGTAAATGTGGCGTATATCCCTCTCTTTCTTTTAGCCACAAAGCCTGAGGCTCTGGTGCACACCCAAAGGGCCAGCCCCGGGGAGGCCCAAGACCAGACAAAGACAATTGGTGAGCGTACTGATCCACGGGATGAAGGCCGGAAACCTTACACATAAACCCGCTCCACGCATGTTGAGGAAGGTTTAAAAAAAAGCGTAACTTATGTGTTATATTCTGATCTTCAAAATCAAAAACGTGATCATATTTTCGCTGACGCAGGCAAAGACCCAGTTTCACCTGACCAGGAAATTTTTTAGGTATTTTCCTCCCTATAATCTCCTTAAAATAAGGGTTGATTTGCATAAAATGCTTCACTTCGGGTGATGTCAGCAGATCAAGACTGGCATGGGAATAATGTTGACGGATGATACGTATAGCGCCAAGGCTTTCTATCAGGGATTTTAGAGGACCAAATTTAATGATAAGGATTCTTTTCTCAACCATCATCTTAAAGCATCAAACAGACTACTGGTTTTTAAAGTTTAACCGTTCTTATATCTGTTCTTCATAACATTTTGAAAGAATTTTAAATACAACATAAAGACGGAGGAAGATATACCCCGCCCCCCAAAGTAAAAAACCACGCCATATGAGTTAGGATCAGAGTTTTAGCAAATTTTGGTAAACCTGCAAAGTCTTTGTCTGGAGAACATGTGTAGAAAAAAGTTTTTTTACTCTTTCCCGCGCAGCACAAACCATATCTTTTTTACTCGCTTCATCAAGACAAAGAGCCCTGTAGATCAGGGAGGCCAGAGCCTGAGAGTCACCAACAGGTGTTAACCATCCGGTTCTTCCATGAAGAACAGTCTCCCTCGTCCCCCCATGGTCAGAAGCAATAACCTGTTTTCTCATTGCCTGAGCTTCAATGGCAACCCGCCCAAATGCCTCAGGCTCAAGAGCCGGAGAAAGAACAAGATCACACGCCGCATAAGCACATGGCATATCCATACCATGGCCTGGCCATTTCACCCATTGTTTAACATCCAGATATTGTGCCTGTTTTTCAAGTTCCAGCTTATAGCCCTGATGAGAAGCTTCATCCCCAAGAAAAACAAGATAGGCCCTCAGACCATGGTTTTTCCTAAGATAAGCCAGAGCCTCAAGAGCTATACTCTGCCCTTTCCACCGTACCAAACGTGCCGGCAGAAGAATAATGTGAGCCGGACTGGAGGGATCAATCTTCCATGAAGCCCGCATGGCCTTAATCCGTTCAGGAGAAAAAGCATCAGGATCAAACTGATCCGGGTCAACACCGCGGGGGATAACCACTATCTTCTCATCCTGCACAGAGTAAGTTTTTAGAATGTGCTGACGAATAAATTCAGAATTAGCAATAATCTGATCCCCACGTGTCATGACGGCATTATAAGCCTTTTTAAGACTTGACGAAGCCTGATACACACCATGATAGGTTGTCACAAAGGGGATATTCGCCCAGTGTGCTGCAAGACGCGCACTCCAGGCAGGGGCTCGTGAGCGGGCATGAATAAGGTGGATAGTGTTTGTTCGTATAAAGTGTTTAAGATAAAGAGCATTCGTGAGGAGAATAAAGGGATTTTTACTATGAACAGGCCTGCGCTTAAATATACCACCAAGCTGGCTTATTTTGTGTTCAAGACGCCCCCCCTGGCTTACAACAAACGCTCTGGAACCTTCCCTCACAAGGGCCTCTGTAATTTCAAGCGTTGTCTGTTCGGCACCTCCTGCGTTAAGTTGTGGAATAACCTGAAGTATATTTTTCGTCATACATCTTCCCAGCCAGAACCTTCAGCTTTTCACAGGAACAAAAAAACACTATGTTTTCAGAAACTGTTCTTTTTATTTTACCTGAGAGCATGAATAGTCAAATAAGGAATATGCTTTATGCCTGAAAACATATCCAACAACAAGCTTTTTTCAGAAAACAGCCCTGAGATTTCTCTTCTGAAGCGTTCGGACGGACATAAGCTTGCCTATATGGCTTCTGAAGGCCAGACACCGGGGATTGTATGGCTTGGTGGCTTTAAATCTGATATGGAGGGGACCAAAGCTTTAGCTCTTGAAGCATGGGCACGTGAACAAAAAAGGGCTTTCATGCGCTTTGATTATTTTGGCCATGGTCAGTCCTCCGGAAACTTCTCTGAAGGGAGTATAAGCCGCTGGCGTGAGGATGTTCTGGCTATTCTGGATGATGTTGTCAAAGGACCTGTTGTCCTTGTGGGATCTTCTATGGGGAGCTGGCTCTCTCTTCTTGCGGCACAGGCACGACCTGAACGCATCAGGGGCCTTGTCCTGATTGCTCCTGCACCTGATTTTACAGAAGAGCTTATGTGGACTCAGTTTTCTGAAGAGGAACAAAAAACCCTTCTTCATCAGGGTGTCCTGAAACGCCCCACCCCTTATGATGATACACCTTATGAGATCACAAAACTTTTAATCGAAGACGGACGTCACCATCTTCTTTTAGACAAGCCCGTTCTGCCCCTCACACTTCCTGTCCATATTCTTCATGGTCAGCATGATGCGGACGTCCCCTGGGCTTATGCGGTTCGTCTTCTGGACCGTCTTCAAAGTGATGACGTTGCCTTCACACTTGTCAAAAATGGCGATCATCGTCTCTCTGCCCCCGGGGATATCGAACGCTTGCGACAAACAGTAGATGCTATGTGTAAAAAAGTTCAGCCTGCATCCTAAAAACCTATATCTGCATAAGAAAAGGAGAGACGATATGATGACCGCTCAAAGGAGAGTGATAAATTCCATCTTCGTAGCATTTCCTGCTTGCCTTGCATGTTTTTTGTCTGTTTTTGCCCGGGCAGATGAAGGACAATCTCACCTTAGCGACAAAGAGCGTTATCACAGCTGTCTTGAAAAGGTCGAAAAAGATCCTGAGACAGCTTTTGAGGACGCTCTTATATGGCGGGATCAGGGCGGGCAGGCCCTGGCACGTCATTGTATAGCAGCCGCCCTTTTGACGCTAGGTCATCCTGCTGAGGCTGCTTTACGCCTTGAAGATCTTGCACAGCAGCCTTATGCTGGTGATTCTCAAACACGTGTGGAATATATGCTGCTGGCTATTGATGCCTGGCTTCAGGCCAAAAAACCTGAAGATGCTTTACGTATTGTCAGTGCAGGGTTATTACTGATCCCCAATTCTCAGGAACTTTTGATACGTCACGGCTATGTACGCGCAGCACAAAACATGTGGGCATCTGCTGAAACAGCCTGGAATAAGGTTCTGTCTGTCTCTCCCAAAAATGCTGAAGCCTTACGTGAACGTGCGAGAGCACGAAAAATGCTGGGTCAGTTTGATGAAGCTCTGACAGATATCGAAGCCTCTCTTGCCCTCAAAGAAGATGATGTGAAAACTCTTCTTTTACGGGGAGAGATTCGTGAAGCTCTGCGACTGAACATCAAAAAACAGAAGAAAAAATCCTTACACTAAAAAGGCTGTTCTCAAAACCCTGCCGAAGATATAAAAAGAGAAGTTTTTATCCTGTTGATGAGAATCCAATCGAAAAGGTTTTTACCCCATGAAACTTGCCTCCTGGAATGTTAACTCTGTCCGGGCACGCCTGGAAAATGTGCTCTCCTGGCTTGAGAAAGAAAATCCTGATCTTGTGTGCCTGCAGGAAACAAAATGTGAAGATCATGTTTTTCCGCGTGAGCCCTTCGAAGATCTTGGCTATAATCTTGCACTTCATGGACAAAAAACTTTCAATGGGGTGGCCATTCTCTCTAAATACCCTTTTGAGGAGATTCATCAAAAATTACCGGGTGATGAGGATGATCTGCAGGCACGCTATCTTGAAGCTGTGATTGCAGCACCCGGGAGACCCTGGCGTGTTGCCTCCCTTTATGTTCCCAACGGAAACCCTGTTTTTTCAGGAGAGGGCAGCTCCCATTTGGGTGACAAGTTCATGTATAAACTTGCCTGGCTTAAACGCCTTAGAACACATATACAACAGCTCTTACTCTATGAAGAGCCTCTCGTTTTAGCAGGGGATTATAACATTATTCCCCGTGAAGAAGATGTCCATGATCCAAAACTCTGGAGGGATGATGCCTTATTTCGTCCTGAAAGCCGGGCAGCGTTTCATGCACTTTCCTGGCTTGGCCTGTCTGATGCTTATATCCAGACAGGCGGCCGGCCTCATCAGTACACATTCTGGGACTATAAAGGGGGGGCCTGGCCAAAAAATCAGGGGATACGCATTGATCATATCCTGCTCTCTCCTCAGGCATCAGATTGCCTTGATAAATTTGTTATCGATTCTCCAACAAGAAGCTGGAAAAAACCCTCTGACCATGTCCCTGTAACAGCATATTTTTCTGTCTCAGAAGATTCTTAACAATAAAATTTTTACTTATTATGTTTCTGCATTTCATTCAGAGAAAAAGTAAAAAATTTTAGCTAAACTTAAAAATAAATATACATTTTTTATAGATCAACTTCCTCTCAGGCCAGGACAACTTGTATGTGCCTTTATCATTTTTTGACTATATGTCCTGAAAAAATTATGGATTTATAAAATAAAAATAAAAATTAACTGCAGTTCATACTTGATTTTTACAAGAAAACTATTTACAGAAACACAGTAAATTTATCGCTTATTTTTATTTTTATGGGGTCCTCATGAATATTCCTGATATATTATCTTTTATCGAAGTGCGCATTGTCTGGAGCCCTGTCCTTGTTGTTCTTCTTTTAGGAACAGGTTTGTTTTTAACGATACGTTTACGCTTCATGTCAATTCGACGCCTGCCAGCAGCCATAGGATTAGCTTTTCAAAATAAGTCCAGCGATAATAAAGATGGAGAAATAAGCCCCCGCGCAGCTTTATTTACAGCGCTTTCAGCAACAGTTGGTACAGGCAATATAGCAGGTGTTGCAACAGCGATAGCCATTGGCGGCCCAGGGGCTATCTTCTGGATGTGGATGACAGCAATATTTGGCATGGCTACAAAATATTCTGAGGCTGTTCTTGCCGTTAAGTTTCGTGAGGTTGATGAACGCGGTGAACATGTTGGTGGCCCTATGTATTATATCAAAAATGGCCTTGGTAAAAAATGGATGTGGCTGGCTTTTGTTTTTGCTATATGTACAGCTGTTGCGGCCCCCGGAACAGGTAATCTTATTCAGTCCAATGAGGTGGCAGGTCTTTTTAAGGAACACCTTGGCATCCCACGCTGGGTGTCTGGTTTAGGTCTTGCACTTTTAGTTTTCTCTGTCATTATAGGAGGAATAAAAAGTATTGCCAAAGTTGCTTCCGCTGTTGTTCCCCTTATGGCACTTGGTTATATAGCTGCTGCCCTTTTTGTTCTTTTTTTCAATGCAGCTTATATTCCTGATGCTTTTGCGATGATTTTCAAAGATGCCTTTACCGGATCCGCCGCAGCTGGTGGTTTTCTTGGGGCCAGCATCATGTATGCTATGCAAAAAGGTGCTGACCGAGGGTCCTTTTCCAATGAAGCAGGTCTTGGATCTGCAGCTATTGCTCACGCTGCTGCGAAAACAAATGACCCTGTCCGTCAGGGCACAATTGCCATGTTGGGCTGTGTGATTGATACCCTTATCATTTGTACAATGACGGCTCTTGTCATTCTGACAGCTCCAGCTGTATTTGAGTGGGTCGACCCTAAAACCGGCGTTGTTATGACGGGCCTTGAAGCCTGGAAAAGTGGATTAAATGGCGCACAACTTACATCAGCAGCTTTTGAAGCAGCTTTTAGCGGTGGAAAATGGGTGGTCACCTTTGGCCTCGCTGTTTTTGCTTTTACCACCATTTTAGGCTGGGCTTTTTATGGGGAGCGTGCTGTGGAATTTCTTTTAGGAACCAAAGCCATTATCCCCTACCGCGTTTTATGGTGCGTTATTGTGTATTGTGGTGCCGTTCTTCACCTTGAAGTTGCCTGGTCTGTTGCGGGTATTGGGAATGGTCTTATGGCGGGACCAAATTTGATAGCTCTCCTTGCCCTCTCGGGAACCATTGTGGCCTTGTCTAAAGCAGCCGGCGTCATAGGTGGAGGGGATAAAAAAACAGAAAGCCTGTCTGAAGAAAAAAGTGATGCATAACGCATAACTCCCTAAAAAGTATAGACTTCTGAAAGGCAGAGGTTTCAACCTCTGCCTTTTTCTTAAAAAGGAAAAAATATACTTTTATGAGCTCATTCATCACCCTGAAGATATAAGAGAACAGTTTAGCTTTGTTGTGGACCCCATC